>CAVXZK010000012.1:0-132467 GCA_963766365.1 uncultured beta proteobacterium
GGTCGCGTCGTCATGCGCGCCAAGATGCACTTCGAGGAGATCGACAAGGGGGCGCGCAGCGCGATCATCGTCGACGAGCTGCCGTACCAGGTGAACAAGCGCGTGCTGCTCGAGCGCATCGCGGAGATGGTCAACGAGAAGCGGCTGGAAGGCATCTCCGACATCCGCGACGAGTCCGATAAGTCGGGCATGCGCGTGGTGTTCGAGCTCAAGCGCAACGAAGTGCCGGAGGTGGTGCTCAACAACCTCTACAAGCAGACGCAGTTGCAGGATACCTTCGGCGTCAACATGGTGGCGCTGGTCGACGGCCAGCCGCGGCTGCTGAACCTCAAGCAGATGCTGGACGCGTTCCTGTCGCACCGGCGCGAAGTGGTCACGCGGCGCACCGTGTTCGAGCTCAAGGAGGCGCGCAAGCGCGGCCACGTGCTGGAAGGCCTGGCGGTGGCGCTGGCGAACATCGATGAGTTCATTGCCATCATCAAGGCCGGCGCCGACGCCGCCGGTCGCCAGGACGGCGTTGATGGCGCGCGCATGGGACTCGTCGCTGGTGCGCGAGATGCTGACGCGCTCCGGAGCCGACATGGCCGCCTACCGGCCGGATGGCCTGGAGGCGCGCTATGGCCTGCAGGACGACGGGCTGTACCGCCTTTCGGAGGAGCAGGCGGAGCAGATCCTGCAGATGCGCCTGCAGCGGCTAACGGGGCTGGAGCAGGACAAGATCGTCAACGAGTACCGCGAGGTGATGGAGACCATCACCGACCTGCTCGACATCCTTGCCAAACCGTCTCGCATCACCGACATCATTGCCGACGAACTGCTGGCACTGAAGAGTGAATTCGGCGATGCGCGCCGGTCGGAGATCGTGCGCAGCGCGCAGGACCTGATGACCGAGGACCTGATCGCGAGCGAGGACATGGTCGTCACGCTCTCGCACACCGGTTACATCAAGAGCCAGCCGCTTGCTGATTACCGCGCGCAGAAGCGCGGCGGCCGAGGCAAGCAGGCGGCGGCGATGCGCGAGGACGACTGGATCGACCAGCTCTTCATCGCCAACACGCACGACACGATCCTGTGCTTCTCCAACCGCGGGCGGCTCTACTGGCTGAAGGTCTGGGAGGTGCCGCAGGGTGCGCGCACCGCGCGCGGCAAGCCGATCGTCAACATGTTCCCGCTGACCGAGGACGAGAAAATCACCGTGGTGCTGCCGATCAAGCAGTACGACGAGGAACACTTTGTCTTCATGGCGACCGCGATGGGAACGGTCAAGAAGACCGCGCTCACCGAGTTCAGCAATCCGCGCAAGGCCGGCATCATCGCGGTCGACCTCGATCCGGGCGATTACCTGATCGGCGCCGCGATCACCGATGGCCAGCACGACGTGATGCTGTTCTCCGATGCGGGCAAGGCGGTGCGCTTCGACGAGAACGACGTGAGGCCGATGGGCCGGACGGCACGCGGCGTGCGCGGCATGCATCTCGACGACGGCCAGCAGGTGATTGCCATGCTGGTGGCCGAGGACGAGGCGCAGAGCGTGCTGACGGCAACCGAGAACGGCTACGGCAAGCGCACGCCGATCGTCGAATACACGCGCCACGGCCGTGGCACCAAAGGCATGATCGCGATCGCGACCAGCGAGCGTAACGGCAAGGTCGTCGCCGCGACACTGGTGCACGGCGACGACGAGGTGATGCTGATCACGACCGGTGGCGTGCTGATCCGCACGCGCGTCGCCGAGATCCGCGAGATGGGACGCGCCACCCAGGGCGTGACGCTGATTGCGCTGGATGACGGCACCACGCTGTCAGGCCTGCAACGGGTGGTCGAGCGCGACAGCGAGAACGGCAACGGGCACGACACCGTGAGCGAGTCGACGACGGAAGGTGACGGAGCCGATTCGCCGCCGCCAGAGGGCTGAGCCGAAAGCGCACTTTGCGACGCGCCTACATCTTTTCATCCGGCATGCGTGACGTCGAGCGGCGCCATGGCTGAGTCGATCGACAAGCGGCTCCAGCCGCTGCGCGACGCGATCGATCGCGTCGACGCGCAACTCGTCGAACTGCTGAACGAACGCGCGCGCCTCGCGGCCGAGGTCGGTCGCCTCAAGGGCGAGGTGGATTCCCCGGTGCTGCGCACCGAGCGCGAAGCCGAGGTGGTGCGCAAGGTAACGTCGGTGTCCAAGGGGCCGCTGCCGGCGGCGGCGCTGGGCAATGTGTTCCGCGAGATCATGTCGGCGTGCCGCGCGCTCGAGCGGCCGCTGACGGTGGCGTTCCTCGGGCCTTCTGGCACGTTTTCCGAAACGGCGATGCATCGGCAGTTCGGCACCAGCGTCACCGGCCTGCCCTGCGCGACCTTGGATGAAGTATTCCGTGCGACTGAAGCAGGCAGCGCAAACGTCGGCATCGTGCCGCTCGAGAACTCGACCGAGGGCGCGGTCAGCCGGACGCTCGATCTGCTGCTCGCGACGCCACTGAAGCTGATGGCGGAACTCTCGTTGACCGTCGATCACAACCTGCTGACGTGCAGCGGCTCGATGGACGGGGTGCAGTGCATCTGCGCGCACTCGCAGGCGCTGGCGCAATGCGCGGGATGGCTGGCCCAGCACTATCCGGCGATCGAGCGACGAGCCGTGGCGAGCAACGCCGAAGGGGCGCGCCTGGCGGCGGACGATCCGACGATCGCAGCGATCGCGGGTGATCGCGCGGCGGTCCGGTATCAGCTCAGCGCGGTGGCCACGCACATCCAGGACGACCCGAACAACCGCACGCGTTTTGCCGTGCTCGGGCGGCAGGTCACGCGGCCCTCGGTGTCACCGGGGCGTGACAAGACATCGCTGATTCTCTCGGTGCCGAACCAGGCGGGCGCGGTCTTCCACATGCTGGAGCCGCTGTCGCGGCATGGCGTGTCGATGACGCGTTTCGAGTCGCGACCGGCCCGAGTCGGCACCTGGGAGTACTACTTCTACGTCGACGTCGAAGGGCACCAGGACGATCCGAAGGTCGCAACCGCGCTGGCCGAGTTGCAGAAGGCCTGTGCGTTCTACAAGTGCCTCGGGTCCTATCCCGCCGAGCGCTGAGTGAAGGGGCAGCGATGGGCGCAACCTTGAAGGATCCCGCGTCGGCGCTCGGCACGTTGGAGCACGTGCGCGCGATTGCGCCGTATCAGGCCGGCAAGCCGATCGAGGAACTGGCGCGCGAATACGGTCTGGATCCGTCTCGCATCGTCAAGCTCGCCTCGAACGAAAATCCGCTGGGTGTGCCGGACTCCGCGAAGAAGGCAATGGCAGCGGCTGTCGAAGACCTCGGCCGCTATCCGGATGCCAACGGGTTCGAGCTGAAGGCTGCTCTGGCAGCGCGTTACGGCGTGCCGATGGACTGGATCACGCTCGGCAACGGCAGCAACGACATCCTCGAGCTGGCGGCGGCCGCGACGCTCACGCCCGGGCGCAGCTGCATCTACGCGCAGCACTCCTTTGCCGTCTACGCGCTGGCCGCGCAGGCCCGCGGAGCGCGCCCGATCGTCGTCCGGCTCACAAGCTCGGCCACGATCTCGACGCAATGCTGGAGGCGATCGCGCCAGACACGGCCCTGATCTACGTGGCCAATCCCAACAACCCCACCGGGACTCACCTGAAGGCTCGAGGCAATCGACAGCTTCCTTGCGCGAGTGCCATCGCGAGTCGTCGTCGTGCTCGACGAGGCCTACAACGAGTACCTGCCGCCGGAGTTGCGCGTCGACAGCACCGCCTGGGTGCGGCGCTACCGATGTCGATCGTGTCGCGCACGTTTTCCAAGGCCTTCGGACTGGCTGGGTTGCGCGTCGGCTACGGGCTGGCGCAGCAGGAACTGACGGACCTGATGAACCGCGTACGCCAGCCTTTCAACGTCAACACGGTGGCACAGGCCGCCGCGGTCGCGGCGCTGGCCGATGATGCTTTTCTGGCACGCAGCTATGAACTCAACCTGCGCGGAATGCAGCAACTGACCGAGGCCTTTGAGGCGCTCGGCCTCGAGTACGTCCCCAGCGTCGGCAATTTCGTGCTGGTGAAGGTGGGGCCGGCGGCGCGTGTCTATCAGGAACTGCTGAAACGCGGCGTGATCGGTGCGTCCGGTGGCCAACTCACGGCCTTCCGGAGTGGCTGCGCATCACCGTCGGGCTGCCGGAGGAGAACGACGTGTTCCTGCGGGCGCTGCCGGAAGCGCTCGCTGCGGCGCGCGAATGAAGCTCGCTCTGATCGGCGTCGGACTGATCGGAGGATCGTTCGCCGCGGCCTGCGTGCGGCAGGGGCCGTGAGTCAGGTGGCGGGTTTTGACGCCAACGCTGACGCCATCAGGACCGCGCTTTCTCGCGGCATCATCGACCGCGCGGCGACCAGCGCCGCCGATGCCGCAAGCGCCGCAGACCTTGTTGTCGTTGCCACGCCCGTCGGCGCCATGCGAGCGACGTTCTCGGAAATTGCAGGCGCCTTGAAGACGTCCGCGGTAGTCAGTGACGTTGGCAGCACCAAGTGCAGCGTGATTGACGATGCCGGACGGCTCTCGGACCTGCATTTCCCCGTTTCGTGCCGGCGCATCCGATCGCCGGCGGGGAGCGACCAGGGGTGGAGCACGCGGCTGCCGACTGTTCCGCAACCACCTGGTGATCACTACACCGATCCCGGCGACTGATGCTTCGGCTACTGCGCTTGTGGAGGAGCTCTGGCGGAAGGTCGGCGCTCGGCTCGAGCGACTGAGTCCGGAACAGCACGACAGGGTTTTCGCCGCAGTGAGCCATCTGCCACACCTGCTCGCGTTCGCCCTGGTCGAAATGATCGCGTGCGGTCCGGACGCGCAGACGCGCTTCTCTCACGCCGGGGCCGGGTTCCGGGACTTCACGCGCATCGCCGCCTCGAGTCCCGACATGTGGCGGGACGTCTGCCTCGCCAATCGTGGGCCGCTGGCTGACGAGCTGCGCGCCTATCGCGCGCAGCTGGACCTTCTCCAGGCCGCCGTGGAAGCCGGCGACGGCGCAACGTTGCATGCCGTGTTCACGGCAGCTGCCGCGGCCAAGCGCAGCAAGAGCGCCGCGGTTTGATGGTGCTCATCCGGTCGGATTAGCGCACCCCACTTCCGCAGGATCGGTTCGATCCCTTGAATTCGGCTACTCGGCCTAGCCAATTCAGGCCGAGTCTCGTCCGTTCGCGCGACCGATAGCGCGTCCCCTCCGCTCGTCGCGGGTTCAGTTCCACTGAGCGGTGACTGCGGGCAATGCCGCGTACGTGTAGATAAGCTTTGTTCAGGCATCAAACCGAATCTGCATCCATGCACTCGCGCGGCTTCACGATGATCGAACTGCTGGTCGTGATCACGATCTCTGCGATCCTGGTCGCGACGGCCATTCCGTCGTTCCAGTGGTTCATCGCGCGCAATCGGGCTTCGAATGCCAGTAATGATCTGCTGGCAGCGCTGCAGCTCGCGCGCGCTGAGGCCATCCGCCGCGGCGCACCCGTTTCCGTCTCGCCGCACGCTCAACCCGAACGCGGTGGACTCGAAAAGCGTCCCGAAGCTGGAGTGCAGCGGCACGGCCGGTGCGCCTTTTGGCGAAAACGACTGGGGCAGCGGCTACATCACCTTTGCCAAGGTCGGCGGCACGACGAACGCCAGCTGGAAGACAACGACGTCGTGTTGCGTCGCCAGCAACCGACGCGTGTCGGCGCTTTGCACGCCTTCATTGTGTCCAACCTCGGTGCAGACGAAGTTGTCTCCTTCAACGGAAACGGGTTCATGCAGGCGACCCCCGCGATCCCGGGAGCCACACCAACCTTTGCCATTGACTATCGCAAGACTTCGGAGACGGGCGTCGAGAACAACCTGACCGGTGCGGGCCGTTGCGTGGCCATGGCCGCCGGCACCGGTCGTGCCGCCACCAAACTTCCTTCGAGCGGGAAATGCTGACCCAGATCACCCCACTGCCCCGTCCGCGGTCAGTCCGCGGCGTGTCGATGATCGAGATCCTGGTGACGTTGACGATCGTCGCCTTTGGCGTACTCGGTTTGCTCGGATTGCAGGCACGCACGTTGAGCCACCAGAAGGACTCAGCCGATCGCAAGGCGGCGGCCGAGATGGTGGAGCAGCTGGCCGAGCGCATGCGTGCCAACCATCTTGGCTTCACTGCGGGGGAGTACGACCTCGACCTGAAGAACACGGACGCGGCGCCAGGAAGTGTCGCAGTCTGCGCGACCAAGACAGCGTGCACGCTCGAGGAAGTCGCCGCGCGCGATCTCGACCAGTGGGTCATCGAGTTGCGTCGGCGCATTCCGGGGTCCGCTGCCTATCTGGTGTGGGATGCCGCGGTCCCGAACCGCCTTTCCGTGTCCGTGGCCTGGGCCGAGCCGCAGTCCAAGGGCGAGGGCGTGGACCCGCTGTGCGCCGCGATTTCGGGCGACATTCCGGCTGACTACCGCTGCTACCAGGCGCTGGTGTATCCATGACTCGTACTCACGCAAACGGACTTTCTCTCGCGCGCTTTGCCGAGCGCGGCCGGACACTGATCGAGCTGGTCATTGCGATGGCCATCAGCCTGGTGATCATTGGCGCGGTCGCCTCGCTGTATTTCTCGTCCAGCAAGGTCTCGCGCATGGCGAGCCAGGTGGGCTCGGTCGAAGAGGGTGCGCGGCTCGCCATGTTCTTCATCGGTGACGCGATCAAGCTCGCCGGCTACGGCGAGATCATCGGATCCGACTGGGCCGCCCGCGGACAGACGATGTTCGACGGTGCGCACATTCGCGGGTGCGTCGGCCGGCCGTTCAAGGATCCGTTTGCCTCCCCGCCCGACCTGACCTGCGACACCGGCAAAACGGTGCCTGGCGACGTCCTTTATGTGCGCTTCCAGGCCCGGCCGGAAATCGCGGTGGTCTCGGCGGCGGAGCAGGCGAACCTGACGATGCCGGACTGCGCCGGCGACAGTAACGCGAATCAGGACGAAACAATCGAGATTGCTTCGGCCCACGCCAAGGCCGGCGTGGTGCGGCGTATGGTGACCAGCGTGTTCGGCCTCAACGCGGCCGGGACCAGCCTCAACTGCCAGGGCAACGGCGGGGGTGGCAACCAGCCGCTCGTCGGCAACGTCAAGCACTTCAAGGTGTTCTTCCGGTTTGATGATGCCGGCTTCGAGGCGGCAAAGTACGGCGTCACGAATGCCGCGCCGCTGGGCGGATCGGTTCGGGATGCCACGTTCCTCAACGCGCAGGCGAGCACGGTGACCAATGCCTGGGACTACGTGACCGCAGTCATGGTGTGCATGACGGTGGAAACCGACGAGTTGGGCATCTCGGACGATTCGACCAACACCAAGGCCACGCGATGCCCGACCACTGAGAAGGAAGCAGAGGAAGGCAAGGGCGATCTGGTCGAAACCACGACGACCGGCAAGCTCCAGCGCACTTACGCGCAGGTTTTCACCGTGCGCTCCCGGGCAACGGCCAGTCCGGCGCTGACGCTGTAAGGAAAACAGCATGCCAATCGCATCCTTTTCTCGCCGCCGGACCCCGTCGCGCGTTCGCATGATGGGCGTGGTTCTGCCGGTGGTGCTGGTAATTCTGACGGTTCTCACGGCCCTGGTGGTCATGCAGGTGCGGCGCGCGACCGTTGATGAGCGCCTCGCCGGCTACACGCGCGAAGCGATCATGCTCGATTCAGCGACACAGACGGTCTTGCGGTGGTGCGAATGGCGGGTCACGACAGCTCCGCTGGAGACCGTGATCGCGAAATCGGTTCCCGGCAAGGCCGCGTGGCTGGACTCGGACAACTGGAAGGACGATGCGTCGCTGAACTTCACCGGAGTCAATCTGCCGGGCGTGACGGGCGATCCAATCTGCGTGATCGAGGACGCGACCTGCGAGTTGGCGCCTCCGATCAGTCCTGATGGAAAGAAGGGAACGGCCTGTAACACCGGGATAGACGACCGGTGGCGCAAGTTTCGGATTACGGCGCGGGTGCAGACCGCGGCGCCGGATCTGCCGGGGGGGGCCAGGACGTTGTATGCGCAGAGTGAGCTGCGCCTTTACACAGACTGAAGGCTGACAGCTAGGTGCGCAGGAGATCAACAATGATTACCAACAATTCCGATCGTCCCTCCAATATCGCGCAGCTGCGCGAGCGACCGCTCTGGGCGAAGGCGCTGGCTGTCCTCGTCATCCAGACGCTGGTGCTGCAGCCCGCGACCGTCTTTGCCGCCAGCACGCTTTCGCAGAGGCCAATGTTCGCCGTTGGATCCCAGCCGGCGAACGTCATGCTGCTGATGGACGACTCCGCGTCGATGATGTCCTACAAGCTGCAGACGCCCCCCGGACTCACGGAGCCGACCGGCTCGGTCGCGATCAAGTACTACACCACGACGAAGAACGTCTCCGCCACCAACGAGTTCATGCTGCGGGCGCCGGCGTTCAATCCGCTTTGGTACAACCCGACGATGACGTACCGGCCCTGGAACGACAACAACAAGCCGGTCGCGACCGCCAGCTTCCCGAAGGCGACCGAGAACCTGCCGAACGCCGACTACGGCGGTTCGACCAACGTCGCCGACATGACCAAGGTGACGCAGCGCGACATGCGGTTCCGCGGCATTTCAGGCACGGATCGGGAGTGGGTCTCAAAAGCCCGGGGAGCGGTAGGGCAGGGCATCAACACGTCGACATCGTTGGTGTGGTGGACGACTGGCATTACGGCCGAAAGTAAGTGGGCGTGGAATGCCAGCGCGTCGCCTGTGCGCTGGGAGTTGACACTGGCCGGTCCTGCGGGCCTGGCGGTGTACCCGCCAATCCCGGAAGAAGGCGCCCAGGGTTCGGACCTGTTCACGAATTCCGGCGACCCCGTCTGTGCTGTCACTCCGCCGTGCATCGCGTGGAACTACAAGTCGGTGTTCGACTTCTGTGCCGAATGGAATACTGCCGTCGTCAACGACTACGTGCAAGGAATACGAGAAAAAGACGGTCAACACGACTTGTGCTGAGTACAACAAGAAGACGGTCAACACGACCTGCGCGGTCTACAACACAAAGCCCGGCGGTACCTGCCTCGAGTACAACAAGGACAAGCCGGTCTATGGGCCCACCTGTACCGAGTACAACAAGAAGTCGGTGACGGACTTCGGCAACTGCCTCGCCTGGAACTGGCTGCCCGGCACGATATGCACGGGGTGGAGCCAGAAGGACGAGACTACCTGCGTACTGGTCGAGGATCCGACGGCCGAGAGCGGATTCAAGCAGGTCTGTACCACCGTGAAGGTCAATGACGCGTGTATCGCCTGGTCGGACCCCGTCAAGGGCACCTGCAAGACCTACGGCACGAAGCTGGTGGATGACACCTGCAAGACGTACGAAATCCTCAGCTACGAAGACGGCACCTGCAAGACTTGGAGCGGCGTGGTGGACGACCTGACGTCCTGCAACACGTACAACACGGCCGTTGTCGACGACCTGGCATCGTGCAAGACGTGGAATACCGCGGTAGTCGACGACCTCGCGAAGTGCAAGGACTACAACACAGCGACGGTCAACACCACCTGCAAGACGCCGGTCAACAAGGACGTAGAGGACACCTGCAAGACCTACGATCCGGGCTGGACCTGCCCGGCCGACAAGTGGACCTATACCGGCGTGACGCTGGTGCCGGCCCGCTATTACGTCTACGAAGGTCCGAACATGACGGCGGCCGAGCGCTCGAAGCCGTCGAACTACCGGTTGGTGGAGATCAACCGCGAGAAGAGCTGGAAGAGCGGTGCCCGCGACAACACTGATCCTGCCCTTCAGTTCCCGGTCGTCGATCCGGTCACCGGAGCCGCGTCATCCCGCACGGATTGCGCCGCCGGCAGCTGGTGCACGTTCGACGAGGAAGCCCAGAACTTTGCGAACTGGTACGCGTATTACCGCAGCCGACTGTTTACCGCGGTCGCGGTCAGCTCGCAGGCGCTGTCGGACATGAAGGACAACTCGCAGTACCTGCGCATCGGCTTCGGTCGCATCAACAACCAGCGCGGTGCCGCCAAGCCCTGGGATCCGACGAACCTGGCCAATCGAGTGAGCGATCCCCTGCCGACGATTGACGGCGGCACGAATTGGGGCGCGGTGGAGCGCGGCGTGCGCACGTTCGAAATCGGACTGCCGTATCGGCAGGAGGTCTTTGACTGGCTGTTCCAGCTGAACTGGACGGGCTCGACGCCAAACCGTGAGGCGCTCTACGGGGTCGGCCGGTACTTTGCCCGCACTGACAATCAGTCGCCCTGGGCCATGTTCCCGCAGACCGGCGAAAAGCCGGAAGACAATCTCTGGTGCCGGCGCAACTTCACGCTGCTGGCGACCGACGGGGAGTGGACCAAGGTCAATCCGGCCGTGGCGAAGAAGCCGCAGCCGCGGATGGAAGATGCCTACTACGCAGCTGAACTGGATCCCGTCGCGGTGGGCGGCGTGACCAGCACCGTGCTGACGGCGCTCGGCAGCGCGGGTCCGAAGCAGGATGGCGAGGACCCGAAGGTGGGCACGAAGTACGGGCCATACACCTACGATCCAGCGACGGAAACCTGGTTCGGCGGCGGCAAGTCGGACCAGGGCAATACGCTCTCGGATATCGCGTTCTACTTCTGGAGCCGCGACCTTCGGCCGGAGCTGGCCATGAAGAACGGCCTCAAGCCCGACAGCCGCGATGCCGCCTTCTGGCAGCACATGTCCACCTACATCGTCGGATACGGGGTTTCCGCGACTGAGGAATCGACCGCCCGCGCCGCCATCACCGGCAAGGCGGCCATGGCCTGGCCACAGGTCGGCATGGAGGACTGCCGCATCGTCGACGAAAACGCGGCGGCGGAAAACAAGGCGGTCGGCTGCACGGTGTTCGACGCGGGGGTCACGTATGGCAACCGCATCAACGACACCATGCGTGCGGCCTTGGTGAGCGGCGGCGAGTTCTATGCGGCTGCGGACGCCAACAAGCTGCGCCAGGGCATCCTTGAATCGCTGGCCTCGTTCCTGAGGGATCCGTCGGCCGGTGTGGCGCCGAGCGTTTCCAGCTCGTACGTGACGCCGACCGGCATGGTGGTCCAGGCAACGTTCCGTACCGACGTTTGGGACGGCGAGGTCATGGCGTTTGACTCGGTCAAGCTGCTCGGCGCGCTCAAAGCGAAGACGGATCCGATGGCAACAGCGCTGAAGTGGAAAACCAGCTTCCCCGCCTGGGACAAGCGCGCGATCTTCACCTCGACCGCGGTGAACACCGGTGTGCCGTTCCTCTGGGCCAAGATCGACGCGAGTCAACAGGCACTGCTCGGCAAGAGCGAGGTGCTCGACTACATTCGCGGCGATGTCTCGAACGAGCTGCGCAGCGCTGATGGCGACGGCAAGAACATCTACCGCAACCGTCGTGACACGATCCTGGGCACGGTCGTCAACTCCAGTCCGCTGTTCTCGAACGACACGGCGTTTGCCTACCAGCTGTCTCCGGCGGCGTCCTACTTTGATACGTCGGACCAGACGAAGAACGGCGCACCCTGGTACACCGACTACGTCAAGAAGAAGAAGTCGAGCCGCGCGCCGATGATCGCCTTTGGCGCCAACGACGGCATGTTCCACGGACTGAACGCCAACACCGGAGCGGAAATGTTCGCCTTCGTTCCCCGGGCGACGTACGCGAAGCTGAAGGACGTCGCTGACCCGGGCTACACGCACTTCTACATGGTCGACGGGCCGGTCGTGGAGGGCGATGTCTGGTCGGGCGGTGTCTGGAGGACCATCGTGGTGGGCTCCACGGGTGCCGGGCCGGCGGGCTTGTTTGCCCTGGACGTCACGGAACCGGACAAGTTCGACGAATCCAAGGTCTTGTGGGACATCGTTCCTTCGGAAAGCTCGGATTCGGACATCAAGAAGCACCTGGGCAACGTGCTGCAGCCGGGCTATCTGGGCAGCATCCGGTGGGACAAGGACTATCCGAAGCCTGCCACCCTGCCCAACGGCGAGTGGGTCTACATCGTCGGCAACGGCTACGAAAGTGTCGAAGAGGACGCGGCTCTGCTGATCTTCAACGCGCTGGACGGCTCGCTGATCAAGGCGATTTCGACGGGCGACGACACCGGTAACGGCCTGGGTGCCATCACGCCCGTGTTCGATGGCAATCGCAATGTCATCGGCGTGTACGCCGGCGACCGCAAGGGCAAGGTCTGGAAGTTCGACCTCAGTTCGTCCAACAAGGCGGACTGGAAGGTCGCGAACCATGCCGATGGCGATCCGACGACACCGGTGCCGCTGTTCACCGCCAAGGACTCGACCAACAAGGCCCAGCCGATCACGTCGCCGCCGCGCGTCACGCTGCATCCCCACGGTGGTTTCTGGGTGGCGGTCGGAACCGGCAAGCTGTTCGACATCGGCGATCCGCTCGACAAGAACGTGCAAAGCCTCTACGTGTTCCGCGACGACGGTGTTGCTGAAGTCAAGACCGGTAAGGACCTGAATCGGTCGAGCCTGCTGTCGCTGACACTCGAGGAGGTGACTGTCGGAGCAAACTTCTTCCGCAACATCAAGGCGGCGGACTTCACGAAGCTGAAGACCAACACGCTGCCCGGATTCTTCTTCGACCTGGTCGCCGACAAGAAGTCGGCGGACGGCGAGCGGATCATTGCGCCGATGGTCATGGACGCGGGGGTGCTGTCGCTGTCGACGTTCTCGCCGACCTCGTCGGGCGATCCGTGCATCCCGGGCGGTGTCTCGCAGCTCTGCCGTATCGATCTCGCGGGCGGATTCACGCAGTCGGGCTTCTCCGGCCAGGGCGCAGACTCGGTCTGTATCCGGGTCGATCCGGGTACGGTGGGTGGCCTGGTTCCGCTGTACGAAGCCGCTGGCGTACCGGGAGCGAGTGTGCACACGATGACCCAGGACGAAATCGAGACGATGATGGCCAAGCCGAAGTACAAGCAGGCCAGTGCCACCGATGTCGCCAAGCAGCAGGGGGCGACGGGCACATGCACTCACGTTGGCCTGAAGGTCGATGGCACGCTGGCCGGAATCCCGACGCAGTGCTCGGGCGTCATGCCGATCCGTAGCTGGCGGCCGATGCGGTAAGGAGAGCCAGTGCGCAGGATGCGAGGTGGCAGGGGAGTGAACCGAGGGTTCACTCTCATTGAAGTGGTGATCGTGACGGTGATTATCGGGATCCTCGCCGCCATCGCGATCCCCAGCTACACCGCCTACATCGTGCGCGCGAATCGCAGCGACGCACGCGGGCAGGTGCTGATGGCCGCTCAGTGGATGGAGCGCTTCCGTACACAGAACGGTACGTACGCCGGGGCCGCCTTGCCGGCAACTCTGAAGCAGTCGCCATCCAAGGGTACGAAGAAGTACGACATCGCGCTCGCCTCCGACGCGACGAGTTTCACGCTGACTGCCACGCCCACCGGCACCATGGCCGGGGACCAGTGCGGCGCATTGACCATTGATCACACTGGCGCACTAGGGCAGGGCGGCAGCACCAAGGAAATCTGCTGGGATCGCTGAGCCGGGATCGACGCGTGGCATCATCGTCACGTGACTTCCTGGCCCGCCGTCCTGACGATTGATCCGATCCTTCGCGCCGGCGGCGCGGTGCGCCTGCCCGGTTCCAAGAGCATCTCCAATCGCGTTCTGCTGCTCGCCGCGCTGGCTCGTGGTGAGACGCTGATCGACGGGCTGCTCGACGCGGACGACACGCGCGTGATGCGCGAGGCGCTTGCGACCCTCGGCGTGACGCTGTCGCAGTCTCGCGGGGCGCTGCGGGTCGTCGGCTGCGGCGGCACGTTTCCCATACGCGACGCGAACCTCTTCCTCGGCAACGCGGGAACCGCCTATCGCTCGCTGACGGCCGCGCTCGCGTTCAGCGGTGGGCGCTATGTACTGGACGGCGTCTCCCGCATGCGCGAGCGGCCGATTGGCGACCTGGTCGAGGCGCTCAACGCGCTCGGCGCGCGCATCACCTGTCAGGGTCAGCCCGGCTATCCGCCACTGGAGATCCACGCTGCGTCGTCGTTGAATGCGGATCGCGTGACGGTCCGCGGCGACGTCTCGAGCCAGTTCCTGACCGGCTTGCTGATGGCCGGGCCGCTGACAGCGCCCGAGGGCGGCTTGACGATTTCAGTGGAAGGCCCGCTGATTTCGCGGCCGTACATCGACATGACGGTCGCGTTGATGCGGCGTTTCGGTGTTGCAGTGGAGCGCCGGGGCGACGAGTTCCTCGTGCCGCAGGCGTCATACGCGTCGCCGGGCCGGATCACGGTTGAAGGCGACGCCTCGGGCGCGTCGTATTTCCTCGCGCTCGGTGCGATCGCCGGCGGACCCGTTCGTGTCGAGGGAGTCGGGCGTGGCAGCGTGCAGGGCGATGTTCGTTTCATCGAGGCGCTGGCGGCGATGGGTGCACGGACGCTGCTCGGCGACGATTGCATCGAGGCGTCGGCGCCGCCGTTGGGTCGCCTGTGCGGCGTGGACATGGATTTCAATCACATTCCTGATGCCGCGATGACGCTCGCGGTCGTCGCGTTGTTCGCCGAAGGCCCGACGACGCTGCGGAACATCGGATCGTGGCGCGTCAAGGAAACCGATCGCATCGCTGCAATGGCGACCGAACTGCGCAAGTTGGGCGCCACGGTCGAGGAAGGGCCCGACTGGCTGCGGGTGCATCCACCGACCAGGTTATTGGAAGCCGCGGTCGATACCTACGACGACCACCGCATGGCGATGTGCCTGTCGCTGGCGGCCGTGGGTGGAATGCCGGTTCACATCCGGGATCCGCAGTGCGTGTCCAAGACCTTCCCCGACTACTTTGACGTGCTGGCGAGGCTGGTTTCACCGCCAGTGAAGCGCGGCATGAAGCGTGACCAGGCGCGCTCGTGAAAGAAGAACGCGACCGTGTTCGCCATGGGCTCGATCAACGCGAGCGCGCTGGCGATGCCGATGCTGCCGGTCAGCAGGTAGGCAATAGTGAACGCCACGGTGAAGTGCAGCACCGCGAAAGTGGCGGTCTTCGCCAGGCTCAATCGAACGGGAATTCGCATCTTGTGCTCCGGAATGCCTTGACCGGGAAGGTACGGGGCACGTCACAGCCAGTCCAGTTGATTGTCCTGATGGGATCGATAGGCACTGCATGAACGGACCGCCGCCCGTGATTGCCATTGACGGTCCGACGGCCTCGGGCAAGGGCACGATCGCCCAGCGAGTCGCCGACCGGCTCGGGTTTCATTACCTGGACAGTGGCGCGCTGTACCGGCTGCTGGCCTGGAAGGGCTTGCAGAGCGGCGTCGAGGCTGGAGACGAAACCAGGCTGGCGCGACTGGCGCAGACGATTCAGCCGCGGTTCCGCGATGGCCGGATTGAACTGGAGGGCGTGGATGTCACCGATGCCATCCGCGCCGAGGAGATCAGTCGCGCGGCGTCGCAGGTGGCCGTGCATCCGACCGTACGCAGTGCGTTGCTGCAACTGCAGCGCGGTTGTCGGACCGCGCCGGGGCTCGTGGCCGACGGGCGTGACATGGGCACCGTCGTATTCCCCGACGCCGTGCTCAAGGTGTTCCTGACCGCGAGCGTGCAGACGAGGGCGGAGCGCCGGCATAAGCAGTTGATGGAAAAAGGAATTTCCACTAATATTCTCGACCTTTCGCGGGATCTCGAAGCGCGCGACCGGCGGGATGTCGAACGGTCCGCGGCGCCACTCAAGCCCGCTGAAGATGCCTTCCGGCTCGATTCCTCTGAACTCACGATCGACGAGGTCGTGGCGCAGGTATTGAGCTGGTTCGGCGACCGGCAGCAAGGCAGCACGCCACCGGTCGAGTAGCAGTAGTCAGCAGCAAAAGGGTGCAGCAGGGACGTCTTTGTCGCGGGCGCCAGCCCGGTGCAGGTTTTCCCCGTTGCGTATCGTCAACTCCGCCGAGGCGCAATGCCGAAGCGAGAATTGCAGGTTTTGGTTTTCACTGGGTCCCTTACATGTCATCCGTCGCAACTCACAGCAGCACTACCAGCAACATCGGCAATCCTGAAAGTTTTGCCGCCCTCTTCGAAGAGAGCCTGAATCGTCAGGAGATGAAGCAGGGCGAAGTGATCACCGCCGAGGTGATCCGCGTCGACTACAACTTCGTTGTCGTCAACGCCGGCCTCAAGTCGGAGGCCTATATCCCGCTCGAGGAATTCAAGGACGACAACGGCCAGTTGAACGTCAATCCGGGTGATTTTGTCTCGGTCGCGATCGAGTCGCTCGAAAACGGCTACGGCGACACCATCCTGTCGCGCGACAAAGCCAAGCGCCTGGCGGCCTGGATGAACCTCGAGAAGGCGCTCGACAGCGGCGAACTCGTGTCCGGCACGATCACCGGCAAGGTCAAGGGTGGCCTCACGGTCATGACCAATGGCATCCGCGCGTTCCTGCCCGGTTCCCTGGTTGACACGCGACCGGTCAAGGACACCACGCCGTACGAGGGCAAGACGCTCGAGTTCAAGGTCATCAAGCTCGACCGCAAGCGCAACAACGTCGTGGTCTCCCGCCGTGCGGTGGTCGAGGCCAGCATGGGCGAAGAGCGCGCGAAGCTGCTCGAGAACCTGAAGGAAGGCGCGATCGTCAAGGGCACGGTCAAGAACATCACCGACTACGGCGCGTTCGTCGACCTCGGCGGCATCGACGGCCTGCTGCACATCACCGATCTGGCCTGGCGCCGCGTGCGCCATCCGAGCGAGGTGGTGCAGGTCGGCCAGGAAATCACCGCGAAGATCCTGAAGTTCGACCAGGAGAAGAACCGCGTTTCTCTGGGCGTCAAGCAGCTGGGAGAGGATCCGTGGGTGGGTCTCGCGCGCCGCTATCCGCAAGGCACGCGCCTGTTCGGCAAGGTCACCAACATCACCGACTACGGCTCATTCGTCGAAATCGAGGCCGGCATCGAGGGCCTGGTGCACGTCTCCGAGATGGACTGGACCAACAAGAACGTCGACCCCAAGAAGATCGTGCAGCTCGGCGACGAAGTCGAGGTCATGGTGCTCGAGATCGACGAGGAGCGCCGCCGCATCAGCCTCGGCATGAAGCAGTGCAAGCCCAATCCGTGGGATGACTTCGCGCTCTCGCACAAGAAGGGTGACAAGGTCAAGGGACAGATCAAGTCGATCACCGACTTCGGCGTCTTCATCGGCCTGAATGGCGGCATCGACGGCCTGGTGCACCTGTCCGACCTGTCGTGGAGCGAGACCGGCGAGGATGCGGTCCGCAAGTACAAGAAGGGCGACGAGATCGAGGCGATGGTGCTGGCGATCGACACTGAGCGCGAGCGCATTTCACTCGGCGTCAAGCAGCTGTCGGGCGATCCGTTCACCAACTTCGCTGCGGGACACGAAAAGGGCTCGATGGTCACCGGCACGGTCAAGTCGGTCGATGCCAAGGGCGCTGTCATCGACCTCGGTGGCGACATCGAAGGTTTCCTGCGTGCGTCCGAGATCGCGGCCGACCGCGTGGAAGATGCGCGCAATCACCTGAAGGAAGGTGATAACGTCAACGCGATGATCATCAACGTCGACCGCAAGAATCGCGGCATCAACCTGTCGATCAAGGCGAAGGACACCGCCGAGACCTCGGCGGCGATGGAGCGCATGCAGGCCGAGGCACAGACCGGGACGACCAACCTCGGCGCACTGCTGAAGGCCAAGCTCGACACGCAGAGCAAGTAGCAGGAGTCGTTTGTTGAAGACGATGACCAAGTCGGAGTTGATCGCGCGCCTGGCGGAGCGCAACCCCCGCCTGGTCGCGCGCGATGCCGATGAAGCCGTCAACACGATGCTCGACGCGATGACCGATGCGCTGGCCAGTGGCCAGCGCATCGAGATTCGGGGCTTCGGCAGCTTCGCGCTGAACTACCGGCCGCCGCGCGTTGGGCGCAACCCGAAATCGGGCGACCGCGTTCAGGTGCCCGCCAAGCACGTGCCGCACTTCAAGGCGGGCAAGGAACTGCGTGAGCGGGTCGACGGCGAGGTTGGTGACGAACCGTCCGACGCGAATGCAGCGTGATTTCGCCCGACTGATGAAGCCGCGCGCAGCGCGGCTTTTTTTTGCCTGTGCGGCGTGGCGCGGGGCCGGGGTGAAGTCGACGGTTCCCTACAATGCGCCCTTGGCTCAGGCGCTTGCCCGGAGGTGACGATGAGGCTGCTGGCATGGCTGGTGAAGATCGGCTTCTTCCTGCTGGTGCTCTGGTTCGCTCTCAAGAACACGACACCCGTCCCGGTACGCCTCACCGCGACGGTCACCTGGGACCATGTGCCGCTGATCCTCGTGATGCTGGCCTGCGTCGCGGTTGGCGCGTTGCTCGGCGCTCTCGCGCTGGCGCTGCCGATCTATCGCATGCGACGGGAAGTCACCACCCTGAGGCAACAGGCGCCGGTTCCCGTGGGAGCCGAACTTGTCGCGGACCGGATGACTTCCGCAGCGCGCCAGTCCGGTGCCGTGGCCGAGGTGGCGGGCGAGACCGGGCGGCGCTGAATGGAGTTCGAGCTCTGGTACCTGGTCGCCCTCCCGCTGGTCTTCGCGGCGGGCTGGTTCGGCCGTGGTTTCGAATCACGAACGCGCGCCACCGACAACGCGGCGCTGCCACGCTCGTATTTTCGTGGACTGAACCTGCTGCTCAATGACCAGCACGACAAGGCTATCGATGCCTTCATCGAGGTGGTCAAGCTTGACCCGGAAACGATCGAGTTGCATCACGCCCTGGGAAACCTGTTCCGTCGGCGCGGCGAGTTCGACCGTGCCGTTCGCATTCACACCCACCTGCTGAATCGAGCTGATCTGCCGGCGCGTGAACGGTCGCGGGCGCTCGCCGAACTGGGCCAGGACTACCTGAAGGGTGGCCTCCTCGACCGCGCAGAGGACGCATTCACTCGCCTGCTCGAGGACCGCGACCACCGGTTCGACGCGCTGCGCGCGCTGCTGCGGATCTTCCAGATGGAACGGGAGTGGATCAAGGCGATCGACTGCGCCCGGCTGCTAGAGCGTGAGGCGGGAGAGAGCCACCAGACTGCGATTGCGCACTACTACTGTGAAGTCGCAGAGGCTGCGGTGGCGGCCGGCCGCCTCGACGATGCGCAGCGCGCAATCGATGATTCTCTGGCGGCAGACCGCAAGTCGGTGCGAGCCATCATCCTGGCCGGCGACCTTGCTGCGCGCCGAGGTGATGCTGACGGTGCGCTCAGGCTCTGGCAGCGGGTCGAAGCGACCTCGCGGGATCACCTGCCGTTGATCGCCTCCAAGGTCACCGCGACGCTCGACCAGCTGCAACGGCGTGGCGAAGCGCTCAACTGGCTTCGACGGGCGCTGCTCGATGCGCCCTCGATCGACCTGCTCGATGCGGCCTATGGCCGCACGACCGAGTGGGAAGGGCCCGCGGCCGCCGAGTTGCTGGTGGCCGACGAGCTGAAGCGACATCCGTCGCTGCTCGGTTTTGAGCGCCTTGCAGAAGCCCGGCTCGCGCTGAATCCGGGCGACGAGGAACTGTCGTCGATGAGTGCGCTGCTCAAGGGCCATGCGCGCAAGCTGGCGCGCTACCGTTGCAGCAAGTGTGGCTTCCGCACGCGGGAGTATCACTGGAACTGCCCCGGCTGCAGTGGCTGGGACACCTACCCGCCGCGACGCATCGAGGAACTGGACAGCGCCTGATGGACCGCGATCGGTTATCGCTGCCGACGATCGACCAGACCATCGGCAATACGCCGCTGGTTCGGCTGCAGCGCCTGACTGGCGATGAAAACGCGCGGCGTGGCAACGTGATCCTCGGCAAGCTCGAGGGCAACAACCCCGGTGGCTCAGTCAAGGACCGGCCGGCGTACTCGATGATCAAGCGCGCCGAAGAGCGGGGCGAAATCCGGCCCGGCGATCGGTTGATCGAGGCCACCAGCGGCAACACCGGGATTGCGCTCGCGATGATCGCGGCGATGAAGGGCTACCGGATGACGCTGATCATGCCGGACAATCTGAGCAGCGAGCGGCGTGCCAGCATGGCCGCGTATGGCGCCGAGCTGATCCTCACGCCGGCCGCCAAGGGTGGCATGGAATACGCACGCGACCTGGCGATGCAGATGCAGGCCGAAGGCCAGGGCCGGGTGCTCGACCAGTTCGCCAATCCTGATAACCCGCGCGCGCATTACGAGACGACGGGTCCGGAGATCTTGCGCGATACCGACGGCCGGATCACGCACTTCGTCAGTGCGATGGGCACTACCGGCACCATCATGGGCGCCGGCCGGTATCTGAAGGAACGCAACGCGGCGATCCAGGTCATCGGCGCGCAGCCGGCTGAAGGCTCGCAGATCCCCGGCATACGCAAATGGGCCGACGCGTACCTGCCCCGCATCTACGATCCCCAGGGAGTCGACCGGCTGGAGTACGTGACTCAGGCCGAGGCCGAAGCGATGGCGCGTCGCCTGGCGGCTGACGAGGGCATCAGCTGCGGGCCGTCCGCCGCGGGTGCGTGCATCATCGCGCTGCGCGTTGCGGCCGAGGTGGAGAACGCAACGATCGTCTTTGTCGTCTGCGACCGCGGTGATCGCTATCTCAGCACGGGTCTCTTCGGCGTCTGACGCTTCACGCGCGGTACCGACCACCGTCCGGTTTCCCAGAAGCGTTCCAGCGCAGTGCGCGGTGCCGCGATATCGAAGCCCTGGCTGCGCAGCCAGTCGTCGTCATAGCAGGTGCCGAGGTAGCGCTCGCCGCCATCACAGAGCAGCGTAACAACGACACCGGGTTGCCGCGCCCGTTTCATCTCAGACAGAAGTTCGGCACAGGCAATCAGCGCGGTACCGGTCGACGGACCGACCTTGCGGCCGAGGACTTTCTCCAGGAACCGCGCCGCGGCGAACGACGCAGCGTCGGGCACGCGGATCGAACGGTCGATGACGTTGCGATTGAAGCTGGGCTCGACGCGTGGCCGGCCGATGCCCTCGATGCGGGACGCCGTCGCAATGGTGAGCGACGCATCGCCTTGCGCGCAGTAATCGTGGAAAACCGAGTTTTCCGGGTCAGCCAGGCAGATGCGGGTCGGGTGGCAGCGCAGTCGCACATAGCGTCCGAGCGTCGCACAGGTCCCGCCGGTGCCCGCGCCGACCACGATCCACGACGGCACCGCAAACGGCTCTTCCCTCATCTGCTGGAAGATCGAGTCGGCAATGTTGTTGTTGCCGCGCCAGTCGGTCGCACGCTCCGCGTAGGTGAACTGGTCCATGTAGTGGCCGCCCAGGCGCCGTGCCAGTGCAGCGGCCTCGGCATACACCGCGGAAGGGGAGTCGACCAGATGACAGCGGCCGCCGTGAAACTCGATCACGGCGATCTTTTCCGGTGAGGTCAGGCGCGGCATCACCGCGACGAACGGCACGCCGATCAGTCGTGCGAAGTACGCCTCCGACACGGCAGTCGAACCGGAGGAGGCCTCCACGACCGTCGTGCGCGGGCCGATCAGGCCATTGCACAGTCCGTAAAGAAACAGCGAGCGCGCCAGGCGATGCTTCAGGCTGCCGGTTGGATGGACCGACTCGTCCTTCAGATACAGCGGAGCGCCGGGAATGCCCGGGATTTCGACGCGCAGGAGGTGAGTGTCAGCCGAGCGAGCGAAATCCGCGTCGATGCGGCGGACGGCCTCGTCACACCACGATCTCAACGAATCGGTGCGCTGCACGGCTGCCGGAGTTCAGGCGGCTGCGACCGGAATCTTGCCGATCTTCGCCTGCCACTCCTGCGGGCCGGTCTGGTGCACCGAGGTGCCGTCGGCGCTCACCGCGACAGTGACCGGCATGTCCTTCACGTCGAACTCGTAGATCGCTTCCATGCCGAGATCGTTGAAACCGACGACTTTCGCGCCCTTGATCGCCTTGGCCACGAGGTAGGCGGCGCCGCCAACGGCCATGAGGTAGGCGCTCTTGTGCTTGCGAATCGCCTCGATCGCCACCGGCCCGCGCTCGGCCTTGCCGATCATCGCGATCAGCCCGGTCTGCGACAGCATCATTTCGGTGAACTTGTCCATGCGGGTGGCGGTGGTCGGGCCGGCGGGGCCCATCACTTCATCCCGCACCGGGTCGACCGGGCCGACGTAGTAGATCACCCGGTTCGTGAAATCCACCGGCAGCTTCTCACCCTTGGCCAGCATGTCCTGGATGCGCTTGTGGGCGGCATCGCGGCCGGTCAGCATCTTGCCATTCAGCAGCAGGGTCTGGCCCGGCTTCCACAACGCGACCTCTTCCTTCGTCAGCGTGTCGAGGTTCACGCGCGTGCTCTTCTGCGCGTCGGGCTGCCAGTTCACTTTCGGCCAGCTGTCAAGCGACGGGGGCTCCAGGTACGCGGGCCCTGAGCCGTCGAGCACGAAGTGCGCGTGGCGTGTGGCGGCGCAGTTCGGGATCATCGCCACCGGCTTGCTGGCCGCATGCGTCGGGTACATCCTGACCTTCACGTCGAGGACGGTAGAAAGTCCTCCAAGCCCCTGCGCACCGATGCCGAGTGCGTTGACTTTCTCGTACAGCTCGACGCGCAACTTCTCGACATCGCTCTTTGGGCCGCGCTTCAGCAGGTCGGACATGTCGATGTCCTCCATCAGCGCTTCCTTCGCCATCGTCATCGCCTTCTCGGCGGTACCGCCGATACCGATGCCCAGCATCCCGGGAGGACACCAGCCGGCGCCCATCGTCGGCACGGTCTTCATCACCCAGTCGACAATCGAATCGCTGGGATTGAGCATGACGAACTTGCTCTTGTTCTCCGAGCCTCCGCCCTTGGCGGCGACCATCACGTCGACCGTGTCGCCCGGCACGATCTGCACATTGATGACCGCGGGCGTGTTGTCCTTGGTGTTCTTGCGGCCGAATTCCGGCGGATCCACGACCGACGCCCGGAGGACGTTGTCGGGGTTCAGGTAGCCCTGCCGCACCCCGGCGTTGATGGCGTCTTCGAGCGAGCCGGTGAATCCATCCCAGCGGACGTTCATGCCCACCTTCAGAAACACGTTGACGATGCCGGTGTCCTGGCAGATCGGCCGATGCCCTTCGGCGCACATGCGCGAGTTGGTCAGGATCTGCGCGATCGCGTCCTTGGCTGCCGCGCTCTGCTCGGCCTCGTACGCGCTCGCGAGGTGGCTGATGTAGTCGGCCGGGTGGTAGTAGCTGATGTACTGCAGTGCGGCCGCGACACTTTCGATCAGATCGGCCTGGCGGATGGTGGTCATGGGTGCCTATTCGTGAGAAACACGGCCGTCCCTGGACTTCACTGGTTTGAACATGATGCGGTCAGTCGCCGCGATGGCCATGGCCGAGAGCAGGAAAGTGATGTGGATCGCGGTCTGGGCGATCAGCACCTTGTCCGAGTAGTTGGCTGCGTTGATGAAGGTCTTCAGCAGGTGGATCGAGCTTATCCCGATGATGGCGGTCGCCAGTTTGACCTTGAGCACACTTGCGTTGACGTGCGACAGCCACTCGGGCTGGTCGGGGTGCTTTTCGAGATACATGCGCGAGACGAAGGTCTCGTAGCCGCCGACGATGACCATGATCAGCAGGTTCGAGATCATCACCACGTCGATCAGCGCCAGTACCACCAGCATGATGATGGTCTCGTTCAGACCGGTCGGCAGGGCATCGGACTTGTATCCGATGCTGGTGACGAGCTGCTGCAGCGCCTGTTCGCTGCCGAACGCGGCCTCGACCAAGTGCGCCAGCTCGACCCAGAAGTGCCAGACGTAGACGACCTGCGCGACGATCAGTCCGGCATAGAGAGGCAGCTGCAGCCAGCGGCTGGCGAAGATCAGCCGTGGCAGCGGTGGAATCGGTCGGACGTTGGCAGCTTCGGCGGGGGGCAGGGCCATGTGGGCTTCGGGAGGGTCGAAACGCGTCATTCTAATTAGCCGGCGATGCCAGCTCCGGCGCGTCGACTTGAGTTACGCGCGTGCGCCTCCATATTTGGAACGTTTGCCGGGGTGTCCGGCTCAACCTATTGATTCACAAGGGATATTCCGAGGACTTGGCGATGTAGTCGTGGGGACAAACGTGAATAGTGAATTGCGCCGCCGATTGGCTAGACTCTCGCGCGGTTTCTGACTGTCCAACCTTTCTGGAGAACCTATGAAACGTATCGCTCTGTTCGTGTTGACGAACCTTGCGATCATGATCGTCCTGATGTTGTTCCTGACCGTCCTCTCGGCGGTCTTCGGGATCAACTTCAACCTTGGCGGTCGCACGCTCGATATCGGGCCGCTCGCGATCTTTTCCCTCGTCGTGGGCTTCACCGGCGCGTTCATCTCGCTGCTGATGTCCAAGCCGATGGCCAAGTGGAGCACGGGTGCGCAGGTGATCCGTCAGCCGTCGAATGCGATGGAATCGTGGCTCGTTGACACCGTGCGCCGCCATGCTGACAAGGCTGGCATCGGCATGCCCGAGGTCGCGGTTTACGACGGGGACCCGAACGCTTTCGCGACGGGTGCCTTCAAGAACTCCGCGCTGGTGGCGGTCTCGACCGGCCTGCTGCAGTCGATGAGCAAGGAAGAAGTCGAGGCGGTGCTCGCGCACGAGATCTCGCACATCTCGAACGGCGACATGGTGACGATGACGCTGCTGCAGGGCGTGATGAACACCTTTGTAGTGTTCCTTTCGCGGGTGGTCGGCTACTTCGTCGACCGTGTACTGCTGCGCAACGAGAGCGATGCGCCCGGGATCGGCTACTTCGTGACGACGATCGTGCTCGATATCGCACTCGGCTTTTTGGCCGCGATCATCGTCGCCTGGTTCTCACGCCGTCGCGAGTTCCGTGCCGATGCGGGCGCTACTGCCCTGATGGGGTCGAACCGCCCGATGATCAATGCGCTGGCACGCCTCGGTGGGCTGCAACCGGGCCAACTGCCGAAGCAGGTGCAGACGATGGGCATCTCGGGCGCGGGCGGCATGATGGCGCTGTTCTCGAGCCATCCGCCGATCGAGCAGCGCATCGCGGCGCTGCAGGCGGCACGCTAAGCCTGCAGGTTTCAAATGGAACGGCCGGGTCCTCCCGGCCGTTTTTTTTGTATTCGGCCCGGCTGCGGCGCGGATTTGCGTGACAATTGCCGCCGTTCGTTGGGGAGGGGCGGGTGGAAACAGCCAAGGTCGGGCACCACGTTTCACTGGGCCGATGGGAGCCTTTCATCGAGGCGCTGGTCGTTGCCAACCTGGTTGCGTTGGCGTTCGAGACCTTGCCCAGCCTGTCGCAGTTCTGGCGTGAGGCGCTGTGGGCGTTCGAGGTCTTCTGCGCCGCGGTCTACACGGTCGAATACGGGATCCGACTGTTCCTGGCCCGACCGCGCTGGAAGTACGTCACCTCGTTCTACGGAATCATCGACCTGCTGGCGATCCTGCCGTTCTACCTGATGGCGGCGTTCAACTTGCAGGCCGTGCGGGCGTTCCGGCTCCTGCGGCTCCTGCGGCTCTTCAAGCTGGTTCGCTACACCCACGCGGTTGAACGATTCCATCGTGCGTTTCTGATTGCACGCGACGACCTCGTGCTGTTCGGTGTCGTTGCCCTGATCGTGCTGTACCTGTCCGGCATCGGTATTTACCACTTCGAGCACGACGCGCAGCCGGAAAAGTTCACCTCGGTGTTCGACAGCCTGTGGTGGGCGGTCGCGACGCTGACCACCGTCGGGTATGGCGACATCTATCCGATCACGCTTGGAGGACGGCTGTTTACCTTCATCGTCCTGGTGCTCGGGCTCGGCTTCATCGCGGTGCCCTCGGGTCTTTTCGCGTCGGCACTTTCGCGCATACGAGCGGAGGAGGTGGCGCAGCGCGATGCCGCGACCGAGAAGGCAGTCGAGCGCCACTGGTCGGACTGAGTCCGACTACTGCCCGGCAGCGCGACGGTTCGACTCCATCGCGGTGAGCGCGACCAGCGCCACCGCCGTGATGGCGAGGGCAACGGCCGCCGCCTCCCAGAATCCGAGAGCGCCGCGTGGCGGGCCGAAGGGGGTGGTGCTGAACGCCACCCACGCACCGCCGCCCAGCCCCAGTCCCCACAGCGTCACACCGTAGATCACCATCGGCCAGAACGTCTGGCGATAACCGCGCAGCACGAAGCTGCCCATGCCCTGTGCCGCGTCGAAGACGTGAAACAGCGCGGCGACACCGAGCAGCGAGAGGGCCATCGCCGCCACGGCCGGGTCAACGGTGTACAGGCGCACGATCGGTTCGCGCAGCAGCCAGAGCAGCCCGGCCGCAACGACCGCAATCGACATCGCCAGTCGGAAGCCCCGGACGGTGGCGCTGCGGGCCACACGCGGCGCGCCGCTGCCGAGTGATTGGGCCACCAGTACGCTGGTCGCAATGCCAAGAGAAAGTGGAACCATGAAAAGCAGCGCGACAAGGTTCGCGACGATCTGGTGGGCGGCGACGGGCACGGCCCCCAGGCGGGCGATCAGTACCGCCATCAAAGTGAAGCTCGTCACCTCGAACAACGTGGACAAGCCGATCGGGATGCCAAGCTTGAGCAACTCGCGCTGGCTCGCCCACCTCGGTCCATGGGCTGTGGTGCTGCGGAAGCGATCGTAGAAGGCGTCGAAGCGCCAGATCGCCAAGCTCATTCCAAGCGCAAGCCAGGCAAGGAGAGCGGTGGACACCCCGGCTCCCGCGCCACCCATTGGCTCGATGGGTCCCCAGCCGTACATGAACACCGCATTGAGGGGCACCTTGAGCGAGAGGATGGTGAGATTGATGACCATCGTCACCTTGGGACGTGACACTGCGGCGTTCAGCGCCACGAAGACGCGTGTCGCGAGTGCTGCCGGCAGGCCGAAGGCCACGGCCTGCAGGTAAGTCGACACGATGCCGGCGACGCGGCCATCCACAGCGGCGAGACGAGTCCAGAAACCGGTCGCAAGCAGACATGGCAGTGCCAGCAACAACAGCAAGCCTGACAGCCAGAGCGCCTGCTGCAGATCGTCGCCGATCGCCCGCCAGCGGTGTGCTCCATAGTGGTGGCCGGCGATCGGCGAAAGCGCCTGCAGCACCGCCATGAAGCCGATGTAGACAGTGATGTAGATGCTCGCGGCGACCGCGATACCCGCCATGTCGTCTGCAGAGAGGCGTCCGGCCATCACGGCGTCGATCGTGCCGTTGCCGACGACCGCGAGGTTGGCTAACAGCAGCGGCCAGGCGAGCCTGAAGATCGCCGACGTCGAAGCGTCCGGCGGCGTCGGCCGCAATTCCGGGAGCATCGATGCTACGTGGGCAGAGTGCGCTTCAGTTCGATCGGACCCAGACGCGAAACACCTCGTCGAAGCGCGCGCGGCGCGTGACTTCGTAGGCCAGCGTCCATTCCCCCACCGGCGGCGCGTCGTCACTCAAGCTGCGCTGACTATCGCGCTGGATTGCGACGCGGCAGAGGCCGGCATCAGCCGGGCGCTCGAACCTGATGTGTCCGTGGTAGGCGAGCATCGCGCGCACCCCGACCGGCAAGCTCACTGCCTCGACACAGGTTGCGCCGCCGGTGCGCTGCACCTGCTGTCCAAGCACCGTTGCGATCGATACGTAGGAGCGCGCGTTGTCGACCGCCGGCGCGTAGAGCGCGACGGCAGCGGGGCCGATCAGCGCGAGTCCGCCAGCGGCCATGAACGGACCGGTCCAGATCATCGGCGGGCGTTCGCGTATGCGCCACATGGCGATGGCGATCCAGGCCACAGTGGCGGCAGCAGCGATCGCGACGTGCCAGAAAACAACCTCTGGTTCGAAGTCGGGAGTGAGGCGCGCCATCGAAGCCGCCATTTTTGGAGGGATCCCGCTGTTCCATGCCACGAAGTACAGCCACAAGGCCGCAAACGCCAGCGTGAACAGTGCCAGCGAGAACCAGTCGATGGCATCCTCGGCCGTGCGCTTCAGCGATGAGACGCCGAACGTGGCCAGAATGACCAAGGGCGGAATCGTCATCAGGAACTCCCTCTCGCTCGCGTCCGCAGCAAGCAGCGTTGCGCCCAGGCCGGCGGCGGCGAAGAGGAGCGGCAACGCAATATGGGGGCGCCGCAGGAAGTGCCGCCATGAGTAGATCGTCCAGAGTGCGAACGGCCACAACGGCCATGCATACCAGCCGACATTGCGCAGCAACCAGAGAAGGTTTTCGATGCCAGGGGCGCCGATGGTCGTGCGATTCCAGTGCCACCATGCCGTGAAGTACGAATCTGCCGCCAGCGGGTGCGCCATCCAGGCGCCCAGGGGCCAGAGTGCGAAGACGGCGACGGCCAGCGCGACCAGAATCATCGCCCGTTCCGTGCGGCGAGCACCGAAGGACAACGCGAACGACACGCTGGCCAGTCCCAGGACTGCGACAGGAAGCAGGCCCCGCGTCAACGCGACGGCTCCCAGGGCTACTCCGGCAACCGCGGTACCGGTCCACGGATTGTCCAGTGAATACGCAAGCCCGAACAACGTGACGCAAGTCAGTGCGAGCAAGGCGGACTCGGCGCCGGTTTCATGCAGGCGCGCGATCACGCCGAAGGTGGCGATCAGCAACAGAACCGACACATCGGCCAGCATGCGGCCGTAATCCCGGGGAGAGGCTTCACCGCCAAACGCCAAGGCGACTGGCTGGGCCTCGTCGCGTCGCGCGAGCCGGTAGGTGGAATACCAGAGGGCCCACGTGCCGATGGCAAACCAGAGGACGGAAACCAGGCGGGCGGCATCGATGGCCCCGAGCCACGTCCCGAGCGCACTGACAAGGAGCGCTCCGATCCAGAAGGGCAGCGGACCTTCCTCTGGCAACGGTTCTCCTGCAACCGACGGTAGCCACCACTCGAGGCTGGAGCCCGTGGCCATACTCCACGCGACGCCAAAGGAGCTGGCGTCTTCCGTACTCCAGGGCTGACGACCGAAGAGCCCTGGAAAGATGTACAGCGCGAGCAGCCCGAAAAGCGCCCAACGCGGGAATTCAGCCGCGGCCGCTTCCGTGACACGCGAGGGGGAGGGGCGGTGTTCGAAGCTCATCGGCTGCGGAACCGGGGTGCCTGCTGACAGCAACAAAAAGGGCAGCCCGGGCTGCCCTTTGCTGTTCTGCCTCCGGCAGCCTTTTTACCTGCGGCGTGCCTTGGCAGCGCTGGCTTGCGCGACGGCGGCTGCGGCGGCGGCATTGACCGCCTCGCTCTTCGCGGCAAACTTCTGGCGGAACTTCTCGACGCGGCCCGTTTCGACGATGCGCGTCTGGGCCCCGGTGTAGAACGGGTGCGACTCCGAAGACGTATCCAGTTTGAAGAGCGGGTAGGTCTTGCCTTCGAAATCGATCGTATCGCGCGTCTGCAGCGTGGAACGCGTGATGAACTTGAAGTCGTTCTGCATGTCCTGGAACACGACTTCACGGTATTCGGGGTGGATGCCTTGCTTCATTTTCTGCCTCGTTTTGGGCCGCCCGATCGAGGGGTGACTAGGTGCTTCTCACCCTTGGTCTGCCTCGACCACGGTCCCGTTTTTCGGAAACCGCGCATTATCCGGGAAATCAGGGTCCCGGGCAAGCTGCAAGCAGTTGCAAGCCTTTGTTTTCAAAAAGATCGACTGGCTCCGCCAGCGATCTTTTTCATTTCATAACGCGCAAAAGTAGGGGTGCACTCTTGCGCGAGGCATTAGCCTCCTCGCCGCATCATGTCGAAGAACTCGGCGTTGTTCTTCGTGGCCTTCATCTTGTCGAGGAGGAATTCCATCGCCTCGATCTCGTCCATGCCGTAGAGCAATTTCCGCAGGATCCAGACCTTCTGCAGGATCTCGGGCTTCAGCAGCAACTCTTCCTTGCGCGTTCCCGAGCGGTTCACGTTGAGTGCCGGGTAGACGCGCTTCTCGGCCAACCGGCGCTCCATGTGGATTTCCATGTTGCCGGTGCCCTTGAACTCCTCGTAAATGACGTCGTCCATTCGCGAGCCGGTGTCGATCAGCGCGGTCGCGATGATGGTGAGCGAGCCGCCTTCCTCGATGTTGCGGGCGGCGCCGAAGAAGCGCTTCGGCCGCTGCAGCGCGTTGGCGTCGACACCGCCGGTCAGCACCTTGCCGGAGGCCGGCACGACCGTGTTGTAGGCGCGCGCCAGGCGCGTGATCGAGTCGAGCAGGATGACCACATCCTTCTTGCTCTCGGCCAGCCGCTTGGCCTTCTCGATGACCATTTCTGCGACCTGGACGTGACGTGTAGCCGGCTCGTCGAATGTCGACGCGACCACTTCGCCGCGCACTGAGCGCTGCATCTCGGTCACTTCCTCCGGACGCTCGTCGATCAGCAGCACGATCAGGACAACGTCAGGATGATTAGCCGCGATGGCGTGGGCGATGTGCTGCATCAGCACGGTCTTGCCACTCTTCGGACTCGAAACCAGCAGCCCGCGCTGGCCTTTGCCGATCGGCGCGATGATGTCGATCAAGCGGCCGGTGATGTTCTCGTCGCCCTTCATGTCGCGCTCGAGGGTCAGCGGCTGGTTCGGGAACAGGGGTGTCAGGTTCTCGAACAGGATGCGATGCTTGGTGGCCTCGGGAGCGACGCCGTTGACTTTGTCGACCTTGACCAGTGCAAAGTACCGCTCCCCGTCCTTCGGCGTGCGCACCTCACCCTCGATCGAGTCTCCGGTATGCAGGTTGAAGCGCCGGATCTGCGATGGCGAGATGTAGATGTCGTCCGTGCTCGCCAGGTACGACGTCTCGGGCGAGCGCAGGAAGCCGAAGCCGTCGGGCAACACTTCGAGGGTGCCGTCACCGAAAATCTGCTCGCCACTTTTGGCGCGCTTCTTCAGGATCGCGAACATCAACTCCTGCTTGCGCATCCGGTTGGCGTTGTCGATCTCGAGGCCGATGGCCATTTCGAGTAACTGGGAAACGTGCAGGGCTTTGAGTTCTGAAAGGTGCATGGAGACAACCGGAGGAGTGGTGGGACGCCCTTTGACTGTTCCGGGCGCCCGCGGGGCAGGCGGGCCGGCAAGCGCCGGCCCGGGTGAAGATCAGATGTTGCTGTCGATGAACTGGGTGAGCTGGGACTTGGAGAGTGCGCCGACCTTGGTGCCGACAACGGCCCCGTTTTTGAACAGCATCAGCGTCGGAATGCCGCGGATGCCGTACTTGGCCGGCGTCGACTGGTTCTCATCGACGTTGAGCTTGGCGACCGCAATCTTTCCGCCGTACTCCTTGGAGACTTCATCCAGGATCGGCGCAATCATGCGGCACGGGCCGCACCATTCGGCCCAGTAGTCCACCAGAACCGGTGTGTCGGATTTGAGGACGTCCTGCTCGAAGCTGGAGTCGCTGACGTACTTGATGTCACTCATTTGAGTCCTTCTGGCGCCAGATGTAGCGCGCAAACACAAGGATGGAAAAGTGGGGATAGTGGCGCCGGTGCACAACCCCAATGGGCGGAGTGGCAGGCTCGATGCGGAGGCAATGTTAACACCGCGGGCGGGTTTTGCGCGCATTTTCTGTCCGAGGGGCCGAGTTCATACAATCGGTCGATGACGCTCGAACGCCTGCAACTTCCAGCTGACGCCCGCTTCTGGCCGGCCGCCGGACGGGCAGTATGTGACTTTGCGGCCCACTGCGGGGCACCCGAGCGACGGTTCCAGAGCATCCACTGGCTGGTGCCCAGCGGCTCACACGCGGTGCTCGCGCGCGCGGCCCTGCGCGACGCGCTGGGAGGCGCGGCCTTCGCTCCTCCCCGCATTGCACCTCTGACCACCTGGCTTGGGCGGGCACTGGTTGCGGGCACGGCGGCTCGCGCGGAACTCTACGCAGCACTGCGGGGCAGTGCCTGGGTGCGCGAGGCATTTGGCGATCAAACTGCCGCGCTGTGGTCACTCGCACGTGACGTGGCCCAACTGAGCGATGAGCTCACCTGGGCTGCGGTAGACAGCCCCGAGGCGTTCGATGGTCGCCTTGCGGCGAGCCTGGCGCGGCATTTCCATCGCCGAGCAGCGCGAGCCTTGGGGCCGCAGGCGCAACTGGTGCTGCAACTGTGGCGGGTACGTCGGAGCGCCGGCGATGGTGCTGCCGGCGCCTGGCGCGAACTTGCGGCACGTGCTGCGCAGGCCACGGCCCCGCTGGTGTATCTGTCGCCCGTTGCCGTGACCGACACAACGGGCGACGGCATCGCTCCATGGGAGCGTTGCTTTGTCGAGCGCTGGGCAGAGAACGCGCCCGTCCTGTTGCTGGTGCCTGACCTTGCGGCCGCCTTGAGTGGCCGGCCGCTGCTGGTCGCCGCATGGCCGGAGATCGCCGGGACCGATGTCTCGGCACCCATAGCAGCACGGGCCGATGCGGTGCGTGGCAAGGAGGGGGCAAGGCGACCTCCGCTCGCTATCGTTGACGCGGATTCGCTGGAGGACGAGGCCACCTCGGTGGCGCGGCAGGTTCTGGCGTGGAGGCGCGAGGGCGTCGAGTCGATTGCGCTCGTGGCTCTCGATCGAATGACCGCGCGCCGGGTCCGCGCCCTGCTCGAGCGCGCACAGATCGGCGTGCGCGACGAGACCGGCTGGCGACTCTCGACGACCAGCGCGGCGGCCGCTGTCATGCGCTGGTACGACCTCGTCGCCGACGATCTGTACTGGCGCGATCTGCTGGACTGGCTGAAATCGAGCTTCACGCTGTCGGACCGGCCGGACAAGGCGCAGGAGATCCTGGCGTTCGAGCGTGCAATCCGCACTCGTGGCGTACTTCAGGGAGCGCGCGCGATACGGCTGGCACTGGCGGAAGAACTCCGCCACGCCGGATCGTCGGCGCCCGCGGCGGGTGCGCTCCAGGTGCTGGTGCTGCTGGAGGGACAGATCCGGGCAATACGCAACGCCGGGCCGACGCTGGCAGCACACGCGCGAGCCCTGCAGACTTCCTTGGAGGCACTGGGCATGCGCACCGCGCTGGCGGCCGATCCGGTGGGCCGGGATGTGCTGCGCGAAATCGATGCGCTCGCCGCAGAGCTCGACTCTGCTGGGACGCGGGCACGCGTCGAGGAGTTCCGTGCACTGCTCGCGGCGCGTTTCGAGGAAGCGGCCTACGTGGATCGCGAGGTCGACTCGCCAGTCACCATGATGTCGCTGTCCGCTACTGCGCTGCGCACCTTCGACGCAGCCGTCCTGATCGGTGCGGACGAAGACCATCTGCCGACGGCTCCCGGCGAGTTGCTGTTCCTCTCCAACGACGTGCGTGCGGAACTGGGGCTCGCCACCGCCGACGCCGCGCTGCGGGAACAGGCGGGGCAACTGGCGGCGTTGCTGGCGACCACGCCGCATGTCGTGGCCACGTGGCGGTGCCGCCGCGGCGATGAACCGAACTCACTTTCTCCACTGCTGGAGCGTCTGCGCTTCGTCGCTGCCCGAGCAACGGGCTCTGACCTCGCACGTCGCACCGAGCCTGACGACTTCGAGATCGAGTCGGTCGCGCTCGAGTGTCCCGCCCCGAGTGCCGCGTCGCTGCTGCCGGCGCGACTGTCGGCCAGTCATGCGCAGAGCCTGGTGGACTGTCCTTATCAGTTTTACGCGCGGCGGCTGCTCCGGCTGGATCCCGCGGAGGACGTGGTCGAGGCGCCGGGCAAGCGAGAGTTCGGAGAGGCGCTGCACGAGGTGCTGCGGAGATTCCATGCGGAATGGGGCGCGGCTGACCTCGGCGCCGTGGAACCGGATCGGCTGAGGCTGAGCCTGGCGCAGCATGCGAACGAAGTTTTCACGCGAGAAAAGGCGCGCATGCCGGGACTGCTCGCGTTCGAGCGCCGCTTCCTTGGTCTCGTCGATGATTACGTCTCGTGGGCGCAGCAGCACAGCAGCGCGGGCTGGCGCTGGTCAGCGGCCGAGCTGGCAATTGCGCGCGCGCTGGTTCTCGACGATGGCCGCGAAGTAGAGCTGACAGGCCGTCTCGACCGGGTTGACCGCAAGTCAGACGGCACGTTGTTGGTGCTCGACTACAAGGCGCGCGTCGCTGACGACCTCCGGCGCAGATTGAAGGTGGCCGGTGAGGACGTTCAGCTGCCGTTCTACGGACTGCTGCTGCGGGAATCGCAGCCTGCATATGGCGGGATCGGTGCCGCGTATGTCGCCTTTGACCGCGGCCGGGAGAACGTGAGCGGAGTCCAGATGATTGCGCCTACGCAGCCGTTCGAAGGGCTGGTGGACGAAGTGGGGACACGGTTACGCGCTGATCTGCAGCGCATCGCCGACGGTGTGCCGCTGCCTGCGCTGGGACGACCAGCGACCTGCGAAAACTGCGAGATGCGAGGGCTGTGCCGGCGCGACTACTGGGAGCATGACGCGGGGACTCAGGATGAGTGACTACCTCGCTGACGAAAGGCCCATTGGCGGGGATGAGTTCACGCGCCAGGCCTGCGATCCGAATGCCAGTGTCGTCGTCGAGGCGTGCGCGGGCAGCGGCAAGACGTGGCTCTTGGTCGCCAGGATCATCAGAGCGCTGCTGGCCGGTTATGAACCCGGCGAGATCCTCGCCATCACTTTCACGCGGCGCGCCGCGCAGGAAATGCGCGCGCGTCTGCTCAGCGCCCTGCAGGAACTTGCGCGGGGAGATGACGATGCAATCCAGGCATTTTTGCTGGCGCGAGGACTGGACGCGGCCGCTGCTCGATCCGCAGTGGCTCCCGCCCGCAGGCTCTATGAGCGCGTCGTCACCGCGCGCGTGCCGGTCACTGTCGAGACCTTCCACGGGTGGTTCTGGCGGCTGATCGCACGCGCGCCGCTCGGGGCGGGAGTGCCGTTTGCGCCGACGCTGCTCGAGAACTCCGAACGCGTGCGCGCGGACGCGTGGCTGCATTTCACCGCAATGCTGGTGCGCGACGAACATGCTGAAGCGCGCGCAGCGTGGGAGTGGCTGGTCGATGAACTGGGCGACTCTTCGGCGCGCAAATTGTTGCTGCAGTTCCTCCACAAACGTGCCGAATGGTGGAGCTATGCGGCGGGCGATGAGGAAGCGGCGTTCGCGCGCGCCCTTGAACCGCTGCGCGTGGTCGGTGACGAGGACCCGATGATCCAGGTGCGGACGCCGGAAATCGTCACGGCGATGCAGGAACTGCTGGATCTCTGGGGGACTATCGCTCCGCCGGGCGTCCGGATCCAGGAGGCGATCGACCGTGCGCGACGCTGGCTGCCATCAGTCGACACTCGGCCAGGGCGGGACTTCCTGGCCGCCTGCCACGTGGTGCTGACCAAGGAACTCACTCCGCGCGACCTTCTGTTGCCGGCCAGGATTGCCCGCAAGCTCGGCGCAGCGGATGCCGCGCGCTATGCGACAGCGCATGCCCACGTCATTGGACGACTGCTCGATCTCATCGAGCAGCGCCGCACCTGGCGCGCGCTCAGACTCAATGACGCGGGCCTGACCTGCGGCCGCCTGCTGGTCGCCGCGTACCAGCGGCTCAAGGCGCAGCAACAGGCGCTCGACTTCACCGACCTGGAGTGGCATGCGCACCGGCTGCTCGCCGACCCCGACAACGCGGCCTACATGCAGGTCCGGCTCGACGCACGCTATCGCCAGGTTCTGCTCGACGAGTTCCAGGACACCAATCCGCTCCAATGGCAGGTGCTGCAGTCCTGGCTGGGAGCGTATGGCCTACTCGATGCTGGAGAAGCGGTCGCAGGCGAGGATCGGCCGCGCGTGTTCATCGTCGGCGATCCCAAACAGTCGATCTATCGCTTCCGGCGCGCCGAGCCACGCGTGTTCGACGCGGCGATGGAGTTGCTGCGCCGGGACTTCGCGGCGACACACCTGCGCACCAACGTCACCCGGCGCAATGCCCGCACGATTGTCGAGGTGCTCAACCGCACGATGCCGGGAGGCAATCCTCTGTTCCAGGCACAAGACACGCATTCTCGCCGCGACGGCGCCTTCGTGCTGCTGCCACTCGCGGAGACCGAGCCGAAGGCGGACGTGGCCGAGGCGCAGACCCTGCGCGACGTGCTGTCGGTCGCCCGCAGCGAGCCCGATCAAGATGCGCGCTATCGCGAGGGCAGGGTGCTGGCCAACGAGATTGCTCACTGGGTCGCTCGCACGCGAGTTGCGCTCGACGATGGCGCCGAGCGTGCGGCGCGCTGGTCGGACGTCCTTGTCCTCGTCCGTCGCCGCACGCATCTGGAGGCCTACGAGCGGGCGCTGCGGGATGCCGGGTTGCCCTTTGTCAGCGACCGGCGCGGGGGGTTGCTGACGACGCTCGAGGCCGAAGACCTCATCGCATTGCTCGACTTTCTGACCTCTCCGTACGCGAACCTTCGCCTCGCCCATGCGCTGCGCAGCCCGGTGTTCGGCTGCAGTGACGAGGACCTGATCGTACTGGCCGCCGCGCCCGGCGCGAGCTGGTGGGAACGGCTGCAGGGTCTTGGCAGCGAGGCATCGGCCGCGTTGCTTCGCGCGCGCCAGCTGCTGCAATGGTGGCTCGATCTCGCCGGCGTGGTGCCGGTGCATGACCTGCTCGATCGCATTTATCACGAGGGCGATGTGAGGCGCCGCTACGCTGCAGTTGCACCGGCCGTACTGCACCCGCAGGTCCAGGCCAATCTCGATGCCTTCATTGAACTCGCACTGGCGATCGACGCTGGACGCTATCCGAGCCTGCCCCGCTTCATCGACGAACTGGCGAGCCTCAAGCGCCATGGCACCGACGAGGCACCGGACGAGGGGGCGACCGACGCGGGCGACGCGTTGCGGGTGATGACGATCCATGGGGCGAAGGGGCTGGAAGCCGAAATCGTCGTCCTGGCAGACGCCCACGCGCGCGCCGCCCCGGAGGGGGAGAGCGTCCTGGTCGTCTGGCCGCCGCAGTCCGCGACGCCGGAGCACTTCTCGCTCGTCGCGCGGGGCGACGCTGCCGCCCCGGACCCGGTGCGCGCCGCCTGGTTCAGCGAGGACGAGGCGCAGTGCGCGCAGGAGGACTGGAACCTGCTCTACGTGGCGGCGACGCGTGCGCGGCAGGTGCTGATCGTTTCCGGCACGGCGCCGGCGCGCGGGGAGCTCGACGGGACCTGGTACACGACCCTGCAGCGCGCCGAGAGCGTTTCTGCCGGCGCGGCGCCCGCCGAGCGCATCGAAGCGCCCCAGCGTGCGCGACGGGTGTTCGACTTCCTGCCCGAACCTCTGCCGACCGGCCAGCGCGTCGGCTCGGAAGCGGAAACCGAGGCCATGCGACTCGGCCGTGCCTGGCATGCGCTTCTCGAACTCGGGAACGCCGCGCAGGTTGATGCCGTCATGCGCTCGCACGGACTCACGCCGGAGCAGGCCGCGACGGTCACGGCCGCGGCGCGGCGTGTGCGCGCCGCTTACCCACAGTTCTTCGCTGGCGGTGACGTCGAACTCGAGGTCATCGCCGCTGACGGTGCGCTTCTACGTCTCGACCGCCTGGTCGAGGTCGACGGCGCGCTGTGGGTCCTCGAATACAAGTGGAGCATGGGCGAGGCGGACCGGCCCGCCTACGAGGCGCAGGTCCGCCGCTACGTCGAGGTGGTGCGCAGCGTGCATGGCGCGCAGCCGGTGCATGGTGGAATAATCACCGCCGCGGGCGCGCTGACTGAAGTGGCGTAAGGCGGCTTGTCACAGCGCACCCGTCGTCAACGACACCCACAGACAAGGAGACAACTATGCACCGCAAGGCCCTCTGCTGGCTCGCCGCGCTCGGAGCGCTGGCCGTCGCCGGTTGCGCTAGCACGCCGCCGGGACCGAAGGACATGACGTTCTTCGTCACCAGCGTTGGCCCCGGAAAGGGCGGCGACCTCGGTGGCCTCGCCGGCGCCGATGCACACTGCCAGGCGCTGGCCAAGGCGGCGGGGGCGGGCGACCGCGAGTGGCGCGCTTACCTGAGCACGCAGGGGCCGATGTGGAACCAGCCCGGTGCGGTGGATGCGCGCGATCGCATCGGCCCGGGACCATGGCAGAACGCCAAGGGTGTTGTCATCGCGCGCAGTGTCGATGAACTTCATTCGGCCGCCAACAACCTGACCAAGGAGACCGCGCTCGACGAGAGGGGCGGTCTGGTCAATGGACGTACTGACAAGCCCAACAAGCACGACATTCTGACGGGCTCGCGTCCGGACGGCACGGCATTTGCCGGTGCGCCGAATCCCGACATGACCTGCGGCAACTGGACCAAGGGCGGCAAAGAAGGATCGGCGATGACCGGGCATCATGATCGCGCGAGCGCGCTTCAGTCGTCATGGGCCACGTCGTGGAACTCCTCGCATCCCACCGTAGGTTGCGATCCAGGCAGTCTGCGCGCCACCGGCGGCGATGGACTGTTCTATTGTTTTGCAGCCAAGTGAGAAGGCATGAAGGAGCCGGCGGACACTGAGTGAGCCGGCACCGCTGTTACCATTCGCTCCGGCGGGCCCCCTCGCATGGAGGTGCCGTGAACCTGGTCAGGTCGGGAACGAAGCAGCCACAGCGGATTCCCTTCAGTGCCGAGGACAAGGCTCGCCTCTTTCGCCCTTGGGCGTAAGAGGCGAGCCTGATGGCTCACTTGACGACGCAAGAGGGGGCTGGCCCCCTCCTGGACCTCCCCCCTTTTCTCGCACTGGGCCCTCTGGCATGTCGGTACGCATTGCGGCGGCGCGGCCGGAAGACTGTGGCGTTCTCTTCGACCTGATCCGGGCGCTGGCCGAGTACGAGAAGCTCACGCACCTCGTGGTGGGCACACCCGCCGATCTGCAGCGCGAGCTGTTCGGGGAAAGACCGGTCATCGAGGCTGTAGTGGCGTGGGAAGGCGATCGGGCGCTCGGTTTTGCACTGTTCTTCCAGAATTTCTCGACGTTCCTGACGCGCCGCGGCCTGTACCTCGAGGATCTTTTCGTCGTGCCGGAGGCTCGCGGCCGCGGCATCGGCAAGGCGCTGATCCGGCTTGGGGCGCGGATGGCGGTGGAACGGGGCTGCGGCCGCTACGAGTGGTCGGTGCTCGACTGGAACACGCCGGCGATCGAATTCTACGAATCCATCGGTGCCATCGTGATGCCGGACTGGCGCATCTGCCGCGTTACCGGCGAGGCGCTCGATCGTCTCGCGGCGCCTGCGGCAGCCTCGTAGAATCCCACGCATGTCGTATCAGGTCCTGGCTCGCAAATGGCGGCCGCGCGATTTCTCGACGCTGGTCGGTCAGGACCACGTGGTGCGCGCGCTGACCCATGCCCTCAGCGCCAATCGCCTGCATCACGCCTACCTGTTTACGGGTACGCGCGGGGTGGGCAAGACCACGCTGTCGCGCATCCTGGCCAAGGCGCTCAACTGCGTCGGGCCAGACGGCAGCGGCGGCATCACGGCGACGCCGTGCGGTGTCTGCGACGCCTGCACGGCAATCGATGCCGGCCGGTTCGTCGATTACATCGAGATGGATGCGGCCAGCAACCGCGGCGTCGACGAGATGGTGCAGCTGCTCGAGCGTGCGATGTATGCGCCGAGTGCCGCGCGCTTCAAGGTCTACATGATCGACGAGGTGCACCAGCTGTCGGCGCACGCCTTCAACGCGATGCTGAAGACGCTGGAGGAGCCGCCGGACTACGTCAAGTTCATCCTCGCGACCACGGACCCGCAGAAGGTCCCGGTTACCGTGCTGTCGCGCTGCCTGCAGTTCAACCTGAAGCAGATGACGCCGACCGGCATCGCCGATCGCATGCGCGAGATCCTGGCGCAGGAGGGCATCGCGGCCGAGGACGCGGCGTTGCGGCTGCTGGCGCATGCAGCGCGCGGCAGCATGCGCGACGGATTGTCGCTGCTCGACCAGGCGATTGCATACTCGGGGGGCACCGTGTCGCTCGATGCCGTGCGCGGCATGCTGGGCGCCATCGACGAAGGCACGCTGATTCGCGTGCTCGACGCGGTGGTGGCGCGCGATGCCAGGGCGGCGCTTGCGCTGGCTGACGAGATGAACGGACAGAGCCTCTCGTTCGCACAGGCTTTGCGTGATCTGGCGAGCCTGTTGCATCGGATCGCGATGGCGCAGCAGACCGAGGCGGCGCTCTCCGAGGACGTCGATGCGGGCGAGGTGCTGCGGCTCGCCCGCGTGCTCGCCCCCGACGAAGTGCAGCTGTATTACCAAATCGCCCTGCACGGGCGCAATGACCTTCACCTTGCGCCGGACGAGTACGCCGGCTTCACGATGAGCCTGCTGCGCATGCTCGCCTTCGCGCCGGGCGCGGAGCCGGCCGCGCCGCCGCCACCGCGGCCCGCGGCGCGAACGACGATCGTGCCGGCGCCGCGTAGCCCGGCAGCGCGTGCAACTGCGCCGCAGCCGCCTACGCCTTCCGTCCTGCGCGCCGAGGCGCCCGTGCCGGTCGGCTTCGACGGTGATTGGCCGGCGCTGGTAGCGCGCCTTAAGGTCGGTGGACTGGTCAAGGAACTGGCGCAGCGCAGCGAACTCGTGTCGGCGCAGGGCGATCACTTCCGCCTGCGGGCGCCGCTAAAGACGCTGATCGAAGCGGGAACCGTCGACAAGCTGAAAGCGGCGCTGGAGGCGGCGCTCGGCCGAACCGTGCGAGTCACCGCGGAGGTGGGCAGCACCACCGGCCCGACGGCTGCCGGACTCGCCGAGAAGGCGAGCGCGGAGCGTCAACGCCAGGCCGAGGAAGCGATCTACGGCGATCCCTTCGTGCGAGAATTGATCGATAACTTCGGCGCTTCGGTCGATCCCGCATCGATCAGGCCGCGCGATGCCAACGACACGGGAACGAAGAAATGATGAAGGGCCAGCTTGCCGGCTTGATGCAACAGGCGCAGAAAATGCAGGAAGGCGTGAAGCGCCTGCAGGAAGAACTGGCCAACACTGAGGTCGAGGGCCAATCAGGCGCCGGCATGGTCAAGGTCGTGATGACCTGCAAGCACGACGTCCGGCGCGTCGCGATCGACCCTAGCCTGGTCGGCGATGACAAGGACATGCTCGAGGACCTCGTGGCCGCGGCCTTCAACGATGCAGTGCGTCGCGCCGAGGCGGTGTCACAGGAGAAGATGTCCGCCATTACCGCCGGCATGCCGCTGCCGCCCGGCATGAAGATGCCGTTCTAGCTCCTGCCGCGGCGATCCGGCGATCTCCCCGGTGTTGCAGTTGAACATGCGGCGGGCGCCCGGCCGCCCAAAGCCCGCCGCACACTTTCTAGCGGATCGGGTGCACGTGCGGCGCGAAGCGCCGCGTACACCCGATACGAATCCATGAAACTAGGACCTACGCTGGACAAGCTGGTGGATGCGCTGAAGCATCTGCCCGGCATCGGTCCGCGCTCGGCGCAGCGGATCGCATTCCACCTGTTGCAGCATGACCGCGACGCGGCGGTCCGGCTCGGCGAATCGCTGCTGGCCGCCGTCCAGTCGATCCGCCACTGCGCCCGCTGCAACACGCTCACCGAACTCGAGATCTGCGAAACGTGCGCCAGTGCGAAGCGCGATGCACAACTGCTGTGCGTCGTCGAGTCGCCGGCCGACCAGCTGATCATCGAGCAGTCGATGAGCTTTGGCGGGCTGTATTTCGTGCTGCTCGGGCGCCTGTCGCCGCTAGACGGTATCGGCCCGCGCGAAATCCAGATGGAGCAACTGCTGGCGCGTGCCTGTGACGGCATCGTCCGTGAAGTCATCGTCGCGACGTCGTTCACGCCGGAAGGCGACGCGACCGCCCACTACATTGGCGAGCTGCTGCGCGGCCGCAATGCCGACATCCGGGTCACGCGGCTTGCGCGGGGCGTTCCCGCGGGCGCTGAACTCGAGTTCACCGACGTCAATACGATCGCGCAGGCCATGCTCGATCGCCGGGCGGCCTGAGCGCGGCTGCCCTGAATGCCGATGAAGGAGCACGAATGACGATTGCGTTCTGGTGCGTGCTGATCGCGGCTCTGCTGCCCTACCTCGGGACCATAGTCGCGAAGTCCAGTGGCGAGCGCTACAACAACCGTGACCCGCGCGCATGGCTCGACCGCCAGTCCGGCCTGAGCCGACGCGCCGACAACGCGCAGAAGAATGGCTTCGAGGCGTTTCCCCTCTTTGCGGCTGCGGTCATCGTCGCGCACCTGTTGCAGGCACCACAGGAGCGCGTCGACATCCTCGCGATCATCTTCATCGCTGCACGCCTCGGCTACTTCGTCTGCTATCTGGCGGACTGGCAAGCGGCCCGCTCGCTGGTGTGGCTGGTCGGTTTCGTGGCCTGCCTGACGATCTTCGTGCTCGGGGCCTGATCCATGGCTGGACCGCTGGCCGGACTCAAGGTGCTCGAGCTCGGCACGCTGATCGCCGGGCCATTCGCGGCGCGCATGTTCGCGGAGTTCGGCGCCGAGGTCATCAAGGTCGAGGATCCGAAGGGCGGCGATCCAATCCGCAACTGGCGCTACCTGCACGAGGGCACGTCGCTCTGGTGGTACGTGCAGGCGCGCAACAAGAAGTCGATTGCGCTGAACCTCAAGGATCCGCGGGCTCAGGAGATCGCGCGCACGCTCGCCCTCGATGCCGACGTGGTGATCGAGAACTACCGGCCCGGCGTGCTCGAAAAGTGGGGCCTCGGCTACGAGCAACTGCGTGCGCACAACCCGTCGACGATCATGGTCCGCATCTCCGGATACGGGCAGAGCGGCCCGATGCGCGACATGCCGGGTTTCGGCGCCATCGGCGAATCGATGGGCGGCATCCGCTATGTGTCCGGGCATCCGGACCGTCCGCCAGTGCGCATCGGGATTTCGATCGGCGACTCGATTGCGGCCCTCCATGGCGTCATCGGCGCGTTAATGGCACTGCGCCATCGCGATGCGACTGGCGGACGCGGGCGCGGCGCGGGCCAGTTTATCGACGTCGCATTGTACGAAGCGGTGTTCAACATGATGGAAAGCACGGTGCCCGAGTTCGACCGCTACGGTGTCGTGCGCGAACGCACCGGTGGCGCGCTGCCTGGCATCGTGCCGTCGAACACCTACACCTGCGCCGACGGTGCGGCGATCGTGGTGGCGGGCAACGGCGATGCCATCTTCAAGCGCCTGACGACGGCGATGGGCCGCATCGACCTGGCCGAGGATCCCGAACTGGCGCGCAACGAAGGCCGCGTCAAGCGGACGGCTGAAATCGACGCAGCGATCCAGTCCTGGTGCAGCGGCCGTCCAATCGACGCGGCCCTGGCCGCGCTCAAGGCGGCCGATGTGCCGGCGTCGCGCATTTACAGCGTGGCCGACATGTTCAGCGACCCGCAGTTTGCTGCGCGCGACATGATCGAGCAGCAGCTCCTGCCCGATGGCACGGCGCTGAAGGTGCCGTCGGTCGTGCCGAAGCTTTCCGCGACGCCGGGCGGTACCGCCTGGCTCGGGCCGGCACTCGGGGAACACACCGAGGAATTACTGAGGCAACTCGGCCACGATCAGGCGGCCATCGACGCGCTACGGCGCGACGGCGTGATTTAAGATCGACTTCAGAGGCGAGCCGTCGCCCAGGAACTGCAAGCCCAAGGAGAATCACATGCTGTTGCGTACCACCCGACGTTCCATGCTGCTGGCCGGAGCTGCCACGTTGCTGTTCCCTGTGCTGGTCTCGGCGCAGGCGCTCGAAAAGAAGAAGGTCACGATCGCCGTAGGCGGCAAGAACCTTCTCTACTACCTGCCGCTCACCGTGGCCGAGCAAAAGGGCTTCTTCAAGGACGAGGGGCTGGACGTCGAGATCGTCGACTTCGCCGGCGGCGCCAAGGCGCTCCAGGCCGTCGTCGGCGGCAGCGCGGACGTCGTGTCCGGTGCGTTCGAACACAACATCAACATGCAGGCCAAGGGTCAGTCGATGCGGGCCTTCGTGCTGCAGGGACGTGCGCCGCAGATCGTACTCGCGGTCAGCACCAAGACGATGCCGAACTTCAAGTCAGTGGCAGACCTGAAGGGCAAGAAGATCGGCGTTTCCGCGCCCGGCTCGTCGACCAACATCATGGCCAACTATGTGCTCGCCAAGAACGGCCTCAAGCCCAGCGACGTGTCGTATGTCGGCGTCGGTGTTTCGCAGGGCGCTGTCGCGGCACTGCGCTCCGGCCAGATCGACGCGATCTCGAATCTCGATCCCGTCATGACGATCCTGACGCGCAGCAACGACATCAAGATCATTTCGGATACGCGCGACGTCGCCGAGGCGGACAAGGTTTTCGGCGGCCCAATGCCGGCGGCGACGCTGTACGCGCCGGTGGCCTTCATCGACAAGAACCCAAACACGGTGCAGGCGCTGACCAACGCGATCGTGCGGGCGAACAAGTGGATCCAGCAGGCCGGGCCGTCGGAGATCGTCAAGGCGGTGCCGGAGGCCTACCTGCTGGGCGATCGTGCCGTCTACATCGACGCCTTCATGAAGGCGAAGCCGGCGCTGTCGCCGGATGGCATGATTCCCGATCAGGGTCCGGCGACCGCGTTGCGCGCGCTGGTCAGCGTCGACCCGGCCATGGCGAAAGCCAAGATCGACCTCAAGGCGGTCTATACGAACGAGTTCGTCAAGAAGGCGAACGCGAAGTATCCGAAAGGCTGAGGCGTCATCGGGCTCCCGGCACGCGCCCTGTGAATAGCGTGTGTCGGGCCTGACCGGACTGCGCCGGAAACCCACGTGACGGCAGCACTCTCTCTGAAAGAGGTCAGCTGCACCTTCGTCAGCCGCGACGATCGTTCGCAGCGGTATACCGCCGTCAGCAATGTCACCCTCGATGTTGCGCCCGGCGAATTCGTCAGCGTCGTCGGGCCAACCGGATGCGGCAAGAGCACGCTGCTCAACGTCGCAGCCGGCCTTCTGGAGCCGAGCAGCGGCGCGGTGCGCGTGTTTGGCGAAACACTGGTGGGCATCAACCACCGTGCCGGCTACATGTTCCAGACGGAAGCGCTGATGCCATGGCGCAGCGCCCGCGACAACGTGCTGGCAGGATTGCAGTTCCGCGGCCTGGCGGAGAGGGATGCCGCTGCCCTGGCTGACGACTGGCTCAAGCGCGTCGGCCTGACCGGCTTCGGTGACCGCTATCCGCACCAGCTCTCTGGCGGCATGCGCAAGCGCACGTCGCTGGCGCAGACCCTCGTGCTCGACCCGGACATCATCTTGATGGACGAGCCGTTCTCTGCGCTGGATATCCAGACGCGGCAGCTGATGGAAAACGAGGTCCTCGAACTATGGGCAGCCAGACGCAAGGCGGTGCTGTTCATCACGCACGACCTGGACGAGGCGATCGCGATGAGCGATCGCGTGGTCGTGTTGTCCGCCGGGCCGGCGTCGCACCCGATCGGCGAGTTCGTCATCGACCTGGCACGGCCGCGCGACGTCGCCGAGGTGCGTGTCACGCCCCGCTTCATCGACCTGCACAAGGCGATCTGGGACGTGCTGCGTGAAGAGGTGCTGAAGGGCTACGCCCAGCAGAAGCAGGCGGCCTGACGATGTGGAACGCCATCCGGCCGACGACGAGGAACCTGCGCATCTGGCAGGTCGGCGTGCTGGTCATCCTGTTCCTGCTGTGGCACGTGCTCACCAAGCCCGGGCTGATCCCGCCGCTGTTCTTCGATAGCGACAACGACGCCAAGTTCTTCTTCGGGGAGCCGGTCAAGATACTGTCGCGCATCTGGGACTGGTTCATCGTCGATCGCGATATCTACCAGCACCTGTGGGTCACGCTCCTCGAGACCGTGCTGGCGTTCGCGATAGGTACGGTCTCCGGCCTGATCATGGGCATGTGGCTGGCCCTGTCGCCGCTGGCGGCTGCGATCCTCGATCCGTACATCAAGGCGATGAACTCGATGCCGCGCGTGATCCTCGCGCCGATCTTTGCGGTGTGGTTCGGGCTGGGGATTGCCTCCAAGGTGGCGCTCGGTTTCACCCTGGTGTTCTTCATCGTGTTCTTCAACGTCTACCAGGGCGTCAAGGAAGTAAGCCCGACGGTGCTCGCCAACGCCCGCATGCTCGGCGCCTCGCGCCGGCAGTTGCTGCGGCATGTGTACCTGCCCAGTGCAACCAGCTGGGTGTTTTCTTCGCTGCATACCTCCGTCGGGCTGGCGTTCGTCGGTGCAGTGGTCGGCGAGTACCTCGGCTCGTCGCGCGGGGTGGGGTACCTGATCCTGCAGGCCGAGGGCACCTTCGACATCAACACCGTCATGGCGGGCATCCTGGTGCTGACCGCGTTCGCCCTGGTGCTCGACGGCATCGTCGGCCGGGTCGAACGGCACCTCATGAAGTGGCAGCCGCGCGCCGGCGAAACCGAAAAGCTGTAGTTTTCCCGCCGACGGCGTTGATTCGAACCTGGGTCGGCCCGGTAGTCTGCGTAGACTTTCGTAATCGGTCCACGCGGGGATGGAATCCATTTACGAATACGGCGCGCAGCAGGCGGCAGAGCCGTTCTGGCAGCGCATCCAGAAGTTCTTCCTGTTGCCACTCGATCGGGCGGTACTGCTGCGCATTGCCGGTCTGTCCGGGGTGCTGGTGGTCTCCCTGGTCCTGCTGCTCTTCGGCGCCTTCGGCGTGGTTCTGCTTGCCGCTGTCGTGTTCGTGCTGCTGGTGGCGGGCGCCCGTTACGGCTTCAAGATCATCGAGCGTTCGTCCAAGGGCTATTTGATTCCCTCCGACTATCCGCTGACCGACGAGGACCTGGTCGGCCGGTACTTGCCGTACAAGTACGTTGCGATGAACATGGTGTTCGCGCTGCTTGCGGCCCTGTTCCTCAGCATCCTCGGCGGGCACGAGATCCTCGGCATACTGATCTGGGGCTTCTTCTTCGTCCTGCTGATGCCGGCCGCCACGATGCGGCTGGTCATGACCGGCAGTCTGCGCGGTGCACTCAATCCGGAAGAACTGGTCAACGTGATCCGGCGCATCGGCAAGCCCTACGCGGCGCTATGCGCGTTCGTCTTCTTCGCCGATCTGTCGCGCACTTGGGGCATGGTGTTTCTGGGCAGTGCGGGCGGCGTCGGCGCGGGCGGCGTCTCCGGTGTGGGATTCCTCGTAGCGATGCTGGTGTTCCTGCTGTCGGTCGGCTTCTGGTACTTCAGCTATGTCATCTGCGCACTGATCGGCTACGCGATGTACCAGTACGCGGATCGGCTGCAGATTTCCGTTGTCGGCCCTGGCGAGGAACGCCTCATGAGCTCGACCGGGCGGCACGCGGACGTCAAGGCGCGCACACGCGACGCACTGATCGGACAGATGGTCACGCAGGGGGAGATCAAGGAAGCGATCGACCTGCTGAACGACGACCTGGCCAAGCGGCCAAACGACCTGTCGCTGCATGCGCGCCTGCACAAGCTCATCGTTGCCGAAAACTACATCCCTCGCATCGAGGACCATACCGAGCGGTACCTCGCCTTGCTGGTGAAGTCGCAGAACTGGCGCGAGGCGCTCGACCTGGTGGAGGAGGCGCTGGCTCGGCGCGCGGACTGGAACCCGCGCCACGCCGAATCGATAGCGCCACTGGCGCGCGCGGCGCTGCAAAAGGGTCGTCCGCAGCTGGCCGCGACACTGATCCGCGGCTTCGACAAGAAGCATGCGAACCACCCGGACATCCCGCAGGTCTACTTCGTCGGCGCGCAGCTGATGGCCGAAACCGCCCGCAAGCCGGACGACGCCCGCCGCATCCTGCAGCACCTTCTGCAGAAGTACGGCAACGATCCGGTTGCCGAAGAAGCGAAGCGCTACCTTGAGGTGCTGGATCGCCTGGCGTAGGCGCCGCACGTGTTCTCGCTTCGAGTCGTCCGTTGGCCGCGCGGCGGGGCGTGGCCGACCAAGTCCCAGGTGATCGGCAGGTCCGCCTCGCGGTCCGCGAAGGCGCGTTAGCCGTCGCGCACGGCCAGCAACCGCTGCACGAATTCGGCGAAGCCGCGGCCCTCGGCGCCGGTCATCACGTGGGCCGGCTTGTGCATCAACTGATCGGCGAACGCCGCGATATTGGCGACCCCGAACGAGTTGGGAAAGAAGGCGAACATCGGCTCGTCGTTGGGCGAATCCCCCACGAAGGCCAGCCGGTCGCGATCGGCGTCGACATCGATGCCGAACTGTTCGCGCAGCAGCAGTCGCGTCATCGTCAGCTTGTCGTGCTCGCCGAACCAGGCATTCACGTGGATCGAGCTGGTCTTCACCGTCAGTCCGTGGTGCTGCAGCAGGCCGACGATTCGCTGCACTTCAGCAACCGGAAGCGCGGCCACGTCTTCGCACCAGTCGATCGCCAGGTCGGACTCCCGATACGCCTGGTCGGCTGCGATACCTGCGCCGGCCACCTCGCGCACCACCGCGGCGCCGATCGAGCGCAGACGCTCCCGATCCTGCGCGCGTTCCGCCTCGCTGCGTGCGTAGCGGCGGACCATCTGGTGGCGCCCATGGTCGTAGCGGAAGTAAAACGCCCCATTTTCACCGACCACGGCGGACACCGGCCAGAAGCGCGCGATCAGATCGCACCAGCCCGCCGGGCGACCAGTGATCGGGATTACCAGCAGTCCGGCCTCCAGCAGCTGCTCCAGCGCGCCGTAGGCGGCCGCCGTCATGCGGCCGTCGGTCGTGATCGTGCCGTCGATGTCGCACAGTACGCCACGTAGTCGGGTCAGGCTGGCTGAGGGCCACGGGGCCTTGGGCAATGCGGGGTCGATCATCGTACTGTCGCTGCAGCGTCAATTTGCGTTGGTTGGAGTCCCGGCGAATCAGGCGAGCCAGGCGTTGGCTTCGGCGTCGCCCGGCGCATCGTAGTCGGATCGCGGCGACGGGGATCCCGCCCGATCCAACCTGGGCATGCAGGCTTCTCGTTCACCGCGCTGACGGCTTGCACGCGGCCGAGCTGGTTCACCGAGCCGGTTACGTGCACCTGCCGAAGGCCGGCTTCCCGGTGCAGGATCGGGCCACTCCGCAGTTCACAGCGAGCGAACGACGCGGACCGTGTCGCGGCTGTCCGGATCCCGTTCCTGCCTGAAGCCCAGCTGGCGGGTGAATTTGAGCATCCTGTGGTTGGTCGCCAGTACGCTGCCCTCCATCGACGCGACGCCTCGGGCACGTGCGACATCCATCAGGTCGTGCATCAGGAGGCCAGCAAGCCCTGAGCCCTGCCACGCGTCGTCGACGGCGACCGCGAACTCGCAGCCGTCGCCCGTCGGCTCGAGGAAATAGCGGACCACGCCGACGATGCGCTGTTGCGCGTCACTGCCCGTCGTTGCGACCAGCGCGACATGGCTGGCCTGGTCGACGTCGGTCAGGTACTTCAGTTTCTGCGCGGGCAACTCGCGCACCGTGACCATGAATCGTTTGTAGCGGCTTTCCTTCGAAAGCCGTTGGACGAAATCCGTCTCCATCGCTGCATCATCGGCGCGCATCGGCCTTACGAAGACCGTGGTGCCGTTGACGACGTGCTGCAAGCAGGGCAGCGGGGCCGAGGCGGCCGCCTCGATGCTCGAAGGCCTGGCTCGATCGTCTGTGCAACGGGTGGCGAGGTAGTCGACCGCCGAATCCAGCGTCGCAAGCCGTCCGTAGTCCGATTCGGGAATGTCGATCGACAGCCGTTCGCACAGCCCGGTTACGACGTTGAGCCAGTCGATGGAGTCGAGGTCGATCTGCCGGCGCAGGGGCTGGTCACTCAGGATCGCCTGCCAGTCGGTTTCCGGCGCGATCGAAGCGATCGTGGCCAGCACGCCGTCGCGAATGTCCTCGGTCTTCACTCGGTTCGCTCCCTGAAGCCGCACTCGAAGCCGACCCTTTCAGCAACGAGCGTGGCCCAGAGCGTCAGCACCGGTGCGCGGTTGACGGTCACTCGCATCCCGGTTCGACCCCCGGATCCCGTGCCAGCGCGGGCCGTACCGGCCTACGAGCCGCGGCGGACCCAGAGCCCGCGCTCCTCGCAGTGGAGCAACTCGGATCCGCTGAGCACATAGGCGCCGATAGGGTAGGACTGATCGTTGAAGTAGCAGACGCCGGTTTCGAGTTCGAGATCCAGCGAGAACTCTTCATCCTCGTCGAGGATCGGCGACGTTCGCTTCTCCGGGTCAGGGGCGCCGACCTGAGGCGCATGTGGTGTCACTTTCCCTCCCTTCGCTCGCGGCCAAGATCCAATTGAACTTACACCTGCTCTTCAGGTGGAGTTTGCCTGTCGTCATCCTTCGAGTCGCGAAAGATGCAGCGGCCAACACGGGCGCGACGAGTCACGGTTTCGCGCCAAGGGAACCCTTCGCTTGACGGCCGTCAACCGGCGGCGCACTCCGACTTCTAGCTTGGAACCGGTGTGCGGAGGTTTGTCTTGGGTAACCATGCGCCCGGCCCTGATCAGGAAAGACCTGTCAGCACTGTCCGTCCGACCTCACCTTTTGGACTGGTCGCAGGCTTGCCGCGACTTTCGATGGGTCGACGCGCGCCGCGAACTAGCGGGCTTGCCTGGCGGCGGACTCAACATCGGCTTCGAGGCGGTGGACCGGCATGCGCATGGAGCGGGCGCCAGTCACACGGCGTTGCACTGGCTGGGGCAGGGCGGTGCGGAACTCAGCATGAGCTTCGCCGAACTGGCGCAGGCGTCCAGTCGCTTCGCCAACGCGCTCGGCGCTCTCGGCATGAGCCGTGGCGATCGGCTGTTCCTGCTGGCCCCTCGGATCCCTGACCTGTATGTCTGCGCCATCGGGGCCCTGAGGGCCGGCGTCGTCGTGTCACCCTTGTTCTCGGCCTTCGGGCCCGAGCCGATCGCGACTCGGATGAACATCGGCAGCGGCAAGGCGCTGCTCACCACCGAGGCGCTGTACCGGCGGAAGGTTCTGCCGATCCGCGACAAGGTGCCAACACTGCAGCATGTGCTGCTTGCACGTTCGCCCAGTGACACGCCTTCAGACGAACTGCCGGCCGACACGCTCGACCTGGGTCGTCTGATGGGCGATGCGTCGTCCGGTTTCACCGTAGTCCCGACGCGGCCGGAAGACCTGGCACTGCTGCATTTCACCAGTGGCACGACTGGCAAGCCGAAGGGTGCGCTGCATGTGCACGACGCGGTGGTCACGCATTGGGCGACCGGTCGTTATGCGCTCGACCTTCATGACGACGACATCTTCTGGTGCACTGCCGACCCCGGCTGGGTGACCGGCATGTCGTACGGCGTGATCGCACCGCTGCTGCACGGCGTGACGATGATCGTCGACGAGGCGGAGTTCGACGCCGAGCGCTGGTATCGCATCCTGCAGGAGCAGCAGGTCACCGTCTGGTACACGGCGCCCACGGCGATCCGCATGCTGATGAAGGCGGGCGACGAACTCGCACACAGGTACCGCTTTCCACGGTTGCGCTTCATCGCCAGCGTCGGCGAGCCGCTGAACCCGGAGGCGGTCTGGTGGGGCCGGGAAGTACTCGGCCTGCCGATTCACGACAACTGGTGGCAGACCGAGACCGGCGGGATCATGATCGCCAACACGCCGGCACTCGACATCAAGCCGGGCTCGATGGGCAAGCCGCTGCCTGGCATCGAGGCCTTCGTCGTGCGCAAACGCGAGGATGGCTCGGTGCAGGTGATCGAAGAGCCCGATGTCGAAGGCGAACTTGCATTGCGTGCTGGCTGGCCGTCGATGTTCCGCGGTTACTTGGGTGAGGAAGAGCGCTATCGAAAGTGTTTCGTCCGCGACCTCTACCTGACCGGCGACCTGGCGCGGCGCGATGCCGACGGCTACTACTGGTTTGTCGGGCGCGCCGACGACGTGATCAAGTCCGCCGGCCATCTGATCGGCCCGTTCGAGGTCGAAAGCGCGCTGATGGAACACCCGGCAGTAGCCGAGGCCGGCGTGATCGGCAAGCCCGATCCGGTCGTCGGCGAGACCGTCAAGGCGTTCGTCGCGCTGAAACACGGTTACAAGTGGAGTGAAGAATTGCGGCTGGAACTGCTGGGCCATGCGCGCAAGCGGCTCGGGCCGGCAGTCGCACCGAAGGAAATCGAGTTCGCGCCGACGCTGCCGCGCACGCGCAGCGGCAAGATCATGCGGCGCCTGCTGAAGGCGCGCGAACTGGGTCTACCGGAAGGTGACACCTCGACGCTGGAGAGCACCCAATGACACGGGATGACGTCCGGAAGGCGCCCGCTGCCGCGCGCCGGACCGCATTCCCCAATGAGGAGGTTGCGGCATGAGTGCCCGTTACGAGATCGAGGACCTGCCGCCCAGCACGACAGAGGTGACGCGTTATGCACCCGACTTCTGCCATGCGCGAGTGCGTGACATGCTGCGCATTCGGCGGCTAGAGGAGCGCTGTGCAGAGTTGTATGGCGCCGGCAAGATCCGCGGCTTTCTGCATCTTTACATTGGCGAAGAAGCCGTCGCTGCGGGCGTCATGCCTCATTTGCGGGCCGAGGACAACGTGGTCGCAACCTATCGCGAGCATGGCCAGGCGCTGCTGCGCGGTGTATCGATGAACGCGATCATGGCCGAGATGTACGCCAAGCAGGAAGGCTGTTCCCGCGGCCGCGGCGGCTCGATGCATCTATTCGATCGGGCCACGCGCTTTTTCGGCGGTAACGCGATCGTCGGCGGCGGCCTGCCGCTCGCCTGCGGCCTGGCGCTGGCCGACAAGCAGCTGCCGCGGGAGAGCGCCGTCACCGCCTGCTTCTTTGGCGAAGGCGCCGTAGCCGAGGGTGCGTTCCATGAGTCGCTGAACCTCGCCTCTTTGTGGCAACTGCCGGTGCTCTTTCTGTGCGAGAACAATCTGTATGCGATGGGTACCGCGCTCGCGCGCTCCGAATCGCAGACCGACCTGGTGGCCAAGGCGGCTGCTTATCGGATGGAGGCCGCGCACTGTAACGGCATGGACGTGCTGGCGGTCGACATCGCCGCTGCACGCGCGGTCGACTATGTGCGGCAGGAGCGCGCGCCGTATTTCCTGGAGCTGCACACCTATCGGTTCCGAGCGCACTCGATGTTCGATGCCGAGCTGTACCGTGTTAAGGCCGAGGTCGAGGCCTGGAAGGAGCGCGGCCCGATCCACACGTTCACGCAGCGATTGAAGGCGGCGAACATGTTGACCGAAGCACAGTTCCTGGCGCTCGATCAGGCCGCAATGCAGGAGGTCGATGCGGCCGTTGCCTTCGCCGAAGCGGGAAGCTGGGAGCCCGTTGAGGATCTTACGAAGGACGTTCTCACGCCGCGCCCGACGGCAGCGGTTCTGACGAGCGGAGCACCGCAATGAGCGCGCGTACCACCAGCTATCGGGAAGCCCTGCGCGAGTCGCACCGCGAGGCACTGCGCCGGGATCCGCGCGTTTTCATCATGGGCGAGGACGTTGGCAAGTACGGTGGCTCGTATGCGGTGACCAAGGGCTTTTTCGACGAGTTCGGCCCGGAGCGGATCCGCGACACGCCGCTGTCGGAGCTGGCGTTCGTCGGCACCGGCATCGGTGCTGCGCTCGGCGGCCTGCGGCCGATCGTCGAGATCATGACGGTGAATTTCTCTCTGCTCGCCCTCGACCAGATCGTCAACACGGCGGCCACGCTGCGCCACATGTCCGGCGGACAGTTCTCTGTGCCGGTGGTGATCCGCATGGCGACCGGCGCCGGCCGCCAGCTGGCTGCGCAGCATTCGCACAGCCTGGAGGTCTGGTACGCGCACATACCGGGCATCCGCGTGCTGGCGCCGGCGACTATCGCTGACGCGCGCGGCATGCTGTGGCCGTCCCTTGAAGATCCGGATCCGGTCGTGATGTTCGAGCATGCACAGCTCTATAACCTCGAAGGCGAACTGGGCGAGCCGGCGCCCGCCGTCGACATCGAGCGCGCCGCCGTGCGTCGCGCCGGCAAGGATCTGACCATTGTGACCTACGGTGGCTCGCTGCCGCGGGTCAACGAGGCGGCGGCCGCGTTGGCTCGACAGGGTGCCGAGGCTGAAGTGATCGACTTGCGTGTGCTGCGACCGCTCGACTGGGACACGCTGGTTGCATCGCTGCGCAAGACCCATCGCGTGCTCGTGGTCGATGAAGGCTGGCGCACCTGCAGTCTGGCGGCCGAGATCATGGCGGGCCTCACGGAACGCGCCTTTTACGATCTCGATGCGCCTCCGGCGCGAGTATGCAGCGAGGAAGTGCCGATGCCGTATGCCAAGCACCTCGAAGACGCCGCTTTGCCAATGCCGCCGAAGATCGTGACGGCCGCGCTGGCGCTGCTGGGCAAGTCGGCATGATCGAGTTTTGCCTGCCGTCGCTCGGATCCGACATGGACAAGGGCACCCTGCTTCAGTGGCGGGTGAAGCCCGGCGATACGGTGAGGAAGGGCGACATCATCGCTGTTGTCGACACGACCAAGGCGGCGATCGATATCGAGTGCTGGCACGACGGCACGGTAGAAGCGCTTCTGATCGAGCCGGGGGCCGAGGTCCCGGTCGGCACGCTGATGGCGGTGCTGCGCGAAGCCGGTGAGACGGCCGAGCACGTGAGAGCGCAGCTGGACGCGCTACGGGCGCCCGCGGCCGCAACGGCCGCCGCCCCGCTAGCAACTCAGCAGCCGCTGCCTGACGCCGCGCCGCTTTCCGTAGAGCACGGACGAGCCGCCGCCTCGCCGGCGGCGCGCAAGCGTGCCGCCGAACTTGGACTCGGCCTCGAAGGACTGAGCGGCACCGGTGCCGGTGGCGCGATCACGCTTGCAGACGTGGAGGACATTGCGTCTAAGGCGCGCGCGGCGAACCGAGAAAGAAGCGCGGCTCGAACGCCGCGAACAGGTCCAGGTACTGCTCGGCCAGTCGCAGCATCAGGAACTTCGCCCGCACCGTCTCGCGGGCGGCCTGGCCGAGACGCCGGCGCAGGTCCGCGTCCTTCAGCAGTTGCACCAGCCCTTCGGCGGCCTGTTCGACCGACGAAACCAGGAAGCCGTTCTTGCCGTCCTCGATCTGATGGCGGATGCCGCCGCAGTCACCGCCGATCACCGCGGCCCCCTTCCACATGGCTTCAGTGACCGTCAGGCCGAACCCCTCGCGCAGCGACTTCTGCATCACCACCGCCGCCCGGCGCTGCAGGGCGTTGACCAGCGCGCTGTCCTCCGCGGTGAGGATCAGGATCGCGCTCCTCCTTGCAGTCGAGCAGCGATTCGAAGACCTCCTGCCCTTCGGGGTCGTCGGTCGCTACGTTGCCGAGCAGCACCAGCGTGGCGTCGACCTCGCGGCGTGCGCGCCTGAAGGCCTCGATGACGCCCCCGGGGATCCTTCCAGCGATCGAAGCGGGAGATCTGAACGACGAGCGGCAGGTCGTCGGGAATTTCGTAGTGCGCAGCCGATCGTCGATTTCCTCTCATCCGGAGTTCGCGGTTCTTGGTCGAGAACGGGTCGATCGCCGGCATGAAGAACAGCTGCGGGACCGCGAGCTCCTGCGCGTACTCCGGCAGCGACATCACGATGGCGTCGTACTGCTCGATGAAGTGGACGCACGTAGTCCCACGCCTCGCGCGGCGGCGCGACAGATCGAGGTGGCAGCGCCAGACCCACGGGCAGTTGCGCCGGTAGTGGGTGATCAGCGGCAGAGGTTGCGGGTCGTGCACTACGACCATGTCGGCGTCAAGCTGCATGCGCAGCGAGTTGTGGAAGTTGATCTCTTCGTAGATCTCCTTCTTGAGCTCAGTCAGGTTGATCTCGCGCGCCCTGCAACGCGTTGTGCAGCTTCTTGGTGACGCTGAAGAAGTCCGGGCTGCCCTGGATCAGGCGCCAGTCGGCGCGCAGGCCGATCGCCACCTGCGCCAGCGTCAGCGACGACAGGATCTCGGCGACGCCGCCGCCGTAGAAGGTCGAGCTGACATTGATCACCCGCAGGTCGTGCAGGCGCTTCCCCTTGCGCATGACGCGCTCGACGGCGGCGGCGCCGACCAGTTCCTCGTATTGCTCGATGCGCATCGGCCAGAAGAATTTCTCCATCGTCGACGGTCCGATCAGTGCGGTTCATCGGGCGCCAGGGCGGCGCGCAGCAGACCGGCGGCCGACTCGGGCGGTTGCGAATTGACGGCGATGCCGGCGCCGAACTCGAAGCCGGCCGGCGTGGTCAACCGCGGCCGGATGTCGATGATCCAGTGCGTCGCCCGCCGGTGCACGAGGTCGAGTGGCGCGTCGAGGAAGACGAGGTTGTAGTGAGGATCGTCGAGCGCCGTGCGCAGCACGCCGAGCAGGCGGGTCAGGTGCAGCGCCAGGTCGTCGAGCGCGCCGTCGTCGATCTCGGCGAGGCTCGCCGCATGGCGGCGCGGGATCACGTGCAGCTGGCACGGGGCCGCCGCGGCGAACGGGACGAGGCTTACGAACGCGTCGGTCTGCAGCACCACCCGATCCCGCAGCTCCAGCTCGCGCTGCAGAAGGTCGCAGGTGCCGCAGGAGCGATGGGTGTCGAAGTAGTTCACCTGGCATGCCACGCGGTGGCGCACCAACGGTGAGACCACCGGCACGGCGGCGATCTGCGCATGCGGATGGGCGAGACTGGTGCCGGCCCGCTCGCCGTGATTGCGGAAGAGCACAACCTGCGCGAACGGCGGTTCGCGCTCGGCCAGGGCCCGGTAGCGGCGCACGTACATCGCCAGCGCCTGCCGCGCGTCGGCCGCCGGCATCACGCCCAGGTGCGCGTGGTGATCCGGCGTCTCGACGATCACTTCATGGGCGCCGTGGCCGGCGAGCAGCAGCCCGCCGGCGGTCGCGAGCGGGGTCGCTGGGGGCTGCGCCGCCTCGGGCGAGGGGAAGAGCAGGGGAAACTTGTTGGCGACGGCGCGGACCTGCCAACGACCGCCAGGCAGGTCGATGCGGTCGATCGCCTCGCCGGTCCGGTTCTCGTTGCCGGGGCAGAAGGGACAGGACGATGGCTCATTGCCGCGCGGATCCTTCGGACGGGAAGCCCGTCCGGGGCTGAGGATCACCCAGTCGGCGGTGATCGGATCCTGGCGCAGCTCGGACATCGTCGGCACCACGATTGCGCACGGCAGCGTCGCGCTGCTCAAGTGCATTGGACCACCGGCCGCGCCGCGCCGTTCTGACATGCCGCAACCGTGGGCCGATTGAAGCCCCGGCGTACCGGGGCCACGCGGCCGGTGATCCCATCCTGGAATCCTGGACTGTTCAGAAGTCGAGGTTCCGGCATGAACTACGACTTGGTAGGGAAGTCATGCCGTGAAGCGATCGCGGTTTACGGAACAGCCGATAGCGTTTGCGCTGAAGCAGCAGGAGTTGGGGGTTGCGGTCGAGGAGATTTGCCGCAAGCTGGGCATTTCCGATGCGACCTTCTACAAGGGGAAGAAGAAGTACTCGGGCCTGGGGCCCTCGGCGCCGCGCAGGCTGAAGCAGCTCGAAGAGGAGAACACCAAGCTCGAGCGGCGGGTGTCTGATCTGAGCCTGGACAAGGCCATGCTGCAGGGCGTTGTCCGGCGAAAGCCCTGACGCCGGCACGCAAGCGGGAACGGGTGGGGGAGCTGTGCCAGCACTACGGCGCCGGCCTCCGCCAGGCGTGCTCGGCAATGGTGATGTCTCGCTCCGTCTATTACTACCGCTCCATGGCGGCCGATCAGACGCCCTTGCGTCATCGCATCCGGGAGATCGCGGCGACACGGGTGCGCTGCGGCTACAGGCGCATCCACGTCGTGCTGCGGCGGGAGGGCTGGCGCATCAACCACAGGCGGGTGAACCGGCTGTACAAGCAGGACGGTCTGTCCTTGTTCGAGCGGCGGCCTCGGCGGTCTCGGTCGGCCTCGCATCGTTCACCGCCGCCGGCGACGACGACCATGAACCAAAGCTGGGCAATGGACTTGGTCTCCGATCGGCTATACGACGGTGGGAAACTGCGTGCGCTGACGCTGGTCGACGTACACACGCGCGACTGTCTGGCGATCTGGGTCGATCAGGGCATCCGTGGGGATGATGTTGTGTGCACACTTGGCGCGGTGGTTGCATCACGCGGCAAACCAAAGCGGATCCAGGTCGACAACGGACCCGAGTTCGCGTCGAAGGCGCTGGACCGTTGGGCCTACGAGCACGGTGTCGAACTGCGCATCTCGCGGCCCGGCAAGCCGACCGACAAAGCGCACATCGAGGCCTTCAACGGCCGGCCCGTGTACGTGCGCGCGGCGTGCCTATAATCGGGGCATAGTGTGGCCGGACCGCAACGCACGTTGATAGCGCCAGGAACCCCTTTCACGCTCGAAGTCACGCCGTCGCTGCCGCCGCGCCTCGCGCGTCTCGCGGAACTCGCCGACGACCTCTGGTACGCGTGGGACCGGCCCACGCGCAACCTCTTCGCGCGCCTCGACCCCGATCTCTGGCGCACGGTGGGTCAGTCCCCCAAGGCGCTGTTGCGCCAGGTCGACGAGCAGCGGCTCGTTGCCGCTGCCGACGACCCGGTGTATCTCACGAACTACAGCCGTGTGCTTTCCGCCTACGACACCTACCTCGGGCAGGCGACGCGGCGCGGCAACGGCGACGGGCTCGCGCGCGACGACCTCGTCGCGTACTTCTGCGCGGAGTTCGGCTTCCACGAGAGCCTGCCCATCTACTCCGGCGGCCTCGGCATTCTCGCGGGCGACCACTGCAAGGCGGCGAGCGACGCGCGGCTGCCTTTCGTCGGTGTCGGGCTGCTCTACCGGCAGGGCTACTTCTTCCAGTCGATCGACCACGAGGGCAAGCAGCACGCGACCTACCACGATTCCGAGTTCGAGTCGCTTCCGGTCCGCCCCGCGCTCGATGCGCAGGGCGGTGAAGTACACGTGAATATCGAGCTGCCCGGCCGCGAACTCGTGGTGAAGGTGTGGCGCGCGCGCGTCGGCCACGTCGCGCTGGTGCTCCTCGACACCGACGTGCCGCCGAACAGTGAGCGGGACCGCGCGATCGCGCACCGGCTCTACGGCGGCGACCGCCGCATGCGCATCGAGCAGGAGATCGTCCTGGGCGTCGGGGGCGTGCGCGCTCTCGCGGCGCTCGGCTACGCGCCGACGGTGTGGCACATCAACGAGGGCCACGCGGCCTTCCTCGTGCTCGAGCGCGTACGCGCGCTGGTGCGGCAGGGGCGCGAGTTCGCCACGGCGCTGGAGGCCGTCGCCGGGAACACGGTGTTCACCACGCACACAGCGGTGCCCGGCCGGGCACGACCACTTCGCGCAGGAAATGGTGGCCGAGTACTTCGCGCACTGGTGCGCCGCCACTGGCGCCGAGCAGCCCGCCCTGCTCGCGCTCGGGCACGCGCCGCAAAGTCCCGAGTTCAACATGACGGCCCTCGCCATCCGCGGCTCGCGGCACCACAATGCCGTCTCGGCCATTCACGAGGGCGTCTCCGAGCGCATGCTGGCCGACCTCTGGCCGCAGGTGCAGCCGCACGATAACCCGATCGGCCACGTCACCAACGGCGTGCACGTGCTCACGTTCCTCGCGCCGGAGTGGCACGACATCTTCGACCGCTTCCTCGGCGTGGACTGGTCACAGCGCCTGTGCGACCGAGACTACTGGGCCGGCGTGCGAGCGCATCCCGGACTCGATGTTCTGGAGCATGCGCGAGTACCTCAAGGCGCAGATGCTGAAGCTCGTACGCGAGCGAGTGACCGCGCAGCTCCAGCGCAACAGGGGCAGCGAGTCGCACCTCGACCGTCTGTTCCGCCTCGCCGACCCGAACAACCCGAAGGTGCTGACCATCGGGTTCGGGCGGCGGTTCGCGACCTACAAGCGCTCCACGCTGCTGTTCTCCAACCTGGACGAACTGCGCGAGATCGCCTGCAACCCCGAGCGTCCGGTGCTGTTCATCTTCGCCGGCAAGGCGCACCCGGCCGACGAACCCGGGAAGGACATGATCCGGCAGATCATGCAGGTCGCCAAGGAGCGGGACTTCACCGGCCACCTGCTGTTTGTCGAGGGTTATGAACTGCGGCTCGCTCGGCGGCTGCTCGCCGGCGTCGACGTCTGGCTCAACAACCCGATCTACCCGCTCGAGGCGTCGGGCACGTCGGGCATGAAGGCCGCGATGAACGGCGGGCTCAACCTGTCCGTGCTTGACGGCTGGTGGGATGAGGGTTACGACGGCACCAATGGATGGGCGATCAAGCCCGCGTCGCAGCGCGCGGATGCCGCCGCCCGCGACGCCGACGAGGCGCGCACGCTCTACGAGATCCTGCAGGACCAGGTGGTACCGACGTACTACGACCGCCATGGGCTCGCCTATTCGCCCCGCTGGGTAGCCATGGCGAAGCGCGCGGTGGCCACCATCCTGCCGCGGTTCAACGCGGCGCGCATGCTGGACGAGTACGTCGCGCGTTTCTACGTGCCGGCGGCCCGGCGCGGCCGCGAGTTCCACGCGAACGACTGCAGCGTCGCGCGCGACGTCGCGCAGTGGAAGGCGCGCGTGCGCGCGGCGTGGCCGGGCGTGGCGCTCGCGAGTACCGGCGAGCCGGCCACGCGCATCATCTTCGGCCAGCGCGTCCACTTCGAGGCCCGCGCGGTGCTGAACGGCCTCGCGCCTGGCGACCTGGCCGTGGAGCTGGTGTTGCAGCCGCGAGGCGAAGCAACGGATGCGGACGCGCAGCGCATCCGCTTCGCCGCGCAAGGCGTGGCCGAAGACGGGCGGCAGCGCTATTCGCTCGACCTCGCCCCCGAGCGCTGCGGCAAGCTCGAGTGCCGCATCCGCGCATACCCCACGCACCCGTCGCTCACGCATCCGTTCGAGCTGGGGCTCATGCTCTGGGCGTAGCAGAACGCGGCACGCGGCCCGGTCGGATGCTGTTGCATCACACCGCTAAGCGCGCCGGGCCAATCGCGCATAGAGCCTGGCGTACTCCCGCGCCGACGCCCGCCAGCTGAAGTCGCGCGCCATGCCGTTGCGCTGCATGCGCCGCCAAGCGCGGCGGTTGTGCCACAACTGGTCAGCCTTTCGAACTTTCTCCAGCAAGGCGGCCGCGCTCGCCGGACGGAAGACCCACCCGGTGCCGTTGGCCAGCGTCGCGTCGTCCACGTCGGTGACCGAGTCGGCGAGGCCGCCGGTGCCGTGCACGATCGGCGGCGTGCCGTAGCGCTGGCTGTACATCTGGTTCATGCCACAGGGCTCGAAGCGGGAAGGCATCAGGAAGCAATCGGCACTCGCTTCGAGCAGGTGTGCGAGCCCTTCGTCGAAGCCCACGAACGCGCCGACCTGCCCCGGATGCCGCGCGGCACAGTCGAACACGCGCGCTTCCAGCTCTGTGTCGCCCGTCCCGGCAAGCGCCAGCTGCGCCGGCATCGCGACGAGGGCATCCGCGATCGCCAGCACGAGGTCGATGCCCTTCTGGTGGGAGAAGCGGCTCACCAATCCGAACAGCGGCACGTCGTCGCGCGGTGCCAGGCCCAGGCGCTTCGACAACACCACGCGGTTGCGCCCCTTGCGCACCAGCGTGGCGGGCTCGTAGTGCGCGACGATCAGGGGATCCGTGCGCGGGTCCCAGGCCTCGTCGTCGATACCGTTGAGGATGCCGTGGAGGTCGGACGCGCGCGCGGCGAGCAGCCCCTCGAAGCCCATGCCCAGCGGCGCGGACGTGATCTCGCGCGCGTATGTCGGACTCACCGTGCTGAGCGCGTCCGCGTAGTAGAGCCCGGCCTTCATGAAAGAAAGCTGGCCGTGATACTCGACGCCGTGCATCGACCACGCTTGCGCCGGCAACCCGACCGCGGCCATCCAGCTCGGCTCGCACAGGCCCTGGAATGCGAGATTGTGGACCGTGAAGAGCGTCGCCGCGCGCGGCGCCGGGCCCAGCGCGAGGTAGGCCGGCGCGAGTCCCGCCTGCCAGTCGTTCGCGTGCACGACGTCGCAGGTCCAGCCGTGCGGAGCGCTGTCGCGCCCGAACAGGGCCGCCACGAACGCAAGGAGTGCGAAGCGCAGCGGGTTGTCCCGCCACTCCGTGCCGCGTGCGTCCTGGTAAGGCGTCCCGGGGCGCGCGTAGAGCGAGGGGCAATCGATGGCGAACAGCGGCGCGCCTCCGGGGCACTCGCCCGCGAGCACGCGCGCCTCGGGCAGGCCCGCGGAGGGCGGCACCGTTACCGCGACCGGGTCCGCGCCCAGCGCGTCGAGCACGGCCGGATAGCCGGGCAGCAGCACCCGCGCATCCACCCCTTCGCGCCGCAGTGCGGCAGGCAGGGAGCCGACGACGTCGCCGAGCCCCCCGACCTTCACCAGTGGGGCACATTCGGAGGCGGCGACGAGAACGCGCAGCGGCATGGGAGGCACGCAATCATCGGAGGTGCCGGGGCCGTCAGGCTACCATCCGCCGGGGCAGCCATGACCATCGACGCGAACAGCGCTCATCTCGTGCTGGCCGGCGACATCGGCGGCACGAGCGCGCGGCCGTAGGGATCGGTCTTGGCGCAGACCACGCCCCTGTCGCGTTAGCGCAGTTTGAACTTGTGGAGCGCGCTCGCTCCGATGCCGGGCACGAACAGTTCCCAGGCGCCGCTGGCGCCGTGCACGCTCAACGGATGCCAGCGCCCGTCCCAGCCGTTGAAGTCGCCGACGACGGAGGCACGCTCCGCGTTTGGGGCGCACACGGCGAAGCGCAGGTCCGGCGTGCCGTCGCGCTCGATCGGCATCGCATCCTGCGTGCGCCACGCCGCGAGCAGGTGGCCGGCGTTGAACAGGTGAAGATCGAACGGCGTGATCGACGGCGCGAAAGCGTACGGATCGTCGAACTCGCGGACGCCGTTGCCTTCCTCAACGCGCAACCGCCCTGGCGGGCTGGCTTCGCTGCGTCCGCGCCAGCGAAACAGTGCGGTCCTTTCGATGCGCTCCATCGACGCCCAGTCGCCGCCCACCGCGAGCCAGGCACGTTGGACGCCGGGCAGCAATGCGCGGCCGACTCAGTCGGCGCCCTCCGCGTGCGGCCCGAGCCACGCGTGCGGTTCGTGCGACCTGCCGTCACTCAGGCGGGCCGGTGCGTCGCTCGTCGATCCTGCCGCCGTCGCGCTAGCACTATATAATTTTGCATGTGGTGATGTCCGCGGAAATGACCGATCGCATGACCGATCGCATCCGAGGGCTACCCGATGAAAGTCAACGCCTGCCCGCACTTCCCGGCATGCCCGTACCCGAGCGAAACAGCCGGGCCGGCGGGATCGCGCTTTGCGCGCTCCACGTTCGCAATGATCCTCGCCGGCGGTCGCGGCTCGCGTCTGGGCCCACTCACCGACTGGCGCGCGAAGCCCGCGGTGCCGTTCGCCGGAAAGTTCCGCATCATCGACTTCTCGCTTTCCAACTGCGTCAACTCCGGCATCCGGCGCATCGGCATCGCCACGCAGTACAAGGCGCAGAGCCTGATCCGCCACGTGCAGCGCGGCTGGTCATTCCTCGACGGGCGTTTCAACGAGTTCGTTGAGCTGATGCCCGCGCAGCAGCGCCTGTCGACGCACTGGTACGCGGGCACCGCGGATGCCGTCCGGCAGAACCTCGACATCCTGCGGCTTCAGGCACCGGAATACGTGCTGGTACTCGCCGGCGACCACGTGTACAAGATGGACTACACGCGGATGCTGGTCGACCACGTCGTCACGGGCGCCGACATGACCGTGGGCTGCATCGCAGTGCCGCTCGCCGAGGCACGTGGCTTCGGCGTGATGTCGATCGACGCAGACCGCCGCGTGGTCCGCTTCGCAGAAAAGCCGGATGCCCCCGAGCCCATGCCGGGCCGCAGCGATGCCGCGCTGGCGAGCATGGGCATCTACGTGTTCAATGCCGGGCTCCTCTACGAGCAGCTGGCTCGCGACGCCGATGACCGGGCCTCATCACACGACTTCGGCAAGGACATCATTCCCTGGATGATCGCGCGCGGCTACCGTATCCGCGCCCACCACTTCGCCGACAGCTGCGTGAACATGAACGAGGGCCGCCCCTACTGGCGCGACGTCGGCACGATCGACGCGTTCTGGGAGGCGAACCTCGACCTCACCAGCGTGACGCCCGATCTCAACCTCTACGACGACAGCTGGCCGATCTGGACGTGGCAGGAGCAGCTGCCGCCGGCGAAGTTAGTGTTCGACGATGACAAGCGTCGCGGGACCGCCGTCGACTCGCTGGTCTCGGGCGGTTGCATCATCAGCGGCGCCCACGTCAAGCGCTCGGTGCTGTTTTCCAAGGTCCACGTGCACAGTTACTGCAGCATCGAGGATTCGGTCGTCCTCGGGGACGTGGACTTCGGCCGTGGCTGCATCGTCCGGCGCGCGGTCCTCGACAGTCGCTGCCGGCTGCCGCCTGGAACGACGATCGGCGTCGATCCCGACGAGGACCGCCGCCGCTTCCACGTCACCGAGCGCGGGATCACGCTGGTGACGCCGGACATGCTTGGCCAGGCAGTGCACGAGGTGCCGTGAGCGGCGACGGGGCGTCCTCGGGGGAGCGGCGCGTTGGCTCGACAGGGTGCCGAGGCTGAAGTGATCGACCTGCGTGTGCTGCGACCGCTCGACTGGGACACGCTGGTTGCATCGCTGCGCAAGACCCATCGCGTGCTCGTGGTCGATGAAGGCTGGCGCACCTGCAGTCTGGCGGCCGAGATCATGGCGGGCCTCACGGAACGCGCCTTTTACGATCTCGATGCGCCTCCGGCGCGAGTATGCAGCGAGGAAGTGCCGATGCCGTATGCCAAGCACCTCGAAGACGCCGCTTTGCCAATGCCGCCGAAGATCGTGACGGCCGCGCTGGCGCTGCTGGGCAAGTCGGCATGATCGAGTTTTGCCTGCCGTCGCTCGGATCCGACATGGACAAGGGCACCCTGCTTCAGTGGCGGGTGAAGCCCGGCGATACGGTGAGGAAGGGCGACATCATCGCTGTTGTCGACACGACCAAGGCGGCGATCGATATCGAGTGCTGGCACGACGGCACGGTAGAAGCGCTTCTGATCGAGCCGGGGGCCGAGGTCCCGGTCGGCACGCTGATGGCGGTGCTGCGCGAAGCCGGTGAGACGGCCGAGCACGTGAGAGCGCAGCTGGACGCGCTACGGGCGCCCGCGGCCGCAACGGCCGCCGCCCCGCTAGCAACTCAGCAGCCGCTGCCTGACGCCGCGCCGCTTTCCGTAGAGCACGGACGAGCCGCCGCCTCGCCGGCGGCGCGCAAGCGTGCCGCCGAACTTGGACTCGGCCTCGAAGGACTGAGCGGCACCGGTGCCGGTGGCGCGATCACGCTTGCAGACGTGGAGTCCGCCGCCTCCAAGGCGCGCGCGCCTAACCGGGCCGAGGTCATGCGGCAGACCATTGCCGCGGCCATGTCGCGCAGCAAGCGCGAGATCCCGCACTACTACCTCGCGGACGACGTGCCGCTCGCAGCGGCGACTGCGTTTCTCGCCGATCGCAATGCGACGCGTGGCGTCAACGAACGCATTCTTCTGGCGCCGCTGCTGCTCCAGGCCGTCGCGCGCGCGTTGCAGCGCTATCCCGAGTTCAACGGTTTTTTCCAGAATGGGGCGTTCGTTCCCGGCACCGGCATCCACGTTGGTGTGGCGATAGCGCTGCGCACCGGAGGACTGATCGCGCCGGCGCTGCGCGACGTGCCAGAGAAAGACCTCGACACGCTGAACCGCGAACTGCTGGACCTGGTGCAGCGGGCGCGCGCCGGATCGCTGAAAGCCTCGGAACTCGCCGATGCGACGATCACGGTGACCAGTCTTGGCGACCAGGGGGTCGGCAGCGTCTTTCCGATCATCTATCCGCCGCAGGTGGCGATCGTCGGATTCGGGCGGGTGCTCGAGAGGCCGTGGGTCGTAAACGGCGCGGTCAAACCGACACCGCTCGTCACGGCGAGCTTGGGCGCAGACCATCGGACCAGCGACGGACATCGTGGCGGCCGGTTCCTGGCCTCGGTGCGCGATCTGCTGCAGCAGCCCGCCGAACTGGCGAAGGCACTTTGATGACGCGCGACGAACTGCGCGCAGCGCTTCTCGACTGCCTCAGCCGCATTGCGCCGGAGGTCGACCTCGCCGGGCTGCGACCCGCACAGCGGCTGCGCGACCAGGTCGACCTGGACTCGGTCGACTGGATGAACTTCCTGGTGGCTGTGCACGCCGCCCTCGGCATCGACATCCCCGATGTCGACGCCGCGCGCCTCACGACCCTGGACCAGCTGATCGACTACTGCACTGCCCGGCTGCGATGACGATGTGATCTCCTTGCCCGGGTTGCAGCCGGGAAATGACCATTCGTCTTAATCGGTTCTCGTCGGTCGGCCTGCACTCCGTGGCCGACTGACTAGTCCGGGTGAGTGCACCTGCTTCATCGAAGTCGATGCGTGCACTTGCGAGAAGTCACTCCGGGCCCCACCTCGTATGCAGCCGCGTGTCGAGGTCGAGTTCCAGTTCGCCGGCCGGCACGGTACCGGGATCACCCCGCGAGCGCGATCCACGCGTCGTTGCGCCGCGCACGGTCAGCGGCGGCTCGCGGCTCGGCAGCAGGCCGCCCAGCGTGCCTGGCGACGGGAAATGCGCCGACAGGCGCTGCTTGATGTGATCGGCCTGCGCGCGCAGGCCATGCCGCGAGTAGGTGGTGAAGAGCCCCAGGAGGCAGTCGGCGAGTTGCCGGCTGTACAGGTTCTTCGTCGTTTCGTCGCCCAGAAGCCCGTCGAGCACGCGCAGCGCGGCCGAGTCTTCCCGCGTGGCGACGAGGCGGCGCGCCAGCCGCAGTTGTTCGTCGACCGGCAGCACCTTCAGTACATGCGGCTGGCTCATCTGCGTGTAGACCGGTCGCAGCTCGGTGCGTGCGTGCCTGGCCCGTATCCACAGTACCCGGAGGGCGGCATCCAGGAGCGTGTCCTTGTCACGGCCGAGCAGCGCCATGTTGAAGTACGCCGTCGCGTGCTGCGTGTTGGACGGATCCTCCTGCAGCAATTCCGAGTAGGCGCGCGCTGCGCGGCGCGTATCCAGCTTGGCGGCGGCCTGCCGCGCTTCCATCAGGAGACTGGACTTGCGTTCTGCCGGCGCCGGCGCGTACTGCTCCTCGAGGATCCGGTCGACCTTGTCCTGGTCGGCTGGCTTCAGCAGCCACGCCATCGTGGCGCCGGAAATGAAGCCGGCAATGTGCGCGTCGTAGGCAACGCGGCTGCCGGGCGACAGCACCCACTGGACGGCCTCGATGACCAGCCATACCGGCAACAGCATCAGCGCCGGCACCCGCGCGGTGTTGAAGTAGACGAACAGCCAGTAGAAGACCGGCACCTTGCGAGTCCCGTAGAGCACCGCGACCATCGCCATCGTCCCGGAGATGGCGCCCGATGCGCCGATAAGCCCCTGGTCGGTGATCAGCAGGTGCACGGCTCCGGCGACGGCACCGCTGGCAAGGTAGGCCAGCAGGAAACGGGACCGCCCGAGCGCCGCTTCGGCGAAGGGGGCGGCCAGCAGCAGGATCGCCAGGTTGCCCAGAAGGTGCGCGGCATCACCATGAAGGAACTGGTAAGTGATCAACCGAACGACGTTCGTGGCCCCCGGCTGCAGCGAAAAGCGCTCGGTGAACACCTGACCCATCAGCGACTTGAAACGGTCGCGCTGCTCGCGCCATGGCGCGAAGCCCGGGTCATCGCGACGGACGACGGCGCCGGCGTCGAGTTCCTTCATGAACTCCCGGTCGTGGTGCATCGCCAGCAGCACCGTGCGGGCGTCCGGATCACTGGGTCCGGACCGTACCGCGCGCAACACCTGTACCGCACGCGGATCGTTAGTGCGCTCCAGATGGGCCGCGTAACTGGGAAACTCCACCTGTGGCAGTGACGAGGTGAAGTAGTAGTCGGCCGCACGCTCGTAGGCGGCCCGGTCGCCGGACTGGAACAGCAGGAAGACGAGCAGGTTGACCGCGACCAGCGCCAGCGTGATCACCGGCAGTGACTTGGCGGTGAAGCGGGTCTGGTAGGGAATGATCAGCATCGTTCAGCCGATCGCGAGCATCAGTGCTTCCAAGCGCTGCGTGTCCGCCGTAAACACGCGGATTCCCTCGGCCAGCTTTTCGGTGGCCATGGCGTCGTCGTTCAGTGCGCCGCGAAACTGTGCCTCTGCGAGCGGTGCTTCAGTGCGTCCCGCGTCGGGCGGCGACAGCCGGCGCTCGACCTCGCCTTCGCGGGCCGCCAGTTCGTCCAGCAGCTCCGGGCTGATGGTCAGCAGGTCGCAGCCGGCGAGTGCCAGCACCTGCGCGATGTTGCGGAAGCTCGCTCCCATGATCTCGGTTGCGTAGCCGGCGCCTTTCAGGCTGAAGTAGATCACCTCGACCGTGTGTACTCCCGGGTCGCTGGCGCCCTGCATCGCCGCTTCATCCCAGGCCGGACCGGCCGTCTTCTTGTGCCAGTCGTAGATCCGTCCGACAAAGGGAGAAATCAGCGTCGCGCCGGCCTGTGCCGCGGCCACGGCCTGAGCCCGCGAGAACAGCAGCGTGATGTTGCAGTGGATCGCCTCACGCTCGAGCAATTCCGCGGCGCGCACCCCTTCCCAGGTCGCCGCGATCTTGATCAGCACACGGCGGGGATCGACGCCCTGACGCGCGTAAAGGTCGACGAGTCGGCGCGCCTTTTCGACCGTGGCACGGGTGTCGAACGACAGCCGAGCGTCGACCTCGGTGGATACGCGACCTTCGATGAACTGCAGGATGCGGGCACCAAAGGCGACCAGCACGTGGTCCAGGTGCTGGCTCGGAGCCTCCCCCTGGGCCCGCCGCGCGGCTTCGACGAGCAGTTCACGGTACTGCGGCTGCTGTGCCGCCTTCAGGATCAGCGACGGGTTGGTCGTCGCATCACGCGGCCGCAGACGCTCGATGGCCGCCACGTCGCCCGTGTCCGCGACGATGGTCGTATGGCGCTTGAGGCCCTCCAGCAGAGACGGCATGACCAGGTTCGAATGCTCTCGTAGCGACGGCAAGATATAATTCCGCAGTTTATCGGTACCCAATTTGCGGTAGTGGGACAGTTTCTGCGGTTTCCGACCCGCATATCGCAAGCCGGATGCCGGCAGTCGCCTCGGACCGCCGGCGTACGGCGATAAGGAGCCTGTTTTGTCCCCCCTGATCGTCGATCCGCGTCCCGTCGCGGCCCTGGTGCTGGCCGACGGGACGATCTTTCACGGCCGCTCGATCGGTGCCGCCGGTGCAACGCTGGGTGAAGTGGTCTTCAACACCGCGATAACGGGCTACCAGGAGATCCTGACCGACCCGTCCTACGCCGGTCAGCTTGTGACCCTGACCTACCCGCACATCGGCAATACCGGAGTCAACGACGAGGACGAGGAAGCGGTCCGCGTCTTTGCTGCCGGGCTGATCGTGCGTGACCTGCCGCAGCGCGCGTCCAATTTCCGCATGCAGCGCGACTTGTCGACCTACCTGCGCGAGCAGGGCATCGTCGGTATCGCCGACATCGATACCCGCAAGCTGACCCGGATCCTGCGCGAGAAGGGAGCCCAGGCCGGCTGCATCGTGGCGGCCCGGGAGGGTGCCGCGCTGACCGACGCAGAGATCACGGCGGCGCTGAGTCGCGCCAAGGCCTACCCAGGCATGGCGGGACAGGATCTCGCGAAGGTGGTCAGCACTCCGTCGCCCTACCCATGGACCGAAGGCAGCTGGCGCCTGACGCGCGCCGAGGGCACGCCGGGGCATGTCACGCCCGAATCGACGCGCTTGCATGTCGTCGCCTATGACTTCGGGGTGAAACGCAACATCCTCAGGCTGATGGCCGATCGTGGCTGCCGCATCACCGTGGTGCCGGCACAGACACCCGCCGCCGATGTGCTGAAGCTCGCGCCCGACGGCGTGTTCCTCTCGAACGGTCCGGGGGATCCGGAACCGTGCTCCTACGCCATTGAGGCGACGCGGACGTTCATCGCGAGGAAGCTGCCGGCCTTCGGTATCTGTCTCGGTCACCAGATCATGGGCCTCGCGGTGGGCGGGCGCACGCTGAAGATGAAGTTCGGCCACCACGGCGCCAACCACCCGGTACTGGACGTGGCGACGAAGCGCGTCTACATCACCAGCCAGAACCACGGCTTTGCCGTCGACGAGATGTCATTGCCCGCGAATGTGAAGGTGACTCACGTATCGCTGTTCGACGGGTCGCTGCAGGGCTTTGCGCTGACCGATGCACCGGCCTTCTGCTTCCAGGGTCATCCGGAAGCCAGTCCCGGACCGCACGACATCGGCGATCTGTTCGATCGCTTCGTCACGCTGATGGAGGGGCGATGAGCGAACTCACTACGGTCCGGGCCGCGCTCGACGAGGCAGCGGCCAGCCTTGAGTGCCTCCGCCGCGATGAGGCAATGCTCGCAACCATCGCGCGCGCCGGGGAGTTGCTCGCCGACACGTTTGTCGCGGGCGGTCGGGCGTACTCCTGCGGCAACGGCGGCGCGATGTGCGACGCGATGCACTTCGCCGAGGAGTGGACCGGGCGCTTCCGCGACGACCGGCCGGGCATGCGGCGCTCGCCATCAGCGACCCGGCCACCTGAGCTGCATCGCCAACGACTTCGGCTACGAGCGAGGTCTTCGCGCGCTTCATCGAGGCGCACGGCACGCAGCGGCGACCTGCTGGTCGCGATCACGACCAGCGGCACCAGCCGCAATGTCGTGGCCGCTGCACAGTCGGCCAGGGCGCTGGGCATGAAGGTCATCGGCCTGACCGGCCGGGCGGGCACACCGATCGTCGGCCTGGCCGACATCCCGATCGTCACACCCGGCGGCACCTACGCTGACCGGGTGCAGGAGCTGCACATCAAGGTCATCCACATCCTGATCGAGCTCGTCGAGCGCCGGCTCGCGCCCGATAACTACAAGGCCCAGCATGCCGCGCCGCAGTGACCTGAAAAGCATCCTGATCATCGGCGCCGGGCCGATCGTCATCGGCCAGGCGTGCGAGTTCGACTACTCCGGCGCGCAGGCCTGCAAGGCGCTGAAGCAGGAGGGCTACAAGGTCATCCTGGTCAACAGCAATCCGGCGACGATCATGACCGATCCGGAGACGGCCGATGTCACGTACATCGAGCCGATCACCTGGCAGGTCGTCGAACGCATCATCGCCAAGGAAAAGCCGGACGCCATCCTGCCGACGATGGGCGGGCAGACGGCGCTCAACTGCGCGATGGACCTCTACAAGAACGGCGTGCTGCACAAGCACGGGGTCGAGCTGATCGGTGCGTCACCGGTGGCGATCGAGAAGGCCGAGGACCGGCTCAAATTCAAGGAGGCGATGACCAGCATCGGGCTGGCTTCGGCGCGCTCGTCGATCGCACACACGATGGACGAAGCGCTCGTGGCGCAGAAGTCAATGGGCTTTCCCGTCGTCGTTCGACCCAGCTTCACTCTCGGAGGCACGGGCGGCGGCATCGCCTGGAACATGGAGGAGTTCGTCGGGATCTGCACGCGTGGTCTGGACCTGTCGCCCACACGCGAGCTGCTGATCGAGGAATCGCTGATCGGCTGGAAGGAGTTCGAGATGGAGGTGGTCCGCGACAAGGCGGACAACTGCATCATCATCTGCTCGATCGAGAACCTCGATCCGATGGGTATCCACACGGGCGACTCGATCACGGTGGCGCCGGCGCAGACGCTGACCGACAAGGAATACCAGTTGCTGCGCGACGCCAGCGTCGCGATCCTGCGTGAGATCGGCGTCGACACCGGCGGCAGCAACGTGCAGTTCGCGATCGATCCGAAGGACGGCCGGATGATCGTCATCGAGATGAATCCGCGCGTGTCGCGGTCGTCGGCACTGGCGTCGAAGGCCACCGGCTTCCCGATCGCCAAGGTCGCGGCCAAGCTGGCCGTGGGCTACACGCTCGACGAACTGCGCAATGAGATCACGGGCGGCGCGACACCGGCGTCGTTCGAGCCGACGATCGACTACGTGGTCACCAAGATTCCGCGCTTCGCTTTCGAGAAGTTCCCGCAGGCCGACAACCACCTCACCACGCAGATGAAGTCGGTGGGCGAGGTGATGGCCATCGGCCGCACCTTCCAGGAATCGTTCCAGAAGGCACTGCGCGGACTCGAGGTCGGTTCTGACGGACTGGACGAACATTCGTCGGACCGCGACGAGATTGTCGAAGAGCTTGGCGAGCCCGGCCCCAACCGCATCTGGTTCGTCGGCGATGCGTTTCGCAACGGCATGACCCTGTCCGAGGTCTTCGAGGAAACCGCGATCGACCCGTGGTTCCTCGCGCAGATCGAGGAGCTGGTGCAGATCGAGGCGCGGTTGAAGGAACGCAAGCTCGGCGACCTGAGTACCGAAGAACTTCGCTTTCTCAAGCGCAAGGGGTTCTCGGACCGCCGCATCGCGAAGTTGCTGGACGCGACGCCCGCGGATGTGCGCGCGGTACGGCTTAAGCGCGGCGTGCGTCCGGTGTTCAAGCGTGTCGACACCTGCGCGGCCGAGTTCGCCACGACCACCGCCTACATGTATTCGACCTACGAGGACGAGTGCGAAGCGGCGCCGACCGATCGCAGGAAGGTCATGGTGCTGGGCGGCGGCCCGAACCGCATCGGCCAGGGCATCGAGTTCGACTACTGCTGCGTCCACGCGGCCTTCGCGCTGCGCGACCACGGGTTCGAGACCATCATGGTCAACTGCAACCCGGAAACCGTATCCACCGACTACGACACGTCGGACCGGCTTTACTTCGAGCCGCTGACGCTGGAAGACGTGCTGGAAATCGTCGACAAGGAAAAGCCGTTCGGCGTGATCGTGCAGTACGGCGGCCAGACGCCACTGAAGCTCGCGCGCGACCTCGAGGCCAACGGCGTGCCGATCATTGGCACGACGCCGGACTCGATCGACATTGCAGAGGATCGTGAGCGGTTCCAGAAACTGCTGCACAAGCTGGCTCTCAAGCAGCCGCCGAACCGGACGGCGCGCGCCGAGGCCGAAGCGCTGCAGCTGGCCGAGGAAATCGGTTACCCGCTGGTAGTGCGGCCAAGTTATGTGCTGGGCGGGCGCGCGATGGACATCGTCCACGAACCGCGCGACCTTGAGCGTTACATGCGCGAAGCCGTGAAGGTAAGCAACGACTCGCCGGTGCTGCTCGACCATTTTCTCGATGATGCGATTGAAGTCGATGTCGACTGCCTGTCCGATGGCCAGCGCGTGCTGATCGGCGGCGTGATGGAGCACATCGAGCAGGCCGGCGTCCACTCCGGCGACTCGGCGTGCTCGCTGCCGCCGTACTCGCTCTCGGCGACGACCATCGCCGAACTCAAGCGGCAGACCGAGCAGATGGCGCGTGCGCTCAACGTCGTCGGGTTGATGAACGTGCAGTTCGCCATTCAGAAGGAAGGTGACGGGCGCGAGACGATCTACGTGCTCGAGGTCAATCCGCGCGCCTCGCGCACGGTGCCCTTTGTGTCCAAGGCAACCGGCGAGCCGCTTGCCAAGTACGCGGCGCTGGCGATGGCCGGCATCGGCTTTGACCGGCAGGGGATCGAAGGCGAGGTGGTGCCCCCGTACTACTCGGTCAAGGAATCGGTGTTCCCGTTTGCCAAGTTCCCGGGCGTCGATCCGCTGCTTGGACCTGAGATGCGGTCCACCGGCGAGGTCATGGGGGTCGGCCAGACCTTCGGCGAGGCGCTGTTCAAGTCCCAGCTGGGTGCAAGCGCTGGCCTGCCGGAAAAAGGCACGGTGTTCATGAGCGTGAAGGACTCGGACAAGCCGAAAGCCATCGCAGTCGCCCAGATGCTCCATGACCTGGGCTATCAGCTGGTCGCCACGCGTGGCACCGCGCAGGCGATCGAGCAGGCCGGGATTCCGGTCAAGACCGTCAACAAGGTCAAGGACGGCCGTCCGCACATCGTCGACCTGCTGAAAAATGGCGATATCCAGCTGGTGATCACCACCGTCAGCGAAGTTCGCAGCGAAATCGCGGATTCGCGCTCGATCCGCACGACGGCGCTCGCACAGCGCGTGACCTACTACACGACGATGGCCGGCGGACGCGCCGCGATTGAGGGCATGAGGCACCTCGACCGCCTGGAGGTCAACGACCTCCAGGGCCTGCATCGGAGCCTGCGCGCCTAGGGGCGCAGGCCGCGCCGGGTTGCGTGGCAGCGGCGCTTTGGATAGAGTGACTATGCGGCCCCGGCACTGCCGGGGCTTTGTTTTTCCCACGAGTTTCAGACGATGCCCGGTATACCCATCACGGCGCGCGGTGCCGAAAGACTCAAGGCCGAGTTGCAGCGGCTCAAGGCCGTCGATCGTCCGACGATCATCCAGGCGATCAAGGACGCCCGCGAAAAGGGCGACCTCTCCGAAAACGCGGAGTACGACGCGGCCCGCGAACGCCAGGGCTTCATCGAAGGCCGCATCCAGGAACTGGAGGGCAAGATTTCCAGCCTCCAGATCATCGATCCTGCAACGGTCGACGCTGCCGGCCGGATCGTCTTCGGCGCGAAGGTGGAACTCGAGGACCAACTGTCCGGCGAGGTGGTCAAGTACCAGATCGTCGGCGACGATGAAGCCGACATCAAATCCGGTCTGGTCTCGGTTTCCAGTCCCATCGCCCGCGCGCTGATCGGCAAGAGCGAAGGTGACATGGCGCAAGTGCTCGCGCCCGCCGGCAAGCGCGAGTACGCGATCGTCTCGATCGCTTACGAATAGGCGACGGCCGCGCGCGCTTCAGCGGGTACGTCCCCCGCGGCCGCGGACCACATTGCGCTTTCCGGCCGCTCGGGTCGCAGCGCCTGGATCGCGGCGTGCTGCCGTGCCCCGGTTGACGCGCTCCGCCTCGCGTCGATCCGCGGTCGTTCGCTTCGGTGCCGAGGGTTTCCCCGGCTGCTTGGCCGCGCTCCGGGTTCCGACGGGACGTGCCGGCGCCTTGGGCGACCTCGCTGATGTCGCGCGGCGGCGCGCGGGCGCGGCCTCTTCGACCACTTCTTCTGGCGCCGGACGGTAGAGCACCAGCAGCTTGCCGATGGCCTGGACCCGGGCCGCGGACAGACCTTCGGCAATGTCCGCGAACACCGAGTCGCGTTCGTCGCGGTCCTCGGCCGGCACCTTCACCTTGATGAGTTCGTGCGCCGCGAGGGCGCGATCAATTTCCTTCATCACCGGCGTGCTGAGACCGGAATTGCCGAGCAGCACGACCGGTCTCAGCCCATGTGCACGCGCCTTCAGGGCCTGGCGTTCCTTCGGGGTCAGTTCGATCTCGGGCATAGTCATCTCCTCATTGCCATTTCAGTGTAGCCACGGATGCCGCAGGCGAAGAAAAAGCATCGCTCTAATCCGGAGTGGATCAAACGTCACGTGACCGACCCGTACGTGAAGCGCTCGGTCCAGGAGGGCTACCGCTCCCGCGCTGCCTACAAGCTGACGGAAATCGCGGACGTCGATCGGCTGCTCAAGCCGGGAATGACGGTGGTCGATCTGGGGGCGGCGCCGGGCAGCTGGACACAGGTCGTGCGGAAGCGCCTGTCCGCCCCCGACGGCACGGTGCGCGGACGCATTCTCGCGCTCGATATCCTGCCGATGGACCCTGTGCCCGAGGTGGACTTCATCCAGGGGGACTTCCGCGAAGAGGCGGTGGAACAGCAACTGGCCGACCTGCTGCAGGGTGCTGCGGTGGATCTGGTGATCTCCGACATGGCGCCCAACCTCTCGGGCATCGCGGCGGCCGACGCCGCCCGCAGCCAGCATCTTGCGGAGCTGGCCGCGGATTTTGCCTGCAAGCATCTGAAACCTGACGGCGCTTTTCTCGTCAAAGCCTTCCAGGGCAGTGGCTACAGCCAGTTCGTCGAACGACTGAAGCGGGACTTCCACAGTGTCGCGACGCGCAAGCCGGCGGCGTCGCGGGAGACCTCGGCCGAGGTTTTCCTGCTGGCTCGTGGTGTTCGTCGGCCGGTGCGCTAAGGGATTTCGCGAGAAATGAATGCAAGGTATTGAAATAGCCCCACCTTTGCCCCCAACTTCCCCTTCGTGGACGGGTCTGAGGATTAGAATGGCCCGTCCATCAAGCCGTCCGATCTGTCCCCCGGCCGATGCGCTCAGGATTCCCGGCGCGGCCACTAGGAGTCATCCTTGAACAACAACATGTTCGCGAAAGCCGCCATATGGATGGTGATCGCGCTCGTCCTGTTCACGGTCTTCAAGCAGTTCGAGAGCCGCCAGAAGCCGGCCGAGACCGTGAGCTACACGCAGTTCCTCGAGGAGGCCAAGGCCGGCAAGATCAAGCGGGTCGAGGTCCAGGGGCGCACGCTGCAGGTCACGCCGTTGGAAGGCGCGCGCTACACGCTGACCTCGCCCGGGGACGCCTGGATGGTCAGCGACCTGATGAAGTCGGGCGTGCAGGTCTTCGGCAAGCCCGAGGAAGAGCAGTCGCTGCTGACGACGATCTTCGTGTCGTGGTTCCCGATGCTGCTGCTGATCGGCGTCTGGATCTTCTTCATGCGCCAGATGCAGGGTGGCGGCCGCGGTGGGGCCTTCAGCTTCGGCAAGTCGCGCGCGCGCATGCTCGACGAGAGCAACAATTCGATCACCTTCGTCGACGTCGCCGGTTGCGACGAGGCCAAGGAAGAAGTGCAGGAGCTGGTCGAGTTCCTGCGCGACCCATCCAAGTTCCAGAAGCTCGGGGGCCGTATCCCGCGCGGCGTGCTGCTGGTCGGCTCGCCGGGCACCGGCAAGACGCTGCTCGCCAAGGCCATTGCCGGCGAGGCCAAGGTGCCGTTCTTCTCGATCTCGGGATCGGACTTCGTCGAGATGTTCGTTGGCGTCGGCGCAGCGCGCGTCCGCGACATGTTCGAGCAGGCCAAGAAGCATGCGCCCTGCATCATCTTCATCGACGAGATTGATGCGGTCGGTCGCCAGCGCGGAGCCGGCCTCGGCGGCGGCAACGACGAGCGCGAGCAGACGCTGAACCAGATGCTGGTCGAGATGGACGGCTTCGAGACCGGCATGGGCGTCATCGTCATCGCGGCGACCAACCGCCCCGACGTGCTCGACCCGGCGCTGCTGCGCCCGGGCCGCTTTGACCGCCAGGTCGTCGTGCCGCTGCCGGACATCCGCGGTCGCGAGCAGATCCTCAACGTGCACATGCGCAAGGTGCCGATCGGCGCGGACGTCAAGGCCGACGTCATCGCGCGCGGCACGCCTGGATTCTCCGGCGCCGACCTCGCCAACCTGGTCAACGAGGCCGCGCTCTTCGCGGCACGCCGGAACGCGCGTGTCGTCGAGATGACCGACTTCGAGAAGGCCAAGGACAAGGTCATGATGGGCGCCGAGCGCAAATCGATGGTCATGTCCGAGGAGGAGCGACTCAACACCGCCTACCACGAGTCGGGCCACGCGCTGGTCGCCAAGCTGGTGCCGAAGAGTGATCCGGTCCACAAGGTCACGATCATCCCGCGCGGCCGCGCACTCGGCCTGACGATGCAGTTGCCCGAGCAGGATCGCTATTCATACGACCGGCAGTACCTGCTGTCGCGCATCGCCGTGCTCTTTGGCGGTCGCATCGCCGAAGAAGTGTTCATGAACCAGATGACCACCGGCGCCAGCAACGACTTCGAGCGGGCGACGCAACTGGCTCGCGACATGGTGACACGCTACGGCATGAGCGACGCACTGGGCCCGATGGTGTATGCAGAAAACGAAGGGGAAGTGTTCCTCGGCCGCTCGATCACCAAGACCACGCATGTCTCCGAAGAGACGATGCGCAAGGTCGATGGTGAGATCCGCCGCATCATCGACGAGCAGTACGCACTGGCGCGCCAGCTGATCGAGGACAATCGCGACAAGATCGAGGTGATGACCAAGGCGCTGATGGAGTGGGAAACCATTGACTCCGACCAGATCGACGACATCATTGCCGGCAAGCCACCGCGCCCGCCGAAGTCGACGGGCTCCACGCCGCCGACCGGCGGCAAGTCGACCGCCGGTGGCGTCGAAGGCGCGGCGCAGCCGGCCTGAACGTAGTTGATCGTCCAATGAGAGGCCGGCCTGACCGGCCTCTTTTTCATGCGTGACTACGATTCCCGGATGAGCAAACGATCAGCGACGCCGGTTGAACTGTCGACGACATGGTCAGTCGCCGGTCGGGTCATTGAACTGTCCCGACCTCTGATCATGGGCATCGTCAACGTGACGCCCGACTCTTTCTCCGACGGCGGGCGTTACCTGTCCCCCGCTGCAGCGCTCGCACATGGCGAGCGGCTGATCGAGGAAGGGGCCGACCTGCTCGACATCGGTGGCGAGTCCACCCGGCCGGGCGCCGCCGATGTGTCCGAGATGGAGGAGATGGACCGGGTGCTGCCGCTGGTCGAGGCGCTGCGAGCCGGTGATGTGCCGATTTCAGTGGACACCAGCAAGCCGGGCGTGATGCGCGCTGCGCTCGCGGCAGGGGCGGCCGTGATCAACGATGTGCGGGCGTTCCGCACGCAAGGAGCGCTGGAGGCAATTCGCGGGAGCGAATGCGGCCTCGTGCTGATGCACATGCAGGGCTCGCCACGAACGATGCAGAGCGAGCCGCAGTACGACGATGTGGTGGCGGACGTCACCGCGTTCCTGCGCGGACGCGTCGCGGACCTGGCGAATGCCGGCATCGATTTCTGTCGGATCGCCATTGACCCAGGCTTCGGCTTCGGCAAGACGGTCGAGCACAATTTCACGTTACTGCGTCGGTTGCCAGCGCTGCAGGCAATAGGCCGTCCGGTGCTGGTCGGGTTGTCGCGCAAGTCGTTGCTCGGTGCAGTCACTGGCCGTACGGTGGACGATCGTGTCGCGGCGTCGGTTGCGGCGGCTGTGCTGGCCGTCGAGCGCGGCGCGCGTATCGTGCGTGTACACGACGTTGCGGCCACGCGCGACGCGCTGAAGGTGTGGTCTGCCGCCACAGGAGGACAGAAGGGATGACGCGCAAGTATTTCGGCACGGACGGCGTGCGTGGCACGGTGGGCGAGGCCCCGATCACGCCCGAGTTCGTGCTCAAGCTGGGACAGGCCGCGGGCCGTGTCCTCGCTCGCCAGGCCGAAGGCCAGAGCGGCCGCCCATCGGTGCTGATCGGCAAGGACACGCGCATCTCGGGATACATGCTTGAGGCCGCTCTGGAGGCCGGCTTCTCGAGTGCCGGAGTCGACGTCGTGCTGTCGGGGCCACTGCCGACGCCGGCCGTCGCCTACCTGACACGTGCACTGCGTCTGAGCGCCGGCATCGTCATCAGCGCTTCGCACAATCCGTATCCGGACAACGGCATCAAGTTCTTCTCTGCGCGTGGCACGAAGCTGCCCGACGCGGTCGAGCAGCAGATCGAAGCGGAACTCGAGCAGCCCTGGCAATGCGTCGAGGCGAAACGCCTCGGCAAGGTGCGTCGCCTCGACGACGCCGCCGGGCGATACATCGAGTTCTGCAAGCGCACGTTTCCGACGGAGTTCGACCTTAAGGGTTTGAAGATCGTTGTCGACAGTGCCCACGGCGCGGCCTACCACGTGGCGCCCCACGTCTTCCACGAACTGGGCGCGGACGTCGTCTGGCACGGGGCCTCGCCCAACGGAATGAACATCAACGACGGCGTGGGCGCACTCTATGGCGAGCAACTGGCGCACGTGGTCCAGTCGGCCGAGGCGGACTGCGGTATTGCACTGGACGGAGATGCCGATCGCGTGCTGATCTGCGATGCGCACGGCCGCCTCTACAACGGCGACGAACTTCTCTATGTCATCGTCCGCGACCGGATGCGGCTTGGCAAGGTCGGTGGCGTGGTCGGAACGTTGATGACCAACTACGCGCTCGAGCGTCGCTTCGCCGAGCTCGACGTGGCATTCGTCCGGGCGAAGGTCGGCGACCGCTACGTGCTCGAGCTGCTCGAACAGAAGGGCTGGCTGTACGGCGGCGAAGGTTCCGGTCATCTGCTGTGCCTGGACTGCCACACCACCGGCGACGGGACGGTCAGTGCGCTGCAGGTGCTGGCCGCCATGCGTCGCAGCGGTCACACACTGGCGGAGCTGACGTCAGACCTGGTCCTGCTGCCGCAGGCGCTGGTCAACGCGCGCATCGAACGCGGGTTCGACTGGAAGTCGTATGCACCGCTGGTGCACGAAATGTCCGTCGTGGAACAGGAACTCAGGGGTGCTGGCCGCGTACTGATCCGTCCGTCCGGAACCGAACCGGTGCTGCGCGTGATGGTCGAGGCGGAGGAGCCGGAAATCGCGGAGGCCATGGCGCAGAGACTCGCAAGTCGGGTTGGCACCGCGGTCGCTCACTGATCGCGGCTTCGGACGACTCTGGAGGCGCGCTAGTGCGCGATACCCGGAGCAGTTTGGGCCAGCGGGGCGCTCGAGGGCAACGGCTGCTGCAGGGATAGAAACTGGACGGTGGCCGCGCGCCAGGAGTACAGCTCAGCATGTGCACGACAGCGCGTGCGGTCGATGCGCAGTGCATGCAGCGCGGCCTTGCGCAAGTCCTCGTCAAGCACAGCGACGCCAGACCCGCCGACGACGTCGATCGGTCCCTGGACGGGAAATGCCGCCACCGGCGTTCCACACGCCAGGGCCTCCAGCATGACCAGGCCGAAGGTGTCGGTGCGGCTTGGAAACACGAACACGTCGGCGGCGCTGTAAAGCTGCGCCAGAGGCTCCGGGTCGAGCACGCCGACGAAGCGTACCTCCGGAAATCGCTGCTTGAGCGCCTCGAGTTCCGGTCCGATACCGGCCACGACCTTCGTGCCAGGCAGATCGAGCGCGAGGAATGCCCGGATGTTCTTTTCGACCGAGACCCGGCCAACGTACAGGAATACCGGGTGTCGCGCGTCCTCGAACAGGGGCTTGCGCGCCACGAAAACATCGAGATCGACACCGCGCGTCCACAAGGCTACGTTGGTGAGCCCGTGTTCGTGCAGTTCACGCTCCACGGTCGGAGTCGGTGCCAGCACCGCAGCGGCCGGTCCGTGGAAATAGCGGAGGAAGCGGTAGGTGAGGCGCTCGGGAACGCCGAACATTGCCTTGAGGTATTGCGGAAAGCGCGTGTGATAGGCAGTGGTGAACGCGAGTCCGCGTGCGAGACAGTAACGCCGCGCCGCGTGCCCGAGCGGGCCCTCGGTGGCAATGTGGATCGCTGCGTCGCCTGAATCCAGCGCGTGATCCAGCAGCACCGCGAGCCGGCGGGACGGCCACAGCGACAGGCGGATCTCCCTGTATCCCGGGCAGGGCATGGATGAGAACGCCAGCGGAGTGATGACCTCGATCGAGTGACCCGCGCGTTCCAGTTCCCGGTTGGTGGCCTCGATCGTTCGCACCACCCCGTTGACTTGCGGATGCCATGCATCGGTGACGGTGATCACTTTCATGCGAGCGCTTTCTCCGGGAGTGGCGTTGCGGTCGGTTCCACGTCCTCGTCCCAGCGGACCGCGGGCATGGAAGGCGCGAGTTGGCGGTCCCAGGTCACGATGCGCAGCTCGCCCTCGTGCGTTTCGACCAGCGCGGTCAGGCTTTCGACCCAGTCGCCGTCGTTGCAGTAGAGCAGGCCGTCGAGGTCGCGGATCTCGGCCTTGTGAATGTGCCCGCAGACCACGCCGTCATAGCCGTGCCGGCGCGCTTCCCGCAGCAGGATCTGCTCGAACCCGGTGATGAAGCTGACCGCGTTCTTGACGCTGTGCTTCAGGTACTGCGACAGGCTCCAGTACGGCAGGCCGAGGCGGACGCGGACCCGGTTGAAGTGTCCGTTGAGCCACAGGATGAAGTCATAGAGCGAGTCGCCGACGTAGGCGAGCCAGCGGGCATGCAGCATCACGCCGTCGGCAAAATCGCCATGCACGACCCACAGGCGCCGTCCGTCGCGCAGTGTATGCACGGCGTCCTGACGGATCGCCACCTGGCCGAAGTCGAGCCCAACGAACTGCCGGCCGACTTCGTCGTGGTTGCCGGGTACGTAGACGACGTGCGTGCCCTTGCGCGCCTTGCGAAGCACCTTCTGCACGATGTCGTTGTGCAATTGGGGCCAGTGGAACGACTTCTTGAGCGCCCAGCCGTCGATGATGTCGCCGACGAGATAGAGCGTGTCCGACTCGTTGTGCCGCAGGAAGTCAAGCAGGAAGGCAGCCTTGCAGCCTCGCGTGCCGAGATGGACGTCCGAGATGAAGATCGCACGGTAGCGATGCGACGGCGGTTCGTCGGACGCAGCGGACTCGGAGTCGAGGGCCGGCAGTGCAAGGTGTGGATCGATCGGTCCGGCTGTTCGGGTCGTCGTGTTCGTTGAGCCCCACAACGCGACCTTGAGTTGAAGCCATCGCATCATGAGGAAAGCAGGGTAGGGAGGTTCGGTGACTCCGATATGACACGGGTACTTGGAGCCGCTTCTTCAAGTGCATTCGAAAGTGGCGGCGAAGACCCTTCGTCATTGGGGCTTCATCGCTTCGAAACGCGTCGGTCATCGGACATCGCGACACTCGCGCATTTCCGCAACCCGCCAAACCGCACCCGGAGGCATTTCCCATGTCGCATGACGATGACGTCGTCACGAATACTTCGTCCAATCCCCACATCAACGAGCTGATCGAGCAGCGCCTGCAGGACCCCGCGCGGCGCAAGTTGCTGCGCGGTGGCTTCGGCGTGGCATCCCTGTCGTTTATCGGCGCATCGGGCCTGCTGTCAGCGTGTGGTGGCAGCGACGACGCCGTCGCGTCGCCCGTGGCGGCCCCGGTCGCTGCGCCGGCACCGACTCCGACGCCGGCGGCCGCGCCCCCTGCGCCCGCTCGGCCGACAGCGCTGAGCTTTTCCGCGGTATCCAAGTCGGTGGCCGATTCCCTGATCGTCCCGGCGGGATATGCCGCAACGGTGCTGTATCGGCTCGGCGATCCGATCGCCGCCGGCGTGCCGGCCTACACGAACACTGGCACCGATTCGCCGGCGACTTACGACCGGCGCGCCGGCGACCATCACGATGCCATCCAGTTCTATGGTCTGGGCGCCAACGGCCAGTACAGCGCAACCGCGAGCGATCGCGGATTGCTGGTGATGAACCACGAGGCGATCACGCCGGCGTTCCTGCATCCGACCGGCCAGACGATCGTCGCCGGCGCGCGCACAGTGGCCGACGAAGTGCTGCGCGAGCTCTACATCCACGGCGTCAGCATCGTCGAGGTCAATCGCGCGGCGGGTGGCGGCGCCTGGAGTTACAAACAGGATTCCACGTTCAACCGGCGCATCCATACGCTGACCGAGACGATCCTTTCGGGTCCCGCCGGCGGCACGTCGCTCATGATCACCAAATACTCGACCAACGGCACCCGCACGCGCGGAACCGTCAACGACTGCGCACACGGCTACACGCCCTGGAACACGTACCTCGCGTGCGAGGAAAACTGGGCGGGCTATTTCCGACGTGTGACAGCCACCGACAACCCGAGCCGCAGTGCCAAGGAGCTGACTTCGCTCGCGCGCTATGGCGTCGCCGGCAATGGCCGCGAACTCTGGGCGACCGTCACTCCGGACACGACCGATAACTTGTATGGGCGCTGGAACGCCGAGGTCAAGGGAGCGACCGCTTCGGACGACTATCGCAACGGTCCAAACACCTATGGATGGAACGTCGAGATCGACCCGTTCAACCCGACCTCGACACCGAAGAAGCGCACCGCAATGGGTCGCTTTGCGCACGAGGGCGCCTGGGTCGGCAAGCCGGTGGCCGGCAAGCCGATTGTGTTCTACATGGGCTGCGATTCGCGCAACGAGTACATCTACAAGTACGTGTCGACGGCGATGTGGGACCCAGCCGATGCGGCGCTGGGCCTGGGGGCCGGCGACAAGTACCTCGATGCCGGCACGCTCTATGTCGCGAAGTTCAATGCCGATGGCACCGGCCAGTGGCTGGAGCTGGCCTTCGGCGTGGGCAATGTCACGGCCGCCAATGCGGCGTACGCGTTTGCCGATCAGGCCGATGTCCTGATCAACGCGCGGCTCGCCGCGGACGCGCAGGGCGCAACCAAGATGGACCGGCCGGAGTGGGGCGCGGTCGATCCGCTCACCGGCGAGGTCTACATGACGCTTACCAACAACAACGCGACACTGCGCACGCTTGCAGCCACCGATGCGGCCAATCCGCGCCACTACAACGACGCGCGCACCAACGGTACTTCCCAGCGCGGCAATCCGAACGGCCACATCATCCGCTGGAAGGAAAGTTCGCCGGAAGCTCTGACGTTCACGTGGGACATCTTCCTGTTCGGCGCCCGCGCTGGCGCCGATGCGAGCAACGTCAACATTTCGGGACTGACCGCCGAGAATGACTTCTCCAGTCCCGACGGCCTCTGGTTCAGCAAGGCGACCAATGTCTGCTGGATCCAGACCGACGACGGCGCCTACACCGACGTGACCAACTGCATGCTGCTTGCAGCTCTGCCCGGGCAGGTCGGCGACGGCGGCGTGAAGACGGTCACGAACACTGACCAGACCGGTGCCACCAAGCAGGTGCAGACCTACGTCGGCGCGGCCCTGCCTTCGACGAAGCTGCGGCGCTTTCTGGTGGGCCCAAAGGATTGTGAGATCACCGGCATCACCGAGACACCCGACGGCAAGACGCTTTTCGTCAACATCCAGCATCCGGGCGAGGAAACGCCGGCCGCGAGCATCGGCGATCCGACGCTCTTCACGAGCCACTGGCCCGAAGGCGGCACCGCGCGGCCGCGGTCGGCGACGATCGCGATCACGCGGAACGACGGTGGCGTGATCGGCGTGTGAGTTGTTCGTGGCGTTGAGAGCTTGCGGGGGCCGGTCTGCCCCCGCTTTTCTTCGGGCTGCAGCCCGCGCTGATGGCTCTCGCTGTTCCATCCGTGGCTCAGGCAATCAGTCTGTATGGCTTTGAATCGGGTGCCGCGCTGGCGACGGTTGTCGGCGTGCTGATCGAAGTACCGGTGATGCAGCTGCTCGGAAGGGTCGTCGTCAACAGCCGCAAGGGGTGGTACGAGCAGCGTGGCTGAGGAGCAGTAGGCAGAATGAAAAAGCGGCGCTCGCGGGCGCCGCTTCTCGTCAGACAGGGTGGCGGCTAGCGCTTTGGAGGCAGCAGGACGCTGTCGACGACATGGACGACACCGTTGGTGGCGGCGAGATCGGGTCGAGTGACAATCGCATTTTCGACGGTCACGTAGTTGCCGGCCTTGGCCAGCCCCAGGTTCGCACCGTTGACCGACTTCACATTTCCCTGCTTGACGTCGGCGGCCGTGGCCTTGGCCGGGACGACGTGAAACGTCAGGACCTGAGTCAGCAACGCCTTGTTACTCGCGAGTTCACTCATCGTCTTCGCCGGCACTGCCTTGAATGCGGCATTGTTGGGAGCGAACACGGTGAACGGGCCGGCGCCGGACAGGGTCTGGGTCAACCCGGCGTCATTGATGAGTTTGTTCAGCGTTGACAGATCGGGATCCGCCGCGATGACATCGGCCACATTCTTCGGTTGCATCGACGCACAGCCGGCAAGCGAAACCGCAAGCAGGCCGAGCAGCCACGAACGACGATTCATACAGACTCCTGGACGGTAAGGAATGATCGGGAATGCCGGGCGGTCAAGGGGCACCCCAAGCCGCTGGCACTGGATCAGCAAGCTACGTCGGCCTCATGACTGCGGCGTGACATCGGCTCCCCGGACATGACTGCAGGTGGCCTCTATCCGTGTCCTGATGGGAATTTCCCTCTAGAACACCGAAAGTGAGTGACATGTCACCGATCTGTCATCCACCTTTCCTAGACTCGCCGGCGTTGAAGGTCCTCCTTGGTTTCCCGCCTTCTTTTCCCTTCCTCGAACCACCTCTGAGGTAATTCGTATGAGACTTCTACCGATCAAAGCACTGGCGGCCGGCTTTGCGCTGGCCGGCGCCTTTTCGACCGGATATGCGCAGGAAATCACCGGCGCAGGCGCGACGTTCCCGGCGCCCTTGTATGCCAAGTGGGCCGACGCCTACAACAAGGCGACGGGCGCGCGCATCAACTACCAGTCGGTGGGTTCCGGCGCGGGCATGCGTCAGATCCGCGGCAAGACCGTGGACTTCGGCGCTTCCGATGCGCCGCTGAACGATGCCGATCTCGCCAAGGACGGCCTGATCCAGTTCCCGACCGTTATCGGCGGCGTGGTGCCGGTGATCAACATCCCTGGCATCCAGACTCGCGAGATGCGACTCACGGGCCAGGTTCTCGGGGATATCTACCTCGGCAAGATCACGAAGTGGAACGACCCGGCGATCGCGGCGCTTAATCCGGGCGTTAAGTTGCCCGACGCGACGATCTCGCCGGTCCGCCGCGCCGACGGCTCGGGCACGACGTTCATCTTCACGAACTATCTGTCGAAGGTGAACCCGGAATGGAAGACCAAGGTCGGTGAGGGCACGGCGGTCAACTGGCCGGTCGGCGCGGGCGGCAAGGGCAACGAAGGTGTTTCGGCATTTGTTCAGCGTTTGCCGAACTCGATTGGCTACGTCGAGTACGCGTACGCCAAGCAGAACAAGATTCCCTATGTGCTGATGCAGAACGCTGCGGGCACCTGGGTGGCGCCTGATGACCTGACCTTCAAGGCGGCTGCGGCCGGCGCGGAGTGGCAGAAGTCTTTCAACCAGGTTCTGACGAACCAGGCCGGCAAGGAGGCATGGCCGATCACCGGTGCGACGTTCATCATGATGCACACCAAGCAGGACAAGCCGCAGCAGGCCGCTGCAGCGCTCAAGTTCTTCGACTGGGCCTATGCGAATGGCGACAAGATGGCCGATGACCTCGACTACGTTGCCTTGCCTGACAGCGTGAAGGCGCTGATACGCCAGCAATGGGCCAAGATCGGTGACGCCTCCGGAAAGTCGGTACTGGTGAAGTAACGCTCTAGTGTCCCCCGGCGGCCCTGCCGCCGGGTTTCCTTGCTCGACGATCGAGTACCAGGACTGCTTCGGCTCTGCCGGGGAGCGCTTTGATGGACGCTACACTGTCCGAGACCAGTTTTCGCAAAGAAGCCCAGACTGTGCAGATGCCCGAAGAGCCACCGGCCCGGCGGTCCGGCAGGCTTGGCGACGTCATTTTCCTCAACCTGACGCGCGGGGCGGCAATCCTGACGCTGCTCCTGCTCGCGGGAATCCTTCTTTCGCTCGTGATCGGCGCATGGCCGTCGATCCGCGAGTTTGGCCTCAGGTTCCTGTGGACGGCCGAGTGGGACCCGGTGCAGGAAAGGTTCGGCGGCCTAGTGATGATCTACGGCACGCTGATGACGTCGTTGATCGCTTTGATCATTGCGGTACCCGTCAGTTTCGGTATCGCGCTCTTCCTGACCGAGTTGTCGCCGAAATGGCTGAAGCGCCCGCTGGGCACGGCGATCGAACTGCTCGCGGCGATACCGTCGATCGTCTACGGCATGTGGGGCCTGCTGGTCTTCGCTCCGATCCTGTCCAAGTACGTGCAGCAGCCACTGCAAGGTGCGTTCAGCAATGTTCCGGTGCTCGGGTCGCTGTTTTCAGGAGCGCCGGTAGGCATCGGCATCCTGTCGGCGGGAATCATTCTGGCGATCATGATCATTCCCTTTATTGCTGCGGTGATGCGGGACGTTTTCGAAGTCACGCCGCCAATGCTCAAGGAATCCGCCTACGGCGTCGGCGCCACGACCTGGGAAGTGGTGTGGCGCGTCGTGCTTCCGTACACGAAGGCCGGTGTCGTAGGCGGCGTCATGCTTGGCCTGGGGCGTGCGCTTGGCGAAACGATGGCGGTGACGTTCGTCATTGGCAACTTCAACCAGCTCAACAGTCTTTCACTGTTCGAGGCTGCCAATTCGATCACCTCGGCACTGGCCAATGAGTTCGCAGAGGCGACGCCTGGCCTGCATGAGGCATCCCTCATCTACCTGGGCCTGATCCTCTTCTTCATTACCCTGGTGGTGCTGGCGTTCAGCAAGTACCTGCTGCTGCAGCTGAAGAAGCGCGAGGGGTCGAGAACATGATCGCTGTGCCTCAGCCCGTGAGTGCCGATTACCGGCTGCCCCTGCACCGGCGTCGCAAACTGATCAACGTCATTGCGCTGGCACTCTCGCTGGCGGCGATGGCGTTCGGACTGGTCTGGCTGATCTGGATCCTGTGGGACACCCTCTGGCTGGGGGTCCAGGGACTGAGCGCCTCGATCTTCCTGCAGGACACTCCGCCGCCTAATTCGGACGGTGGTGGACTGCGCAACGCCATCGTGGGCACTCTGGTCATGGTGCTCTCTGCCACGGCCGTCGGGACCCCGATTGGAATTCTCGCCGGTATCTACCTCGCCGAGTACGGGCAGCGGGGCTGGCTGGGCAGCGCGACGCGGTTCATTAATGACATCCTGCTTTCAGCGCCGTCGATCGTGATCGGCCTGTTCGTCTATACGATCATCGTGGCACAGACACGGACCTTCTCTGCGTACGCGGGCGTCATCGCGCTGGCGCTGATCGTGATCCCGGTCGTGATCCGCACGACCGAGAACATGCTGGCGCTCATACCGAATGCACTGCGCGAGGCGACATTCGCGCTGGGGGCGCCCAAGTGGATCATGATCCGGCGCGTGACGCTGAAGGCCGCACGCGCCGGGGTCGTGACCGGGGTCCTCCTGGCGCTGGCCCGCATCGCGGGCGAGACGGCGCCGCTGCTTTTCACTGCGCTGTCGAACCAGTTCTTCACCCTGAACATGGGTGAACCGATGGCGAACCTGCCGGTCACCATATTCAAGTTTGCGATGAGCCCGTTTTCCAACTGGCAGCAGATGGCCTGGGTTGCCGTCTTTCTCATCACCGTCGGGGTGCTCGTGCTGAACATCCTGGCGCGGGTGCTATTCAGACAGAAGCACTAGGAGTTCACCATGCACGCCGCGACGAGCGCGTTGAAGCCGGGCGAGAAGGTCAAGATGACGGTGCGCGACCTGAACTTCTATTACGGGAAGTTCCAGGCGCTGAAGAACATCAACCTGGAGATTCCCGAGAAGAAGGTCACCGCATTCATCGGGCCTTCCGGGTGCGGAAAGTCGACGCTGCTGCGCGTCTTCAACCGCATGTTCGAGCTTTATCCGGACCAGCGCGCCGAGGGAGAAGTCCGTGTCGATGGTGACAATGTCCTCACGTCGAAGGAGGATGTCGCACTGATCCGCGCCAAGATCGGCATGGTGTTCCAGAAGCCGACGCCCTTTCCGATGTCAATCTACGACAACATCGCCTTCGGAGTGAAGCTCTTCGAAAATCTGTCGAAGTCTGCGCTGGACGATCGGGTCGAGTGGGCGCTGCGCAAGGGCGCACTGTGGAACGAGGTCAAGGACAAGCTTGGGCAGAGCGGCACCAGTCTGTCGGGCGGGCAGCAGCAGCGGCTCTGCATTGCTCGCGGCATCGCCGTCCGGCCCGAAATCATCCTGTTTGACGAACCGTGCTCGGCGCTCGACCCGATCTCGACGTCGAAGATCGAGGAACTGATCGACGAATTGAAGTCTGACTACACAGTGGCGATAGTCACGCACAACATGCAGCAGGCCGCGCGGGTGTCCGACTACACGGCCTACATGTACCTCGGCGACATGGTCGAATTTGGTGAAACCGATGAGATCTTCATCAAGCCGAAGAAGAAGGAAACCGAGGACTACATCACTGGTCGGTTCGGCTAGTGCAGCATTGCGGCAGGGCCGCGGGAGAATGAAATGGGAACCGGCGATCACTCGATGAGGAAATACGACGAGGAACTCGAGGCCATGCGATCACGTGTGCTGCAAATGGGCGGGCTCGTCGAGTCACAGGTCCGTACCGCGCTCGATGCGTTCGAGACCGCAAATATTGAACTGGCGCAGCAGGCGATTGACGCCGATCGACGGGTCAACGAACTCGAAATGGACCTCGACCAGATGGTCAACCATGTGATCGCAAGACGTCAGCCGACGGCTGGTGACTTGAGGATGATCACGGGGATTGCCAAGGCGATCACCGACATCGAGCGAATCGGCGATGAGGCAAGCAAGATTGCGCGCGCAGCGAAATGGCTGCGCGAGAAGGACGGCCAGTCACGTGTGAATCGAGTGCCTGATATCCGTTACTCGGGCGATGCGGCGGTGTCGATGCTGCGCCGAGCGCTCGATGCTTTTGCGCGCCTGGACGCGCAGGCGGCTGCGTCGATCATCAAGGATGACCAGGGAGTCGATGACCGATTTCGCGCGATCTTGCGGCAGCTGATTACCTTCATGATGGAAGACCCGCGCACGATCTCCGCTTCGCTTGACACGGTCTGGGCTGCCAAGGCGATCGAACGCATCGGTGATCATTCGAAGAACATCGCAGAGCACGTGATCTTCATCTCGCAGGGCGTCGATGCGCGCCACCTGTCGCCGGATGAAGTGGAACGCGCGATCGCTCGTGGCTGATCCCGGATGGCCACCAACATTCTGATCGTCGAAGACGAGCCCGCGATCCAGGAACTGGTTGCCTACACCTGCAGCAGCAACGGGTACTCCGTTCGCCGTGCCGAGTCGGTCAGCGCAGCGAGAGAGGCGATCGGGCAGCAGTTGCCCGACCTCGTGCTGCTCGACTGGATGCTGCCGGACAAACCTGGCATCGACCTGCTGAAGGACCTGCGCACCGAGGACCGCACCCGTGCGGTACCGGTCATCATGCTGACGGCCCGGGGTAGCGAGGCGGATCGCGTCGTCGGACTCGACACCGGTGCCGATGACTATGTGGTCAAACCGTTTTCACCACGTGAGCTGGTGTCCCGCATCCGCGCCGTGTTCCGGCGCCGCGCGCCGCAACACAGTGGCGAATCGGTCAGCTACGGGCCATTGACCATCGATCCGGCGCGGCACGAAGTGCTGGTCGAAGGCAAAACGGTGAGCATGGGTCTGGCGGAGTTCAAGCTGCTGAGCTTTCTCGTCAATCATCCCGATCGCGTGTACTCGCGCGCGCAGTTGCTCGACAACGTCTGGGGTGATCACGTGTTCATCGAAGAGCGCACGGTCGACGTGCATGTCCTGCGCATGCGTAAGGCGCTGACACCGGCCAACGCACAGCACCTGGTGCAAACCGTGCGCGGGTTGGGCTACCGCCTGTCGGTACGTCCGGAACATTGAAGGCGGCGTACGCGTCGGGCAGGGACTTGACGTTCAAGGGGCCGGCCAGGCGTTGCGCTGAGCCAAGGCCTCCCAGCGAACCCTCGGGCTAGACTGCTTCCATGGTTGATCGCCTGAAAGTCCGGTTTTCCGTGCTCGGTCGGCCGCTGCTGCGACTGGTGATGCTGACGGTCGTCGGTGCGATCGTCGGGTTCTTGTTTGGAACAGTGGCCGCCCTGTGGCTGGTCATCATCGGACTGGTCGGCCTCCTGGCCATCCACATGAGCTACGCAAGCCGGCTGGCGGCCTGGCTCGAGGCTCCGAAGCTCGACGAGATTCCGAATGGATGGGGTCTCTGGACCGATGTGTTCGCACGGTTGTACCGGCAGCGCCGTGCGACCGAGATCAACGAGCGCCGCTTGCTCGAGAACGAGGAACGGTTCCGGCGCACGATCAGTGCCCTGCCGGAAGGCATCGTGCTCGTCGATGCCTCGTTGCAGATCGACTGGTGCAACCCGGTGGCCGAGGATCATCTCGGCGTTCGCCTGTCCGCCGACCAGGGCTTGCGGGTCACGAACCTCGTTCGCGACCCGGAGTTCATCAACTACATGACCTCGGCGCATTTCGAGGCGCCGTTGGTGTTTCGTCCGTTGTCACGCCCGGGCATCGCGCTCGAAGTGCGCGTCGTCGATTTCGAACCGGCGCGCTCCATCATCATCACGCGCGACATCACCCAGCGCGAACGAGTCGACGCGGTACGGCGTGACTTCATCGCAAACGTCTCGCACGAACTGCGCACTCCGCTGACCGTGGTCACCGGTTTCCTCGAGATGCTGCTTGGTGCACAAACGGAGGATCCCGCGACGCGACGGCATCATCTCGGACTGATGCACGAACAGGCGCAGCGCATGACGCGACTGGTCGAGGACCTGCTGACGCTGTCCCGGCTCGAGTCGCGCGAGAGTCTTGTCACCGACGACGTGGTCGACATACGCCAGCTGGTGCGCGAAGTCGGTGACGAGGCGCGGGTTTTGTCAAATGGTCGTCATCGCGTCGAGGTCGAATCTTCACCAGCATTCGTCCGCGGGAGTCGTGATGAACTGCGCAGCGCGTTCGGCAACCTGGTGTCCAATGCCATCCGCTACACGCCGGAAGGTGGGCAGATTGTCGTGCGCTGGGTCGAGTCCGGAGGCGAAGGGCGCTTCGAGGTCGAGGACACCGGCATAGGCATTGCGCCCGAGCACCTGGCGCGGCTCACCGAGCGCTTTTACCGGGTCGACAAGAGCCGCTCGCGCGAAACCGGTGGAACGGGCCTGGGCCTGGCCATCGCCAAGCACGTCCTGCTGCGGCACGACGGGCGCCTCGAAATCAACTCCGAAGTCGGCAAAGGCAGCACGTTCAGCGCCGTACTCCCCGGCGAGCGCTTGATCCCGGTCGTCGATCACGGCATGGCGCAAGCGGCGTAACGGTGAACGTGGATCGGCAGAGGACGGGTGTTATCATCGCGTCGCCCTCGGGGTGTAGCGCAGTCTGGTAGCGCGCCTGCTTTGGGAGCAGGATGTCGGGAGTTCGAATCTCTCCACCCCGACCAGCGCCTTCCAGGGGCGCACCCGGCGAGTTTCGATCTGCCCGTAGCTCAGTCGGATAGAGCATCAGCCTTCTAAGCTGAGGGTCACAGGTTCGATTCCTGTCGGGCAGGCCAGTTTCTTGAGTGGTGGCTGTAGCTCAGTTGGTAGAGTCCCGGATTGTGATTCCGGTTGTCGTGGGTTCGAGTCCCATCAGCCACCCCAAATTCCTAGCTTCCCACGATAGCGCTCACTAACGAGTTTTTCGCAATTTCCACATTTGCGAAAACTCGATTCGCCGCAATTCGGCGAGCCCTGACGGCGACAAAACGGTCGTGAAGCATTCGCGATTCAGCCGCGTGCTGCCTCGTTCTGAGAACAGCGTGCATGGGCGCGAACCGGTCCGTCGGAAGCGGCAGGTCTCGGCGCTACCGCAAGTCTCCCTTCGGCAGGTCACGACCCGCTCCGGACATGACGCCCTCCCGATTGCGGACGTGTTGCCCGCCGAAAGCAGCCGCCGAACCGAATGACCGCCCGGGATGCCCCCTGTCCGCAGTTCACGACGACCCACGCGGGGACTATGGCTTGCTTAAGATCGGTCGGTCGGTGTGATACGGGGGGACAAGTTGCGGGCGCGCTTTGGCGGCTGGGAAGCCAGCGACGCACGGTTGCTGCGTGACGTTCAGGCCGTGTGCGATTCACAGACATCATTGCACTTCGGCAGCAGTAGCGCCAGAGATTGAGCGATGACGTCGTGCCTTGAAGATTGGTGGCACAGCACGATCGACTTTCCAATCTGCGCACCGCAAGCGCTCTTTTGATCTTCTCGTTCAGTCGTCGCGCCGAAGGGAGCGTAGACCATAGGCTGACTGTTACTGCCGAGCGCTGGCGAGCCGGTCGAATTCCAGGCCGCTGGCGCCTTGCCCGCGCCCGGTCTGCTTGCGCCGCCCGATCCACGTGAACACCTTGCCATCGAACCAGCGCGCGCGCTGGAAGCCGCGCATCACCACCACGCCGGCGCGCAGCACCTGCTCCTGGTGCAGGAAGTACGGCTCGCGCGGGCTGACGCCATCGAGACCGACGCGCAGCACCGCGCCACGCGGCTCGACGCGGCTGTCGGGTATGGCGTCGGTGAGGCGTTGCATCGACGCGCGCTGCAGCCGGATCAATCGCGACGAGCCGGGCTCGCGCGTGGCGATGAACGGTGTCCAGTTCTCCGGCACCGTGTTGCCCAGCTGGTAACGGATGGTCGCATCGGTCTCTTCGGGCAATACCTCGCCGGGCGGCACGCGCTGCTGAAAGTAGCTGGACATCGCCGTGGCGCGCTCGAAGCCGTCGATGCCGACACCTAGCGCGCCGGGAATGCGTTCTTCGATACCCCACACCATGTTGGTCATCTCGTCGCGCGCGAAGATGACCCGTTCGATGGGATCGCCCTCCTGCGACTTGGCGAGCGCTGGCGCGAGCAGCAGCCGCGGGTCAACGACGCCGGGCTCGGCGCGCGCGTTCAAGCTGAACATCGACCAGCGTTGCCAGTCCATGCCCTGATCCTGGCCCGCCGCCCGTACCAGCGTGCGAACACCAAAGACGTCGTTGACGATGAGTCCCTTGATCTCGGCCAGCGAGCCGACGGGCAGGTTGTAGGGCACGACGAACCAGTCATTGCCGTACACCAGCCCGAATTCCGCGAGCAGCAGCAGCGGCAGATCGGTGGTGCTCGCATTGATGCTTCCGAAATCGGTGCGCCGGTCTTCGAATTCCCACCAGCGTACATTCGGCATGCCGTTGAACTCGATCTGCGTCGGCACGAACGCCACGGGTTTTCGTGCTTCGAAGTTGCCGCCCGGAAACGAACCCAGTGGCGAGTCCTCGAGATTCGCGCTCCGGTCCACCTCGAACGCGTACCAGTCGAGGCGCCCGTGGTGGTACTGCTCCGCGACCAGCGTGGTGCGCTGTTCCTCGGTCACGTCGGCAGGCGCGGATGAGGCGAATTGATACTCCAGGAAGGGCGGCGCCCAGGCATCCTCGGCGGGCGAGCCGGGCTGCGAATACAGGCGCAGGGACCAGGCGCGGAAATCGCGCGCCAGGTCTTTCACTGCCGGGCGGAAGGCGGGGTCTACGCGGCTGTCGACGAAGTCGTCGAAATCGCCGCTGGTGATTGCTTCCAGCAGCCGTCGACCATCGGGCACCCGACGCAGCGACGCGCTCAAGACCTGCCAGGCGGTGGGATCACTCTGCATGTGTGCGGCCTCGAGCCGTTCCGCGTCCGTCCCTTCGTCACGCACATCGCGGAAGCCATATTCGTCCACGAATATTCCTCGCAAGGATTCGCGGCCGGCGGCGCCCAACTGGCGCAGCCAATGCCGGCCCATCTGTGCGCGTAGCGCCAGGTATTCATCGGCGGCCGGCAGTGTCGTCTGCCAGATGGACTCGCGCTCGACCTGCACTTCGAGTGGCGTGCTACTGGTCGTAGGGCACTGCCGGCTGAAAGTCCCCGGAGCCGCCATCGCGCGCCGTCACGGCGAAACGGTCGAGCCGCGCGGCATCGATCTGCACGCGCACCTTGGCGGCGGACCCGCCGTCGGAGCCCTTGAACTCGCCCAGCTGCCACTGCCGCGTGAGCATCCAGAGCGGATCGCGAACCTCGGCGCGCGGACTGCGGGAGAACTCCGCCTGCCGCGCGCGTCCTTCCAGACGATTCCAGAGCGTGATCGCGGGACGGAAGGCGGTGCTCAGGAGCGCCTGCTTCAGCGCCGGGTCGATGACTTGTGGCATGACTCAAGGTCCTTCGTTGACGACCATGGACGTGGGTTGCGCGGCCAGGTTGGTGGAGATCGTGCCGAACGGGAAGCTCGTGAAGGTGCTGAGCACGGCCGGCAGCAACTGCGCATATGGCGTGGTTCGCAGGAAGTCCGGCTCGACGGCGCGGCGTTTCGCGCGATCGAAGGTATCGATCAGCGTGTCCACCAGGTCATTCCATTCCCAGCGTCCCTTGATCGTGGGACTTACCGCCAGGAGCACGCATTGCGGCGGCTCCGTGTTCGGTTGGTCGTAGTGAGCCGCGATGCCGGTGGTCTCGAAGCGGTTCGGGATCACTTCGCTCCATTCGTCGACGAGCAGACCCGTCTGCTCGCCTTCCGCGTCGTGCCCTTCGGGCAGCTCCCGGACGATGGAAACAAAGTCGCCGCGCGGCACGAAGACGTTCGGCTCATCGAGTAGTTCGATAGGCACTTCCGGAAACTCCACCGCGATCCAGTGCGCCTTCGCGTCGAAGGGGAGCTGCAGCGGTTGCAGAGGCGCCGGTTCACGATCGAACATCGAGCCATAAGTGTGCAGCTGGTCGAGCAGGCGCGACGGCGCACGCACCGCGGCGACACCCTGCAACCATTCATCCACCGCCAGGCTCCGCCAGTCGGAGATCGCCGAGCTCGTGGCCTCGGCCGCCAGTCGCGCCTGCGTGAAACGCAGCAGTCCCGTATCGGGCTGGGCACCGCTCGCAAACGCGCGCGCTGCCGCGAGCTCGGCGCCGTTCCTGAATTTGAAAGTGGGAATCAGGCGGAATGGCGCACCCAGCAGGAGCCCGGCGGCACTCTGGAAGATCGCGGCCTTGTCCTCCGCGGTCAGCCGGTTGCGTTCTTCGTCGGTCAGTTCGCTGAATGCGCTGAGCGCCGCCGCCTGTTCGCGTCGCGCCACTCCCTGGTCGTGGACCTGGAATCCCTGCCGAATAAGCGACTGCCGGGCGCGCAGAAGCGCGAGCGCGGACTCGGCGGAATCGGATGCGGCCTCGGGCGGAAGCGGCTGCTTTGGAAACGCATCGGGCACGCCGAAATCCGCGACGCCGATGAGCGCGTCGATCAATGCGGCGTAGTCCACGCCCTCGAGATCCGGTACTTCGACAGGGTCATCGTTCAGTGCGCCATCCGGAATTCCTCGAGCAAGGTTTGCAGCGGCGCCAGCCTAGCTTCGAGCGTGTCGCCGATTTCATCGAGAGTGTCCTTCATCTGCTGCAGGTTCCAGCCCGGCAGGTTGCCGGCCAATGCCGGGTCGGTGTTCTGCTCCGATGGCAACTGGTAGTCGCCGGCACCGAGCGGTCGGCAGGTGGTGACGATGCGGCGCAGCGTCGTCAGCAGCGGCAGCATCTCGAACCAGGTGCGGACCTCGGGCGCGAATCCATCGCGATTCATGAACAGGATGGTCGTGCGACCCGTCGTGTCGAATCCGGGGTCGATCGCTTTGCGCGCCACGCGGTAGGCCCGGTCGATACGCACTTCGAGCTCCGTCACGTCGTTGACCTGGCGCTTTCCCTCCATGGCGCCGGCTTCGTCGTTGACCAGATAGATGAGATCGATCGGCTGCAAGCCGGAGCGCGGACAACGCAATCGGCCGCGTGTCGCCGTCGCGGTCGTAGGTCACGTTGAACTGCACGGAGTCCGGTGGGCCGATGCGATCCGCGAGCCACTGATTCAATCCCGGCACCGCGAGCGAACGCGGTGACTCGGGCGAGCCCCAGGGGCTGGCGACAGTGCCGGTCTGAAGGTGGATCGCGATCCGGTGGTTCACGACGGCGCCACCGCGCGGTGTGTTGATGACCTCCGTCTCCGGCGGCGCGTGCCCTTCCGACATCGCCTTTAGCGTGGCGCCGGCACGCTCGTAGTTTCCCTGCGTGACCTGGAAGACGCCCTCGGCCAGCGTGAGATCGGAGATCGCGTCGAGCGTCACCGGCGAGATTCTCGACTTCCTTCACGATGGCGAAACCGGCGCGCGCTCGCCGGATCGGCGGGAAGTCCTTCGACGCCGTACGGATAGGCGAGCGGCGGCTGTGTCAGGAAGACCGCCTCGAGCAGCGCGTAGCCGTCGACGACCTGGTACGCCTCTTTGAACTCGATCGATTCATCCGCCGCATCCGGCGTGATCTTGTCGGCGACCAGCGGGTATTTCTTGCGGAAGGCCAGGATGAACTGCGCCAGCGCCACGCCGCGCTATGATGTAGCGATCGTGCAGCGCGCGTTCGAATTGAAACCCGAGGAGGGCACCGAACTCCTGCCCATTGCGCACGCCTTCGAGGAAGGACATCGCGGTGCGCACGCGCTCCGACGTGAGGTTGACGGCAAAGTGATCGGCATTCTGCTGGTCGGCATGCGTGAGGTACGCGTTACGAGGACGGCGGCCGTCACCGCGTGATTGATCGAAGGACCGTGAATAAACCGCCGTTGTTCGGCTGCTCGACCACGGCCACGCCGTCTTCGCGCAGGTCCGGCGGGAATCTGCTCCTGTGACACCACCGCCGCCGCGGGTGCTGCAGGCCGGTCAGGTTTTCGAGCCAGCCGTACGCGCCCAGATGCACGCCCCGTTGCCACGCCCCCGTCGCGGACTGACGCGCAGGCCGTTGAGCACGTGCCAGGCGGCGCGAGAATAGTGCCGTCTGCCAGGCGTCGAGCCGGTACGAGCACAGGTCGATGTGCTCGGCGGTCAGCCGTTCGAGGTCCGCGGTGGCTAGATCCTCGAGCGACCCGATCGATTCGCGCACTTCTCGCAACAATTCCGCCGCGGGACGCGCCAATCCGGCGGGAGTCGCGAGGAAGTCGCCGATCGCGAGGTTCGCGTTACCGATCTGCGGCAGGACGCGGTTGACGCGCGCCTCCATGAACTCCCAACGCGTCACCGTCCGACCGGCTTCGACGTTCGTGAAGTCCTGCTCGCGCCGTACGGTGGCGTCGACCAAGCGAGCTCCTTGTACAGGTTCATCGTCGCGTCATGACTGGCGAGCAGCAGGACCGGTGCAGCAGCCGATAGAGCAAGCGCGCCGGCACCGGCAGTGCGGTGCCATCGGCCTTTACGAAGGTCTGCTGCTTCAATGTGTCGAGCGTACTGCCGTTGATCCAGCCGATGTAGTTCCGGTTTTCCGCCTCGTCGGTCTCGCCGCCGACGGCGACCGAATATCGGGCGGGCGACTCCGCGTCCTCCGCCAGCTTCTCGTCATCGGCCGTCGCGACGTCGTCGATTAGCGGCCCGTTGAGTCGTCGAGCTCGTGCCCGAGAACAGCAGGCCGAACAACTTTGGCAGGCGCGGAAACTGGAAGCCGAGCTCGTTCGTGAGCTGGATGCCGCGCGACGAGATGTCCTGGAAATAACGAACCATCGGATTGTTGCCGCCGAAATTCCCGCCGATCATCAGGTGCGCGAGATTCCACAGGAATGTCTGGTACGTACCGACGCGCCGCTGGTAGTCGACGGAGGTCGGCTGCAGCCCGAGGATGTTGAGCAGGTGCGTAAACGAGTCGCCCGGTGAATCGACCTGCAACACCTGGCTCGTGAGCGATTGCCACTGGGCCTGTATCTTCGTCAGCACCTCGTGGACGCGACGCAGGAACGCCGTCTCGTCGCCATCGATCTTCTCGTTGGCCTGCCAGCGATTGAAGGCACTCGTGACGAGCAGGCCGTAGGGCTGTTTGCCGACGCGGATCGCGGGCAGGCTGCCGCGCGCGCACCACGTCGGACGTGAAGAAGCGGCGCACGCGATCGTTGTCGGCCGCATCGGTCTCAAGCAACTCTTCGAGAAAATAGCCGATGGTCGCCGGCCACAGCGCGCGGTTCATGAGCTTCGCCAGGGCGACGTCGCGCTGACCCGCGTTCGCGAGGATGGCGAGCCGCTCGTAGTCGACATCCCAGGCCTCGGCGAGCCGCTGCGCGTCGGTTTTCTCGAGATCTTCCGCGGCCGGCGGTTCGGGCGTGGCGGTTTCCAACGCAAAGCTGCCATCACCTTCGGCGTCATCCGTCGAGAAGCCGGCCTTCACATCCGCGGTGTGATTGGTCGGCGTGCCCTGCGCGATGAATCCCATGCCGGCGGGCGAGAAGTGGTGGTTGTCGATCAGCTCTTCGAGCAGACCTTTGTGATCCGACGGTTCGCCGGACAGGCGCATGCCGAGCACCATCAACCGATCGAAGCCCGCGCTCGCGAATGGCTCGGGAAGGGGCACGCGCATCGCCATCCCCACCGCGATCGCGGCCTCGAAGTCCCAGATCCAGGCGAAGTCTCCGCCGACGACGAGGTCACCGGCGTTCTGCGCGAGCTCTGTTTCGAGCTTCTGCGGATTGGGTCCGAGGATGAGTGTGCTGGGGACGGCGTTCGGGAACGGGAACTCGCTCCGGGTCTCGCCGGTGACGGCGATCATGACGAACCGATCGGGCATGACGCCCGTGCGCGGCGCGCGGCTCCAGCTCTCGGGCTTCAGCGCTTCGAGGTCGAAACCCAAATAAGTGAGCACGGCGGTGTCCACGTGCTGCGCAATCTCCTGCCTTCGCTCGTCGGTGAGATCGCCCGCTAACAGGGTCGTCACCGGATCGCGAATGGCCTCGACATACGGATGAGCGTCGGTGAGCATTGCGAGGATCGCGGCGCGCTTCGCGGCCGAAGTAGTTTGCGGATCTTTCAGGATGCCCAGGATTCGAGCGCGGACGAGGAATGGCGTGTCCGGATTCTCCGGCCTGGCCTCGGCGCGCCGCCGGATCTCGGAAGCGATCCACGCGGCACGCGTGCCGCCGTAGGCAGTGGCGAAGGCTCGCCACGCGCCTTGCTCGATGCGCTCGCGCTCCTGCGCGTCCGGCACGGAAGCGGCCACCCGTCGCGCGGACCAATAGTCCACGCCGGTGTCGGCCTCATCCCGCGTGAGCTCCTTCTCGTGCGTGTGCACGGCGATGTCGTCGGGATAGACACGAAGCCACAGCTCGCGCCCGCCATTCGCGCCCGTCATGAATCGCGTCTCGATGCGCAGCGGGAACAGCACGCAGGGCAGCGCATCGTCCAGTCGCGCGATCAGCTGCTGGGGTGACTGCTCGAGGACCAATCCGCCGACCAGCGTCCCCAGTCGATCGTTCAGCGATGCTAGGCCGGCACGGTCTCGCGCCACCGACTCGTTCAGTAGTTTGAGGTCGCGCTCCAGTGCCGCGACCTGCTCCGCAAAGCGGGGGCCCTGGCGCCGCAGCGCCGCGAGCTGGAGCTCGCGCGTTCGCACGCGATTCTGCTGCGCGAACACGGCGTCGTCCGCCGCGCGGACCGCCTCACGAGCCTTTCTGATCTCTTCGATGATGGACGCGCTCATGGCAGCATGTCCGCGGCGTGGAAGGCGACCATGACCGGCACTTGATAGAGGATATAGGCCATGTCCGCGCCATTGCGCCCCCATCGGAACTGACTGTCGGGCTGCGTAGTGATCAATGAATCATTCGGCACGTGGATGCCGAAGTCGACACTGCCCAGGGTTTCGAATTGAGCGAGATGTTCCCAGGCGAACTCGTTCCAGTTGGCGGGAGTCGCGGGCGACTCATCGCTGAAATCGTCCAGTCCGAAGCGCGGCTCTCCGGGACGCTCCTGGATCACGAAGAACCAGCCCGGATCGTCGATGGCGGGATCCGCATTGCCCTTCACCTTGCTCGAAGTCAGATCGAAGCCGAGGAAGCGCACATCCGGATCGATCTCCGCCTTGAAGATCGGTGTCTTGATGAACTGCGCCGGATTGCTGTCGTCCAGCACGCGCAACTTGCGATCCTGCTCTACCGTGATCCATTTCGCCTGCTGCGCGTAAACCACCGCGGTGGGGTACTTCTTGAGCAGGTCGCCGCGTACCACCAGCACGAGCCGCGATTCGCCGGGTTCGGCACCCGTGGGCAGAGGGCGATTGGCGTGCGTCGGATCGCCGAGCGGTGTCTGCCGCTCCCAGGTATGCAGCTTCGAGATGTCGAGCAGATCCTCTTCGATTTTCGCCGGCGGTTTCGCGGCATCGCGCTCGATCGCGTCGCCGACATCCCAGAACTGACGAAAGTAGCTGCCGCGCTGATCGGTCGGGAACTGCCGCCACGAGCAGCTCGCGACCCATCTCGTCGTTCAATCCGACCATGTACGCCTCGATGAAACGCTGATTGGTTTCCAGCAGCGAGATCGTGTTGTTGGGAATCAGCTCGAGGTTCGGCGCCAGGAATTCTGCCGAGATGTCGCGCAGCGCGCGATACATCGGCTCGGCGAACACGGGATGCGCCATCACCGTCACCAGCGTCGGCTGCGGCCGCAGATATCCGTCCTTGATGCTCGCGGGGATCTTGAGCAGGAACTGCGCGCGCCGCGTGACGCTGACGGCCGGGTTGATGGCTTGTTTCAGCTTCGAGACGGCGTTTTCCATTTGCAACGGCGGCGGAATGGGTCGTGGAGGAGGGGGCGACTGGTACACGTTGAACGCATCCTTGAGCGCGACGCGGAAGTTGGTCGCTTCGGCGCTGTCGCCGCTGCCGGCGGGGACAGCGGGCATGTCTGAGCCGAATTCGGCAAGCGCGAAGTTCGCGCGCGGCGCGATCCTGTCGACGGCCGCTGGCGTGAAGGATTTTTCCTGGAAAGCATCGCGCAGCGTTTCCGTTTCCTGCACGCGCCGTCTCAATCGCCGGACGACTTCGAAGACACCGGCCAACGCGATTGCCAGTGCGATTCCGATCGCCGGCAGGACAATAGCGAGGGCGAGAGCAACGACGACCAGCACGATGAGAATCGTCAGCGCTCCGCCGCGCAGCAGGCGGATCAGCCATTCCGGCAGCGGCGGTGGTTCGATCGAGCCCGCCGCGTCGTCGAGCGCGATCTGGCCCGTCGGATCGGGCGGCGCGGGGGCCGCGGTCAGCGTGCCCTCGTTCAGCCGCGCGAGTACCTGCTGCGGTCTTGGTACGTCGGCCGGCACCACCTTCTTCATGATCGCGCCGCGTGGCCGCGCAATCTTGCGAAAGCCGGGATCGACGGCCGCGCGCGGCAGGCGGCTGCCCGCGAGCTGCTTCGCAATCGTGGTCGGGCTGCCGAGAATCTTGGCCTGCACGGCCTGCGTGAACGTCATCAGCTGATCCGTCGGCTGCGGCAGCACGTGTTTGCGGAAGCTCATGAACGAGCTCATCCATGCGAGCTGGAGCTGGCGGATCTTCTGGTTCGTCTGCGCCAGTTCACCCAGTTGTGCCCAGGCCTGCTGCATGAACTTTTCCTGCTCTTCCTGGATGACCTGCGTGCCGGCGCCAGCGGGTACGCGCAGGCGCGGATCGCGATTGAGCTCGTTCACCCAGCCGGCGCCTTCTCGAACATCGAGGCGCTCGGCCATCGCGTACCACCTGCCATAGAGCGGCGGGCTGACGATGGGATCGGGATGAGGATCATCGGAGGGCTGCTGCAGATCGAACTGCAGGTTGACCTTCTGTTCGAGCTGGTTCAGGAATCGCCCGGCCGAACCGGCGGGCGGATTTTCGAACACTGTCCCGGGCGGCGGCCATTGTGCCGGTGCCGGCTCCATCTCCGTGCTCTTCAATGCGCCCTCGAGTCCCATCACGCGCAGCGAGCCGGACATGCCCTCGACCTCGTAACCGGGGTGCCGTATGTCCATCGAGCGCACGCCGACCCGTTTGTCGGCGCGCCGCGGCTCGAGCAGGTCGACGAGGAATTCGAAGTCGCCTTTCTCGCCCGTACGGAAGAACCAGCGGTAGTAGATAGGGTGGATGCGCTGCCCGTCATCCCACGAGGAGCGTTGGCCGCTGGTGCCCGGCGGAATGTCGAGCCCGAGACCCGCCAGCCGTCCGGCTTCGAACGCCGGGATCACGAAGGCGTGGTACGCCGTGCTTTTCTTGAGCTTGCGCGCGCACAGCAGGCGCGACGACGCGATATCGGCGTTGGCCGCAAGCGTCTGCTGCAGGTTCTGCTCGACGGCGGCCACTTCCGGGGCGGTCGTGGTCTGCAACGAGTTGCCGATGATGTTCTGGCTGACGTGCGCGTGCGCCCACGCCCAGGTTTGATCCGGACGCCCGAATATCGATTCGGGATCGAGACCTTCCGCGAGCTCGAAGGCGGGCAGCGGGCCGCTGCGTTTGGGTTCGAGGAATTCGCCCTCCTCGAGCACGACCAGGAAGATCCAGGGGCGCAGGCGGCTCTGCTCGAGCGCGTTCGCCGCGGTCGCCGGCGTGAAGCGCCACGGAAAATCTTCTTCGTAGAACTCGATGTACGGCAGGTAGTTTGCTTCGAAGTCGGTGACCCAATTACGCGGTTCCGTCTTCACGATCGCGCGCGGGTTGATGCCGATGACGTCGCCGGGTCCGAGAACCTCGATGTCCTTGTCGATCGGCTCGGCGTTGATGGTGAAGCCCACCGAGACGGTCGCACGCTCGGCGGCGGCGCTGCCCGATCCGAGATCGTCGGGCACGGTGATCTCGGCGCCGAGTCCGCGGCGCGTCCAGGGGAGAAAGGTGTAGTTGCGAAGCGTGTCCATGGATGGTCTCCTCAGCCTTGCCCCTGTCTCAGACTCTCATCTCGAAGGTCGGCACGACCTGCAGCGCGCCGCGCAATGCGGGGTTGGCCGCGATCAGCGTGGCCATGCGCTGTTGCGCGGCGCGTTCGCTGCCGAGCACGCCGCCGGTCTCGAACAGCTCCAGACTATCTATATTGACGATTGCAAACGGTTCCTGGCGCGTGCCGACGTTCTCTGGAGCGCGTGCGGATTTGCGACGCCTGGCGAACGAGAGCTCGGAGTTTGCGATGACGCCTCTGAGGGCCCAGGCTTTGAACGCGTGCACGTCGAGATCGAACAGGCCGGGTGAGGGTGACTCGCCGAGCCGCTGCTCGCGCGCCGAGTCGATGTACTTGGTCTCGTACTTCACTTCTCGCGCGGCGGCGTAGCCGGTGCGCATGCGCTCGCCGTCGCCCACGCGGATGCCGCTCGCGAAGGACTTGAACGAGGGGCTGCCGAGCTTGTCGGCATCGGACAGATCGAAGAACTGCGCCGGCGCGAACGACTCCTCCGCCACGGGCGGAGTGCCTTGGGCATCGCCGTTCACCGTCACCGCATCGATCGAGAAGAGGTGTGCATCGGCGGGGCGCTGCGCCCCGATCCGTTCGATCGCGATATCGAGCGGCACCACCTTCTGGCTGATGGCGACGATGCCGACCGGGTGCACGCGCACCGGTTCCGCGGCACCGACGGGCAGCTCCCGCAAGCTCTCGAGCCGATGGCGCTGCGGGGGCTTCTGCTCCACCCAGTTGTCGCGCGCGGAGAGGGCCTGCTTCACCAGCGGCAGCACCACCAAGTCCGGCAGCGTCGTGTTGCGCGTCTCACCGAAGGTCTTGTTGAAGCGGATCTTGACGGTCAGGAACCAGCACAGCTTCAGCCGCGCATCGCCCTTGGCCTTCCACGGCGTCGGTCCCTCGAGCGTGAGCGAGAGGTTGATGCTCGCGATGCTCGAGCTGCCCACCCGCAGCGCCAGCATCGCGGTGACTTCGGCGATGAAGTAGAACGGGTTGAACTGGAACAGCACATCGAAGGACAGGAAGCCGTAGGCGTTGAACTTCCACGCCGCCGCATAGAGCTCCAGGCGTGCACCGAACTGCGCGGTGTTGGAGGTGAGCGCGAAGTAGGTCTCGAGCGTGAGGCGCGGGTTCTCCCCGCTCACGAGTGCCAGTGTCAGCCGCCGCAAGGTCGGCAGGTTCATCGGCGGCGGTTGATAGGCGGGGTGGAAGCCTCCGACGGTGGTGAGGAAGTTGGCGTTCTGCCCCCAGTACAGGCGCATCGCCATGTCGCCGGTCAGTGCAAAGGACAGCAGCTTCGAGTCAAACAGCGACGCATCGAAGGAGAAGCGCTCCTGCTCGAAGTCGATCACGCCGAGGAAGTTCACCTGCAGGCGCAGGATCGCGGTGCGCTCATCGGGCAGGATGCCGCGGATCACCCCGAGGATCATCAATCGCACAGGCTCGGGCACTTCTAGCAACAGCCCAATATCGGCGGTCAACAAGGTCGGTGTGCCCCAGCCTATCTTCGCCATCGGACCGAAGATGAAGCGGCCGCGTGCCGCCGGGAACACCTGGCGCAGATCGCTGAGGATCCGATCGGCGTTGGCGACGATGTCGACGGGGAAGAGCAGGTTCGAGAGCGTCGAGTCGCGCAGTCCGCTCACCAGCCGATCGACGTTCGCCGTGCGGTGCAGGCCTAACAACCCGCCGACCCCGTTCAGCGTGAACCCAAATCCCAACTGGATCGGCGTGAACTCCGCGCTGATGACGATGATGAGCGAGAAGCCGCTCTCACCGTTCGGAAGCTCGGTCTCCAGCACCCCGAAAGCCTTCAACGTGAACTGATCCTGGAACTGCAGCTCCAGCATCCCCGAGTAGCGCGAGAACTCCGGCTCGAACCGCAGGAACCCACCGCCTTTGAAGCCGCCTCCATCTACCGTCAGCCCAAGTCCCGAGGGAGGCTTGAAGCTGAAACCGAGATCGACCGGCAAACCTCCGCTCTCGGTGTCTGGAAAAGTCAGAACCGCTTTGAAACCGATGCGCTCGATGTCCACTCTGAGCGGACCGAGACGGGCGCGCAGCTCCGCGGATACCTCGAGCGGCACACCCTCCTGCGCGGCATCCGACACCAGGAAGATCTGCCGCAGCTCCAGCGGGCCGAGCGAGACGTGCTGGGGAATGCGGATCTCCAGCGCGCCGAGCTGCCCTCGAACGTCAGGCCATCCTGCAGGCTCCAGGAGCTGCGTACGTCGAATGTGCCCTGCAACTTCGAGCTCTGCGTCAGGTCGGTGACGAAACCGTCGCCGCCCGCCGAGTCGAGCACAGCCTTGGCGCCAGTCACTGCCATTTGAACGACGAGATCGGCGCTCGAGGTGCCGGCCGGATCGGCAACCGCCTTCAATCCGAACGTGAAGCTCAGAGATGCGGCCTCGAGCCGGCTCGTCGCGGTCTGCGACAGCAGCACGAACGGCTTACCGGGCTCGGGAGATGCGCCGACGATCTTGATGAGCAGTTCGCCCTGCAGCGGCGGACTGGGCGGAATCAGCGTGACTCGCCCGGGCGGCACGATCGATGCCTCGAGCCCCGACTCGAACCGGCCTCGCACCGTCAGCTGCAGGTTCCAGCCCGGCACGCCGAGCGGCATGGTCAGGTCGAGGCCGTCGAGCAGATCGAGCAGGTGAACTACCTTCAATCCGGGTGGACTGGTGCTCGCGTCGTGCTCGACCTCGAAGATGCGCGTCACCACCGAGAGTGGTGTGGTCGCCGTGGCGGCGCGCAGCTCGGCGGCCAGTCCGGTGGAGCTCAGGTATCGCGCGATCTGTTCCAGCAATGCTTCGCCGTCGAATGCGGGATCGCCCCACGCGAACCGGGATCGGAGCTGTTCGACGGGCGAACGCAGGGCGTCGATGATGCGCGCGAGATGCAGGCGCTTGGAGACGAACGCGGGCCTGGTGTCATCCGCGGGATCACCCGGCTCCGCCGTGCGCTCCACGATGCCGAACAAGGCGAGCAACGCGGTCGGGTTGGGCAGCCGCCGTTCCAGGTGCTCGATCACCAGCAACTCGAGGACGCGAAAACGCAGCGCGTCCGCGAATTCGTTAACCATATCGGCATGTATGTCCGGCAACGAGCCCGCCAACGCGCGGAGTTGGGTCGCGACCGCATCGACGGCGGTCAGCACGGCACGGATCTGCTCGAAGAGACGCAGGCTTTCGATCAGCGTCTGCGCGTCATCGCCCGCCTCGATGGCCGCAAACAAGTCCGAGACGATGGGCGGAAGGCCGGCGGCGGCGCTGACACAGGCATTGGCCGCGCCCATGAAGGCGGGCTGGTCGAGCAGCTGCGGAGGAAACTGCACGCCGATCGATTCGAAGAACTTTAGCGCCTGCCCGGGCGTGAGCCGTTCTTCGAGCACGGCCAGCGCGCGAGCGAGCTCGCGCGCCAGCAGTTCCAGTGTGCCGGCGCCGTCAGCCATGCGCCGACCCGGATCGTTTGCGCAGATCGCTCTTGAGCTCGTTGAAAGACATTCCGGGCAGCAGGTCCAGATGTGCCCGAACTTCACGATGTCCGACCGGAGCGATGCGCTGCCGTGTTCATCGAGTACCTGCAGGATGTTGCTCACGCAGGTGTCGAGGGGCCGTCCGTTGAGATTGTTCGGGATCGCCGTGTCGGGGTGCTGCACGGCATTGAGTGCCAATTGGAACAGGAGCGGACCGCCGTTGCGTTGCCAGGCGACCGCAACCCGCCGATTGGTGTTGATCAGCGTCTGGACCTCGGGCCGATGCGTATGCGCGAGCTCGGCGTATTTTCGCCCCGGCTCGGTGACGAGCAGCTCGTCCTGCGCGCGCAGCAGGAGCGCGCGCTCCTCCCTGCGCTGGTCCGCGGCGACGATGCCACCGGGACGGGGATCGCCTTCCGTCGCGCTAACTACTTGCTCCTGGCCCGCCGCTTGCGCGGTCAGGATGTTCATTCCCAGCTGATTCATGATGGCCGCGATCGGCGCGCCGAATCCGTAGCCGCTCATGTCTGGCCTGGCCGGCTGTTCGACCCGTCCGGCGATGAGGCCCACGACTTCCTGGTTGTCACTGAGCAAGACCGCGCCCGAGTCCGCGTCGTTGACGAAGTGTTCTTCCCGGACCCGGATGAAGATCACGCCCCTGACTTGCGCCCCGCCACCCGCCTCCTGGATGAGCGGTTCGTACGGCGTCATGAAGTCATTGAAGATGGGATCTCTCACGATGGGCTGGATCTGAAAGAGCCCGTTGTTCGACGTCGAGCCCGTGATCTCCACCATGTCGTAGTTCTGGATGTTCGGGTTGTTGGCGGCCAGACCGGGAGCATCCACGCCATGTCGTCCGAAGTTTTGGGAGAACGGGAAATCGATCACCGGCGTGAAGGGGCGCTGAACTTCCGGGATCAGTTCGGCAGCCCTCTTGGAACCGCGCTTGGAAACGACGATTTCCGTTTCGCTGCGTACCGTGTGCACCTTGTAGAGTTCGCGGTTGCTCGTCGGGCCGCTGATCTCGACAAAGTGCTCCGTGGTCACGCCGTTCGTTTGAAACTGGGCTCCGTTGGCGCGAATGACACCGTCCTGCCGGATTTCGGTGATCGGAACGGCAACCAGTGTGCGCGGCTGAACCAGGATCTGGCGTCGGGCGTCGCGATTGAAATTCCCGCTTCTCGAAGTCGTGGACGTTACGAAGTCGAGCAGCCGCACGGTTCCTTCGGTCACTCGCGTTGCGATGCCCCGCTTGCGCACGCGGAAGCGTTTACTTCGGTCGTGCGCCTCCGCTACCGTGATCGTGTGCGTGCTCCGGACGACGCCCAGGCCTTCGATTTCCCGCAGGTACCGGGAACCGGCGTAGATCGTGGCGATCGCGGCATCGATGTCTGCGCTGAACTCGCCGCGCAGCGTTTGGCCGATGTCGTCCGAGCAGCAGGTCGAGCACCTGGAGCAGGCGTTCGTATGGCAGGCGCGTGAGCCCGGCGCGATGATCGGCCCCGGGGCATTGCCGCTGCGGCCCCCATACAGCAGATGGGCGGCGGAGAGGAACACGACTCTGCGTTGTTCTCCGGGCCGATTCGTCTCGGCCAGGCAGCCGAGGGTTCCGCGCTCGGCCGACTCGTCCTCGACCTCTCCTTGTATGCCGCCGCGCAGAGGGTTGTATGTCTTGTCGTCGAAAGCCATCGCCTAAGCTCCGATTTCAAAAGCAGGTACGACGTGCAGGGTGCCCCGGAGCGCGGGGTTGGCGGCAATCAGGGCGTCGCGCCGCTGCAGGGCCGCGCGCTCCGTGCCCATCAAACTACTCGGTTCGAAGATGGTGAGACTGTCCGCGTTGACGATTGCAAACGGTTCCTGGCGCGTGCCGACGTTCTCTGGAGCGCGTGCGGATTTGCGACGCCTGGCGAACGAGAGCTCGGAGTTTGCGATGACGCCTCTGAGGGCCCAGGCTTTGAACGCGTGCACGTCGAGATCGAACAGGCCGGGTGAGGGTGACTCGCCGAGCCGCTGCTCGCGCGCCGAGTCGATGTACTTGGTCTCGTACTTCACTTCTCGCGCGGCGGCGTAGCCGGTGCGCATGCGCTCGCCGTCGCCCACGCGGATGCCGCTCGCGAAGGACTTGAACGAGGGGCTGCCGAGCTTGTCGGCATCGGACAGATCGAAGAACTGCGCCGGCGCGAACGACTCCTCCGCCACGGGCGGAGTGCCTTGGGCATCGCCGTTCACCGTCACCGCATCGATCGAGAAGAGGTGTGCATCGGCGGGGCGCTGCGCCCCGATCCGTTCGATCGCGATATCGAGCGGCACCACCTTCTGGCTGATGGCGACGATGCCGACCGGGTGCACGCGCACCGGTTCCGCGGCACCGACGGGCAGCTCCCGCAAGCTCTCGAGCCGATGGCGCTGCGGGGGCTTCTGCTCCACCCAGTTGTCGCGCGCGGAGAGGGCCTGCTTCACCAGCGGCAGCACCACCAAGTCCGGCAGCGTCGTGTTGCGCGTCTCACCGAAGGTCTTGTTGAAGCGGATCTTGACGGTCAGGAACCAGCACAGCTTCAGCCGCGCATCGCCCTTGGCCTTCCACGGCGTCGGTCCCTCGAGCGTGAGCGAGAGGTTGATGCTCGCGATGCTCGAGCTGCCCACCCGCAGCGCCAGCATCGCGGTGACTTCGGCGATGAAGTAGAACGGGTTGAACTGGAACAGCACATCGAAGGACAGGAAGCCGTAGGCGTTGAACTTCCACGCCGCCGCATAGAGCTCCAGGCGTGCACCGAACTGCGCGGTGTTGGAGGTGAGCGCGAAGTAGGTCTCGAGCGTGAGGCGCGGGTTCTCCCCGCTCACGAGTGCCAGTGTCAGCCGCCGCAAGGTCGGCAGGTTCATCGGCGGCGGTTGATAGGCGGGGTGGAAGCCTCCGACGGTGGTGAGGAAGTTGGCGTTCTGCCCCCAGTACAGGCGCATCGCCATGTCGCCGGTCAGTGCAAAGGACAGCAGCTTCGAGTCAAACAGCGACGCATCGAAGGAGAAGCGCTCCTGCTCGAAGTCGATCACGCCGAGGAAGTTCACCTGCAGGCGCAGGATCGCGGTGCGCTCATCGGGCAGGATGCCGCGGATCACCCCGAGGATCATCAATCGCACAGGCTCGGGCACTTCTAGCAACAGCCCAATATCGGCGGTCAACAAGGTCGGTGTGCCCCAGCCTATCTTCGCCATCGGACCGAAGATGAAGCGGCCGCGTGCCGCCGGGAACACCTGGCGCAGATCGCTGAGGATCCGATCGGCGTTGGCGACGATGTCGACGGGGAAGAGCAGGTTCGAGAGCGTCGAGTCGCGCAGTCCGCTCACCAGCCGATCGACGTTCGCCGTGCGGTGCAGGCCTAACAACCCGCCGACCCCGTTCAGCGTGAACCCAAATCCCAACTGGATCGGCGTGAACTCCGCGCTGATGACGATGATGAGCGAGAAGCCGCTCTCACCGTTCGGAAGCTCGGTCTCCAGCACCCCGAAAGCCTTCAACGTGAACTGATCCTGGAACTGCAGCTCCAGCATCCCCGAGTAGCGCGAGAACTCCGGCTCGAAACCCAAAAATCCGCCGCCCTTGAACCCGCCTCCATCGATCGTCAGCCCGAGACCGGAGGGCGCTTTGAAATGAGGTGACAGTCCGAATAACCCGAGATTGCCACGCTCGAAGGAAAGATCGGTCTCGAGGCCCACTCGTTGCACGCTGACCTGCAACGGCCCGAGACTCAGCCGGCCGCTGACGGAGGATTCGACCTGCAGGCCCGAGTCCGCGAGCTTCACGCCGAGCGTGAGGCTGTCGAGAGAGAATGGCCCGAGATCGGCATGCACGGGCAGCGAGACGAGCAGGGCGGAGCTGCCATGAAAGTAGATGCCGTGCGCACTGTTCCAGCCCACGCGCAGGTCGCTGGTGCCCTCCAGTTTCTTCTGTCCGATGCTGTCCTTCAGAAACGCATCCGCGTCGGCGAGCGACAAAGTCAGGCGCGCGCCGAGGATGCCGACCTCGATGAAACTTTCGGGCGCGCGATCGGAGTGCTTTTCGATGCCGCCTTGTACGTAGACCTGGTGCGCCAGCAACCCGACTCCGCCCGGCAAGGAGATCAGCGCTTTCGGTTCACTGACGGGCGAGCCGCGTCTCAATCCGAGCGCGAAGCGTCCGGTGACCGCCTCGCTGACGCCGGGCGGGGTCCTCACTTCGAGGTCGCTTCCCGCGCGCAGGATCAGCGCCAGCCGGCGCAGCAGTTGCCCCTCCGCCGATACGTCGAGGAATGTGTCGTCGAATCCGAGGAACGGGATGCTTGCTTCGATTTCGCCCTGGATGACGGGCGCGAAGCCGAGACCCCCATCGGTAGCGCCAACCGAAGTCGGACGCACTCCGAACACCGCAACTCCGAGCTTGAGGTCCGTGATATCGCTGAGACGCTCGAAGAGCGTGATCAACATTTGCAACGTGGGGTCGAGACTGGGGTCGGGCGACGGCTGTCCCGTCAATGCGGCCTCGACGCGCGGATGCATCAGGGTCAGATGAACCGGCAGGCCTAACAAGCGCATGACCTGGCTGGCGCGGCTCATCAGCAACGCGTCGGCAAACTCGGGCGTGCCCCAGCCGTACGCCGCGCGCATGTGGCCCGCGGGGTCGGAGAGGAACGCCTTGATGTTGCCGAAGTGAACGACGGCGCGCACGTGCTCGAGCTGGAAGTTGGGCGCGTCTTCCGGAAAGAGTTTGAATTCGACGATGTTCAGGAGCGTGAGCATCGCCGTGGTCAGCGGCGCGTGGTCCGACAGGCGCGTGATCAGCAGCAGGTCGAGCAACCGTCGCGGCAGCTCTTTGTGGATCTGGGTGCGGTCGACGTAGTCGCCGAAGCCGCCGAGGACCGCCGGCAGCGTGTCGGCCAACTCGTCGATGCGCTCCGCCATGGCGGCGGTCGCGACGCCGAGCTCGGCGACGCGTTGCGCCATCAGCAGCTCGTCTTCGAGCTCGCTTGGCGTCGATTCGACGACCACGCCCAATTTTTCCAGGAACTCGGTGAAGTCGAGCGCGGAGAGTCCGATGTCATCGACGCCCGGTGGCAGCGACCAGCCGAGTGCATTGACCAGGCCTTTCGCGTTGCTGCCGATCTGCGTGGCGGAGTCCAGCGCCTCGACAACCCGGCCCAGCGCCGTGGTCAGCGTGTGGATGGTCGTCGGCATGGGCCTTCCTAGCGGCTCACGGGAGGGCTTCTTTGATCTTGAACGGCATGGTCTCGCCACTCCCCCGGAGGAGGATGCCTCCCGTCGGCACGCCAAGTGCTTCCAGGTACTTGTCGAAGTCGCGCTCGGGCGACCACTTGAGCACCTTTTCGGGATACAGCCTGGATCCCGACCCAAAGATCGCGCCGTCCCGAATTCTTTCTTTGTACTCGAATGCTTTGTGCTTCCAAAGGCCCACCCAACCTTCGGGTGGGCGCGGGTCGAGCTGTGCGGCGGGGCCTAGGTGCTCTTTCCACAGGATTTTGCGCAGCTCCTTCACCTTGCCCGAAGCCGGTTGGCCGGCGATTCCGTCGTAGAGGACCAGCACGATTTCCGGATGACGCGGAGGCTGCTGTTCACGATTCGGGTTCGCATGTTGCGTGAAACGGGCGAACTCCCTGCGCGCGGCCTCACGCATGAACGCTCCGACTCCCGGAATGACGAACCCCGCGAGAGACACGGCCAGGACCAGCGGCCACAATGCCATCACGATCTTCGCCTTGTAACTGCCCTCGTCGAAGAACTCCTGGATGGTTCCCGGCAGGATGATCTGCCATTGCCGTGCATTCATCGAGGCGCCGTCGACGTTTGCCGTGCCGATCGCCACCCACTGGTCGTCGATGATGCAGACCTTGCTGTGCACGTAGATAGGCGCAACCTCCAGCTTTGGATTGACCGGGTCGCAGGACCACATCGTGAACACGGCCACACGGTCATCGTTGCCCGCCGCGATCAGGTCCTTGATGAGCTTGGTCTGGTGCGGGTGATAGCCGCCGATGTCCGGGCGCGGGTTGATCACGATGATCACCTCGAGCCGCGGCCGCTCGATCATGCGCGCCTTGATCGCCTCCACGATCTCCTCGCTGTTGAAATACTGGTCTTCGATGTAGATGTATTCCTCGGCCTTCATGATGGCCCGCTGATACGCCTCCAGCACGCCGGTCTCTCCGTGCGGCAGCACCTCGGCGTTCGCCTGCGGCTCGGTGAACACATTGCCGGGCAGCGTCCGCAGCACCTGTACGGCCGACACAGACGTGCCGCTGAGCGGACCTGTCGGCGTCGCGGGAGCCGGCGTGAACTCGTTGTGCGCGCTCCAGATGGTCGAAAAGGTCTGGTCGATGAACTGAACGCAAGGCCCTTCGACCTTCAGGCTCGCATCGTGAAGCAGGCCCCGGTCGCCCTTGCCCTCCTTGTTTTGTACGCCATGCTGGCCATCGCGGAGCAGGTGATCCGTGGCGCCAAAATAACCCTGCTTCATCGTCGAGCCAACTAGATAGGCGATTCTGCCGTCCAGCAGGATGAACTTGATGTGCAGCAGCTGCGTGCTCTTGAAGGTGCCCACGTGGACGTGCGAGTTCTGGAAGTACTTGCGCAGCTCGTCCGCACCATCGGCCTTGTTGAACAGGTAGTTGAACAGGTGGCCGCCGATTTCGTCTTCGAGCTCCCAGACGAGCACATGGACCGGCACGAGGTGCGGAGGCGCCGCCTGCGCCTTGAAGATCTCCCCCAGTCTGTCGACGACAACTTCGTCTGTACTCTTGACGGACTTGTAGTCCTTGGTTCCCGGAAACGTGAAGTGGGAAATGAGTTCGCCATCGAACGCCATGTTGATGAGCTTGATCGATGAGACCGGAGTCACCGACGTGGGCGCGGGTGGCAGCGGCACCGGCGGCGGCACCGGCAAAGGCCGCGGCGGCAGGCCGCGACGCGCGTCGTCATTGACGCGGGGAAACATGGCGGCACCGTCGGCCAGCCACTCAATCTGATTGCCGCTCGTCAATCGAACGGGCGCGCCACTGGTTGGATTCAGCGTCGTGTGCGTGACCAGCCAGTACGGATCCTGTTTTCGCACTTCGGGATCGGCAGGATCGTCAGGATTGTCAGGAGTATCGTCGCCGACGCGGAAATTGCTGCCGTGGATCTCGATGTCCGGTACGGTCAGCACCGCATCGGTAACACCGTCCTTTTTCAACGTCTCGTGCAGCAGCCGACCGCCTGCACCGAAGACGCGCACTTCGATGTCGGGATTCTCGGCAGTGAGCCAGATCCGATAGTCGCTCTTGCTGTACGAGATCGAGTACTCGCCGCCGGGTCCGGTGGTCGCCTCTTTTCCGAGTTGATTCTCGATGGCGAACGGATCGATATCGTAGGCTTTGACCTTCAGGCCCTGGATGCCTGCCTTCGTCACGGCATCTACGACTCGGCCTGAAACTCCGGTGTTGGGCATGCGACGCGAAGTCCTTTGGAGGTCGAGGTGCACCCGCTAAGCGAGCGCGTCTTCGAAGGAGAGTCCGATGCCCTCGGCCAGACGCTCCTGTCCGTCAGCCATAATTGGCCGTGCGCTCTGGAGTCCTCATAGGTGCTCCTAGTCCTGGCCATGCAGTGAAAGCAATTGCCCGGAGGCGGAGGGCACCGCCGGGAGCGACGCGCGACAATTGCAAGCGACCGGAAACGCCTATCAACTGACACCTTGCGGCGATTCGCAGTCGTTGAGCTAGGTCCCTAAAGCGATGCTGACCTCAGCCAGAGGCAGCAGTCGGCGGAGTCTGCGCTCCGGATTCAACTGTTGCAATGACCTTTCGACGTCGGTTGGGGTCACTCTTCTAAGTGGCGATCGTGTACCGACGCGACGAGATTGGTTGCCCCCTCGTGGGCGTGGCTAAACGCGAGCAGCATGCCAAACGCCCGGCAAGAAACGAATGGCGAAGTTCAGTTCAAGTTCGTCGTTGACAACCGAATGGGAGTTGTGCTTAGGCAGGAATTTGGTTCCGACCTGATCTGTCCTGATCCGAGATCGGACCCGACAGACAGTGTCCGATCAAATTGAACTCGTTCCAGCCGGGGGGCGCTTTCGACCCACTGCGGACATAGGTTGCGCCGCAAACCGGACGTTCTGGGCGCCCTCAATAGCGGCCATGCACGGGTCCACCTCTGCAAACAGCAGGCGTCACCGTCAGCAGCAGGAAAATTCGAGCCTGGCCCCTTTAACGTTTCTGTAAAGGCAGATGGGTTCCGACTCGCGCAAGCACAAGTTTGTTGACAACGTGCGCCACGCGCTGCGTCGGGGTAAGGGCGTGGATGACTTCGTCGATTGCTTAGGCTGAATAGAGCCATCCGGCCGCACAGAGAGCGAACATCCGCGTGACGCTCCGAGCGTCACCTGTACGGGCGAGATGAGGATCCGCTACTTCCTGCGTCTTCGGAGAAACGCAACGGCAACTAAGCTGCCAAGAAGCGCCAAAAACAGGCCCACGCCTTTCGATCCGAAGAAGAACTGAGACGCACCGTAGAGGGCAGCGGTTAAGACCGCTAGCCCAACAGCGTAAATGGCAAACGACAAGCCCCGTACACCTTGCCGATACACCAGCAGACCCGAAGCCACAATCAGGACGATTAAGGGAGCAGCTTGGCTCCACTGGATGTCGCCTGCGATGTTCATCGAGTGCACTCGCATGTCGGGTCTTCAAAGGGCCTCCAGCCAAATGGGAGCTTGTAGAACGCACCCGTGCCGATCCAACTTGACTGAATGACCACATTCTCGAGAATTCCATCAACTGCCTTGTCCAACTCGCGCTGGGCTTGCGCGCGCCGTTTTGGCGAGTGCCGTCGCTCAACAACTTTCTTCCAGTACTGCACTGAGCGGCCTTTTCGACTGATATCGCTGAGCGTGTTAAAGGTCCCCGGCCCAAGCGCACCAAGAGCTGCGGATATTGCGACATCCGCTACGTCTATGCACTTCCAGTTGCCTTCGTGAAGCAGCAGCTGATACGTGACGTTAAAAGCTGCCCCAAAGACAGCGCCAGCGAGGCCTAACTCTCCAGTTGGATCAGTATGCGTTAAGGGCGTGGATTCCGCATATGTGTATCCTCCCATCGAGCCGCTTGAGATAGCCCCCGAGCCAATGGGAAAGCCTTGGGCGATTAGGCCTGGCGGCAGGCTTCCTGACGCGCCGTGCCTGCAGTACCAGAGCAGAGCAGTGGCGTCCGCTCTTCAGCAACTTCTCGCGCTGCAGTTGGGCTGCTTTCAGGCGAATCAGGCGACGACGCCCAAAGTCCGGTCATGGCCGGTACCCGGCATCGCTACGTGACTGGGGTCACGGTTCCCTGATGGAAAACTCATTGCCATTTGCCGTTCGATCTCCGCCACAACGAGGATCGAAGGGTATCGACGACAGGGTCGGAATGTCTACGGATCTTGTAGGTCAGGAGCGCGACGTCCGGTGCCAACGTCACCAACTAAATGCGGAGGTCGTTTGCACCACTGGTGACTCAGCCTGAAGCACAGCGACGAGGTCGTCCCTGGTGTAGACACGTCCCGAACTGCCGAACTCGATGAACTCGTCAGCGAGAAGTTCCACAAGTTGCGTCGACTTCCTGATGTCCGGGTCAAGCAGCGACTCCTCGAGCCCTTTCAATTCCGCTTCAAGAGCCTGTTGAGGCGTCACGGTACGCTCCTCGGGTCCGGTTTCGGCGAATTCTCACGGGTAACGGAATCGGCTGCAAATATCGAGGCTTCGCTGCACGCAAGTCGCCGCTCTAATGGCCAGCGCGAGCAGAGTCTTCTTCGACTAGCCGTCGCACCCAGCCTTCGAACTCGGCGTCTTCGAAGTCGTAGCGCCGCGGCTCGCTTTGCACTAGCACACCTTCCGAGACAAGTCGTCGAATCGCCGTCTGAACTGCGGGAATCGTGGCGATGCCCGCGCCCGTTGCGTCGCGCCGGCTGCCTTGCGGGCCTCTTCGGTGAACGCAGCACGGCTTTCCGTGATTGCCAGCCAGCGCACGACGGCGCGCTCCATCGGCTTCAATCCGGTCCAGAGCTGCGGATAGCCGAGCTCAGCGGCCAACTGCGTCCGCATGCGGGCCATGCCGGAAGCGAGATCATCGCCGGGATTGAGGACGAGGGTTTCGATCAGCTTGCGGAAGAAAAACGGCGAACGATCGAGGGATCCGAACAAATCGAGCGCTTCCCGCAGGGGAAGCGTGCGACGGGTGATCTGTTTGAACGCGTCGATCTGGTGCTCGACGAAACCGTCGTTCAGACGCGGCAAGTCGATCTGACTGGCGAAGTGGAAGAACGGCGCCTCCTTGTCGGAGAACATTTGCATCAGGCCGGTTCGCGAACTTCCTGTGAAGACAGTGCTGACCCGCCGGCCGAGCTTGTCGAGCGACGTCCGCAGTCCTGCCACAAGCGGACCGTTCTCGCGGCTTGCCCGCAGCTGCTGCACCTCATCCAGCAGCAATAGCAGCCGCTTCCTCTTCGAGAGCCGCCCGAGCAGGTCATCCAGATAAAGCAGCAAATCGGCGGGGGCCCTCTTCGGCACATCGCTCACGTCGACTTTGGCCTCACCCTTGAGCGGCCCCAGCGTGCCAGACAGCGTTACGTGCTCCACCGGACTCGTCAGCAGCGCACCGGCGCGCTCCGCGAACGATCGCTTCGACCAGCTGTCCTCGAGGGCGTAGAGCAAGGCGGCCGCGGGGGCCAAAGGTGACTGCCAGAAACTCGCATAAACGACCCGGTAGCCACTGGCTTCCGCTGCGGGCCCCAGATCGTGCAGCAGGAACTCGGTTTTGCCGCGTCGCCGTGGCGCGAACAGCACGAGTGCAGGAGCAACCCCGGTGTCAAAGAACCGAAGGTACTGCTCGGCCAGTTCGGTCCGTGGGTAATGCCACGCGTCTGTCATGTAGCGAAGAATAGCACGACTTACCTATATAGCAATGCACTGCTATGGATTGCTACACAGAGTCCGGGCGCAGCCATTCAGGGCTCGGCGCCGATTGGTCCAGTCATTCGTGCGCGCCGAGACGATCCTAGCGTTGCTACCGCTCGATCTGCGTCAGCTATGCGGAGAGAAACAAGGACCGCTATCGGGGCGGTTGGTAAGAGCGGTTGGATGGCAGGTCGTGGCCGAGCTCGGAAGTTCACGAGCAGTTTCGCTTGCGGGCCGTTTACGACTCTATTGCCGTGTTTACGACTTTAATGTCCTGTTTACGACATTAATGTCTCGGAACAAACAGCTGTTCCGTGACATTAATGTCGTAAACACTGGCCTAGCAAATGCGCCGCTTTCCAAGGCCACGTTCAACATAGTTACGCAGCCAAAGTCGTAAACGCCGGTCCGGAAAGGGGCCATCGTTCCTGTACTTCGGACATTAAAGGCGTAAACGCCACAGGCTGTTGAATATCGCGTCCAACTGCCCCTGATTCAGGTGAGTCATGGCGTCGCGATTTAGTGGGTCAATTGGACGCGGTAGTCAACGGCGAAATGTCAAAGACTCCCTCACGTTCTCGCCTCAGAGTTGTTCAGACACGAGCTCAGGTCTGACGCGGTAGATGGCCCCCCGAGATCCACCTCCCCTGGGTCGGTTCATCTTCCACCTCGAAGAGCTCTGAAGCGATTAGCAGCGGCTTCAGAGTGGCATGACCGTAGCGCTCCTTCAGACGTTCCCTTTCTTCGGGCGCGAGTTGTTGCCAAGAGATCTCCGGCCTTGGACAGAAAGGTCCAGCCGTCCGCTCGAGCGGATGTCAACGCAATCTGAGCAAGTAGTTGAACCAGTCGGCTTTGCTGCAGCCAGGCCAGCTCGAACTGGCGACTTCCTCCCTCGCTCATCATGTATTCGACCGTTTGCTTGCGCCCTTCGACCAATGCGTCGAGGGCCGACTTCAGATGATCCCGGACGGGAGTCGCTTGCGCATGCTGGTTGTCGAGGTACGCAATCGCCGCTTCGGTGCTCTCATATGACAATGGTTTCCATCTTTGAAGAAACGTATGTGCGAGATGGTTGCGCTCTTCGACCAGAGCCATGAGCACGGCTTTGTCGCGAGCCACAACGGCGGGGTCGCTTTCGATCTTGAAGCTGTACCGAAAATATGCCGCTTCGATCTCCTTATCGACGTCAAAGTCCGGGAGATCGTCGCTCAAGCATTCTTCGACGAACTGTTTCACCAGAGGCCCAAGTGACTTATTGGCTATCGACGCGGCTCGGCCAGCGATCTTGCTTTCGATCTCGTGCGCGTACCCCTGGACCCGAGTGCTCGAGAGCAAGGCTTTCAATAGCAACTCAATCTGCTGGAACAGCACGAGGTTTCGCCCAATGCGGCGCAACACCTCGTCCTTCTTCGCCCGCCACTCAGGGTCATCCGTAGGCGCCGCGCTCATCGCCTTCCCTCATGATGATTGGTTACGCGAAGCACGCCACTCTTGGAATCGTTCAGGCGTTCAATCATTGCCGTACCCGTTCGCGCATTCGATCTGCAACTCTAGATCACCGGATGGCAACGAGGAACAACGGGTGCGCCCAAGCGCCGAAGTCACTGAGGCGTCACAACAGACTCTGCAGAATCAGAAGGGGCAGCGGTCCGCGCATTGGGCATCGATGTCGTTCGCTCACACGGATTCACCGAACCGCGCCTGCCACTTAACGCGCAGGTACTGAAGCGATGTTTGACGTCGGTCATGGTTTTCGGGAGCGAACCGGCGCTACATTGCTTTCGTCGAGTCAAGTTATCCGCCGCCGAGGCGGTTTAGCGACAAGAGTCCAAAGGACGCTCGACAAGTGAACCGCCGTTGAGGCGGCCGCCGCGGATCCAGATGGAACGCGGCAAGAAACGCCGAGCGCTTCCGACGCCTTCGGGCGTTTTGTTTTGCGCCTCAAGGCCGTACTAATCGCTCAGTGCCGGGTAGGCGCCACCAGTGACGCTGGAAACGCGTCATTCGGATTGCTCTAAAGCGGCCGCTCCAAATGCTCGAGTCCGCCGATGATGTGCCGGCCGCACCCGGCCAGTTGCTGCCATCCAACGCCTTTGCCTGATCGACCCGATAGCAGCCGTGGTGTCACTTCGCTAAGCTGACCTGGCTCGCGCATTTTTAGAGCAGCAGATAGCGACCAGCATGTCCGCCGGTTCGTTTATCGACAGCGTTCGCCGCTGGGCAGAGGTTCGGAATGACATCCTGGCCTTGGCTGTCGTCGGCTCGTATGCACGCGGTGAAGCTCGCGCTGACTCGGATATCGACTTGGTGCTGATCTGCTCCGATCCAACCCGTTACCTACCTGGTAGTCGGCATTCGGCAAGGTCACTGATCTCGTCACCGAAGACTGGGGACTTGTTCAGTCGGTTCGGATGTTCTATCAAGATGGTCTGGAGGTGGAATTCGGCCTAGCAGGCACTGCATGGACCGAGATTCCACCTGACCCCGGTACCGCGGCCGTCGTCCTGGGCGGCTGCTCTAACCTTCTGGACCGAGACGGCAGGCTAAGCCGCCTGCTAGCGGTCGTGGGAAAGTCTGCGTAGCTGCCTGCCGCCACGAGCTGACCCAACGTCTTGCAGGATGAGTTGCCCTGAAGCAGGCTCAGGCGCTGTGCGCGAAGTTTGCGGGTCCTGCGTCTCGCGCTGTTGGCGGAGGAGTGATGACGAAGACTGGGCTGCTGCCATCCGGGAGATTGCCAAGGACTTTAGTCTAGGCGAGGCTACGGGCAAGGAAGGGTTGCCGCTGCTCGCGACACCGATCGACTCGAACGTCTTCAAGCCTCTGGCGCGAAGGCGTTTGCAGAGGCGAAGGCGAAGCTGAACCCACTGTATGTTGAGGACCTTCTGTCGACTTGCGTCGACAGAGTCAAGATCTGCATTGACTTGCGAGAACAGGCTCGGGAGTTGGAGGTAAGAGCACTCAATGCAGCGATGGAGATGAAGTTCCAAAGCGAGGTGTTGGTCGCGTTGAGCAGTTTTGAGCGGTTGAGCAACGCAATGCAGCGCACCACCACTGCTGCCGCTGCTGAACTGCACTGGATTGAGCAACCAGCGCCAAAGCTGCAGCCCGTTGCATCTCCCGATGCTCGCTGGGACGAGCTTCTGCAGTCTCGCGAAGCGCAGTTTACTGCGATGCGCACAGACTTACAGGCGCGCAAGCTTCAGTACGATGCCCCGCAAGGCGCGCTCAATTTTGTGTCGCGATTTAAGGAACTGCAGAATCTATTTCATTCTCACGCAGCCGCTGTCGCATCGAGGTCAGCAGTATGTGTCGAGGCGCTCAGAGTGATCTATGGTATTGAGCCGAGGACCGCTCCTCGGCCGAGCGAAGAGGACATCGCGTTTCTCGACAAGCTTGCCCTCTGGGCTCAAGAGGCTTCAGACTTGCTCGATGAGCAGTTGAGCAGACGTATTGTTGGCGAGGTAGCGCTGTCGGTTGCGACGCCAGCTGTCAACGAGCAACCAACGGCGTTTTTCCTGAAGGAGCGCGGCTCATACTCATCGGCGCTTGTGGCAGGCGACATCGGATTTACGGTTACCTCATCGCCATTTGAACAACTCGGGATGAAGGACCCAGGCTTCGTGCCATCCGGCTACAAGTGCGATATCAAACTGCATCGACCACTCCCGTTATATCAAGGGTTTGGCCAGTGCGGCTCCAACTTCCGAGGTCCGACCTTATTGACGAGGAGGTTAAGGTGGCGGCAGTAACGACTGATCTCTTCAGAGACCTCGACCCGGGCCAGGCCGTCGTCCGGGGCGTTCACAACATTGATCCGGTTGGCCCGTGGATTATCTCGTTGCAGCCAAGGGCTCTTGACGGAGCTCCTACGAACGCTACAAACGTTCCCAACCTCATGTTGTTCCTGCGAGTCTCATATCTTCGGAGGTGACTGTGCTTGCCAAGGCTAGGTTGGAAGGCGGGGGCAAGCGAGAGAGAGACCGCTTCGAGCAACGAGAATAGCCTCGAAGCCCGGTTTCGAACTGCGGCCAATGAGAGTCGGGAGAGCGCTGACCGCCTCGGCACTGTTAGCGAGGTGCTCGACGCAGTGATTCTTGCGGGGACAATCGCTTCCGAAGCCAAGGACAAAAGAGTTTCTTTCGTCGGCAAAGGTCTCGTCGTGGGCGTTACTCCTCTGAAGGCCCGCGTCGACGGCGAGAAGGACGAACTAGAAAAGTCTGCCGACGAATACGACAGGAAGGCGGACGAGATCCAGCGGAGTGAGTCACCGGAGCGCGTTCCGCCCCAGTCGTCGCTTGACCGCGGGGACAATCCATCGCTTGACCATGGACGAGAGGTCGATTTGCGCGACATCCTGGATCGTTCGGATTCGGGTGTTGGTGGGGTAGTTCTTTCTGCTGGTGCGCTCGGTCTTCAGCGACGAGAAGAAGCTCTTGATCGCCCGTTGTCCCCAGCAGGTCGGCCTCCTGCTCAAGGCTGCGGTCGATGCCGTGGTCGGCCGGAGCAGACGACTGCGCAATCGGCGGAAACGACCCTAAAGCCGACCTTCTGCCCGCCGCCGGCGACGGGTTGAAATAGCCCCTTCGCGTGAGCCGTTGCCGCTGCGCAGGCAGTGCACTGCGAAGGCTAGCGACCTAGACTGCCCAACCTCGCTCCTCGAATGTGGACGCAACGAGGAACTGGGTGACACCTCGGAGGAACCAATGCGAACGATCAGCATAGTTATGCGCCGGCTGTTCACCAGCCTCGCGGTTATTGCCACCGTTGCCCCAGTTGCGGGATCAGCGCTTGCAGGAGAGAACCGATACCGCCCGGTCGGCATGGACGGGGTTGGCAGCCCCACGCCGGTCAAGAAGCCGCGTTGGACACTGCAGGACTATGAGTCGCTGGCCGCCGCGAACCCAATACCAGGGAGCTTGGTGGTCCCGGGAAGAACGCGCTCGTGCTGTTCTCTCAGTGCCGTGCTCTTGCATCTGTTACGTATGGCGCGTTCGCCTCCGGCGAGAGCGACGCGATCGTGGGTGACACTCAATTCGCGTTCGCCGCGCCGTTGCCAGGAATCTCGCAGACTTGTTACAACCCGCAGAACGAGCACAACATCGTCGTGAACCCCACCAATGGCGACAACCTGGTGATGTCGGCCAACGGTATCGGGGCATCGTCCACGCTGTGTACGTCTCGACCAACCGTGGGACGAGCTGGACCAACGCAGTTCTCCCGGGCTGGACCCGAGAGACAGCGGCGGCAAGGGAATTTTCAGCAACCTCGATTCGTGTGGCGACCCCGTGCTGGCGTACGCCCCGGACGGCAGCCGGGTCTACTACTCTGGCTTGGTCTGCAACTTCGACGGGCCGGGCAACTACCAACTGCGCAGTGGCATCGCAGTCGCGTCGTCGGCGGACGGCGGGGCGACGTGACGGAACCGACCATGGTTCACTACACGGCCACCGGCAACTTCTTCCGCGCAAGCAGTGGATGACGGTCGCCCCGGACGGGACAGTACATGTGAGCTGGACATGGTTCGAGCAGACGCCCAATGGCAAGTTTGGATCCTCACCGATCCATATCGCGCCGTCATCGAAGAACGGCGGTAAGAGCTCGGGGGCCCGACGCAGGTCAGCGATGCCGCGCACCCCTTCAACCAAGGCTCGATGGTGGGCGTGGCACGACGCCGGCACGATCTATGTTTCGTACATCGCTTCCACGGCCAGCACCGGTTTCGAATCCCGGCGCCGTCGTCTGGCACCGCTCGACGGATGGCGGCAAGAAGTGGACCAACGTTGAAGGTCCGCGCATCTACGACGACACCAACTGCTACCCGCGCCAATTGGCAGGTACCGGACAGGGGCGACAGACGTTGACAGCACAGAACTACCGCATCCACTCTTTTCCAATGATGGCAGTCGACACGAAGACCGGACGAGTTCACGTCACGTGGACCGATGACCGTGCACATCCAAGCTGCGGCTACGAAAAGGGCGGCAGTTTCGACCCGGAGCTTGGGAACACCCAGAACCAGGTCTTCTACATCCAGACCGATGACGGCGTGAACTTCTCGGCGCCGGTGTCGCTCACGGCCCCCTTCGACGACAACATCTACCCGGCCGTTGCCGCGCGGGACGGGAACGTCTTGGTTGGGTACTCACGCGCAAGTACGCCAAGACCGCGGGCGGCTTTGGGCTCAACGATCGGTGCTCGGTACGTTTCGACACGGTGGGCGAGGTGGGAATATACCGGACGGCACATTGCTGAAGGCTGTATTCGGTGCTCCTGGCCCCTTGCAAACGAACGTTTGTATCGACTACGCGGCCCGCCGATCGAGCAACGGCGGCACGAGCTTCGGTTCCGAAGATCGACTATCGAGCGAGTCGTCGAAGCCCCTGGGTGCTGTTCACTGGTTCGTTCATCGGCGATTACACGGGAACGGCGCTCGATGCGCACGATCGGGGAATGGCCGTGTGGACCGACTACCGCGGCGAGCCGCGGGAGTTACGTCGGCGAACCAGGATGCGGTCGTTCGCGTTCTGCCTTGACTCATACGTAACTGTGCCCCTCAGCGGTGGGTCGTTCGACCCACCGCTCCTCTTGGCTAACCGCCGGAGCCGGCCAACTGCGGAAGTTCAACAGCATCGCCAGAATCGCCCGGTAGCGGACCTCCGCGCGCGAGACCGCCGGCAACGTTTCTTGACGCCTTGCCAACCGAGCCACTGTCGGTCCGCCCGGCGGCCGCGGTCTCTGCAGCGGCGGTACTTCTCGTTGGCTGCATCTTTCTCATCAAGTGGATAGGGAGATTAGGCGGCCAAGAAGCGCGTTAAGGTTGGGCCTTTCATCGCGCAGTATCGTTGGACTCCTCTCGGCCAGTGCCGGCAGTAGCGCTGGGTCCTCTGATCCCGTCAACGGCTGGCGCGATGTCGAGCCGGCAGGGTTCAGCGGCGGGTGCGGGTGCGGGGTCGAGGATGGCTTGTCGCTGTCTTTGCTGCCGCAGACAAGGCGACATCGGCCCGCGCCGACTCGAGTTCGACGGCGCGCAAGGTCTCTATGAACATCTTTCCGGCTGGCGCCAAGGTCCGGCCACGAAGATAGAGCACGCCGTAAGTCGTCCGCATTTCCGGCACACGGCAGTCCAACTTGACGAGGCGTCCCGCCGCAACGTCCTCGGCTAGCAGCGCGGCGGTGCCCGTGAAGAGCGCGTCGCTGTCACGTGCGATCAGCCGGGCGTGTGCGAGCGAATTGACCAGGATCTGCGGAACGAAATTTGTGACGCCAGGGCCGTCACGAAGTGTCGCCGCCCCCGCGCTGGAGGCAAGCACCGCTTGTGCGCCACGAAGCGAAGTCGTCGCCAAGGGATATTCGAGCGCCTGCGCCAGAGTCGGTCGAGTCTCCTTGGTCAGCGGGTGCCCAGGCCTGCATGCAAGATAGACCCGCAATGGTGGCAGGGATTCAGCCACAAGCCGGACGTCCCGTTCAAGCCCAACGGTCGAGGCGACACCGACGTCAATGCGTCCGGCCAATACGTCTTGAAGAACTTGCTCTGGTTCGGTAATGGTGAACTTGATCTGCAGGCGCGGATGGGCGCTGACGACACGGGCGACTGCCTTGGCGACGGAGATTTCGCCTGCGAACGGGCCTGCGCCGATCGCCAGCGATCCCGCTTCGAGCCCGGCGAGGAGCTGGATCTCCCGCCTCAGATCGGCGTCGCTTCTGAGCATCGATTCACCGCGTTCGAGCAGAACGCGGCCAAACGCCGTCGGTATCGCACCCTTGCGAGTGCGATCGAACAGCAGCACACCGAGCGAGCGCTCCAGCGCGGCAATGCCGCGGGTAAGGCTGGGCTGCGAGATGCTCATCTCCTCGGCCGCCCGCGCGAAGTTGCCGTGGCGGCCGAGCGCGATTGCGAGGCGGATGAGCCGCAGATCATTCACGATACGAAAATCGTATCAGAAGCCGTCATTTTGAACATTGGACAGATCGCATTACCGGTGGAACACTGCTCGACTTTTTCGTCCCATCACGCCCAATGCATGGCGCGTGAAGCCAATCAGAGGGGGGTTCCGCCGATGACGCCGCGTAACGCAATGAAGTTTCTGGCCGGTTGTTGCCTGCCTTGCTGCGGTCTTGCTCGCCAGCACCGCCTCGGCCCAGACCGCCAAGCGACCGAACATCCTCGTCATCTGGGGTGACGACATCGGCACCTGGAACATCAGCCACAACAACCGCGGCATGATGGGCTACCAGACGCCCAACATCGACCGTATCGCCAGGGAAGGTGTGGGTTTCACCGATTACTACGCGCAGCAGAGTTGTACCGCCGGGCGCGCCGCGTTCATTGGCGGCTCGGTGCCGGTTCGCAGCGGCATGACCAAGGTCGGTGTTCCAGGCGCCAAGGAAGGCTGGAAGAAGGTCGACGTCACCATGGCCACGGTGCTCAAGGGCCAGGGCTATGCCACCGGCCAGTTCGGCAAGAACCACCAGGGCGACCGTGACGAGCACCTGCCGACGATGCACGGCTTCGACGAGTTCTTCGGCAATCTCTACCACCTCAATGCCGAGGAGGAGCCCGAGAACGAGGACTATCCGAAGAACCCCGAGTTCCGCAAGAGGTTCGGGCCGCGCGGCGTGATCCACTCGTGGGCCGACGGCAAGGGCGGCCAGAAGATCGAGGACACCGGGCCGCTGACGAAGAAGCGCATGGAGACCGTGGACGAGGAGACCTCGAAGGCGGCGATGGGCTTCATCGAGCAGCAGCACAAGGCCGGCAAGCCCTTCTTCGTGTGGTGGAACGCCACGCGCATGCACTTTCGCACCCACGTCAAGGCGGAGAACCGCGGCAAGTCCGGCCAGGACGAGTACAGCGACGGCATGGTGGAACACGATGCCATGGTCGGCGAGCTGCTGAAGAAGCTGGACGAGCTGGGCATCGCCAACGACACGGTGGTGATGTACTCGACCGACAACGGGCCGCATTTCAATACCTGGCCCGACGCCGGCAACACGCCGTTCCGCAGCGAGAAGAACAGCAACTGGGAAGGCGCCTACCGCGTGCCTGCCTTCGTGCGCTGGCCCGGCAAGTTCCCGGCGGGCGTGACGCTGAACGGCATCGTCGCGCACGAGGATTGGCTCCCCACCTTCGCCGCCATCGCCGGCGACACCGACGTCAAGGAGAGGCTGCTCAAGGGCACCACCATCAACGGGCGCAGCTACCGCGCCCACCTGGACGGCTACAACCAGCTCGACTACCTGACGGGCAAGAGCCAGGTCTCGCCGCGCAACGAGTTCATCTACGTCAACGACGATGGCCAGGTGGTGGCGCTGCGCTACCAGGACTGGAAGTCGGTGTTCCTGGAGAACCGCGGCCAGGCCTTCGGCGTGTGGCGCGAGCCCTTCGTCGAGTTGCGCGTGCCGCTGCTGTTCAATCTGCGTCGTGATCCCTTCGAGCGCGCGCAGCACAACGCCAACGTCTACGACGACTGGCTGCTCGACCGGGTGTTCGTCCTGGCGCCGCTGAACGCCATCGCCGGCAACTTCCTGCTCAGCATGAAGGACTACCCGCCGAGCGCGACGCCAGGCTCCTTCAATCTGGACAAGATCCAGAAGACGATCGAGGCCGGCCTGGCCGGCAAGCTGAGCTTGCCACCGGGGTTGTGGTCCGGCGCGTTGGCACGGCGATCGGCGGCCGCTCGCCGCAAGCCGCCGCCACGCGCGCGGCGCTGCAGCCGAGCTCAACTAGCGACGGCACATCGGTGCCGCCGGCGGCGAACGCTGGCAACTCAACATCCAGCCGGTGCTGCCAGATCGATCTCAACCCGGAGTGGAACCTGATTTCGCGCACGATCCTTCCCGTTGTCTGGCAGGACGAGATCTATCCCGGCGCGGGCAGCCAGTCGGGTATCGGCGACATCGTGCAGAGCCTGTTCTTCTCGCCGAAGGCGCCGACGGCCAGCGGCTGGATCTGGGGCGTCGGACCGGTGTTCCTGCTGCCGACCGGGTCGGATGATCTGCTGTCGGTCAAGAAGTGGGGTGCGGGTCCGACGGGCGTCGCGCTGCAAGCAGGATGGTCCGTGGACCTACGGGCTGCTCGCGAACCACATCTGGTCGTTTGCCGGCAGTGGCAAGCAGGACGTGAACGCGACCTTCCTTCAGCCTTTCAGTCACCTACACAACGCCGACAGCGTGGTCGTTCACGCTCACCACGGAGAGCACCTACGACTGGGATAACGAACAGTGGGCCGTTCCTCAACGCGTGTCGCGCTTCGAGTCCGAGTCCGCACTGATCCCGTAGCGCAGGCGCAGGCCGTTTCGCCCTGACCCATCTGGCACATTCCGCCCTGACATTCAGCAGTCGACTGACCGAAGGAGCCCAGAGCATGCAGAGACAAAGCCGGGTACCGCATGGCCACGGTAGCAAGCGTCATCCTGCTGGCCGCCAGCCCGCAGGCGTTTGCGCAGGATGCCCCGGGACCAGCGAACAAGAAGGTCACCTACTCGCCCTACCCGGCGAAGACCTTTCCCGAATCGCGTGTACTTCGGCGACACGCACCTGCATACCTCGTACTCCGCCGACGCCGGCATGGCCGGCGCCATCGTCGGGCCCGAGGACGCCTATCGGTTTGCTCGCGGCGAAGAGGTCAAGTCGAACAGCGGTCTGCCCGTCAAGCTGTCGCGACCGCTCGACTTTCTGGTGATTGCCGACCACGCCGAGAACCTCGGCCTCGCGCCGATGATCGCGGAATCCGATCCCGCACTGCTCAAGTCGGAATGGGGCAAGAAGGTACACGACCTGGCCAAGACCGGCACCATCGAAGGACAGGGCGCCGCCTTCAACATGTGGATCGCCGCCATGCAGGAGCTGAAAGACCCGTTCAAGGGCCAGGAAAAAACCATGGCCCAACCGGCGTGGAAGCGGATCACGGCGGCCGCCGAGAAATACAACGAGCCCGGGCGCTTCACCGCCATCATCGGCTTCGAGTGGACCTCGGGGCCGAACGGCAACAACCTGCACCGCAACGTGTTGTTCCGCGACGGCAAGGACAAGGCCGACCAGATCATCCCGCTGTCCTACTACGACACCGGGGATCCCGAGGACCTCTGGAAGTGGATGGCCGATTACGAGAAGAAGACCGGCGGCAAGATGCTGGCGATTGCGCACAACGGCAACCTGTCGAACGGGCTGATGTTCGATGACGTGACGCTGACCACGAAGAAGCCGCTCGACCGCGACTACGCCGAGCGCCGCATGCGCTGGGAGCCGATCTACGAAACCACCCAGCCCAAGGGCGACGGCGAGACGCACCCGGCGCTGTCGCGCAACGACGAGTTCGCCAACTTCGAACGCTGGGACAAAGGCAGCTTCGGACCGGTGCTCAAGACGCCCGACATGCTGCCACGCGAATACACCCGCGAGACGCTCAAGCGCGGACTGGCCTATGAGGCCAAGCTCGGCGTCAACCCGTTCAAGTTCGGCCTCGATCGGCTCGACCGACATGCACACCGGCCTGGTCACCACCACCGAGGACAACTTCTTCGGCAAGGTGGCCGTGCTGGAACCCTCCGCCGACCCGATCCGCTTCGATGAAGTGATCGTTGGCCGGGTGCCGGCCGACCGCGCACGCAGCAATCAGCACCTCGCACGCGAGACCAGTGCATCGGGCTTGGCGGCCGTCTGGGCACGCGACAACACGCGCGAAGCGCTGTGGGACGCGATGGCGCGCAAGGAGGTCTACGCCACCACCGGCACGCGCCTGCAGGTGCGGGTGTTCGGCGGCTTCGACTTCACGGCCAAGGATCTGGAACGCTCCGACTTCGCCGAGCAGGGCTACCAGCGCGGCGTGCCGATGGGGGGTGACTTGAAGGCCGCACCGGCAGGCAAGGCGCCCGACGATGCTGATCCGCGCGATGCGCGACGCCGACGGTGCCAACCTCGACCGCGTGCAGGTCATCAAGGGCTGGCTCGACGCCGCCGGCAAGACACACGAGAAGGTCTACGACGTGGCCTGGTCGGGCAACCGCAAGCCCGGCGCAAGGACGGCAAGCTGCCGCCGGTGGGCAACACGGTGAACGTCGAAGGAGGCGAGCTACACGCAATGCGATCGGCGCGCCGTACCTCACCGCGCTACTGGAAGGACCCGGACTTCGACGCGAAGCAGCGCGCCTTCTACTACGTGCGCGTGCTCGAGATCCCGACGCCGCGCTGGACCACCTTCGACGCCAAGGTCTTCGGCGTGAAGCTGCCGACCGACGTGCCGGCGAGCATCCAGGAGCGCGCCTACACGTCGCCGATCTGGTACACGCCGGGCTGAAGGCACCTCCGCATGCAAGCGACACGCTGGTGGCGCGAGCCGCTGCTGCACTTTGCGCTGATCGGCGTGGCTCTGTTCGTGGTGTATGGCTGGATGAATCCGTCCGGCAACGCGGGCGAGCGCATCGTCGTCACCCAGGCGATCGTTGACGACCTTGCGCGCCAGTATCAGGCGCGCTGGATGCGGCCGGCGAACGAGCAGGAACTGTCCAACCTGATTGAAGCGCACGTACGCGACGAGATCCTGTTCCGCGAGGGCGTGGCGCTCGGGCTCGATCGCGACGACCCGGTGATCAAGCGGCGCGTTCGGCAGAAGCTCGACCTGATGTCCGAAGAACAAATCGCGGGCGTTGCGCCGACCGATGCGGATCTGACTACCTACATGAAGCAGAACGCCGCCCGCTTCATGCGGCCTACGACGGTGAACTTCGAGCAGGTCTTCTTTGACGGCACGCGAACGGTGGCCGAGATCGAGCGCGAGGTCGCCGCGGCGAAGGCCGCCCTCGCGCGGGGCGGCGATCCCGCAAGGCTTGGCCAGCGCACCCTGCTGCCGAGGGGCGCAGTGGCGGTCTCGGCAGAGCTGGTCGCGCGCGACTTCGGCGGCGAATTCTGCGCAACGACTGACTGAACTGCCGACGGGCGAATGGACCGGGCCGGTGGCCTCCAGCTTTGGCGTGCATCTGGTGCGTGTCTCGGCGCGACACCGGCTGCATTGCCGCCGCTGGACGAGGTTCGCCAGCAGGTGGCCCGCGAGTGGGAGAACGAACGGCGTGAGCGTTCGCGCACCGAGAGCTATCGCAAGTTGCGCGACAGCTACACCGTGGTGATCGAACCGAAGCTGCCGCCGAGAGTCGCAGCCCAGCCATGAATCGGTGGCTGCACCGCGTGTTCGTTGGTCTGCTGCTCGCTTGCGGCGCGCTGCCCGCAACGGCCGACGAGTTTCGGCCGGCCTACCTGCAATTGACGCAGATCGACGCGACTACCTATGACGTGCTGTGGAAGTTGCCGGCGCTGGACGAATTGACCACGTTCAAGCTGCGCCCGCAGTTTCCGGACGGGGACTCGCACGCTGACTCCCGTGTACAGCAGTTTCGCGGCAGGCACAGCAGTGCAGCGCTGGCGCATCTCGGTCGAGGGCGGATTCGCCGGCCAGGCAGTCGAGTTCCCCGATCTTTCAAAGAACCGCATCGACGTGCTGGTGCGGCTCGCGCGCAGCGACGGCACCGCGCAACTGGGCCGCGTGCTGGCGCTCGAGCCGCGCTTTGTCTTCACCGACAGTCCCGGCACTTTCGAGGTCGCGCAGACCTACACGCTGCTGGGCGTCGAACACATCCTGTTGGGCGTCGACCATCTGCTGTTCGTGCTGGCGCTGCTGCTTCTGGTCAAAGGAACGGGCCGCCTGATCGCGACCGTCACCGCGTTTACTGTCGCGCACAGCCTCACGCTGTTCGCGGCGACGCTCGGGTGGGTGCATGTTCCAGGCCCGCCGGTCGAAGCAGCGATCGCGCTCTCTATCGTCTTCGTTGCGAGCGAAATCGTCCACGCGCAGCAAGGCAAGCTCGGTCTGACCCAGCGTTACCCGTGGTTGGTGGCATTTACCTTCGGGCTGCTCCACGGGCTTGGCTTCGCCGGTGCGCTGGCGGAGGTCGGCTTGCCCCAGCTATCGATACCGCTCGCCCTTCTGTTCTTCAACATCGGTGTCGAGATCGGTCAACTGCTGTTCATCGCAGCGATTCTGGTCGTGATCGCGGCCGGGCGTCTGGCGTTACGCAGCTTCGGATCGCGTCAGCCCGACTGGTGGCGGCGGGTACCGCCCTATGCGATTGGTGCGATCGCGAGCTTCTGGTTCGTCGAGCGCGTCGCCGGCTTCTGAGTGCATCGGCCTGGGTTGCCGATTGCGGTCCACCGTTGGTCACTTCCGATGTCCGCCCCTTGCCAGGTTGCATGGATCCGTGCGAGGTCCCCTGATATGCCGACCAAGATGTCGGGTTACAGCCTTTCGCGGCGGCTGCACTTGGTCGCGGTCTGCCGATCAGGCTGACGTCGGCTTTCGGCGTGAAATCGAGGGCAGCTTCCGGGAGACCCGAATGGCAGCAAGGGGTCG
>CAVXZK010000013.1:0-317515 GCA_963766365.1 uncultured beta proteobacterium
GTACGACAGGCGGTAGGTGAGCGTGCTGTCGAGAATCTTGCGGTCCAGCCAGTACCAGCGCTTGCGGTAGAGCTCGAACTCGGTGTTGAAGTAGATGGCGATGCCCTTTAAGACCGCCTCCTCCAAGGCCTGCGGCATCTCGAACTCGAACGTGGCGTTGAGAACGAGGCCGCCGGTGCCGCCCGGCGCCGGCTCAAGCGCGGCCGCGATGACACCGATGCGCTCGTCGGCCCGCGCCGTTGGCCCGGGGCCAGCCAGCAGCAGCAGGGAGACGAGCAGCGCGCGCAGCGCGGGAGCCAGGGTCATCGGGACTTGTCGAGGCGTGCGTAGAAGAATCCGTCGTGCAGCGTCGGTTCGGACCGCAGGTCATCCCAGGCCTCGGCGGGGCCGGTGGCCGGCAGCAACTGCAGCACCGGCATTGCACCCGGGAGGGGACCCGGCACGGCCTCCGGATGGCGCCCGATGAATCGCGCGATCTGCTCGCTCCCTTCCTGCGGAAACACCGAGCACACGACGTAAAGCAATCTACCACCCACCCCCAGCAGCGGCCATAAAGCCTCGAGTAACTCGTGCTGCACCGTTGCCAAATGCGCAACATCGGCCTCGCGGCGGAGCCACGGGATGTCGGGATGGCGACTGACGATGCCACTGGCGGTGCAGGGCGCGTCCAGCAGGATGCGGTCGAACGGGAGGCGATCCCACCATTTGGCCGGGGTTCGCCCGTCGGCCATGCGAATCAGCGCCGTGGCACCGATGCGGTCCAGGTTTTCCTGGATCCGCCGGGCGCGCTCGGCGTCGGCTTCCAGCGCGGTCAGTTCGAGAGTCGCCAGCTCGGTCAGATGTGCGGTCTTGCCGCCCGGAGCAGCGCAGGCGTCGAGCACGCGCATGCCATCCACCACTCCGAGCCACTCGGCGGCCAGCTGGGCGCCGGCGTCCTGGACCGAGACATCCCCGGCGTCAAAGCCGGGAATCCGCGTCACCGGAACCGGCTGGTGCAGCCAGACCGCCGACTGGCCGACCCGCGTCGCCGCTACCCCCTCGGCCGCGAGGCGGGCAAGGTAGTCGTCCACCGTGATACGGCGGCGATTGACCCGGACCACCAGGGCTGGAGCACGCTGCTGGCTCTCCAGCACCGCACGCCACTGCTCGGGATGCGCCGCCCGTATCGCATCGATCCACCAGCGGGGCGCGTTGTATCGCACCTCGTCGAGCTGCTGCAGGCGGTCGACCAGGGCCGGTTGCTGGCGCAGGAAGTTTCGCAGGACGGCGTTGATGAACCCGGCGGCCCCCACTGTCGCGTGATGGGATCGTGCCGCGGCGACGGCCTGGTCGACAACCGTATGCGGCGCATGCCGACCCGCGAGCAGCTGCGCCAACGCCACCGCGAGCAGTGCACGGACCTCCGCGGCGGGTGGTCGCGCCGCCAGTTCGGCGATCACCCGCTCGCACAGCGCGCGTCGCCGGACGGCGCCATAGCTCACGTCCTGGACGGCGGCGCGGAGTTGCGACGGCCCCGACGGCACCTGTGTCGCGAGAGCGCGATCGAGCGACTGGCCGGCCGCGACCGACGCCCACACGTGCGCGCTGAGCGCCAGCACATCCGCGAGCGGCGCTGAGAGGCCGCCCGGCTCGGTCATGCCGGCCCGTCGGCGAGACGCTGGGCCACCGATAACGGATGCCCGGCCAGGAACTCGCGCGCTGGCAAGCGCTTGCCGCCGGCCCGCTGCAGCTCGATCAGGCGCAGGCTGCCCTGGCCGCAGACGACTTCGATGCCCGCGGGACCCGCGGCCATGATGGTCCCGGGATCCGCCGGCGCAACGCGCACCTCCGCATTCGCGCGCCACACCCGGATCACGACATCGTCGAGACGCGTCTGCGCCACAGGAAACGGGTCATACGCGCGCACCTTGCGCGCAAGGGCCACGGCCGGCAGGCGCCAGTCGAGCCAGGCCTCTGACTTGTCGATCTTGTTCGCGTAGGTCGCGCCCGCTGCGGGCTGCGGCTCCGCGCGCAGTGTCGACATCGAGCGCAGTGCCTGCACCAGCAGGCGCCCTCCGAGGTCGGCCAGCCGCACAGTCAGCTGGCCGGTCGTCTCGTCCGGGCCGATCGCAAGAGGCTCCGCCAGCAGCATCGGACCCGTGTCCAGGCCGGCCTCCATCTGCATGATCGTGATACCGGTGCTCTGCATCACCGGCCTCGATCGCCCGGGCGACAGGCGCCGCGCCGCGCCAGCGCGGCAGCAAGGAGGCGTGTACGTTGATCGCGGTCAGCGGCGGACTCCAGTCGTCGCGCAGGCCGCGCGGAATGTCGAGCACGGCCTGCGGCAGGATCAGGCCGTAGGCGGCAACGACCAGCACGTCGGGCTGGGCCTGCGCCAGCCGCTGCTGAGCAAGCAACGCGTCGGGACCCTTGCGCAGCGAGGTCGGCGTGTCGACCGCCAGGCCATGCGCCTGTGCAAGCTGCTTCACTGCACTCGGGGTCAGTCGCATGCCGCGACCCGCCGGGCGATCAGGCTGCGTCAGCACCAGCGGAATCGTCCAGCCCGCCGTCGCGGCCGCCTCGATCAGTGCCGCCAGCGATCGCGAGGCGAAGTCAGGCGTTCCGGCGAAAACGATGCGCATCGCCGCATTCTAGGTGGGGTCATGCCGCGCCCGATGCGTTTACCATCGGGGCAATGATGTGGCCGCGACCGCCAGGGCGCTGGACCACGCGGCGGACCAACAGCGGTCTAATTCGCCGGTAGAACGACATCGAGGGAGACGCTTGAAGCCCCTGTCCGGGTTGGACTCGCTGTTCCTGCATCTGGAAACACCGGCGACGCCGATGCATGTCGGCGCGGTCCACCTGCTCGAGCGTCCCCGTCGGGGCGGCGACTTCCTCGCACGCGTGCGGCGCCATGTGGCCACGCGCCTGCATCTGTCGCCCGTGTTCACGCGGCAGCTCGCCAGCATGCCGCTGGACTTTGCCAATCCGGTCTGGGTGCGCGCCGACGAGGTCGACCTCGAGCGCCATGTGGTCCGCGTGACGCTGCCCCCTCCGGGCTCGCTCGCACAACTCGAGGCGGCCGTGGCCCGCCTGCATGCCCAGCCTTTGGACCGCGCCCGACCACTGTGGCGGTTCCATGTGATCGAAGGCTTGCAGGACGGCGGCCTCGGCTTCTACACGAAGATCCACCACGCAACGCTCGACGGCGCCTCGGGTGTCGCGTTGGCGCACGCACTGCTCGATCTCGCGCCGACACCCCGCAAGGTCGAGGGACCCCGACGCCGGCAGCCCGATCATCCCGGCCTGGTGGCGCTCGTCGGCACGGCATTCAGGGTAACCGGCTCGCAGACCGTGAACCTCGTGCGACAGCTGCCCGCGCTTGCGCGGGTTGCCGCGAAGCTCCTGACCAGCTCCACCGGCTTCAGCCGCAATCTGGCGTTCGGGCCGCGCGCTCCGTTCAACCGCGTCATCGATGGCGGCCGCAGCTTCGCGACCGCCTCACTGCCGCTCGCCGAAGTGCGACGCATTGCCACGGTACAGGGCGCGACACTGAACGACGTGGTACTCGCGCTGGTCAGTGGCGCGCTGCGGACGTACATGAAGCCACGCGGCGGCGTGCCGAAAAAGTCGATGGTGGCGGCGATGCCGGTGTCCCTCCGCGAAGCCGGCAACATCGAGGCGACGACGCTGGCGACGATGACGCTGGCTTCCCTGGCGACGAACGTTGCCGACCCGATCGAACGACTGCGCGCGATCCAGGCATCGACGCGCGCGGCGAAGGATGTAACGCGACAGCTGAAGGGCGTCATTCCGACCGACTTTCCTTCGCTCGGACTGCCTTGGCTGCTGTCAGCGGCCGCCGGACTGTACGGCCGCACGGCACTGGCCGATCGCATCCCGCCGATCGCGAATCTCGTCATATCGAACGTTCCCGGTCCGGAAGCACCGCTGTACCTCGCTGGCGCGCGTCTGAAAACCTATTGGCCGGTGTCGATCGTCGAGCACGGTCTGGGTCTGAACATCACGCTGCAGAGCTACGCCGGGTCGCTGGACTTCGGCATCCTCGCCGCGCGCGTGGGCATGCCGGACGCCAGACCCGTGGCGCGCGGCCTGTATGAGGCACTCGCCGAGCTCGCAGAGGCCAGCGACAAGGCTGTTGCTCCGGCCGAAGACTCCTCCGATCGCAACGGGGCGGCCTCGCCGGCACGCTCCGCGCGTGCCACAAGGCGCGCCGCGCCGAGCTCGCAATAAAACTATTCGCACCTATCTTCTGTTCGATGCACAACTCGCACCCGCAGCACTGGTACGACTTCGACATGATGCGTGCGCCCGGCTTTGTGCGCCTGGCGCTCGAATGGCGCGCGCCGTGGGAATTTGGCGCCACGATGCTGGCCGCCCCGTGGCTCAACCAGCTGCCGGACGGCGACGGGCATCCGGTCATCGTGTTTCCTGGCCTGATGGCGTCGGATGCCTCGACCAAGCCGTTGCGCGGGTTCCTCGAGCGCAAGCGCTACTCCGTCCATGGCTGGGACCGGGGTTCGAACCTGGGCCCGAAGGAAGGTGTACTCGAGCACTGCATGGATCTGGTCCGCAAACTGCGCCGGCAGTACAAGCGGAAAGTCAGCCTGATCGGCTGGAGCCTTGGCGGCATCTACGCGCGCGAGCTGGCCAAGGACTTTCCGAAGGACGTGCGGCAGGTCATCACTCTGGGAACTCCGTTCACCGGGCACCCCAAGGCCACCAATGCGTGGCGGCTCTACGAACTCGTCACCGGCCACCGCATCGGCGCGCCGGACATCCACGAGCCGTTGCGGCTGCCGCCGCCGGTGCCGACCACATCGATTTACAGCCGGACCGATGGCGTCGTCGCCTGGCAATGCAGTGTCGAGCGCCACAGCGCTCACTCCGAGAACATCGAGGTCGAAGCGAGCCACTTCGGCATCGGGCTCAACCCGCTCGCCTGGTATGCCATCGCGGATCGGCTCGCGCAGCCCGAAGGCGAATGGCGGCACTTCGACCGCACCGGCTCATTGCGCTGGCTGTACCGCGATCCGTCGCGCAAGGCCTGGTTCTGACCGCTTTCTTGACTGCGATGGCACAGATCGAGGCGAACGGCATCACGCTCGATGTCGAGGACAACGGCGATCGCAGCGCACCTGTGTTGCTGCTGATCATGGGTCTCGGCATGCCCGCGGCGCTCTGGCCCGACGGCTTCGTCGAGCGGCTGCTCGCGTCCGGGCTACGGGTGATCCGCTTTGATAACCGCGACTGCGGCCACTCGACCCGGCTGCGCTCGGCCACCTCGACGCGCAACCTGCCCGGCGCGATAGCACGTGCTCTGCTGCGCCTACCGGTGCGTGCGCCGTACACGCTCGACGACATGGCCGACGACGCCGCCGCGCTGCTGACCGCGCTCGAGATCGGTCGCGCGCATATCGTCGGCGCCTCGATGGGCGGCATGATTGCGCAGGTGCTGGCGGCGCGCCATCCCGAGCGCGTCGCGAGCCTCACGTCGATCATGTCCGGTAGCGGTAATCCCAGTCCGCGGGTCGCTTTCGGCAAGCCGCGTGCACTGCGCGCGATCCTGCATCGACCACGCAACGTCGACGATGTCGAGCAGATCACCGATCACTTCGTTCGCGTGTTCGGCGTGATCGGCAGCCCGGGCTATACGAGCGAGCCGCAGCTGCTGCGCCAGCAGCTTGAACGCGTGGCCCGCCGCGGCTATTACCCGGCCGGCACGGCGCGGCAACTGCTTGCGATCCTCGCGTCGGGCGACCGACGTCCGCAACTGGCGCGCATCACCGCACCGACTCTGGTGATCCACGGCCAGGAGGATCCGCTGCTGCCGCCGGCGGCCGGCATCGACACCGCGCGACATATTCGCGGCGCAAGGCTCGAGCTGATTCCCGGGATGGGCCATGACTTCCCGCCGGCGCTGCAGCCGAGAATCGCCGACATGATCACCGCGCACGTCATCGCTTCAGACGCCGCGATTCGGTTGCCGGCCGCGGCGTAGCAAACCCGCGAAGCCGGACTCAGGCGGCGCGGGTGCGCCGCTTCTTCATCTTCGTCTTGATGCGTTCCTGCTTGAGCGGCGACAGGTACTCGACGAACACCTTGCCCAGCAGGTGATCCATCTCGTGCTGAATGCAAACCGCGAGCAGCCCGCTGCATTCGCGCTCGAACGGCTGTCCCTGCACATCGAAGGCCTTCACTCGGACACGCTCCGGGCGCGTGACGGCGTCATAGACGCCGGGCACCGAAAGACACCCCTCCTCGCACTCGACCTGCTCTTCCGACGCCCAGAGGATTTCCGGATTGATGAACACCAGCAGTTCATTCTTTGCCTCGGAGGTGTCGATGACGATCACGCACTCGTGCACATCCACCTGCGTGGCTGCGAGGCCGACGCCGGGCGCGTCATACATCGTCTCGGCCATGTCTGCGACCAGTCGGCGCAGGCGATCATCGAACACGGTGACCGGACGCGCGACCGTGCGCAGTCGCGCGTCGGGGTACTCCGAGTATCGGCAGCAATGCCACGATTCGTTCTCCAAACGCCCAGGTCACGTGCCCCGGACGATCGGGCTAAGTCCCGGCCTCTGACCCTGCTTTTCGCGCGCCCTCGCCACCGCATTTGCCGCCACACTGCGGCCGGATGAGTGGTCGACAGGTCTCGTCCGAGTTCGCCCCACGCCTTTCGGCATCGCGCCTAGTCGGGATCGGCCCACTTGGGTATCCGTTGCTATATCAAGGCACTAGGGGCAGAATCTGACGCCCTGTCTCAGGTTATATCGCAGTCGGTCCCGAAGATTTCAAGTCGGGCAGCCGAGCCCGCGGGACAGTGCGAAACCCCGCCGGACGGCCAGAGGGAGCTTGCATGAAGAAGACTAGCATGGGCGTTCTCGCCGCCGTCGCTTGCGCCACAGTAGCCGGCAGCGGTGTCGCCTTGGCGCAATCGGCCACCAGCCGCTACCCGATCACGACGGAGCAGCGTGCGACAGCAGACCAGGTAGCGCAGGCGGGCGTGCCGCTTTCGGCGTTGGCGCCCGATGCGCCCGACCGCTATGTCGTCAAACGCGGCGACACGCTCTGGGGGCTTTCCAGCATGTACCTCACGAGTCCGTGGCGCTGGCCCGAACTCTGGGGCATGAACAGGCAGGAGATCGCCAATCCGCACCTGATCTATCCGGGGCAGGAGCTGCTGCTGGTGAAATCAGATGGGCGTGCGAGGCTCGAAATCGCAGGTGGCGCAGGTTCCGGAGGCCCCAGTGGTGAAGGCAAGCTGTCGCCGCAGATCCGCGAGGTCACGGGCGACCGGGCAGCGATCCGCAGCATCCCCAGCAACCTGATCGAGCCGTTCCTGTCGCAGCCGCTGGTGCTCGAACCCCGCGCGCTCGACGGCGCGGCCCGCATCATTGCAACGCAGGAGGGCCGGGTCTACGTCGGCCGTGGCGACGAGGCATACGCCCGCGGAATCGCGGACGACAGCGTGAAGAACTACAGCGTCTTCCGTCCGCTGCGGCCGCTGTTCGACCCGGACGATGTGGACAAGAAGCGCCCCATCGCCTACGAGGCCAAGTACCTGGGAGCAGCCAGCATGGTGCGGCCGGGTGAAGTGGCCAAGGTGCACATCGATTCCTTCAAGGAAGAGATCGGCATCGGCGACCGGATGCTGCCGATCGACATCCAGCCGATCCTGAACTACATGCCGAAGGCACCCAGCCGGCCCGTCGAAGCGCGCGTCATTTCTGTCTATGACGGCGTGCAGTACGCCGGCGGCCTGCGCATCATCACGCTCAATCGCGGCACGAATGACGGGCTGGTCATCGGCGACGTGCTGCAACTGTGGCGCGCCGGAGCAACGATCAAGGACCGAACGCTGCCGGGTAACCAGTTCGTCAAGCTGCCGGACGAGCAACTCGGCCTCGGTTTCGTCTTCCGCGTCTTCCCCGGCATTTCCTACGCGCTGGTCCAGCGCGCAACGTTGCCGGTCGAAATCGGCGATCGCGCCGCGGACCCTACCGAGGAGATCGACCTGCCGGTGCTTCGGCGTCCGCAAGAGACCGAGGCGGACCGGGTGTTGCGACAGCCCCTGCGCCCGGCCACCGTCCAGTAACCGCGCCGCCCGTGCAGGCGGCCGAACTCGCGGGATGGCTGCGGCTGGTCGCCACGCCGGGCCTCGGCCCGCGAACGGCTCGTCACCTGCTTTCATCCTTTGGGCTGCCTGACGCGATCTTCACGGCGGGCGTACATGCGCTGCTCCGCGCAGTTCCGGAACCGCTGGCCCGCGTGCTCGCTGCTCCACCCAGCGCGGACCTCCAGTCCACCATTGATGCGACCGAGCACTGGCTCGCCTCCTCGCCGTCGCACGCGCTGATCTCGCTGGCTGACAGCGACTATCCGCAACTGCTACTGACCACGCCCGACCCGCCGCCGGTACTCTTTGCGATCGGTCGCGTCGACCTGCTGAACCGCCCAGCGCTCGCCGTCGTCGGCAGCCGCAACGCCACCCAACAGGGCGTAGCCAACGCCCAAGCCTTCGCCGACGCCCTCGCCCGCGCTGGGCTGACGATCGTGAGCGGGCTGGCGCTCGGAATCGACACTGCCGCACACCGCGGGGCGCTCGATGCCGACAGCGATGCGTCGACGATCGCGGTCGTCGGCACCGGTGTCGATGCAATCTACCCGACGAGCAACCGCGCCCTGACCCAGCGCATCCGCGCTGAAGGCCTCGTCATCTCCGAGTTTCCTCTGCGCACTCCGGCGATTGCGCACAACTTCCCACGGCGCAACCGCATCGTCGCCGGCCTCGTTCGTGGTGTCCTGGTGGTCGAGGCCGCCTTGCGCTCCGGCTCTCTGATCACCGCGCGCCTGGCGGCGGACGCCGGGCGCGATGTGTTCGCGATCCCGGGTTCGATCCATTCACCGCTGGCGAAGGGCTGTCATCGCCTGATCCGCGAAGGCGCAAAGCTGGTCGAGTCCGCGCACGACATCGCCGAGGACCTCGGACTCGAGCGCGGGGCCGCAGCGACGCCCGATGCGACCGTCAAGGCCGGTCCGCATGGCGAACTGCTCGCGCTGCTCGGCCACGATCCGGTTGACATCGACACGCTCGCGCAGCGCACCGGGCGCGATGCTGCAAACCTCGCCGCGTCTCTGCTGGAACTCGAACTGGCACAAGATATTGAGCGTCTGCCGGGTAACCGCTACCAAAGGTTGCGGTAGGGCTTTACAGCAACCGCCTGCTCGCATAGAGTCCAACCACGGTGTTCGACGTCCTCGTCTATCTGTACGAAAACTACGGCGCCCCGCATGCGTGCCCGGATGCCGACTCGCTGTCCCGCAAACTCACCGCAGCCGGCTTCGACGACGAGGAAATCAACGAGGCCCTGGCGTGGCTGCAGGGCCTGGAACACGTAACCGAGCAATCAGTCGCTGTGGGTCCGGAAAGCGACGGATCCTTCCGCGTTTACGCAGCGATCGAAACCGAACGGCTCGGCAGCGAATCGGTCGGCTTTCTAAGCTTCCTCGAGAACGCAGGGCAACTCACGCCGACCCAGCGCGAGATCGCCATCGAACGCGCGCTGGCGATCGAGGACACACCGATCCCGCTCGAGATGCTCAAGGTGATCGTACTAATGGTCCTCTGGAGCCAGCAGGTCGATATCGACGTGCTGCTGCTCGAGGAACTGCTGCACGACGGTTCCGAGCGCGATCTTCACTAGCTTCGGCAGAGGCGCTTAGCCGCTCCGGAGGGAGCGCGGCATATCGGCGTTTCTGCCGCGAGCGCTCGTGCGACGACGTGCTGGGGTGATCCGCGGCGGCTCTCGTCGTGTGCATGAATCCTGATTTGTGCCGTCGCGACGGGCACTTGCACGCGAGTGGCGTTTCGTTGTTATCCTGAAAAAAGACATCTCTATATAAAGAGACCGCCGAAATCCGGCGGTTTCTTTTTCTGACGACACCATGTCCAAGGCACTGATCATTGCCGAGAAACCCTCTGTCGCCGCCGACATCGCGCGCGCGCTGGGTGGCTTCACGAAGCAGCAGGATTACTTCGAGAGCGACCGCTACGTGCTGTCCTCCGCCGTCGGCCATCTGCTGGAACTCAAGGCGCCCGAGTCCCACGACGTCAAGCGCGGCAAGTGGACCTTCACGCACCTGCCGGTGATCCCGCCCCACTTCGAACTGGCGCCGATTGCCAAGGCCGAGGCGCGGCTGAAGGTGCTGCTGAAGCTGCTCAAGCGCAAGGACGTCACCGAGCTCGTCAATGCCTGCGATGCCGGGCGCGAGGGGGAGCTCATCTTCCGTTACATCGTGCAGGCGGCGAAAGCGCGCCAGCCGCTGCGCCGGTTGTGGCTGCAGTCGATGACCCCGGCTTCGATCCGCGAGGCGTTCGAGACACTGCGCAGCGACGACGAGATGCTGCCTTTGGCAGACGCGGCGCGCAGCCGTTCCGAAGCCGACTGGCTGGTCGGCATCAACGGCACGCGCGCGATGACGGCCTTCAACAGCAAGGAAGGCGGCTTCTATCTGACGACAGTCGGTCGCGTGCAGACGCCGACGCTGGCCATCGTTGCCGAGCGCGAGGACAAGATCCGCCGGTTTGTGGCGCGTAACTACTGGGAAGTGCGCGCGAAGTTCGATGCGAAGGCCGGCCAGTACGACGGCCGCTGGATCGACGAAGCCTTCAGGAAGAATGAGGACCCCGACGCTCGCGCCGAGCGCCTGTGGGACGAAGCCCGTGCGGCGGCCATCGCCGCCGCCTGCGCCGGCAAGCCCGGCGACGTCACCGAGGAAGCCAAGCCGAGCACGCAGCTGTCGCCGTTGCTGTTCGACCTGACATCGCTGCAGCGGGAAGCGAACGGCAAGTTCGGCTTCTCCGCCAAGACCACGCTGTCGATTGCACAGGCGCTGTATGAGCGGCACAAGGTATTGACCTATCCGCGTACCGACGCGCGCGCGCTGCCCGAGGACTACCTCGGTGTCGTCAAGAAGACGATGGAGGAACTCGCCGGGCAGTCCAGCTACAAGACCTTCGCCAAGCAGGTGCAGAAGAACGGCTGGGTGCGTCCGAACAAGCGCATCTTCGACAACTCGAAGATCTCGGATCACTTCGCGATCATCCCGACGCCGCAGGCGCCGGGGCACCTGTCGGAGGTCGAGGCCAAACTCTACGACCTGGTCGTCAAGCGCTTCCTCGCCGTATTCTTCCCGGCGGCCGAGTACATGGTGACGACACGCATCACTCGCGTCGAGGGCCACGCCTTCAAGACCGAAGGCAAGGTTCTGGTCGAACCCGGCTGGCTCGCGATCTACGGGCGCGAGGCGGTCGAGGAGCAGGGTTCGCTGGTGAAGGTCGAGCCCGACGAGCGCGTGCGCACGACCGAAATCGAGGCGGTGGCTCTGGCCACGCGGCCACCGCCACGCTACACCGAGGCGACGCTGCTGACCGCGATGGAAGGCGCCGGCAAGCTGATCGAGGACGACGAACTGCGCGCGGCGATGGCCGGCAAGGGTCTCGGCACGCCGGCCACGCGCGCGCAGATCATCGAGAACCTGATCGATCAGCGTTACATGGTGCGCGACGGCAAGGACCTCCGTCCGACGCGCAAGGCCTTCGACCTGATGACGCTGCTCAAGGGTCTCGATGTGCCCGAGCTGACTGCGCCCGAACTGACCGGCGAATGGGAGTTCAAGCTGGCACAGATGGAACGCGGCCGGCTCAAGCGCGATCTTTTCATGCGCGAGATCGCCGGCATGACGCAGAAGATCGTCGAGCGCGCGAAAACCTACGAGTCCGACACCGTGCCGATCGAAGACCCGGCACAGCTCACGACACCCTGCCCGAAGTGCGGCAAGACCGTCGTCGAGAACTATCGCCGCTTCGCCTGCTCCAGTTGCGACTTCTCGATTCCGAAGCACCCCGGCAGTCGCTCGCTGGAAGTCGAGGAAGTCGAGGAGCTGCTGGGCAAGGGCACGATCGGACCGATGTCGGGCTTCATCAGTAAGATGGGCCGGCCATTTTCGGCCGTGCTCAAGCTGACGCCCGAATTCAAGCTCGAGTTCGACTTCGGCCAGGGCAGTGACGACGGCGCCTCGGACGAGCCGGTCGACTTCTCCGGCCAGCAGCCGATCGGCCCATGCCCGAAGTGTGGCGGACGCGTGTTCGAGCAGCCGATGAACTACCTGTGCGAACGCGCTACCGGCCCGGCGAAAACCTGTGATTTCCGTTCGGGAAAGGTGATCCTGCAGCAGCCGATCGAGCGCGCGCAGATGGAGAAGTTGCTGAACGGCGGCCGTACCGATGTACTGCGCGCCTTCGTCTCCAACCGCACGCGGCGCAAGTTCGCTGCTTTCCTGGTGCGCAAGCCGGACGGCACGGTGGGCTTCGAGTTCGAGCCGCGCACCAAGGCGCCTGCAAAGACTGCGCGTGCAAAGCCTGCCGCGGAGGCGGCGGGCGCCGCGACACCGAAGGGGGCGACGGGTCGAACGGCGGCGGCGCCACCGGCGAACGGGGATGCCTTGGCCCCCGCGGCCAAGACATCGAAGACCCGTTCGGTCGCGAAAGCCCCGGCCAAGAGCACGGCCAAGCGCCCGGCCAAGGCAGCCACCAAGACCGCGGCGCGCAAGACTGCCAAGACCGCGCGCAAGTAACGCGGGCGCGCGCTTCATCCAGGCGCGTCATTCTCCGAGCTGCGCGCGCTCGGCTATGCTGGATCAATGCAGCGCGCCCTGATCATCGCCGGCATCGCAGCGATCCTGCTCGGACTCCTGTGGCCGTGGCTGGCCCGGCTCGGACTCGGCCGACTGCCGGGTGACTTCCACGTGCAGCGGGAGGGTTTCTCGTTCTACTTTCCGCTCACCACCTCGCTGGTCGTCTCGATCATCGTCACACTGACCATCTGGCTGCTGCGCCGCTGAACTGATGAACGCCTCATCTCGATCCCGCTGGCTCGCGCTGCTGCGCGCCGCCGCCCCGCTCGCGGCGATGTTCCTTCTGACCGGCGCGGCGCTGATTTCCTGCGAAGGCACAAGCGACGAGGATGACAGCGATTCTCCCGATGGGACGCGGCCCAACAGCGCGGCGATGGGCAGGTGGACGCCCAACACCACGTATGACACCTGCACGAAGGACTTTCACGACACGTATTTCGTCGTCGGTCCCGACGGCAAGAAGTACCCGACCTGGCATCCGCCGACCGCGACCGACCCGGCCAACAGCCGCGTCTGCTCGTTTGGCCACGAGCACGGCCGCGACCCGCGCAGCTCCGCGCTGTGGGACTCGATCCGCAATCATTACGCCTTTGACGCCAACAGCAACGGCACGATCGATACCGCCGAACGCGACGTCAGCGGTGTGCCGTTCGGCTATGCCGCCGAGCAGCTGCGCGCCTACAACGCCGCGAACGGCCTGCCGAACGCCAACCGCGACGAGGACCATGTCGGCTACAAGATCGCATGGGAAAACGGCATTGCCCGCACCCGAACGCTCAACGGGCAGCTGCAGACCTTTGACCTCGCCTGTGATGCCCTCTCGATGCTGCACCAGGAGACCCATTCCGCCGACGCCTACGCCAGCAATCTGCACGAGATGCTGTACGCGCTCGACTGCAACCGGGGCGCAGACGTCACAAGCTTCGGCGGCAAGGTCATCGTCGCCGCGATGACGACCTTCGGCAACCCCGGTGAGTTCACGGTGGAGCAGACCGACAACACCTTCGTGACGCTGCGCTTCGGCACCCCGGACCCCGTCAATTCGCCGCAGGGCGGAACGGAGCGAGGACGCGTGATTCCGCGGGCGGAGAGTGTCTACGACGCCATCCTTGTTCCCGTGCGCGAAACCTCGGACTTCATCGGCGGACTCACCGAGACCTGGTATTCCGCACTCACACTGCGACGCACCGACGGCGCCGAGCTCGTGTACCTCGACCCGTCTTATGCGGTCACGTCGCCCTCGCGCTACTTCGACGTCACGCGCCTCAATGCCATCGCGCGCAGCATCGACCTCTGTTACATCGGCATCAGCGCCGCCGGCCTGCTCATCGACGATCCCCTGCGCTCCTCCGAGATCGTGCGGCAGGCGCGGGGCCCCGAATGCGCAGCGATCGCGCCCAACGGGCCGGCGACACTGCGCATCAACCGCATCGCTTACGACGATCCCCGCAGCGTCTTCAACGGCTGCCGCCGTGTCGTGACGCTGGGCGCGACGCGCATCACCAACGGCGGCGGTTCGACGACGACCTGGTACAGCGACCCGTACGGTCGCGCCACCCGGACCGGCAGCTTCACCGGCGCCGTGAAACAGTTCGTCTCGGTGATCAACAACAGCACGGCGGGAAACATTGATCGCGTCGCCTTCGGCGCCGACCTCGATCCCTGCCTGCCCGGCAGCAATATTCACGCGCCGAACTAGTTGGCGTCGCACGTGTACGTGAGCGGCGAAGCGCAGCCTACAATCGCCCGCTTTGCGCCCGGCCCGGCCGTCATGCTGCTCTTCGCTTCAACGATCCTGCTGTCGGCGTTCCTGCTGTTTCTGGTGCAACCGATCATCGCCAAGCAGATCCTGCCGTGGTTCGGCGGGACCTCGGCGGTGTGGATCACCTGCCTGGTGTTCTTCCAGGTCGTCCTGCTCGCCGGTTACACCTATGCGCACCTGAGTACCCGCCACCTGAGCCCACGCGCCCAGTCGCGGCTGCACATCGCGCTGTTGATCGCGAGCCTGCTCTTCCTGCCGATCGTGCCGAGCGCGGCGCTGAAGCCGACTGCTGAGGCCGACGCCGCGCTGCGCATCATCGTGCTGCTGGTCGCGACCATCGGCCTGCCCTACTTCCTGCTTTCGACGACCGGCCCCCTGCTGCAGAAGTGGGTCGCTCCGCAATTTCCGGAGAAGTCGGTCTATCGCCTCTTTGCGCTGTCCAACTTCGGCTCGCTGATCGGCCTGCTGGCTTTTCCGTTCGCGATCGAACCGTTCACGAGTTCGACGACTCAATCAATCGCATGGAGCATCGCCTATGCGGCGTTCGTGCTGACCTGCGGCTTCTCGGCGTGGAAGGTCGGACGGCAGGATGCCGTCCCTCATGTCGTCGCGCTGGGCAATACAGAGTCCGTGCAAGAAGACGGCAGGGCCGACGCGTCGCCGCCGCGCCCGGCCGACTACCTGCTGTGGCTAGCCCTTTCCGCGCTCGCCTCGGTGATGCTGCTCGCCTCCACCAGCCACATCACGCAGAACATCGCGTCGGTGCCGTTCCTGTGGGTGTTGCCGCTCTCGCTCTACCTTCTGACCTTTGTCATCGCCTTCGAAGGTCGAGGTGGACGTGGCTGGTACGAGCAGAACTGGTGGCTGTTCCTCACGCTGATGCTGATCGTCGGCATGGCCGCCGGGCTGTCGGCCGCGCGGGGCGTGCTCGACATCGGCATCGCCGTGCCGCTCTACACACTCGGCATGTTCATGTCGGTCCTGTTCTGCAACGGCGAGCTGGCACAAAGGAAGCCCGCGCCGCGTTACCTGACGAACTTCTATCTGATGATCTCGCTGGGCGGAGCACTCGGGGGACTGTTCGTCGGCCTGGTGGCACCGCGCATATTCCCGTCCTACTACGAGTTGCCACTTGCGCTCGTGCTGCTCGCCGCCCTCGCCGTGGTCCTCGCCTGGCGTAACCGCTGGCTGGTGGGTCCGGCCATCGTCGCGACTCTGGCAACCGGCTGGTACGGAGTCGAGTACGTGCAGTTCGTGCGCAACGATGTCGTGTTCATGGAGCGCAACTTCTACGGCACGCTACGCGTGCGCGAGCAGGGCAGCGGTGATCACCAGGTACGTCGCCTGCTGCACGGTGTGATTCTGCACGGCGAGCAGTTCACGATCCATCCGGAGCGCCTCGAGCCGGGCACTTACTATGCCCGCACCTCCGGAGTGGGTCGGGCGATCAGCGCCAAGCAGGCGGACGGGCCGGTGCGCCTCGGCGTCGTCGGGCTGGGCGTGGGAACGCTGTCCGCCTACGGACGGGCCGGAGACTCAATCCGTTTCTACGAACTCGATCCGGACGTGCTGAAACTGGCCCGCAGCCGCTTCGACTACCTGAACGCTTCGCCCGCGAAGCTCGAGTTCGCGATCGGCGACGCGCGGCTGTCGCTGGAGCGCGAACTGGCGCAGGGCGCGCCGCAGAACTTCGACGTGCTGGCCATCGATGCGTTCTCGAGCGACTCGATCCCCGTGCACCTGATCACGCGCGAGGCCATCCGGCTGTACATGCGGCACCTGGCGCCGGGCGGCGTACTGGCGATCCACATTTCGAATCGCTTCCTCGACCTGAAACCGGTGCTCGCCAACATTGCCCGCGAGGAAGGTCTGCAGGTGCGGCTGATCTCCGATCACCCGCCCGAGCCCGCGTCCATGAGCGACTGGGTGCTGCTGGCCGCGACACCTGAGGCGCTGAACGGCGCCTCGCTGACCGTCGCCGAGGTGATCGAGCCGGTACCGGGGTTTTCGGTATGGTCCGACCACTTCAACAACCTGCTCGACGTGCTGAAGACAAATCCGGTCGAGGAATTCAAGCGACTGCTTGATGGCTGAGCGTAGGGTCGCGGGCGAACCAGAGGCGCAATTTGCGATACTTGCGGCCCGCTCGCTTCCCGAGCGCGTTGTCCGACACTCCTCAAACACTCTTTCGCAGGAATACTGATGCCGTCCACGCGCAAGCCGCGCATAGTCATTCGCAACTCCAAGGTTCACGGCCGCGGCGTATACGCCGCCCGCAAGATCAAAGCCGGCGAACGCATCATCGAATACCGCGGCGAGCGGATCACGTGGAAGGAGGCTGACCGTCGCCCGCCGTCGGATCCGGCGGATCCGAACCACACGTTCTTCTTCTCCCTGTCGGACGGCAAGACGGTGATTGACGCTTCGGTCCGCGGCAATGCGGCGCGCTGGATCAACCACTCCTGCGAGCCGAACTGCGAGAGCGAGGAAACCGACGACGGCCGCGTATTCATCGAAGCGGTGCGCGACATCCGTGGGGGCGAGGAGCTTAACTACGACTACGGCCTGATCATCGACGAGCGCATCACGCCGACCCTGAAGAAGCAGCATGAATGTCGCTGCGGCTCGAAGAACTGCCGCGGCACGATGCTCGCGCTGAGAACCCGGAAGAAAAAGGAATCCTGATGAGCCTCATGTACTCGATGTCGGTGCCGGTGTTCGTCAAGACGCTCGGCCAGCTCGCTCTGATCCTCGACAAGGCCGCGGCCCACGCTGAAGCGAAGAAGATCGACCCGGCCGTGCTGCTCGCCGCGCGCCTGTTCCCCGACATGTTTGCGTTGACCAAGCAGGTCCAGGTCGCGTGCGACTTCGCCAAGGGCAGCGTCGCCCGGCTTGCCGGACAGGAGCCCCCAAAGTACGAGGACACCGAGACGACGATCGACGCGCTGAAATCGCGCATCGCCCGCACCATCGCCTTCATCGAAGGCTTCACCGAGGCGCAGCTGACCGGCAGCGAAGCGCGTGAGGTATCGCTGAAGATCCGCGACCAGACACTGACCTACAAGGGTCTGCCGTACCTGGCCCACATCGCACTGCCGAACTTCTTCTTCCACGCCACGACGGCCTACGACATCCTGCGCCACAACGGCGTGGAGCTCGGTAAGCGCGACTTCATCGGAACGGTCTAGCCCCCGACAGGCTTTGCCCGCGAACCGGCTCGAACAGCGGTGGTCGAAGCGGCGATGAGACGTTCGACGGCACTGGCGCGTCACTGGTGGGCGGCCGTTGCGGCCATCCTGCTTGCACTCGGCGCGGTCGCCGGCTGCACATCGCTGGACGAGTGGCAGCGGCAGGCGATCTTCAACCCGGCGCGCGACAACCCACGCTGGTTCGCTGAGCCACTGGCCGGCACCGAGGAGTACGACGTTCGCCTGGCCAATGGCGACACGCTGCACTTCTGGTACGTGCCGCAGCCCCAGGCCGCATCGTCGCCCACGGTGCTGTACCTGCACGGCGCCCGCTGGAACATGAATGGCAGCGTGTTCCGGATTGCGCGCTGGTATGCCCTGGGTTTCAACGTGCTTGCGGTGGACTACCGTGGGTTTGGCAGGAGCACCGAGATCCTCCCGTCGGAAGGGACTGCATCGGAGGACACGCGTGCGGCGTTCGACGAGCTGAAGCGGCGCCAGCCCGATGCGACCCGCCGCTATGTCTACGGCCACAGCCTCGGCGGCGCACTGGCCATCGACCTGGCGAGCACGGTTCCGTCGGATCAACTGGCGGGCGTGATCATTGAGTCCACCTTTACGTCGATTCCCGACCTCGTTCGAGGCATGCGCTGGGGCTGGGTGCCGGGGATCGGGCTCGTCGTGACGCAGCGCTTCGACTCGTGGGACCGCATCGCCAAGGTCGAGGCACCGTTGCTGATCCTGCACGGCACGGCCGACAACGTGGTGCCACACACAATGGCGGATGCGCTATTCGAGCGCGCAGGAAGCCCGGGCAAGCGCCTCGTCAAGATCGAGGGCGGATCCCATTCCGGCTTCGGCGGATCGACGGCGGTGTATCGCGAAGCGATCGCCGGCTTCATGTACTCGTCGACCGGCGCATCCGCCGTCGGCGCGGCAAGCGGCTCGGCCGGCACGACTCTGACGGACTGAGCAGGCGATCAACGCGCCGTAACCAGCGCTATCGACTGCACCTCGAGAACGAACGGACCTGCTTGCCGATCGGAAATCTGCAACCCGATCGCGATGATGCGCTGCGGATCGAGCAGCGGCGCATCCACCGGGCGGCCACGAAACCGGGCGACGAAATCGGCGAGCGGGAGCACGATCTCCTGCTCGTCGCCTGAGGTGTCGAAGGCACCCTGGTAATGGTGGGGCTCGCGCTCACCGGTCCGCGGATCGCGCGTGAAAACTGTCAGCCGATATTGCTGGCCGTCGCCGCGCACGCGCAGCGCAAAGGCCGAAACGCTGGAAACCGGCCCCTCGCTCGGTAGCGAGAAGGATCGGCGGACCGAGGCAAAGCCACCGCCGTAGTCGAGCGACAAGCGCCCCTCGAAGCGCAGGCCGCCCGCGCCGACCGCCCGCACGGCGGACGAGGACACGCCGCCCATGACTCCGTCATTGATGATCTGCCAGGCGGCGGCATCGAGTGGCACCTCAACGTTCATCGTGACCGCCGTTGCAATGACCCATAGCACCCTCATTGTCTTCTTCCCGTGGACTGCCGTGTGCCTTGACGCGCCTCAACGCCGGCGTTGCTCCGGGGATGGCATCGCCTTTGGCGAGGTAGAGTCTCGAATGATGGATCAACTGCGCAACACGACGGTCAGGGCAGGCGGGGCACTTGCCGCGTCGCCGGAGCGGCTGGTGGTGCCGGTGCAGGGCATGACGTGTGCTAGCTGCGTCGCGCATGTCGAAAAGGCGCTGACACGCGTCGCCGGCGTCGAGCGGGTCGCCGTCAACCTGGCCACGGAGTCTGCCGCGGTCGAAGGGCACGCGCTCGACCCGCAGGCGCTGACGCGGGCGGTGGACGCGGCCGGCTACTCGGTTCCCACGCAGAGCCTCCGTCTCGAGATCGACGGCATGAGCTGCGCGACCTGTGTCGCACGTCTCGAAACGGCACTGCGTGCAGTCCCTGGCGTCCTCCGCGCCGACGTCAACCTCGCTTCGGAATCGGCCACCGTCGAACTCATCTCTGGCGCCGCCACGGCGCGCGATCTCACGGCGGCGGTCACGGCGGCCGGTTACAGCGCGGCTATGCCCAGCCCCTCCGTCGCCGCACCGGTCGACCGCACTGCCGGACTGCGGCGCGATGCGCTGCTGGCACTGGCGCTGGCGTTACCGCTGCTGATCGGCTCGCACGTCTCGGTGCTCGGCATCGACTGGGCGATGCCCGCGTGGTTGCAATGGCTACTCGCGACGCCAGTCCAGTTCTGGTGCGCACGACGCTTCTACTTGGCTGCGGCAAAGGCGCTGCGCGCCGGCACTGGGAACATGGACTTGCTGGTCTCGCTCGGCACGCTCGCCGCCTACGGCCTGTCGCTGTATCTGTGGCTGGAGGGCGGAGCCGCCCACGGTCCGACGCACGCGCCACACCTGTACTTCGAGGCAGCGGCGGTCGTCATCGCACTCGTGCTGCTCGGAAAGTGGCTCGAGGCCCGTGCCAAGCACCAGACTTCGGAGGCGATCCGTCTGCTCGCCGCGCTGCGTCCTACCACGGCACAGGTGATGCGCGACGACCACGTCGTCGAAGTGCCGGTCGAGGACCTGCGGCTGGGCGACGTCGTCGTCATCCGTGGAGGGGACCGCGTGCCGACAGACGGACTCATCCGGGCGGGCAGCTCGAGCATCGACGAGTCGATGCTGACCGGAGAAAGCCTGCCAGTGGACAAGTCCATCGGCGATCGCGTCAGCGCCGGATCGATCAACGGCCCGGGTCGCCTCGAGGTCGAGACACGTGCAGTCGGCGCCGAAACGCTGCTCGCCCGCATTATCAGGCTGGTGGAGGACGCACAGTCGGCCAAGCCGCCCATCCAGCGGCTGGTGGATCGGGTCGCCAGCGTATTCGTGCCGATTGTTCTCTTCATCGCCGCCTTTACGGTGGCCGGGTGGATGTATTCCGGAGCGTCGCTCGAGACTGCGCTGATCAACGCGGTCTCGGTACTGGTCATCGCCTGCCCCTGTGCCCTCGGCCTCGCCACACCGGCCGCGATCATCGCCGGCACCGGCGTCGCGGCGCGGCACGGCATCCTGATCAAGGACGCAAACGCGCTGGAACTCGCCCGACGCATCCAGACCGTGGCATTCGACAAGACCGGCACGCTGACACTCGGCAAGCCGCGCGTCGTGGCTGTCGAGCATCACTCGCTCTTCGATCCCAAGGAAGTGCTGGCACTGGCCGAAGCCGCCAACGCCGGCAGCAACCACCCGCTGGCGGATGCCGTACGCGGCGCCTTCGAGCACGAGGGGAAGCGACATCCGGCAATGCTTCGTCGCAAGGCGCTTGAACACCGCGTGATGCCCGGCCGCGGCGTCGCCAGCCGACTGATCGATGAATCGCACCCCGGCGGCCAGGTCGAACTGGCCTTCGGCAACCGTCGGCTGATGGAAGAGTGGAAGGTGGACACCGCGTTACTCGATGCGCGTGCCACGCACTACGAGGCGGAAGGACGCACCGTGTCATGGCTGGCCCAGCGCACGCCGGCCGGATCACAGCTGATCGGGCTGATCGCGTTCGGCGATGAACCCAAGCCCGGTGCGCGGGCCGCCATCGAGGGGTTGTCGCGCCTCGGCATCGAGACGACGATGATTTCCGGCGACAACGACGGCGCTGCGCGTCATATCGCGCAGCAGCTCGGGCTCACCCACTACGAGGCCAACGTCCTGCCGCGCGACAAGGTGAAGCACATCGAGGCGCTGCGCAAGAGCGGCCGCGTGGTTGCGATGGTGGGAGACGGCATCAACGATGCCCCGGCGCTGGCTGCGGCCGATGTCGGCATCGCGATGGGCTCGGGCACGGATATCGCGATGCACGCCGCGGGGGTGACGCTGCTGCGCTCGGATCCGCGGCTGGTGTCGACGGCCATCGAGATTTCCCGCGCCACCGTGCGCAAGATCCGTCAGAACCTTTTTTGGGCCTTCATCTACAACATCGTGGGCATACCGCTGGCAGCACTCGGCGTTCTGACTCCGGTGTTCGCCGGGGCGGCGATGGCACTGTCCAGCGTCTCGGTCGTCAGCAATGCGCTGCTGCTGAAGCGCTTTCGCGCCCGCACCGACTCGCACGGGCGCTGACGCCACGCGCCAGGTTCCGCAGGACCGCGACTAGAGCTTCGCAGTCCGGCGCGCGACCCAGTAGGCGGCTCCCTCCGGGCCGTAGCGTTCCGCATGTGACACACCCTGCCCGAGCGCGGACTCGTCACCCTGTTTCAGATGACGGGTCTCGCCCCGGACGTGAGCCACATCTCGCCCTCCACGACGACAGCGCGGAGCGCGAACGGATGCGCGTGGACGTCGATTACCGTGCCGGGCGCCCAGCGGCGTTCGAGCACCTCGTCGAAGCCCTGTGCCCGCGCCTCCACCTCGAACTCTTCGAAGCGCGTCGCGGCAATCGTCATGAATTCTGCCGCTCGGCATCGGGCAGCCTATCGAACTCGACCAGCGCGGCGCCGATTGAAAAGCTCGCGCCGAAGCCGATCATCAGTGCCGTCTGGCCGGGGCTTGCGCGCCCGCCGCGCACCAGCTGATCGAGCAGCAGCGGAATGCTCGCGCTCGAGGTGTTGCCGGTGTCCGCGAATGACGCGCACAGCCGGTCGGGATCGATGCCGGTCTTCGCGCACGCAGGAATCAGGATGCGCGTCAGATTCGCCTGGTGCGGGATCAGCCAGTCGATCTGCACACCCTCGCGCTGCACGCGCTGGATCTCCTCGACGAGGATGCGCGTGGCGCCGATGGCGACCGGCGGGCCGGACATGAACCAGCGCGCCGATTTCGGGACTTCAAGTGCGAGGTGCGCCGCCTGCATGCCGGAGCCCTTGACCATGCCGATCGTCTCGGCATCGATCAACGAGCTGGCACGCACCGACCGCAGCGTCGCTATGCCGCGCACGTCCCGCGCAAGCAGCACGCCCGCCGCGGCGTCGCCGAACAGCGTGCTGGTGCCGAAGGCGAGCGGATCGTAGGCGATGCAGCGCGACGAGAACTCCAGTGCCACGCAGGCGACACGGCGATAGCCCAGTGCCTGCATCACGCTGCTGCCAATGGCCAGCGCATACATGAAGCCGGTGCACGCGTTGCTGCCGACATCGAGCACGAACGGCGCACCGAGATCGGCGTGGCGCCCGCGCGCTGCAGCGACGATCTGCTGCGACAAACCCGGAAAGCCGTGCGTGCTCGACGAAGAAACGATGATGGCATCGAGTTCCGACCAGGTCTGCCCCGTCATCAGGCGTTCGAGCAGTTCGAGACCGACCGTGACTGGCGACTCCTCCGCAGCGAAGAACCGACGTGCACGCAGGCCGGTCTTCTTTTCGATCAGCTCGGCGCGCTCGCTGATGCGCGCGACGATTTCAGCGGAAGACTCGTCGTCGATCTCGACACCGTCGAGCAGCCGCTGGCCGATTTCGCGGTTGGTTACCACCGCTTCGGGCAGGGTGCTGCCGGTCGCAACAATGGAAACGACGTTTTTCAATGCATTGGTCCCACGATTCGGTGCCCCTCTTTGGGCAGGGGGCGCGCAGCCGAATGGTACGCGCTGGCCGAAGCGCCGATCGATCGCTCCGCGCCAGGCCTAGCCCGAGGCCCGGCGCCGCAACAGCATGCGATAGAGCACATAGATGCCCGCCGCCGCAAAGAGGTGCTTCAGCGTATGCCCACTGACGAAGCCACCCAGCGCGGTGTCGATCACGCGATCGAGTCGCTCGCTGACGATAGCCGCGGCATACAGGGCCACGGCGCCATACAACCACCCGGAGCGCGTGTAAGGCGAGCGAACCAGCGCGGTGACCAGCAAAGCGACCGCGACGAAGCCCAGTTGCACCACCAGGTACGGCGTGAGGTTGGCGCTGGCGGCCCAGTAAGCGACAGAGCCCACTCCGGTGGCCCCTAGCGCCGCCAGAACCGGCCCGGCGAAGCGCGGCGCGCGGTCGGCAAGCGTGCCCGCGACCAACCCCGCGAAGCCCAGCGCCATCGGCAGCCGATCCCAGACCAGCGTCGCGTCAGTCGGATCGAGGTGGTAGTACGCCGACCCGAACGCGGTCAGCGCAACACCGCTGAACATCACGAGCCACGGCACGCGCGCGGCACGCGAGACGGTGTCCGACAGCATCCCGCGGTGGAACGCCCGCAGTCCCAGAACACCGACCAGCAGGAACGGCAGGTTGGACAGGACATTCAGCGCATGCGGCACGCCGAGCATCCAGCGTTGATCGGCGAAGTCGTGATACTCCTGCGGCTGGGCCAGCGGCGGCAGTGCAACGGCGGCGAGCCACGGCAGCAGCGCCGCAGCAAACGCCAATCCGAGGATTGCCGCCGCCTGGCGCGCCGACGTGGTTCCGCTGCGGAGATTCAGCGGCACGTTCATCGAAGCCCTTCTCTAAGACTCACCATGCAATGCCCTCCGCGTCAGGCGAGGTTGCGCAACTCGCGCAACGCCACCGAGAGCATCGCCAGATCGGCATTCTTCGAGTCTGCAAGTTCACTCAGCATGCGCCGCGCGCGGTCGAGTGGAATCGCCTGGGCTTTCTGCCACGGCTCGAGCCCGCCCGCCTGCAAAGCGTCTGCCGTCAACTGCCGCTGCAGGCTCGCCAGGTCATCGCTCGACGCGGCCTTTGCGAGTGCCTGCCAGTAGCTGTCCGAAGGCAGCGCCGACACCTGCGCCCGCAGACGGGCAAGACCGAGAGCATCGCCGATCGCAAAGTACGTCGACGCCACCGTGTCCAACGGCTGTTGCGAGCTTTCGGCCACTTCCGCCAGATCGAGCGCGGCGAGCGATGTCGCGGCGGCGGCCACCTCGAAGGCCAGCGGCTCGGGTACCCGCTGCTGGATGAAACGCACCTGCATCTCCTTGATCGGCACCTGCCAGGAGGCACTGGCCGGCGCCGCCTGCAGGTACTGCATCAGTCCGCGCGCCGCGGCAGAAAAGCGCTCGATCGCGTGTGCCATCGGTTCGGCCAGGCGCCACGAGCGGAGGAACCACGTGGTGGCCCGCACCGTGCGCCGGCCCAGTTCCATCAGCAGTTCCGCCTGGGTTTGGTCGGCGACCACGTTGTCCAGCGCTTCGATCGACGCCCAGGTCGACTCGAGTGCGAACACCTCGCGGGTCAGCAGGTACGCGCGCACCACCTGCGCCGGTGTCGATCCGGTGCTCGACGTCATCTGGTGCGGGAAGCTCGGGCCGACGCGGTTGACCATTTCGTTCAGCACGACGGTGGCGATGATTTCGCGCCGCAGGGGGTGCCGCTCGATGTCGGCCGCGAACTCCCCATGGAGCCTCTCCGGGAAGTAGCGCTGCAGCGCGTTCGCGACCCACGTGTCCTCGGGGAGATCGGACGCGAGCAGTTCGTCGAACAGCCACATCTTCGAGTACGCGAGCAACACCGCGCGCTCAGGACCCGTCAGCGCCAGGCCAGCGGCGCGGCGCTCGGCGATCGTCTCATCGTCGGGAAGGAATTCGAGCGCGCGATTGAGCCGCCCCTCCTTCTCGAGGAACCGGATCATTCGCTGCTGCTGCTCCAGCAGCTTGCGCGCCGTGTGCACGCCCACCGACAGCGCCTGCGTCTGGTAGTAGTTGTCCTGCAGCACCAGTTGCCCGACGTCGTCGGTCATCCCCGCCAGCAGCGCATTGCGCTGCTCGAGCGTCAGCCGTCCCTGTTCGACCGGCAGGCTCAGCAGGATCTTGATGTTCACCTCGTGGTCCGAGGTGTCGACGCCAGCCGAGTTATCGATGGCGTCGGTGTACAGCCGTACGCCATTCAACGCCGCCTCGACGCGGCCGCGCTGCGTGAAACCGAGGTTGCCACCTTCGCCGACCACCTTGCAGCGCAGGTCCTCGCCATTGACGCGGACCGCTTCGTTGGCGCGGTCGCCGACGTCCGCATGGCTCTCGGTCGCGGCCTTGACGTAGGTGCCAATGCCGCCGTTGTAGAGCAGGTCGACCGGCGCGCGCAGGATCGCGTTGATCAGCTCGATTGGCGTCAGCTGCGCGGAAGTGATGCCCAGGACCGCCTGCGCCTGCGGTGACACGGGAATCGCTTTCTCGGCGCGCGACCAGATGCCGCCGCCCGCCGAAATCAGCGTCGCGTCATAGTCGGCCCAGGACGAGCGCGGCAGCGCGAACACGCGCTCGCGTTCGACAAAGCTCCGCGCCGCATCGGGATCCGGATCGATGAAGATGTGCCGATGATCGAAAGCCGCGGCAAGCCGGATGTGCCTGGACAGCAACATGCCGTTGCCGAACACATCGCCCGACATGTCACCGATGCCGACACAGGTGAAATCCGTGGTCTGCGTGTCGATGCCCAACTCGCGGAAGTGCCGTTTGACGCTTTCCCACGCACCGCGGGCCGTGATGCCCATTCCCTTGTGGTCGTAGCCGGCACTGCCGCCCGAAGCAAAGGCATCGCCGAGCCAGTGGCCGTACTCGGCGCTGATCGCGTTGGCGTAGTCCGAGAAGGTTGCCGTGCCCTTGTCGGCGGCGACGACGAGATACGGGTCGTCGGCGTCGTGGCGCACGACATGCGGTGGCGGCACGACCTTGCCCTGCACCAGGTTGTCGGTCAGGTCGAGCAGGCCGCGCAGGTAGTCCTGGTAACAGGCAATGCCTTCCTTCATGAACGCTTCGCGATCGGTCGCCGGCGGTGCCTTCTTCAGCACGAAACCGCCCTTGCTGCCGACCGGCACGATGACCGTGTTCTTGACCATCTGTGCCTTGACCAGGCCCAGCACTTCGGTGCGGAAGTCTTCGGGACGGTCCGACCAGCGCAACCCGCCGCGTGCCACCTTGCCGCCGCGCAGGTGCACGCCCTCGAAACGGGTCGAGTACACGAAGATCTCGAACATCGGTCGCGGCTCGGGCAGGGACGGAATCTGCCGGGGATCGAACTTGAACGAAAGGAAACTGCGTCGCGGACCGTCACCGCCACTCGCGCCGACGCCCGTGCGCCAGTAGTTCGTCCTCCTGGTGGCGTTCACCAGCGCCAGCAGCTGCCGCAGCACCCGGTCTTCGCTCGCATTCGGCACCTTGTCGAGCGCCTGTTCGATAGCGCGCACCTGGCTTGCCGCCGCCGTGTCATCGCGCTCGCCCGGATGGAACCGCAGACGGAACAGCCGCACCAGCATGCCGGCGATGCGCGGATGCGTCGCGAGCGTCGCCTCGATGTACGGCTGCGACAGCGGAAAGCCGATCTGGCGCAGGTACTTGGCGTAGGCGCGCAGGATCACGATCTCATCGCCGGCGAGCCCAGCCTTCAGCACCAGCCGGTTGAAGTCGTCGTTTTCCACGCGACCCTCGAACACGCCCGCGAACGCGTCCTCGAACAGCGGTGCAAGGGCATCGATATCCAGTTCGCCGCAGCCTGGCGACTCGAGCTCGAAGTCATGGATCCACATCGACTCCGCGCCGTCCGGCGTGATCTCGTACGGTCGCTCTGCGAGTACCCGCACACCCATGCGTTCCAGCATCGGCAGCGAGTCGGACAGTGGCACCGGGGCGCTGTCGCGGTAGATCTTGAAGCCAAGGCGGTTCGGCGGCGATCCGCGCGGCCGGTAGAGGTTCAGCACGAGCCCGGAGCGAGACAACCGGTCCAGGCGCTGCAGGTCCTCGACGGCCCTCGTCGCATCGACGTGCTCACGGTACGACACCGGGAACGCCGCACCGTAGCGCCGCAGCGACTGGGCCGCCAGAGACTCGTCCATGGCCGCATGCAACGCCTCGCGCAGGTCGTCCTCCCAGCGACGCGCCGCTGCCGCCAGCTGCCCCTCGAGCACCCGACGATCGACCGGCGGAATGCGACCCGGAGTCGTGCGCACCGTGATGTGGATGCGCGCCAGCGCCGCGTCAGTGAGCAGCACGTCGAACTCGGCGGCTGAGCCGTTGAAGGCCTCGAGCAGGATCCACTGGAACTTGCGCCGCAGTTCGGTCGTGTAGTTCTCGCGCGGCACGAAGATCAGGCACGATACGAAGCGCTCGAACGTGTCGCGTCTTATGAAGAGGCGAAACCGCTGCCGCTCGCCGAGCTGCAGGATGCCGTTGGCGATCTCCGCCAGTTCATCAGTCGTGATCTGAAACAGCTCGTCGCGCGGATAGGTCTCGAGGATGTGGGTCAGCGCCTTGCCGAGATGACTGGCAGGCGCGAGGCCGGCGCGCTCAGTGACCTCGCGCACCTTGCCGCGCACCAGCGGCACTTCGGTCACGCGCGTACTGTAGGCGGCCGAAGTGAAGAGCCCGACGAAGCGGTGCTCGCCGATGACGGCACCGCCGGCGTCATAGCGCTTGATGCCGACGTAGTCGACGTAGCCTGGCCGGTGCACGGTCGCTCGTGTCGTCGCCTTCGTCACCAGCAGCATCGGCGATGGCGCCGTGGCGAGCTCACGCATCCCGCGCGGTGCGGTGGAGAAGCTGATGGAAATGCCCTTCGGTGCACCCGCTTCACGCAGGATGCCGAGTCCCGTACCCTCGACGCGCATCAGTTCCAGCTCGCCGCCGTGCTCGCGAAGGTCGTTGCTGCGATAACCGAGCAGCAGCATGTGGTCCTCGGTCAGCCACTGCAGGAACGCACGCGACTCGGCCAGTTCCTCGCGAGGTACCGGCGGCGGACGTTCGTCGAGCTCCCGGATTACCGCGCGCAGCTGGGCCACCATCGCTTTCCAGTCCTCGACGGCGGCGCGCACGTCACCCAGCACGCGTTCGACACCCTCGGCCAGGCCGGCGCGCGCCACCGGATCGGCAAGCCGGTCGACCTCGAGGTGCATGAACGATTCGCGCGGCCAGGCGGGCTCCTCCTCGCGCAAGGCAAGCGCCTCGAGCCGCCCGGCGGCATCGCGCTTGACCGCGAAGATCGGGTGGATGATCAGGTGCAGCGTCAGCGACTGTCGGTTGATCTCGAGCGAGGAGGAGTCCACCAGGAACGGCATGTCCTCATTGACGACCTCGACGATCGTGTGGCGCGATGCGAAGCCGGCGTCGCGCGCCGTCGGATTGAGAACGCGCAGCTTCGGACGACCCGGGTCGCGCTCGCGGGCAAACTGCAGGTGCGAATGCAGCAGGCCGTACAGGTCCTCCGCGCTGCGCTCGCACACGTCCTCGGGATCGACCTGCCGGAAGTATCCGTGGCAGAAGGTCGTGTACAGCGCGCGCTCGGCGCCGCCATGGTGCTGCTCGATCAATGCAAGCACCTGGGCCAGGCGCTCACCCTTGCCGTGCTCGGGGGAGGACGGTGCTGCAACGGTCCCGTCTTTCATTGGGCGTCTCCGCGTTCTGGCCGGCCGCCTCGTGAGTTGCCGGCATTCTGATGCTGCCAGTATGCCCGCCCCGCGCCTGCGCCGTGGTCCGTCCACCCGCCCGGTGCCCGATAATTCCACCCGCCCCGGTATGCCAATGTTCCCCGTCCTCGCCCCCCGCCTCGCTTTCATCGACGTCGAGACCACCGGCTCGAGTCCGGAGCGCGAACGCGTGACCGAGGTCGGTCTGGTCAGCGTCGACTTCGACGGCGACGCTGTCCGCGTCACTGAGTGGTCATCGCTGGTGAATCCGGGGATCCCGATCCCGGCCGAGATTCAGTGGCTGACGGGCATCACCAATGACATGGTGCGCGGCGCGCCCTCGTTCGCCGAGCTGGCCCAGGAACTGTACGACCGCCTCGACGGCGCCGTCTTCGTCGCGCACAACGCGCGCTTCGATTACGGCTTCCTGCGTGCCGAGTTCATCCGTGCCGGCCTCAACTTCCATGCGAAGACCCTGTGCACGGTGCGGCTGTCGCGGCATCTGTATCCGGATCGCGCGCCGCACACGCTCGACGCGATCATCGAGCGCTTCGGCCTTGGCGGCGAGCAGCGCCACCGCGCGCTCGGCGACGCACGCGTCCTCTGGCGCCTGCTGCAGAAGCTGGCGGAGCGCCATCCGCCGGCCGAACTCGAGCTCGCGGTGGCCACCCTGCTGCGTCGGCCCAGCCTGCCGCCGCACCTGCCGCCGGACGCGCTCGACGGCATCCCGCATGCGCCGGGGGTGTACCTGTTCTATGGCCTGAACGAGCACCCGATCTACATCGGCAAGAGCGTCGACCTGCGCAGCCGCGTCGCCGGCCACTTCAATTCCGAGCACCGCGCCACGCGCGAACTGCGGCTGTCGCAGGAAGTCCATCGGCTCGAGTGGGAAGAAACCGCCGGCGAGCTCGGCGCGCTGCTGCGCGAAGGCGAACTCATCAAGTCCCGGCTGCCCGCGCACAACGTCGCCCTGCGACGCAAGCGGAACCAGGTGATGCTGCAGCTCGACGACGACGCGCCGCGCTACCTGAAGGCGGACAGCGTGGAGCTGGCCTCGTTCGGCAGCGTCTATGGTCCGTTCGGATCACGCGCGTCGGCGCGACGCATGCTGAGCGCGCTCGCCAGTGAACACGGCCTGTGCGCGAAGGTACTGGGCCTGGAGCGTCGTCGCGCGGGCGACGACGGTGCGCCGTGCTTCAACCATCAGCTGCATCGCTGCCACGGCGCCTGTGTCGGTGTAGAGCCGCGGAGCGTGCACACTGAACGACTCCGCGAGCTGCTCGCGCCATGGCGCATTCCGGCGTGGCCCTATACCGGCGCCGTGGCACTTGTCGAGCGCAATGCCACGCGCTTGCGCGAGCAGCTGCACGTGTTCGATCGATGGTGCTGGCTCGGATCCGTTGGCACGCTGGACGCCGCCGATGCGCTGGCTCGCCATGCACCGCGCGCTTTCGAGGCCGATGCCGCGCGGCTGGCGGTGCAGGCGATCGAAGGCCGGATTACCGTGGAATGCGTTGAACTTGCCGCGCCGCAATCCGCGACCTGCGTCGCCGCGGCATGATGATCAACTCCCGATGAAAGGTTCGCCATGAAGAACGCCTATGGTTTCGGCAAGACGGTCCCGCTCGGTTTCGAGGAGGCGGTACAGAAAGTGACTGCGGAGCTCGCGAAGGAAGGGTTTGGCGTGCTGACGGAGATCGACGTCAAGGCCACGATGAAGAAGAAGCTCGACATCGACGTGAAGCCCTACCGCATCCTCGGCGCCTGCAATCCGCCCCTCGCACGTCGCGCGCTCGAAGCGGAACCGACGATCGGGCTGCTGCTGCCCTGCAATGTCGTCGTGCGGGAATCGGACGACGGACACACTCAGGTCGAGTTCATGGACCCGGATGCAATGAAGCAGCTGTCGAGCAGCGCTGCGCTGGGCGAAGTGGCGGCCGAAGTGCGCGGCAAGCTCCAGCGCGTGATGGCTGCCGTCTGAACTTCCGCTACATCGGTTGCGATTCAGTCGGCGGCCGGCGGAAGGGCCGCCAGCGCACGACGAAGCGCCTCGCCGGAACGCAATCCGAGTCGCTGTGCCGCACGGTTCACCGCAGAGATCTCACCCGAGGCCCAGGTGTCGCGAGCGTCGCCGATACGCGCGCTGGCATGCGACACCGCCACCGCTGCGATTTCCTGAGCATCCAGCAGGCACAGCGCGGCGATGCCGGCCCGATCCTTGCCGACCCCGGCATCGTTGAATACGTAGACGCGAGCCGGGACGGCCTGTGCATAGCGCGCGGCCGACACCCCGCCATGCGAGCCGGTCACCACGCACAACCCGGCATGCGCATTGGCGACTTCGGTGATCGAGTCCAGGACAACCACGTGCAGCGGGATCATGGCGTGACCTCCGATCAGCGCGTGCCGCTTGGCGGAAGCGCGGCAGCCGGCACCTGAACGTGGGGGTAGCGCTCGCGGAACCGCTTGAGCTCGGCGTCCGCCTCGTCATGGCGACCGGTCTGACGCAGCTTGATGATCTTCTCCAGCCAGTCCTCCGCACGCAGTTCATTCGCGACGGCATCGCCCTCGGCACGCGGCTTTTCTGCCGCGGCGCCGAAGGCGCCGCCGACAGCCGGTGCCTGTCGTGCCGGCGCACGCGCCATGTTGGCCGCACCTTCGTCCCGGCGACGCTCGCGGCCCGCGCCTGGCGCGGCGGATTCCGCGGCAGCCACATCCGACCCGGCAGCCGGAGAAGGGGCCGCCCGCTTGGCTTCCAGCGGCGCCCCGGCGGAAGGCGGCGGCGAGGCGGGCGCACGGAGCCCTGCCACGTCCTCCTTGGCGCGCGGATCTCCGACCGGCGTCGTGACCTTCGAGTCCGCGAGTTGCGGCGCGACTTCGCGCATGGCGGCACTACTGCTCGTGGGCGGCGCTGACGCCGGCGCGACGGCGGCCGGTGTTGCGGCGCGTTCCTTGGACATCGAGGGTGCGCGCTGCGTCGTTGCCACAGCGGCATCCACCGCCGACTCGCCGGAAACCGACTCGGACTCCACGCCGGGCGCAGCTGGCACCCGTGTAGCCGCCGCCCGCGACTCGCCGCTATCGGTGGGCGGCGTGAATGTCGGCATTTCGTGCTCGGTGCGCACCGCCATCATCACAGCCAGCGTCGACAGCATGACCGCCGCCGCGGCCGCCATCGGCCAGCGACGCATTCCCGGCTTCGGCGCTGCCATGGGTGCCGCTGCATCGCGCGGCACGGCATCTACCTGCCGTGCCGCCGCCGCAAGAATCGACGCGCGCGTCGCGGCCGAGGGTCGCTCGTCGAGCGCCTCGTTCGCTGCGCGGTAGTCGCGCTGGACCCGGTCGGCGTTGTCGCCGCTCATTGCCATGCCTCCATTGCCGACCGCAGCTTCGTCATCGCGTAGCGCAAGCGGCTCTTCACGGTCTCGTGCCCGACCTCCGTGATCGCGGCAATCTCCTCCAGCGACAGGCCGCCTTCGGCCTGCAGCAGGAATGCCTCGCGCTGCACGGCTGGCAGCGCCTCGACCGCGGCCACGAACGCCTGGGCCTGCGCCCGCGACAGCACCTGCACGTCGGGCCGGTCGGCGTCCGAGCCAGGCAGTTCGAGCGGTGCCTCGTCCGGGTCGTTGGCCGCCTCGTCGAAACTCACTGCGACATCGCGGTGGCGCCAATGATCGACCATCTTGCTGCGCGCCACGGTATACAGCCAGGTAGTGAACTTCGCCCGTGGCTCGAACCGCTCGGCATGCCTTATCACGGCCATCCAGGTTTCCTGCAGCAGATCATCGGCCAGCGCGGGGGCGGCGCCCTGCCGCAGGAAGTAGCGGTACACCGGGCGCTCATGCCTGTCGTACAGAGCCCCGAACGCGCGCGCATCCCCGGCCGCATAGGCGGCCAGAAGTTCCTCGTCGGACGGACCGGCGCTCATGACGCGGCATTGTGCCTCCCGGCCCGCCCGGCCGATCCTTGCGAGTACCTGCGGAATGGAGTGCTCCGGTTCGCTCAGCGCGGCGGGTCCGGCACGAAGCCGGCCGTCGCCGGGAACGGGTTCGGAACCTTGCGAGGGCGCGGGATCACGCCCATCGCAATCAGGTTGTCGCGGCTGTCGTAGTGAATGGCGATCAGTTCGTTCGGCGTCGATTGCGCACGCTGAAAATCCGTGTAACTGGTGACGGAACGCTCGTTGCGACCGTGGCCGGTGCCGATGCTCTGCTCGCGCGCCGACGCCGAATCGGCTCGTTTGCGATCCTCGGATTCGTTGGCGGCACTGGCGCCCGCCGCGGGCGCAGGCGCCGCACCGCTTGAGGACTCCTGCTTCTCCTGGCGCGAAATCACCGGCGGCGGCGACTCCGGCTTCGGCTTCTCGCGGAACACGGCAACCCCGATGACGCCAACGTTGTCCGGCCGCCCGGTACGCGCCGCGTACGAGTTTGCGAGCGCGGTGAATTCGAACGCCGCCACTCGCGTCAGGTCCTTGCGCCAGCCGGTGATCTGCGCGTACTGGCCGCGGCCGAGCACGTAGCCCACCTGGTCGTGCGCCGCGCTCTCGCCACTGACGACATTGACACCGTCGACGGAAACGACCCCCAGCGCGCGACCGCCGGAATGGTTGGCCAGGGTGATCGCATAGCGGCCCCCCGGCTTGCCGGGTACCCACCAGCGTCCGTTGTGCCAGTACATCGGCAGCGTCTCGCCGGTGGACCGGTCCAGCACCTGTACGTCGATCAGCGAACCGATCGAATGGGCCGGCGCCGCGACCGCAAGCAGGGCAACAGCGGTCAGCAGGGCGCCCAGGCGGGCCGGGGCAAAATCTCGCAGGGAAGGCAGCATCGGGGGTCTCCTGGTTGGGGCCGATCCCCTGTCAACGTGGCATCGGAGACAATGGGGTTAAACGAACCACCGACCGCCGATGACCGACCTGCCCAGCCTGCTCCGCCACCACCGCTCGATCCGCCGCTACCACCCGACTCCGATTGACCCGGCGCTGATCAACGAAGTCTGTGCCGACGCGATTGCCGGCGGGTCGTCGTCCGGGAACCTGAACAGTGTGTCGATCGTGCTGACGCGCGACCCCGCGCGCAAGCAACGGCTCTTTGAACTCCATATGGAACAGCCGATGGTGCTCGAAGCACCACTGGTGATGACGTTCTGCGCCGACTGGCATCGCACCCGCACCTGGCTGCGACAGCGCGGCGCGCGGGACAACTTCAACAACCTGCTCGGCTACCACGTCGCCGCGTACGACGCGATGATCTTGGCGCAGAACGCCTGCCTCGGCTTCGAGGCGCGCGGGCTGGGCATCTGCTACATGGGCACGACGCTGTATTCGTTGCCCGAACTGGTGGAGTTTCTGCAGCTGCCCGAAACGGTCGTGCCGGTCACGTCGATCGTGGCTGGCTATCCCGCCGAGGATCCGCCCACGCGCGATCGTCTGCCGACGACGGCCCTGGTGCACGACGAGGTCTACCGCGCGCCGACACCGGCCGACATCGACGCCACCTACGCCGAGCGCGAGGTGCGTGGCTGGCAGCGCTACATGTCGGTACCGGAAATCAAGGCCGAAATCGAGGCGGCCGGCATCACGTCGCTCGCCCATTACTACACCTCGAAGGTCAAGTACGACCCGGACTACTTCGTGCCGAAGTCGGCGGAGATCCGTGAACTGCTCGAGCGGCAGGGTTTCCTGCGCTGAATCGAATGCGCTTCGAACACCTGATCGAGATCAACGACCCGCTGATGCCGCTGCTCACCGAGCTGACGCGAGAGCAGCTGTGGCGCGGGCTGGTGCTGCGCGCCGAGGACCCGACCCTGTTCATCGGCGGCCTCGGCCGCGTGACGATCGATGCAAGGCGCGAACTGAGTGGCGTGACCGAACTTGAGCGCACGCTGGACTACGGCAGCTTCCGCGTACGCGACCGCGTGCGACTGTTTCCGCAGCAGCGCAGCGAGATCCACACGGCCGCCGGCACCTCGTGGCCCGCGAGCCGGATGACGATCGCGATCGAGGAGCCGTCGCCCGATGCGCTGTTCCTGCGCTTCATCTACGAGGCGGAGTCCGAAGTGGCCGGCGAAGGCGGCCTGGACGAGGTGACGGTCGCGCTGCGGCAGCAGGCCTATCAGGGTGCCGACCTCGATACCGTGGTGCGGATTCGTGAACTGGCGGAGGCTGGCCGGCTCGACTGATGGGCTGACCGCCGCTACGGCAGGCAGACACGCCCCTCGAACAGGCGCCGTGCGGTCCGATAGAAGCTGCCCGCCTGGGCATACCAGCCGTCGCGGTCCTTGCGCACTTCAGCCGACACTGTCAGCACGCCCGACGGCATGCCGAGTTTCAGCGGACCCCGACCGGGGTAGCGCGCGACCGTATGCACGAGCGTGTCCGGAATGTTGGCAGCCACCGCCACGCACAGCGAGGCCGTCAACGGCAGCGCGCGGTGCGGCTGGTTGCTCGAAATCATGCGCACCCCGAGATCCGCCGCTTCGGCTTCGAACTCCTCGCCGCTCAACGACGTCCACGCACGTGGCGCCGAGATGATGCCGATCGATGGCGTCGTGACCTTCGCGCGCGCCGCGGCCAGGTCCGGCGTGATGCGCATCGCGACCGAGGCCTGGGCGCGAATCGCCAGCAGCGCCTCCATCAGCCGTGAGTCGCGCTCGATCTGCTCGGGAGTCTCCGTGCCCTTCAGTCCAAGACTCTCTGCACGCACGAAGACGCAAGCGTTGCCGGCATCGATCATCGACACATCTATGCGGCCGACGCCGGGAACGTCTAGCTCCTCGGTTGCGTCGCCCGTCGGCAACAGCTTTCCGGTGATGGCGCCGCCCGGCTCGACGAACTCGAGCTTGATCGGCGCGCCACTGCCTGCCACGCCGGGAATCGCGAAGTCGCCATGCTCGATGGCGCGGCCGTCGCGCACTTCAAAGGAGGAGTGGATGATCTTCTGCGTGTTGGTGTTGTGGATGCGCACCGTCACCGGGCCGTCAGCCACGGCAATCAGGCCCTCGTCCACTACGAAAGGCCCGATCGCCGCACTCATGTTGCCGCAGTTGCCGCTCATGTCGATGCGCGCGTCGCGGATCGACACCTGCGCGAACGTGTAGTCGACATCGGCATCGGCCCGCGACGGCCGGCCGACGACACAGACCTTGGACAGCGACGACAGACCGCCGCCCATGCCGTCAAGTTGGCGGCCGTTGGCGTCGGGTGATCCCATCGCGGCGCAGAACAACGAATCCCAGCGTGCCTGGTCCGACGGCAGGTCCGCCGCCTTGAACACCAGGCCCTTGCTGGTGCCGCCACGCATGAACACGGCGGGAATCGTGCGGAGCTTCATATGGCGAAGAAACCGGCCGCGAGAACCCGCGGTCTTACTCGCGAAAGCAGGAGCGCCGCAGTCGCGCCGCGCCCGGGCGCGCCGGCTCCGCAAACTTCGGCAGATCCAAGCGACCGCCGCGTCACCTAATTCACCAGCGGAATCGCTTTTGCTGACTCGTAGCGCACCACCGCCTGCATCTTGTTCTCGATCTGCATGTAGCGCGCCGCCTTGTGCGCGGGTAGCACCTTCAGCAACTGCTTGAAGTGTTTCTCGTGCAGCCGTGCCTCGTCGCGGCTGGCGCCCAGCACCTGCTCAGACAGGCGCTTGGCGTTGGCATCGGTCAGCGTCGTTCCGGCCGCGACGTAGTCCAGAACCGCACGGGTATAGGCGCTCTGGGGTACTGCCAGCTCGCGCTGGAACTCGTCGTACAGCGGCCAGAACTTCTTCGCCTCGTCCGGCGTCAGGTTCATCGATTTGGCAACGATGCCCTTCTTGTCGGCCTGAATTTTCGCCAGCCACTCCGCTGAGGTCAGCTGCGACGCACCTTTGTCCTGCGCGAGCACCGGGTTGATCGACAGCGCAAGTACGCACCCCAGCGCACAAAGAAAGGTCTTCATCAGATTCCCCGGAGACGATTGAAGTAGCGGCCCAGTGCGCAGGCCACCTCTTCAAGTCAGCGAGCCCCGCGCAACGCAGGCCGAAGGTTAGCGCGGGCCCCCAGGGCCACCAAATCGCGAGTCAGCAGGACCGTGCATGGCCTGCATGCAATCAGGAACCGTTGGCGGTCTTGAGGCGCGCCCGCTGCATCTGGCGCAGCTGTTCGTTGCCCTGCTCGCCCGGCGCTGGCCGGGACAGACGTTCGACCAGCGATCGACGCATCGTCCACAGCGGCGTCTGCTGCGCCGAACGGGCCAGGTAGGCGTCGACGTCCGCGTGCTTGGCATATGTGCGCCGCACGATCGGGATGAATTGCTCGACAAGCTTGGGATCGAACTGCCGGCCGCTTTCGCGCACGAGATGACCAAGCGCCTCCTCGATACGCCAGCCCGGCCGCCACGGCCGGTTGTGCACGAGAGAGTCGAACGCGTCGCACAAGCCCACGATGCGGGCCGGCAGCGGGATTGCATCGCCCGAGATGCCGTCCGGATAACCTTCGCCCGACCATGCCTCATGGTGATAGCGGGCGATCTCCTCGGCCAGATGGGCGTACGGCACCTTGGCCCGGATGAGGAAGTCCGCGCCGGTCGCGGCGTGCGTTTCGATCAGTTGCCGCTCGCCCTGCGAAAGTGCGGTGCGCTTGCGAATCACCGAATCGGGGATGACCACCTTGCCGATGTCGTGCAGCCGCGCTGCCAACTCGATGCGTTCGGCTTCGGACGGGTCGAGCCCGTGCTCGAGCGCCAGCAAATGCGCCCACATCGCGACGCGGAACGCGTGCTCGCCGCTGTCTTCCTCGCGCAGTTCAACCGTGAGCGCCATGTGCTCAAGGAACTCGCCCTGCTTGGCAGCGGCGTCCTCTAACTTCTGCTTGAGCGCTTCATCTTTGTCTTCGATTGCCCGCAGGCTTGCGGTGTCTGTATCCGGCAGTCCGAGGCGATGCAGGTGCTGCTGCTGCTGCTGCATGATCGCTTCTCGATGAATGTTGCGAACGTTCATCATCAGTTCACGATTCATCGACAACGCCCGATCGGGCTGCCCGGCCTTTTCGTAGGCATTGACTGACGCCCGCAGCGCGTCTTGGTATGAAGAGACGAGAATCTTCGATTGGTCTCTTACCGCGACAATCCGGGAGATCCCGACATCAGTGTTTCCCTTGTACACGTCCACAAGTCCACTTACCGTCGCGGCCGATATCTTTGCGCGAGCCGCGCCCGAACGCGCAGCCATCTCTCGGGCCACAACAGCATGCTGGGACGCTTCTTCGACGCGGTTTAGCGCCAGCAACAATTGAACGTATGTCGACTCGACCAGAGCCCGGGCCTGTTCCTGCTCACGATCCTTCGGCTCGCGCAGCAGCGCCAAGGCCTCTTCGCAGGCATCCACGCCCTGGAGGTATTCGTGCAAGTACAGCGCGCACATGGATGCACCGTGCAACGCCCGACACCGCAGCGTCGCGGACGGCGCCAACTCCTCGATCGAAGCTGCAGCGGCATTTGCTCTCTCAAAGCAGACCCGGGCGTCGACGTATAGGGTCGCGTCGAGAAATGTTGCCGCGATGTTGACCCACACAGAGGCAATCCCCGTCCGATCCTCCAACGCTTCAGCCAAGTCAAGAGCACGCAAAAGACTTCGCAAGGCGTCTGGGGTATTGCGGGTTGCCGTCAGGATCAGACCCTGAACGGAGAGGCCCCGGCGCAACTGCTGCTGGTCCCCGATCTGCTCGGCCAGCATAATTCCCAGTGCGATGGGCTCGACCGCATTGAAAACCTGTTGACCATGTAGGTAGTACTGAACCGCCGCTTCCACCAACAAGCCGGCACGCTTCTTGGGCGCAACGGAGAAGGGAATAGCTCTGAGGCGTTTCAACCAATCGTCGAGGAAAGCTGGCAGGTCGGCAGGCGGCGTTGCAGTATTCCGCCGCAACTCCTGCTCAAGCGCCTCGAGTTGCGCTTCGTAGTCTTCCATCAGGACGCCGCCCGCTCATGAAGGGGAGGCAAAAAAAGGGCCGCCCGATTCTGCCTTGACCCGGACAGGATGCAAACTCCGGTAAAGGGGGATTTCCCGAACGTTGCTGGGCCCTCAATATTCGCTCCGTGCACGGCGCTGATCGTGCCTGAAAAACCACACCAACATACTTGCGGAAGAGGGGACCATGAACATCGAAACACTTGAACTGAGCGATGCTGCCGAGACCGTCAAAGCGGACGAGACGATCGAACTCCTGGCACTTTCGGTTGAGGATCTGGATCTCGTCGGGGGCGGCGCCTTCATTGGCTCGGTTCTCTGAGAGCTGCACCCTGTTGCGGGCCCGTCGCTGGCCGGGCTCGACGCATCCCAAATTCCCGCGTATCGCATCCGCGGTACGTGAAGGGGCCAGAGAGCCCTCATAGATTTCCGCAACTATCACGGCGCCGACGGGCGCCGTTTTTTTTTTGTCAGGCGGTGGAGCCGAGTCCGCGAGGATCAGCCGGCCTGGCCGTCCCCGAGCCGCACGATCCGGTCCACCGCGCCAACCGTCTCCGGTCGATGGCTGACGATCACCAGTCCAATCCCTGTGTGCCTTAACCCGTCAGTGATCGCTCGCTCCCTGGCCAGATCCAACTGATCGAAAGTCTCGTCGAGGAACAGGATCTGAGGCTGTCGGTAGAGTGCCCGGGCCAGCAGGACACGGCTGCGTTGGCCACCGGACAGCGCCACGCCGAGGCTACCTACGATCGTGTTGTAGCCCATCGGCATGCCACTGATGTCCTCGTCGATCATCGCCAGCTTCGCACAGGCGCGCACCCGGTCCGGGTCATGCTGCGGGTCAAAGAAGCTGATGTTGTCCTCGATCGTGCCGACAAACAGGTGGTCGTCCTGCATGACCACCCCGATGCGGCTACGGTAGGCGGCCTTGTCCCAGTCCCGTATGTCGCGGCCGGCCGCCGTCAGGCTGCCCTCGGTACGGTCGAGCAGGCCGGCGAGAACCTTCACCAGCGTTGTTTTCCCGCTACCGGACGGACCGACGATCGCCACGGTTTCGCCCGGCCGGGCGTTGAAGGCCATGCCACGGAAAACGAACCCCTCGATGCCGTAGGCGAACCCCAGGTCGCGCGAGTCCAGCACGAAAGCGCCGGGGGGCGCATCGGCGCGCGCCACGGCGGGCAGTTCGGCCGTGCTTTCGGTCGCGGCAAGCGCAATGTCGGCGACGCGGTCGGCGTGCAGATCGAGCATGCGGAACTCGATTGTCTTGTCGACCAGGTTGTTCACGCGCGTGATGAACAGCAGCTTGAACAGCAGGAACGCGAACAGCATGCCGACGGAGAGCTCGCCCGCCAGCACGGCGTAGGCGCCGAGCCAGATCACGATCACGTTCTCCAGCCCGAAGATCAGCACGTTGCCGGCACGCTGCAGCAGCGCGAGGTTCTGCACGCGCACGTCGGCGTTGGTCTGGTCGACCACGTGGTTGAGGTATGCGGCGCGGCGCTCGGTCTCGCGCAGGTTGAGCTTGATCGCCATCATTCCGCGCAGCGTCTCGATGAAATGCGTCGCGGCCTTGGCTTCATGGACGATGCGCTCGTCCGTGGCGCGCCGCTGCGGGCCGTAAAGGCCCCAGCGCAGCAGGCCGTAGAGCAGTGCCGCGATGACGACAATGATGGTCAGCGTGCCGCTGTACCAGAGCATGACAGCCAGCGTCACCAGCACCATCACGCCGTCCATGACGGTTTCCAGGAAGGTCAGTGACAGCGTGCGCTGAATCGCATCGACCGAGCGGAAGCGCGAGACGATGTCGCCGATGTGGCGCTTCTCGAACCACGCCAGCGGTAGCCGCAGCAGCCGCGCGAACAGCGTGTCGAGCAGCTGCAGGTTGAGCCGCGTGCTGATGTAGACGCCAAGCCAGGAGCGCAGCGCGGTGATCACCGCGATCGTTACCGCGAGCAGCGCAAAGCCGATTCCGAGTACCGCCAGCAGGTCACGGTCGCGGCCGACGACGACGCGGTCGACAACCAGCTGCAGGAAAAATGGCGAGGCTATCGCCAGGACTTCGAGCACCAGTGACAGCAGCAGTACCTGGGTCACCGCGCTGCGCAGGCCGGTGGCGGTGCGCACCAGCTGCCAGGCGCTGATCTTCTCGCGCTCGTCGCGCTCGGCGAAGCCGGCGGTGGGCGTGAGTTCCATCGCTACGCCGGTGTAGTGGTCCGAGGCCTCCCTCAGCGTCAGGACGCGCCGGCCGCGGGCCGGGTCGTTGACGGTGATCCTGTCCCCGGATGCCTTCGTCAGCACGACGAAGTGGTTCATGTCCCAGTGCAGGATGGCCGGCAGCTTCAGTTGCCCCAGCCCCTCGAGCGGCACCTTCACGCCGCGCGCGGCAAGCTTCATCGTGTCGGCGATCGCGCTGATGTGCTTCAGCGTCACGCCTTTCATCGACGGCGCGAGGCGCAAGCGCATCGCCGTCAGATCGGTGCGAAAGCCGTAGTAGCTGGCGATCATCGCGACGCAGGCGATGCCGCACTCCGGCGCCTCGCTCTGCAGGATCATCGGGACGCGGCGGCCGAGCACTACTGCAACCTCTGCTTGAGTGACAGCACCGGCTCGAACACCCACTCCCAGACCTGGCGCTTCTCCTGCAGGATGTCGGCGTTGACCATCATCCCGGACCTCAGCGGCAGCTTCTGGTCGCCGGCGATGACGACCTGGGAGTCGAGCTTGACGTCGACGCGATAGACGGGCTCCCTGACAACCAGCTGGCCAACCCTCTCGCCAGGCGACCACACCGTACGGCTGACGCGCTCTACCTTGCCGCGGTACTGGCCGAAACGCTGGAACGGGAACGCGTCGTAACGCAGCACCACTTCCTGCCCTGGAGCGACGAAACCGATGGCGCGTGTCGGCACCAGCAACTGCGCGTGGAGCCCGCTGCCCTTCGGCACGACCACCGCCAGCGGCGCGCTTTCGGCCACGGTCTCGCCGCGTGCGGCAGCAATGTTGGTCAGCACGCCGGCCACCGGCGCGCGGATCACGTTTTCGCGCTTGGCCTCCTCCTGCACGCTGCCCTGCTGCAATTCGCTCGCCTGGCGGCGGATCTGCTCGAGCGCGGTCTGCGTCTTCAGCGCAATCGACGGCTCCTCGGCGCGCGCCGCCGAAAGTTCGCGTTCGACGCCGGCACGCTGGCGCCGCAACGCTTCGACCTTGACCTGCTGGTCGAGCACGTTGTTGCGGAACTCGATCAGCTTGGACTCGGAATAGAACTTCTCCTTGTACAGCTCCTCGGCCCGCTGGAACTCGTTGCGCGACGATGCCAGACGGCTTTGCTGGGCCTTGATCTCGACGTCGAACTGCGCGAGTTCGCGCTCGAGGTCTGCAATCTTGCGGCGCAGCGCATCCGCCTGCTGCTGGCCAAGCAACTTGACCTGCTGCTGCTCGCGCTCGAGGACCAGCCGCCGTTCGCTGATTTCGCGCTGTACCAGTTCGCCCGACGACACCCCGGATGCCGTGCCGCGCTCGAATGACAGCCGGATCAGTGGCTGGCCCGCATCGACCTCGTCGCCCTCCTTGGCGAGCAGTTCGGCGATGGTGCCGGCCTCAGGCGCCAGGATGCGCGCGGCGCCGACGTCCAGCGCCAGGAAGCCGTCGACCCGTTCGCGGCGCGAGTACTCGCCCCATATGGAGAACGCGACCAGCCCGACGGCAAAGGCGAGCGCCAGGACGGTGAAAACCCAGAGCGGCACCGGACGGGCGAGAGAGACCTCACCGAGCAGCTTCTCGCGCTGCGCGTCGATCGCCTCTTGTCGGAAGAGTTGTTTGGGCTGGTCGGCCATGGTGGGCGGTCAGGCGAGGCGCATTATGGGGCGGGCACGCGCCGGCGTGGTGAGCGCCCGCACTCATGCAGTCACAAATGGGCGTTAATGCGCGCCGGACGTCGCGTTATATCGACACAACGCATGCCGGGCCAGCCGTGACGGCGCCCGCACCGAGGGAGGCGAACCTTCGCCGGCCGTGCCGGCGCCGTCGTGGCCTCAATGCCTCGAATTCACTTCCACTTGATCGAGCAGCCGATGCTGGGAGTCTGTTCAGCCGGCCCGCGGCCACTCGCGACCACCATCAGCATCGCATCACGGAGTTCGCGCTTGGCATCCGTCGGCGCAGGTTGCCGCCCGGAAGCGTCGAGTCGACCGCGGTACTGCAGCTCCAGCGCGCGGTTGTAGCCAAAGAAGTCCGGCGTGCAGACCGCACCGTAGGCACGTGCCACATCCTGAGACTCGTCATACAGGTACGGGAAGGGCAACGCCTTTTCGCGCCAGAGTTGCTGCATCTTGTCGAACGAATCCTCAGGGTACGCGGCGACGTCGTTGCTGCTGATGGCTACAACCCCGACGCCGGCGGCCTGCAGTTCCCGCGCATCGCGCACGATGCGGTCGAGCACCGCCTGGACGTAGGGACAGTGATTGCAGATGAACATCACCAGCAGGCCGCTGGGTCCAACGCAGGCGTCGCGGGTCCACACCTGGCCGCAGACGCCAGGCAATTCGAAGTCTGGCGCGTAAGAGCCGAGCTCGGCCGGTGCGGATTGGGCTGCCATGGCTCGATCTCCTGCCCAGGTCGCTAGTGGGCCCGACGCTTCAGGTCCATCAGGCGCAGGATCATCGGCGTGAAGATCAGCTGCATCGCCAGACCCATCTTGCCGCCGGGACAGATGATCGTGTTCGGCCGCGTCATCGCCGAGTCGTGCAGCATCGACAGCAGGTAGGGAAAATCGATGCCCTTCGGGTTGGCGAAGCGGATGATGATCGTGCTTTCGTCGGCGCTGGGGATGTCGCGGGCGATGAACGGGTTGGACGTATCGACCGTCGGCACGCGCTGGAAATTGACGTGCGTGACGCCGAACTGCGGAACGATGTGGTTCACGTAGTCGGGCATGCGACGCAGGATGGTGTCGACCACCGCCTCCTGCGAGTAGCCGCGCATCTTCTTGTCGCGGTGCAGCTTCTGGATCCATTCCAGGTTGATGATCGGTACGACGCCGACCAGCAGGTCAACATGACGTGCGACGTCGATCTTCTCATCGACGTACGCGCCGTGCAGGCCCTCATAGAACATCAGGTCGGAACCCGGCTCGATGTCCTTCCACTCGGTGAAGTGTCCGGGCTCCACCCCGTGCTCGGCCGCTTCGCCCGCATCGTGGATGTACTTACGCACGCGGCCACTGCCGTTCTCGCCGTAGCCCTTGAACAGCGACTCCAGTTCCTCGAGCAGATTCGAGTACGGGCCGAAGTGCGAGTAGTGCTTGTTGCCTTTCGCCTCGGCGTCCTTCATGTTGGCGCGCATTTCCATCCGGTTGTAGCGGTGGAATGAATCGCCTTCGACGATCTGTGCCTTGAAGCCTTCGCGCCGGAAGATGTGCTGGAAGCTTTGCATCACCGTGGTGGTGCCGGCGCCGGACGAACCGGTCACGGCGATGATCGGGTGCTTCTTGGACAACTGGGTTCTCCCTCGATGACGTTATTGTTATCGACCTGGTTCAGGTGAGCGCCTCGGGCCGGTACAGTGACCGCTCGTTGAAGAGCGGCGAGCTGTAGGGCTTGTCCGTGCCGGCGTCGTACTCGGCGTGGTAACGCTCGATGCGCTCGACTTCGTTCTTCGAACCGAACACGAGTCCGATGCGCTGGTGCAGCGCTTCGGGCTGCACCTCGAGCACCGAGCTGCGGCCATTGCTGGCGCGGCCGCCGGCCTGCTCCATCACGAAGCCGATCGGATTCGCCTCATACAGCAGCCGCAGACGGCCCGGCTTGCTCGGGTCCTTGGTGTCGCGTGGATACATGAACACGCCGCCACGCATCAGGATGCGATGCGCCTCGGCCACCATGCTGGCAATCCAGCGCATGTTGAAGTCCTTACCGCGCGTGCCCGTCTTGCCGGCCAGGCATTCGTCGACGTAGCGCTTGATCGGCGGCTCCCAGAAGCGGCTGTTGCTGGTGTTGATCGCGAATTCCTGCGTGTCGGCCGGCACGCGGATGTCCGGGTGCGTCAGCTTGAACTCACCCAGGTTGGGGTCGAGCGTGAAGCCCGCCACGCCGCTGCCGACCGTCAGGACCAGCATCGTGGCCGGACCGTAGATCGCATAGCCCGCCGCGACCTGCGTAGTGCCCGGCTGCAGGAAGTCCGCCTCTGTTACATCGCGGCCGGAGTCGATCACGGCCTGTGGTGCGCGCAGGATCGAGAAGATGCTGCCGACTGACACGTTGACGTCGATGTTGCTGGAGCCATCGAGCGGGTCGAACACCAGCAGGTACCTGCCGCGTGAGTACTGCGCCGGGATCTGACAAGGGTGCTCCATCTCCTCCGAGCCCATGCCTGCCACGTGGCCCGACCACTCCGTCGTGCGGATGAAGATCTCGTTGCTGACGACGTCCAGCGGTTTCTGAACTTCGCCCTGGACGTTGATGCCGGAGTGCGACTGCGCAGCGGCCACGAGCTGTCGGCTCATCGGGTCGCCCAGTTCGCCGAAGGCCACCGCGCGCGCGATCGCCTTGGCCGCCAGCGAGACATCGAGGATCAGCGCGTTGAGCGCGCCGCTTGCCTGCGGGAAGCGGCGGCGCTGCTCGATCAGGTACTGGGTCAGCGTCCGTCGATTGGAGAGTGGCATGGCGGTTCCGTCGGTTAGGCAGCAGCAGACGCCTGGAACACCCGGCTTGCGAGGATGTCCTCAGCCGCGATGGTGGTCAGGTCGGACTCGGTGAGGGCGCGATTGCGCTCCGCGAACAGTCGCGAGGCAGCGCGCAAGCGCGCACGTTCCAGCGCGTTGCGCACGCTGCGCGCATTGGCAAAGTGCGGCTGCTGCATGCGGCGCGCGAGGTACTGCTCGAAGGCCGCGCGCGCGTCGTCGCCAAAGTGGTAGTGCTGGGTGGCGAGCATCTTCTCGGCGATCTGCATCAGCTCGCCCTCGCTGTAGTCGGGGAAGTCGATGTGATGCGCGATACGCGAACTCATACCGGGATTGGACTTGAAGAAGGTGTCCATCCGGTCCTTGTAGCCGGCGAGGATCACGACCAGGTCGTCGCGGTTGTTCTCCATCACCTGCAGCAGGATCTCGATTGCCTCCTGCCCATAGTCGCGCTCGTTCTCCGGGCGATACAGGTAGTACGCCTCGTCGATGAAGAGCACGCCACCCATGGCCTTCTTCAGCACGTCCTTGGTCTTGGGCGCGGTGTGGCCGATGTACTGGCCGACGAGGTCGTCGCGGGTGACGCTGACCACATGGCCCTTGCGCACGTAGCCCAGGCGATGAAGGATCTGCGCCATCTTCAGCGCGACCGTCGTCTTGCCGGTACCGGGGTTTCCGGTGAAGCTCATGTGCAAGGACGGGGTGGCGGCTTCCAGCCCGAGCTGGCTGCGCGCCTTCGACACGACGAGAAAGGCGGCGATGTCCTCGATGCGCTTCTTCACCGGCGCGAGTCCGACGAGCTCGCGATCGAGTTCCTGCAGCACCTCCTGCACGTTGGTGTCGCGCAGGATCGCCTGCAGGTCGACGGTCGGCGCGCCGGGAGCGTCCATCGCCTCGCTCGTCTACTCGTAGCGCGATCCGGCGGGCTTGGCGGCCGAATAGGCTCGCGCCGTGTAGCGCACCCTCCGGCCCGCCGCTTCCTGCCGCTCGAGTCCGAAGCCCGGCTCGTCCTTCGGGCGGTTGACGATGAACGACAGGCACATCGATTCGACACCGCGCGTGTTGTCGAACGCGTTGACCTTGATGTAGTGGTTCGGGTGCGCCTTACGGCAGGCCTTGACCTCGAACAGCACCGCGGCGCCGTCCTTGATCGTGAACATCGGCAGGCCCCACATGTCCCAGTAGACGTTGCGCGGGTGCGGATCGTCGGTGTACTCGACCGACAGTGCCCAACCTTTTGAAAGCGCGTAGTCGACCTGCGCGCGGATTTCGTCGTCAGTCAGGTCGGGCAGAAACGAAAAGGTGCCTTGCGTGATGCGCATGTTGATCTCCGTGCTCAGCTGGCGGTCGGGGTGACGGCGAAATCAGGCGTGTCGGTCGACGTGTAGTTGAAGCTCACGTCTTTCCACGTCTCGAGTGCCTGCTTCAGCGGCATGCACCACTTGGCGGCGGCGTCGAGGATCTCCGGGCCTTCGTTTGCGATGTCGCGGCCCTCGTTGCGTGCCTTGACCATCGCCTCGAGCGCGACGCGGTTGGCGATCGCGCCCGCCTGGATGCCGGCCGGATGCCCGATCGTGCCACCGCCAAATTGCAGCACCACATCGTCACCGAAGAGGTCAAGCAACTGGTGCATCTGGCCAGCGTGGATGCCTCCGGAAGCGACCGGCATCACCTTCTTGAGATCCACCCAGTCCTGGTCGAAGAAGAGACCCCGCTGCAGATCGGTCTTCGTGTAGGTGTCGCGGCAGACGTTGTAATAGCCCTGCACCGTCATCGGGTCGCCTTCCAGCTTGCCGACCGCGGTGCCGGCGTGCAGGTGGTCCACGCCCGCGAGGCGCAGCCACTTGGCGATCACGCGGAAGCTGACGCCGTGGTTCTTCTGGCGCGTATACGTGCCATGGCCGGCGCGGTGCATGTGCAGGATCATGTCGTTCTTGCGGCACCAGTTCGAGATCGACTGGATCGCGGTCCAGCCGATCACGAGATCGATCATGAGGATGTTCGAGCCCAGTTCCTTCGCGAACTCCGCGCGCTCGTACATGTCTTCCATCGTCGCCGCGGTGATGTTGAGGTAGTGCCCCTTGATCTCGCCGGAGTTCGCCTGCGAGCGGTTGACTGCCTCCATGCAGAACAGGAACCGATCGCGCCAGTGCATGAAGGGTTGCGAATTGATGTTCTCGTCATCCTTCGTGAAGTCGAGGCCACCGGTCAGCGCCTCGTAGACGACGCGACCGTAGTTCTTGCCGGACAGGCCCAGCTTGGGCTTCATCGTTGCGCCCAGCAGCGGCCGGCCGTACTTATCGAGGCGCTCGCGCTCGACGATGATCCCGGTCGGCGGCCCCTTGAAAGTCTTCACATACGCCGCCGGAATGCGGATGTCCTCGAGCCGCGCCGCCTTCAGCGGCTTGAAGCTGAACACGTTGCCGATCAGGCTTGCCGTCATGTTGGCGATCGAGCCCTCTTCGAACAGGATCAGGTCGTACGCGATGTAGACGAAGTACTGGCCCGGCTGGTTCGGCACCGGGTCGACGCGGTAGGCCTTCGCCTGGTACGAGTCGTGCGCCGTCAGGAGGTCCGTCCAGACCACCGTCCAGGTCGCGGTTGACGACTCACCGGCGACGGCAGCGGCGGCCTCTTCAGGATCCACTCCCTCCTGCGGAGTGATGCGGAACAGGCAGACGACATCGGTGTCCTTCGGCTCGTAGTCGGGCCGCCAGTAACCCATCTGCTTGTACTTGAGGACGCCACCCTTGTAGCGCTCCTTGACGTCTGTGATGTGCCCTTCGACTGGCTTGTTCATGGCCCTCGCCCCCCTGGGTTTTGCGACGCCGCAACGGCGTTCACTCGATACGGTGCACTGTAGGCATCCGCACTCCTAAGGTACAGTCACAATTACTGAGCACTAAGTTAAGGAGTTCTTATGAAAGGAGTCACGCTGCGCCAGCTGCGGGTGTTTTCGGCGGTCGCGCGCCACATGAGCTTCGGCAAGGCCGCCGAGGAGCTGCATCTGACCCCGCCCGCGGTTTCCATGCAGATCAAGGAGTTGGAGGGGCAGGTCGGGCTGCCGCTGTTCGATCGGGGCGGCCGGAGCGTCGCCTTGACCGTCACCGGCGAGTACCTGCTGGTCTACGTGCGAAAGATCCTGGCCACATTGAAGGACGCCGAGGACGCGGTGGCGCGGTTGAGTGGACTGCAGACCGGCCGCCTGACCATCGGCATGGTAAGTACAGCTAAGTACTTCGTACCTCGCCTAATGGCACGTTTCCGCGCTGAACATCCAGGAATAGAGGTGCGACTCGCGATCGGCGGCAACCGCGAGCAACTGGTCGCGCTGTTGCAGGCCAACGAGGTCGACCTCGCGATCATGGGCCGCCCGCCGCGTGAGCTGGCGACGCGGGCCGAGCCGTTTGCCGGTCATCCTCATGTAATCGTGACGCCACCCGATCACCCGCTGGTGAAAGCTGGTCACGCGCCGGCGGCCGCGCTCGCTGACTACGAGTTCCTGATCCGCGAGGAGGGGTCGGGCACACGGGCCGCGATGGAGAAATTCTTCGCCGATCACCGGCTGGAACCCCGCGTGGCCATGGAGATGACCAGCAACGAGACGATCAAGCAGGCGGTGATGGCCGGAATGGGCATTTCGTTCCTGTCGCTGCATACCATCGGCCTCGAGCTAAAAGCCGGGCTGATCGCGGTACCCGACATCGAGGACCTGCCGCTCGCCAAGCGCTGGTACATCGTGAACACGCTCGCGAAGACGCTGTCACCTGCGGCCGAGGCGTTCCGGTACTTCATGCTGGAGGAGGCGGAGCGCTTTCTGGCCAAGGAATACGGCGCGCCGAGCACCGTTACTGCGCGCGAGCCTGCGTAGTTCGCACCGGCCGGCCGGCGGCCTCGCGTATCTTCCCGCGCGATGACTGCGCCGACGTCCCGCTTTACGGCTTTCCTGCTGCTGACCGGCTCGATGGCGCTGGTCGGCACCTACGTTGCGCTGTCGAAGCCGTTGACCGCCGCCATTCCGGTACTCGCGCTGGCGTTTCTGAGGTTCGCGATCGCCGCCGTCGCGATGGTTCCATGGACGCGCGCCGCGGCATCCGAGCCGCCCTTGAGCCGGATCGAGCATCGGCTGTTCTTCGTGATGTCCTTCTTCGGCAACTTCCTGTTCTCGATCTGCATGCTCTACGGCGTGTCGATGACGACCGCGACGGCGGCGGGGGTCATACTCGCGACCCTGCCCGCGGTTGTCGCCCTGCTGTCCTGGCTTTTTCTGCGCGAGCGGCTGACGCGGCGTGTCATGTTCGCCGTGGCCCTTGCCGTTGGCGGCATCGCGCTGCTGCAATTGGCGCGCCATGACGCTACCTCCACACGCGCCGCCGCCTGGATCGGCAACCTGCTGATGTTTGGTGCGGTGGTCTGCGAAGCGATCTACGTGATCATTGCGAAGCGGCTGTCCGCCACGCGCACTCCCTTGCGCGTTTCGGCACTCATCAATCTGTGGGGGCTCGTGCTCATCACCCCATTCGGCCTCTGGCAGCTGGCGCGCTTTGACCTCGGTTCCGTGACTCCCTCGCTGTGGACGCTGCTGGTCTTCTATTCGCTCGCAGCGAGCCTGTTCGCCGTCTGGATGTGGGTCGCCGGCCTGAAGCACGTGCCGGCCAATCAGGCTGGCGTGTTCACCGTGGCGCTGCCGGTAGCAGCGACCGCCGTCGGAACAGCCGTGCTGGGTGAATCGTTCACGGTGCTCCATGCCCTCTCGCTGGCGCTGGCGAGCGCCGGCGTCGTGCTGATTGCTACAGCGCCCACGCGCAGGGTCGCGTGAGGCAGGTCATCGCGCATTCGCGCCACTCAACCCCAGCGCCCGACCAAACGCCTTCCCTCACCCGCGTGATCGCGCAGAATTGCGATCCCGACCAGCGGCGACGCATTCAACCAATCTCCTTCCGTATCGTTGCAGCATGACGTCGGACCAACTGCGAATCGCCGAAAGCCTGCCGGCGCAGGTGCGCATTGCCCTCACCGTGCTGGCGATCAATGCCAAGTCACGGCTGGCGGAGCAGCGCCGGCCCCGCGCCGAACGCCGACCGCCGCTGGTCGCCGTGCTGGTGAGCCCGTATGCGGTTGCGCGCGGCGCGGCGATGGCGGTCATGGCGCGTCATCTCAACGCGCCGGTGCAGCGGGTCGACTGGACGCGCCTGCTCTCGCCTTACCCGCACGAAGCGGAATTGAATGTCGAGCGGCTGTTCGATGCAGCCGAGCATGCCGGCGTGCTGCTGCTATTCGACGAAGCCGATGCGCTGTTCGGCCCGCATGGCCGGCCGATCGATCTTGCCGACAGTGCGCATGAAGCGTGCACCGATGCGCTGCTGGCACGCATGGCGCGGTTCGACGGCCCAGTTTGCTTCACCGCCAGCCACCGCCGCCATCTGCACCCGCGCGTGCTGTCGGCGGCAGACGCGGTCATCGACCTGACCAGCGAATCAGGCTGATTTCAACGCCACGTCGGGCTCGAGATACGGCCGGAGGATGCGTCCGGTCGCGACGCGCGCGCCAAGCCGTGCCAGCAACAGGTACACGCCGACCAGCTTGCGGTGCAGGAACATCGTGTCCGAGGGCGGCATGCGCAGCAGTCCGCGCTTGAACGCCAGGTCGATGCCCAGCTCGCGCGCGCGCTTCGGCAGATCCGATCCACCGTAGTCATACGGCCCCTTCGTGCGGAGTGGCTCGCACACGAGTTCGAGGACATCCAGCGCGGCCTGCACCACGTCCCCGGAGGCGTCCTCGCCGATATAGCCGATGTTGCGCGCCCCTTCTTCGATACCGCGCCGATCACCGTGGACAATCGCGCGGGTGATGCGCCGGAACCGCTCCGAGAACTCCGGGGTGAACTCCTGGGTCGCACCGAAATCGAGCAGCACGAGCCGTCCCGAGTCCGGCTGGTACAGGTAGTTGGCGAAGTTCGGGTCAGTCTGCATGACCCGGAACTCGAAGAGTTCGCGGAACATCAGCTTCTGCAGCAGGGCGCCGACCGCATCGCGCGCCTTCTGCGGCGCGTCGTCGACCAGGGATTCGAGCGACACGCCGTTCATGTAGTCCATCGCCATCACGCGCGCCGTCGTGTAATCCCAATGCACTCGCGGCACCACGATCTGAGGCTCGTCGGCGACCAGGCGCGCGTACTGCTCGAGAAACTGCGCTTCGGCCAGGTAGTCGGATTCCTGCGTCAGCTGCCGCTTGGCCTCGCGCGCGATGTCGTTGGCATCCAGCCCCAGTGGCAGCAATCGCGCGATCCGCAGCAGCGTTGCGACGTTGTCGACATCGCTGGCAATCGACTTGGCGACGCCCGGGTACTGCACTTTGAGTGCGAGATCACGGCCGTCGCGGGTACGTACGCGATGCACCTGTCCGATCGACGCGGCGGCGATCGGCGTTTCGCTGAATTCGGCAAAGCGCCCTTCCCATCCGGCGCCGTAGGCACGTCCCATGGCGCGTCGCAACTGCTCCGCCGGCATCGGCGCTGCCTGCGAGCGCAATGTCTCGAGGGCCACCGCCAGCTCAGGGGGCAGCAGTCCTTCGCTCTCGAGCGAGATCAGCTGTCCGAGCTTCATCGCTGCTCCGCGCAGGTTCGCCAGTCGTTCGGCGAGGCGTCGCGCCGTGGCCACCGAAAAGCGTGGCATCGACGCGTCCGCGCCTTGTCCGAGCCGCCGCAGTCCCTGGACCGCGCCACCGACCGCCAGTTCGCCCGCAGCAAGACCGAGACGGGCGAGGCGGCCGAGCCGGCTCTGCGGCACGCGCGACGCGGCGGGTGGCTTCCGGCTCATCGGAATGCGGGGCCGGCGGCCTGCCTGCGCACCATGTAAGGGCGCCGAATCGCTCTTGCAGGTGCATTCCACCCGCGCATGGTGCGAGCGACACGCCCCGGAGTCCCAAAGGGGCGATGGCACAGAACTTGTAGTGCAGTGCAGCGCGGCGAATAGGCGCTGCTGCTACTGGAGAGAGGAATGGACCGCAGACAATTCATCCAGGCCGGGGGCGCCGCTGCCCTCAGCTGTACATCGATTTCGACCGCATTCGGGCAGGACAAGACGCCGATCAAGGTCGGCATCCTGCATTCGCTGTCCGGCACGATGGCCATTTCCGAAACGGCGCTGAAGGAAACGGCGCTGATGACCATCGCCGATATCAACGCCAAGGGTGGCGTCATGGGCCGGCAGATCGAGCCCGTCGTCGTCGACCCGGCGTCCAACTGGCCGCTGTTTGCCGAAAAGGCACGGCAACTCATCACGCAGGACAAGGTCGTGGCCACGTTCGGGTGCTGGACTTCGGTCTCGCGCAAGTCGGTCCTGCCAGTCTTTAAGGAACTCAACTCCATTTTGTATTACCCGGTCCAGTACGAGGGAGAGGAACTCGAGAAGAACGTCTTTTACACGGGTGCGGCACCGAACCAGCAGGCCATCCCCGCCACCGAATACCTGATGAGCAAGGAAGGCGGCGCCGCGAAACGCTTTTTCCTGCTCGGCACCGATTACGTGTACCCGCGCACGACCAACAAGATCCTGCGCGCGTTCCTCAAGAGCAAAGGGGTCGCGGAGAAGGATATCGAGGAGGTCTATACACCGTTCGGTCACAGCGATTACCAGACCATCGTCGCGAACATCAAGAAGTTCGCCGCTGGCGGCAAGACCTGCGTGATCTCGACCATCAACGGCGACTCCAACGTTCCTTTCTACAAGGAACTCGGCAACGCCGGTCTGAAGGCGAAGGACGTGCCCGTCGTCGCGTTCTCGGTGGGCGAGGAAGAACTGCGCGGCGTCGACACCAAGCCGCTGGTCGGTCACCTGGCGGCGTGGAACTACTTCATGTCGCTGAAGAATCCGCAGAACGACGCCTTCATCAAGATGTACCGGGACTGGGCCGTGAAGCAGAAGCTGCCGAATGCCGACAAGGTCGTCACCAACGATCCGATGGAAGCCACCTACGTCGGCATCCACATGTGGAAGCAGGCGGTCGAGAAGGCCAAGTCGGTCGAAGCCGACAAGGTGATCGCCGCCATGGGCGGGCAATCCTTCGCCGCGCCGTGCGGGTACACGATCAAGATGGACGAAACCAACCACCATCTGTGGAAGCCGGTCTTCATCGGCGAAGTGCGGGCGGATGGCCAGTTCAACGTGGTGTGGAAGACCAAGGGCCCGGTGCGCGCACAGCCGTGGAGCCCGTTCATCGCGGGCAACGAGAAGAAGCCCAACTCACCTGCCTGAGCTAACGGTAAGCGCGCAGGACACCGGTCCCTGGAACGGCGGTGTCCTGCGCGCTACACCGTCACTGCCGATGCTGCATCGATTCCTGCGCGCTCTCGCCTGCGTGCTGGCGCTCCTCGCGGCGCCGGCATCGGCGGCGCTCGATCCGGCACTCGTCGCTCAACTCGGCGCCGAGGAGTCGGACACGCGCGTCGAAGCCATCCGCAAGCTCGTTGCCACCGAGGACCCACGTGTCATCGAGATCCTGAAGGCGCTCGACGGTGACGCGCTCGCGCTGCTGGACAGCGGCAAGCGTGCCGTTATCGTTTCCGGAGGCCAGCTGACCGACGCCGCGACCGGCGCCGCCGCGGGTCCGGCACTCGCCAACCTCGAAACCATCGTCATCAACAACCGTATCCGCGGTGAAGTCGGCGCCGCGCTGGCGGCGCTGCGTCTGGGCAGCAGCAATCGCGCCGAGCGTCTCGCCGCCGCCAAGGAACTGCAGGGCTCCGACAACGAGGACGCGCTGCCGATCATCGAGCGCGCGATGGCGAAGGAAGCCGATCCCGAGATCAAGGGCACCCTCGCGCTGGCCGGCGCGTCGCTGGCGCTCAAGAGCAGCGAGCCGGAGCAGCGCGCCAGGGCGGCCCGCGCCCTGTCCGCCACCGACGACCCGCAGGTGCGGCAGCTGCTCGCCACGATGCTGGCGCGGCAGGAGGACGGCAGCTTCACGGAAGCCGACGAAAGCGTGCGCGCAGCTGCCCAGGCGTCGCTCAACGAGATCAACGCCCGACTGCGCACGACCGAGATTGGAGCGGCGCTCTTCTCGGGACTGAGCCTCGGCTCGATCCTGCTGCTCGCTGCACTCGGACTCGCGATCACCTACGGCCTGATGGGCATCATCAACATGGCCCATGGCGAATTCCTGATGATCGGCGCCTATGCGACCTATGTCGTGCAGGGCATCTTCCGCTCCCACTTCCCGGGTGCGTTCGACTGGTACGTGGTCGCAGCGCTACCGGTCGCCTTCATCGTGACGGCGACGATCGGCATGGCGCTCGAGCGCGGTGTGCTGCGCTGGTTGTATGGCCGTCCACTCGAAACCTTGCTGACGACCTGGGGCGTGAGCCTGCTGCTGATCCAGGCGTCGCGCACAATCTTTGGAGCGCAGAACGTCGAAGTCGAAAATCCGAGCTGGCTGTCGGGCGGCATCGCACTGGCCGGCGGCACCGTGTTGCCTTTCAATCGCATCGTCATCGTGGTGTTCGCGCTCGCGGTACTGGCGGCGGTCTGGCTGATCATCAACCGCACCCGAATGGGGCTCTTCGTACGCGGCGTCACGCAGAACCGCGCGATGGCCAGTTGCACCGGCGTGCCGACCAATCGCGTCGACATGCTGACCTTCGGGCTCGGCTCCGGCGTGGCCGGCCTAGGCGGCGTGGCGCTGTCGCAGATCGGCAACGTCGGGCCGGACCTCGGCCAGAGCTACATCATCGACAGTTTCATGGTCGTCGTGCTCGGTGGCGTGGGGCAACTTGCCGGCACCGTGATCGCGGCCTTCAGCCTCGGCTCGATCGCCAAGTTCCTCGAACCCTGGTCAGGCGCAGTGCTCGCAAAGATCATCGTGCTGGTCTTCATCATTCTCTTCATCCAGAAGCGCCCGCAAGGCCTTTTCGCCTTAAAGGGGCGGAGCGCCGAAGCATGACGCGCCTGTTTCCGCTGCGTACCTGGAGCGCGATCCTCGCGGTGACGTCCCTGCTGCTCGTCGTGCTGCCGGTGCTGCACCTCGCGGTACCGGAGACCAGCCCGCTGCACGTCTCGAGCTTCTGGATCACGCTGGTCGGAAAGTTCATGTGCTACGCGGTCGTCGCCCTGGCGATGGATCTCATCTGGGGCTACACCGGGATCCTGTCGCTCGGCCAGGGGCTGTTCTTCGCGCTTGGCGGCTATGTCTTCGGCATGTACCTGATGCGGCAGATCGGGCGCGACGGCGTCTACAAGAGCGATCTGCCGGATTTCATGGTGTTCCTCGACTGGAAGGAATTCCCCTGGTACTGGGCCTTCAGCGATTCGTTCCTCTGGACGCTAGTCCTGGTTGCGGCGGTCCCGGGACTCGTGGCCTTCGTCTTCGGCTTCTTCGCGTTCCGCTCGCGCATCAAGGGCGTCTACTTCTCGATCATCACGCAGGCGCTGACCTATGCAGCGATGCTGGCGTTCTTCCGCAACGACATGGGCTTCGGAGGCAACAACGGCTTCACCGATTTCAAGCGCATCCTCGGCTTCCCGATCACGGCGCCCGAAACGCGCACCGCGCTCTACGTGCTGTCCGGCCTGTTGCTGCTCGGATCGCTGGTGCTGGCCCGCTGGATCGTCGCGAGCAAGTTCGGCCGCGTGCTGACCGCGATCCGCGACCAGGAATCGAGGCTGATGTTCCTCGGTTACCGCACCCTATATTTCAAGCTGGCGATCTGGACGCTGGCGGCGATGATGAGCGGCATCGCCGGAGCGCTGTACGTGCCGCAGGTGGGCATCATCAATCCAGGCGAGATGAGTCCTGCGAATTCGATCGAGATAGCGATCTGGGCCGCCGTCGGCGGACGGGGCACGCTGTTCGGGCCCATCCTCGGTGCCTTCACGGTGAATGGCGCGAAAACCTGGTTCACGGTCGCGTATCCGGAACTCTGGCTCTACTTCCTCGGACTGCTGTTCGTGGGGGTCACGCTGCTGCTGCCGCGCGGACTGATGGGGCTCGCCGAGTTCCTGCGCAGTCGTCGAACCGCCAGCGCCGAGCCCGCCGCGGCCCTGGACGCCAAGCCCCAAGAGGCGAGCTCGTGAGCGAACCGGCGATCCACGCGCCGTCGGGCAGCGGCGAGGTGACCGGCTATGGTCACGTCCTCAAGCAAGATAAGGTCGACACCTCGCACGGGCCCATCCTGTACCTCGAGGACATCACGGTCAGCTTCGACGGCTTCAAGGCGCTCAACCAGTTGAGCCTGACGATCGAGCGCGGCGAACTGCGCTGCGTCATCGGCCCCAACGGCGCTGGCAAAACGACGATGATGGACGTCATCACCGGCAAGACGCGACCCGAGTCCGGCACTGCCTTTTTCGGGCAAACCTTCGATCTCGCACGGCTCCCTGAAACTGAAATCGCCCGGCTCGGTATTGGCCGCAAGTTCCAGAAGCCGACAGTATTCGAGAGCCACACGGTGTTCGAAAATCTCGAACTGGCGATGAAGACGGACAAGCGCGTCCGACCGACACTGCTGGCGCGGCTTTCACCCTCCCAGCGCGACCTGATCGCGCGCACGCTGAAGACCATCCGGCTCGACGGCCAGCAGCAGCGGCCGGCCGGGTTGTTGTCGCACGGACAGAAGCAGTGGCTCGAGATCGGCATGCTGCTCGTGCAGGAACCCGAGCTGATCCTGCTCGATGAGCCGGTCGCCGGCATGACCGATGCCGAGACCGACCGCACCGCCGAACTGATCCTCGAACTCGAAGACAGCCACTCGATCATGGTGGTCGAGCACGACATGGACTTCGTCAATCGCATCGCGCGAACCGTCACGGTGCTGCATGAAGGCAGCGTCCTGGCGGAGGGCCCGATGAACGTCGTGCAGAACGATGAGCGGGTCATCGAGGTGTACCTTGGACGCTGAGCCTCTCCTCCGTGCTCTGCGCGGCCGCCGCGCAGAACTTGTTCGCGCTGCGCGCGGGGCTGGTCGTCTTTCTTCCGAGCCGCGCTTCAGGGCCGCGCGGCCCGTTACTTTCTTTGACTTGGCAAAGAAAGTAACCAAAGAGAAAGCCGCGCCTACGAAGGCGCCCTGCGGGTGCCCTGTGCTGCTCGGGGACGCCGCGGCGTTACGGGGCGGCGGCGGGGCCGTGCCGGGCGCGTGTCTGAGCCCGTGGCGCGGCGTAGCCGCGATCGGGCGAGTTTCGCGCACGGCCCGCTGACGCCCTGCAGCGCAAGGGCAGCCGGAGCGTCAGCGCAGGCCGGCCTCGTGCGGTCGCCTTTCTTTGGTGACTTTCTTTGGCGAAGCAAAGAAAGTCACTCGCCGCCGGGCGACTCCCGGCTCGATCATTTGAGCGGCGACAGGGCTTGCCGCGCAGCGGCACGGTTCCACAGCTTCGCGCGCAGCGCAAAGAAAGAGTGCGCAGCATGCTGACCATCGAGAACCTCAACCAGTACTACGGCGGCAGCCACATCCTGCGCGACGTGTCGCTCGAAGTGCGCTCGGCCGCATGCACGGTGCTGCTGGGCCGCAACGGCGTCGGCAAGACAACGTTGCTGAAGACCATCATGGGTCTGGTTGGCGCTCGCAGTGGAGCGCTGCGCCTCGATGGAGTTGACCTGGCACCGATGCCGCCCTATCAGCGCGTCCGTGCCGGCATCGGCTACGTGCCTCAGGGCCGGGAGATCTTCAATCGACTGACCGTCGAGGAAAACCTGATGATGGGCCTGGCTCCCGTCTCGGGGGCCGGGGCGAGTCGCATCCCCGAGCACATCTTCGAACTGTTCCCGGTGCTGAAGAAAATGCTGAAGCGGCGCGGCGGCGATCTCTCTGGCGGGCAGCAGCAGCAGCTGGCGATCGGGCGTGCGCTGGCGGCCGGCCCAAAGCTGCTGATTCTCGATGAACCCACCGAGGGCATTCAGCCGTCGATCATCAAGGAGATCGGCGCGGTGATCCGCATGCTGGTCACCGAGAAGAAGATGGCGGTGCTGCTGGTGGAGCAGTACTACGACTTCGCCGAGTCGCTCGCCGATTCGTACGCCGTGATGTCGCGGGGACAGGTCACCCACCGGGGCAGCGGCGCACGGATGAGGGAGGAGAATGTCGTCGGACTTCTCGCCATCTGAGCCATAGCGGCCCTTAGAACACCATGTGCGACGGTCAAGCCTCCGCCCGGCACGCATTGCTCAAGACGCACTGACAAACCTGAAGACCGACGCCGGCCTGGGCGCGGCGATCGACTTCTTCGAACGACAGCAACTGCTGATCGTCGCGTAATGCGAGCAGTCATTCGCGAAAACCCTCGGTGGCGGCCGCGCCTTGTGGAGGGGTGACCGGTCCCGCGGTACCATGGCCAAATGGGTCGCCGCTTCCTCATCTGCTTGCTCTCGCTCGCCTTCGCGTGGCAATCGGCCCCGCTCGTGCGCGCCGGCACGGTGTTCGGGGCTAGCGGCAACTTCGAGCACGCCGTGATGCACTGGATCGAGTCGGCGCATCACCACCACGGGGACGGTGCCTACCACCAAGACACTTCCGGCGAGTCGACACAGCACGTTGTGGCGGACCACTCAGCGGGGTCGGCGACACCGCCGTCCGGGGAGCGTCCTCACGCGCTGGAAGTCGTAACTGGCCCGGCGCTGGCGCACGTGTCATTCACCGGGCCGCCGCCCGTGCTCGAAGGGCCGCTGCGCCCACCTCGAATCGTTTCCTGACGTCCCGGTCTGCCGACGTTGATCGGCGACCGACCGCTTCCGACTGACTGCTGGCCATGCTGCTTTCCGCAGCTCATGGCCACGGCGCGCCGAGGACATGCACGCGCCGGAGCCTCAGGAGACTCGATGATTACTGCCAAGACAATGGTGCTCGCCGCGCTCGTCGCTGCGCTCGCCCGTCCTCCAGCGTGGGCCCAGGCCGATGTGCGCGAGCGATCGCCCGCCGTCGCCGGCGCGGAACTACAGCGCACCGTGCCGCTGCGGGCGGCAGTCGAAGCCGCCTGGCAGCGCACCGTGGCTGTCCGCGAATCCGAGGGACAGCGCAAGCGCGCAGAGGCCGGACAGGCCGCGGCCTCCAGTTACTGGGCGGCACCGCCTTCCCTCGAACTCGCCGTGCGGGATGATCGCCTGATGACCGATGCCGGCGAGCGCGAGACCACGCTCGGCGTAGCGTGGCCGCTGCTGCTGCCCGGGCAGCGCGCGGCGCGGGCCAAGCTCGCCGATGGCGATGTGGCGCTCGCCGACGATGCACTGGCCGCGGCGCGGCTGCGTCTGGCCGGCGAAGTACGCGAAGCGGCCTGGTCGCTCGCAGAGCACCGTGCCGAAGTCGCATTGGCTGAGGCGACGGTCAAGACTCTCGAAGCGGTTGCCGACGATGTCGACCGTCGCGTCCGCGCGGGCGACCTGGCACGCGTTGACGCGCTGGCAGCACGCGCCGAGTGGCTGAACGCCACGACGCAGCGGTCCGAAGTCCAGCAGCGCTGGCTCGCTGCCCGCAGCCGCTGGACGACCCTCACCGGCCTTGACGCGCTGCCGGCGATCGACCTGGAGCCGGTCGGTCCCGTGCCGGCCGATCCGCTCGCGGCACATCCTGACCTGAGGCTGGCGTACGCAAGCAGCGATCAGGCACGCCGCAAGCTCGATCTGCTGCGCTCCTCGAGGCGGGACGCACCTGAGCTGACGATGGGCGTGCGCCAGGACATTCCGTCGCGCGGCGAGGCGGCCAACTACAGCCTGCTCGTCGGCCTGCGCGTTCCCTTCGGTCCGGACGACCGCAACCGGCCGCTCGAGACCGCAGCGCTCGGCGAACTCGATACCGCGGAAACGCTGCAGGCACGCATGCGCGACCGCCTCAGTGCGGACATCGCGCTGGCCCGCGAACGTGCGCAGCAGGCCGAGCGCCAGCTCGAAGCGGAGCGTGAACGGGCCTCACTGCTGCGCGAACGTGCCCAGTTGATCGACAAGTCCTTCCGGGCCGGTGAATCCTCGTTGCCGGAGCTCCTGCGCGCCCTGTCGGCCTCGGCCCAGGCCGAGGCGGCACTCGCGCGCCAGCAGGCCGCGCTCGGACTCGCCCGTGCGCGGGTCAACCAGTCACTTGGATTGCTGCCATGAAAGAAGTCGCCTTTTGTACTCACAGCATGACCTGGCGCACGGCGCTCGTCGTCGCCGCCTTCGCCGGTCTGATCGCCGTCGCGACTTCAGTCCGGGCCGGACCCGGCGCGCATGGCCCCGACGGCGAGCACCTCGACCAGCCCAGTGCCTCCTCTGGCGCGGCGCTGCCGCGCGTCGAGGCGAACACCGATCAATACGAACTGGTCGCAACGCTGCGGTCCGGCGAACTCGTGATCCTGGTCGACCGCTACGAAACGAACGAACCGGTACTCGGCGCCGCTCTCACCGTCGAGAGCGGCGGCGCCCAGGCGCAGGCCACGTTCCGCGGCGACCGCGGCGACTACGCGATCGACGACCCGAAGCTGCTGCAGCGGCTGGCCGCACCAGGAGAGCATGCGCTGGTCTTCACGCTGGTCCACCAGGGCGCTGCCGACCTGCTCGACGGCACGCTGCGTACTTCGGACCGATCGCACAATGGCCATCACCACAGTCATTGGGCCGAGTACCTCATCGGCGCTGCACTTCTCGCCGCCGTGATCGGCGGGCTGGTCGGGCTGTGGCGTCGCCGAGCAACCCGCGCGCTCCTCGCCGTCACCGCTGTCGCGGTTGGAGCCCTTGTATTGCTGACCGCGTCACCGGTGATGGCCGCACCCGGGGCACACGGCCCCGGCGGCGAACACCTCGATGCGCCGGGGACGGCGGTCAACGCCTCCGGACTCGCGCGGCTGCCGGACGGCAGCGTTAACGTGCCCAAGGAGGCGCAGCGGCGCATGGGCATCCGCACCGTGCTCGCGCCCGAGTCGGACGCGGCCGGTACGGTCGAGTTGTCGGGCCGCGTGGTGATCGATCCGAATGCTGGCGGCCGCGTACAAGCGCTGCACGGCGGCCGCATCGAGCCAGGCCCGCGTGGTCTGCCGGTGGCCGGCCAGACTGTTCGACGCGGCGAGGTGCTCGCCTATGTGCGTCACCATGCCGAGCCCTACGCCCGCGGCAATCAGCAGGCGCAGCTCGCGGAACTGCGCGCGCAGCGGCTGCTCGCCGACCAGCGCGTGCAGCGGCTCGAATCGCTCGAAGGTACGGTGCCGCGCAAGGAGATCGAGGCGGCGCGCGCAGAGGCGCACAGCCTGGCACAGCGCGAACAGAGCATCGGCGGGAGCATCACCGCGCGCGAGGCGCTGGTGGCACCGGCGACCGGGGTGATCGCGCGTGCCGACGCGGTCGTCGGCCAGGTGGTCGAGGCGCGCGACGTGCTGTTCGAGGTCATCGATCCGGCGCGCGTGATGATCGAAGCCTCGACGGCCGACGCTGGCTTGCCGGGCCGCATCGCCGGGGCGACGCTGCAGGACATTCCGGCGGCGCAGCTGCGCCTGATCGGCGCCGCGCGTTCATTGCGTGACGGCATGCTGCCGGTGACCTTCGCCGTGCGCGCCGACAAGGCCGCTGCGGCGCTGCCGCTGGCCGTCGGCCAGCCGGTGACGGTGATCGTCGCGTTGAACGAGCGCGTCAAAGGCATCGTGCTGCCGGCGCAGGCCGTGGTGCGCAATCCGTCCAACGAACCGGTGGTCTGGATCAAGTCCGGGGCGGAACGTTTCATTCCGCAGCCGGTGCAGTTCCGCCCGCTCGACGCGCAGAACGTCGTCGTCACCGGCGGTCTCGGCGTCGACAACCGCGTGGTGGTGCAGGGTGCGCCGCTGATCGCTCAGATCCGCTGAACGGGAGCCGCGACTCATGTTCAACTGGATCGTTCGCTACAGCCTGCACAACCGCCTGTTCGTGCTCGCGGTGGCCGCGCTGCTGATGGTCTACGGGGCACTCACGGCCTGGCGCACGCCGGTCGATGTCTTCCCGGACCTTAACAAGCCGCTGATCACGGTGCTCACCGAGGCCGGCGGCATGGCACCGGAGGAGGTGGAGCAGCTCGTTACCTTCCCGATCGAGACCGCGCTCAACGGCATGCCCGGCGTCACGCGAGTGCGCTCGACCTCCGGGGTCGGCCTGTCGATCCTCTATGCGGAGTTCGACTGGGGCACCGACATCTACCGCAACCGGCAGCTGGTGGCTGAGCGGCTGGCGCTGGTGCGCGAACAGCTGCCGGAGGGCATCACGCCGGTGATGGGGCCGGTGTCGTCGATCATGGGCGAAATCATGCTGATCGCGCTGCCGCTGAATGCAGACGCTGGCCAGTCGGCTGCCGCCAGCCCGATGCTGGCGCGCGAGTATGCAGACTTCGTGCTGCGGCCACGTCTGCTGTCGATTCCCGGCGTCGCGCAGGTGATTCCCATCGGCGGCGACGTGCGCCAGCTGCGGGTCGAGCCCGACACCGCGAAAATGGCGCAGTCCGGCGTGTCGCTGACGCAGATCGAGCAGGCACTGCGCGGCTTCGCCGGCAACGCCGGCGGCGGCTTCATCGACCTGAACAGCCGCGAGTACCTGATCCGCCATCTTGGCCGCACCAACCGCGCCGAGGACCTCGCGGGACTGGCGGTGGCGTGGAAGGACGGACGGCCGATACTGCTCGAGCAGGTCGCCCGTGTCAGCTATGCGGCAGGGCTGAAACGCGGCGACGCCGGCTACAACGGCGTGCCCGCCGTCGTGATCAGCGTGCAGAAGCAGCCGGCGGCCGACACGGTAAAGCTCACTGCTGACATCGAGGCGGCGCTCGCCGAACTGAAGCAGGGGCTGCCGGCGGGGCTGGCGGCGCCGCGCGTGCTGTTCCGTCAGGCCGACTTCATCCAGTCGTCGATCGGTAACGTCGCCGAAGCGCTGCGCGACGGCGCGATCATGGTGGCGATCGTGCTGTTTGCCTTCCTGCTGTCGGTGCGCACGACGCTGATCTCGCTGCTGGCGATCCCGCTGTCGCTGGCCGTCACCGCACTGGTGTTCCAGTGGCTTGGACAGTCGATCAACGTGATGACGCTCGGGGGACTCGCGATCGCGATCGGCGAACTGGTCGACGACGCCGTGGTGGGCGTGGAGAACATCCTGCGCCGGCTGCGGCAGAACCGTGCGGCCGCGCAGCCGCTGCCGGTGTTCGACGTGGTTGAGCGCGCGAGCGTCGAAGTGCGCTCGGGCATCCTGTACGCGACCATCATCGTCGTGCTGGTGTTTGTGCCGCTGTTCGCGCTGCCCGGCATCGAAGGGCGGCTCTTTTCGCCGCTCGGGATCGCCTACATCGTGTCGATCCTGGCATCGATGGGGGTATCGATGACGGTAACGCCGGTGCTGTGCTACTACCTGCTGCCGGGTATGAAGCGGCTCGACCACGGCGACAGTCCGCTGGTGGCCTGGCTCAAGCGGCAGGACGCGCGGCTGCTGGCGTGGTCGTTTCCGCGTGCGCGGCTGCTGATCGGCGCCGCGGCCGTCGCAGTGATCGCGGCGGCCGCGAGCGTTCCGTTCTTTCCAAGACTGTTCCTGCCGCCCTTCAATGAGGGCTCGCTGGTGCTGTCATTGATGCTCAATCCGGGCACGTCGCTGGCCGAAGCCAATCGCATCGGCGCGGTGGCCGAGGGTCTGATCCGCGAAGTGCCCGAGGTCGCGCAAGTCGGGCGCCGCACCGGTCGCGCCGAGCTCGACGAGCACGCCGAGGGCGTGCACTCGGCCGAGATCGACGTCGATCTGAAGCGCTCCGACCGTGACCGCGAGGCGGTGATGGCCGAAATCCGCGCGAAGCTCGCCATGCTGCCGGCGCAGGTGGCGATCGGCCAGCCGATTTCGCACCGGCTCGACCACCTGCTGTCCGGCGTGCGTGCGCAGATCGCGCTGAAGATCTTCGGCGATGACACCGACACGCTGCGCGGCCTCGCCGAACAGATGCGGGCGCGACTGGCGAACATCCCGGGGCTGGTCGATCTCACGGTCGAAAAGCAGGTGCTGATCCCGCAGATCACCGTGCGCCTCGACCACCGCAAGGCGGCGCAGGTCGGGCTCGCGCCGGGCGAGGCGATCCGATTACTCCAGGCCCTGACCGACGGCGCGCATGGCGCGCAGATCGTCGACGGCGCTCGCCGCTACGAACTGGTGCTGCGCCTGCCGGACGCGCAGCGCAGCCCGCAGGACCTGGCGCGCACGCTGATCGACACGCCGGCCGGCCGCCTGCCGGTCGCGGCGATCGCGACGGTCGAGGAGACCGACGGTCCCAACCAGATCGGCCGCGAAAATGGCCGCCGTCGCATCGTCGTCTACGCCAACACGGACGGCTCGGACATGGGCCGCGTGATCGCCGACATCCGCGCTGCCATCGCGCAAACGAGCCTGCCGTCGGGCACCTTCGTCAGCCTAGAAGGCCAGTTCCAGGCGCAGGAGCAGGCCACCCAGCTGATCATCGGCCTATCGCTCGTCTCGCTGGCGCTGATCTTCCTCGTGCTGTACTCCCGCTACCAGTCGGTGGTCCTGGCCGGCATCATCATGGCCAACATTCCGCTGGCGCTGATCGGATCGGTGGTGGCAATGTGGATCGCCGGCGTCAGCCTGTCGGTGGCGTCGATGGTCGGTTTCATCACGCTAACCGGCATAGCGACGCGCAACGGTATCCTCAAGATCAGCCACTACGTCAACCTGTGCAGGTTCGAGGGCGAGACGTTCAGCCAGGCGATGATTGTGCGCGGATCGCTGGAGCGGCTGACACCGGTGCTGATGACGGCGCTGGTGGCCGCCTTCGCGCTGACGCCTCTGCTGCTGGCGGCTGACGCACCAGGCAAGGAAATCCTGCACCCGGTAGCGGTGGTGATCTTCGGCGGGCTGGTCAGCTCGACGGTGCTCGACACGCTGCTGACGCCGCTGCTCTACTGGCTGGTAGGCGAGGCACCGACCCGGCGGCTGCTGGCCGACTCGCCCCGCATGGCCGGTCCCGCGCCGGAAACCGAAGAAGCTTTCTGACGCAAGTGATTCAAAGGCCTTGCGGCGTCGCCTTCGTCGAAGTGCGCTGCAACCCGGACGAATGGAGATCGATGTGACACTGAAGATCCTTGTGAGCGCGGCCTGTCTGGCTCTTGGCCTCGGCGCCCTCGGCATGCCGACGGCGCTGGCCCATGGCGGTGCGACGCCCAAGCACGGCGGCATCTCGCAGATGGCCGGCGACCTTGGCTTCGAATTGGTGTCGACCGCCGACGGCGTCGCGCTCTATGTTGACGACCATGGCAAGCCGGTCGCGCCCGCCGGCTTCACCGGAAAACTGACCGTGCTCAATGGTACGCAGAAGTCGGAGGCCGATCTCGTTGCGGCCGGCGACCGGCTCGAAGCCAAGGGGATCAAGCTCGCCCCTGGCGCCAAGGTCGTGGCCGCGCTGACGACTGCGCAGAAGAAGGCGGTCACAGTACGATTCACCGTCAAGTAAGCGAAGCCTGCGTGCCGCACTCGCCTTCCCGGCCGGCGCTTAAGGGCGGCCTCCTGGCGCTGCTGGCCGCCGTCCTGTTCGGGATCAGCACGCCGCTCGTTCAGCTGTCCGGCGCCGGCGTCGGCGCGTTCAGCACGGCGGCGCTGCTCTATGCCGGCGCGGCCGCCGTCGGCGCGCTGTCACGCCGGTCAATCGAGCGCGAGGCACGCATCGCGCGCGGCGATCTGAAGCGCCTGCTGGCGATGGCTGCCTTCGGCGCGGTTATCGGTCCGGTCGCGCTCGCCTGGGGACTGCAGCGCACCAGCGGCACCAGCGCTTCATTGATGCTGACACTGGAGGCGCTGTTCACAGCGCTGCTCGCGTGGCGGCTGTATCGCGAGACGATGGATGGCCGCGTCTGGACCGCCATGTTGCTGCTGCTCGCCGGCGGTACCGTGCTCATCCTCGACCAGGGACGCAGCGGCACGGCGCAGCTCTGGGGCCTGATCGCCGTCGCCCTCGCCACCGCCGCCTGGGGTATCGACAACACGCTGTCACGCGCGCTGGCCGAACGTGATCCCGGTCAGGTCGTGCTGGTCAAGGCTTTGCTCGGATCCGCGGCAACCGTGGCGCTCGCGCTTGTCTGGCGCGAGCCGCTCCCGTCGGCGGCCACAGCGATCGCGCTCTTCGCGGTCGGGGCCACCGGCTACGGCCTCAGTCTGCGCTTCTATCTGCTGGCGCAGCGCGCCTTCGGGGCCGCGCGCACCGGTTCGGTGTTCGCCTTCGCCCCGTTCATCGGTGCGGCGCTGGCAATCGCCCTCGGCGACCGCTCCTTCACCGCCCTGATGCTGCTCGGCAGCCTGCTGATGCTGGCCGGCGTCGTGCTGCACCTGGCCGAATCGCACGCCCACGAGCACGCGCACGAGGCGTTCGACCACGAACACGCGCACCGGCACGACGACGGGCACCACACCCACACTCACGACCCGATGCCCGTCGGCCCGCACAGCCACCGGCACCGGCATGAGCCGCTACGCCACAGCCATGCGCACGTGCCGGACGCGCATCACCCGCACGAGCACTGACGGGTCGCGCGGCGTCAGGCCGGGGCGCAGTGCGCCGACCGGAGTCCCTCCCAGTGCGTTGTCGCGGACGGCAACCGCTGCCACGTGAACCGACTGCGGATCCACGCGAGCCACGACCGCGACCCCGAGCCGCCGGAGGGGTCGTGGCTTCGCGCCCGACTGCACCCGATCAAACAGACACCGCGGTGGATGACGCACACGCAATCGCCACGCGGGGATTCGATCATCAGCAACTGCTCGTTGTCGAGATTGACGGTCTTCACGATTCCAGGTTCGAAGTTCATGTCGGCTCCCGTGCACGGCACTCATTGAGCTGCCGCTCAGCTCATCTTCGGCGGCCAGTTGTGCGTCTCAGCCTGGCAGGCACGGCACCAGGCGTAGAGCGCGTCGTACATCACCATGCCGTGCTTCAGCATCTCGTGGTCGTCGCTGAAGTTGTGCGACAGGCCAAGCGACAGCGCATACAGGCCGGGCGACTGCGACGTCAGTTCGAGCCGTGAGGTGTCGGCGCCGCGCACGATTTCGGCGAGTTGCTGCAGCGCTGGGTCCGTAAGGTCGTAACGCGCCAGGAAGGCGTCGAAACTGCACAGTTCGCCGACGTGCGACAACTCCACGCCCGGCACGTCATAGGGAACCGCGCCGGTCCGCTGCGCTTCGCTCATCACCTGGCTCGCCGGCACGTAGAGGAACTCCGGCTCCTTGTCGATGAAGCGGGCAATCAGCCACGGACAGGCGACGCGGTCGATTTTCGGCCGCTCACGCGTGATCCATTTCATGTGCGTACCTCCGTTGAGGAAAGCGGCACCGTCGCGCGGCCGCTGTCGCGCCAGCCGGCAAAGCCATCGACCAGGTAGCGCGCGTCGAGCCCCATCGCGCGCAGCGTGGCCGCGGTGCCCTGGCTCAGTTCGTGTCCATGCGCGCAGACGACCACCACCGGCCGGTCGCGCCGGATTTCGTCCTTCCAGGTGAACAGGCCGTCGGGCGAGCGCCATTCGGTGCCCGCAATGTCGGCGGCGTCGGTTTCCCGGACCTTCGCGCGGCGCACGTCGAGCAGCGTGAAGGTGCGCCGCGCGCGCTGCCACTCCTCGAGTTCCGCCAGCGTGATCTTGTCCATGTCTCCTCCTACAGAAGTGTGCGCAGCGCCAGCCCGGCAAGCCCGCAGGCGACGATGATCGGGATGACGCCGACCTTGAAACGCATCAGAGCCACGAGCGCGACGAGCGAGATCAGCACCGACGCCAGGTCGATGCCGGCCGCTCGACCCTCGGGCCACCAGATGTGCAGCGCGAAGAACACCGCGAGGTTGACGATCACGCCGACCACCGCCGCGGTGATGCCTTTCAGCGGCGCGGTGAAGTGCAGCTGGCCGTGCGTGCTCTCGATGAACGGCGCGCCGAGCAGGATGAATAGGAATGACGGCAGGAAGGTGAAGAAGGTGACGACGGTTGCCGCCAGCACGCCGCCGGCGAAGAGCGCGTCGCCCATGACCTGGTGGGTCCAGCCGCCGACAAAGCCGACGAAGGCCACGACCATGATCAGCGGGCCGGGCGTGGTTTCTCCCAGCGCCAGGCCATCGGTAATCTGCGTGGCTGTCAGCCAGCCATAGTGCTCGACCGCCCCCTGCACCACATACGGCAGCACCGCATACGCACCGCCGAAGGTCAGCAGTGCCGCCTTGGTGAAGAACCACGCCATCTGCGTCAGCGTGCCGCTCCAGGAGGTGAGCATCACCAACACGCCTATCGCGCCGGCCCACAGCAGCAGGAACGCGAGCAGCACGCGCAGCGCGTGCCCGGTCGACCAGAGCGTGTGCGCCGGGCGCGGCGTGTCGTCATCAATCAGCGCCGGGCCGTGCGACGCCGCCGCCGCGTGCGCGCTGGAGCCATCGAATGCCTTCGGCACGACGCGCGCGCCGATCCAGCCCGCAACCGCCGCCGCCAGCACGATCAGCGGAAACGGCACGTCGAACGCGAAGATGGCGACAAAGGCCGCAATCGCGATCGCCCACAGATAGGGATGGCGCAGCGCGCGGCCGCCGATGCGCCAAGCGGCCGCCAGGACGATCGCCGTGACGGCGGGCTTGATGCCGTACAGGAGGCCGGCCACGGCCGGCACGTCGCCGTAGACGAGATAGATCCACGACAGCGCGATCAGGATCGCGAGGGACGGCAGCACGAAGAGCGCCCCAGCGACGATGCCTCCCCAGGTGCGGTGCATCAGCCAGCCGATGTAGGTGGCGAGCTGCTGGGCCTCCGGCCCCGGCAGCAGCATGCAGTAGTTGAGCGCATGCAGGAACCGCCGCTCCGAGATCCAGCCGCGTTCCTCGACCAGGTCGCGATGCATGATCGCAATCTGCCCGGCCGGTCCGCCAAAGCTGATGAAACCCAGCCGCAGCCAGTAGGCGAACGCCTGCCAGAACGACACGGGTCGAGGTTGGCGTTGATCCGGCAAGTCGCTCATGCGGCACCTCGCAGGCCGGCGTACAGGGAATCGAACACCGACACGGCTGCGGCCAGCAGCGCGTCGTCATCGGCATGCTGGGCCTGCAGGCCACGGACCACGGCCTCGAGTCCGGCGGCCTCGTCGCTCGCGGCGCCCCCGACGTCGATGTAGTGCACTGCCTCGCCGATCTTGCGCAATGCGTCGTCGCCATCGAGGCCGAAGCTCGCGGCGATCACCTCGAACGTCACCTTGTCATCGACATGAGTGAACGCCGCGCCATCGAAATCGAACCCCAGCGCCCCCTTGGGCAACCTGGCGATCGACTTCAGCCAGACGAAGCGCGCCGCAGGATCGACGAACCGCAGGACGAGCCACGCGCTTGCTAGGCGATCGACCCAGGGCCGGCGCCGCGTCGCCCAGAGGCGCGCGCGGAACTTCGCCGGGTCCAGGCGGACGATGCCGGCCCGTTGCCGGCCGGTCGGCTCCCCCGGCGACCAGCGCGCCTCGCACTCGAGGCGCAGCGCCTCCAGCGCGGCGGCGGTCTTCGCGCCGCGCTCACTGTCGAAGTAGTCGATACCGCGCAACGCGTCGAAGCGCTGCGCCAGTGAGCGCAAGGTGCGTCGCCCTGCAGCTTCGGAGGCGGACCGCAGCGCTCGCCGCTGCTGCGCGAGCTCGACCTCGAACGCCTTGAAGTCTTCAGCGCGATCGAACAGCGCCACGAACTGCTGCTGTTGTGCCGCGTCGCGGGCGGCAAATTCCAGCACGGTGGCCTCGCCATCGGCCTCGCGAACCGCTTGCGCCAGTTCGGCGAACACCTGTGCGCAGTCAGGACGATCAGGCAGCAGGTAGACGCCATCGCGCAGCGCGCCGCAGCCGCTGGCCTTGAGCGCGCGCCACGTGCGCACGCGCACCGCGCCGGGTGTCGTCGGCAGGGCAACGATGAGTCCGAGCCATTTCATGTAATAATTATTACATATAGTAATAGTTATTACAAGTACTTTTTGATGTGAAGAGGAGCGCGCCAGCCCGGTCCGGGTGGAGTTGCCGCCGGGACCGGGCGCGAGACAGGGAGTGCCGCGTCGTCGCCGGCAAAACCCTGCCGGTTGCCGGGCGATTCAGGGATCAGATCGATTCCGCGCCGTGCCGTTAGCGCCGCACGGTGACGGATGCCGGTTGGCTGTCAGCCGACGTAACGCAGAACGGCGAAGAAGTGTGCGGTGCTGCCGCCGAGTACGAACAGGTGCCAGATGCCGTGGGCGTGGCGCCAGCGCGTGTCGTTGATGAAGAAGAGGATGCCCGCGGAATAGAGCACGCCGCCGGCCGCAACCCAGATCATGCCGTCCATGCCGATGCGCGCGACCAGCGGAACAACCGCACAGACGCCGAGCCAACCCATGACCAGATAGGGCCACACCGATGGATCGCCATCGCCGCGATACCGCCACGCCCGCACGATGCCGTAGGCCGCCATTGCCCAGATCGTGGCAAGGATGGTCCAGCCCCAAGCACCGCGCAGCGTGACCATCGCGAACGGCGTGTAGGTGCCCGCGATCAGCAGGTAGATGGCGCAGTGATCAAGCCGGCGGAACAAGGCCTTCGCCCGCGCCGCCTTGATCGAGTGGTACAGCGTCGAAACGGCGTAAAGCACGACCAGCATCGTGCCGAACAGACTGAAGCTCACGATCTTCCACGGGTCGCCGTCGACCGCCGCCCGCGTGATGAGCCACGCCGAGCCCGTGATTGCCAGCGCAGTGCCGATCAGGTGCGAGCTGCTGTTGAAGCGTTCACCGTGATACATGAAGGAAGAAGCGAGTTCGGAGCCACACTGTCACTATAGGCCCCTCGACTCGCTCGCCGGTCTGCTGAATTGACCGACCGTCCGGGAAGCCCGATCAGCCGGGCGCGCTGGCGCCACCTCGTCGCGCGAATTCGACGAACCAGGCCAGGCTCGCCGGATTCGCCATCGCGTCGGCGTGAGCGACCTTCTCCAGCGGGTGCCCGAGCAGCAGCCGCTTGATCGGCAGTTCCATCTTCTTGCCCGAGAGCGTGCGCGGCACTTCAGCGATCGCGAGAATCTGGTTCGGCACGTGACGCGCCGACAGGGCCTCACGGATGCGCTCGCGGAGGCGCTGCTTCAGCGTCTCGTCCAGAGGCGCCTCCGGCCGGAGCACGACAAACAGCAGCATCGTCGACTCGCGCCCGAGGTACTCGAGATCGACGACCAGCGAATCGACAATTTCGGGGAGCGCCTCGACGGCGCGATACAGTTCTGCGGTGCCCATGCGGATGCCGTGCCGGTTGATCGTCGCATCCGAACGGCCGTAGATGATTCCGCCGATGGCTTCCGGGCGTGGCACGAGGCGCATCCAGTCGCCGTGGCGCCAGACACCGGGATACATGTCGAAGTAGCTTTCGCGATAGCGCTGACCGCCGGCGTCGTTCCAGAAAAAGAGCGGCATTGACGGAAACGGCGCGGTACAGACCAGTTCACCGACCTCGTCGATCAGCGGCCTGCCCGCTTCGTCCCACGCTTCGACCTTGAGCCCCAGCGCGCGGCACTGCATTTCGCCCGCGTAGACCGGCAGCGTCGGCAGCCCGGTCAGGAACGCACCCGCGAGATCGGTGCCACCGGCGATGGACACGAGCCAGAGGTCTCGCTTCACTTGCTCATAGGCCCAGCGGTAGGCCTCGGCCGGCAGCGGCGACCCCGTTGACCCGAGCGTACGTAGCGAGGCCAGGTCCGCCATCTTGGCCGGCTCGATGCCAGCCTTGATGCAACTGGCGAAAAATGCGGCCCCGGCACCGAAGAACGTGGCACGCACGCGCTCGACGAAGCGCCACAGGATGCCTAGATCGGGCGTTCCTGGATGTCCGTCGTACAGCACGGCGGTGGCACCGGCCAGCAGTCCGCTGACCTGCACGTTCCACATGATCCAGCCGGTGGTCGTGTACCAGAAAAAACGGTCCTCTGGCCCGATGTCGCGGTGCAGATGCACGCCTTTCAGCATTTCAAGCAGCACCCCGGCGTGACCGTGGACGATCGCCTTGGGCAGGCCGGTCGTTCCGGACGAGTACACGACCCACAGCGGATGGTCGGAAGGCACCTGCTCGGTATGCAGCGTCGCAGCGCTGCTGACCAGCGCCGTCCAGCAGCGTGCTGAAGGAAAGCGCGGCGCGTCAAGCGCGCCGCGCAGCAGCGGGACGATGATCGTGTGCTGCACGCTCGGCAGGGCGCCGCGGATCTCGGCGATTACCCCGTCGCGCTCGTAGACCTTGCCGCCGTAGCGATAGCCATCGCACGCAATCAATACCTTCGGCGCGATCTGGCGGAAGCGATCGAGCACTGCGACCGGGCCCATGTCCGGCGAGCACACGGACCAGACTGCCCCCACACTTGCGCAGGCGAGGAACGCGATGATCGTCTGCGGCACATTGGGCAGGATCGCGACGACCCGGTCGCCTGGCTGCACACCGAGTTCGCGCAGCGTCGCAGCCACGGCGGCCACCTGCGCGTGCAGTTCGGACCATGGCACCTCGCGCACCGCGCCGGTTTCGTCGCCGGCAATGATCGCCGGACGCTGATCGGTGATGTGGCGAAACACCTGGTCGACCAGGTTGAGGCGTGCGCCGACGAACCACTCCGCCCCGGGCATCGAGCGCGACCCAAGGACCCGCTCATAGCGTCGTGACGCGCGGATGTCGAGAAAGTCCCACAGTGCGCCCCAGAAGCCCTCGAGGTCGGTGACCGACCAGTTCCAGAACGATTCGTAGTCGTCGAATGCCCGCCCGCGATGCTGCTCGAGCCAGCGCAGGAACGCACTCGAGTGCGCTCGCGCAATGCGCTCGGGCGAGGGGCGCCAGAGGGGCTCGGCCGTTTCCATCATGCGAGTCTACGAGGGCGGCTCGGCGCAGGCACAATCGGCCGATGATCGCCCACCCGCCTCCGGGCCTGCCGCCGCAATGGACCGTCGTGTGCCTGTGCGCCGAATGGTGCGACACCTGCCATGCGTACCGGGCGCTCTTCGAGGCGCGCGCCGCGAACTCAACCGACGCCGTGCACCTGTGGGTCGATGTCGAGGATGAGTCCGACGCGCTGGGCGACCTCGACATCGAAACCTTCCCGACGCTGCTGGTGCTGCAGGACGAGCACCCGCGCTTCTTCGGGCCGGTGTTGCCCCAGCCGGGAGTCATCGATGCGCTGTTGCGCACGCTCGATGCGGCGGATCAACGCCCGCTCTGCATTGCGGCCGAGAACATCACTGCGGTGCGCTGGCTGGCCGAGCAGGCGGCACGAACTCACGGACGCCGTCGATGACGCTGTTAACGCTGATCGACGGTGAACTCTCCTTCGGCCTGCAACCGCTGCTCGACGGCGCGTCGCTCACCGTGCTCGAGGGCGATCGCATCGGACTGATCGGCCGAAACGGCACCGGCAAGAGTTCGCTGCTCAACGTGATTGCCGGGCGCGTCGAACTGGACGACGGTGAGGTCAGGCGCAAGGACGGGCTGCATGTGGCGCTGGTCGAGCAGGAGCCTGAACTGGCGCGCGCCTCGACCCTGCGCGAGAGCCTGGCGCTGCGAGGCGACCTCGATGGGCTCCATGACGAGCGGGAACGCTGGCGCGTGGAAGCGCGGCTGGTTGAGTACCTGCACCGCCTCGGACTCGACGAGGCGCTCGATCCGGGGCGCCTCTCGGGCGGCGAGCGCAAGCGCGCCGCACTCGCGCTGGCGTTTGCGCTGGCGCCCGACCTGCTGCTGCTCGACGAGCCGACGAACCATCTGGACATTGACGGCATCACGCTGCTCGAAGACCTGCTGCTGAAGGGCCCGGCGCTGATCGTCATCACGCATGACCGCACGTTCCTCGACCGTGTGGCGACCCGCATCGTCGAACTGGACCGCGGCCTGCTGCGCTCGTATCCCGGCAACTACAGCGCTTGGGAAGGGCGGCGCGCGACCGAACTCGCGGCGGAAGACACCGCGAGCCGCAAGTTCGACAAGTTCTGGGCACAGGAGGAAGCGTGGATCCGCAAGGGCATCGAGGCGCGGCGCACGCGCAATGCGGGCCGCGTGTCCCGGCTCGAAGCGCTTCGCGGAGAGCGCGCCGCGCGCCGGGAGCGGCTCGGCAACGTCGCGATGACGCTCGATGCCGGCGAGCGCTCCGGCAAGCTCGTGGCCGAGTTGACCGAGGTCAGCAAGCGCTTCGGCGAGCGCGTCGTCGTCGATCGACTCTCGACACGCATCCTGCGCGGCGATCGCCTGGCGCTGATCGGACCCAATGGCGCCGGCAAGACGACCCTGCTGCGCCTGATCCTCGGCACATTGCCACCGGACAGCGGCAACGTGCGCCGTGGCACCAACCTGCAGGTGGCTTACTTCGACCAGATGCGTGAGGCGCTGGATCCGGAGCGTACCGTCGCCGAAACGATCAGCCCGGGCTCCGACTGGATCGAGATCGCCGGGGCGCGCAAACACGTGATGAGTTACCTCGGTGACTTCCTGTTTTCGCCGCAGCGTGCGGGTTCACCGGTCAAGACCCTGTCGGGGGGCGAGCGCAACCGCCTGCTGCTGGCGCGGCTGTTCGCGCGGCCGGCGAATCTGCTGGTCCTGGACGAGCCGACCAACGACCTCGACATCGAATCGCTGGAACTGCTCGAGTCGACGCTGCAGGGCTATGGCGGCACGCTGCTGCTGGTGAGCCACGACCGGGCGTTCCTCGACAACGTCGTCACGCAGTCGCTGGTGGGCGAAGGCGACGGTCGCTGGACCGAGTACGCGGGCGGCTACAGCGACTGGCTCGCTTTACGGCCTAAGGTCGAAGTCGCACCGGCGACGGAGCGCGCTGTCCGCACGGAGCGAACCACTGCACGTGCGCCCCGAGTGAAGCTTTCGTTCAAGGAACAACGCGAACTCGAGACGCTGCCGGCGGCGATCGAGGCGCTGGAACGCGAACAGCACGACATCAGCGCGCGCATGAGCCGACCGGACTATCACCTTGTCGGGCCCGAGCAGATCAAGGCCGATCGGCAGCGCGCCGAGGCGATCGAGCACGAACTCGCGGCGAAGTTCGAGCGCTGGAGCGCGCTCGAGCAGCGCGCGAACGCCACCGGCTGAATCGGGATAGGGGCCGATCATCGCTGATCGGACCCCTCCCACACCACCCGGCATGCGGGTCCGCACCGGGCGGTTGGAATGGTTGAGGTCGCCGCACAAGTTGCCCTGTGCGTCGCCCGGGTTTGCTGGCTGCCGACACGCCGCAGTTGGTGACCTCGCTGCCAAGCCAACTCGGGCTTCACCCTCGCAGGCGTTCTGGCGAGCTTCACATTCGTGAACATCTGAGTCGATCCAACTCCGAGAGCCACAGGGCTACTCCTTCCACTCCTTCGGTCCTTCGTCGGGTCGCCCCGACTACTACGACCTCTGCTGACTTCTGGCTCCACCTCATCAGCGTCGGGCTTTCACCCACAAGGCCAGATCTCCCCAGGTAAGAACGCGATCCTTCCCCGCGCAATCGCCGCATTTACGTCGCCTGGGCCTTGACCACAAGAGCTTCGCAGTCCATTGCCTGCTCGCCCTGCCCGACGCCGCCTCAGATGCGGTTCGTGTACCTCGACTCGCGGTTTCGCTCTACGCTTCCTCCCCACGCTCGGTCACCCTCACGCAGTTGCGCTTCACTTCGCTCGCTGTGGTCAGCTCGCGGGAGGACTTGCACCTCCAAGATCGCGCCCATGCTGGGCGCACAATGAAAAGGGCCGGCAGTGCCGGCCCTTGCCCAGTTGACGAGCGCGCTTACTTCTTCGGTGCAGCGGGGGCCGCCGGCGCCGCCGCGGGCTTCGGAGCGGGCTCGACCGCGATCGCTACCGCCTCAGTGAACGTCGCCTCGACCTGATCGCCGACCTTGATCAGCTTGAACTGGTTCGGATCGCGAACCTTCAGGTCGACCGTGCGCTGCGGGCCACGCAGGCGCACCGACTGCTTCTTCGCATCAACGGCAATGACGTCGGCAATCACCGTCACCTGCCGCCCGGCGGCTGCCCCGGGCCTCTCGCCCGGCTTGGCCGCTACCGCGTTCTCACGCTCGGTGCGCTGGCGCATCTGGCCGCCACCCTTCTTGAGCTCGAGCGTCAGTGCCTCGAGGTACTCGGTCACGACGAGGTCGCCAACCTTGATCTGGTCGAAGTTCTTGACCTCCGGTCCGGCCTGCACCACGAAGAGATTGCCTTCCGGCCCCTTCAGCGTGATCAGGCGCTTCGCCTTGTCGATCGAGTCGACCGTGGCGGTGACGCGAACGGCGTCGGCGACGGTCACCTTGCCAGGCTCCGACTTCATGGCGGTGACACCACCGGTCTGTGCGAAGGCCGGAGCCGTCGCGATCGCGACAACGGCCGCGGCGATTAAAGTGAACTTGCGCATGACGGCTCTCTCCTGATCAACGGGTCGGAAACAACAGGGGCGGGATCTTACTCGCCGCCGGAACCGCCCACTGGGAAGGCCTGGTCTGGCGCTTACCGCCCGGCGCCGGCCCGGCGCACCATCTCGGCGACGATCGCCTCATAGCGCTCCTGCATTACATCGCGCAGGAAACGCTCGGCGACGTAGTCCGGCATCCAGCTTTTGAACGCCAGTTCGGCGCGATGCCAGACTTCGGTGCCACCCGCGATCTCCTTGAACTGCGTCAGGGACTGCTCCCGCGGCGTGGCGCCGGCCACCGAGGTCGTACGTATCGTCTCCATCGGCGCCAATTGCACCTCACGGACGGTGGAATAGGCCTGTGACACCGGCCCCCATTTCAGCGTGCCGCGCTGTTCGACGCGAAGCGTCGCGCCGGACTCCGACACCACGCGGCTCGACTCCAGGTTCGGCACGAATGCCGCCATGCCGTCAAAGTCGGTCAACACGGCCCACGCGTCGCGCAGCGCGACCGGTGCCTTGAAGACGGCGTCGATGCCGAACACCGGACCGCGGCGCATGACCGCTACCCAGGTGGCGGTCGCCTCGTCGCCGTCAGCCCACACCGGGTGACTCGCGAGCGCCAGCAGAATCCCTAGCGTCTGTCGTCTATCCATAGGCAAATGCTAGCGCGCCCGGCCGGATCGACGCGACGCGGCCACTAGCTGTGAAGCGTCAAGAGGTTGTTACTGGACTGAGCCAGGCGACTGATAGGTGCGAGGCCGGCGATGCCCTGGTGAGGGCGGTGCCAGTTGTAATGATGGATCCAGCGATCAAGCATGGCGGCTCGGTCCTGGGAGTGGTTGTAGACGGTGCCGTAGGCCCATTCGCGCAGTGCCGACTGGATGAAGCGCTCGGCTTTGCCGTTGGTCTGAGGCCGGTAAGGTCGGGTGAAGCTGTGTTTGAGGCCGAGTCGGCGGCAGGCGTTGTCGAAGGCCTTGGAGCGGAATGCCGAGCCGTTGTCGGTGAGCACGCGTCTGACGCGTACGCCCAGCGAGCCGAAGTAGGCCACGGTGTTGCGCAGGAACTGTACGGCACTGGCCTTGCGCTCATTGGGGTACAGGTCGGTGAAGCCGATGCGCGCATGGTCGTCGACTGCCACAAACAGGAACTCCCAGCCGGCGCCGTTGACCGAGTCGCGCCGATTGCCGGTGGCTCGGTGGCTCGGTCGTTCGATGCGGCCGAGCTTCTTGGTGTCGATGTGAACGAGATCGCCGGGATGTTCATGCTCGTAGCGCACGACCGGTTCGGAGGGCTCGAGATCCCGCAGCCGGGACAGCCCTGCCCGGGCAAGCACCCGGCCCACGGTGCTCTTGACACCCCCAGGCTCGCGGCAATGCGCGCCTGGGACGGAGCAATCGCTCGGGGGCTGCGCTGCGGGCGCGAGGAACGGTCGGCCAACCCGGACTGGCCTGCGGCCAGGTAGCGGCCCACCCACTTACGCACGGTGGGCACGCTGACGTTGTGCGCGGCCGCGGCCGCGCACAACGTCAAACCTCGCTGCAACACGTCCTGAGCCATCTCGAGTCGACGCGCGTATGTGAGTCGGGCATTCTTGTGGATGTTCATTCGGCTGAGCTCCTGAAAGATGCGGAATGGGTCGCACCTTCCAGTCTCTCAGACTCAGTCCGGATGAACAGAAACAACCTATTGGGCCATCACAACTAGCGGACCGCCGCCCGCCGGCGCTGCATCTCCGCGACCACGGCCTCGAACTGTTCGCGCACCTCGTGGCGCAGGAAAGGCTCGATCAGCAGATCCGGCATCCAGGTGTCCACGTCCAGCTCGATGTGATGCCGGATCTCCGTGCCGCTCGCCACGGCAGTAAAGTGAGTCAGCGATCTCACCTGTCGCGGCGACCCGCCGACCGACTGCGATCGCACCTGCGCGATCGGTTCGAGCTCGATCTCGCGCACCATCGCGTACGGCTGCGAAAACGGGCCCCAGCGCGCGACACCGCGCTGTTCAACGCGCAGGCGTTCACCATCGCGCGCCGTCACGCGACTCACCTCGAGATTGGGCACGAAGCCGCTCATGGCATCGAAGTCAGTGAGCACGCTCCAGGCCTCGCGCTGCGACACCGGAGCGACCAGCGTGGCATCGACGACGAGCAGGTCGCCGCGCCGCTGCACCGACACCTGCATGTCGATCGCCGCAGAAACCGCCGGCGCTGCAAGGGCAAGCAGCGTGGCGAGGGCCTGTCGTCGATTCATGCCGCGAGCGTACCGCGCCGTCGAGTCGCGTGACGAAAACTCCGGCGGCGGCTCAGTCGAGCGTCTGCTTGTAGCGCTTCATCGCGATGGCCGCGGCAAACGCTATGAACACGAGTATCGGCACCACCTGCGGCGCGATGTCGGACCAGCCGGCGCCCTTCAGCATCACACCGCGAACGATGCGCAGGAAATGCGTCAGCGGCAGCGCTTCTCCGATCCACTGCGCCCACACCGGCATGCCGCGGAACGGAAACATGAAACCGGAGAGCAGGATGTTGGGAAGGAAGAAGAACATCGTCATCTGCATTGACTGCATCTGCGAGCGCGCCATCGTCGAGAAGGCAAAGCCAACCCCCAGGGTGGCGACGATGAAGAGCACGATCGCCGCCGACAGCAGCACGAAGTTGCCGAACATCGGCACCTCGAAGAGAAGCCGTGCGGCGGTGAACACGATCAGCACCTGGACGTAGCCAATGATCACGTAGGGCACGATCTTGCCGATCATAACCTCGGACGGGCGCACCGGCGTCGCGAGCAGGTTCTCCAGCGTGCCGCGTTCGCGCTCCCGCGTCATGCCCATCGCCGTCATCATCACCAGCGTCATCGTGAGAATGACGCCCATTAGTCCGGGCACGACGTTGTAGTTGGTGAGCCCCTCGGGGTTGTAGCGCTTGTGAACGATGACCTGGAACGGTTCACGGTCAGGTGCGAGCCGCGCGAGCGGTCCGTGCAGGTCGTTGCGCAGTGCCAGCTGCGGCAGCCGCTGCAGCGCCGATACGGCGGTGCCGGTCGCCGCCGGATCGGTGGCGTCCGCGTACACAGCCATTGCCGGCGATTCCCCGCGCACCAATCTCGCAGTGAAATCCGATGGGAACACCAGCGCGAACTGCACGTCGCCGCGCGCGATCAGCCGTTCGGCCTCGCTTTCCGATCCGACTTCGATGATGTGGAAGTAATCGGTGTTCTGCGCTGCGCGCACAATTGTGCGGACCATGGGCGAGTGGTCCAGTGCCACGACGGCCGTCGGCAGGTGCTTGGGATCGGAGTTGATCGCATAGCCGAACAGCACCAGTTGCATGATGGGCACACCGATCAGCATCGCGAAGGTCAGCCGGTCGCGCCGCAACTGGATGAATTCCTTGCGCAGCACGGCGCCGATGCGCTCAAGCGACAGCGCCCAGCGCCATGAGCGGTCGTGGGAGCCTCCGCGCTGCGCGCTGCGGCGCGAGCTGGCTTGGGGCGGCCCGGCGCTGCGCTCAGCTGACGGTGTCGCGTGCATCCTGGGTCAGTGCGATGAAGACGTCTTCGAGCCCGGTCGGTATCGGCTCGATGCGGACCGTCTGCGCCAGTGCCGGATCGCGCTCCGACAGCCAGCGCGGGAAGTCGTCGTGGTTGGTGCTGCTGACATGCAGGCTGGTGCCGAAAGGCACCGCCATCCAGCCGCGCTGCTCGACGAGCTCGAGCACGGCGTCGAGGCGCGGACCATGCACCGACCAGGTTCGCAGTCCGGCCTGCGCGATCACCTCCGGCGCCGTGCCGGCGGCCAGAATCTTGCCGTAGGAGATGTACACGAGCCGATGGCAACGCTCGGCCTCGTCCATGTAGTGCGTGCTGACGAGCACCGTGATGCCATCGGCCGCGAGCGCGTGGATCTCGCGCCAGAAGTCCCGGCGCGCCTTCGGGTCCACTCCCGCGGTCGGCTCATCGAGCAGCAGCAACTCGGGTTCATGCATCAGGCAGGCCGCCAGCGCCAGTCGCTGCTTCCAGCCGCCGGACAAAGTGCCCGCCAGCTGCGCCTTGCGCGCCGTGAGCCCGAGCCGGTCGAGTGCAGCGGCGACGCGCCGCTTGCGATTGTCCAACCGATAGATGCGCGCGGTGAAGTCGAGGTTCTCGCCAATCGAGAGATCCTCGTAGAGCCCGAAGCGCTGCGTCATGTAGCCCACGCGCAGCTTGATGCGGCGCGCCTCGCTCCGGATGTCGTAGCCGAGGCAGGTGCCTTCGCCGGCATCCACCTCGAGCAGTCCGCACAGCATGCGGATCGTCGTCGTCTTGCCGCTGCCGTTCGGGCCGAGGAAGCCACAGACCTGCCCCCGCGGCACCGCGAGATCGATGTGGTCGACGACGGTGCGGCCGGCGAAGGCCTTGGTCAGGCCACGAACGTCGATCGCGAGGTCAGTGCTCATCGGCCGTCCGCGTCACGAGCCCGCTGCGATGCGGACGTCGACCGGCTGGCCGGGCTTGAGCTGCGACGCCGTCTTCTCGTCCGGCTTCGCTTCCACCATGAAGACGAGCTTGGCGCGGCTTTCGTTGCTGTAGATCACCGGTGGCGTGTACTCGGCTTGATCGGAAACGAAGGCCACGCGCGCCGACATTCCCGGCGGGCAGCCGTCGCAGCTCACCGCCACGAGGTCGCCGATGCGGACCCGCGCGAGCGCCGCCTGCGGCACGAAAAAGCGTACCTTGAGCGCCCCATCCGGCAGCAATGCGACGACGGGCGAACCCTGCGCGACCCATTCGCCCGGCCGGTACATCACGTCCTGGACCGCACCGGCCCGCGCCGCGATGCCGCGCGTCTGGTCTTCGCGCCAGCGCGATGAGGCGAGTTCGCTTTCCGCGGCGCGCTGCTCGGCCTCGGCCGCCGCGATCTCGTCGGGCCGTGCCGCGTCGCGCGCGATGGCAAGCTGAGACTGGACTTCGGCCACGCGCGCCGCATCGCGGTCCCGGGTCGCGCGCAGTTCGTCGAGCCGGTTCGGCGACAGGAAGCCCTGCGCTACCAGCGCCTCGCTGCGCCGGAGCTCGCTCGAAGAAAGCGCCAGCGCCGCGCGGGCCTGGGCCACCTGCTGCTCGATCGCTCTCAGCTCGTCGACGCGCTTGCCCTTGCGCAGGTTGCGGGTCTGGGCCGCAGCGCCCTCGGCGCGCGCTGCCGCTGTGGCGCGCGCCAGTGATTCAGGGTCGCGCTCCAGTTCGAACAGCAGCTGGCCCGCCTGGACCCGCGCGCCGCGCTCGACCGCGAGCCTTTCGACGCGACCGCCGATTGCCGGAGCGACGTAAACGAGATCGGCTTCCGCGTAGCCGCTGAATCGATCAGGATCGGTGCGCGTGCACGCCGCGAATGCGACCAGCAGCACGGCCACGACGACACGCTCAATGCGTGCGCGATACGGGTCGCTTTGCATTCCCGCTCTCCTTTGCAAGTCCGGCCAGGGCCCAGTCGAGCCGTTGCTCGCGGAACTCGCGTTCATGTGCAAGACGCGACAGAGCGCGCGACAGTTCGGCGGGCGCCAGGCGCGCCTCGGTCATGCGCTCGACCAGCAGCATCGGCAGCGCGATCGCGCCCATCAGGAACAGCAGCACGTTGACCGGTTCGCCCGGCGGCAGCTCGCGCCTTGCCTGGGCCTCGCCAATCACCCTCAGGATCAGCGCCGGATGGCGCCCGGCTAGCGACTGTACGAACCGGACGGCCGACGGCTCGCCGCCGGCGGCGTCCATCAGGACATGCGTGATGAACCGTCGATTCGCCGCCGCCCAGTCGGCCATCTGCAGCACCAGGCCGCGCAGACGCTGCACAGGCGCGAGGTCGCCGTCGACGGTGTCTTTGAGCGACTGCAGCAGCGGGGCGTACCAGCGCTCGATGACCTCGCTCACGAAGGCATCGCGCGACCCGAAGTGGTAGACGAAAGTACCGAGATTGGCCCCCGTCTGCTGGCAGAGGCCACGGACCGTGATCGAACGCACACCATTGCGGCGCGCCTGCTGCAGCCCGGCGCGCAGCAGGCGCTCACGCGTCGAGATCGATCTGGCGGCCTCGCTAGCCATGGCTGTTTTATACGCCCGTATAACCTGCCGGACAAGCCGGACGCGCGCCAGGACACCGCGCCTGACGTCGCTCCGGCGGCACGGCAACCCAGGGCTGGGAACGATGCAGGCGTCGGGCCGCGCCGCAGGCAACCCCGCGCGGCCTTTATCCGCTCACCACAGCATGATGGCGGCGGCGAAGGCGAGGGCCCAGAGGGCCGAGCCGATCAGGATCGCAGGCAGCAGTCCGCGGGCAGTATTGAGGTCCGGCGCGTCGCTGTCCTCGTCGTTCATGTTCTGCACGATCTTTGTCGGCACTCGAGGCGCCGTCCATGCAATCGGTCCCGGTACGGACCTCGAAGCGTCCGCTCCGATTCGTTCATCAGATGGTCAGCCGCGCTGCGCCGCTGATGCGCTGCGGTCCGCATTGCACTCATGGAAGGATCCCCGCTTCCGCCCTGCCGCTGCGTTGGCAGCAAGGTCGCTGAAACCGCACACTGTTGCGCTACGTTTCGGTCCGCCTTTCGAAGCGCGAAGTCTGGTTACTGCGGCAGCGGCGGGTCGAACAGACGCTGCAGGGTATGGCGACCGGCGCGGCGGGCGGTTGACGCAGACCGACAAAAGCGAAGACATCACAGGAATGCGCGATGCGCCAGAGACTCAGGCGGCGCGGGGCTGGGCCGTCGGCCGGGTCGGCACCTCGCGAAATAGTGCGATCGCCTCGTCGACGCTCCGCGCCTTGAGCAGTCGCTCCTGCACTTGCGCCGGGGACCAGCGGTCGGCAGGCACCTCGCGGGCAAACCGCGCCGCCGCCGCAGCGTCGTCGAAGAACTTGAGGAACATGCGCTCGAGCTGGCTGGCGTCGCACAGGCCGAGTTCCAGGCGGAAGTCGACGCGGCCCGAACGGATCGCGGCCTCGTCGATAAGCTCAGGGTGATTGGTAGTCAAAAACACGACCGAGCCTTCGTGCGCGGCCACCCCGTCGAGCGCGTTGATGAAGCCGGAGTAGGAAACCTTGACGCCGGTATCGGCCTTGTCGCGCTGGCGGAAGAAGGCGTCGACGTCTTCGATCAGGATGACCGAGCGCTGCGGCACCGAGGACAGCAGGTTGCCGATCTTCTCGTCGGTGACGGTCGGCGATGCCAGACTGAGCACGCAGACGTTGAGCGCCAGTTCGGAGGCGATCGCGGTGACCAGCGACGTCTTGCCGGTGCCAGGCGGTCCGTACAGCAGGTAACCGCGACGCCAGGGAATACCCAGCGCCTCGTAGCGCTCGTGCGACGCGAAGAATCGGTTCAGATCCTCGAGGATCGCTTCCTTCTGCCCGGCTTTCAGCACCACCGAATCGAGCTTGCGGTTGTTGCCAAGCCGCGCGCGCATCCACTCGTTGTTGTACGGACTCGGCATGTAGACCGCAATGCGGTTCAGTTCGCGCGCGATGCGGTGTTCCATCGCCGCATGCACCAGTTCCTCCAGCGGCGCCTTGTTGCGGCCGAAGGTCGAGAGTGAGATCTTTTCGAAGATCGACGGCCCGACCTGCACCTCGCGCTTCATCCACATCAGCCGGCCATCGAGGAAGAACAGGTGAAATCCCTCTCCCGGCGACAGCACTGTCAGCGGCCGGCCGCCCTGCTGCAGTTCGTCATGCAGGCTCTGGTAGCTGGTGCCCTGGCGCACCGCGCGCGCGGTGAAGTTGTTGAGACGCCGCAGCGATTCGCGGCTGTCCATGTACTCGACCAGCGCCGGGAACATCAGCTCGTCGCGGCTGTCGACGGTGAGCGTCGTGATCAGGAAGTGCTTGGCCCAGCCGAAGACCTTGCCCGGCAGCTCGCGCAGCCAGACGGCCAGCAGACCGAGCAGCGCCAGCGTGAGCCCGCCCGAGAGCACCGCGTTCGAACCGAATAATCCATGCAGCCACTCGCCCATGAGGCCCCCCTTGGTCCGGCAACACTTTAGCGCGGAGCACCCGCGGGGGGGCCGACTTGCGAGCGAGCCCGCGCGCTGCAACACTCCGCCCATGCTCAAGTCCATTCGCGATTTCTTCGAAAGTCACATTGCGGCGACGTCGACACCGTCCGACGAGCGCCATTCGATCCAGTTGGCGACGGCGGCACTGCTCGTTGAGGTGGCGCGCATTGACAGCCAGTCGACCGAGGATGAGCGCAGTGTCGTGCTGCGGGCCGTGCGCGAGAAGTTCGAGCTGAGGGCTGACGAGGCTGCCGCGCTGATCGAGCTCGCCGAGGCCGAGATCAAGCAGGCCAACGACTACTTCCAGTTCACCTCGCTGGTGAACCGGCGTTTCACGCAGGAGCAGAAACTGCGCATCATCGAGCTCATGTGGCGCGTCGCCTACGCCGACGCCGAGCTGTCGGCTCATGAGAATCACCTGATGCGCAAGATCGGCGATCTGCTGCACATCACGCACGGCGACTACATCGCGGCTAAGATGCGCGCGCAGTCAGCGGGCTGAGCCTCGCGCGTAAACACCCATCGCCGGGTGGCTCGCTTCATATATAGTTTCTAGCCGCTTGGCGCTGGAAGACGAACCATGAATGCGCGCACTCCCCCGTCCGGCTCCGCTGACGCCACCGACCTCGGCGTACCGGTCTCGCAGAAGATCCGCGAGCGCCTGCAGCAGGCCAAGCACCGTTTCCATGCCAACGACTGCATCGCGCCGTACATCCAGGCCGATGAACTGCCGCTGCTGCAGGAGGAAGTCGAAGGCAAGCTGCTCGGCGTGCTGGAAAGCCTTGTCATCGATGTCGAGAGCGACCACAACACCCGCGAGACCGCACGCCGTGTCGCCAAGATGTACCTGACCGAGGTGTTCCGCGGCCGCTACACCGAGATGCCGCCGGTCACGGAGTTCCCCAACGTCGAGCGTCTCAACGAGCTGATGATCGTCGGGCCGATCACCGTGCGCAGCGCGTGTTCGCACCATCTGTGCCCGATCCTCGGCAAGGTGTGGATCGGCGTGCTGCCGAACGAGCACTCGAACCTGATCGGGCTCTCCAAGTACGTTCGGCTTGCCGACTGGGTCATGAGTCGGCCGCAGATCCAGGAAGAGGCCGTGACGCATCTGGCGGACCTGCTGCAGGACACGATGCAGCCCGACGGGCTGGCGATCGTCATGGAGGCCGATCACTTCTGCATGCAGTGGCGCGGTGTCAAGGACACCGACTCGAAGATGATCAACAGCGTGATGCGCGGGTCGTTCCTGAAGGATCCGAACCTGCGACGCGAATTCCTCGCGCTGCTGAATCTCAAGAACGCCTGACCCGAGGACCCCGCCATGCTCGTCCGCCTGCTTTACGCCAGCCGCGCCGCAGCCCCCGTCACGCAGCAGATCATCGAGTCGATCCTGCAGCAGTCGCGTTCGCACAACCCGGCGCTCGGGATCACCGGCATCCTGTGCCACGGCGGCGACGTCTACATGCAGGCACTCGAAGGCGGCCGCGAGGCCGTGAATGCGCTCTACATGAAGATCGTGCGCGACACGCGCCATCAGGAAGTCATGCTGCTGCACTACGCCGAGGTGCCGGAGCGGCACTTCTCCGGCTGGACGATGGGGCAGGTGAACCTGTCGAAGGTCAACCCGTCGATGCTGCTGAAGTATTCCGACAAGCCGGTGCTCGATCCCTTCACCGTTTCAGGGCGTGCCTCGATGGCGCTGCTCGAGGAACTGATCGCGACCGCGCAGATCGTCGGCCGCACCGGCTGACGCCCACCTATCTGGTTTCAGCGCGCGCCGCCGGGCCGCGCCGGTAATCCCAGGGCGGCGTCGGCTCCGTGAACGTCCACAGCCCCGATCGCGCCGCGCGTGCCTGCTGCTCGGCTTGGGCATAGTCGAACCGGGCCTGCGGCGACTGCTCGTGCGCGTACTTGGTGTAATGCCAGGCGGGTCCACTACGCACCTGCTCAAGGCCGACATCGACAGCGTCGACGAGTACGAGGCAGACCGCGCGACCATAGCGATCCGACTTCGGGCATTCGGCGCGGGCAGTGCGGCCGTGCGTCAGATTCGCCAGCGACTGGCGAGCGCGCTGGCCGTGCGGCTGCGTGCGCTCGGGGGCATCGATGCCATCGATGCGGATGCGGTGTGTCGTCTTGCCCCCGTCGAGCAGCGTCAGCGTGTCGCCGTCGGCAATGCCGACGATCGTGCCGACCCATTCGACAGCGGTCGTGGACAATGGTCACAGGAAGATCGCGAGCAGCAGCAGACGGCGCAACGGCATGGCGGGTCGGGGAGATATGACTTGTCCATGCTAGGAATCCGTCGGCGACGCAGTGAGGCAGCAAGCAGGCGCCTCACGCTGTATTTCGCGCGTCCAACCGCTACCATCGCGCCCGACAAAGCGCGCAGCGCTCGGAAAGGGAAACTCATGGTCACTCGCTGGATCACCCTCATGTCCATCACCTTGCTGGCCAGTGGCTGCGACACGCTGAGCAAGGGGCCCTATGCGGAGGCCCAGGTGAAGGGCGGCGAGGGCAGTCGAGTCTGGGGTCGCGTCACCTTCCATCAGCCGGAAGGAGGCTCGTTCCTCGAGACGAGTCGATGGAGTGCTCCGGTGGCCGGCGCCGCGGCGGACAGCAGCGTCGGGAAGATCTATATCCGTGCCGACATTAACGGACTGCCTCCGGGCCGGCAGTTCGCGATCCACATTCATGAGAAGCCCGACTGCACCGGGAACTTCACGGGAGCCGGAGGACACTTCAACCCGGGGGGCAAGCCACATGGGCGCCACGACGCGTCGGAGCGGCACGCGGGCGATCTGCCGAACCTGTCCGCCAATGGCGAAGGCGTGGCGGTTTACGCGGCCACGTCTGATCTGCTGACAGTTGCACCCGGACCGTATTCCGTCGTCAACCGCGCGATCATCATCCACGAAAGCCCGGACGACTACCGCTCACAACCTGCCGGTAATTCCGGCGCACGCATCGCGTGCGGCGTCATCCGCTCGATGGACTGAATCGCCGCAGTCGCTACTCGGTCAGCAATTCCGCGTAGCGCGCCAGGTCGATGTTTCCGCCGCTCAGGATCACGCCGACGCGGCGGCCCCGCACGTCAATGGCCCGCTCGAAGGCTGCGGCAGCGCCGAGGCACCCAGTCGGCTCGACGACGATCTTCATGCGTCCGGCAAAGAAGCGCATGGCCCGTTTGAGCGCCTCGTCGCTGACCGTGACGACGTCCGCCACCAGCTGCTGGATCACCGGAAACGTATAGCGGCCGGGATGCTGGGTCTGCGCGCCATCGGCGATCGTGCGCGGCACGTCGATGTGCACGATCGCGCCTTCCCGGAGCGACTGCTGCACGTCGTCGCCGGCCTCGGGCTCGACGCCGATGACGCGGCACTGAGGCTGGAGGTGGTTCGCAGCCACGGCACAGCCGGAGATCAGTCCGCCGCCGCCGACGCAGACCAGCAGCAGGTCGAGCGCGGCCGACGTCCTCGATCAGTTCCAGCGCCGCGGTGCCCTGGCCGGCCATGACATGCGGGTGGTCGTACGGCGGAACCAGCGTCATGCCGCGATCGCTCGGCCAGTCGATCGCGATCGCCTCGCGGTCCTCGGTCGTAGCGGTTGTAGAGCACGACGTCGGCGCCGTAGCCGCGCGTGGCCTCGATCTTGATCGCCGGCGCGTCCTGCGGCATGACTATCGTCGCCGGCATGCCGAGCAGGCGCGCCGACGAGTGCGATCGCCTGAGCGTGGTTGCCCGGAGGAAAAGGCGATCACGCCGCGCTTGCGCTGCTCGGGCGTGAACTGCGCCAGCGCGTTGTAGGCGCCGCGGAACTTGAACGCGCCCATGCGCTGGAGGTTCTCGCACTTGAAGAACAGCTTCCGCCCCGGTCAGCTCATCGGCCGTGCGCGAGGTCATCACCGGCGTGCGGTGAACAACACCCGAGAGCCGCTCGGCAGCGGCCGCAACGTCGTCGTAGGCAATGGCGAGTGTCATCACGCGAGCTTACCCGGCCCGCGACGCGCCTCGGGCACCTGCGTCGCACCATATCGATATCAACTCGGGTGATATCGGCGTGCCGATCGCGCGCGTAGCGTTCGGCGTATTCACTGAAGGAGCCTTCCATGCGTGCGGCCAACGTCCTCGAAACCATCGGAAACACTCCGCACATCCGCATCAACCGGCTGTTTCCCGCCAGCTACGAAGTCTGGTCGAAGTCGGAGCGCGCGAATCCCGGCGGCTCGATCAAGGACCGCATCGCACTGTCGATGGTCGAAGCCGCCGAGCGCGACGGGCGCCTCAAGCCGGGGGGAACGATCGTCGAGCCGACCTCGGGCAACACCGGCATCGGCCTGGCGATGGTGGCGGCGGTCAAAGGCTATCCGCTGATCCTCGTGATGCCGGACAGCATGTCGGTCGAGCGCCGACGCCTGATGCTCGCCTACGGCGCGAAGTTCATCCTTACGCCGCGCGAGAAAGGCATGAAGGGCGCGATCGCGAGCGCACAGGAGCTGGTAACTGACACGCCCGGCGCCTGGATGCCGCAGCAGTTCGACAACCCAGCCAACATCGATGTGCACGTGCAGACCACCGCGCAGGAGATCCTGCGCGATTTTCCCGAAGGGCTCGACGCAGTCATCACCGGCGTGGGCACCGGCGGGCACATCTCCGCGGTCGGACTGGTGCTGAAGCCGAAGTGGCCGGGGCTGAAGGTGTTCGCGGTCGAGCCGGCCGCCTCGCCGGTGATCTCGGGCGGCCAGCCTTCGCCGCATCCGATCCAGGGCATCGGCGCCGGCTTCATCCCGCACAACCTAAAGACCGAGGTACTCGATGGCGTGATCACGGTCGAAGCCGAGGAAGCGCGTGAAATGGCGCGGCGCGCCGCACGCGAGGAGGGCCTGCTGATCGGCATCTCGTCGGGAGCGACGTTGGCCGCAATCGCGAAGAAGCTGCCGGAACTGAAGTCCGGTAGCCGCGTGCTCGGGTTCAACTACGACACCGGCGAGCGTTACCTGTCGACCGAGGGGTTCCTGCCGACGGAGTGACGCGTCGCGGTTGACGGCCACTTCGGCAGTGCGCCGTATCACGGCGGCGGCTTGCCAGCGCGCAGCGCGGCTCGCATGATGATCCTTTGGAGCAGGAGGCGACCATGCACGACCCCCATCCGGACTGGCGCACGCAGGGCGTGCGCGTCATCAAGGGCAACCAGCTCGATCCGAACACCGCGCAGACGCCGGGCATGAACCGCGCCGCGGCGATCAACGCGGCGCGCGTCGGCGCGCAGAAATTGTGGGCGGGCGCGGTGACGATCCACCCGAACGCGAAGACCGGCGCGCACCATCACGGCGCGCTCGAGAGCGTCATTTACGTCGTGCGCGGCAAGGCGCGCATGCGCTGGGGCGACAAGCTCGAGTTCGTCGCCGAGGCCGAGGCCGGCGACTTCATCTTCGTGCCGCCGTACGTGCCGCACCAGGAGATCAACGCCTCCACGAATGAACCTCTCGAGTGCGTCCTGGTGCGCAGCGACAACGAGGCTGTCGTCGTCAACCTCGACATCGAGGCGGTCGAGCAGCCGGAGGCGGTCTACTGGGTCGACCCGGTGCACACGGCGCCGCGGCAGTAGCGAGCGATGCGACCTCGGCGCAACTTCTTCGCCGGCCTGGCCGCAGCTCTTGCCGCGCTGACGCTGCCCGCGCCCGCGTCAGGACGAGACGATCTCGACACGGCGCGCCGGCGCCTGCTCGCGGAAATCGACGACGACATGCGGGCGACGGCCGGCAGCACTGGCCGCCCGGCGCTCAGCCCCGCCGTGCGGCGTGCGCTCGAAACCGTGCCGCGCGAGCACTTCGTGCCGCCGCAGTTCGTCTCGCGCGCCTACGAGAACCGTCCACTGCCGATCGGCCACGACCAGACGATCTCGCAGCCGTTCATCGTCGCCTTGATGACGGAACTGCTGGACCCTCGCCCGACCGACGTCATGCTCGAGGTCGGCACAGGGTCCGGCTACCAGGCCGCGGTGCTCGCCGCGTGCGTGCGGAAGGTCTACTCGATCGAAATTGTCGCGCCGCTGGCACAGCAGGCGCGTGCGGCGCTCGACGCCGCCGGCGTGCGCAATGTCGAAACCCGTGTCGGCGACGGGTACCGCGGCTGGCCCGAGGCCGCACCGTTCGACGGCATCATCGTCACCGCCGCGCCGGACCACGTGCCGCCAGCGCTGGTCGAGCAACTCAAGCCCGGTGGGCGACTGGTGATTCCGGTCGGGATGCACTCCTTCAGCCAGGAACTTCTGCTGATCCGCAAGGACGCGGCCGGCCATGCCGTCACGCGCCGGACGATCGGCGTGCGCTTCGTGCCCTTGACGCGCGAGCGTTGAAGCGCGTCCCGCTGGCGGTCGCGCGCTCAGTAGACTGCGCGCTTCCTCCTTCTCGACAGCTGCGCATCCATTCGATGAACACCCGCCGCCTCGGCCGCTCCGGCCTGAAAATCTCCGAACTGTCCTTCGGCTCCTGGGTCACCTACGGCAATCAGGTCGATACCCGCGCCGCGCGCGAGCTGATGGCCGCCGCCTTCGATGCGGGCGTCAACTTCTTCGACAACGCCGAGATCTACGCCAAGGGTGACAGCGAGGTCATCATGGGCAAGGTGCTGAAGGAGCTCGGCTGGCCGCGCATCAAGTATGTCGTTTCGACCAAGTTCTACTGGGGCATGCGCACCTGCGCCAACGACAACAACACGCTGAACCGCAAGTACCTGCTCGACGCGATCGACGGGTCCTTGAGACGCCTGCAACTCGATTACGTCGACCTGGTCTACTGCCATCGCGCCGATCCCAACACGCCGATCGAAGAGACGGTCTGGGCAATGCACAACATCATCGAGCGCGGCAAGGCGCTCTACTGGGGTACCAGCGAGTGGAACGCCGACGAGATCCGTGCGGCATGGGAAATCGCCGATCGCCGCAACCTGCACAAGCCCGTGGTGGAGCAGCCGCAGTACAACCTGTTGCACCGCAAGCGCGTCGAGCAGGAGTACGCGCGGCTGTACGAAGACATCGGGCTCGGGCTCACGACGTGGAGCCCCCTCGCCTCAGGTCTGCTGTCGGGCAAGTACCAGAAGGGCGTCCCGCCCGGCTCGCGCGGCGCGCTCGAAACCTATGCGTTCCTGCGCGATGGGCTGACCGACCCGGCGAAGAACGCGATGGTCGGCAAGCTGGAAACCGTGGCGAAGGATCTCGGCTGCACGCTGGCCCAACTCGCGCTGGCATGGTGCGTGCGCAATCCGCGGGTCAGCACCGTGATCACCGGTGCCACACGCGTCGAGCAGATCAGCGAGAACATGAAGGCGCTCGACGTCGTACCCAGGCTGACGCCCGAAGTGCTGGCGCGCATCGACGGACTCGTCGGTGCGCACGCCAGCTAGCGCGCGACTGGTTGCTCAGCGCCCCATGCGAGCGTTGTACGAGCCCGTGATGCGATTGATCAGGTTGGGATCCTGGTTGATGTCGCCCCTGGTGCGGAACTCGACCTTCGTCGTGCCGTCAGGCTGCGGCGCCACTGTCGCGATCACCGCGATGCCGCCACGCTGGCCGGTGATCAGCCCGCCGGACGGGTTCGCATCCGTCACCTTGACGCCCTGGTCCGACATCGCGCCCAGCATCGCGTTGTAGGCCCGGTCATAGGTGCTCGGTCCGGGCGGCGGCGCGTAATAGGTGCAGCCGACCAAGGCGATGAAGAGAGCCAGCAGGCCCGCGCGCAGCAGCCCACGGCCTTGGAGTATCGAATTCATGTCGGCGACCACCGAAGCGATTGAAGAGTCCGCAGCTTAACGTTGCGATCGATCAACCGAAGGGCCGCACACCGATCCAGGCGCCGTGCAGCCAGAAGGCAAACACCGCCCAGGCGACCAGTCCAACCGCCACCGCGAGGATGTCGCGCGAGACCGGCCCGACTGTGTACACCATGCCAGCGGCACGATCGCGCCGGCGCGCCACGATGTAATCCGCGATCGCCCACACGAGGAACGCACCGAACAGCACGACGTCGGCCAGCGTGCCGTTAGCGAGCAGGTGGGCAAACGCCCACGACTTCACGCCGGCCACCATCGGGTGCCCCACCGCACGCTTGATGCGCGTGCCCGGCACGTACGCCGCAGCGAGCAGGATGAATGCCGGGATCGTCAGCAGCGCAGCGACGTGCTTGGTCCACACCGGCGGCGTGTACAGAACGACCGGCGCTCCCCGTGCGACGCCGTAACCCCAGACGATCAGCACGAAGCCGATGATCGAGATCACCGAGTAGACGCCCTTCCACGGCTTCAGCCCCATTTTGGCGATGCGCCCGCCGCGCCACGACTCGGCAAAGATCCGCACCGAGTGGGTGCCGAGGAAGAGAAACAGACCGAGAACCAGCCACGTCATCGCAGCGCCTCCATCGATGGCACGCAGTATGCCGCAGCCGATTCAGTGCGACGCAGCTTCAACCGCGGCGCTTCTTGTCCTGCGGCTCTTCGGCTTCTTTCTGCGCCGCCTCGTACAGCGCGGGCGTGGCACCGCCGCGCGCCAGCAGTTCGCGCAGGTGTTGCACCGAATTACGGTCCAGCGTGTTGCCGCCGTGATGTGGCCGGTGCAGGATGCCTTCGCCGTGCCCCAGCTTCACGCGGATGCGTGCGCCCGACAACGACTCCACGTCGGCACCGAGGTGCTTCAGGAGCGACTCGACCTCGCGCCAGTGGATGTTGGTGTTGATCGGGTCGTGGAAGATCTCGCGCAGCAGGTTGGCGTGCTTGTGGCTCATGGCTCAATCACCGGGGTTCGTCGGGCGGAACGATACCCAAGTTGCCTGACTGACGTCGGCCGGTCCGCTTCAGCGCGGCAATTGATACGGAAGCGGTGGCGGCGTGTTCGGCGGGGGAATCGCCGCGTTCGGTGGCGGCGAGGGTCGCGGTAACAGCGACGCCGGGGGTGGCGTGTTCGGCGGCGGAATCGCCGCATTCGGCGGCGGCCCGCCGGACGAGACCGACGCGCGCGGTGCGGTATTGCGCGCTACATAACCCGCAGGCGCGGGGACGCGGTTGCCGAGCCCGTACATGCACTGGTAGTAGGCGCTGTCGTAGCGTTGCTGTGTCACCGAGCCGGCCACCTGCGCGTTGCCTGCGCCGACCACGCTGCCGCTGAACAGGCCCAGGCCCGCCCCTACGGCGGCACCTTCACTGCCACCAATCAGTCCACCCAGCGCCGCACCGATCACCGTTCCTGCGACGGCACTGCCTACGCCGGCCTGCGCGGCAGCATCGCCGGGCGTGCCGGTCAGGCTCGCAGCGTAACCGCGGCAGGAGGCGTCATCGGCCTGGAACTGGTCCCACGACTTCATCGTGCCCGGCAGCGACGCGACTGACGGCCCCGCTGGCACGGTGACGCAGGCGGCAAGCAGCGCCGTGGACGCAAGTGCACCGACGCGCAGCAGCGTTGCCAACCGGGCGTTCATTGGGTTCCCGGTGGCACGCGCGGCTCAATGCGCTGCCAGGCTTCCGCACAGTTTTCCACATACGGGTAGTAGGCACGCGAACTCGCGCACCAGTACCACCACTGCTGTGCCGGTTGCGCCGGCGGCGGCGTCGTCTCGACGTCGCGCTCGATGAAGGTGGTCGCACTTGGCGGCAGGATCCACGCACCGGTAACTGACGGCGTCACGACCACCGGCGCCCCGACACTCCAGCCCCAGCCCGGGCCCCACCAGCCTGGATTCCAGCCAGCTCCCCAACCCCAGCCACCCCAGCCCCAGCCCGGGCCCCACCAGCCTGGATTCCAGCCAACTCCCCAACCCCGGCCACCCCAACCCCAGCCACCCCAGCCCCAGGCGGGACGCCAGTGGGACGTCCATGGCCGGTGTCCATAGCCGGGAGGACCACGCCAGCCGCTGGCGTAGTTGCCACGATAGGCGCCGGTGTTGTAGTGACCGCCGGGATTCACGACGGCTCCGCCGCCGCGCGTCGGTCCACCCGGCGGTGGCGTGCCGGAGTAACCGCGCCCGGCATAGGGACGAGGTGCGTTCTGCGCTTCGGCGGCGATCGGCATGACCGCCAGGGAGGCGAGCGCCAGCAGGGCGGTGGCAGCCAGAATGCGAGTCTTCATCGCGATCTCCTGTCGGCTTAACGACTGCGTCAGGGGTTTCGATGACAGCGGCCGACGTGCGGCCGGCACATGCCATGCTACGCGCCGACAAGGCGGGGGGCGCGGCGCCAGTGTGACGAAGATCATGTTGTCGCGAGTCCACTTCGCCTACGAAAGCGTGCGACCCTTTTCCGAACCGCGTCAGCCACGGCCAATGGGACCAACAAGCGATTCGTTGTTGGTCCATCCTTCTCAAGGAAACCAAGTCATGCCAAGGAAAGTTCTGTTCGCGTTGCCGTTCGTTGCCGCAGGCGCCTTGGGTGGCTGCGGCGGTGACGATGACATCACGGGCGGTTCGCCGCCAGTTAACACCAAGCCGGCCTATGTCGGCACGATCGTTACAACCACTTACAACGGCAGCACCGATGACCTGCTGACCGGCGGCCTGGGCTGGGATGGCCTGCAGAGCGCCACGCCGCCGGCGGCGTCGGTCACACCTACCGCCAGGGAGCTGCGCACCCGCGCGCTCTACAACAACTACCGCGCGTTAGTCGACATGACCACCAACGGCGGCTACGGCGTGCTTTACGGACCCAACGTCGCGCTCGATGGCACGGTGAACACGGCCGCCGGCGCCGGCAAGATCGGCGGCACCGAGCATCTTGCGTACAGCCTCGACGCGTCGGGCCGGGCGGCCGCGACCCTGATGGTGCAGGTGCCGTCCACATTCAACTCCGGCACGCCCTGCATCGTGACCGCGGCCTCGTCCGGCTCACGCGGCGTCTACGGCGCGGTCTCCGCAGCGGCGGAATGGGGACTGAAGCGGGGCTGCGCGGTCGCCTATACCGACAAGGGCGGCGGCAACGGTGGCCACGAACTCGAAACCAACACCATCACGCTGATCGACGGCCTGACTGCGAACGCGGTCACCGCGGGCACTGCCAGCCTGTTCACTGCGGACTTGACGGCCACCGAGCTCGCCGCGTACCGCACGCTGTTCCCGAACCGCTATGCGTTCAAGCACGCGCATTCGCAGGCGAACCCGGAGAAAGACTGGGGCCGCTTCACACTGCAGGCGGTCGAGTTCGCGCTGTATGTCCTGAACGAGCAGTTCGCGCCGCCGGTGGCGGGAGGAACAGCAAAGACCGTGCAGTTCAGCGCCGGCAACACGACGGTGATCGCTGCTTCCGCATCAAACGGCGCCGGCGCTTCGCTCGCCGCCGCCGAGCAGGACAGCGCCGGACTGATTGACGGTGTCGTCGCCGGAGAACCCCAGATCAACGTGCGGTTGCCGGCGAGCGGGATCACTGTCGCGCGCGGCGGCACCGCGTACGCGTCGTCTGCGATCGGGCGCCCACTTTACGACTACACGACACTGGCGAACCTGCTGCAGCCCTGCGCCGCGTATGCCGCGACCAACGCGGCCTCGCCGCTGCTCGCGGGCGTGCCGCTTGCGGGCGCCACCGGACGGTGCGCCGCACTCACTGCGGCCGGCATCATCAGCGGCGCCGACTTCGCGACACAGGCCAACAACGCACTGCAGGCACTGATCGACGCTGGCTGGCAGCCCGAGTCGAACGTCCTGCATGCCTCGCACTGGAGCACGCAGGCGACTCCGGGTGTTGCGGTCACGTACGCGAACGCCTACGCGCGTGCGAAGGTGAACGACAACCTGTGCGGCTTCAGCTTCGCCACCACTGGCGCCACCGGCGCGCCGGCCGCAGCGGCGGTCTCGCCGATGCTGACACTGTTCGGCAACGGCAATGGCGTGCCACCCACCAATGGCATCAACCTCGTCTACAACGACGCCACCGGCGGCGCGACCCTGCACACGCTGGCTGACGGCAACTTCGCGTTCAGCGGTGCCAACTGCCTGCGCAACCTGTGGACTGCACCGAACGCGGCGCTGCGTGCCGGAGTGGAGGAAGTCCGCGTGAACGGCAACCTGCGTGGCAAGCCGACCATCATCGTGCACGGCCGCGCCGACGCGCTGGTGCCGGTGAACTTCTCGTCGCGCGCCTATTTCGGAACCAACAGGACTGTCGAGGGCGTCGCCAGTCGGCTCACCTACATCGAAGTCGAGAACGCCCAGCACTTCGATGCATTCCTGGCATTGGCCGGCTACGACACGCGTTTCGTCCCGCTGCACTACTACAACATCCAGGCACTGAACCTCATGTGGAATCGCCTGCGCGCGGGCGGCACGCTACCGCCGTCACAGGTGGTACGCACGACGCCGCGCGGCGGTACGCCGGGCGCAGCGCCAGCGATCAGCGTCGCAACCAACCTGCCGCCGATCTCGGTGACGCCGTCGGCCGCGGACGTGATCAACTTCGACACCGTCACCCGCACGGTGCTGGTGCCGCAGTAGTCCCGGGGCACAAGCGCAACTCGGGGCCCCGCGTCGCGAGGCCCTTCCCTAGTGCGACCTGCCGGTGTTCGGCAGGCCGGGTGTCGCACCTTACTTCACCTGCAGCCGCGAGATGTATTCGATCAGCGCGAGGATCCTGGCGCGTACAAAGGCCTCGGGGTCGTAGGGCGAGTCGAGGTAGTACTCGGCTGCCTTGATCCGGTAGGCACTACCCCATGTCGGCATGTCACGCGAACCATGCCCGGGGACCGCCTTGGCGCCATCGATCGACTCGTAAAGCCGGTTGACCGGCAGGACGCCGTTATTTGCCTTGGCCAACGTGGTCAGGTCGGTCGGGCTCCTGGTCAGGTAGGGCCTGTTCGGGCCGTCACCGGCACCCTTCGGGCCATGACAACTCGCGCAGTTGGCGTCGTACTCGCGCTTGCCGAGATCAACTTTGCCCTGGCCGAGCGCTCCGGTCGCTGCAATCGCAAGGCAGGCGCCGACAAGGGCCGCTTGGATGATCGGGCGTTTCATCGTTTATCTCCTATTGAGGTTAACACCCCGCTTTCAAGGTAGCCGGCCACCGAGCATCTGCCAGGCAGCTTCAGCAAGGCCTTGAGGAGGGTCAATCTTCAAGGTGTCACGGCTTCGCGCTACGCTCACACGGACATGGTTACCGATACCCCTCCTTCGGGTTCACGCCGCTGCGCGCAGTGCGGCACGGCGTTCCATTGCGGGGCCAACGATTCCCGGCCGTGCTGGTGCGCGAGCCTGCCGCCTCTGGCCGCCGAACGCCTGGTCGCCGGCGCCGAGTGCGCATGCGAGGCCTGCCTGCGCCAGCGGCTGGTGCAGCGGCAGCACGCCGAGCGATGACTGTCGTCGTCTCGATCGATCAGTTGCGCGACGTTGTCGGTCGCGAGATCGCAGTCAGCGACTGGATCGAGGTCTCGCAGTCGATCATCGACGAGTTCGCGGAGGCTACTCGCGACGCACAGTGGATACACGTCGATACCGAACGCGCCGCACGTGAATCACCCTTCCGCGATGGCGCGGGCCGGCGCTGCACCGTGGCTCATGGCTTCCTGACGCTATCGCTGCTCACGGTGCTGATCGAAAACTGCCTGCGCGTTGCCGGTGTGCAGGCCGGCATGAATGTCGGCTTCGATCGCGTGCGCTTCGTCGCGCCGGTCCCGGCGGGCAGCCTGCTGCGCGGGCGCTTCGCGCTGGCGCATCTCGAAGACGTGCCCGGCAGCGTGCAACTCACCTGGCTGGTGACGATCGAGCGGCAGGGGGAGATGCGCCCCGCCCTCACCGCCGAGTGGCTGACGCGCCTGGTGCTGTAGCGGCAGGGCGAAGCGCGCCCCGCAACACCTGCCGAGACGTCGGCGAGCGGCGCGCCGCTCCGCGGTCGGGCAGACGGGGAGCGCTACCTCTTCCGCGCCAACGTGAGGCCGTCACCGATCGGCAACAGCGCAACGTCGATGCGCTCATCGCGCTGCAGTTTGGCATTGAGCCACTGCAGCGCCGCGGTGTCGGCATCGGCCGACGGTTCGACCTTGTCGACGACACGTCCGCTCCACAGCACGTTGTCGAACGCAATCAGCCCACCCGTACGCAGCAGCTTCAGGCAACGCTCGTAGTAGCCGTCGTAGTTCACCTTGTCGGCATCGATGAACGCGAAGTCATAGCGACCCGCCTCGCCGGTCGCGAGCCGAGCATCGAGCGTGTGCAGCGCCGGCTCGAGCACCAGCTCGATCTTGTCGGCGACTCCGGCACGCTCCCAGTACGGGCGGCCGGTGCGCGTGAACTCGTCGCTGATGTCGCAGCCGAGCAGCCTCCCGTCCGCTGGCAGTGCCAACGCCACCGCCAGGGCGCTGTAACCGGTGAACACGCCGATCTCGATCGTGCGACGCGCGCCGATGAGCTTCACCAGCATCGCGAGCAGCGCGCCCTGCTCGGGAGAAATCTGCATGTTGGCGCGCGGATGCGAGGCGGTGGCCTCGCGCAGCTTCGCCAGTTCCGGATGCTCGCGGTTGTGCCGCACGACATAGTCGTGCAGGCGATCGTCGAGATTGAGCGTGCGGCGACTCATGTCAGTGCCCGGCCGGCCGCTCCGAAGGACTCTGAGCGCCCCCTGGGGGGGCAGCGGACGAAGCGAGCGTGGGGGCCCCCGTCGTGCCGTAGCGCTGGCGCGCAAGTTCCGCCCCCTTCCCCAGCGCGGCGAGCTTGGCGAGAGCGATCTCGCGCTTCATCGGCGCCATGCCGCAGTTGGTGCACGGGAAGAGATGCTCCTTCGCGACGAACTGCAGCGCTTTACCGATCGTGTCCGCGACCTGCTCCGGTGTCTCGACCACGTCGGAAGCCACGTCGATGACGCCGACCAGCAGGTCCTTGCCTTCGAGCAGCTTTATCAGGTGCATCGGCACCTTCGCGTTCATGCACTCCAGCGAGACCGCCTTGATCGTGCTCTTCGCGATCTCCGGAAAGATCTCCTCGTACTGGCGCCATTCCGAGCCGAGCGTCGACTTCCAGTCGACGTTGGCCTGGATGCCGTAGCCGTAGCAGATATGCACGACCGTCATGCAAGTCAGTCCTTCGGCCGCACGGTCCAGTGCCTTGATGCCCCAGGCCTTGACGTCATCCATGTAGACGTTGAACGCGGGCTCGTCGAACTGGATCACGTCGACGCCATCTGCTTGCAGGGCACGCGCCTCCTGGTTCAGCAGTTCGGCAAACGCCATCGCCATTTTCACGCGGTCGCCGTAGTAGCGGTCGGCGACGGTGTCGACGATCGTCATCGGCCCCGGCAGCGTGATCTTGAGCTTCTTCGTGGTGTGGCCCCGCGCAAGCTTTGCCTCGACCTGGTGCACGCGACCCTTGAGCTTCAGCGGCCCGACGACCTGCGGCACCATCGCCTTGTAGCGATCCTTGCGGATGCCCATTTCGACCTTGTGCTCGAAGTCGATGCCCTCCACGTACTCGAGGAAGCCGTGTACGAAATGCTGGCGCGACTGTTCGCCGTCACCGACGATGTCGAGCCCGGCGTCTTCCTGCTCCTTCAGCCACAGCAGCGTCGCATCGCGCTTGGCGGCCGCGAGTTCCTCGCCGGCGAGCTTCCACTGCGGCCAGAGCTTGTCGGTTTCGGCGAGCCAGCCGGGCTTCGGCAGGCTGCCGGCGATGGTGGCTTCAAACATTGGCGCGCTCCTCAAATCGAGGAATGAACGATACGCGCGGCACCGAAGAACGGCTCAGGCGGCGGTCTTCAGCTGCCCGACGAGCACATCCTTCTCGGCCCACAGGCCGTTGATCCACTCCTGCATGCGCGTGCGGAAGGTCGGGTCGCTGCCGTAGTCGCCGGCCAGCAACTCGGCCGGGATCTCGCGCTGCTGAACCCGGACCGTCACGCGCTGCAACCGGCCGGACAGCAGCGTCCAGAACTCGGGCGGTCCGTCCGGATAGACGATTGTCACATCGAGCAGCCGGTGGAACTGGTTGCCGAGCGTGGTCAGCGCCGTGGCGATGCCGCCGACCTTGGGCTTCAGCAGGTGCTCGTAGGGTGATTCCTGCGCATCGTGCTTGGCGCGGGTGAAGCGCGTGCCCTCCAGGAAGTTGATCACCGAGGTCGGCACGACGCGGAATTTCTCGCAGGCCTTGCGGGCACGCTCGAGGTCCTGCGCGCTCGAAGCCCCGCCCCGCCGCTGCATGAACGGGAAGTCGAGCGCCCACCAGGCGAGCCCGATCACAGGCACCCACATCAGCTGCTTCTTCAGGAAGAACTTCAGCATCGGAATGCGACGGTTGAAGATCTTCTGCAGCACCAGGATGTCGACCCAACTCTGGTGGTTGCTCGACACCAGGTACCAGCCACGCGGGTCCAGGCCCTCGAGCCCCTGTACATCCCAGGAGGTATCGCCGACCCCGTCGATCCAGGCGTTGTTGACTCCGATCCAGCCGGTGGCAATCGCGTTGAGCGCGCGATCCGTCACGTGCCGCACCACCGTGAAGGGAAGCAGCAGCTTGGCCAACGCGAAAGGCACCATCAGCACCACGCCAAACAGCGTGTTCAGCGCGAGCACAGTGGATGCCAGGGCACCGCGCACGGCAGGAAGGATCGACGACATGGCGGGCAAGCGTACCGGACCACGCGGGCGCCCTGTCGGGTCCGGTCAAACGAAGCCGGCGCCGACGCGCAAGCCCGGCGTGGCATCGAATCGGCGGTGAGCAACCACTCTTTTCCAGCGTTGCCCCCTGCTGCAGCGCGCGGGTTGCAGCGGATAATCGGTCATCGAGCGGGGATCCGCAGTGGCGGAAGGCCCGCGCGTCCGTGGACGATCCACCACTGCCGATGTACGCGTCTTCCGTCGAGCCCGAAACGCCCACCAGCGCGATGCTGGTACCGCTGCGTTACCGCCATGTCGCCTCGTTCGGCGAGAAGGTGCGGTGGCTCCCGCCGTACCGGCTGATTCCGTCGTTTGCCAGTGCGGACGGACAGAGCGCGGTGTACCGGCGCCGGTCGCAGGTCACGCTGACCAGCGATACGGAAAGCGACATGGGCGGCCAGGCCACCAGCTTTGCGCTGCCCGACAGCGAAATGAAGGTGCGCATTGACCAGTACGGCTACGCCAAGCTGGTGCGGCCCGTGCGCTCAAACCAGCACGTGGACCCGCTCGCCAACCTGGTCGACGGCGCCGCCGACATGGAGCGCGACGCCGCGCTCGCGGTGTGTGCGCACCTCAACGAGCACGTGGAGGCAATGGCGAATCCGCAGCGCTGGACGCCATCGCCCGACCACCAGCTCGTGCCAATGAGCGTGCGGCCCTTTGCCGAGTCCACCCCGGAGATGCCGCGGCCGATCGGCGAGAAGAACGGCAAGCACGTCTACGACCCACAGGCGATGAACGACTACCTCGATGACCGCGCCAAGTGGATGAAGCGCCGGTTCGCGTGGGACGCCTCACAGAAGGAAATGCAGGAGCGCAGCCAGCGCGCCGCGCAGGGCGTCATCGAAGCGATGCGCGATCACCTGTTGGCCTGCCTGAAGGACATCCTGTGGCCGCTGCCGGTCACCGTCGCGTTCGACTTCGACGACGTGACTTCGGTGCGCATGGATGTGCAGCTGCCACTGCTGCCGACGCTGCCGGACCGTGAAGCCGCGATCGACTACGGCAATCGCGTCGCCGTGCGCCGCATGTCCGAAGTGGTCCACACGAAGCTGCACAACCGTCACGCGCTCGGACTGGTGCTGCGACTGATGGGAGAAATCTTCGCGGCCTTGCCCACGGTGCAGCAGGTCACGGTATCCGGACGCCAGCAGCCGGCGGACAAACGGCCACCGCGGTATGTCATCACGGCGCGCACAACGCGCAAAGCATGGTCCGCACTGCACCAGCGCGGTTCGGTGACCGGCGACGCCTTCCAGTGCCTGCAGGAGATCGAGTCGAAGTTCAATCTCACCGGCCTCGGCGCGTTCCTGCCGATTGAGCCATTTAGCTGAACGACGCCGCCGCAGTACCCGCCGCCGCGCCGGGACACGTCATCGTCGCCGGCGTGGATGACCTGGTGAAGAACACCAAGCTGTGATCGAGCCGGCTCGCCAGCTCGCATGCGCGGTCATGCGCAGTCTCGAACCTCCGCCGCCCCATTGACAGCGGTCAACGGCGGCGCGCCGGCGCCCCGTAGTCTGGAAGGGCCAAGGTGGCGAACAGGAGATCGAGATGAAACGCACGCCCACCGTTACGGCGCCCAGCCAGGACACAAGCCCGCCGCTGGTCGATGAGGCTTCGCGCGTTGTCGCGCGACCGGACGGTTACTACTGGGTGGCCGACAACGGTCGCCAGGAGTTCGGACCGTTCGCCTCGGCGATCGATGCGCTCGCCGCTTTGCGAGAGGGGATCGAGACCGGCCTGGAACCCGGCGGGACCGTAGCCGAGGCAGAAGCCGAATTCGGCATTGCCGAGTGGGTCGATCCCGAGACCGGCATTCCGGCTGAGGAAGCGACCACGCGCCTCGAAGACCACTGAGGCATTGCATGCTGCTGTTCGCGCTGGACGCCTCGCGCGACTTCGGCGCGCTGATCGCATCTGAACTCGGGCATCCGCTGGCTCCACACGAGGAGCGTACGTTCGAGGACGGCGAGCACAAGATCCGCCCGCTGGTCGATCCGGACGGCGAGGATGTGTTCGTCGTGGAGAGCCTGCACGGCGGCCCGGCTGCAAGCGGTGACGACAAGCTGGTGCGATTGCTGCTCTTCATCGCTGCGCTGCGCGACCACGGCGCGCGACGCGTCACCGCGGTCACGCCGTACCTTGCCTATGCGCGCAAGGACCGGCGCACCAAGCCCTTCGATCCGGTGTCGGTGCGCGTCATCGCGCAGTTGTTCGAAGCGGTCGGCTGCGACGGACTCATCACGCTCGAGGCGCACAACGTCGCCGCCTTCGACAACGCGTTCCGCCAGCGCGCCGTGAACCTCGATCCCTACGAACTCTTCACGGCGGCTGCCGCGAAGCTGGTCGGGGACGCGCCGGTGGTGGTCGCATCGCCCGACGTCGGCGGCGTGAAGCGCGTGCAACTGTGGCGCGAGGCTCTCGAGGCGGCCTGGCAGCAGCCGATCGGCCAGGCTTTCGTCGACAAGCGCCGCAGCGCCGGGGTCGTGAGTGGCGGCGAGATCGTCACCGGCGAGGTACGCGATTCGACCGTACTGATCCTCGACGACCTGATCGCCACCTTCGGGACGATCGAGCGGGCGGCGACCGCGCTGACAAAGGCGGGAGCGCGGCGCGTGTTCGCGTTTGCTGCGCATGGCCTGTTCGTGAGCCCGGCCACTGAATCGTTGCTGCGCGCACCGGTCGAGCGCGTGTTCGTCACCGATGCCGTGCCGTTGTTCCGCCTGACCGCGCCCGCTGCGCGCGAACGCGTCGAAGTGCTGCCGAGCGCTGCGCTCTTTGCGGCCGAGATCCGCAAGCAGCACACGGCCTGGTGGTAGGCCCGCCTCATTCGGCCGCGTCGGCCAGCAACGGCGTGAGCGCTGCGCGCGCCGCTGCCACATAGCGCTGCGCCTGCGGCTTCCAGCGCGCCGGCGTGCGCGGCTCGGCGTCGAGCAGGTGCGCCATCGCGAGCCGTGCCCGCACCAGCGCCCGATGCGCCGTGTAAAGCGCCATCACCGTCGGCGGCACAGAGTCCTGCAAGGCTGAAGCGCAGTGCGCGATCAGCCGCGGGCCGATCCAGTCGGCCCCGAGCATGCGGCACTCGAGATCGAGAAATGCCAGCTCGTCGAACGGGTCCACCTCGCGCAGAACACGATTGAACTCGAGGCAATCGATGACCACCGGCGTGCCATCCAGGCCGATGTGCTCCGGCCGGAGGTCGCCGTGCCCCTCGCGCAGATGCCCCGCCTCCGCGCGCCTGCCGAGCAACTCCGCGTGCCCACGCAGTGCGCGATCGAACTGATCGAGCACATCGGCAGTCGCAGTCTCGTGAAACCCGGGCTGCAGCAGCACGCTCCGGTTCATCGCCTGTGAAGCGAGGAAGCGCTTCACGTAGGCGGGCCTGGCGAGCTGCACCGGCTCCGCACTCTGGAAGAACCGTGCGAGCCGCTCGCCCAGCCGAACGATGTCTTCGGTGGACACCGTGCCGGCAGACAGCGCCACGTCGAGCATCCGTTCGCGCGGAATGCGATGCATTTGCACCAGCCAATCGACGACCTGCCCGTCGGCCGGACCCTCGGCCCGGCCGATCGCCAGCGTGCCATCGGACCGCGCGAGCAGAGGAACGACGCCTACATAGACGCCGGGGGCGAGCCGCCGGTTGAGGCGCACTTCCTCGCGACAATTGAATTCGCGCGCCGCCAGCGTCGAGAAGTCCAGGAACGACGTGCGCACCGGTTTCTTGAGCTTCAGCACGCGGTCACCTGCCAAAAACACCCATGACATGTGGGTTTCGATCACCGCCGGCGTGCCGCCGCCCGCATGCGCAGCCGCCGAGGCCAGGTAGCGGACCTTGTCCTCGAGCATGACGAGCGGTGCGTCCAGGGGGGCGGGCTGCATCTTTCGAGGTCGGCGCGGCCGCTCTCCCGGTCGGCGTTGACCGCGGTCAAGGGCCGACTCGCGCGGCATCCGATCCTGTAAGTGGTGATTCCAATGCTATTCCCCTGAAGGCGTCTCCGCGCCGGGGAGGTCTTGATGACCCGCATAGATGTCCGAATCGGGCTGCGCCGCTTGCCCGGGCTGCTCGATATGCCGGAAGGCGAAATACACGGCCTCGTGATATTCGCGCACGGCAGCGGCAGCAGTCGCCTGAGCCCGCGCAACCAGTTCGTGGCCCGCCAACTGCACGCACGTGGCCTCGCGACGCTGCTGTTCGACCTGCTGACCGACGACGAAGCGCTCGATCGGCGAAACGTGTTCGACATTCCTCTGCTCGCACGACGCCTCGGCGAAGCGATCGAGTGGCAGCAGTGTCTGACCGAAATCGCGCGCGTGCCAACGGGGCTCTTCGGCGCCAGCACCGGCGCGGCGGCGGCGCTGGTCGCGGCCGCGACCCACGGGCATCGGGTGAGCGCCGTCGTTTCGCGTGGCGGCCGACCGGATCTCGCCGGCCCCGCGCTGCCGCTGGTGCGTGCACCCACGCTGCTGATCGTCGGCGGCGCAGACCAAGAAGTGCTCGAACTCAACCGCGAGGCCGCGGCGCAGATGACCTGCGAGCACGCGTTGCGCGTCGTCCCCGGTGCGACGCACCTGTTCGAAGAGCCGGGCACGCTTGAGACCGTCGCGACGCTCGCCGCCGACTGGCTCGCACTGCACCTGACGGAGGAGAGCCATGTCTGAAGAGCTCGCAAGAACCCCGTTCGCCGACCGCGTGGAGGCCGGCCGCCAGCTCGGCGCCCGCCTCGCCGCTTTGAACCTACCCCATCCGGTCGTCCTGGCGCTGCCACGCGGCGGCGTACCGGTCGGCCTCGAAGTCGCGCGTGCGCTCGATGCACCGCTGGACCTGCTGCTGGTGCGCAAGATCGGCGTGCCGTGGCAGCCGGAACTCGCTGTGGCTGCGGTGATGGACGGCGCGGAGCCCGTCGTGGTGGTCGAGCGGCACGTTCAAGCCGAGGCCGGGGTGAAGGAGGAGTACATCAACGAGCGCGCGAGGCAGGAGCTCGCGGAGATCGAACGTCGACGCCGCAGCTATCTCGCGGACCGCGCGCCCGTGGCGGTGGCAGGGTGCACGGCCATCGTCGTTGACGACGGCATCGCCACCGGAACGACGATGCGCGCGGCGTTGAAGGGCCTGCGCCGCCGCAACCCCGCGCGGCTGGTGCTCGCGGTGCCCGTGGCGCCGCCTGACACTATCGACGAGCTGCGCAAGGAGGTCGACGACGTGGTCTGCCTCGCGCAACCTTCGTTCCTCGGCGCGATTGGCTACTTCTACCGTGACTTTCACCAGCTGAGCGACGACGAAGTCATCACCCTGATGCGGCAGGCGCCCACGGCCGAGAGTACGGTCGCGCAATGAAAGGGGCGTGCTCGTCGGCGCTGCTGACTGACCTGTACCAGCTGACGATGCTGCAGGCGTACTGGCAGCACCGGATGGATGGAGTCGCGGTGTTCGAACTCTTCGTGCGCAAGCTGCCCCCCGAGCGCGCTTTCCTGGTCGCCGCCGGACTCGAACAGGCGCTCGACTTCATCGAGCAGGCATGCTTCGACGAGGCCGAGCTCGACTGGGTGGCCAACTGCGGCACGTTTGCGCCGGGCTTCTCCGACTGGCTCCGGGAGCTGCGCTTCAGCGGCGATGTGTGGGCGATGCCCGAGGGCACGGTGTTCTTCCCGCACGAGCCCCTCCTGCGCGTGGTCGCGCCGATCGCCGAAGCGCAATGGCTCGAGACGCGCATCCTCAACTTGATCCACTTCCAGACTGTCATCGCCAGCAAGGCATCACGCGCAGTGCTGGCCGCCGTTGGCCACGCGCTGATCGACTTCGGACTACGGCGTGCCCATGGGGCCGAGGCCGGCGCACTGGCGGCGCGCGCCGCGTACCTGGCTGGATTTGCCGGCACCGCGACGGCCTATGCGGGCCCACGCTTCGGCATTCCGGTGTTCGGCACGATGGCGCACTCGTTCGTGCAGGCGCACGACAACGAGGCCTACTCGTTCACGGACTTCGCCGAGTCGTTTCCCGACAACGCGATGCTGCTGATCGACACCTACGATACGGTCGCGGGTGCGCGCTGCGTCGGCGGGATCGCGCCGCGGCTCGCGGAACGCGGCATTCGCATCAAGGGCGTGCGGCTCGATAGCGGCGATCTCGATGCGCTGTCGCGCGAAGTGCGAGGCGTACTCGACGCGGCCGGCCTACACGACGCGGTGATCTTCGCCAGCGGCAATCTCGACGAGCAGCGCGTGCACGCACTGGTCGACGCCGGCGCGCCGATCACGAGCTACGGCGTCGGCACCAGCCTCACCACCAGCAGCGACGCGCCGTATCTCGATGCCGTCTACAAGCTGCAGGAATACGCCGGCCAGGCGCGCCGCAAGCGCTCCTCCGGGAAAGCGACGTGGCCTGGCCGCAAGCAGGTGTTCCGCCGCCTCGACGCGAGCAGCCTTTGCGCCAGCGACACGGTGGCGCTCGCCCACGAGACCTTTCCCGGAGAACCGCTGCTTGTCGAAGTGATGCGCGGCGGCCGGCGCGTCGCGCCGTCACCCCCGCTCGACGAGGCGCGCACGCACTGCGCGGCACAGCTCGCCACGCTGCCTCCGGCGCTGCGGCGGCTCGAGCCGCCGTGGCCGGTCTATCCGGTGACGATCTCGGCGGCGATACGAGCGCTCGCAGACCACGTCGATCAGCGCCAGGCCAACGTCGCGCTCGCGCACTGACGCGAAGAATCCGAACCCGAAGCGAAAACAGGAATCGACATGCTAACCGCCGGCCTTGCCCGCTATGACTACTTCGATCACGACGCCGACATTGGCGTCATCGGCCGCGGCGCCACACTGCAGGACGCGTTCGTGCACGCCGCCGAGGCGACTTTCGCGCTGATGTGTGACCCGATCAGCGTTGCACAGCGCGACCGGATCGATGTCCAGTTCCATGAGGAAGACCCGGAACTTGCACTCGTCACCTGGCTCAACCTGCTGCTGGCACACGCCAGCGAACTTGGCCTCGCGCTCGGCTGCTTCGAGCTGGCGAACGAAGGAAACGACTGGCGCGGCGCCGCATGGGGTGAACCCTGGCGTGCAGACATGGAACGCGGCACACAGGTGAAAGGAGCCACGCTGACTGCGCTCTCGGTCAAGCCGCAGGGCGCAGGCTGGGAAGCGCGCTGCGTCGTCGACCTCTGAGTACGCGGAACAGCAATGGACATCGCGCAACTGCACTCGATCGATCCGTGGACCTGGACCGTGCCGCGCGCCGCCGGCGATACGCGTCACGAGGCGCGGCTCTACGGCAGCCGCGAGCTGCTGGCCGCGATGGACAACAAGGTGCTCGAGCAGATCACCAACGTTGCGCGGCTGCCCGGGCTCGTCGGCGCAGCGACTCGCGATGCCCGATGCGCACTGGGGCTACGGCTTTCCGATCGGCGGAGTCGCGGCCTTCGATCCGGAAGCGGGCGGCATCATCAGCGCCGGCGGTGTGGGCTTCGACATCTCATGCGGCATCCGCTGCCTGCGCACCAACCTGACCGCTGACGACATTGCGACACGCGCCGGGAAGCTCGCCGACGCGCTGCTGCGCGACATTCCGGCCGGCGTCGGCATCGAAGGCAAGGTCCGCCTCAGCGTCGATGAGCTCGACGCGGTGCTGGCGGGCGGCGCCCGCTGGGCCGTCGCGCAGGGCTACGGCGAGCCCGAGGACCTCGAGTACATCGAGGAACACGGCTGCGTGGCCGGCGCGGTGCCGGCCAACGTCTCGCCGCTCGCGAAGAAGCGGCAGCGCGGCGAGATGGGCACGCTCGGCTCGGGCAACCACTACCTCGAAGTGCAGCGTATCGAGAAGATCCACGACGCGCGCATCGCCGCCGCGTACGGTCTCGTCGAGGGTCACGTCGTCGTCTCGATCCATTGCGGTTCGCGCGGGCTCGGGCACCAGATCGGCACGGAATTCCTCGTCAGCCTGGCGAAGGCCGCCTCGCGTCTGGGCATCACATTGCCCGATCGCGAACTCGCCTGCGCGCCGATCCGTTCACCCGAGGGCCAGCAGTACCTCGGCGCGATGAACGCCGCGATCAACTGCGCGCTGGCGAACCGGCAGATCCTCGCGCACATCGCGCGCGACACGATCGGCCGGCAGTTTCCCGCGCGCGCGGCTCGAGACGCTGTTCGACGTCTCGCACAACACCTGCAAGGCCGAGCGCCACGAAGTGGACGGCCGCGAGACGCTGCTCTACGTGCACCGCAAGGGCGCGACGCGCGCCTTTGCGCCTGGCCATCGAGGATTGCCGGAGCGCTATCGCGACGTCGGCCAGCCGGTGATCATCGGCGGCAGCATGGGCACCGGCTCGTACATCCTGGCCGGCACGGCGGAGAGCGAGAACCGCGCATGGAGTTCGGCCAGCCATGGCGCCGGCCGCGCGATGAGCCGCAGCCAGGCGCTGCGCCGCTGGCGCGGCCGCGCGGTGGTCGACGATCTGGACGCGAAGGGCATCCTGATCCGCTCGCACTCGATGCGCGGCGTGGCGGAAGAAGCGCCCGGCGCCTACAAGGACATCGAGGAAGTCGCCGAAGCGACCGAGCGCGCGGGGCTCGCGAAGCGCGTCGCCGCGCTGCGGCCCCTGGTGTGCGTCAAGGGTTGACGCAGGGCGCGGCACACCGCCTGGCCGAAGTCGGGGTGCGCCACGCAGTCAGCACCTACTTGACCTGGACGCTCTTCAGGTACTCCAGGATCGCAGCGATCTCGGCCGCGACGTACGACTCGGGCGCAGCCGCGGTCTTGACGTTGGCCATCGCTTCGTGGCGGAAGTCACTGCCCCAGACAGGCATCTGACGCGCCAGGTCGAACTTCACCGGCCGCCCGTCGATCTTCTGCCACGCGAGGTCGGTCGGGAACGCACCACCGTTGCGCTTGGCGTAGGTGGTGAGGTCGGGCACCTTCATGCTGAGTTCCTGGGCAGAAGGTCCACCGCCTTTGCCCGTCTTGCCATGACAGGTCGCGCAGCGGGCCTCGAACTGGGCCTTACCGAAGCCCAAACCCTTGGTCGCTTCGCCAGCGGCGAGCGCGGTGGTGGCGGCAGCAATCCCGAAGGCTCCTGCCACGAGTACTGCTAGCGGTCTTGCGTACATACGGCCCCCTTTACTGGCTGAATGCCTGCCACCGGCTGCTGCGAACGCAGCGCGCTCCGGCAGGCGCGCACTAGGCAAACATTGCCCTCCTCTTCAATCTCGCCAGAGTTCTCAGTTCGGCATTGACCGAAGGCAAGGCTTCGGCTGGGCGCTCAGCGCTTCGGGCATTGGTTCGAGGGAGTCGTCCAGACCCGATAGCCCAGCCGCCTACAGGCTTGAGCCGCGTCAAGTGCGGCGCTTTTCCCGGCACCGGCTACTTGTATCGCGCCGAAGAATTTGCCCGTAGACAAGGGCGGGGTGTGCAAATCGAAGAGGCGTCATCATGTTGCTGCTCAATCTCATGCTCGTCACGGTGTTCGTGATTCTGTTGGCCATTTCCGTGGACGAGGTCGTCGACGCCCATCGCGCGAAGCAGCAGTCCCCCGGGCAGAATCGCCCACCGGCCTGATAGTCCCTTCGCGATCGAGCCCGTTGCCGCGAAACTGCCATTGACCGTCGCGGTTCCGGCCGACGATGCGCGCTACTGCTCCCAGCGCATCGCCGCCAGCCGTGCAAGGAAGTGCGGCAGGTCTGCGGCCGGGAGTCGGTCGATGCCCGCCGCGCCGACGCGGCCGCCGCCGCCGAACTCCCGTGCCACGGCATCGGCACCGTGTGGTGCGGCCAGTGGCGCGCGGAGGCTGACGGTGTAGCCGCCATTCGCAAGTTCTTTCAGCACCGCGTGTGCGCGCTGCGGATCGCGCTCCGCGAGTTCGTTGGCGAACGGCCCGAATACGCGACGGCTCCAGGGGGCGTCAGACAGGATGACTGCAACGCTGTGCTCGTCCTTGTGCCGCGGCGCGACGGCACGTGCACGGTCAAGATCAGCGCGGCGCAGCGCGTCGAGTTCGCGCACGATCGATGCATGCACGACCGCCTCGAACGGATCGTCGTAGTGCGCGAGCCAGCGGTACAGCGCCGCCGGGTGGATGCGCACGTCGGCTTCGCTGTCCCCATAAGCGTTGTAGTTGACCGCCTCTCCGAGCTGGCGCAACTGAGCGCGCTGCGTCGGAGACAGCGGCACCGAATCCGCCAGGTTCTCCGCACTCGGCGCGAGGTTGTCGCCATACGCGGCCGCGATGGCCCACGGGCGAAACCGCCCCTTCAGGTGCCGGTCGACCAGCAGGCTGGTGCAGGTCTCCGGATCGGTGTCGACGTGCGCGGCGAAGTCGGCGTGCTGCGGAATGCGCCCCGGCACGTGATGATCGAACCACGTCACCGCGGCACCCGCCGCAAGCAGCCGCTCGAGCGCGGCCCGATTCCGATCAAGCGAGATGTCAAAGACAGCGACCTGATCATCCGCCCCGGCCTCGACCCGCGACAACAGTTCGATGTCGCGCTTGATACCGGTGACGATGATCGATTCCTGCGGGTGGGCGAGCCGCCACTGGCGCAGCGCGAAGAGGCCATCCGCGTCGCCGTTGCAGACATCGATGCAGGTCATCGGTTCCTCGCTCAGGACGTCGGCCGCGGCCGCCGGACCGGGGGCGGGTCTCCACGGCCTTCGATCGCCTTCGATGACGCTCGCTGAGCCACGCCGCGTCGCGTAGAGTGGAAATCACGATGCGCCCACTGTTCGAACCGCGGCTGGTCAACGACGCCTTCGGCGACCCCGGCCTGTACGTCGATTTCCGCGACGAGCGGCGCGCGCTGCTGTTCGACTTCGGCGATGTCTCCGGCCTGCCGCCGCGCAAGCTGCTGCGGATAGCGGACGTCTTCATCAGCCACACGCACGTCGACCACTTCGCGGGCTTCGATCACTGGCTGCGCGTGGTGCTCGGGCGCAAGGAGCACGCGACGCTGACCGGCGGACCGGGTTTCATCGAGCGCGTCGAGCACAAGCTCGCCGCCTACACCTGGAACGTGGTGCATCGCTACGAGGTGCCGCTGACGCTGACCGTGCGTGAAGTGAGGCCCGAGGCCGCGGGCCACCAGGCCATTTTCCGCAGCCGCAACCGCTTCGCGCGCGAGAACGGTGAACCGTGGAGAGCGCATGCTGACGTGCTGCATTCGGAGGAAGGGCTCCGTGTGCGCGGCCGCTTCCTCGACCACGACATACTGTGCCTCGCTTTTGCGCTGGAGGAGGCGACGCACGTCAATGTCTGGAAGAACCGGCTGGCCGAGTGGGGGCTGGCCACCGGGCACTGGCTGCGCGACGCGCGCCGCGCCTTTGCCGCTGGCGCACCCGACGACACGCCGATCGCGATCGAGTGGCATGACCACAACGGCGCGCACTCATTGACACGCACCCTCGGCGAGCTGCGCCCGGCGTTCGAGCTGGTGCCGGGGCGCCGCATCGGCTACGTGACCGACATCCGCTACACCGAGGCCAACGTGCAGGCGCTGGAGGAACTGCTGGCGGGTGTCGACCTCTTGTTCATCGAGTGCGTGTTCATGCAGTCGGAAGCCGATCACGCCGCGCGCAAGAATCATCTCACCGCGCGGCAGGCCGGCACCATCGCACGCCGCGTCGGCGCGCACGCCGTGGTACCGCTGCATTTCTCGCCGAGGTATGAAGGCCGCGGAGCCGAGCTGGTGGCCGAGCTGCACGCCGCGTGGCAAGGGGCGGTAACGACCTCGGCTGCAGCGGCTGAGACGCACTAAGGCCCGGCGCGCTCCGTCGCCAGCGCGGCGGCGAGCAGTACCGCGTGCTCCGGAAACCAGATCTCGTCGCTCGCGGTCGCAGCACCCATCGCGAGTACGCGAGCGTCAACGCCGCGCGCCACCATGAACTCGTCACTGCGTCGGTTGGCGCGATCCACATGCGTCGTGCTGACACCATTGCCGCCCGCGCTGTGCAGTCCGAGGCGCGCTGCGGGCCCGATGATCCGTCGGTTGCCGCCGACGAACGCCGTCACGCACGCACTGCTGCATTCGCCGGTCACGAGGGTGTCCAGGTTGCGGTCAGAGAGCAGCCGCCCGAGCGCGAGGCCTTCGTCGACGCGCCCGCCGTGGCTTTCGAGGCGCACGGTCCGCACGGCCGGGTTGGCGGCAAGCGCCTGGCGCACCGCGCGCGTGGTGCCGAACTCCAACTCGCCCTGCACGGCGAGCTGTCCGCCGGGTTCCAGCGAGATGGCCGCGGGGTGCAGATCGCCCAGCAGCGTCGCCTTCACATCCGGCCACACGTGACGCGCGGAGTTGAGCCAGAAGAGTCCCACCCAGATGAAGGCGCCGTAGCCCACCACACCGGTGAGGAACGCCACGAACATCGAGCCGCCCTTGTCCACGCTGCGGATCGCGGCGCGCTGCACGCCCATGCCCCACCAGCTCACACCGATGATCAGCACGGCGACTTCGAGCAGCCACAGCAGTGCGGCAGCCCATGGGGATTCGGTGTACGGAAAGAAGCGGCCGGTGAGTCGCGCCGCCTGAACCAGGCCCCACACCAGCGCCGCGCTGGCAATGACGGCGACGGCCAGCGGCAGGTCGCCGCGCCAGTGCAGGCGGAGGTAGCCAATGCGCGGTCCGCGTGGCCGCTCGGCATCCGCCGGACGAGCCAGCGCCGCGCGCTGGGCGCGGGGCGACGGGGGATGCGGGGGCGGATTGGCGGTCATGACCGCCGGAGAATCCGACGAACCGCGGCCAGCCGCAAGTCGGATGTTCGGCCGGTGCGCTACGCCGCTTCTCTTTCGCTCGGGCGCTCGTCCGACGCGGTCGAGCTTCTCAGCATCGCCAGCGAGTGCTCGGCGCGGAACAGCTGCGACTTGATCTGCACCACGCGTTCCGGCACGTGGCGCCGTGCCAGCGACAGCGCATCGCCGAGGCGCTCGACCGCATGCGGCAGCAGTGCCGGCTTCTCGCGCTCGGCGAGCGTCAGCAGCGTGCTGCCGTACATGTAGTTGAGGCGCGTGCGCTGCACCGGGTCTTCAGCGCGATCGGCCGCGTCAGCCTCACGCCGTTCGCGCAGCAGCCCTGCGAGCTGCTCGCACATCAGCGCGAGCTCCTCGGCCATCACCGCAGCAGAGCGGCGCGGCCAGTTCCAGAGCGCCTCTTCGTCGCGGGCGATCAGTTCGGCGTGGTAAGAGTGAAGTTCAGAACTCATGCGGCATTGTCCTGATCCGGTGCCGCGGCCCCTGGGCGGCGTGATGCGGAACTCTGGGGCAACGATGCTGCGCGCTGATGACAGCAAAGGTTGAGGGTAACTACCCATGAGGGATTGCGCATCCCCAATATGCGATTGCGAAAGGCCGACTCACGATGCGGTCGCTGCAGCGCACTGCAATCGCGGTAGAAATTTCCTCCTTCGCCGAGCGAGCGCGCAATTTTGCGCACCGCAAGAGGCTGTCCGCAGTCGCCCGTTATGCTCGCGCGGGTTTCACGTCGGCCCGCGAACCGCCGAACGCTGCGAATGAAGAGGGAATCCCGCATGTCCTTGCCGCCTTTGCTCCGCGACCACCTGCGCCTGCCGGTCATCGGTGCGCCGATGTTCATCGTCAGCGGACCCGAACTTGTACTGGCGCAGTGCAAGGCGGGCATCGTCGGAAGTTTTCCAGCGTTGAATGCTAGGCCGGAAGCGATGCTCGAAACATGGCTCGAACGCATAAGCAAAGAACTGCGCGACCACCAGGCGCAGCACGCGGGCGCGAAGGTCGCGCCCTACGCCGTCAACCAGATCGTGCATTCGAGCAACGTGCGGCTGCGGCACGACCTCGACCTGTGCGTGAAGCACCGCGTGCCGATCATGATCACCAGCCTTCGCGCACCCGATGCCGTAGTGGAGGCCGCGCACAGTTACGGCGGCCTGGTGTTCCACGACGTGACCACGATCGCGCACGCCAAGCGCGCATTGCAGGCGGGCGTCGACGGACTGATCCTCGTCTGCACCGGGGCCGGCGGTCACGCGGGGCGGCTCTCACCGTTTGCGCTGGTGCCCGAGGTGCGTGCGTTCTACGACGGCACGATCATTCTTTCCGGCAGCATCGCCAGCGGTGGCGCGATCCTCGCGGCGCAGGCACTGGGCGCGGACCTTGCCTACATCGGCACCCGCTTCATCGCCTGCGAGGAAGCCGACGCACCGGAGAACTACAAGCAGATGATCATCGCGAGCCGCGCCGAAGACATCGTCTACACCAGCCTCTTCACCGGCGTGCACGGCAATTACCTGAAGGGCAGCGTCGTCAAGGCCGGGCTCGACCCGGACAACCTGCCTGAGGGCGACAAGTCGAAGATGGACTTCGGTTCCGGCAGCGCCAAGGCCAAGGCGTGGAAAGACATCTGGGGCGCGGGCCAGGGCGTCGGGCAGATGAGCGACGCGCCGCCTGCCGGCGTGATCGTCGACCGCCTCGCGGCCGAGTACGCCGGCGCGCTGGCGGGCGTCAGCCGCGCCGGTTTCGCCTAAGCGCGCGGCCGCGGAAAGCGCACGACGCGCCAGCGCCGGCGGCGCCATTCATCGCTGGCCAAGGCCGCATCAATGTTCGCCTGCGGGCTCGCCGCCAGGATCACCACGCCCTCATAAGCCTCGATCCGCTGCAGCAGATCATTGATCGCGGCATTGGCGTAGCGGTCGTGCGAGTCGCGCACCTCGCTGCGCTTGCCGAATAGCGCATCCGCTTCGTCGAAGAAGAGTGCCGCGCCCTCGCGCTCCGCGCGCTCGAACAGCGTCGCAAGATTCTTCTCCGTTTCGCCGATGTACTTGCTGGCGACCGCGGCGAGATCGATGCGATAGATCGGCAGCGACAACGACCGTGCCAGCACGTGGGCCGCCAGCGTCTTGCCGGTGCCGGCCGGTCCGTGGAACAACGCGGCGATGTCGCGCCCGGCCGAGACGCCGTTGCGCTCGCCCGCCAGGTCCAACGCTGCCACCAGTTCCTGCGCCGCGAACAGCAGATCCGGCACCTCCAGCGCGACGGCCGCGGCGTCCGGCAACGGCGCATCCCCCGTCATTGCTGCGAGCAACCGCTCGGCGGCGTCGACCACGGCGGCATCACCCTTTGACTTGCCGCCCGGCGCGGCTGGGTCGCTCAATGTCGCGGCCTGCTCCGCCAGCCAGTCGAAGATGCGGCTGCCCGCCGCGGCCTGCGAGCGATAGCGCGCCACATGGCTCGGCTCGCCCAGATGCTGGCGATGGACGCGATCGATCAGCTGCCACACGTTGCGCGCACCAAACGCCGCCAACAGTTCCGGCTCGTTGAGGAGGCCGAGCAACTGATGCACTTCGTCGATGAGCCGGCGCGCGGCGCGCTGCACGATCTCGCCGCCATGTGCCGAGGCATTGGCCGCGAGTGCTCGCACCGCCGCGCGCACCGCGGTGTTTGCCGGCGTCCGCGGCGCCAGCAGGCCGCTCGCGCCCTGCTGGCGCGCGAACATCGAGACCGCCACCAGAAAGCGCAACCACAGCGACAGGAATTCGCGGTTCGGTTCGCCCGCGCTCGCGTCCCCGCCCGGCACGCCGAGCGCCCGTGCATAGAACGCGGCGCGGTCCTGCGCCAGCATCCGATCGCCCTGCCGCCATATGCGATAGAGCGCACGCGATACCCGCCCCTGCCCCAGCGGCAGCAAGCCCTGGCGGAAAAGCTCGACGATTCGGTCCACTACCCGAAACGCGCCGGCCTGATCGAGCAGCCAGAGGGAGTAGATCGCCCCCACCGCCCGCACGTGGTCAGCGACGATCCCGGTATCGGTACCAGACTCCAGCTCAGGCAGATCGACATCGACGGTCATAAGGCCTCCTTGCCCACGTATCGTGCGCGCTCAAGCCCGCGGCGTCACTCACCCCGCCAAGTGACGGCGCGGAAGCCTGACCTGTCGGCCACACCCCGTGGAGGACGTATGCAACTGAAAGGCTCATGCCATTGCCGCGCCGTGCGCTTCACGCTGGAGTCCGAGTCGCCAGTGCCGTTCATGCATTGCCATTGCTCGATCTGCCGCAAGACCGCGGGCTCGGGCGGCTTTGCGATCAACCTGGGCGGCGACGCCGCGAGCATGAAAGTCATCGGCAGCCAGAACGTCTCGCGCTTCCACGCGCTGCTCCGCGAGCCCGGCCAGCGCACCAGGCGCTCAACGGCGTGGCGCCATTTCTGCAAGAAGTGCGGCAGCCCGCTGTGGCTGTGGGACCCGCGCTGGCCCGAGTTCATCCACCCGCACGCGTCGGCGATCGACACCCCGCTGCCTAAGCCGCCGGAAGTGGTTGAAGCCGCGCTCGCCTACGCCCCGGACTGGGTCGATGTGCCAAGCGGCACAGGGCACGTGCTCTGCGATCGCTGGCCCGGGGAATCGCTGCACAAGTGGCACCAGCGGCATGACCTGCTGTCGCCGAAGGCGGCGCGGCCGCGCGAACGGCAGTAACTCAGACCTTGCGGAACACCACCACCGCAAGGGCAGCCGACAGCAGCGTCGCGCCCCACAACGGCGCGGGAACCAGAGCGAGCCAGATCAGGTGGACGTAGGCGGCCAGCAGCAGCGAGATGAACAGCCGGTCGCCGCGCGTCGTGACGATGCCCAGCAGGCCGCGCCGCGGCGCCCCGCCGGGCGCGCGCCATTCCCACACCGCCATGCCGAGCAGCAGCAGCCCGATGACGATGAAGAACGCGGCCGTCTGCCACGTCCACGCCATCCATCCGAGTCCGATCCCAGCGGAAGGCGCCGGCGTCATGTCCCGTTTCTCATCACATGCATCTCAAACCCGGCCAAGGGCAAAGCCCTTCGCGATGTAGTTGCGAACGAAATAGATGACGAACGCGCCCGGCACGATCGTCAACGCACCCGCCGCGGCCAGCAGCCCCAGCTCGTAACCCGAAGTGCTCGCGGTGCGCGTCATCGTCGCGGCGATCGGCTTGGCGTCAACCGCAGTCAGCGTTTTCGCCAGCAACAATTCCACCCACGAGAACATGAAGCAGAAGAACGCCGCCACGCCGATGCCGGCCGCGATGGTCGGAATGAAGATGCGCACGAAGAAGCGCCAGAACGGATAGCCGTCGACGAACGCCGTCTCGTCCAGTTCCTTCGGCACACTCGACATGAAACCTTCCAGGATCCACACCGCCAGCGGAATGTTGAACAGGCAGTGCGCCAGCGCGACCGCGAGGCTCGTGTCGAACAGGCCGATCGCCGAATACAACTGGAAGAACGGCAGCGCGAACACCGCCGGGGGCGCCATGCGATTGGTCAACAACCAGAAGAACAGGTGCTTGTCGCCCAGGAACCGGTAGCGCGAGAACGCGTATGCGGCAGGCAGCGCCACCGTCACCGACAGCACCGTGTTGATGACCACGTAGCTGATCGAATTCAGGTATCCGAGATACCAGGTCGGATCGGTGAAGATCTTGCGGTAGTTCTCGAGCGTGAATTCCTGCGGCCACAAGGTGAACGACCCGAGGATCTCGTTGGTGGTCTTGAACGACATGTTCAGCAGCCAGTAGATCGGCAGCAGGACGAACACGATGTACAGCGCGGGCACGAGCCAGGCGAAGCGCTTCATCGACGGCCCCCGGCGAACGCAGTAAGCGTGGGGGCTCTCACGATTCGTCCTTGGTCATGACCGTGTAGAAGATCCACGACAGCAGCAGGATGATCAGGAAGTAGATCAGCGACATCGCCGCCGCGGGCCCGAGGTCGAACTGGCCGAGCGCGATCTTGACCAGGTCGATCGACAACACCGTCGTCGAGTTGCCCGGCCCGCCGCCGGTAACGACGATCGCCTCCGTGTAGATCATGAAGCTGTCCATGAAACGCAGCAGAATGGCGATCGTCAGCACCCGCTTCATCTTCGGCAGCTGGATGAAGCGGAATACCGCCCAGCGCGATGCGCCGTCGATTTTCGCGGCCTGGTAGTAGGCGTCCGGAATCGCGGACAGGCCCGCGTAGGCGAGCAGCACGACGAGCGAAGTCCAGTGCCAGACATCCATCGCGACCAGCGTGGCCCATGCGGCCAGCGGCTGGCGCGTGAAGTTGTAGTCGATCCCCATCGCATTCAACGTGTGCCCGAGCAGGCCGATATCGGGCAGCGCCAGGATGTTCCACATCGCGCCGACGACGTTCCAGGGGATCAAGAGCGGCATCGCCATCAGCACCAGGCACACTGACACCCACGGTCCCTTGCGCGGCATCGCCAGCGCGATCGCCACGCCGAGCGGCACCTCGATCGCCAGGACGATGGCCGTGAACAGCAATGACCGCTGCAGCGATTCATGAAAGCGCGACGAGCGCAGGATTTGCTCGAACCACTTGACGCCCTCGAAGAAGAACACGTTCTCCCCGAAGGTTTCCTGCACCGAGTAGTTGACCACCGTCATCAGCGGGATCACGGCGTTGAACGCGACCAGCACGACGACTGGCGCGACCAGCCACCAGGCTTTTTGATTGACTGTCTTGGTGTTCATCAGCCTGCGATCCAGCCGTCGACATACAACTGCGTGTACGCCGGATCGAACTTCAGAAATGCACGTCCGGACGGCAGCGCCGTTCCCTCAGCCACCAGCAGCTTGATGATCGTCGCCGTCGCCGGCGGCTGAGCATCTGCCACCGTATCGACGATGCGGTAACGGCCGCAGTCGGCCACCTTGAGAATGCGCACGGCGATACCGTCTTCCGCGAACCGGACAAATTCCGGACGCACGCCGATCTCGAGTCGCGCACCGTCCTGCGGCGCCTTCAGTGGCGCCGCGATCTCGACCGCGTCGCCCGCGAACCGAGCGACACCGTTCTCGAAGGTGGCCGGCAGCACGTTCATGCCGGGCGAGCCGATGAAGTGGCCGACGAAGGTATGGCGCGGCCGCTCGAAGAGCTCGACCGGCGTGCCGGACTGCACGACGGTGCCCTCGTTCATCACCAGCACCTGATCGGCGAACGTCAGCGCCTCGGTCTGGTCATGCGTCACGTAGATCATCGTCGGGCGCAGCCGCTGGTGCAGTTCCTTCAGCTTGCCGCGCAGCCGCCACTTCAGATGCGGGTCGATCACGGTCAGTGGCTCGTCGAACATGATCACGTTGACGTCATCGCGCACCAGTCCCCGTCCGAGCGAGATCTTCTGCTTGCCGTCGGCCGTCAGGCCGGCCGCGCGCTGCATCAGCATCGGCTCCAGATCTAGCAGCGCGGCAATCTCCCGCACGCGCTTGTCGACTTCGGCGGCAGGCACGCCACGGTTGCGCAACGGGAACGCCAGGTTGTCGAACACGCTCATCGTGTCGTACACGACCGGGAACTGAAACACCTGCGCGATGTTGCGCGCGTCCGGCGGTGCCGCGGTCACGTCGCGCTCACCGAAGAAGACCGCCCCTTCGGTCGGTCGCAGGAGGCCCGAGACGATGTTCAGCAGCGTGGTCTTGCCGCAGCCCGACGGGCCGAGAAGCGCGTTCGCGCTGCCTTCGGCCCATTCGACGTCGAGGCGCTTGACCGCCCAGTCGGCGTCAGCGGCCGGATGCTCGCGATAGCTGTGCCGCACATTCTTCAGACCGATGCGCGCCATCGCTACCTCGGAGCCAAGACGTGGCCGCCCGCGCTGACACAGCGGCCGCGGGCATCGAAATACAGGCCGCGCGCGACGTCGAGCCGGAAGTCGGCCACCGCGCCGACGGCGAAGCGGTGCACGCCGTGCGACTGCGACACCCATCCGAGTCCGTGCAGATCGAAGTGCACCACGCTTTCCGAGCCGCTGATCTCGGCGACCGACACCCGCCCACTGACCCGCACGCCGTCGAGAATCGGGTCGACGTCCACGCCCACCTGCGCGCCGGCGGGCGCACCCGCTTGTGCACCGGACTCCGCCGGCTGCACATGATGCGGCCGCAGCCCGAGCGTGTAGGCGCCGTCGGCCAGCGCCGTCAGTTCACCGCCGACGTTCCACCCTGCGACGTTGCTGATCTCGATCCGCGCGCCGCGCTTCACCACGGGCACCGTGTTGATCGGTGGATCGGAAAACACCTGCGCGGTCGTGAGATCGGCCGGTCGGCGATACACATCCTGTGTCGGGCCGAACTGCGTGATCGCGCCCTCGTGCAGCGTCGCCGTGTGGCCACCAAGCAGCAGCGTCTCGGCAGGTTCCGTCGTCGCGTACACCACTGTGCAGTCACGATCGGCGAACAGCCGCGGCAGTTCATCCCGCAGGCCCTCGCGCAGCTTGTAATCGAGGTTGGCCAGCGGTTCATCCAGCAGTACCAGGTCGGCGTCCTTCACCAGCGCACGTGCCAGTGCCGTGCGTTGCTGCTGGCCGCCTGAAAGCTCGGCCGGTCGCCGGTCGAGCAAGGGGGAAAGCTGCAGCAATTCGGCGATGCGCCCGACGCGCTGTTTCACCTGCGCGCTGCTCACACCGGCAACCCGCAGCGGCGAGGCGATGTTGTCGAAGACCGTGAGGTGCCCGTAGTTGATGAACTGCTGGTAGACCATGGCCACCCGCCGATCTCGCACCGGCACGCCGGTCACGTTCTTGCCGTTGAACCAGATCTCGCCCGACGTGGGTTTGAGCAGGCCGGCCATCAGGCGCATCAGCGTCGTCTTGCCGGCGAGCGTCGTTCCCAACAGGATGTTGAAGCCCTTGGGCGCGAGTTCGACGCTCGTGGCGTGGATGTGCGCCTGCCCTTCGACCCGCAGCACGACATCCTTCAGTGCGAGGCTCATGTGCCGCAGATTATCCGGGCCAACCCTCCGCCCTCTGTCCCGCGCCTGGCGACAGAGGGCAAGGAGTTGTTCGACGCGAGCGGGAGGCAGCTCCCGCTATTTTTTCACCGTCCAGCGCTTGATCAGCTCGTCGTAGTCGACGGTGACGCCTTTCGGCTTCTCATTGGCCAGCAAGGCCTTCGGACCATTGGGCTTGCCGAGCCAGTCCTTCGGGTCCTTCTTCGGATTGAGGCGCGGGCCGCAGCCGCCGTAGGTCTTGGCCTTCTCGTCGGCTGCCTGCATGCGCGCCATCACGTCGTCCATCTCGCCGGCCAGTCGGTCCATCGCCTGCTGCGGCGTGAACGAGCCGGAATTGACGTCTCCGATGTTCTGCCACCACAGCTGCGCAAGCTTCGGATAGTCGGGCACGTTGACGCCGGTCGGCGTCCACATCACGCGGTCCGGCGAGCGGTAGAACTCGACCAGGCCACCCAGCTTGGGCGAGCGCTCGGTGAACGACTGGTGCCGCACCGAGCTGTCGCGGATGAACGTCAATCCGACATGGCTCTTCTTCACGTCCACCGTCTTCGACACCACGAACTGCGCGTACAGCCACGCCGCCTTGCGACGGTCGACCGGGGTGGACCTGAACAGCGTCCACGAGCCGGCGTCCTGGTAGCCGAGCTTCATGCCCTCCTCCCAGTACGGGCCCTTGGGCGACGGGGCCATCCGCCATTGCGGCATGCCTTTGTCGTCAACCGTGTTGTTGCCGTCCTTCTTGGGCTTGACCATCTCGGATGTGAAGGCCGTGTACCAGAAGATCTGCTGTGCCACGTTGCCCTGTGAAAGGGCAGGCAGCGACTGGTAGAAGTCATAGTCGGCCGCGCCCGGCGGCGCGTACTTGCGCAGCCATTCATCCCACTTGCGGATCGCGTACACCGACGCCGGGCCGTTGGTCTCACCGCCGCGCGTGATCGACGCGCCGGCCGGATTGCACGAACCCGCTTCCATGCGGATGCCCCACTCGTCGATCGGGCGGCCATTGGGCAGGCCCTTGGATCCGGAGCCTGCCATCGACAGCCAGGCGTCGGTCATGCGCCAGCCCAGGTCCGGCGCGCGCTTGCCGTAGTCCATGTGGCCGTAGATGCGCTTGCCGTCGATCTGCTTCACCTGCACGCTGAAGAACTCGGCGATGTCTTCATACGCCGACCAGTTGACCGGTACGCCGAGCTCGTAGCCGTACTTGTCCCTGAACGCTTTGCGCAAATCGGGCCGCTTGAACCAGTCGTAACGGAACCAGTACAGGTTCGCGAACTGCTGGTCGGGCAACTGCCAGACCTTGCCGTCAGGACCGGTCGTGAACGAAATGCCGATGAAGTCCTTCACGTCCAGCGTCGGCAGCGTGACGCCCTTGCCCTCGCCCGCCATCCAGTCGGTGAGGTTGACGGCCGACTGTAGCCGCGAGTGCGTGCCGATCAGGTCCGAGTCGTTGATGTAGGCGTCGTAGAGGTTGCGGTTGGTCTGCATCTGCGTCTGCACCGCCTGCACGACCTCGCCTTCACCGAGCAGCTGATGGTTGACCTTGATGCCGGTGATTTCCTCGAACGCCTTGGCCAGGGTCTTGGATTCATACTCGTGCGTCGGGATGGTCTCCGACAACACGTTGATTTCCATGCCCTTGAACGGCTTGGCCGCATTGATGAACCACTCCATCTCCTTGAGCTGCTGTTCTTTGGTAAGAGTCGACGGCTGGAATTCCTTGTCGACCCATCGCCTGGCGGCATCCATGTCAGCGTGCGCCGTCGACGCGACTGACAAGGCCATCGCCGTTGCCGCAAAGAAAAGTGACAGTCGGTGTCTCCGCATTTGCTTCTCCTTCGCTTTCTTCTTGTAGGTCGTCTTCTTATCGGGCTGGTTGGGTGTCGCAGTGCGACATACCGAACCGGACCAAGCCCGCCGAGCGAGCGATCCTAGGAGCGAACCAAAACGAAAGTCAATCGCCGGATCCCCCGCGAACTGCGCCGTAGCGGCTTTGCGGATCGTTTCGCGGACCGCGCCTGAACGCCGCGCCTTCGCGCTCCGCGCGCTCGAACAGCGCCGCATGGCCCGGCGAATCGCTGCGTGAGTGGCCCCAGCGGCATGGCGTGCTGTCGCCGAAGGCAGCGCGCAGGCGAACCTGAAACAGCATGATTCGAATGATGCTTCAGTGGCCGTTCCGATGTGGCGGAGGCGAGGTACGCTTGATCAGTTCGATCAACACCCAGGAACCAGATGGCCCGAAGACAGACCTACGTCGGCAAGCCCCGCCTGCTGCACCAGGTCATCGAGGCGCGTGCCCTGCTCGAGATGGCAGCGCTGCCGTGGAACCTTCCGATGCTCGCGCGAACGCCGCGCGGCGACGGCCACCCGGTGCTGCTGTTGCCCGGCTTCATGGCGGACGAGGGCACGCTGATCGTGCTCAAGCTCTTTCTGCAGAACCGCGGCTACGAGGTCCAGACCTGGGGCTTCGGGCGCAACGTCGGATTCAACAGCCGGCACGCCAGCGCGCTCGAGCAGAAGATCCGCTACATGCACCACAAGAGCGGCCGGACCGTGAGCCTGGTGGGCTGGAGCCTGGGCGGCATGTTCGCCATGTACGGCGCCCACCAGGCCACGGAGTGCGTCCGTGCGGTGATCACGCTCGGCAGTCCCGTGACCTTCGACCTCGCAGGCAGCCAGTCGCCGCCGCTCGTCAAGGCGCTCTATCGGTTGATCTCTCATCCGATGGGGACATCGGCGCACCTGGCGCATTCACAGGCGAAATATCTGCGGCAGCCGAAGTCGCTGCCGGTGCCGATCTCGTGCATCTACTCGCTGACCGACGGCGTCGTGCCGCCGCAGGAGGCGACCATCGACGGCAATCCAGCCTTGCACGAGAACATCCGTGTGCCGGGCAGCCACCTCGGGCTGGGGTTCAACCCGCTGGTGCTTTGGGTCGTCGCCGACCGCCTTGCCCAGCCCGAAAGCCAGTGGCGGCCGTTCGTGCCGCCGGCGGGGCTGCTCGGGCGGATCTACCGCCTGACGACTTCGCCGCGCGCCGCACCGGGCTAGCGCCCGGCCTGGCAGCCGCCTTCGCCCGCGCACGCTTGCGGGCCAGGGCCAGGTACTCCTGGAAGCAGTCGCGCAGGCACTGCGCGAAGGCCTCCGGATCCGGCATCTGCTCGCGGCACGAGGTGGGAGAGACGATGATCTTCCCGTCGTAGCTCGTGACCGCGAAGACGAGGCCGAGGCCGTCGTTGATCGGCATGATCGCGGAGAAGTACGTCATGCGGGCGCCGTTGAGGTAGAGCGGAACCGATGGACCGGGCACGTTGGTGATCGCGCAGTTCGCGATCGGCGTGCGGCGACCCGCCCCGAGCAGCGCGCGGCCGAGCAACTTGCCCGTGATCGCCAGCGTCGCGGCCGGTGCCTGCGTTCCGATGTCGGTGAGTTCGCGCGCGCCGATCGCTCGCGATATGAGCGCAGAGGACGCCGTCTGCCCCTTGATGAACGCCAGCCGTTTCACCGGGTCGGCGATGTTCATGCCGAGCATGACCCGCTCCCACTCCACTTCGGGCCGGCTGCCGGTGGTGGCCTCCGGGTCGGGCACGTAAACCGGCATCAGCGTCGACAGATCGTCTTCCGGCAACTCGTCGTTGGCGGCGAGGTACCTGCGCAACCCGCCGGCGCACACGGCGAGCACGACGTCATTGATCTTGGCACCGGGGACGAGCCGGCGGATCTGGTGAAACTCGCTGAGCAGGAAGCGCCGCGTCTCGAACACCCGGTAGGGCGACACGATGGAGTTGAAGCGCGTCACCGGAAGCGCTTCGTTCCTCTGCAGCAACTCGGCGGCGAACGAGCGGGCGGCGGGGGCCACGCTCGCGAGCGCACTCCGGAGCGGGCGCACCAGCCGTTGCGGCGAGACCACCGTGTGCACGAGGCCGCGGCAGACGAGTTCTAGCGAGCTCGGCGGGGACTCCGGGAACCACGGTTCGGTCGGCTCGTGCTTCGGCGGCCGCGGCGTCGTGTCGTGCAGCAGCGTGATGATCGCGGTGCCACGCCTGACGTCGATCGCCGCGTGGTGCAGTTTCGTCAGCAACGCGAAGCTGTCCTTCGGCAGATCGAGCAGGCTGTCCAGGCCCTCGATCACGTACAGCTCCCACAGCGGCCGGTTGAGGTCGAGCGGCCGTGCGTGGATGCGCGAAGTCTGGATGCAGAACTGGCGCCAGTCGCCGGGCTTCGGCAGCGCGATGTTGCGCACGTGGTATTCGAGGTCGAAGTTCTCGTCTTCGATCCAGTACGGCTCGTCGAGCCCGAACGGCACGCTGCGAAGCTTTTGCCGGAAGACCGGCGAGCGGTGCAGCCGGCTCTGCACGAGCGCGAGGATGCTCTTGAACTGGAGCCGGCCGCCGGGCGCCGTCGACGGGTCGTAGATCGTGATCAGACTGACGTTCGAATTGGAGTGCGCGCTCTCGGAGGCGAGGAAGAGCGCATCGTTCTTGCTGAGCTGGCGCATGTGGGCGGGTTCCTGATGCGGCCAGCCTGCGCCGCACTGTCGGGGATTCGATTATCGCGTGGGCACCGCCTCCTTGGTTTTGTGTTGCCACTGCGTGACCCCACGCGCTTCGGCACAATCGCTGCATGCCGAAGAATTACGCGATGGGCGGCCGGGTGTCTTCGGCCCCTTCCGGCGGTGGTCCGCCGCTGCCACAGGCGCAACGCTGGCGCGAGCGGCTGGGCGCGCTGCGCAACCTGCCGCCGTTCCTGAAGCTCGTCTGGCGGACCAGCCCGGCGCTGACGCTCGGCCAGGCCGTGCTGCGCGTCGGTGCGCGCGTCTGCTGCCGGTGGCGACGCTCTACGTCGGCAAGCTGATCATCGACGAGGTGGTGCTGCTTGTCCGGCGCGCCGGTCGGCCGACGACACGCTGCGCGAGTGGATCGCCAGCGGCGCGCTCGACCGCATCGGCTGGCTGCTCGCGCTGGAGTTCGCACTGGCGGTGGTCTCCGACGTGCTGGGCCGCGTCGTGTCGCTGCTCGATTCGCTGCTCTCGGAGCGCTTCAGCAACGAGACCAGTCTGCGGCTGATGGAGCACGCCGCCACGCTCGACCTCGAGGACTTCGAGGACAGCGAGCTGCAGGACCGGCTGGAGCGCGCGCGGCGCCAGGCGGCCGGCCGCACCGAGCCTGATTGGGCAGCTCTTCGGCCAGGCGCAGGACGTGATCACCGTCATCAGCTTCGCGGCCGGGCTGATCGTGTACGCGCCGTGGCTGATCGTGCTGCTCGCCATTGCACTGCTGCCGGCGTTCATCGGCGAGGCGCACTTCAACGCGCAGAGCTATTCGCTCAACTACGCGCGCACGCCGGAGCGGCGCGAGCTCGACTACGTGCGGCAGACCGGCGCGAGTGCGGAGACGGCCAAGGAAGTGAAGATCTTCGGCCTCAACCGGCTTCCTGATCGAGCGCTACCGCACGCTGGCCGAAAGCTTCTTCGCGGCCAATCGCCGGATCGCGATGCGGCGCGCGGGCTGGGGCAGCGTGCTGACGGCGATCGGCACGCTCGCCTACTACGTCGCCTACGCCTACATCGTCTGGCGCACGCTGCACGGCGATTTCACGATCGGCGACCTGACGTTCCTCGCCGGCTCGTTCCGGCGCCTGCGCAACCTGCTGGAGAACCTGCTGATGGGGTTCTCGCAGGTCGCCGGCCAGGCGCTCTATCTCGACGATCTGTTCTCGTTCTTCGAGATCCAGCCGGAGATCGTGCCGCCGCCGAATCCGCGGCCGTTTCCGGTGCCGATCCAGCGACGGCTTCGCGTTCGAGAACGTGGGCTTCCGCTATCCCGGCGCCGAGCGCTGGGCGGTGCGCAATCTGAGCCTTCAAGCTGCGCGCCGGCGAGATCCTCGCGCTGGTCGGCGAGAACGGCGCCGGCAAGACGACGCTGGTCAAGCTGCTGGCGCGCCTGTACGACCCGGACGAGGGCCGCATCCTGCTCGACGGCCACGACCTGCGCGAGTACGACCTGTTCGCGCTGCGCGCCAATATCGGCGTCATCTTCCAGGACTTCGTGCGCTACTACTTCACGCGCCGCCGACAACATCGCGGTCGGCCGCATCGAGGCGCGCGACGATCGCGCAGCGCATCGTCGAGGCCGCGGAGCGCAGCCTGGCCGACGAAGTCATCGCCAGGCTGCCGCAGGGCTACGACCAGGTGCTCGGCAAGCGGTTCCGCACCGGGCGTCGACCTGTCCGGCGGTGAGTGGCAGAAGATCGCGATCGCGCGCGCCTACATGCGCGACGCGCAGCTGCTGATCCTCGACGAGCCCACCGCCGCGCTCGACGCGCGCGCCGAGTTCGAGGTGTTCGAGCGCTTCAAGGAACTGTAGCACGGCAAGACCGTCGTGCTGATCTCGCACCGCTTTTCCAGCGTGCGCATGGCCGACCGCATCGTCGTGCTGGTCGACGGCGCACGTCGAGGCCGTCGGCACCCACGACGAGCTGGTGCAGCAGCGACGGGCGCTACGCGGAACTGTTCGAACTGCAGGCGGCGGGGTATCGGTAGCGTGAGCGTCCTTCCATGTGACACAGGCATGCGGTCACAGATTGTGACCTCAAACTCGCGCGCCGGAGCCCGTCTACCGTACGTCTGCGCCAAGCGTCGCGGCGCGCGGATGATTACGGGGGAATTGAACGACACTTCGCCCGTTGTTGCGGGCTGACGCGCGGCGCGGTCCGCCCGTAGAATCCTTCTCAAGCTATCGCCCAGGCGTCCCATGAGCGAGATCATCTTCGTCGTTGAACAAGCCCCTGAGGGTGGCTTCACGGCGCGCGCTCTGGGTGAGTCCATCGTTACTCAGGCTGAAACCATTCCGGAACTGCATGCTCGCGTCCGCGATGCCGTGCACTGTCACTTCGATGACGGCAGGGCGCCGAAAATGATTCGGCTCCACTTCGTGCGAGACGAAGTCATCGTCGCATGAAATTGCCGCGCGACCTGTCCGGCGCGGAGCTTGCGAAGGCACTGGGGCAGGTCGGTTATCGAGTCACGCGCCAGACTGGCAGCCATATGCGGCTGACCGCCGATCGGCCTACCCAGCATCACATCACCAGCCGTCACACGACCCACTCAAGGTCGGCACGCTGGCCACCATCCTCGGCGAGGTCGCGGAACATCTGAAGGTAAGTCGGGACGACCTAGTTCGCCGATTGTTCGGCTGACCGACGCGCTTGTGGCGGTCTCGGCAGCGACACGCAGCCTCCGCACTTCTGTTATGGTAAGGATTCCTTACATCAAGGAATCGCAAATGCTTGCCAAGCTCACGTCCAAGAATCAGTTAACACTGCCCAAGGTTGCGGTGGAGGCCGTCGCGGCCGCGGAGTACTTCGACGTCGAAGTGAAGGACGGACAAATCGTGCTGACTCCCGTGCGCATCCAGCGCGGAGACGCGGTGCGCGCCAAGCTCACCGAGTTGGGCCTGACCGAGACTGATGTGTCCGATGCTGTGCGCTGGGCGCGAGCGAGCGAGCCTGGCCAAAGGGTTGCGGAGCCCGCGGCGAAGTACCGCGTTAAGCGCTCCGCGAAGGCTGCGGCGAGGAAGAAGGTCGCGAAGCGGGCATGAAGCCCCCGCGCGTAGTCCTCGATACCAACGTGGTGCTCTCGGCGCTGCTGTTCGGAGCCGGACCGACGGCGCGCGTGCGCACCGGCTGGCAGGCCGTCCGATTCGTGCCCCTGGCCAGCACAGCAACCGCGCAGGAGCTCGTGCGCGCGTTGGGATATCCGAAGTTCAGGCTGTCGGCAGCCGAGCAGGCCGAACTGCTCGCCGACTTCATCCCATGGGTGGAAGTCGTCGAGATACCCAACCCGCCGCTGCAGGTGCCGCCCTGTCGGGACCCGCACGACCTGCCCTTCCTTCACCTCGCGGTCGCCGGCAAGGCATGGGCGCTCGTTTCCGGAGACCGCGACCTGCTGGCGCTAGCCGGTGCGCGTGGGCTTTGCCCGGTGCTGACCATGGATGCGTTCTGTCGGCAGTATTTGGGTGGTTGATCGACTGTCGAAGGCCAGCGCAGGCGCTGTTTTAGGAAAGCATTTGAACCTAAATTGGCCGGACGCGCTGTTTCAGGTTTCGCGGGTGTCGCCGCTGGTGGAGCGGTTGGTGGCGTAGGCCTTCGTCCACGGTTACGTCCTGCCCATGCAGCATGGACGCTCGCCATTTCGTGGACACAGCTGGGCTTTGCCAGGTCGCGGCTGAGGGTCCTCGAAAATATTGTCCACTTGATTGACACTGTCCACGAAACGTGGACAATAGCCTAATGATGGACAACACAACCCCTCCGGCCGACCTTCTCACCGCCGCCCTAGCGCGCCTGAAGGCCCACGGCATCACCGCAACCGTCGAGGCGCACGAGGTCCAACTGCGCAAGACAAGGGCTGACGCGTTGGTTCGCATCGGCTACGGCGGCCGCGAGGTCACCTACACCGCCGAACTGAAGCGAGGGCTGCGTCCCAACGCACTCGGTGCCGTGATCCATCAGGTGGAGCGCTTGGGCGAGCAGGGACTGCTGGTGGCGGACTATGTCACGCCTGCCATGTCTGAGGCGCTGCGCGCCCGTGGCGTTCCGTTCATCGACGCCGCGGGCAATGCCTATCTCGACCAACCGCCGTTGCTGGTCTGGGTTAAGGGCGAAAAGCCTGCGGCGCCTGTGCTTACAGACCAGCCGACTGGGCGGGCATTCCAGGCCAGTGGCTTGCAGGTCCTGTTCGCACTGATCTGCCACCCGGAGTGGGCAGATCTGCCATACAGGGAGATCGCGAAGCGGGCGAACGTGGCGCACGGCACCGTCGGTTGGGTGATGGCGGAGCTGCCCAAGCTCGGTTTCGTGGTCGAGATGCGCGGCAAGCGCACGCTGATGCAACGCGAGCGCCTGCTGCAGCAGTGGGCCGAGTTCTACCCGCGCACGCTGCGGCCGCGGCTGCTGCTCGGCCGCTACCGGGCCGAGAATCTGACGTGGTGGGACACGATTGACCCGACCCAGTACGGTGCCGTGCTGGGCGGCGAACCAGCCGGTGGACGCATCACGCGCTACCTGCGGCCAGGTACCGCCACCTTCTACGCGCAGAAGCTCGACCCGCGGCTGCTCGTCGACTTGCAGTTCCGCACCGACCCAGGCGGCAATGTCGAGATCTACCGGCGCTTCTGGACCTTCGATGCAGCGGATGCCGCTCTCGCCCCGGAACCGCTCGTGTACGCGGACTTGATGGCCACCGGCGATGGTCGTTGCATCGAGACCGCCAAGCTTGTCTACGAAAAGCTCTTCCACGCCGATGCTTAAGCTGTCGCACCGACATGAACTCGAGTGGCTCGCCCAGCTGGTGGACGACGTTCGATCGGCAGCGCCACGCCTCGAGCCGCTGCTCGTGGGCGCGCTGGCGCGCGACCTGCTGCTGCACTACGGCCATGGACTAAAGATTTAACGCGCGACGGGAGATGTTGACTTCGCGCTGGCGGCTGCCGATTGGAGCGAGTTCTCGGCGGCACGGGATACGCTGCTGGCGAGCGGCTTGTTCGTAGCTCACCGAACGACAACGCACAAACTTCAGCATGCGAAGTACGGCTGGATCGACCTGATCCTGTTTGGCGCCATCGAGCGGCCAAACGCAACGATTGCCTGGCCCCCGGCCGGCGATGAGGTCATGGAGGTGATCGGCTACACGGAGGCCGCCAAGGCATCCATCGTCATGGCGTTGCCGAAAGGGCAGACCGCGCGCATCGTGTCGCTGCCGATGCTGGCCGTGCTCAAGGTCTTTGCGTGGAATGACCGGCATCGCGACACACAAGGCAAGGACGCCGTCGACTTGGGACTCATCCTCCGCAGCTATCTTGAAGCCGGCAACCATGATCGGCTTTACGCGGAGTTTCCTCAGGTGATCACGGATAAGTTCGACTTCGAGCCCACCAGCGGCTGGTTGCTGGGCCACGACGCGCGCTCGGCTCTTCTGAAGCACAGCATTCGCTTTGACCAAGTCATCCAGCGACTGGATTCGATCCTCACCCGCGAGCTGTCTCCGGATCGCCAATCGCTACTGGTGGCGCAACTGAATCCGGTTCAGACAGACCAAGCGCTCAAACTGTTGGGGGCGTTCCGCGCTGGACTCTTGGGCGCAAGCACGCCCTGAATACCACCACCCTTGTGCCGAACTCGGAGCCAGCTCGGCGTCGACGCCCAAGGCCTGACGACGGTCGGCATCCCGTGCTAATCGCAGTGGTGCTAGTAACCTCGGCGCCGTCCCCCTCACGAAATAGCACGGTATGACGCTTGCATCGCTCACCCGCGTCGAGCCGTGGCTCGAGTTCCTTGCGGCCGGCGCGTTCGACCCGTTGTGGCTGTTCGCCGCGGCGGCGCTGCTGGTGGTCGGGCTGCTTACGCTGCTGGGGAGCCTGTTGGCGCTGCTGCGGCTGCGCGTGTTCTCGTTCGTGCTCCGCGTGTTCTTCGGCGCCACGCTGCTGGCCGCGGGCGCGCTGGCGGTGCTGGTGGCAGTGGGCACCGCCGGCTACGTGCCGTTCACGCGCGAGGAAGTGGCCGCGACCATACGCGTGGAGCCGACCGGGCCGCAGCGCTTCGACGCGATCGTGCGGCTGCCGGACGGCCGCAGCGAACGCTTCTCGCTGGCCGGCGACGAGATCTATGTCGACGCGCACATCCTCAAGTGGAAGCCGTTCGCGCATCGGTTCGGGCTGCACACCGCCTACGAGCTGGACCGCATCGCCGGCCGTTACCAGGCGCTGAAGGACGAGCAGGCGCAGCCGCGCACCGTGCACGCGCTCGGCAGCCCCAGGCCGTTCGATCTCTTCACGCTGCGGCGGCGCTACCTTGCGCTGGCGCCGCTGCTCGATGCCGAGTACGGTTCCGCCTCGTTCGTGGCGGTGTCGCGCCCGGTGGATCTCGAGGTGCGCGTCTCGACGACGGGCCTGCTGATCCGCGAGCGAGCGGACCAGCCCGCCCGCTGACCGCGCCATCTATCGGCCCTGCGCCCCGCCGGCACGCGCACGATGAAAGAGCTGCTCGACAACATCGTCTGGCACGCCCTGACCGGCCCGCACGCCCGGTTCTCGGCCGGTGGCGACGAAGCGCGCCGCTACGCGCGTGGCTTCTCGCCGATCATCGGCTTTGCCGACCAGGCGCGCCCGAACTTCGCCGCGCTTGTGCCCGTATGCGAGCTAGGCGAGCACTTCTATACCGACGGCTGGTCGGGCACCGCACCGAGCGGCTGGCGCATCGAGCTCGAAGCGACCATGTTCAAGATGATCTGGGAGGCCGCCGTTCGGGCGGACGACGCGGCGCCCGAAGCGGTGCCGCTCGGTCCCGAGCATGCGGCGCAGGCGCTCGCGCTGGCCGAGCTGACGCGCCCTGGCCCGTTTGGCCTGCGCACGATCGAACTCGGCGACTATTTCGGCGTCTTCGACGACGAACGCCTGATCGCGATGGCGGGCGAGCGCATGCACGCCGGCGCGCTGCGCGAGATCAGCGGGGTGTGCACGCACCCCGACCACCAGGGTCGCGGCCTGGCCCGGCGGCTGATGCTCAAGCTGATCCGCCGGCAGATGCAGCGGCACGAGACGCCGTTCCTGCACGTGATGAGCAGCAACGTCGGTGCGCGGCAGCTTTACGAGCGGATGGGGTTTCGTAATTACAAGGAATCGGTGGTCCGCGTCATCGCGCGCGACTGATCTAGCCGCGGAGGAGGTCACGCGGTTGCGCGATCAAGCTCGGCGGCGAAGTGGCGAACACCCCTGCCAGGCTCCTTTGCGATTCGTCGATGTCATAAGACAATGGCCAACAACGGCTACAAGCTCCCATGCGATTCGAAGGCAAACTCGATAAGTGGAACGACGACCGCGGCCTCGGTTACATCGTGCCGCAGCGGGGCGGCGATCCCGTCTACGTCCATATCTCGGCGTTCCCGGCGGATGGGCGGCGCCCCCGGATCGGCGAAGTTCTGAGCTTTGAGGTCGAGGCCGGGCGCGACGGGCAGCGGCGCGCGGTCAATGTGCAACGGCCCGGGCACAAGCTGATGCGCACGACACACACGCCAGAACCGCGCCACACCGGGCGGGGCGCTCGGTCGTGGGCGGGTCCCGCCGTCGCGGCGCTGCTTGTCGCGGGCGGTGTCTACGCCTACATGCAGTTCTGGGGCGGCTCCAACGACGCCGCGTCGAATGGGTCGTCCGGCACTTCGGCGCCGCTCTATTCGTCGCCGCCACCAAGCGGTTTTCGCTGTGATGGGCGAGTCCGCTGCACGCAGATGACGTCGTGCGCGGAAGCCAAGTTCTTCCTCGCGAGCTGCCCCGGCGTGGAGATGGATGCGGACTACAACGGCATTCCGTGCGAGCAGACGTTGTGCGTTAGCGGCAAGGAACGGTAGGCGGCGCGGCGCGCGCCCCCTGCTCGCGCGCCGCTGCCCGGCGGGTGCTGCAACCTGTCCGATAATTGCCTTGTTGCGAACAAAAGAGGCACGGCATGAGCGCACCCACCAAGTACGTCCTGGACGAATCCCACATGCCCCGGTCCTGGTACAACATCCAGGCCGACCTGCCGGTGACGCTGCCGCCGGTGCTGCATCCGGGCACGTTGAAGCCGATCGGCCCGGACGATCTCGCGCCGCTCTTCCCGATGGATCTGATCCTGCAGGAGGTGAGCACCGAGCGCGAGATTGAAATCCCGCAGCAGGTCCGCGAGATCTATCGCCTGTGGCGGCCCGCGCCGCTGTATCGCGCGCATCGACTTGAGAAGGCGCTCGGCACACCGGCCAAGATCTTCTACAAGTACGAGGGCGTGAGCCCGGCTGGCAGCCACAAGCCGAACACCGCCGTGCCGCAGGCGTTCTACAACTGGGCGTGCGGCATCAAGCGGCTCACCACCGAGACCGGCGCGGGCCAGTGGGGCACGTCGCTCGCGTTCGCCGGATCGCTGTTCGGGATCGAGGTGCTGATCTTCCAGGTGCGCGTGTCTTATGACCAGAAGCCATACCGCCGCGCGGTCATGGAGACCTACGGCGCGCGTTGCCTTCCCTCACCCTCGAACGAAACGGAGTACGGCCGACGCGTGCTGGCAGAGCGGCCCGACCACCCGGGCAGCCTCGGCATCGCCATTTCGGAAGCCGTGGAGCTGGCCGCGCAGCGCGAAGACACCAAATACGCGCTCGGCTCTGTGCTCAACCATGTGCTGATGCACCAGACCGTCATCGGTCTCGAATCGATCGAGCAGATGCAGATGGCGAACGAGTGGCCCGACGTCGTAGTCGGCTGCACTGGTGGCGGCTCGAACTTCGCGGGGATCGCATTTCCTTACATCGGCCACGGGCTGCGCGGCGGCGAGAGCCCGCGCATCGTCGCGGTGGAGCCGGCCGCCTGCCCGTCGCTCACGCGCGGACGCTACGCCTATGACTTCGGCGACACCGGCCACATGACGCCGCTCACCAAGATGCACACGCTCGGTTCGAGCTTCACGCCGCCCGGCTTTCATGCCGGCGGGCTGCGCTATCACGGCATGGCGCCGCTGGTCTCGCACCTGAAGCAGCTGGGCAAGATCGAAGCGACGGCTTACACGCAGAACGAATGCTTCGCCGCCGGCGTGCTGTTCGCGCGCGCCGAAGGCATCGTGCCGGCGCCGGAAGCCAACCACGCAGTCAAGGGCGCGATCGAGGAAGCGCTGCGCTGCCAGCGCGAGGGTCACAGCGAGACGATCCTCTTCAATCTGTGCGGCCACGGGCACTTCGACATGAGCGCCTACCAGAAGTACTTCGCCGGCGAACTCACCGACGAGAGCTACGACGAGAAGGAGCTGGCGATGGCGCTGGCCGGACTGCCGAGCGTGCCGCAAGCCGCCTGACGAGCTGCGCCCCGCGCTGGCGCGGCGGCGGGCGAGCCGGGCCTGTGTGCCCGGTCAAAGCCCCTCACTGCACTCGGACTACGGTAGGGAATATGCCGCCCGCCTGGGCGCGGGCGACCCTGCACGGAGGTCACGATGAGTCGCCGCCCGATGTCTCCCGGGGATGCAGTGTGGTTCCACATGGACGGGCCCGCCAACACGGCGGTGATCACCAGCATCCTGATCACGACAGCGCCGCTGGAATTCGAGAAGGTCAAGCGCGTCTACACGCATCGGCTGGCGCGCTTCCGCCGCTTCAGCGAGCGCGTGGTGGAGGCGGGGCTCCCGCTCCCCACGCCGCACTGGGAGGCGCTGCCGGGCTTCGCCATCGAACAGCAGCTGCATCACGTCGCCCTGCCCGCGCCGGGCGGGGACGCGGCGCTCGCCGACCTGGTCAGCGACATCGCCAGCACGCCGCTGGACCACGCGCGCCCGTTGTGGGACGTGCACGTCGTCGATGGCGTCGGCCACGGCAGCGCGCTGATCACGCGCATGCATCACTGCATGGGCGACGGCACGGCCAACGTGCTGATTGCCAAGACGCTGTTCGATGCGACGCCGGATGCACCACTCGAGGGGAGCTTCGCGCCCGAGTCGGCTGCGATCGACGAAAGCGCGGTCGAGCAACTGTTCGCACCGATGCTGCAGATTGCCCGGCGCTCGGCCCGGCAACTGCGCGGTGCGATAAACACCACAGTGGATGCGGCCACGCACCCGCAGGAGACGCTGCGCAAGGCCGGCTTTGCACTCGCCGGCGCCGGCATGCTGGCGAGCGAACTGCTGCGCACGGCCGATCCCCCGTCGCCGCTGAAAGGCGCTTTTGGGCTCAGGAAACGCGCGGCGTGGTCGGCGCCGGTGTCGCTGGCGGACGTGAAGGCGATCGGCGCGCCGATGGGTGCAAAGGTCAATGACGTGCTGGTGGCCGGCATGACCGGCGCCCTGCGCACCTACCTCAGCCGGCGTGGCGTGGATGTGAACCACACGACGGTGCGCGCGATGGTGCCTGTGGACCTGCGCCCGCCGGAGCGCACCGACCGGCTCGGTAACGAGTTCGGCGTCGTGCTGCTGGATCTCGCGATCGGCAGCCGGCAGCGGCTGCAGCGGGTGCTCGCCACCAAAGCCAACATGGATACGCTTAAGCGTTCGCCCGAGCCGGTCGCGGCGCTGGCGTTGTTCAACCTGCTGGGCCGCGTGCCCAAGCCGGTCGAGGACATCGCGGCGCGGATGTTCCAAAGCAAGGCCAGCGTCGTGATGACCAACGTCGCCGGTCCGCAACAGCCAATACACCTCGCCGGTGCGCCGATCGAGCGCGTGATGTTCTGGGTGCCTCACCCGGGCAAGGAAATGGGCATGGGCATCAGCATCCTGAGCTACTGCGGCAGCGCCACGCTATCCGTCATTGCCGATGCGAACCTGGTACCCGATCCGGAAGCGATCACGCAGGAGTTCAATCGCGAGTTTGCGGCGATGCTCAAGGCAGTTCGGGCGAAAAAGACGCCGCCGGGCAAGACGGCAGCCCGGCGCGCGTCGCGATCCTCGCCGCGCCGGCACACAGGTGATCCGGCAGGCGCTGCCCGAGTCAGGCCCTGACCTTCGCCGCCTTGAATTTCCGATCGAGCGCCCACCGTCCCCGGCTGAAGTTCAACCGCGCGAGCGCAATGGCGGTGCCATCGGTGTTTGGCGCGAGGGTTGCGCTGAAGGTCTCCGTGATGCGCGAGAAGCTCACTTCCTCTTGCGGGTCCGACTGCGGATCCGTCGCCAAGGCGGGGACCGGACGGCACGGCTGCTCGGCGTAGTGCAGCAGCACCAGCAGCACCTTGCCTTGTGCCGGGAGCGGTAACGTCGTAGGCACGCTCACCTCGATTTCCTCTCCGCGTGCGTTGAACGCCAGGCCGGGCGCGATGACCACCTGTGACTTGCTGCCGGTGCGCTCGAGCGTGACCTCCAGTCCAGTCACGACGCCTGAACCGTACAGCACCCGGTTGCGGCGATGGGTCTTGTGCCTGAGGTAGTCCTGCTCGGCCGTAAAGTCGGCCACGCTGAGCAACTGGCCGGCGAAGTAGTTCACGCGCTGCGGGCCCGGTGGGCAGTCGTCCGTTCCGCTCGAGCCGCCCAGTGCGTCGGCCAGCTGCGCTACGTGCCGCGCCAGCGCGCGGGCATTGGCGTCGAGAGTGGTGCTGCGGTATTGCAGCTCGGTCAGTGCATACGAGAGCAGTTCGAGCACCGTGATACCGGGGTCATGCGTGTTGTGTGTTGTCCATTCCGGTACCACTCGCGCCATTTCACGCACCATGGCATTCGCGAGGGACTGCCACTGGTTTTTGCTGAGTGTTCGCATGCTGGCTACTTGAATGGGGGAGAGTTGGTAAGGCAGTTTGGCGGCAGGGGGCCACCCTAGACCCTTCTGAATCGGGACGTCAACAACGCCCGGCTTTGCTGCTGCCTCTTCCGCGCGTGATTCTTGTTAGACGGCTCTACCTTGAATGCAACGCCGCTGATGCACGGCATGGCGGCAGCCAGCCGTTGCGCCAAAGTGAAGTTGTCCACCGCGGGGTAAGCGTCGGACGCAGGCAAGCAGGAAAGGAGAAGCCATGGCCAGGCGTCAAAGGACAGTGAAGGGCACGGGACCACGGCGGCGTGCAGTAGAGCCGACTCCCCGGCATGCGCCGACCGTTCACGCAGTACGTCCTGAAACGATGAAGATGATGAAGGCCCGGCTCGAGGTCGCGGGGCGCAAGCTCCAGACCACGGGTGTCGCGGCCGGCAGGTTCGCGCGCAGTTCGATGCGCGAAGTGACCGGCGCGGTACGGGCCTCGCGTGAGCCGATGACGGCGCTGTGGCGCAATGTTCGGCTCGCCGGTCGCCACATCGTGCGGGACGCCACCGCGGCGTGGCATGAAGTCGTGCCCGCCGGCAAAGAGGTGCTGAAACTGCCTGTCGCACGCTCCCGTCGCCCGGCTGCGTAGTGCGGCTGCGGTAAGGTTGCGGCGCTGACGCCTTCCTTCCTCCACAAGCAGGAGGCAGGGAGCGGTGGCGCCGCAGCCCGCATTTTTGGGTTTCGACAAAGGCGGCCGTCGGGGTTAAGAGTGCAAACCCATTTTGGGCACGAAACCACCCAAATTGGGTATGATGCGCCGGATGGCGATGAAGCGCACCGCACGCAAGGCCGCGACCCGCACCGCTCCCCGGGTCAGCTTGGCCGACGCGCTGTTCAGCGGCACGCGGCAGCGTGTGCTGGGCTTGCTATTTGGGCAACCCGATCGCAGCTTCTACGCGAATGAGTTGATTGCGCTGATCCGCGGCGGATCTGGCGCCGTGCAGCGCGAGCTGGCGCGGCTCGCGCAAAGCGGGCTGGTAACCGTGCGCGTTTCGGGCAATCAAAAACACTTTCAGGCGAACCGTGAGTCGCCCATCTTCGAGGAACTTTGCGGCATCGCTCGCAAGACAGTAGGCCTCGCAGAGCCGTTGCAGCAGGCGCTCGCCCCATTGGCTCGCGGCATCCGCGCAGCATTCATCTATGGTTCGGTGGCCAAGCGGCAGGACACGGCAAGCAGTGATGTCGATCTCATGGTGGTCAGCGACAAGGTGAGCTACACCGACCTCTACGGAGCACTGGAACCGCTCAGCCAGCACTTGGCCCGCACGGTCAATCCGACGATCTACACAACGAAGGAACTGGCCCAGCGCATTGAAAGTGGGGAGTCATTCATCAAGCGCGTGATGGGGCAACCAAAGATCTGGCTGATCGGAAGCGAAGATGCCCTCGGCCTTTGACCATCTGAGCGGCCCCGGCAAGCCACTGCACGCCGAGCCGCCCGACGCAGGGGAGATTGCTGGACTGAAACGGTCAGGCATGGCACGCCTGACTGATGCAGGAAATGTCGCCCTTGCCCTCGAAAGCCGGTTCGACCTCGGATACAACGCCGCCCACGCGCTGCGCCTGGCGGCCCTCCGTTGGCACGGTTACCGTTCCGGAAGTCGATACATTGTCTTCCAGCTGCTGCCGCATACGCTGGGTCTCGGGCCGGAGACATGGCGCGTGCTCGCCAAGTGTCATGAAGTGCGCAACAAGGGCGAGTACGAGGGTGACTTGAACATCAACGAACGACTCGTCACGGACTTGATTGCGGCGTGCCGCACCGTGGCTAAGAAACTTGAAGACCCGGGACCGACTGCCAAACCATGACTCTCACCTACCTCCTCGTCGACTTCGACAACGTCAAGCCAAGCGCCGCCGACATCGGCCTCGCGCACGGTGACAAGTACCGGCTCGCGGTCGTGCGCGGGCCACAGCAGACCCGTTACGAGGCCGATCTCGCTGAGGCGCTGCACGCGATGGGCACCCAGGTGACGTTCACCCGCTGCGCCAAGGCCGGCAAGAACGCGGCGGACATGCAGATCGCGTTTCACCTCGGCGAACTGCTCGCGACGCTGCCGGCGGGCGCGCACAGAAACACGCGCTTCGTGGTGATCTCGCGCGACAAGGACTTCGATCCACTGCTGATGTACCTGCAGGCCAAGGGCTTCGACGCCACACGGGCCGCAAGCTTCAAGGCGGCACTCGGCGGCAAGGAAACGGAACCACGCGCGAGAGCCCCCCGAACACGCGCGGCCAAAGCGGCACCGGCGCCAGCCGCTGCGAGAGCGGCCCCGGTGAAAGCCCCGGCCCCCAGGAAAGCGGTGGCGAAGAAGGTGCCCGCGGCAAAGAAGGCCGCACCGGTTCAACCGGCCCCGAAGAAAGCCGTGCACGCCGCGGCGCGCACGCGGAGCAAGAAAGCAGCATCGGACCCGATCACCCGGGTCATCGAAGGTCTGCAGCGCAAGGGCGACGAACGGCCGGGCAAGCGCAAGGGACTGGAGCGCTTCATTGAGTCGCATCTCGGCCGCAACCTCGCGCCGGGGCAGATCGATGCCCTGCTGGCGCAGCTTGTACGCGACGGCGTGCTGGTCTTCAAGGACAACAAGGTCGACTATCGACTACCGAAGGAAAAGAAGTAGACAAAAGGCTTTGCGCGCGAGTGAGCGCTTGCATGTTAAGGGTAGTATGTGAAAGTTATGCGAGTTTATGATTTCTAACTAAACTTGCATAACTTCTCCATATTCACCGATGGATCCCCGCTCCAATCCCTATGCGCCCGGCGCCGGCTCGCCGCCGCCGGAACTCGCCGGTCGCGATGAATTGCTCGAGCGCGCCTCCATCGCGCTCGACCGCATCCGGGCCGGCCTAGCCGCCAAGAGCCTTCTGCTGGTCGGCCTGCGCGGGGTCGGCAAAACGGTGCTGCTCAACCGCATCCGCAACGACGCCGAGGCCAAAGGCTTTGCGACGATCTTCATCGAGGCGCCCGAGACGCGCTCGCTGCCCGCGATCCTCGCCGGCCCCCTGCGTGCCGTGCTGCTGAAGCTCGACCGGCTGGCGGCGGGCGGTGACCTCGCCAAGCGCGCGCTGCGCACCCTCGGCGGATTCGTCAACGCGATGAAGCTGAAGTTCGGCGATGTCGAGTTCTGCATCGATCTCGGCGCCGAGCCGGGCGTCGCCGACACCGGCGACCTCGAACACGACCTCACCGAACTGCTCGCGACCGTGGCCGCCGCGGCGCGCGAGAAGAAGACCGCGCTGGTGCTGTTCGTCGACGAGTTGCAGTACGTCGACGAAGACCAGCTCGCCGCGCTGATCACCGCGCTGCATCGCTGCGCGCAGCAGTCGCTGCCGGTGACGCTGATCGGCGCCGGGCTGCCGAGCCTGGTGGGCCAGACCGGGCGCGCAAAGTCGTATGCGGAGCGGCTCTTCGACTTCCCGGAGATCGGTCCGCTGGGTGCGGAATACGCGCGCCAGGCACTGCGCTCGCCGGCCGAGCGACACGGCGTTGCCTACAGCGACGCCGCACTCAATGAGATCCTGAGGCAGACGCAGGCCTATCCGTACTTCCTCCAGGAATGGGGCAAGCACTGCTGGCATGCCGCGAGTACATCGCCGATCACGAAGAAGGACGTCGAGCTGGCAACAGAGCTCGCGATCGCTGACCTCGATGCGAGCTTCTTCCGCGTGCGCTTCGATCGGCTCGCTCCGTCGGAGAAGCGCTACCTGCGCGCAATGGCCGAACTCGGCCCTGGGCCGCACCGCTCGGGCGATATCGCGGAGCAGCTCGGTACCAAGGTGCAGTCAGTGGCGCCGATCCGCGCGACGCTGATCAGCAAGGGCATGGTGTACAGCCCCGCGCATGGGGACACCGGCTTCACGGTGCCGCTCTTCGATCAATTCATGCGAAGAGTGATGCCGTGGCCGTGAACAAGCGCACCTTCGATCTCATCCTCTACGGGGCCACCGGCTTCGTCGGCCGGCGCGCGGCGGCGTACCTGGCGCAGCATCCGATGCGTCGCAAGCTGCGCTGGGCGATTGCCGGACGCGATGCGGGCAAGCTCGCGGCGCTGCGCGAGGAACTAGAGGGCGACGCGGCATCGGTGACCCTGCCGGCGCTCGTCATCGCCGACAGCCACGACGCGGCCGCCGTGGAAGCGATGGCGGCATCGACGCGCGTGCTGATCAGCACGGCCGGGCCGTTTGCGCTCTACGGCGACGCGATCGTCGATGCCTGCGTGCACCAGCGCACGCACTACGCGGACATCACCGGCGAAACCGCGTGGGTGCGGCGCGTGATCGATCGTCACCACGTGCGCGCGGCGCGCGACGGCACGCGCATCGTTCCGTTCTGCGGCTTCGATTCCGTGCCGTCGGACCTCGGCACGCTGCTGGTGGTGCGGCACATCGAGCGGGTCTTTGGCACCCGGTGCGTCGAGGTGAAGGGCTATTTCCGCATGATGGGTGGCTTCAACGGCGGCACGCTGGCCTCGAACGCGCATCGCTACGAGACCGGAGAGGCGGACGCCGGACGCAATCCGTTCCTGCTGAACCCGCGCATGCGGCACTCGGCGTCGGATCTGCTGAGTGCGCGGGATCCGCGTGGCGCGCGCTATGACGCACTGATCGGCACGTGGGTTGCGCCGTTCATCATGGCCCCGATCAACACGCGCGTGGTCCGGCGCAGCGCCGCGTTGAATGCCGCGTACCGCACACCGTACGGCCCGGGCTTTCACTACCAGGAGTACACGAAGTTCGGGCCGCCGCTGGCCGCGGCGAAGGCGACGGCGATGGCGGCGGCGATGCGTGGTTTCGATCGCGTGATGGAGCACGGCACCGCGCGCGCGCTGCTCGGCGCCGTGTTGCCCAGGCCCGGTGAAGGTCCGTCGGAAGCATCGATGGCAAGCGGCTGGTTCAAGACGGATCTGATCGGCCGTACGGCCGATGGCCGCACCGCCCGCGCGCGCATCGCCTACTCCGGCGATCCGGGCAACCGTGCGACGCTGCGCATCCTCTGCGAAGCGGGGCTCGCGCTGGCGTTCGACGGCACGAGGCTGCCTGGCGCGCCAAAGCGCGGCGGCGTGTTGACACCGGCGACCGCGATCGGTGAAGCGCTGGTGCCCAGGCTGCGCAAGGCGGGGTTCGAGATCTCGATCGGGGAGTAGCGCAGCGTCAGCGCGCGGAGCGCAGCGCTGGCCACATCAACCGCAGCGTGTTGTCACGCAGCAGGTAATGGTGGAACACCGCTGCCGCGGCGTGCAGGCCGACCAGCGCGTAGCCCGCCTGCGCGATGGCCTCGTGCACGTCTTCCAGCACATCGGCCAGCCACGCGTTCGGCGCGACGAGGACCGGCAGCGGTGTGCCGAACCAAACAAGCGCCTTGCCGTCGGCATTGAGCATCAGCCACCCGGAAAGGGGCACAGCGATCATCAGGACATACAGTGCGACATGCACCAGCGTGGCGAGCAGCACCTGCCAGCGCGGGGGCGTCGGCACGATCGCAGGACTCGCGGCAAAGGCGCGCAGCGTGAGACGCAACCAGACCATTCCGAACACCAGCAGCCCGAGCGACTCGTGCAGGTTGCGCACGCTGGCGCGCCCGGCACTGCCCTTTGGAAAGACATCGCTCAGCTCGGCAGTCGCATACACGAGCATCAGTAGAGCGAGCGTCACCCAGTGCAGCCCGATCAATGGCCAGCCGTAATGTGTGCGAACCGGGAAGGCGGTCATCGAACTCTCAGAACCAGAACAATGCGGGTCATCTGCGCGCGGCGATGAACTGTGCGCTCGCTGCAATTTTCTTCCCGCGAGGCAGCGCGGCGTTGATTCGTGTCAGCATGCGGAAAGCGATTACCGAGCGCCCACACTAGCGGATTGCTTGCTGCCGACGCTGCCGGCGTCGCATAGTGTCCCCGGTTGTTGCCCACTTCTGGAGCCGATGCCATGACACCCGCCGAGACCGCTGCCGTCCCTGCCCGCGCGCTGCGGCCGTCCGACGTGCGCGGCCTGACTCAACTTGGTTTCGACGCTGCGCTTGGCATCACCAACCTGGTCGAGGCGATGCATCACACGATCGTCTCGGGCAGCGGAATCGTCGGCAAAGCGCCGTCGGGTCGGACGTCAGGCATCACCGGTTTTGTTTACGGCACGGTACGTGGCACCACGCGCCTTGTCGGCCGCGGGCTGGACGCCGCGTTGGACGCGGTGATGCCATCCGCCGCGCCGCAGCCCTCGTCACCCGCGCGCGAAGTGGCGCTCGCGGTGCTCAACGGTGTGTGGGGCGATCACCTGGCCGCCAGCAACAATCCGCTCGCGATTCAGGCATCGCTGCGCATCGGCGGTCGGCCTCTCGAGTTCGCGCGCAGCGATCTGGCGGCTCGACTCGCGCGACCGAGCGGCAAGCTCCTCGTGCTGGCGCACGGCCTGTGCATGAACGACCTGCAATGGACGCGCAACGGCCACGATCACGGCCAGGCGCTGGCACGTGATCTCGGCTTCACGCCGGTCTACCTGCACTACAACAGCGGACGTCACATTTCCGAGAGCGGACAGGATTTCGCCGAGCTGCTTGAAAAACTGATCGCGCAGTGGCCGGTGCCGGTCGACGAATTGGTCGTCGTCGGCCACAGCATGGGCGGTCTGGTGACACGCAGCGCCCATCACCATGCCGTGCAGGTGAAGCACCGATGGACGTCTGCGCTAACGAAACTGGTGTTTCTCGGCACGCCGCACCACGGCGCCGTGCTCGAGCGCGGCGGCCATCAGGTCGACATGCTGTTCGGCATCAGCCCTTACGTCGCGCCGTTCTCACGGCTCGGCAAGGCGCGCAGCGCAGGGATTACCGACCTGCGCTTCGGCAACCTGCAACCGGCGGACTGGCAGGGTCGCGACCGCCATTCGCAGCGCCACGACGATCGTCGGCCAACGCCCCTGCCGAAGGGCGTGGACGCCTTCATCGTGGCGGCGTCCAAGGCGACGAAGGTCGGCGGGCTGCACAGCCGCGTCATCGGCGACGGCCTGGTGCCGCTCGCCTCGGCGCTTGGCGAGCATCGCGAAGCTCTGCACGCACTCAAGGTGCCGCAACACCGCACGCGGATCGTGACCTCGGCCGATCACTGGGACCTGCTCAACCGCGAAGACGTGTACGCGCAGTTGCGCGCGTGGCTGAGCTGAGAGCGGCAACGCGCGGCCGGTTTCGTTGGCCGTCTCTTCAGGCGCCAGGTCAGCGCAACACGTAAGGCGCTTCGGCGCGATGCGAAGGGCCTTGCAGGCGGCGGGCACGGCCACCGCCTGAGCGCCACGAAAGAAAAACGGCGCCCACGGGCGCCGTTTTCATGAAGCGTGCGGCTAGCGTCGACGCCGACGCAGCAACGAAACGGCCGCCAACCCGAGTCCGAGAAGAGCCAGCGCGCCGGGCTCCGGAACCTCGCGGATCGCACCAGGGTTGCCGATGACCGCGTCGATTTCCGGATCGGCGTCCGGCTCTAAGACGGAGATCAGGCTCGACCGCACGCCGTAGTAGCGGTAGTCAGCCGCGAACGTGTAGTCGCGCGTGTAGGCGTTGACGACCCCGAACTCCGGACTGCCGCCGCGGTAGATGAACGACGGCTCGGTGCCTTCGAAGGTGTAGGTCGGCTTACCAGGTCCGCCGCCCGCGATCGCGAATCCGACCACGTCCGACAGCAGCACGAAGTTGACGTTGTCGTTGCTACCCCAGACGCTGTACTCCATCACGTCCTGCGCGACAAAGGTGGTGGTGATGGGACCGCCGCTGTAGTGGTCCTGATGTGTGTACAGCCGCATCGTGTTCATCGCGACGCCCATGTCCCACACCATCATCGCGAAACCCGGCGAGCCGCGCGCGATCGAGGTACCGGCGACGAAGCCCGGATAGCCGAGGTCATAAATGTAGGTGCGCGCGCCGTCCAGCGCCGAACCCGCAGCGGCGCTGATGCCGCTGCCGCCGACGCCCGCGACCGAGCCGGTTGCGCCCGCGCTGAGGTGAGTGCCGACCACGCATGTCGGGCAGGCCGCCAGCGGCGTCGCCGTGCCGTCGAGGTAGACGGGAGCCGCGGCCGCACTCGCTGCGGCGAGCGACAACGCGCTGAAGAGCAGGGACTGGCGGACTGAGCGGTGGGTCATGGAACCTCCTGAACGAGGCCCGCGCAGTTGACGCTGCGCCGGGATAGGGCACGCACCCCCGCACGATTCATTCCACGCAGCACCAAGTGCTTGAATTCTCGGGTTTACCCGAACGCAGGGTCACTCGGCCATCGAGGCCAACGTAAAGGAATCCGACGCCGTCGCCGACAAAGGAACAGCCGGGCTCGGTGCAGAGCACCATGCCCGGCTGTCTTCAGACCTGGCGCGTTACGCGGCCACCTTGCCTTGCGCCGGCACCACGCTGCGCAGTTCACGGCGCAGGATCTTGCCGATGTTGGTCTTAGGCAACGGTTCGGTACGGAACTCGATGAGCTTCGGCACCTTGTAGGCCGCGAGGTGCTTCTTGCAGTGCTCGAGCAGCGCCGCCTCGGTGAGCTCCGGATCCTTCTTCACGACGACGATCTTCACCGCCTCGCCGGTGCGCTCATCGACCTCGCCGATTGCCGCGACCTCCATCACGCCCGGATGCAGCATGACGACGTCCTCGACTTCGTTCGGGAACACCTTGAAGCCCGAGACGATGATCATGTCCTTCTTGCGGTCGGTGATCTTGAACCGGCCCTGCTCGTCCATGAAGCCCATGTCACCGGTGCGGAACCAGCCGTCGCGCGTGAAGACCTTGGTGGTCTCGTCCGGGCGCTGCCAGTAGCCACGCATCACCTGCGGACCGCGGATCGCGATCTCGCCCACCTGACCGACCGGCAGGAACTCGCCGTCGTCATCGAGGATTGCCGCCTCGGTCGAAGGAATCGGCACGCCGATGTTGCCGCTCCACTCCTCGATGTTCAGCGGATTGGAGATCGCGATCGGCGAGGTTTCGGTCAGGCCGTAGCCCTCGATCAGCGGCACGCCGGTGGCGGCCTTCCACTTCTGCGCTACCGCGCGCTGCACCGCCATGCCGCCGGCGGCGCAGATCTTCAGCGCGTGCAGGTTCAACTCCGAGAACCCGGGGGCGTTCAGCAGCCCGTTGTAGAGCGTGTTCACGCCGATCATCGCGGTGATCGGGGTCTTCTTCAGCAGGTGGATGAAGGCCGGGAGATCACGCGGGTTGGTCACCAGGATGATGTGCGCGCCAATCTTCATGAACACCAGGTTCACCGTCAGCGCGAACACGTGATACAGCGGCAGCGGTATCAGCGTGGTTTCCTTGCCATCGAGCAGGTCCCGCGCGATCCACGGCGCCACCTGCTGCAGGTTCGCCACCATATTCGCCTGCGTCAGCATCGCGCCCTTGGCCACACCGGTGGTTCCGCCCGTGTACTGCAGGAACGCCAGGTCATCGAGGCGGATCGAGACATCGTCCAGCGCCTGCGCGTGACCGGCCGCCAGGGCTTCGGTGAAACCGATCGTCTTGGCGAGGTGCCACTCCGGGACCATCTTCTTGACGTGCTTGACGACCAGGTTGGTCAGCATCCGCTTGAACGCCGGAAACATGTCGCCGATCTGCGTCGTGATGACGGTGCGGACCGGCGTACGGGCGATAACTTCCTCGAGCGTGTGCGCGAAGTTTTCGAGCACAACGATCGCCGTCGCGCCCGAGTCCTTCAGCTGGTGCTCGAGTTCCCGCGCCGTATACAGTGGGTTAGTGTTCACTACCACGATGCCCGCCCGCTGCGCCCCAAACAACGCAATCGGGTACTGCAGCAGGTTCGGCAGCATGATCGCCAGCCGGTCGCCCTTCTTCAGGCCGGCCACCTTTTGCAGGTAGGCGCCGAAGTCGCGGCTCAGCTGATCCAGTTCGCGATAGGTGATCGACACGCCCATGTTCCCGTAGGCGGGCAGGTCGGCGAACCGCGCGCAGCTGGTTTCCAGGATTTCCTTGAGGGAGTTGTAGGCCGTGTAGTCCACTTCGGCCGGAATCCCTTCGGGGTACAACTTTAGCCAAGGTCGTTGCATGGCACCTCCTCAGTCTATGTATTGCCAGTCTGTTACCTCCCTTTCTAGGTGGCGCGCCGCAGCATTCGCTGCGCAAGGTCAAGGCTTGGCGCCCCGTCATGGCGCGCGGCACCGATCGGGCCGGCGGCTATGCTCGGCAGCGAGATTCACGCCCGAATGAGACCTCCCGACACCCTGACCGAGGCGCCGGCGCTGCGCTGGCCCGCGGCGGCCGCCGACCCGCGGCTGGTGACGATCGAGTCGTTCGTGCTGATCGGGCGTCCGGCCGACAAGGTGTTCGAGTTCGCGACCAACGCATCGCTGTGGACCCACTGGCACCCGGCGACCGAGTCAGTCGTGGCGCCGGCGCGGCCGCTGCAGCTGGGCGATCGGGCGATGGAATCGATCCGCGCCGGGCGCCGGCGCTTTTCTGCGACATGGACGGTTCTGGCATCCGAACCGCCGGCGCTGTGGGTCATCGCCGCGAGCCCGCCCGAGGGCGACGCGCGCATCGTCTACGAACTGCGCGCCGACGGCGGGACGCTGACGCGCTTCTTCCGGACGCTTTCTTACCGCTCCAGCCGCTGGCCGTGGACGATGTTCGACGCCAATTTGACACGCGCCATGCTGCTCAAACAATCCGAGCGCGCGCTGGCGAACCTGAAGCGCGTGCTGGAGGGCGGCAAACTCGGCTGAGGCGGTCGCCACGAGGGCTTCCAGTATGCTGGCGCGTGCCTTGCGGCCGCGTGCGCAACCAGCGCGGCTGAGCCTCGCGTCCCCGAGCATCAATCACAATCGCGCATGGCCTTGTGACATTCCCGGAATCGATGAACAGCAGCAACAACACGCAGCCCGCCCAGGCGGCCACGTCCGGCCTTGCGCAGGAGATCGCCGACGAGATCGTCCGGACCCTGAACCTCGAGCTGGCGCCGGGAGAAATCGATCCGAAGGCCCCGCTTTACGGCGATGGGCTTGGCCTGGATTCGATCGACATCCTCGAAGTGGCACTGCTCGTTTCGCGCAAGTACGGCTTCCAGTTGCGCGCCAACGACGAGAGCAATGTGCGGATCTTTGCTTCGCTTGAAAGCCTGGCCGACCACGTCGCCGCGCACCGGACCAAGTGACCAGGCAGCCCGCCGTGTTTGCGGCGGTGGCGCTCGGCGCCGCCGGGTGCTTGGCGCTGGCGTATCTGAGTTCCAGCGGCCGCCTTCCTCCCCTGCTTTCAGTGGGCATCGCAGTGACGCCGCCGCTGGCCGGCGCCCTCGCACTGGGTTGGCACTCGCGACTGCGCTGGCCGGTGCTCGTAGCGGTCATCGTGCTCGGCCTTGCCGCCGCGTCTAACCTGGACTGGCTGGCTCATCACGTCAGCGCTCTCTGGTTCGTGCAGCACGCTGCCGTGCACGGCCTGTTCGCGATCTACTTCGGACGCACGCTGCTGCCCGGCGAGGTGCCACTGGCGACGCGGATAGCGCAGGCCGTGCTGCCATCGATGCCACCGGCGGTCGTGCGCTATTCGCGCGGCGTGACGCTGGCTTGGACGATCTACTTCACCGCGATGACGGTCATCTCGATCGCGCTGTACGTCGGCAGCAGTACCGCCACCTGGTCGACGTTCGCGACTGTCGTGTCCGGACCGCTGGTGGCCGTGATGTTCGTCCTCGAGTTCGCGGTGCGTCGTCGCCTGCTTCCCGCCAGCCACTGCGCCTCGATCGCGCAGACGGTGGCCGGATTCCGCGCGCTGATGCGCGACCCGGCCGCTCGCGCGCTGCCCGCGCGCCAGCCGCATGGCTAGCTGGGCCGCCGCGCTGAACCGAGCCCCGCAGCCCGCGGAAGCGTGGCCGCTGGTGGCCCATGGCATGGCCGCGCTGGACCGCACTTTCGCCTGGCGCGACGGGGCGCCAATTAGCGTGGCCCGTTTCCTGGTCGACGTCGACTCGGTCGCTGCGCGATTGCCGTCGACCGCGCATGCGCTCAACGCGTGTAGCGATCGCTACCAGTTCGCGGTCAGCCTCGCCGCCTGCGTGCAGCGCGGCATCGTCACGTTGCTGCCGCCGGCTCGCACACCAGGCGTCATCGCTCATCTGCGCGCCGAGGCGCCCGACCTGGTGCTGCTGGTCGATCGGGAAGAGGAAGCGCAACCGAGCGACGGGTTGCCCATGCACCGCGTCGAACTCGTCGAGCGCGAAGTGGCGGGAATCCAGGCGATTCCCGAGTCTCCCGGCTCTCAGCTCGTCGCGCGCATGTACTCGTCGGGCTCGACAGGGCAGCCACAGCCGCAACCGAAACTCTGGGGCAGCCTGGTGCGCAATGCGGCGGCGCAGGTGCAGCGGCTGGGCGAGGTGGCGCCTGAAGGCATCGCCCTGCTCGGCACAGTGCCGGCGCAGCACAGCTACGGGTTCGAGTCGACCGTGCTGGTGGCGCTCGCGGCCGGTGCCACGATGACGGCAGCGCGCCCGTTCTTTCCAGCCGACATCGCCGCTGAACTCGACGCACTGCCTCGGCCACGCGGACTCGTGACGACGCCGTTTCACCTGCGCACCGTGCTCGACGCCGGGCTTGCGCTGCCAGCGATCGACCTTCTGCTGTGCGCGACCGCCCCGCTGACGCCGGAGCTGGCGAACGCAGCAGAGCAGGCGTTTCGTGCGCCGCTGATCGAAATTTACGGCGCCACGGAGAGTGGGCAACTGGCGACACGACGCACGACGCGCGAGACCTGCTGGACGCCTTATGCCGGCGTGAAGGTGACGCAGCACGACGGCCGCGCCTGGGCAGAAGGCGGCCACGTGCGGGCGCCCACGCCACTGTCCGACCTGATTGAGCCCGCCGGAGCTGGCGGCTTCGTGCTGCTCGGGCGCCACGCCGACATGGTGAACATCGCCGGCAAGCGCAGTTCGCTGGCGTACCTGACCCAGGTGCTGCTGCGCGTACCCGGCGTGGTCGACGGCGCGTTTTTCATCCCGGAGGAACCGGCCAACGGCGCAGACATCACGCGGCTCGCCGCCGCCGTCGTCGCACCGGGCCAGTCGTCGAGTGGGCTGATGGCCGCGCTGCGCGAGCATCTCGACCCGGTGTTCCTGCCACGGCCGCTGCTGCTGGTGCCCTCCCTGCCCCGCAGCGAGTCCAGCAAGCTGCCCGTGGACGGACTGCGTGCGCTGCTGCGTGCGCCACGGATGTCATGAACACAATCCTCGACGCGCCCCTGCCGCTGCCGGGCGACCACCCGGCGCTGGAGGGACACTTTCCCGGGCATCCGATCTATCCGGGCGTCGTGTTGCTCGACACGGCGATCGGCGCGATCGAGGCTCACTTCGGCGCCTCGGTGCGCGGCCTGCCAGTGGCCAAGTTCCTCGCGCCGGCGCGGCCCGGCATGTCGCTGATGCTGCATGCCGAACGCAGCAACGGCGACGTGCGCTTCGAGATTTCGAGCATCGACGCGGCGTGTATCGCCACCGGCACCGCGCGGCTGCAGGAAGAAGGCGCGTGAGCACGCCTGCGCCCGCCGACTGGGCCCGGCGCGACGAGCGCGGCAGCCATGCCGCGCTGACGCTGATGCGCTGGCTGTCGCTCGGGCTCGGGCGCACGTTTTCGCGCCTGGTGCTGCCGTTCATTGCGCTGTACTTCTTCATTGCTGCACCGGTGGCACGGCGCGCCTCACGCAGCTATCTGACGCGTGCGCTCGGCCGGCCCGCAAGGGGGATAGACGTGCTGCGCCACTTCCATGCATTCGCGTCGACGGTGCACGACCGCGCCTATCTGTTGAACGATCGCTTCGACCAGTTCGACATCGCGCTCGAGTCCGTCGAAGAGGTCGACCGCGCACTCGCTGCCGGACCGGGGGCCTTCCTCGTCGGCGCGCATTTCGGCAGTTTCGAAGTGTTGCGGGCGATCACGCGCAGCGCCGCGGCGCAAGGCCGGCGCTACGACGTGACGATGGTGATGTACGAGGAGAACGCGAAGCGCATCAACGCGGCGCTCGCGGCACTTAACCCGAACGCGGTACCACGCATCATCGGGCTCGGCCGCCCCGATGCGATGCTGCAGGTCCAGCAGGCGCTCGACCAGGGGCAGCTCGTCGGCTTTCTCGCCGACCGCACGCTGGCGCAGCAACCTGCGTTAAGCGTGTCTTTCCTGGGCGCACCCGCTGCCTTTCCGCTCGGCGCATTCCGCCTGGCGGCAGTGCTGCGACAGCGGGTGCTGCTGATGCAGGGTATCTACCTCGGCGGCAACCGCTACCGGGTCCGCTTTGCGCCGATCGCCGACTTTTCTGCGATGGCAGCGGGTGGCCGCGACGCCGCGGTGCACGATGCCGTTCGCCGCTACGCCGCCGAACTCGAGCAGGCGTGCCGTGCGCATCCCTACAACTGGTTCAACTTCTTCGACTTCTGGAAGGCCGACGGTGGCACGGCTCGCTAGCGCGCTGGCGGGCGCACTGCTCGCGCTGGCGTCGTGGCCCGCCGCGGCGCAGTGGACGGTGAACGAATTGATGGCGGCGCTGGCGGCGCGCGGCAATGCCGACGCGACCTTCACCGAGCGGCGCTACGTACCGATCCTCGATGCACCGGTGCAGTCGTCGGGCACGCTGCGCTTTGTCGCGCCCGACCGACTCGAGAAGCACACGCTGCAACCGCGTGCCGAATCACTCGTGCTTGCCGGCGATCAGCTGACGTTGCAGCAGGGCCAGCGCACGCGCCGCCTGGCGCTGACCGATCTGCCGGACAGCGGGCTGGCGATCAACAGCCTGCGCGGGACGATGGCGGGCGACCTCGCATCGCTGCGCCGCGGCTGGACCGTCACGCTCCACGGTGAGCAGCGCATCTGGACGCTCAGTCTCACGCCGGTGTCACAGCCCGTTGCCCAGTACATCGAGGCCGTGCTGATCGAAGGCCGGCAGGACCAGATCGACAGCATCGAGATCCGACAGGCCGACGGCGTGCGCTCGGTGATGCAGATCGTGCCGACGCCTTTGGCCAGGCAAGCGCCCGACAAACCGCGATGAGCCCGCGCGGGCGCGCAACGCTGCTGCTGTGGCTGGCATTGATCGCGATCGCCGCGTGGCAGGCGGTGCGCACGCCGATCCGCACCGATCTCTCGGTGTTCCTGCCGCGCTCGCCAGCAATCGAACAGCAGATCCTGATCGAACAGTTGCGCGCTGGCGCGCTGGCGCGCCTGGTGCTGGTGGGCATCGAGGGTGGCTCCGCGGAGGAGCGCGCGCAGGCTTCGCGTGCGCTGGCCGAGGTGCTGCGAGCCGATGCGCAGTTCACGCAGGTCGCCAACGGCGACGGCCAGTCGCTGCAGGCCGATCGCGCGTTCGTGTTCAGGCAGCGCTACCTGCTGAGCCCGACCGTCGATGCGGCGCGCTTCTCGGTCGACGGGCTGCGCGCGGCGATCAGCGAAACGATCGCGGCGGTGGCCGCGCCGGCCGGCATGCTCGCCGCTTCGCTGCTGCCGCGTGATCCGACCGGCGAAACGCTGCAGTTGATCGACACGTTGTCCGGTCCCGTTTCGCCGCGTCGCGAATCCGGTGTCTGGGCCTCGCGCACCGGCGAACGCGCACTGCTCATGGTCGCGCTGCGTGCGCCCCTGATCGATTCCGATGCGCAGCAGCGCGCCCTGTCCACGCTCGACGAACGGTTCGCGGCGCTGCAGCGGCCCGCGCTGCGTCTGCTGAAGACCGGTCCGGCCGTATTCGCCGCCGAGTCACGCCAACGCATCATCACCGAGGCCGCCGCCTTGAGCGCGCTCAGCACGGTGCTTGTCGTCGCGCTGCTGTGGTTCGCCTACCGTTCCGTGCGCACGCTTCTCCTGGGCCTGGTGCCGGTCGCGTGCGGCGTGCTCGCCGGCTTCGCTGCTGTCGGGGCGGGCTTCGGCTACATGCACGGCGTGACGCTGGCCTTCGGCGTGACGATGATCGGCGAGGCGGTCGACTACGCCGTCTATCTGTTTGTGCAGGCCGAGGGAGGACGCGACCCCGCGACGGCGGCCGCCTGGCAGCAACGTCTCTGGCCGACCTTGCGTCTCGGCATGGCCACCTCCATTGCCGGCTTCGGCGTGTTGCTGCTGTCCGGATTTCCCGGCCTGGCCCAGCCCGGCCTGTTCGCCATCGTCGGACTGGTCGCCGCGGCCGCTGCCACACGCTACGGCCTGCCGCTGCTGGTGCCGCACGGCTTCAAGCTGCGCGATCTGACCACGGTCGGCGCACGACTCGAGGCCGGCATGCGAGGCCTCGCGCGTCGGCGCCGCTGGATCTGGGTGCCGTGTCTCGCCGCCGCCGCGATCATCGTCTGGAAGGGTGACCGCCTCTGGCAACGCGAACTGACCGCCCTGAGCCCGGTGCCGATCGAGGCGCGGCAACTCGACACAGCGCTGCGTGCGGACCTCGGCGCGCCCGACGTGCGCTACGTCGTGGCCGTGCCGGCAGTGGATCGCGAGGCGGCGCTGCGCGGCGCCGAAGCGAGCGTTGCGCGCCTGGCACCGCTGGTCGAGCAGGGCGTGCTGTCGCATGTCGACTCGCCGACGCGCTTTCTTCCGAGCGCAACGACGCAGAGCGAGCGACAGGCGGCCCTGCCACCGGCCACGGAACTGATGTCTCGCCTGCGTCTCGCACTGCACGGCTTGCCACTGCGGCCGGAGAAACTGCAGGGCTTTGTCGAGGACGTCGAGCGCGCGCGCCAGGAACCGCTGCTGACGCCCGAATCGCTGGCCGGCACTTCCCTCGTTCTGGCCCTGCAGTCGCTGCTGGTCGAGCGCGACGCGCCCGCGGCGAATGAGCCCGCCTGGCTCGCGCTGCTGCCACTGCACGGGCCGACCTCCGGAGCGATCGATGTCGCAGCGCTCCGCGCGGCACTCGCCGGAATCGATGTCGGCGGCCGTGCGCCACTGCTGCTCGACATGAAGGCGGCAACCGACACGATGTATGCCGACTACCTGCACGAGGCCGCATGGCTGTCCGGCGGCGCCGCCCTTGTCATCGTGCTGCTGCTGGCCGCAAGCCTGCGTAGCCTGGCTCGCCTGGCGCGGGTCGTCCTGCCGCTCGCCACGGCCGTGCTCTGCGTGGTCGGCGGCTTGCTCGCAGCCGGCGTGCAGTTGACGCTGCTGCACCTGGTCGGCCTGCTGCTCGTTGTTGCCGTGGGCTCGAACTACTCACTGCTGTTCGACCGGCGCAGCCGCCCCGACCCGGGGACCACGCCACCGGAATCGACACGCATGCTGGTTTCCGTTGCGCTCGCCGCCGCAACAACGTTGCTGACGTTCGGCGTACTGGCGTTCTCCAGCGTACCGGTGCTCGGCATGATAGGCAGCACGGTGGCGCCGGGCGTGGTACTTGCGTTTGTGTTCTCGGCCGCACTGGCGCAGCCCTTGCGTCCTGACGATGAACGACATTGAGCGACTGGCGATCCGTGTCGATCGAATCGGGCCGCCCGACGTCGAGGCCGCGCTGACGCTGGTGCTGCTGCCGGCCGCCGCGACGACCGCCGAGGACTTCGTGCGCGAGGGCTTCGTCGACGACCTGCGCGAGCTCGCCGTCGCGGTGACATTCGTCCGCAGCGAGGTGCCGGTCGACATCTATGCCGCCGACCGCATCGTGACGCTGCTGAGGGAGCAGGTGCTGCAGCCGTTGCGCACAGAGGCGACCGGCCCCGTATGGATCGTCGGCATCTCGCTCGGCGGCATGACGGCACTCGCGTGTGCCGAAGCGCATCGCGAGCTCGTCGACGGCGTGTTCGCGATTGCGCCGTGGCCGGGTCTGCGACCGCTGTGGAGCGATATTCCCGATACCGGCGGCCTTGCTGCCTGGGCCGCACGAGAAGCTGAGACTCGATTCGACGACGAGCGCCGAGTCTGGCGCTGGCTGGGCAACGGCGGGGGAAGCCGGCCCGAGATCGTCATCGGCTTCGGCCGGCAGGACCGCTTCGCCGAGGGCCAGCAACTGCTCGGCGAAGCACTGCCCCCGGAACAGCGGCTGCTTGTCGACGGCGCACATGACTGGCCCACGTGGCGCGCACTCTGGCGTCGCTTCCTCGCGCAACGCGCTCCACGCTGGCAGCCTCCACCACAGGACGCGCCCGCGACGCAGTCCTGATTTGGGGATAATCGCCGCCACTATGCCCATACGGGCCGTCTCCGCCGTCTTCTCTGTTCGTGCTGCGCTTCCTTTCGTACACCGCTGTCACCGGCCTCGGCCGGGGCGTCGACGCGCTCGCCGAAGCGCTGACGCAGCGGCGCTCGGCCCTGGCGCCGTGCCGCTTTGAAACAGTGCAGCTCGACACGATGGTGGCCGAGGTCGAGGGACTCGATGCCGCTCCGCTGCGCGCGGATCTCGCCGCGTACGAGTGCCGCAACAATCGGCTGGCGCAACTCGCGCTCGAGCAGGACGGTTTCGCCGATGCAGTGCGCGCAGCGCGCGAGCGCTTCGGCCCGGCGCGCATCGGCGTCTTCCTTGGCACCAGTACCGCCGGCATCCTCGAGACGGAGATCGCCTATCGGCACCGCGACCCGGCCACCGGCGCCCTGCCTGCGGCACTCGACTACCGGCGCTCGCACAACAGTTTCTCGGTCGTCGAGTTCGTGCGTTCGTATTTCGACCTGACCGGACCAGCGGCCGCGGTATGCACTGCCTGCTCGTCAGGCGCGAAGGTCTACGGCAGCGCACGGCGCATGATCGACGCCGGGCTGATCGATGCCGCGGTGGTTGGCGGCGTCGACTCGCTGTGCCTGACGACGCTGTATGGCTTCCACTCGCTCGAGGTGCTGTCCGCGACCGCGTGCCGGCCATTCGATCCGGAGCGCAACGGCATCTCGATTGGCGAAGGGGCCGCGTTCACGCTGCTGGCGCACGGAGAGTCGGGCGTGGCGCTCCTGGGTGTCGGCGAGTCGAGCGACGCACATCACATGTCGGCTCCACACCCGCAGGGACTCGGCGCGCAGATGGCGATGCAGGCGGCGCTGCAGGACGCGGGCCTCGCGCCCACTGCGATCGACTACATCAACCTGCACGGCACCGCGACGCCGGCCAACGATGCAGCCGAATCGCTGGCGGTGTCGGCGGTGTTTGGACGACCGGTCGCCTGCAGTTCGACGAAAGGCGCCACCGGGCACACGCTCGGCGCGGCCGGCGCGATCGAAGCGGTGATTTCTGCGCTTGCGCTGGAGCGCCAGCTGTTGCCCGGAAGTGCCCGCACGCAGACCGTCGATGCGCAGCTGCTGCCTGGCTATCGCCTGCACCCGAAGAAGGCGCCGTTGCGCTACGTGCTGAGCAATTCGTTCGGCTTCGGCGGCAGCAACTGCGCACTGGTGCTGGGGCTACCGTCATGAGTGATCGCACCGGCCTCAGCGCGTGGGTCGAAGGCATCGGCCTCATTGGACCCGGGTTCAATGACTGGCCGCATGCCGCCGCAGTTCTGCGCGGGGAGGTCGCCTACGCACCGGCGCGTTGTGCGCTGCCGGTACTACCGGCGCTGCCCCCCGCCGAGCGACGCCGCACCGGTGCGGCGGTGCGCGTCGCACTTGCCGCGGCAACGGCCGCGAGCGAAGCGGCGGGACGCGCGCCCTCGACACTGGCGACCGTATTCTCCGCATCGGGCGGCGACGGCGACAACTGCCATGCGATCTGCGAGGTGCTGGCGAGCAGCGAACGCTTCATCTCGCCGACGCGCTTCCACAACTCGGTGCACAACGCACCGGCCGGCTACTGGAGCATTGCCGCGCAGGCGATGGCGGCATCGACCAGCCTGGCCGCGTTCGATGGCAGCTTTGCCGGTGGCCTGCTTGAAGCAATCGTGCAGGCGCTCGCCAGCCGCGCGCCGCGATTGCTGATCGCCTACGACACCGCGTATCCGGAGCCCCTGCACGCGAAGCGGCCGATACCGGACGCGTTCGCGGTTGCTCTGGTTCTAGTTCCCGACCGCACCGAGCGCGCGATCGCACGACTGAGCCTCTCACTGGGCGATGGTGAGACCGACCACTGCCTGAATCCCGCGCTCGAAACGCTGCGTGCCAGCAACCCGGCCGCACGCAGCCTGCCACTGCTCGCCGCGCTCGCGCAGCAACGTCCCGGTCGGCTTGCGCTCGACTATCTGGCGCCACCGCAGCTTTGGGTCCAGGTGGAGTTTCAGGCGTGAGTGGCGTCTGGCTCGATCACGCGGCGATCGCCGCGCGCATTCCGCACGCCGGCCGCATGTGCCTGCTGCACGAGGTGATCCGCTGGGACGGAGACGCGATCGAATGCCGTGCCGTCTCACACCACGATCCCACCAACCCGCTGCGCGCCCGGGACCGGCTCGCCGCCGTGCACGGCATCGAATACGCCGCTCAGGCAATGGCGCTGCACGGCGCGCTGCTCGGCGGCGACGGCACACCGGCCTCGCGGCCCGGCTACATCGGTGCGGTGCGTGCCGTCGAACTGCACGCGCCGCGGCTCGACGACATCGTCGACGCTCTCGATATCCGCGCCGAGCGCCTCGCCGGGGATGCAAACCACGTGCTCTACAGCTTCGCTGTCCGCGCCGGCAGGCGACTGCTCGTCGAAGGTCGCATCAGCGTCGCGCTCGGCGCGGCCGTCTGAAGCCCCGCGGCGTGCGCTGCGCCAAAGCGGCGCCGGCTCTCAACCCGGCTTGCGCGCCTGGAACTCGGCGAAGATCGGCATCGGTCGCTGGTCGATGTAGCGGCGCGCGTCGGCGAAGCCGGCGGCGCGCAGCGTCGCAACGACCTGTTCCGGCGGAGCGCAGGCTTCGATCGTGTCCCAGTAGTAGCGCCACAGCTTCACGGTGTCGCCGCCGGCGCCCACGAGACGCGCCAGCGTCGGCACGATGCCGCGCATGTACACCTTGAGCAGTGACCGGCCGACCGCCGTTTCCGGCTTAGTGATCTCGAGCAGGCAGAGGCGTCCGCCCGGCCTCAGCACGCGGTGGAGCTCGCGGAACGCCGCCGCCAGGTCACTGATGTGGCGCAGCGCGTAGCCCATCGACAGGAAGTCGAAACTGGCATTGGGAAACGGAATCGCCTCCGCCGAGCCTTCGACCAGTTGCACGTCGGCGGGCAGCGTGGCCCGCGCGCGTTCCAGCATGCCGGGGCTCGGATCGACGCCGACCAGAAGACTCGGTGCGCCGATGATCTTCACTGCCTCGCGCGCAACCAGCCCGGTACCGATTCCGACGTCGACGATGCGCTGGCCTTCGGCGAGCCCCGCTCGGCGCAGCGCCTGGCCGCGGTACCAGACGCCGCTGCCAAGCGCGAGGATGCGCTCGATGCGGTCGTAGGTGCCCGCGGTGCGGTCGAACATGCCGCGCACGAACCCGGCGCGCGCCGACTCATCCGGGTAATAGTCGGTCAGCGGCTGGTGCGGGGCGTGCACCACGTCATCGGTGCGCGGGGGTGTACTCATTCCGGATTCACGCTCAGGGGTTGGCGACGCCGCCACAAGAGCAGCGGCAGGCGCAACACGAATTCGACCATCAGCCGAACGTGCATGCCGGTCAGCAGCACGTTGTCGCGCAGGTAGTTGAAGTGCGAGACGCCGCCTTCTGCGGGGGTGAGATAGCGCACCGGCGCCGGCAGGTTCAGCGGCGGTACTCCGGCCCAGACCAGGCGCACGGCCGCTTCGGGATCGAAATCGAAACGGCGCATCCAGCGCCGCGACTGCATGACACCGATCAGTGGCGCGATCGGGTAGACGCGAAACCCGAACAGCGAGTCCTGCACGCCGGCGCCGACCGTCTCCAGGTTGGCCCACCAGTTCGAAATGCGGCGGCCGCGGCGTCGCAGCGCCGGGGCGCTGGCATCGAACTGCGGCACGCCGAGCACCACCGCTTCTGGTGCGCGCTGCGAAGCCGCCATGAATGCCCCGATGTGACTGGCAGGATGCTGGCCATCCGCGTCCATCGTCAGCGCGTGCGTGTAGCCCTCGCGCCGCGCCAACTGCGCGCCGTGCAGAACCGCAGCGCCCTTGCCGCGGTTGCCCGCCAGCACCAGCACGCGCAGGCTGGGCTCTGTCGCGGCGAGCGCCTGCAGTTGCGCGTCGGTCCCGTCCGTGCTGCCGTCAATCACGACCCACACCGGCGCCCACCGAGTCAGCGCTTCCTGCACGGTGCGCAACACCAGCGCGCCGCTGTTGTAGCTGGGGATCAGCACCAGGTGCGTGCTCGACAGGGTCGGGCTCATGCGGCGTCCGCAGCCGACGGGCGCAGCTCGGCTCGCGCCAGTTCCTGCTCGAAGTGTTCGCGCAGTTCCACCATGAACCGCGAGGCATCGGCCGGCGGCTCGAAGCGGCGGCCAAGGCGCACACGGAAATGCAGCGGTAGCGGCGGCATGCGCAACAGCGGCCAACCTTTCGACAGGAACAGCGTGTTGGTTTCAATGATCACGGTCTGCACCGGCGCCTGTGCCCGCTGCGCGATGATCGAGATGGCTCCGCGCAGCGGTCCCAGCGGCCACGGGTCGGTGCGCGTGCCCTCCGGGAAAATCAGCAGTTGTGCCCCTTCGGCAATCCGGTCGCGCGCCGTCCGCACCGCGTCCATGATATTGCGATTGCTGATGTAGCCCGCCAGATGCGCCGGCGCCCCCCAGAACACGCTGCGCTCGAGTTCGGCCTTCATCAGCGGCACGCCGTCGGGCAGGCGCGACAGCAGCATCAACGCGTCGAGCAGGCACGGGTGGTTGGCAGCAACGATGATGCCGCGCTCTCTCAGGATTGGCGCGAGCGCGTCGAGCTCGATGCGGACATAGCCGGTGGCCCGCAGGTTGGCCAGGTAGAACACGAAGAATCGACGCGCGACGTCGCGGCCGACCCGATACCCGACCGCGCGCGGCAGCACCAGCCGCAATAGCGCGGCCACTGGAGTCCACAGGAACGTTCCGACGCCGAGCAGGCCGACACACCAGAAAAGCAGCACCTGTGTCTTGACGCGTTCGAGCCAGCTCAAGGGCGGCGCCATCGCCCGGTCCGGCGCAGCCAAGTTAAGCACGCCCGCCGGAGCGTTCCCACCCCGAGCGTCATGCCGGCGTCCGCAGCATGGCACTGCCGGCGGCCTCGATCTCGAACAACAGGTCTGCGCGGCAGATATCGGCCCGCACCAGTGGAACCGGCGTATCAGGAAGGCGCAGCTGCAACTGCCGCCGCACCGTGTCGGCATCGGCCGCGTTGCGCACATATGCCTTCAGCTTCAGGCCGTCGACGGTGAAGAGCGGCTCTCTCGCCGCCCGATTGGCCGCCTGGACCACCGCCTGCAGATTGCGCAGTGACTCATCGATCTGCGCAGCAACGCTACCGATATGCAGCGTCTCGTGGCCAACGATGCTCGCGGTACCGGAGATCGTCAGCAGCGCGAATGCATCGTCGCGGTAAAGCGCCGCCCGCGAAAAAGTCGGTGCACGTGGACCGTACTGCGGCGGGTACCGATAGGCGCTGACCTGCCGCGGGTTCTCGATCGCTGTCGGGGCGACTCGTCCGGCCAGCACCATGACCGTCAGGGCGGTCCCGCTGCATCCCAGCGCACAGGCGGCCGGCGGCGCCGCGTCCGTCGGACACCGCGCTTCAACGAAGGCCGCATGGCGTCCAACGTTGAAGTGGCGGTAGCGCTCCAGCCCGTCCTCGTCGACATTGATGCGCGGCAGGTAATTCCAGAACCGGATCGGATGGATGAAGCCGGTGTGCTGCAGGAGCTTGAACAGCCGGGTGTAGGCCGCATGGGCCGTCGCTTGTAGCGCGCAGTGCCTGCCATCGCCGAACGCCTGCTCGTTCAGGGTCAGATGGGCGAACAGCAGAGAGCCCTCTGCGGACCACGTGATCTCGCCGTTCGGTCCGTACCGGCCCTGAGTCACCGGCGCGTCGCCAGCGATTCGCCAGAGTTCCGCAAATCCGTCAGCCGCCGCGAGCGGAACCATGTCGACCACGGCACACGTTGCCGCCGCGCGCTCGCCAATGTGGCGCGCCAGTTGCCGCCCTGCGATCGCACGCTTGCCGTAGACGGCTCCGCCCAGCCAGCGCCCCGCCGCCTCCGGAGATGCGGCGTCGCTGGCCAGCGGCAACACCAGGGGCTCGATCGGCTGCGTTTGCATCGGTGTGCCCGGTCTAGCGCGTCGCCACGTTGCGCCGGAAGGCGAGCACGGCATTCGAACCACCGAATGCGAAGGAACTGGTCAGCGCGGCTTGCAGCGGCAGCGATTCGCCGACGCGGGCCACATGACGGACCCCGGCACAGGCCGGGTCGATCCGGTCCAGATGCGCCGTCGGCGGCACCTGCTGACGCGACAACGCCAATACAGTGATCAGCGCTTCGACCGCGCCGGTAGCACCCAGCAGGTGGCCCAGCATCGACTTGGTCGAGCTGACCGCGACCGATTCGGCGTGCGCATCAAACACGGCTCGCAGCGCCTCGATCTCGACCGGATCGCCCTCGACCGTGCCGGTCCCGTGGGCGTTGACGTAATCCACCTCGTCGGCATTCAGTTCGGCGTTTTTCAGCGCGGCCCGCAGGGCACGCATCTGACCGGCAGCCAGCGGCTGCGCGAGGTGATGGTGATCGCAGCTCGCGCCGAAGCCGGCCAGCTCGGCGTAGACGCGCGCTCCGCGCCGCTCGGCGTGTTCGTACGACTCCAGCACCAGGGCGGCTCCGCCCTCGCCCAGCACCAGTCCGGCACGGTCCGCATGGAACGGTCGGCATGCCGAGGCTGCAGCTTCACCCTCGCCGCGCGCGAGCACGCGCATCGCGTCCCACGCCAGCAGCATCCCCGCCGTCAGCGGCGCCTCCGACCCCCCGGCCACGACGACGTCCGCTTCGCCCGAGCGGATCAACCGCAGGGCTTCGCCGATCGCGATGGCCGAGGACGCGCACGCGACCGACGTGGTCGTCGCCGGTCCACCCAGTCCGAGCCGCATGGCGACATGCGCCGCCGCCGCGTTATGCATGCCCATGACGATCAGCATCGGGGAGATGCGAGCGCGGCCACGTTGCAGCACGTCGAAGTAAGCCAGCTCGACCGAGCGGGTACCGCCCATGCCAGTGCCCCAGCACACGGCGCCGTCGAGCAGCTCTTTAGGAGGCGAGCTGCAGGACAGCCCGGCGTCCTGCCAGGCCGCCAGCGCGGCGGTGAGCCCGAGCTGCGCGTAGCGGTCGGTCAGGAAGGTCGTGGTCCTCCCGAGAGCCGCCTCGGAGTCGAAGCCATCGCAGTAGACCGCGGGTACCGCTCGTGTCCCGTTGGGGAGCGCCGGCTCGGGAGTAAACGGGCGAATGGCAGACTCGCCCGCCATCAGGCGGTCAAACACGGTTCCGGGGTCGGTACCGAAAGGAACGGTCAGGCCGAGGCCCGTCACCGCCACGCGACACCGGGTCATGTACCGGTCTTTAGCTGTGCGCCCGCCAGCGAGTCGAAGAGTTGCGTGAGTTCGGAAACGGTGGTCGGTCGCGTGTCGATATCCGGCACACGGACGTTCAGCGATTCCTCAAGTTCGAACATCAGATCGATGAGGATCAGCGAGTCAACGCCAATGTCCTCCAGTTTTGCGTCCGGTGTGACCTTGCCGGGATCGATCGATGCCTTTGCCTGAAGGTACTGGCGCAGCAGTTCGAGTGTTTGCATGTCCTGCGTCAATTCAGAAGTCCTGCCTTGAGAGCAGTTTACTACTCGGGGCCAGCGTTACTCGGTGGATGGTCGCGCCGGTGCGCACTGACAATCCGCGGGAGTCCCGGGAAACCGACCGTCAGACGGAGCGATCTCACGGCGCGCTCGCGCGAGGGGTACCCCAATCAGAAGAAGGAGGGTGTCATGTCACAGGCAATCCGCAGTTGGGCTCTTGCGTTGTTTCTGGCTCTGGCCGCCAGCGCAACGGGGCCTGCCTTCGCCGCGGTCGACCTGATCGAGTGGAACAACGTCGCCGCGATCACCGGTTCGGGCACTCCGGCGTCGGCAGAACAGATCAAACGCGCGTTCATGGTGGGCGGCGCCCACCGCGGCTGGGCGTTCACGGACACCGCCCCGGGCAAGATGACCGGCAAGCTCATCGTGCGCACCCACACGTTACTGATGGAACTGAGCTACGAGAACGGGAAGTATTCGCTCAGGTACGTCGACAGCATCAACCTCGATTACAAGGACGACGCCGGCAAGAAAACGATCCACCGCGCGTACGTCAACTGGAACACCAACCTGATGAACGACGCGCGGGCGGAGCTGATGCGGTTGTAGTGCCACGCGCCTTCGTCGATCAGCACGCGGACTACTTCTTCGCGGCGTAGGCCTCCAGCACCAGATTGCGCTCGGGCATGTCCTGCAGGATCAGGCGTCCGAGCGAGGTGTCGGCCTGCAATCGTCCCGGCGACTGCGGTGGTGGCAGCGAGTGGAAGCTCGACACTCCGGCATGCGCCCGCGTTCCGGCTCTGGGCGACAGGCCGATGCGGGCCTGCATCTTCGCGTCGCCGCTACCGCACGAAGACCGGCTTGTCGTCTGCGCCGTAGCAGATGCCCCCGGCCTCGCAAGCGTTGACGCGCGCTGCAATGTCTACGTGGCGCGTTTCTAGCCCATCTGCAAGCCCGGCAGGTGCAACTCGGTGAGCTTGCAGGTGGCGAGCTGCTTCACTAGGTCGGACTTCAGCACGGCAGCGGACACGGGAAAGGATGGGTTGCGGCGCGGCCGATCCGGATACTCGACAGCACACGAATTGTCGATCTCCGGAACCGGTTGGCCGCGGTCGTTGCGGCAGTAGAAGACCTCGACGCGCTCGTTGCCGCATACGTACAACCCGTACTGGATGGTCGACGCCGTCGGCACCGATGGGCCGACCGCCCCCGCGCGCGCGTTGCCCGGCGCAGTCGTCGCATTCGCCGCGGCGTTGGCCGCAGGCGCACCGACCCGCACGAGTGCGCAGCCGAAGCGCCCCCACACGATGCGATTCGGGCTTTCGATCTCGAAGGGCAATGTCTTCCAGGACTCTTGGGTTATGGCCAAGATGACTCGCTCTTGGGGACTACTGTAGACAACGGACCCTTGAAATACGCTGCCGTCGACCGCTTGGATCGAGTAGGTTGACGGCGCAAAAGTAATTCCCTTCCCGAACATCAGGACGCAGGGATTCGAAAACGTCGTCAACAGCTCGCGGGCCATGGCATTACGATCGGCCCCCTTGCCCTGTCCGGTCCCGGTAGCTCCGGCGCCCCCCTGGCCGCCACTTTCAACGCGCCAGCTACCCAGCAGCACGTTGCGTTCAGCGGGCAGCTTTGGCCGCTGGGCCCTCGTGTCGGGACTGCTCTGGCCGCCCGGCGCCGCTTGCGACTGCCGCTTGCGGTGATCCTCGATGTTCTTCGTCGTTTCGTCGTCCAACGTCTGCTGGCGCTTCCTCGCATCTTCTGCCGACCTTTGTTGCCGTTGCATCTCCTCTTGCGCCCGGCGCTGCTGCTCCTCTCGCTGCTGATCGAGTTGGCGGTAGTACTCGCGCTGCCGGTCCGCTTCAGGTGTCTGCGCCATCGCGCACGGAGCCAACAGCGCCAACAACAGCCACTCGACACGCATTCGGTTGTTCTTGTCCACAGCCCCACCTCCACCGCGTTCGTCAAGTCTTTCCGATCACATCGCGCAAGTTGCCCGTGCTCTGAACTCTCTCCGCACTCAAGCTGTTAGGTTCGGCTGCCTACGCCACGCCCCGAGCATCCATACGCGCTTCGACACTTTGGCGACCCGGAATATTCGAGCGAAGCCGCGAAGGTAAGCAGCCATCCTTCGGTCTCCCGTCTCAGGACTTCGGCGCTGGCGGAACCGTCCTTTCGCTCTCGACGGGAGCCTGCACTTGCGCCGCTTCATCCTGCAAGTGGGCACGCTCCGCCTGGCGCTCGCCTTTCCAAAATTTGCGGCGCAAAGTGGGCCGCAGGTGGCGGGCCCACTCTCCCAGGACAGTCAGTTGACCGTTGCGCTTGCGTGCCATCGTCGCTTGTGTGCCATTTTCGCGTGTCAGCAGATCCAGCCCTTGTTGCGCTGGGGTTCCATCTCGATCGTCGAGGTCGCGGCGCCGCGATCATTGGCGGCGTACTGGATGTGCAGGTAGAGCGGCTTGCGCCCCGCCAGCGTGGCGCGGTAGATGCGCGAGCCGCTGAGGCGCTCGTCCGGACAGGCGCCGCGCACCTGCTCGAGCCTGGTGTCCTTCGGAAACTGCGCGGCGAGCATCTCCGGAACCTTCGCCAGCACGATGTTCTTCGGCCAGTCGACCGTGGCCGAGTCCAGCGACTTCTGACCGCCAACGAGACTGACCTCGCCCGAGCCGACGCCGTCGATCGGCACCTTGCCGTTCCAGTAGTACTTGTTGCCGCCGCGCTTCGGCGCGTTGCCCTGCCACTGCGCGCCCTTGAGCTTCGAGAATGCGGACCAGTCATTGGTGGCCTGCGGCGCGCCGGTTGGCGCGGCAAGTGCCGCAGCGACGTCGCCGAGCGTCGCGGCGTCGACTCCCGGCGCTCCGAAAATCAACCCAGCCAGAACGATCAATGCCGTTCGAACAGCTTTCATGTCGCCTCCCACACAGCGCAGAACATGCCGTGCATCACTTCGGCTGCGACCGCCATTCCGTCTTCCACAGCTTTTCGAGTTCATCCGCCACTGCGGGCGGCGGCGAGCCGATCAGCGTCGACTTGCCGCGCTGGTAGACCTTGCCGTACACCACGTCAGGCGCGGACCACAGCAGCACGATGTTGTGGTCGGCGCAGTCGCGGTTCTTGCAGGCGGCGAGAAGCACGAAGTCGGCGCCGGCGACTTTGATCGGCTTGTTCTGTGGGCTCGGCCCGTCGAGCTTCGCAAGCCACGGCTCCTTGGCGAGCGGGCCGAGCGCTTTGTAGTAGCCGGCCTTCGCCTTGGGGTCGTACAGCAGTCCGTCCGCGCTCAACTCGGTCAGCGCGTAGCCCTTGAAGGTCTTCTGCCCGTTCGCGTTGGCGGTCTGCGCCGCGGCGGTTGCCGCAGCGATGCCGAACGCGGCGACGAGTGCGGCCCTGCCCAGCAGTCCCAGCATGGCGGTCTCCTTTATCGATACGCTGCCGCTGGCAGCGACTCCGCCCGGGCGGGCGGAGTCATGGTGTCGCTAGAACTTCGGCGCCGGCAGCGCCGAGGGATCGACCTTCTGGCAGCCCATGCCGAAGCGCCCCAGGATGGTGTCGTCGGCGTTGCGGAAGTCGCCCTCCAGGTTGCCGTTCTGACGGTCGATCGACAGCCGGATGTAGGCAAGCCGCTGCAGGCTGGGATCCCACGCGAACAGCTGGCCACGCATCCAGTCGTAATAGAGCTGCGTGCGGGCCTTGGGCGAGCGGTACGTCATGCTGTAGGTCGCGGGCGAGACTTCGTACTTCATCTTCTCGCCGACCGGCAGGATGTTCGAGCGCTGGATGACGGCCGACTGGTTGTTGTCGCGCATCGCTACATCAAGATGCGCGCGGTTCTTGCCGGCGGCCGACGTGACCTCGCCCTCGCACTTCAGATAGAGGCTGAAGTATTCCGCCGACGCGCCGGGATGCGCGGCGAGCAACGCGCCGGCGAGGACGAGCCCACTGAGATCGCGAACGTTGCGTTTGCGGGCGCTCATCGCTGCCTCACTGCCGCGGCTTGGAGTCGACTTCGCGCGACGCGTCCGTGCTGCCGCCCTGGACGCCGAGCCGGCCACCGGTGCCGAGTCCGCCACGAACGGTCTGCGCCTTGTAGTTGCGCAGTGCCCGCACCATCTTATTGTAGGAGTCGGTGAACGCGGCAAAGATGACTTTCCCCTGCGGCGTGCTGGTATAGGCACCCGCGCCGCCGCCCGCACCGCCGCCGAAGAAGCCCACCATCCCGCCGAAATCGACGTTCTTCGAGTAACCCTCGGCGGCAGCAAGCTGCACGGTCGAGCGGTTGTCGACCAGTGTCAGGATCGCGCCCGCTTCGTTGGTCGACATGGAGCCTGCGACGCCGGCGACGACCGCACCCATGCCGGTTCGGCCGAGCAGCCCGCCGAGGCCGCCACCGCCGCGCGTGCCGCCGCGATCGGACAGGATGACCTCCGGAATCATCGTGTAGTCGGCGGCGGCGATCTGCCCGCCACCCACATTGCTGCCGGCGCGGCCCTCTTCGCCTCGCATCAAAGCCATCTCGCGGTTGCGCGCCGCCAGGCCGCGGCCGCGGTCGACGATGACGAAGCAGTTGGACTGCTGGATGATCAGCCGCAGCGCCGGCACCGTCGAACCCATCTTGTACTGGCTCTGGTAGGCGCTGTACCAGCCGGCATTGGTCTGCTCGTCAATGCTGATCGTGCCGAGCGTCTCGGGACACGACTCGAGCTGGCTGTTGGCTTCGGTGCTCGATCCGCCGGCAGCGGCGCCTTGCGCCTGGGTGGCGTGGCCGCCGCCCGGCTGCGGATCCGCGGCCAGGCACGTGAGCGGAACCAGCACGGCGCCAGCGCCCAGCGCCAGCCGAGGCAGCCGCCGGATGGCGCGGAAGCAACGGACGCCAAGGTCCGTATCGGTCGCCTTCATGTTCTTCATCGCTCCCTCCTCGTCAGCGCCGCGTCGCGGCAGATGGTCAACTTGTGTCTGCCGCCGTGCGGCAGGCATGCAACGTAGCGAGGGCCGCGTTACCGGCCCGTTACCGCCGCCGACTGTCGGCGGTCAGCAGCACCCGGTTGACCGGGTTGCGGTCCAGAAAGCTCTCGCGGAAGGCGTCCGGCACCTGCGGCAGCGCGGTCTCGCGGATCCAGGCTACGGCCGTCGCCAGCAGCTGGGCCGCTTGATCCGTGTCGCCGCACGCGAGGAGGATGTCCCGACCAATCGCCGCTGCCCGCGGCGGATAGCAGTCGGCCACCTGCAGCGTCGGGAGGAATCCTTGCTGCTCTCGCCAGCGCGCGAGAGCCGACGCGGCATCACCAGCACGCAGGGCGGCGTAAGCCGCCAGCAGCCTGGCCTTCATCGCGATGCCTCCGTATTCGCGCTGCTCCGCAGCCTTCGCGACAGCGTCACACGCAGTCAGCGCTTCGCGCGGGTCGATCGATTCGGCACGTTCGAGCTCGAGCAACGCGCCGATGTAGTAATCCGCACCACGCGCCAGCTCATCGCTTGCGCGCTGCAGGTCGGCCTCCGGCGAAGAGCCCAGAAATCGCGCGATCCGCGCCGCCAGCAGGGCGCCGCGCGCTGCCACGTGCGTGACCGAAGGCGCTTCGTAGTTGAGTGCCCTGCGCGCACGGGCAAACTGACCGAGGTCGATCAGTGTCATCGCCATGTTGTTGCTGCAGACGGCGATCCACAGTGCCTGTCCGTCGCGCCGGAACACGTCGAGCGCCCGCTCGTAGGCCTGCAGCGCGCTCCCGTAGTAGCCAAGGCCCGCGCCATAGAGCGCCACGTGGGCCTCGATCACGCCGCCGATCGGCCCGCCGGTCGCGCCCAGCTCGACCTGCAGTGCGCGCGCACGCAGCGCGTGCTCGTAGGCCTGGTCGACATGACCCAGGTTGCCGTGCACGGTGGCCAGGTTGGTGGTCAGCATCGCGAGCTCGGCGAGATCGCCCTGCTCGCGCGCGCAGTCGATCGCCTTCGCCAGGGCAGCGGCCGTATGACGCAGCCGGCGCGCGGAGTTGAGCACGTAGGCCATATCGGACCAGTAGTGCCCGCGCTGCTCGACCGAGCCTTCGGCAACCACCGACGCCTCGAACGGTGTCAGCACGGCCTCGGCCTCATCCGTCTTGCCCTGCTGCGCGAGCCCGACAGCGAGCAGCCGCGCTGCCTCGAAGCGCTGCCAGGGCGATCCGACACTGTCGGCCAAGGTCAGCGCTTCGCGCGCGCTGGCCACGCCGGTGACGTGGTCCGCTGCCATCAGCGCTGCCGTCGCACGTGCAGTCAAGGCAGCCACTCTCTGCGCGTCGTTGCGCGTCGCGGCGAGCATGCCCTCGATCACCCGTTGCGCATGCTCGACGCCACGTACCAGGATCAGGCTTTCGACGCTGTCGCAGCGGGCTTCGAACGCTGCCTCCGTGTCACCGGCACGGTCGAAGCAGGCCACGGCAGACTCGCGGCGCTCCACCTCTTCGGCGCGTCGCGACGCCAGTCGGGCGTCGTTCGCGGCGCGCAGATGGAACTCGGCTGCGCGGCGCCAGGCGCCGGCCTCGGCATAGTGCTGGGCAACCCGTGCCGGCGCGACCGACTGCGCCTCCAGGTGCTCGGCAATGTCGCGATGAAGCAGCTCGGCAATCGGCCCGGGAACCGAGCGGACCGCGACATCGCGCACCAGGTCGTGCACGAAGCCCCCGCTCCGCAGGATGTGCGCACGTTCAAGCTCGGCCCAGGCTTCCGTCAGGTCGAGCGGATGCGACTGCAGTACATGCGCGGCCAGTGCTGCGTTGAAGTCCGCTCCGGCCAGCGCGGCAACCCGTGCCAGGCGCAACGCGGCCGGGCTGAGTTGAGCCAGGCGGCGCTCGATCAACGCGCCGACCGTCGGCGTGGTGGGCAGACGGTCACCGATCCCGCCGGGCTGCGCCACCAGTGCGCCCAGCGTTTCGAGGACGAAGTACGGGTTGCCGCCGGTGTGCTCGGCGAGCGGCGCCGCCAGGCGCGCCGAATCGACCCCGTCGAGCGCCAGCGAGTCCAGGAGCTCACGCACGTCCGCTTCACTGAGTGGCGGCAATGCCACTTCGAGCAGCGCCGCGCCAGCCTCAACGCCCTGCCAGGCGGCGAGGGCGACCGGTGTCTCCGCGCCGCGCACGGCCAGCGTCAGTCGCAGCTCGGTGGCGAGCAGCGGCAACAATTCGAGCGAGGCGGCATCGGCGAAGTGCAGGTCATCCAACGCCAGTCCAGCCAGGCCGGACTGGCGCCGCACGGCCAGCGCCTGCATCACCGCCTGCCGGAAGCGCGCCTCGTTCATCGGGCCCGCCGGCGCAGCGCCGAGCTCCGGCAGCACGCGCGCAAGCTCCGATCGCAGCTGGCCGTCGATCTGGCCTGCCGCGAGGGTCTCCGCGCCCGGCACCACAGCCACCCGCAGCAGTCGCGCGAGCAGTGCGTAGGGCACGCGCTCGTCACCCGGACGCGCGCCTATCGTCGGGATGCCCCGTGACTGCGCAAAGTCGCCCAGCAACCGTGTCTTGCCCATGCCGGCATCGCCGCTCAGCACCGCCACGCACTTTCGCTCCCAGGCGTCTTCCAGCGCACGCCATTGGCGCTCACGTCCGACGAGCAGCGGCGGACGGGCAAGCGCCGCCGGCACGGGCCGCGACCCGATGCCTGGCAACTCGCCCGATCGTTCGATCAGCTGCGCCAGTTCGCGCGTCTCGGTGCTCGGCTTTGCGCCGAGTTCGATCTGCAGGATCTGCCTGCATCGGGCATGGGCTGCGAGCGCCGCGGCGCGATCACCCCGCCGGTAATGCAACCGCATCAGCAGCCGGTGCGCTTGCTCGGAGAGCGGATCCTCAGCGACCAGCCGCTCGGCAAAGATCAGTGCGCGGGCAACATGTCCGCTGGCTTCCTCGTGCGCGGCGGCAGCCGCGACGGCATCGCGGCGGAGGACCCGAATCCGCTCGCGGGCGCTGCGTACCCAGTCGTCGAACTCTTCGCAATCCTCGTAACCGAAGGCGCCGAGCAGCTCGCCGGCGGCCGCCGACGGATCACTCGCCAGTCGCGCCGGCAGCCCCGCGAGGTCGTGTTCGATGCCGTCGGCCAGCGCCAGCGCCGAGTCTTCGACGACGACATCGCACCCCGCGCTGCGTCGCAGTCGGAACAGCCGCTGGCGCAGGCTGTTGCGGGCCTTTTGTGGCTCCGCATCCGGCCAAAGCATCGCCGCTGCGCGGGCGCGGGGCAGGGGCCCATCGAGGGCGAGCAGCGCCAGCAGCGCCGCGTCCTTGCGTTCGAGGGCGAGGGGCTCGCTGTTGCCGAGCACCAGGGCTGGCACCGCCAGCAGGCGCAAGTGGATCACCGCAGACGCCGAGGTCTCGTGCACGGCCCGCTCCGCGGGGCGCAGCCACCATTGCAGCGCGAGGGCTGCAGTCGATGGGCGGATCCCCAGATCGCGCACGCTCGGCTCCCTCGGCGAAATCGACGGAGCGATCGTTGGGCGTACGCGTTACCGGGACGTTATACAGAGCGAGCCAGCGCGTCCATAGAGGACCGCGCGCGGTTACGCGGTCCTGCGTGCGTCGCGGATCGCCCGCCAGACGCGCTCGGGCGTGGCGGGCATCGCGATGTCGTCGACGCCGAGCGGACGCAGTGCATCGACGATCGCATTGATCACCGTCGGCGTGGCGCCGACGGTGCCGAGCTCGCCGACGCCCTTGGCGCCTAGCGGGTTGATCTTGCAGGGCTGCGATTCGTCGGTGTGCGTGGCGAAGTCCGGCAGGTCGTCGGCGCGCGGAATGCCGTAGTCCATGAACGAGCCGGTCAGGAGTTGCCCCTCGGCGTCGTAGACCACCTGCTCGTGCAGAGCCTGTCCGACCGCCTGCGCGATCCCGCCGTGGACCTGCCCGGCGACTATCAGCGGGTTGACCACGCGTCCGACATCGTCGTAGGTCGTGTAACGCACGATTTCCACATGTCCGGTCTCTGGCTCGACCTCGACTTCGCAGACGTGGCAGCCATTGGGCCATGAGGGGCCGCCCACCTTCTGCACGGTCGTGACCGCGATGCGGTGTTCGGGCTGCTGCTGCGCGAGTTCGGCGAGATCGATGCCCAGGTCAGTGCCGACCACCTTGAAACGGCCGTCCGCGTAGACCAGATCGGCCGCCGGGGCTTCGAGCGCCTTCGCAGCCAGCTCGCGGCCGTGGTCGATCGCCTCTGTCGATGCAGTCTGCATCGCCGAGCCACCGATGTAGAGCGAGCGGCTGCCCATGCTGCCGATGCCCTGTGCGACATCGCTGTCGCCCTGCACGATCTCGATGCGGTCGGGGTCGATCTGCAACGTCTCGGCCAGGATCTGTAAATAGCTGGTCTCGATGCCCTGTCCCATCGCCTGCATCGCGGTGAACACTCGCACGCGACCATCGCCTTCAACGTGCAGCCGCACGGTCTCCTCGTGCACGACGCCGGTCCACTCGAGAAACGTCGAGACCGCGCGGCCGCGCAGCTTGCCGCGCGCCACCGATACATGTTTGCGCGCCTCGAAACCGTCCCACTCGGCCGCCTGCAAGGCCTTCTCCAGCAGGTTCGGGAAATTGCCGCTGTCGAAGATCTCTCCCATCGCGTTGCGGTAGGGCATCTGTTCCGGCTGCACCAGATTGCGCCGGCGCAATTCAGCCGGATCGAAATGCAGTTCGGCGGCCGCGCGGTCCATCAGGCGCTCCATCAGGTAGATCGCCTCGGGCCGCCCGGCGCCGCGATAGGCGCCAATGACGTTGGTGTTCGTCAGCACCGCTCGGGATTGAAGATCCAGTACCGGCACGTGGTAGACGCCGGTCGTGACTTTGGGGCCGATCGCCAGGTGGATCGCCGCACCAGCGCCGTGCCCGTACGCGCCAAGGCTTCCCGTGATGCGCACGCGCAGACCGAGGATGCGCGCGTCGTGATCGAACGCGAGTTCGGCCTCGGCCCGCTGGTCGCGGCCGTGGCTCGAGGCCTGGAATTCCTCGAGGCGCGTCGCTCGCCAGCGCACCGGCCGGCCGAGCTTGCGCGCCGCATGCGCGACGACGACGTCTTCCGGATGTACCAGTGCCTTCATGCCGAAGCCGCCGCCGACGTCGCCAACGACAACCCGCAACTTATCGTGCGCGAGCTTCAGCATCTTCGCGATCGTCCCCTGGAAGCCGGCAGGATTCTGCGAAGTCGCGTGGAAGGTGAGGCGCCCGGACGCCGCATCGAACTCGGCCGCGCAGCCACGTGGCTCGAGCGTGACGGGCGCGAGCCGTTGGTTGTCGACGATGAGGCGCGTGACGTGCCTCGCGGCCGCAAACGCGCGGTCGCACGCTTCGCGATCGCCGTGCTGAGCGCTGCCGGCGACGTTGCCCGGCGCATCGGGCCACACCAGCGGCGCGCCGGTCGCCAGCGCCGCATCGAGGTTCGCCACCACGGGCCGCGGGTCGTAGTCGACCATGACGAGATTGGCGGCGCGCTCCGCCGCTTCGCGCGACTCGGCCAGCACCACCACGACCGGCTGCCCGACGAATCGCACCGCCTCCGTCGCCAGCACGTGGAACGGCGCCGTGGTCGGCGGCTTGCCCGGTGCGGGCTTCAGCATCGGGTTAGCGGGGAAGGGCGCCACTTCGGGCTGCAGGTCCGCTCCAGTGAAGATCGCGACGACTCCCTCGACTCTGCTCGCCTCGGCCGTGTCGATCGCGCCGACGGCAGCATGCGCGTAGGGCGAGCGCACGAACATCGCATGCAGGGCATTGGGCAGGCGGATGTCGTCGACGAAACGGCCCTGTCCCGTCAGCAGACGGTCGTCTTCACGCCGAGTGATTGCCTGTCCGATGCCGAACTTCATCGTTGCCATGGTGATGGGGGTCTTAGTGTCGACTGCGCGAAAGTAGCGCCAGTCTAGAGGCTCGCTCCGGAACCGGACGCACGCCGACGCAGGCTAGAGGATGCGGTTGAACCAGACCATCGACAGCAGCGCGGCCAGCGTCGCGAGCACCGCGCCGAGCCCCGCGAACACCGCGGTCACTTCGGTCGGTCGCTGCTTCTCGAAGGCGAGTTTGGCGCCCAGCGTGCGATAGATCTTCTTGAGGTCCTTGGCATCGGCGGCCCTGAAATATTCGCCGTGCGTCGTCGAGGCGATCTTCTGCAGCGACTCCTCGTCAAGCCGGGTACGCATCGACCAACCGTCGACCTTGACGATGACCCCCTCGGGCGTGCCCATGCCAACCGTGTAGATGCGCACGCCATGCCTGGCCGCCAGCTCAGCCGCCTTCTGCGGCTCCGGCCCGACATTGCTCTGCCCGTCGGACAGCAGCACGATGGCCACTGACGTGTTTTCGCCCGGCGCGATCGACTTCTCCTCGTCGTCCTTCGGCTTGTCGAGCGGCTTCGGATGGTCCTTGCTCGGGTTGATGAAACCATCGACATCGATGCGTGCCGCCGGCATCGCCGTATCGAGCGAGATCACGAGCCCGCTGCCCAGGGCAGTGCCGCGCTGCGGCTCGAGACGCTCGAGCGCGGCCAGGATGTCCTCGCGCTTGGTCGTCGGCGACTGCACCACGGCGGCTGCAGCCGCGATGCCGACGACACCAATGCGCACGCTGTCCGGTTGCTCGTTGACGAAGGCAGTCGCCGCCTCACGCGCCGCCGCCATGCGCGTCGGAACGATGTCCGTGGCCTTCATGCTGCCCGACATGTCGAGCGCGAGGATGATGGTCTCGACCCGTGACGGCAGGGTGATCGTCGCCTGCGGACGCGCGACCGCCAGCAGCAGCGCCGCCAGCGCGAGCAGCCATAGCAGCGGCGGGAGGCTGCGGTGCCAGCGCACAGAGCCCTCCGCACCGACGGTTTCGAGGCTCGCGAGCTGCTGCGTCACTTGCCGACGGCGACGCACCAGCGCCCAGTAGAACAACGTCGCCAGCGGCAGCGCGAGCAGCAGCCACAGCAGGCGTGGCCACAGGAATGTCAGCGCGGTCGATTCCATCGGGCTCAACTGGCGTGCAGGCCCGCCACAATGGCCGGAACGCCGCCGGCGGCAAGCTGGCTGCGGCGTTTGCGCAGCTGCGTGAAGCGCAGCAATGCCGCATCCAGCGGCTCGTCGGTCGCGATTTCGAGGCAGTCGACGCCGGCCTCTGCAAGCGCCTCGCGCAGTGCGGCTTCGCGCCGGGCGGCCGCGGCCGCAAAGCGCTGCCGGAACGCACGGTCGTGGGTATCGACGGTCAGCTGCTCGCCGGTCTCGGCATCCTGCATCACGATGAGGCCGAGGTCGGGCAGCTCGACTTCCATCGGGTCATACAGCCGCACCGCGATCACCTCGTGACGACGCGCGAGCTGCGCAAGCCGCCGGCCCCAGCCCGGGGTGCTGATGAAGTCCGAGATGACGAAAACCACCGAGCGCCGCTTCATCACCGGCTGTGCGAACGACAGCAATTCGGCGAGATCGGTCACCTTGCCGGGCGGCTTCGCCTTGGCACCTGCCGGCGCGCGAGCGCCGACGACGCCCATGCGGTCGAGAACGTGCAGTACATGGCGGCGGCCATTGCGCGCCGGGATGACTTCGCTGGCGCCCTCGGAGTGCAGCACCGCACCGATGCGGTTGCCATAGCGTGTGAAGAGCCGCGCCAGCACCGCGACCAGTTCGGCAGACAGCACGCGCTTGCGCACGCCACTCGAGCCGAAGTCGATCGAAGCCGACAGATCGAGCAGGAACCAGGCCGCGACCTCGCGGTCCTCCTGGAACTCACGCACGTGCGGGGTCTGCAGCCGCGCGGTGACGTTCCAGTCGATGTAACGCACGTCATCGTGCAGCTGATATTCGCGCAGGTCGGCAAGGTCGAGGCCGAAGCCGCGGAACAGCGTCCGGTAGTCACCCTGCAGCAGGCCATCAAGGCGACGCAGCACTGTCCATTCGAGCCGGCGCAGCAGCCGGTCCGGGTCGATGCGGCGGCCCGGACGCGCGCCATCGCCGGCGGACTCGTTCGCCGCCGGACCGACGCCGGGCGCAACCGTGCCGGCGACCGCCGGTTGCCTAGGCGCCCGCCGCCACCCGAACATGGCTCTCCAGTGGCGCTTCGGGCGCCTGGATGGTCTGCAGCACGCGCATGATCAGCGCATCGGCGGTCTGGCCGTCGGACAACGCCTCGTAGGACAGCACCAGCCGGTGCCGCAGCACGTCAGGCACGATGTCGATGACATCTTCCGGCAGCGCATAACTGCGACCGCGCAGGAACGCCAGCGCCCGTGCGCCCTCGATCAGGCTGATGGTTGCGCGCGGACTGGCGCCGAACGTCAGGTAATGGTTCATGTCCTTCAGCCCGTACTGCTCCGGACGGCGCGTCGCCGCGACGATCTTGACCGCGTACTGGATCAGGTTCGGATCGACGTAGATCTTGCGGCACTGCTGCTGCAGCTCTGACAGCTGCTGCGTCGTGCACACCGGGGACACCGTCGTTGCAGGACCGGTGACGCGCTCGACGATGACGAACTCTTCCTCCTCGTTCGGGTAGCCGACCAGTACCTTCATCATGAAGCGGTCGACCTGGGCCTCGGGCAGCGGGTAGGTGCCCTCGGTCTCGATCGGGTTCTGTGTGGCCATCACCAGGAAGGGCTCAGGCACCTTGTGCGACTCGCCCGCGATCGTGACCTGGCGCTCCTGCATCACCTCGAGCAGCGCGCTCTGCACCTTGGCCGGCGCACGGTTGATCTCGTCGGCGAGCAGCAGGTTGGCGAACACCGGACCCAGCACGGTCGAGAACTCGCCCGACTTCTGGTTGTACATGCGCGTGCCGACCAGGTCTGCGGGCAGCAGGTCGGGCGTGAACTGGATGCGCTTGAACGAGCCGCGGATCGTCTTCGCCAGCGTGTTGACCGTCAGCGTCTTGGCCAGCCCCGGCACGCCTTCGACCAGCAGGTGCCCCTGCGACAGGATCGCCACCAGCACGCGCTCGAGGAAATGGTCCTGCCCGACGACGATGCGCTTCACTTCATACAGCACCCGCTGCATCAGCTCGCCGGTCTCTTTCGCCTTGATCATCTCGCTCATGTTTTGCCTTTGCCTGCCCTTGTGATGAAAAGATTCGTCTGGCTCCGCCAGCGAATTCTTCAAACCATTCCGCGCAAAAGTAGGTTTTCACTTTTGCGCGCCTAGAACGGAGGAATTCCCACCGCACCCCCCGCGCTCTCGATCGTTGCCGCGAAGCCGATGCCGATGAAGGTACGCGCCGGCGTCGGATTGAGGATCGCTGTGACGACGCCGATCACCTCGCCATCCATGGTGATCAGCGGTCCGCCCGAGTTGCCCGGGTTGGCCGCCGCGTCGAATTGGATCAGTCCGGTCATCACCTGTTTGCCCTCTGGCGAGCGGAAGCTGCGATCCAGACCGGAGATCACGCCTGCCGAGACGGAGGGGCCGATGCCGAACGGGAAGCCGACCGCGACCACCTCGTCGCCCGGGCGCAGGTTGGCGGTCGAGCCGAGAGTCGCGGATTCCAGATCGTCCGGCACTCGCCGCGCCTTGATGACAGCGAGGTCATTTTCCGGAAAGGCGCGAACCAGATCGACGTCCGACTCACTGCCGTCGAAGAATTTCACCGTCACGCGCTTGGAACCCGCAACGACATGCAGGTTGGTGAGGATGATGCCGTTATCGACGATGACGACGCCGGACCCGACGCCCTGCATCTGGATGCCTGATCCGGGCTCGTCGTTCTCTTCGCCGTTGTAGCCCTCGACGCGAACGACCGACGACAGCACCAGTTCGGCCGCCTTGGTCGCACGCGACGGCAGCGTCTTGTTTTCCATCGTGTGCAGCACCGCCTTGTCGATGTCCTCCTGCGTCAGCGCGGCGCGCTTCGGCTGTACGGCGTCGCGGGCAAGCACGACAGCCAGCGCAATGCCCACGCCGGCGAGAAGAAGCGCAGTGCGATCGTGGCGCACGAGAAAGCGGTGCAGGCGTCCGCCGGTCGCTGCCGCAGCGGCAGCACCACTTGTCGTAACGGGCTGGGGCGCTGCGGACGGGCGCGCGGGCAACGATGGCGCGGTGGCATCGCCCGACGACGAAGCCACGCGCCGGCCGGGCCGGTGGGCGCTGCTGTAGAGCGCGGGCTTCTTCATGGGACCTCTGTCGTTGCCACCGGCAGGTCGGGGGAAAAAAGTATCACGCCGAACGAAAAATCGGTGCGCCGACCGACCTCCGGACTGCGAAGCCCTGCGGAATTTGGGGTTTTGCGCGTTGCGGCGCCGAAGCTCGCCAGGCACGTCGCGTGCACGCGGTATGCCCTTCGTCGTAGGAGTGGCCGCCGGTCCCGCGCACTTTCAACCGCGCCGATGGTCAATGCTAGAGTGCCCGCGCAGGGTCGGCTCGTTCTTGGTCCTGCGTTCCGTCAAAAGGTTCTGCGAGGACCGGCGATGCGTTTCCTCTGGCCAGAGATGCTCTGGCTGTTGTTCCTGATTCCGGCGCTCGTCGGCGCCTACGTCATCGCACTGCGCCGTCGCAAGCGCACGGCGGTGCGCTACGCCAGCCTGACGCTGGTGCGCGACGCGATCGGTCCCGGGCAGCGCCTGCGGCGGCACATTCCGCCCTTCCTGCTGCTGCTGGCGCTGACCGCCGCAATCGTTGCGCTGGCACGCCCGACGGCGTCGGTCGTCTTGCCGTCGCAGTTCATGACCATCTCGATGGCAATGGACGTTTCGCTCAGCATGCGCGCGACCGACGTCGAGCCCAACCGGCTGGTCGCCGCGCAGAATGCCGCCAAGGCCTTCATCGACGAGCTGCCGTCCAATGTGCGCCTCGGCATCGTCTCCTTCGCCGGCACGGCGGCCGTTGTGCAGACGCCGACCGAAAGCAGGCAGGACATGATCGCGGCGATCGACCGGTTCCAGTTGCAGCGCGCCACCGCCACGGGCAGCGGCTTGATTCTCGCGCTAGGCATGCTGTTTCCCGAGGATGGCCTCGACATCGAGTCGGTCGCGATGTCGATGCGGCATGCCGGCGTCTCGCTCGACAGCGCCGGCAAGCGCGAGTTCGAACGGCCGACCCGCGAGCCGGTGGCGCCCGGTTCGTACACCTCGGGCGTGATCATCCTGCTCTCCGACGGACGCCGCACTACCGGCCCGGACCCGATCCAGATCGCCAAGATGGCAGCGGACCTCGGTGTGCGCGTCTACACCGTCGGCTTTGGCACGCTGCAGGGCACGACGATCGGCTTCGAGGACTATCAGATCTACGTCCGGCTCGACGAGGAGACGCTGAAGGCGATCGCCAAGATCACCGGCGGCGAGTACTTCCACGCCGGCACCGCGGCCGATCTGCGCACCGTCTACCAGAACCTGAACGCCAAGCTCGCGATGGAACGGCAACAGACCGAGGTCGGCGCACTCGCCAGCGGGGTCGCCGCGTTCTTCGCGCTGCTGGCGGCGCTGCTGTCGGTGTGGTGGTTCCACCGCGCCGCGGGATCCCCAACGACCGTCACCCGGGGCTAGGCGGCGCGCCGTTCAGTCGTCGCGGCGCTGAAGCGTCCGGACGTGCAGTTCCTCGACGTGCGCACCGTCCAAGGAATTCAGGGGCGATGACATGCGGGCGATCCGCGGCGGTCACATCCCGGCCGCCATCAACGTGCCCTTCGAACAGAACTGGGTCGACCCCGACACACGCCGCAAGCTGCGCGCCGGCACGGTGAAAGACAGCGCCGGAATGGCGCTGAAGCCGCGCGCCGAGCTGGGCTTCAAGAATGTCAGGGTCTACGACTCATCCTGGCTCGGTTATTCGAGCTGGCTCAGCGCCCCGGCGGACGATGAGGTCTGGACCAACTTCGGATCGCTGCCCACGACGATCAAGGGTCTCGAGAACGCTTCGGCGAATTCGAGCGCGCAGCGACGAAAGCGCGCTGACTGCAAGCTCGCTTACACGGCTTCGCCCGCAAACGGACGGAGCGAACTGCTCAGCGCCGTTGCCGTTTACATCGCCCTGGTGACTACGGTTCTCCTGGCGTCGTGGTTTCCGCGGAGCCTACTTCGCCCCGCGGTAGCGCCGCTGGTCCACGCCAACTGAAGCCCGACCGCGCGCTCGGTCGGCATCCGTGCCGCCGCCATCCAGTACATTTGCCGGCATGAGCGACGTTGTCCGCGCAGGTCGGCGGCTGAGATTCTGCGCTGCGGCCATCCGGGCTCTGGCCGTGCTGACCGCGGTCGCGCCTGGCCGGGCCTCCGAGGTCAAGGCGCCCCCGGACACCGCGCAGGTGCTCGTCATCACCGGCACCGATCCGTATGTGCCCGCCTTCGTCACGCTGGATTCGGCGATGCGGGCGAGGGCGGCGCGGGACTACCCGCGGCCGGTGTCCTGGCTGTACGAGTCGATGGACACGACCCGACTGCGAGGGGAGCCCGGGCCGCTGCTCGCCGAACTGCTGGCACGCAAATACGCCGAGGTGCGCATCGATGCGGTGATCCTTGTCACCGAGCCTGCCGTCGACTTCTACTTCCGGCATCGAGATCGGCTGTGGCCGGAGGCGCCTGTCGTCTACCACTCGGTGACCCCGGCCTACGCCCATGGGAGGGCCTTCCCGGCCGGTACCGTTGGCCTGCCGTTGGACGTGGACCACGCCGGCACCCTCAAGCTGGCCCTGGCGCTGCAGCCCAGCGCACGGCGCGTGCTGGTCATCGTCGGCGTCTCGCAGTTCGACCAAGTGCAGCTGGCCGAGGCCCGGCCTGCGCTGGGGCAGATTGCCAGCCAGGTGCCCGTCGAGCTGCTGACCGGCCTGCCGCCCAGTGCGAACGCGGAGCGGCTGGCGCGCGAGTCGTCGGACACCATCGCGCTTTATCTCAGCGTCTTTCGCGACAACGAGGGCAGCGTGCACACGCCGCGCGAGGTACTGGAGACGCTTGCCGACGCGAGCGGCGCGCCGCTGTATGGCGTGTTCGATTCCTACATCGGTCACGGACTGGCGGCCGGTGCGGTGGAGTCGTTCTCCGCACGCGGCGAACGGGTAGCGGATCTGCTGCTGCGCGCGATGGGCGGCGAATTCGATGCCGGCGCCGTGATCGATACGCCGCCAAAGTCGCGCTGCGTCGCCGACGCCCGCCAGCTGCTGCGTTTTGGCCTGCGCACTCAGCGGCTGCCGGCCGACTGCGACGTGCGCTTCGTCGAGCCTTCGCTGCTGCGGACGTACGGGTGGCAGATGACGCTGGTGGCGCTGGCGCTGGTCGGACAGGGACTGCTGATCGCCGCGCTGCTGCTGCAGGCACGACGTCGCCGCAACGCCGAAGTGAAGCTGCAGGCGCAGCGCGTGCAGCTGCTACACGCTTCGCGCCTCGCGGTGGCCGGCGAGCTGACGGCATCGATCGCGCACGAGATCAACCAGCCGCTCGGCGCGATTCTCAGCAACGCCGAGGCGGCCGAGATGATGCTGCAGGCGGGCAGCACCGACCGCGCTGGACTGCTGCAGATCCTGGCCGACATCCGCCGCGATGACCTGCGGGCGAGCGAAGTCATCAAGCGGCTGCGTGCGCTGCTGGCACGACACGAGGTCGAGCGCCACCGCTTTGAGCTGAACCGGGCGGTCGAGGATGTGCTGGCGATCCTGCGCGCGGAGTCGCGCCGTCGCGAGACCCCGGTCGACGCCGTGCTGGTCGCCGAGCGCACCGAGCTGCTGGGCGATCCGGTGCAGATCCAGCAGGTCATCATCAACCTGATGCTCAACGCCTTCGATGCCTGTGCGGACATGCCGGCAGGGCAGCGCCGGGTCCGGATCGCGACCGCCGTCACACTTGCCAGTGTGGAGCTGACCGTCGCCGACAACGGCCGCGGCATCACGGCCGATGTGCTGCCGCGGCTCTTCGATCCCTTCTTAAGCACCAAAGGCAGCGGCATGGGGCTCGGCCTTTCGATCGCCCGTTCGATCGTCGAAGCCCACGGCGGTACGATCACTGCGGCGTCAGAAGGGCCGGGCGCAAAGTTCCGCGTGGTGCTGCCGGCAGCGCCGCCGGAATCTGCGGCGGCCGGACAGGCCATAGGACCGACCACCGATAGGTCATGACAGCACGCCCCGTCGTTCATCTCGTCGACGACGACGATTCGCTACGCAGTGCGATGGAGCGCCTGCTGACGGCGGCCGGTCGTGAAGTGCGCGCCTATGCATCCGCGGGCGAGTTCCTGCTCGATCCGCCGGTCGATGCCCCGGGCTGCCTGCTGCTCGACGTGCGCCTGCCCGGTCCGTCGGGGCTGGACCTGCAGGAAGCGCTCAAGCGGCACCGGATTGCGCTGCCGGTGATCTTCCTGACCGGGCACGGCGACCTGCAGACCGGCGTGCGAGCGATGAAAGCCGGCGCGGTGGATTTCCTGACCAAGCCGGTGGAACGTGACGTGCTGTTCGACGCGGTCGACCGCGCCCTCGCGGTGGACGCGGCGCGACGTGCCGAGCGGCAGTCGGCCTCCGACCTGCAGACACGCTATGCCCAGCTAACGCCGCGCGAGCGCGAGGTCTTCGAGCTGGTCGTCGCCGGTCAGCTCAACAAGCAGATCGCCGGACAGCTCGGCATCGGCGAGCGGACCGTCAAGGCGCAGCGCGCGCAGGTCATGGCCAAGCTCGGCGCGGCCACGGCGGCCGAACTCGGCCGCATCGCCGCGCAGCTGCGCGCCTCGACCTGACCCCGGTCTGGCCGGTGACTTGCCCCAAAGGGCAGAGCGCGCTGCCCGCGAACAGGATGCCGGGCCGGCGGTCCGCGCGCACGATTGGCGCGTGCAGCCTGCGCGCAGTCACCCGGACATCGTCGACCGGCAGGGCCATGTCGTCATCCTGGTCGAGGATGACGATGGCCTGCGCGGCGCGCTCGAGCGCGTGCTGCGGGCCTCCGGCTTCGAAGCCCAGGCCTACGCTAGCGGCGAGGCTGCACTCGCGGACCACGGCAGCGACTGGGCCGACTGCCTGGTGGTCGACCTGAACCTGCCTACGATGTCGGGCTTGGACTTCGTCGATCATCTTCGGCTGCGGGGCGTCACGGCTCCGGTGGTGATGATCACCGCGAACGACGAGCCGCATGTGCGTGATCAGGTCCGGCGCCGCGGCGTCGATCACTTTCTTGCCAAGCCCTTCCCGGGCAGCGCGCTGATGCGGCTGCTCGACAGCGTAATCGCCCGCCATCGTGCTACGGTCGCGGCCGCGCGCTCGCCCGGCACCGGTTGAGGCGCGGGCGCCCGCCCTCCCGTCGACCTCCTTTCGGACCTGGAGACTCCTTCATGCAAGCGAAACTCGTCGCCGAGTGTCTCGGCACCTTCTGGCTCGTCCTCGGCGGCTGCGGCAGCGCCGTCCTGGCCGCCGCCTTTCCCGAACTGGGCATCGGCTTCGTCGGTGTGTCCCTGGCGTTCGGACTGACGGTGCTGACCGGCGCCTACGCGCTTGGGCCGATCTCCGGCGGGCACTTCAATCCGGCGGTGTCCCTCGGCCTGTGGGCCGGCGGCCGCTTCCCGGCGGCCCACCTGCTGCCTTACATCGTGGCCCAGGTCGCCGGCGCCGTCATCGCCGCCGGCGTGCTCTACCTGATCGCCAGTGGCAAGGCCGGTTTTTCGCTGGCCGGTGGCTTCGCCTCCAATGGCTTCGGCGAGCACTCGCCGGGCAAGTACAGCTTCGGCGCCGCCGCCATCACCGAGGTAGTGATGACTTTCATGTTCCTGATCGTCATCCTCGGCGCCACCCACAAGCGTGCGCCCGTCGGCTTCGCGGGCCTCGCGATCGGCCTCGCGCTGACCCTGATCCACCTGATCAGCATCCCGGTGACCAACACCTCGGTCAACCCGGCGCGCAGCACCGGGCCGGCGCTGTTCGTCGGCGGCTGGGCGCTGCAGCAGCTGTGGCTGTTCTGGGTGGCGCCGATCGCCGGTGCCGTCGCCGCCGGATTCGTCTCGCGCGTCGTCTTCGATTCGTCCGACGCACCGGACATCGCGGGCCGCTGACCGAGTCGCGGCCGGCTGCAGTCCCACCGCGCCGGTCGCGCCACCCGGGGCCCGGCAGGGCAGGCCGCGCCTGCCTTCGTCTGCCTTGCCGAACAGCCCTTTGCCCCAAAGGGCAATCCGATCCGCACCGTCTGACGATGCGGGACCGACGCGCCATGCCGATTATGGCGCCTCGCCGCCGCCCGTCATTGCGCGCCGGCGGAAACCCTCCGCGAATCTCTTGCACGAAGGAACGCCATGACTCTGATTCGACACTTCGCCGCGCTGGCCGCGCTCCTGCTCGGGGTGCTGGCGGCCTCGCCGGGCTGGGCGCAGGCACCCGCCGCCGGGGCCCGGAAGCCGAACATCCTGGTCATGTTCGGTGACGACGTCGGCTACTGGAACGTCAGTGCCTACAACCGCGGCATGATGGGCTACCGCACGCCCAACATCGACCGCATCGCCAAGGAAGGTGCGATTTTCACCGACGCCTACGCGCAGCAGAGCTGCACGGCCGGAAGAGCCGCCTTCATCACCGGGCAGTCGCCGATCCGCACCGGCCTGCTGAAGGTGGGCCTGCCGGGCGCGCCCGAGGGCCTCTCGGCCAAGGACCCGACGCTGGCCAACCTGCTCAAGGGACAGGGCTACGCGACCGGCCAGTACGGCAAGAACCACCTGGGGGACCGCAACGAACATATCCCCACGGTGCACGGCTTCGACGAGTTCTTCGGCAACTTCTATCACCTCAACGCCGAGGAAGAACCGGAGAACGAGGACTACCCCAAGGACCCGGCGTTCAAGGCGAAGTTCGGTCCGCGCGGCGTCTTCAAGTGCGTCGCCACCGACACCGTCAGCGCGCTCCCGGACGACTCGCGCTTCGGCAAGTGGGGCAAGCAGAAGTGCGAGGACACCGGCCCGCTGACGACCAAGCGCATGGAGACCTTCGACGGCGAGGTCGCGGCCGGCGCCAAGGACTTCATGGAACGTTCGGTGAAGTCCGGTAAGCCATTTTTCCTGTGGTTTAACACCACGCGCATGCATATCTGGACGCGCCTCAAGCCCGAGTCGCGGGGCAAGACCGGGCTGGGCGTGTACGCGGACGGCATGGTCGAACACGACGGGCACATCGGCGAAATGCTCAAGAAGCTCGAGGACTTGGGCATCGCCGACAACACCATCGTCATCTGGACCACCGACAACGGCGCCGAGGTGATGAGCTGGCCCGACGGCGGCGCCACGCCCTTCCGCGGCGAGAAGAACACCAACTGGGAAGGCGGCTACCGCGTGCCCCTGGCGGTGCGCTGGCCCGGCGTGATCAAGCCTGGTGTCGAGATCAACGAGGTCATTTCGCACGAGGACTGGTTCCCCACGCTGATGGCCGCGGTGGGCCAGGCCAACGTCAAGGACGCCCTGATCAAGGGCGCCACCGTGGGCGGCGTGAACTACAAGGTGCACCTCGACGGCTACAACCTGATGCCGGCACTCGCGGCCGCAGGCCAGGAGGCCAAGGGCGGCGAGAAGAAGGTCGAGTGGCCGCGCAAGGAGTTCCTGTACTGGACCGACGACGGCAACCTCGCCGGCCTGCGCTACGATCAGTGGAAAGTGGCTTTCATGGAGCAGCGCGCCCACGGTTTTGACGTGTGGCAGGAGCCCATGGTGACCCTGCGCCTGCCCAAGATCCTTAGCCTGCGCTCCGATCCCTTCGAGCGCGCCGACCACGAAGGCATGGGCTACCAGCGCTGGCGCATCGACCGCACTTTCTTGATGGTGCCCGCGCAGACCTACGTGGGCAACTGGCTGCAGAGCTTCAAGGACTTTCCGCCGCGCCAGAAGCCGGGCAGCTTCAACCTCGGCGACGCGATGGAGAAGCTTTCCAAGCCGGCGTCCAGCACCAATTGACCCAGGGCGGCGCGCGATCGGGACGGACATCGCGTCAGTCCCGGTCGTACCCGCCGCGCGGTCCGGACCGCCCCACGGAGAAACAGAAGATGCGAAAGGCAATGATCGCGGGGCTGCTGGCGTCGAGTCTGGTCGCCCCGGCCCTGCAGGCGCAGACGCCACCGGCCGCAACCAGCGGCTCGGCGGCGTCCAACCCGGTGGCGCCCGGTGCCATCCAGGCGTTGCGGGACATGGGCAGCTACCTGCAGTCGCTGTCGCGTTTCGAGGTGACGACCGAAGTCACCGGCGAGCGCGTGCTGGCGGACGGCCAGAAGCTGCAGCACGGTGCCACGGCGGTGATGCAGGTGGCACGCCCGAACCGGCTGCGGGCGAAGATGACGAGCGCGCGGTCGGAGCGTGTGCTGGTCTTCAACGGCCGCACTGCAACGCTGTACACGCCGGCGCAGAAGGTCTACTCGTCGGTGGAAGTCGAGGATACGGTCGGCGGGCTGGTCACGCGGCTGCAGCAGCGTTACGGCGTCGAAGTTCCGTTGTCCGATCTGTTCCTGTGGGGCACGCCGGCCGCTCCGCTCGATAACATCGAGTCGGCGATGAACGCGGGGCAGGACTTCATCGGCGGCGATCTGTGTGACCACTACGCGTTCCGGCAGGGCCTGCTCGACTGGCAGATCTGGATTACGACAGGCAACAACCCCCTGCCCCGCAAGATCGTGATCACCAATCGCGCCGACGAGGCGCGGCCGCAGTCGGTCTCGCTGATCGACTGGAACCTGAAACCGACGTTCAAGGACTCGATCTTCACTTTCGTTCCGCCGAAGGGCGTCGCGAAGGCAGAAATCGTTCCGCTGAAGAAGAAGTAAGGGAGCCGCGATGAAACACATCTTGAGAAATCTTCTTCTCGCACCGTTAGCGGCACTTGTTCTGACCAGCGTCGCCGTGACCCCGCTGGCCGAGGCGGCCGGCAAGAAGGGCGGCGGTGGTGCGGGCGCCCGCGCCGGCGGCGGCGCCAAGAAGAACGTGCAGGTCAACAACAGCAAGAGGGATGTGCGCTCGACCAACGTTCGCAACACGAGCGTCAATAACGTCAACGTCAACAAGAACACCAACGTCAATGTCGACGTTGATCGGCGCGGCGGTGGGTGCTGCGGCTGGGACAACGACTATCACCCGGTTGCCACGGCGGCCGCGGTTACGGCCACGGTGGCCGTGACTTCGGCGGTCATCGGCTCGATCGTCAACGCCCCGCCGCCCGGGTGCGTCCCGGTCAACTACGGCGGCTATATCTATCAGCAATGCGGCACGACCTGGTACCAGCCGCAAGGGTCGCAGTACGTCGTGATCAATCCTCCCTACTGACGGGACCCTTGCTTCTAGATCAACTACGAACCGTAGCGAGAGGAATCGTATGAAACAGTGGGGACTGGGTCGCACCGCGGCCATCTTCGTGCTTGCCACCAGCGTAGCGGCATGTTCCAGCATGGGGTCGATGGGCTCGATGAGTTCTGCGGTCAGCGCCTTCGACCAGTTGGGTGGCATGAGCAGTGTCAACAAACTGGCCAGCGGGTTCGTGAACTCGTCGCTGAAGGATCCGCGCCTGTCGGGCCTGACCGCGGGCAAGAACATCGATGCAGCAGCGTCCTCGGCGAAGGTCTCCGATCAGTTGTGCTCGATGCTGGGTGGCGGATGCAAGGCCCCACTCAGCGATGAACAACTCGCTTCTGCTGCCAGCAAGCTGTCGCCCGACCAGAAGAAAGCGGTCTCCGACAACTTCAGCTCGACACTCGACAGCCTGGCTTCGAACCCGGCGGTTCGAGAGACGGTCACCAAGGCAATCGGCAGCAAGCTCGGCGGGCTCGGCGGTTTCCTCTAGGCAGTCCTCGACGAGCGCGCAATTTCCATGATTCACTTTAGGGAGCGCCACCATGTCTGAACTCTGGGATAGAGCCAAACAACTCGCGAAAGAAGCCGGCATCGCGGTGTCCGATGCGGGAAAGGCGGTCGCCGATTCGACGGCCGAGGTCACGGACCAGGCGGCAGCCGCTGCCGGCGCGGCGTGGGACGCGACGAAGGAAACAGCCAGCGCCGCGGCCGACGGTGCGGCCAAGCTGACGGACGACGCCGCCCGGGCCGCAACCGAAGCGGCCGACAAGACAGCGGCAGTCGCGAGCGATGCCGTCAAGGCCACCAAAGCGGCGACGGCCGAGACCGTCGAGGCCGCGAAGAAGGGCCTTGCGTGATTCCAGGCAGAGCGGGCGCGGGACGCTTGCCTAGGGCGCAGCCTTCAAGCCAAGCCCGGCCTGCCATTCGCCAGTCCTGCCCATTCAATTCGCTTTAAGGCGGGAGAAATAAAGACCATGGGATTCTTCAGCTCGATACTTGAGAAGTTAGGCTTGAAGTCTGCGCAGGCGGAACCTGTCGCGGCACAGCCGCCTGCCAGCAGCGCGTCGCCGCTTCCGCCGATTCCTGTCGCGGAGCCGGCTCCTCCGCCGGCTCCGGTCGCGATACCCGTCGTTGATGTAGTCGCCCAGCTCGAGAAGCTTGCTGCATCGAATCCGCAGAAGCTCAACTGGAAGACGTCGATCGTCGACCTGCTCAAGCTTCTCGACATCGACAGCAGCCTCACCGCACGTAAGGCATTGGCCACCGAGTTGAACTGCCCAGTCGACTTGATGAGCGATTCGGCGCAGATGAACATGTGGCTTCACAAGACGGTTCTAAAGAGGATTGCCGACAACGGCGGCAACGTTCCCAAGGACTTGCTCGATTAGCCGACACGCCCGTGCCGGAATCACAGGTCTTTTAGAGGAGGAAGTGAATGAACATCATCACTTGGCTTGCCATCGGCGGCGTGATCGGCTGGATCGCCAGCATGATCATGAAGACGAACGCCGAACAGGGCATGGTTCTCAACGTCATCGTCGGCATCATCGGTGCGATGCTCGGCGGCTGGCTGGTCGCTCCGCTCCTCGGTGCGGGAACCGTCAGCCAGGGCGACTTCAGCGCCGGCGGACTGATCGTCTCGCTGGTCGGAGCCATCATTCTGCTGGCCATCGTCAATCTGTTCCGGCGCGGCAAAGTCCGCTAGGTCACGCGCATTGGTAGCCACGCGCGCACACTGAGTCTGCCCGGCGCCGACCTTCTTCATTGCTGCTCCGTCGCCATCGACTTCTCCGGTGAACGGCGCGCTTCCCACAAACACACCGCCCTCGGAGGTAGTTCATGGCCAACCTGTTCGAATCGTTCTCGTCTGCGATCAACCCAGAGATCGTGTCCGCCCTCGGTAAGGCCCTCGGCACCGATACCTCGGCCATCAACCAGGGCCTGTCCGCAGCCGCCCCGCTGCTGATGGGCAGCATGAGCCAAATGGCAAGCTCGCCGTCGGGCGCCGCATCGCTGCTCAAGATGCTGCCGCAGGACAGCGGCGGTCTGCTCGGCGGCTTCGGCAACCTCACCAGCCTGATCAGCAACCTGTTCAGCGGCAGCGGGCCGACCGGCAACAGCATGTTGTCGTCACTGTTTGGCCCGGGCCTCAATGCCATCGGCGGGTCGCTGACCAAGGCTCTCGGCTTCAACGTCATGCCGCTGCTCGGCATGGCCGCCCCCGCATTGATGGGCCTGATCAGCAAGAAGGTTCAGGCCGACAAGCTCGAGGCGGGTGGACTGGCCGAGGTGCTGAAGCGCGAAACCGAGCAGTTCACGACCAACCCGGCTCACGCGGCGACAATGAAGTTGGTCAATGAGGCCAGGGCCGCCGGCGACAAGGCTGCAACGGTCATCGCCTCCTACGGCGCGGACTGGACCAATGTGGCCGCCGCACCTGTCGCTGCATTGCTGGCGGTGTCGAGCTCGGATCTCGACGGCCCCTTCGACACGATGAAGGAGGTCAAGGCCGCCCAAGCGGCGCTGCTCGATGCGGCGAAGACCGCGCCCGCGGGCTCGGCCCTCTCGGCTGCGTTCGGTGGCGGCCTCACACAGGACGCGCTGAAGTCGGTGCGTGACATGGCGAAGGATCGCGACTCGCTGACGCGGCTGATCGCCGACGCCACAGCAGCGGTGAAGCAGCGTTCACCAGGAGAACTGGACGCGTTCAAGACAGCGATCCGTTCGATCGGCAAGGCCACGGCTGAAGCCGCCAAGGAAGGCGGCTTCCTCGGTATCGGCGGCACGCTGGTCAGCGACGACGAAAAGTCGGCGCTGGCGAAGATCGAAGCCGCTATGGCCTAGCGGGCCCTTCCCGGCTCGCGGCTCCCAGGGCGCACCGGCGGTGGTCGCGCGCATTTTCATTGCCCGCTGAATCCGGCGTCCGCATCGTTCGAGCACCGTGAGCGGCAGCGCGTTCCTTTGTCGAGTCGTCGCAACGTTCCTGGTGCTCACCGGCGTACACGAGGCCGCGCTGGCGCAACTCAGCATCGGCGACTTTCAGCTCATTGGCGCCAACGTGCAGAAGCGCGCCAACGGCGTGCTGGCGCTGATGGGCTACGCCCTGACCCCGGACGTCACGACCGGCTCTCTGTCGATCAGCGACTCGGCGGCGAGCAATCCTTCTTTCCGCCTGACCACCCTCGGCGGCGGCTTTACCTGGAGCCGCGAGTTCCCGCTGTATTTCGAGGGCACCGCCGCCTACAGCCGCTACGACCCAACCTTCGTCGCGAGCAACGGCCAGGAGCAGCGCGTGGTGCCGGTCAAGTGGAATACCGTCAACGGCACCGGTGGTGTCGGCTGGGACTTCTTCCTGACCGAGGAGCTGCGGCTGCGGCCGATCTTCAACTTCTCGCTCGGCCATGTCGAGAGCGACGTGTCGGTCGCCAGCCGGGTCCTCGAGAGCCTGACCGGCGTCGAGATCGACTTCGTGCGCAACGGCCGGCTCAACGCCTACGGGCTGGGCGGCGCGCTGATGCTCGACTACGAGCACTACCGCACCGATTACGAGATCGACGTCGAGCTGCGCTACACAGCGATCCGGCTGCGGTCGACCAGCGGCTCGTCGGAGGCCGTGCAGGGCAGCGCCACTACCGAGAGCGCCAGCCTGTGGTCACGCTGGCGGGCACCGCTGGGCGGGTTGAAGCTGCTCGACCGTCCGCTGCGCTATGTGCTCGAGTTCTCGCACTCGCGCTACATGGGTGACGAGTCCGCCGTGCTGGGCATCGACTATCTCAGCACGGTCGGCCTCGGGCTTGAGCTGGATTCGAGCAAATATCCCGTGATCGTGGCGCGGACGCGGCTGATGTTCCGCTACACCTTCTCGCCGTACGTGAGTGGCCCTTCGATCGGGCTGGCGGTGAGCTTCTGACGATCGATGTCGGCCGTTACAGTGCCCCACTTCGAGCTGACGCGCGGCGACGTTCTGTTCCGCCTGCAGCGCCGGCTCGGTCTTCTGCCCGCCGAAGGGGCGGGCCTGCTACGGCGTGCGCTGTTCTGGTCCATGCTCGGGTGGCTGCCGATCGCGGTGTGGTCGGCCGTTACGCACCGTGCGCTGGCGGGCGCCGCCGGGGAGCCGCTGCTGGCGCACTTCGGAGTGCATGCGCGTCTGCTGGTCGCTGTGCCACTGCTGATACTCGCCGAAGGTCCTGTCAATGCACTGACCGCGCTCTTGCTGCGCTACTTCAGCGAGTCGGGGCTGGTGCCGGACGAGCGACAGGCCGCACTGTCGACTTGTGTACAGCGCGTGCTCCGGCTGCGGGACGCGAACTGGCCCTGGGCGTTGATGCTGGCTGCCGCGCTCGCGCTCGGAAGTTACTCGCAAGCCATGGATCGGTCGCACGAGGTCGACTGGGCGGCGACCGGGCCCGGTGAACTGGGCTTCGGGGGCTACTGGTACCTGTACGTCGGCCGCACGATCTTTCTGGTGCTGGTGTTCGGCTGGATCTGGCGCATCGCCCTGCTGACGATCCTCCTTGCGCGCATTGCACGACTGGGTCTTGCGCTGGTGCCGACCCACCCGGATCGCGCCGCCGGACTGGGCATTCTCGAGCGTCTTCCTGCCGCGTTTGCCCCGGTGGCACTGGCCGTGTCGGTGGTGCTGGCTGCGCGCTGGGGGCATGACGTCGTCTATCACGGCCTGACGCTCGCTTCCATCAAGGCGCAGATGATTCTGTTCATCGTGCTTTGCGCCACGGCGTTCTGCCTGCCTGCGCTTGCATTCGTCGGGCCCATGAAACGCGCGCGGCAGCGCGCACTGCTGGACTACGGCATGCTGATCGGACGCCAGGGACGGCTGCTGCACCGCCGCTGGATCGAAGGCTGCGAGACGGGCGCTCAGCCGCTGCTCGACGCCCCGGAACTCGGCTCGGCCGCCGATACTGCGGCGCTCTACGGCGCCGTGCGCGCAATGCGCACAGTACCGTTCGGTGTCGCTGCCCTGGTGCCGGTCGCAGTCGCTGCGGCGCTGCCCATGGTGGCGCTGATGGCACTGAAGATGCCGGTAGCGGAGATTCTCGGGAAACTTTTGCATGCGGTACTTTGAGCCACGTCCGGACGCGGCCGGGCTCCGCCGCCGGCGGCGCTGTTCTCGCGCCGGCGCCCCTTGACCCCATCTGACTAAAGGAACCCCACGTGCTTGCCCGCGTGCTGACCCCGATGATTCTCGCTGCCGGCCTGCTGGCCGCTGCACCGGCCAGGGCCCAGGTCGATCCGCTGCCATCCTGGAATGACGGCGCCGCCAAGGCGCGCATCGTCGCCTTCGTGCGCGCCGTCACCGAGCCTGGCAGCAAGGACTTCGTGCCGCCAGCCGAGCGCATCGCGGTGTTCGACAACGACGGCACGCTGTGGGCCGAGCAGCCCGCCTACTTCCAGCTCGCGTTTGCAGTCGACCGGGCACAGGCCGTCATCGCAAAGAATCCGGACCTGGCGAAACGGCCGTCGCTGCGTGCGGCAGCGAAGCGCGACATGAAGGCGCTGGCCGCCACCGGCGAGAAAGGCATCGCGGAGCTGCTGGCCGTCACGCATGCGGGCATGACGACAGAGGAGTTCGCCGCGATCGTGCGCGAGTGGGTCAGGACCGCAAAGCACCCGACGCTGAAGCGGCCCTACACGGAGCTGACCTACGCGCCGATGCGTGAGCTGCTTGACTACCTGCGCGCCAACGGCTTCCAGACCTGGATCGTCTCCGGTGGCGGCGTCGAGTTCATGCGCGTGATCACCGAGGAACTCTACGGTGTGCCGCCGCAGCAGGTGGTCGGCTCGAGTATCAAGACCCGGTACGAAGTCCGCAACGGGCAGCCCGCGATCGTGCGGCTGCCGGAGATCGACTTCATCGACGACAAGGCCGGCAAGCCGATTGGCATCCACAAGGCGATCGGCCGCCGTCCGGTGGCCGCCTTCGGCAATTCGGACGGCGACTTCGAGATGCTCGAATGGACCACCGCACCGCCGGGCGCCCGCCTCGGCGTGATCGTGCACCACGACGATGCCGCGCGTGAGTTTGCCTACGATCGCAGCTCGCACATCGGCAAGCTGGCGCGCGGTCTCGACGAGGCGCCGCAGCGCGGCTGGACCGTCGTCAGCATGAGGAACGACTGGAAGACCGTGTTCGCGCCGCAACGCTGACAGCCTATGGTAGGGACGTAACATCCCGCCGTCAGAGACCCTGCATAGCGAACACCCTGTGGCGAGTAAGCGCAAGTACGAGCGAACCAAGGCAAGCCTTGCAAGGGACGCCGTCGCCGGGCCAACGGCCGCGTCGCCCGGCGGCAATCGGACGCGTGCGTTCGCCATCGCGGCCCTGCTCGCCGCCGCGTTGCTGGGCGCGTTGGCATGGCAGATCGGGCGTGGACCCAGCAGCGTGCCGGAGGCCGCGAACGTGAAGTCAGCAGCGCCGACTGCGTCTGCCGTCGCCGCGGACTTCGTCGGCAGCGAAGCCTGCAAGGCGTGCCATGCGCCGGCCTACACCGCGTGGACTGGCTCGCAGCACGCGCGCGCGATGCAGCACGCGACCGCCGAATCGGTGCGCGGCGACTTCAACGACGCGAAGTTCACCTTCGACCGCGTGACCTCGAGCTTCTTCCAGCGCGACGGCAAGTACTTCGTGCGCACCGACGGCCCCGACGGGAAGCTCGCGGACTTCCAGGTGAAGTACACCTTCGGACTCGAGCCGCTGCAGCAGTACCTCGTCGAGTTGCCGGGCGGTCGCCTGCAGGCGCTGGCGGTGACATGGGACACGCGCCCGAGGGAGCAGGGCGGGCAGCGCTGGTTCCGCCAGTACCCGGCTGAGAAGCTTGACTTCCGCGACGAACTGCACTGGACACAGCGTTCGCAGAACTGGAACTTCATGTGTGCGGACTGCCACTCGAGCCATGTAACGAAGGGCTACGACGCCGAGCAGAACACGTTCGACACGCGCTACAAGGAGATTGCCGTGGGCTGCGAGGCATGCCACGGACCCGGCTCCACGCACGTCGTCTGGGCAAAGGAGAAGTCCCCCGATCCGCGCAAGGGCCTGACGTCGCAACTCGACGAGCGCCGCGGCGTCACATGGAGCATCGATACGGCGACCGGCAACGCAAAGCGCAGCCGCGAGCGCGCCAGCGAACGCGAGATCGAGGTCTGCGCGCAGTGCCATGCGCGGCGGGCGCAGATCGCCGAGGGCTACCGCGCCGGCGCGCCGTTCCTGGATCACTACCTGCCGTCGCTGCTGACGGCACCGCTGTACTGGTCCGACGGCCAGCAGCGCGACGAAGTGTTCATCTGGGGCTCGTGGCTGCAGAGCCGCATGCATCGCGCGGGCGTGACCTGCAGTGACTGCCACGACCCGCACACACAGAAGCTGCACGTCGAAGGCAATGCGGTCTGCGGCCAGTGTCACGCGCCGGGCAAGTACGACGCGCCGGCTCATCACCGTCACACCGCGGGCAGCGCCGGCGCGCAGTGCGCGGAGTGCCATATGCCGCGCACGACCTACATGGTCGTCGACGGCCGGCGCGACCATTCGATGCGTGTGCCGCGTCCCGATCAGTCGGTGGCGCTGGGCGTGCCGAACGCCTGTAGCCAGTGCCACACGAAACAGGACGCTCAGTGGGCCGCCGCCGCGGTGCGCGGCTGGCTCGGCCGGGACGCCACGGGATTCCAGACTTTCGCGCCGACCTTTCGCGCCGCTGAGACGGGACAGGCGGGTGCGACGGCCTCGCTGGCGACGATCGCCAATGCCCTCGCACACGCTCCGATCGTGCGCGCCTCCGCCGTCGAGCGCCTGGCGCAGGCCGGCAGCGGCGACGCCTCCACCGCCCAGCGCGCAGCGCGCGATACGCAGCCGCTGCTGCGGCTCGCCTCCGTACAGCTCATCGAGTTACTGCCACCGCAGGAGCAGCTACGCCTGCTTTCGCCACTGTTTTCCGATCCGCTGCGCGCCGTGCGCATCGAGGCCGCGCGCGCTGCCGCCGGGCAGCAGGAATCCCTCGCCCCCGAGCAGCGCGCGGCGTGGCAGCAAGCCGCCGACGAGTACATCGCCACGCTGCGCTACACGGCGGACCGGCCCGAAGCGCGTACCGCGCTCGGCACGTTCTACTCGCGGCTTGGCCGTCACGACGAGGCCCAGAGCGCTTTCGAGCAGGCGCGCGCGCTCGACCCGCGCCATGTGCCGGCGTATCTGAACGCCGCGGACGCGTTACGTGTGCAGGGCAAAGATGCGGACGCGCGTCGGATGCTCGAGCTGGGGCTGGCGCAGGCACCACAGAACGCCGCCCTGCACCATGCCCTCGGCCTGACGCTGGTGCGGCTGGGCCAGACGAAGGAAGCCGTGCGTGAACTCGAGAGTTCCGCGCGACTCGCGCCCGACGAGCCGCGCTACACCTACGTCTACGCCGTCGCACTGAACTCGACCGGGAAGTCGTCCGACGCGTTGCGCTTGCTCGAACGCGCCACCCAACGCTGGCCCGATAATCGCGACCTGCTGCTGGCGCTGGCGACGATGCAGCGCGATGCGGGGCAGTCGGAAGCTGCCCGCCGCACCGTGCGTCGACTCGCGGAAGCGTTTCCGAATGATCGCGAGATCGCCGCGCTGGCCAGGCAGCTGCAATGACAACGCTTGATCAAGGTCTGTGCACCGTTCAGTGCCGGCAAGCGTTGGCTGATGTAACGTTTCTAGTAAGCCGCAAAGCGAAGCGGACGGGGAGTCGATGATGAAGTTGAGTGTGCATAAGCTGGCGGTCTGGATGCTGGCCCTCGTGGTGGCAACGGCAAGCGTGGCGCAGACACAAGCGCCGGCCAAGGTCTTCAGCAACGAGCAGCTCGACCAGATGCTGGCGCCGATTGCGCTGTACCCGGATTCGCTGCTGGCGCAGGTGCTGATGGCCTCGACCTACCCGGTCGACGTCAAGGCGGCGGCCGCCTGGTCCAAGGCCAACAAAGGCAAGGAAGGCGACGCGGCGGTGACGGCGGTCGAGGGCCAGGGCTGGGATCCATCGGTGGCCTCGCTGGTGGCGTTCCCGTCGCTGATCCAGCAGATGGGCGAGCATCCGGACGAGGTGCAGAAGATCGGCGACGCCTTCCTCGCGCAGTCGAGCGACGTCATGGACTCGGTGCAGCGCCTGCGCGCGGCGGCCCAGAAGGCCGGCAACCTGAAGACCACCGAGCAGCAGAAGATCGTGGTCGAGCAGCAGAAGATCGTCATCGAACCGGCGCAGCCACAGGTCGTCTATGTTCCGACCTACAACCCGACCGTCGTGTACGGCCCATGGTGGTATCCGAGCTATCCGCCCTACTACTGGCCGCCACCGTATGGGTACTACCCGGGCGCGGTTCTGGCGACCGGCATCGCGTGGGGCGTGGCAATCGGCGTCGGCAATGCGCTCTGGGGCGGCATCGGCTGGGGCAACAACGACGTCAATATCAACGTCAACCGCTACAACAACATCAACCGCACCAATCAGATCAGCGGCAGCGGCAACCGCGCCAACTGGCAGCACAACGCCGAGAACCGCAAGGGCGCGCCGTATCGCGACCAGGCGAGCCGAGAGAAATTCGACAACCGCAAGGCCGGCGCTGACGGCCGCCAGGACTATCGCGGCAAGGGTGGCTCGCGTGACGCCGACCGCGCGCGTGCCGACCAGGCGTTGCGCGACCGTGGGGTGGACACGGGAGCCGCGTCGCGCGACCGCGCGGGGGATCGCCCCGGCGATCGTGCGGGTGACCGCGCCGGAGATCGTGCGGGAGATCGCCCGGGCGACCGCGCCGCTGGCGGAGCAGGCGACCGCGGCGGTGCCGGCGGTCCCAGCGCCAGCACACGTGATATGAATCGAGGCGGCAGCCAGGGATTCGATCGGGGAGGAGGCGGTGCCGGCGGCTATGACCGCTCCGGACCGTCCAGCGGTAACCGCGACAGCGCGTTCGCCGGCGCGGGCAACGCGTCGCAGACGCGCCAGTCGGCCAACCGCGGACGCGCCAGCACCGGTGCGGCTTCGCGGCCGGCTCCGTCCGCACGTCCCTCGAGCAGTGGGATGTCGCGCGGCGGCGGTGGTGGCGCGCCGCGAGGAGGCGGCGGCGGACGTGGTGGCGGACGTGGTGGCGGCGGGCGGCGCTAGGGAGCGACGACGATGATGACCTCCCGCCACTCCCTGCTCAGTCACATTTCGAATTTCTGGAGCCCGCTGATGAGCTTCCGCACCGTGCCGCTGTCGTCACTGCGCTCTGCCGCGACCGTCGGCGTATTCGTCGTCGCGGCAACGCTGACACCGACCGCGGCCTTCGCCCAGAAGGCCTTTCCGACTCCGGAAGCCGTTGCCAACGCGTTTATCGACGCTGTCGCCACCAATGACGACGTGGCCAAGCGCGAAATCCTGGGCGCCGACTACCGTCGCTTCATTCCAAAGGAAGCCATCGAGGCCGATGACCGCACGGCGTTCCTCTACGCCTCGTCGAAGGGTCGCAAGATGATCGCCGACGGTCCCGAGATGGCCCATCTGTCGGTTGGGACCGAGGGCTGGACGCTGCCGGTCCCGATCGTGAAGTCGGCGCAAGGCTGGAGCTTTGACGTCAAGGCCGGCGCCGAGGAAATGCGCATCCGCCGCATCGGCCGCAATGAGCTCGCGGCGATGCAGGCACTGCTCGCCTACTACGACGCGCAGAAGGACTACGCGCTGCTGGACCGCAACGGCGACGGCGTTCTCGAGTACGCGCAGCGCATTCGCAGCGCTCCCGGCAAACGCGACGGCCTGTTCTGGCCGAACGATCCGGCGAGCCCGCTCGGTCCGCTGTACGGCGACGAGACGAAGGACGGCATTTACTACGGCTACCGCTTCCGGATCCTGAAGGCGCAGGGACCGGATGCCCGCGGCGGCGCGCGCGACTTCGTCGTCAAGGGCCGAATGACACAAGGTTTCGCCGCCGTCGCGTGGCCGGCCAAGTGGGACTACACCGGCGTGATGACCTTCATCGTCAGCCACGACGGTAACGTCTACCAAAAGAACCTGGGCGCGGGCACCGACGCCGCGGTGCGCGCGATCACCCGCTTCAACCCGGACAAGAGCTGGACGCAGGTTCCCGACAGCACCTTGATAGCCAAACCGTAACTGTGCAGAACCGACGGGCGGAACTCGCCCGTCGCTCCAGTCGGCGACTTGGCGCGTAGACGTACCTACCAGCGCAGCACGCGCGGCCCGATCAACGCACCGATAGCCGCCGGAATGGCCATGCCGATCACGTACCAGACGGCCACAAACGGCGCTTCGAGTTCGGGGCAGTGCAGCAGGTAAGCCAAGGTTGCGAGCGCCCCGGCGAGCAGTCCGGTGGCGGTGCCCGCCAGCCGCAGCCGGGTCGGCGCGAGTGAGCGCACGACGGCAAGCAGCAGTACCAGCACCGGCAACGACAGCATTGCGATATTGAGCGGACACGAGTTCCAGCTCGATCCCATCACCAGCGGCAGGCGCTCGGCCGGCGCGGCGCTGAGCAGCACGATCACCGCCAGCGTCCACACGGCGAAGAACGGTGACACGACTGCCCGCGCTGCCCACTGCATTGCGGCGCCCGGTCGCGCGAGCCGGATCACCAGCATCAGGGTGGTCAATGCCACCGCGGCAACAAAGCTCCACTTCACCCAGAACATCGGTACCCGCGCGTCGGATGCCAGGCTTGGATTGAGCCCTAGGCTCCACAGCATCAACGGCAGCGCAGCCGCGATGCCGAGCAGCGACGCGCCCAACAGCAGCCGCAACGGCTTGCGTGGATCGACGACATCTTCCTGCCGTGCCAGCGCCGCAATCAGTTCGTCGGTTTTCATCGCTCTTTCCGGATCAACGCCGCGAGAGCTTTCAGCCCGCGGTGCACTCCGACCTTGACCGCCGACACCGACAGGCCGGTGCGGCGGGCGGTCTCCTCGACCGACAGCCCCTCGATCTTCACGTACTCGATCGGCAGGCGCTGCTTGTCGGGCAGTCTGGCAAGCAGCACGCGCAGATCGCGCCGCGCTTCATTGGCAGCGGGCTCGGCCTCGGAACCCAGCTCGTCGAGGCCCTCGTCGATCGGGTCATGCAACGCCTCGTGCCCGGCACGCGCGCGCAGCAGGTCGACCAGCTTGTAACGGGCAATCGCATACATCCAGGGCATCACCGCCTGGACCGGATCGTAGGTATGGCGTTTGTTGTGCACTGCCAGCAGCGTTTCCTGCACCAGATCCTCGACGTCATCCGGGTGTTGGGCCAGGCGTCGCCGGAAAAATGCTCGAAGCAGCGACGCCGTCTCGCGCAGAAACCCAGCGTACGCGGCCGCATCGCCGCCCAGGGCCGCAACCATCAGGCCGTGCAGACGCGCTTCGCGGACCTCGTTCGTCTGACTCACGCGGACCTGTTCATGGGTTCGCGGCAAGACACCGCGCGGTTACACATGGCCGGAAAAATATTTCTCCCACGGACTGTAACGCGGTGGCCTCGCCGAACGAATAAGCAGGCAGGCTGGCGCGGTGGTCGTGCCGGCTCACCTCAACCCGCAAGGAGATTTCCGCATGAAGCAGACACTCGCCGTCACCGCCTTCGCGTTTGCCGCGATCACCGCCGGCGCCGCGATGGCACAGGACAAGGGCGCATCGATCAAGGGTGAAAAGGAGCGCTGCTACGGCGTCGCCAAGGCCGGGCAGAACGACTGCGCCGCAGGACCGGGCACCACGTGTGCAGGCACTTCGAAAGTCGACTACCAGGGCAATGCCTGGAAGTACGTACCGAAAGGCACCTGCGCCAATATGACGACACCGAAGGGCAAGGGTTCGCTCGAGCCGATGAAGAGCTAGCACCGACTGCCGCGGCCCGGACCCGATCGCTCTCTCCTGGAACGGTACGGATCGCATTGCCATGCCCGGGCCGCGGCACCCCCAACTTCCGATGCAAGCCATGCAGGAACTGACCGCCGGATTGGGACTCAAGCCGCAGCACTTCGACGACGCTCATGCGTGTCGCGCGGCCGGACTGTGGTTCGAAGTTCACCCGGAGAACTACATGGTCGCGGGTGGGCCGCGCCTTGCGTGGCTCGACACGATCCGCACGCAGCATCCGCTGTCCCTGCATGGCGTCGCGATGTCTCTCGCGGCCGACTGTGAGCCTGATCGCGAGCACCTCGACCGGCTCGCCGTGCTCGCGGACCGCGTACAGCCGGCGCTCGTGTCCGAGCACCTGGCGTGGAGTACCTGGGACGGCGTCTATCGGCCCGACCTGTTGCCCGTGCCGCGCACACGACAGGCCCTGCAGCGCATCGTCAGCAACCTTGCGCTCGTCCAGGACCGGCTGCGCCGGCCGATTGCGCTGGAGAATCCTTCGCATTACCTGGCCTTCGACGAGCACGAGTTCGACGAGCTGGGCTTCCTCGTCGAGATCGCGCGAAGAAGCGGCTGTACGCTGCTGCTCGACGTCAACAATGTCTACGTCAGCGCGAACAACCTCGGTTACCGGCCCGAGGATCTGATCGATGCGGTCCCCGCCGATCTGATCACCGAGATTCACCTGGCCGGGCACAGTGCCGACCCATCGCTTGGCCGGCGCCTGCTGATCGACAGTCACGATTCGCCGATCGCGCCGCAGGTGTGGTCGCTCTATCAGCGGCTGATCGCTCGCATCGGAGCGCGACCGACGCTGATCGAGCGCGACGAACACATTCCGTTGTTCTCCGAGTTGCTCGCCGAGCGCGAGCAGGCGCAGAGCGTGCTGATGGGCACGCTCGCCGAGGCCGCGTGATGCTGCTCGCCGACTATCAGCACGCGTTTGCGCAGTCGCTGCTCGCGGAGGACCCACGTTCCGCGTCGCCGGAATTGGCGCGCCTCGTCGCACAACCCGGCTTCGCGGTCTACCGCAATACGGTGCTCAAGGGCTGCATCGATGCGCTGCATGCGAACTTCCCGGCAGTCGCACGCCTGGTCGGCGATGAGTGGTTCCGCGCCGCCGCCGCGGTCTACGCACGGCGCGAACAGCCGACCGCGCCGACGCTGCTGAACTACGGCGGGACGTTCGCCGATTTCCTTGCGCACTTCGAACCGGCGGCGGAGCTCTCGTACCTCGCGGACGTCGCACGCGTCGATCGCCTGTGGAGCGAAGCTCACGTTGCTGCTGACGACGACACCCTCAACCCGGCCGCGCTCGCGCAGCTTGCGCCCGAGGACATGCGCCGACTCTCGTTGCGCCCGCATGCGGCCGCACGCTGGGCGTGGTGCGAAGAGCACCCGATCTGCACGTTGTGGAGCCAGAACCGCGATTGCGGCGCGGCCTTCGATGCGGAGATCGACTGGTGCGGCGAAGGAGTCCTGCTGACGCGTCCGCTGGGAGCGGTGAAGCATCAGCTGCTGTCGCGCGCCGGCGCCGCGTTCCTGTCGGCCTGCGCCGAGAGCCTCAGCGTCGAGTGTGCCGTGGCTGCAGCACTCGACACCGACCCAACCGCGGATCTCGCCGCGTTGATCAACCAGCTCCTGCAGGCCGGCGCCCTTGCCGACATGCAGTCCATACCTTCCAAGGACGCTTGACGACAATGCACTCAGCAACTTCTGAAGCCGTAGCCATGACCGGACCGCGCGCGCTGCACAACCGCGTAGCGGCAACGCTCACCGCACTGATTGGCCATGACCTGCTGGCACTCGCGGCGCGCTTCGGCATCGCCGGCGTGTTCTGGCTCTCCGGCCGGACCAAGGTCGAGGGCTGGCTAACTGTCAGCGACAACGCCGTGGCGCTCTTCGCCGATGAATACCAGGTACCACTGTTGCCCCCCGAACTCGGCGCCCACCTCGCCGCGTATGCCGAGCACCTGTTTCCGATCCTGCTGGTGCTGGGCCTGTTCACCCGCGCCTCGGCCCTTGCGCTGCTCGGCATGACCGCAGTGATCCAGATCTTCGTCTACCCGGACGCGTGGCCGACGCACCTGGTTTGGGCTACGGCGCTGCTGTATCTCGCCGGTCGCGGCGCCGGACGCGTGTCGCTCGACTCCCTGCTGGCCCTGCGATGACGCGTGCGGTGCGTGCGATCGTCGCCGGCCTTACGGTCGCCTCCGCGCTCGCGGCCGCTGAACCGACGGCCGCGGCAACCACCCGAACCTGCAGCGCCGTAAGTCCTGCACACCAGACGGCGCTCGTCGAGCTGTATACGTCGCAAGGCTGTTCGAGCTGTCCTCCCGCCGACCGCTGGCTCACCCAGCTCGATGCGCGCTATGCACGCGATCGCGTCGTGCCGATCGCGCTGCATGTGACCTACTGGGACTACATCGGCTGGAAGGATCCGTACGCGCATAGCGACTTCACTGCACGGCAGCGCGCGCTCGCCACGTCCAACGGCAGTCGCACGGTGTACACCCCTGGCGTATTCATCCAGGCGCAGGAATTTCCGCAGTGGTCCGGGCTCTCACAATTCGACAACGCCGTGCGCACGATCACGTCGTCTCCCGCTGCCGTACGCATCAGCGTGACGGCGTCGGTAGAGGCGACGACGGTGACAGTCACCGCCAGCGCGGTCGCGCTGGCGAGCGCACGCGAATCGCTGCTCTACATTGCTCTGGTTGAAAGCGGCCTCGCGACCAGTGTGCGGGCCGGAGAGAATCGTGGCGAGACATTGCGCAACAATCGCGTGGCCCGCGCCTGGAGTGGTGGCCTGCCGCTCCAGCCGGCGCCGGTCCGCTGGGAACTGCCCGCTCCCGTCGACCGGTCGCGCTACTCGATCGTCGCCTTCGCGCAGGAGTCGACGGCGGGCGGACGCGTCCTGCAGGCCGTGGACCTGTCGCTGGGCGGCTGCTGACCACTAATTAGTAGCCCGACCGGGGCCACGCGGCGACAGACGTGGCACGATGCCCGCATCGCCCCGGAAAGGAACCTAGGATGCGTCGCAGGAAGTTCGCCACGGGCTTGTTGCTGCTTGCCGTCGCGCGCGCCGCTCCGGCGCGGTCCGCCACCCCTGCCGTGCGCTACGGCGGCCGGCTCTTCGACGGTCACCTGCACCTAAACTGGGAAAACGGCTTCCGTTTCCCTGTGGATGATGCCTTCGCGCTGATGCGCGCGAACGGCGTGGCGACGATCCTCGCGACCAGCCGACCGAACGACGGCACGCATGCTCTGGTCGATGGCGCCAACCAGGGCGTGCGCGTGGTGCCGTTCCTGCGTCCGTACCGCGTGCGCAGCGACGTGCAGACCTGGTCCACGGACACCACCATGCTGAACCTGCTCGAGGAGGAGTTCAGGCGCGGCTATTACGTCGGCCTGGGCGAATTCCACCTGAGCGGCGATGCCGCGGCGACCGACGTGGTCCGCCGCACCGTCGAGTTCGCACGCCAGCGCAACCTATGGCTACACGCACATGTCGATGACGCCGCGCTCGAGATCCTGTACCGCCACGACCCGAACGCCAAGATCATCTGGGCGCACACTGGCTTTTCCACACCGCCGGAGAAAGTCGCCGCGTACCTGCGCGCGCATCCGATGCTCGTCTGCGAACTCTCGTATCGCTACGGCATCACAGGTGAGGGTGGCAAGCTGACTTCCGAGTGGCGTCAGCTCTTCGAGGCATTTCCAGAGCGCTTCCTCATCGGCTCGGACACCTGGATTCCGCAGCGCTGGCAGGTCTACGGCGAGTTGATGGAAGGCTACCGCGCGTGGCTCGGACAGCTGCCGCGCACCGTGGCCGACCACATCGCGCACGGCAACGGCGAGCGGCTGTTCCCGCAACGCTGAACGCTTGTCGGCGCGAGAGCTTCGCGCGCTCAGCCGCGGCCGTACAGCGTGACGACGCAGGCACCGCCCAGCCCGAGGTTGTGCTGCAGGCCTAAACGCGCGCCTTCAACCTGCCGCGCTTGCGCCGTGCCGCGCAGCTGCTGCGTCAACTCGTAGCACTGCGCAAGCCCGGTGGCGCCGAGCGGATGGCCCTTGGAGAGCAGCCCGCCGGACGGGTTGGTGACTACCGCCCCACCGTAGGTGTTGTCGCCCTTCGCGACGAACCTGGACGCCTCGCCCGGCGCGCAGAAACCCAGTGCCTCGTAGCTGATCAGCTCATTGTGTGCAAAGCAGTCGTGCAGTTCGCAGACGTCGATGTCCTCGGGCCCTACGCCGGCCTGTTCGTAGACCGCATCGGCCGCCGCCTTCGCCATGTCGGCGCCGACCAGGCTGATCATCGACTTCCCGAACGTGCTTGCCGTGTCGGTGGTCATCGCCTGCGCGAGGATACGGACCGCGCTGTCGATGCCATGTCGGCGCGCATAGTCTTCGGAGACCAGCAGCGCCGCAGCGGCGCCGCAGGTCGGCGGACACGCCATGAGCCGCGTCATCACGCCGGGCCAGACCTGCACGTCGGCCATCACCTGATCCGCCGTGACGACCTTGCGAAAGAGGGCGAGCGGATTCTTCTCGGCATGGCGACTCGCCTTGGCGCGGATCTGCGCGAAGGTCTCGAGCGGCGTGCCATAGCGCTGCATGTGCTCGCGCCCGGCACCGCCGAAGTAACGCAGCGCCAGCGGGATCTGTGATTCGCCGACCAGGGCGTCCGTCACTTCCTCGAAGCGGTCGAATGGCGTCGGCCGATCCGTGAAGACCGCGCCGAGCGCGCCGGGCTTCATCTGCTCGAAGCCCAGCGCCAGCACGCAGTCCGCGCCGGCGAGTATGGCCTGCCGCGCCAGGAACAGTGCGGTCGAACCGGTCGAACAGTTGTTGTTGACATTGACGATCGGCACGCCGGTGAGGCCCACTTCGTACAGCGCGCGCTGGCCCGCGGTCGAGTCACCATAAACGTAGCCGACGTAGGCCTGCTGCACCTCGGCGTATTGGACACCGGCGTCGGCCAGCGCCAGGCGCGCCGCCTCGGCGCCCATCTCGTAGTACGGCGGGTGATCCCCAGGCTTGCGGAACGGAATCATGCCGACTCCGGCGACGACGATCTCCTCTGACATGGAATGCTCTCCTGCTGCTATAGCGAGCGCGCGATGATCTCTTTCATGATTTCGTTGGTGCCGCCGTAGATCGGCTGCACGCGTGCATCGACGTACATGCGCGCGATCGGATACTCGAGCATGTAGCCGTAACCACCAAAAAGCTGCAGGCATTCATCGACGACCTTGCACTGCAGGTCGGTCAGGTACCACTTGGCCATCGAAGCCGTCGCCGTATCCAGCGTGCCGTCCATCACCTGCTGGATGCATCGGTCGATGAAGGTGCGCGCGACCACGGCGAGTGTCTTGATCTCGGCGAGCTTGAAGCGCGTGTTTTGCATCTCGATCAGCTTCTGGCCGAACGCCGATCGTTCACGCGCGTAGTCCAGCGTCAGCCGGAGTGCGCGCTCGATTGCCGCAACGGCGCCGATTCCGACCAGTGTCCGCTCATACGGCAGCTCGGACATCAGCTGCGCGAAACCCTTGCCTTCGACGCCGCCGAGCACCGCGCTGGCCGGCACGCGCACGTTGTCGAAGTAGAGCTCGCAGGTGTCCTGACCCTTCTGGCCAACCTTGTCGAGGATGCGGCCGACGCGAAAGCCCTGCACATTGCGCGTTTCGACCAGCAGCAGAGAGATGCCGCGCGCGCCGGCCGCGGTATCGGTCTTGGCGACGACGACAATCAGGTCCGCGAGATACCCATTGGAGATGAAGGTCTTCGAGCCGTCGATCAGATAGCCGTCGCCGTCACGCACCGCGCGCGTGCGCACGCCTTGCAGATCGGAACCCGCCGCCGGCTCGGACATCGCTATCGCGCCGATCATCGCGCCACTCGCGAGCTGGGGCAGGTACCTGCGCTTCTGTTCCTCGGTGCCGTGATTCAGCAGGTAGTGCGCGACGATGATGTGCACGTGCACGCCAAACGAAGTATCGCCAGCGGCACCGAGCTCTTCGAACAGCGCGGCCATGTGCGCAAAGTTTCCACCGGCACCGCCATACTCTTCGGGGATGTCGGCACAAAGCACGCCCAGCTCGCCGGCCTGGGTCCACAGCGCCCGGTCGACATGCTGTTGCTTCGCGAAGCGCTCTTCATGCGGGACGATTTCCGTTTCGACGAACCGGCGCAGCGTGTCGCGGTAGACCTCGAGATCCGGCGACATCCAGGGGGAGATATAGGTCGTCATGGCGCGCAACCGTTGTAGGCGACAAAAAATTCAAGCTAGCACGTCCGCACCGGCAATCGCAGCTCCCGCGTTGCTCCGGCCTAGAACGCGGCCTCGAAATCCGGCCGCAGCGCCTTCGGCCTACGCAGGTTCTTCGAATCCCCCACTGCTCGGTGCTTCGTGCTGTTTCTCCAGCGCACCGACGCGCACGCCGAGCAGCCGGATGCGCCGGGCAAGGTCGACGCGCTTCAGGCATTCGCCGGCGGCGCGACGGATCGCCTGCGCATCGCTGACCGGCGCGGGCAGTGTCTGGTCACGCGTCACGGTGGCGAAGTCCTCGAAGCGCAGCTTGATGCCGATCGTGCGACCCGCATAGTGCTTGCGCACCAGGTCCGCGGCGACCTGCCTGCATAGCGCTGTGAAGATGCGCGAGAGTTGCGCCCGGTCGCGCACCGCGTGCAGGTCACGCTCGAACGTGGTTTCGCGGCTGATCGACTTCGGCTCGCTGTACGTCGCAACCGGCCGCTCATCGATGCCGCGCGCGGCGTCAGCCAGCCAGTGCCCGTAGCTCGCGCCTAACTGCTGCACCAGCCAGGCGCGGTCAGCCTGCGCCAGTTCGCCGATCGTGGCGATGCCCAGGCGCGCCAGCCTGGCGGCCGACTTCGGACCGACGCCGTTCAACCGCCGCACGGACAGCAGTGCGAGCCGTGTTGCCACTTCCCGATCGGTGACGACCGTCAGGCCATCGGGCTTGTCAAGCTCGGAGGCGATCTTTGCGACCAGCTTGTTCGGCGCGAGCCCGACCGAGCAGCTGAGACCGGTCGCCTCTTTCACAGCCTGCTTCAGTTCTGCCGCCACCTCGCGTGCGCACCACCAGACGTTGCGTTGGGCATCGTCGGGGTCGACCTCCTCGTCGGTCGGCAGACGCGCCGCGATGACGTCGGTGAGATCGACGTAGATTTCGTCGATGCCGCGATCTTCGACCTGCGGCGCGATCGCGTGCACCGCCGCCTTGAAGAGGCGCGAGTACTTGCGGTACTCGTCGAAGTCCACCGGCAGCAGCACCGCGTCGGGCGCCCTTGCTGCCGCCTTCATCATTCCCATCGCCGAGTTGACGCCGAGCGCCCGCGCCTCGTAGGTCGCGGTCGTGATCACGCCGCGGCCGGCATAGCCGCGCAGCGTGGCAAAGCGGCGCCGGCGCTTTCCGGTGACAGGATCCACCTCCCAGGTGGGCTGGTGCTCGCGACCGCCGCCTATGACGACCGCCTGCCCACGCAGTTCCGGGTAACGCAGCAGTTCGACTGACGCGTAGAACGCATCCATGTCGAGGTGGGCGATGACGCGGAGGGCCTTCATGCAGGTCGCAAGGCTACCGGCAGCTTCGCTGCGTTGCAGTGCGCCAGGAGGCTAGGCGGGCTGCAGTGGCTCGCCCATAATCGCCGCTCCTTCGGGGCGTCGCCGCGTGAGCGGCCCCTGATCGTGCAGTCTGTTCCCAACCGGAAGGAGGCAGACGATGAGTACGAAGCAGGCGGCCGCTCTTACGGTCGCCGAGTGGGTGGCGCAGTTCCTGGTCGCGCGCGGCGTCGATCGCGTGTTCGGACTGCAAGGCGGGCACATCCAGCCGATCTGGGACCACCTCGCGCTCAAGGGCGTGCGCATCATCGACGTGCGCGACGAAGGCGCCGCGGTGCACATGGCGCATGCGCATGCGGTGTTGAGCGGCGGCATCGGCGTCGCCTCGGTCACCGCCGGCCCGGGCGTGACGAACTGCGTTACAGCGATGGCCAACGCGCAACTGGAGCGCGTGCCGGTGCTGCTGATCGGCGGCTGCGCGCCGATGCCTCAGGACGACCTTGGCCCGCTGCAGGGCATCGATCACGTCTCCATCCTTCGCCCGGTGACGCGCAGCGCACGCACGCTGCGCATCGCCGGCAACCTGCTGCGCGACCTCGACAAGGCGGTATCGACCGCGTTCGGCGACGGCAATGCTCCCGGACCTGTGTACGTCGAGATTCCAACCGACGTCCTGCGCCAGAGCGTGCCGCCGCGCGTCGTGCTTCCGGAGTATCTGGCACCGCGGTCGCCGCGCCGGATTCCGCCCGACGCCGCGCAGGTCGAACAGGCGGTCGCGCTGATTTCCAGAGCGAAGCGCCCGCTGGTCCTCACTGGCCGCGGCGCGCTCGACGCCGGCGCTGAGCTGGTGGCGTTCCTCGATGCCTCGGGCGCCGTCTACCTCGATACCCAGGAGAGCCGCGGCCTCGTCCCGGCCGAGCATCCATCGACGATCGGCGCGATGCGTGGCCGCGCGATGCAGGAAAGCGATCTCGCGATCGTCATCGGCCGCAAGCTCGACTACCAGACCGGCTACGGCTCGCCGGCCGTCTGGCCGAACGCCCGCTTCCTGCGTATCGGCGACAACGCCGAGGAACTGCGCGAGAACCGGCGCGGTGAAGTCGAACTCTTTGCGCATCCGGCCGCCGCTCTCGCGGCAATCACGCGCGCACTGGCGACGCGCAGGCCCGGCCTCGACACCGGCTGGTGCGAGACCCTGCGCAGCGAGCACCTGCGTCGCGCGCAGAAGTATGCGGCGTCGCTGGCCGAAGCTCCGGCGGGCAAGGACGGGCGCATGCACCCGAACCGCATCTTCGCCGCGCTGCGCGAGGTGCTGCGGCCTGATGCGATCACGATCGCCGACGGCGGCGACCTCCTGAGCTTCGCGCGCACCGGACTCGAGTCGCGCACCTATCTCGATGCCGGTGCGTTCGGCTGCCTGGGCGTGGGCACGCCCTACGGCGTCGCCGCCGCGCTGCTGCACCCGGAGCGGCAGGTGGTCGTCGTCACCGGCGATGGCGCGTTCGGCATCAATGCGATGGAGATCGACTCCGCCAAGCGACACGGCGCGAAGGTCGTCTTCATCGTCTCGAACAACGCGGCCTGGAACATCGAGCGGCTGGACCAGGAGATGAATTACGGTGGCCGCATCGTCGGCACCGAACTGGCGTGGAGCGACTACGCGGCGATGGCGCGCGCGTTTGGCCTGCATGGCGAGCGGGTCACCGATCCGGCACGACTGACCGATGCGATCCGCGCAGCGTTCGACAAGGCGCCGGCATTGATCGACGTCGTGGTGACGCGCGAAGCACTGAGTTCGGATGCCGGCAAGGGCCTCGCGTTCGCAGGAGACTTCCAGGCCTTGACGGCCTGGGACGAGGCGGAACGCGCGAGGCGCCAGTGAGCCGGCCCAGCCGTTCCAAGGCGGCGCGAGCGGCAGCCGTCGCGGGCCCGCCGCTCGGTGGCGTTCTGAATGTCGGCCAGATCGTCGCGGCACACGCGCGGCTGCAGCCGGACAAGATCGGCGCCCGCGACTCGAAGCGCACGCTGACGTTCGCGCAGTGGAACGAGCGCAGCAACAGCCTCGCCAATGCGCTGCTCGGCCTGGGCCTGGTGAAGGGCGACCGGGTCGCGATACTCGCCTACAACTGCATCGAGTGGCTCGAGCTGTACGTCGCGCTCGCCAAGGCCGGGCTGGTCGCCGTGCCGATCAACTTCCGACTGACGCCGCCGGAGATCGAGTACATCGTCGCGAACGCCGAAGCGCGCGCGATGATCGTGCAGGACGCGCTACTCGAGAGCATCGAACCCGTGCGCCCGAACCTGCCGCTGATCGGCAAGGAGGCCTGGGTGCACTTCGGCGGACAGCGCACGCCGCGCGGCTGGCGCGGTGTCGAATCGCTCGTGCGCGCGGGCTCGGCGCGCGCGCCGGCCGTGGAGGTGGCGCCGGCCGACACCTGGGCACTGATGTACACCTCGGGCACCACCGGACGACCGAAGGGCGCGATTCGCAATCACCAGGGCAGCGCGCTGATCTCGCTGGTCACCGCCTTCGACATGGGGCTGACGCGGCAGGACACCGGGCTTCTGGTGATGCCGATGTGTCACGCGAACTCGCTCTACTTCAGCTTCACCTTCACCTACCTAGGCGCGACCTGCGTCGTCGACGACCGCCGGAGTTTCGACCCGGAGGCGCTGCTGCAGTCAATGGCGCAGCAGCACATCACCTTCACTTCGCTGGTGCCGACGCACTACATCATGATGCTGGGCCTGCCGCCACAGGTGAAGGCGCGCCACGATGTGTCGAGCATGCGCAAGCTGATGATTTCCTCGGCCCCGGCGCGGCGCGACACCAAGCTTGCGGTCCTCGAGCACTTCAGCAATTCGCAACTCCACGAGTTGTACGGCTCGACCGAGGCCGGCTGGGTCACGCTGCTGCGCCCCGACGAGCAGATCGACGCACCTGGGCTCGGTGGGACGCGAATGGACCGGTTCCGGCCCGGTGCGCCTGCTGGACCCCGATGGCCGCGATGTGCCCGACGGCGACGTGGGCGAACTCTTCTCGCGTACGCCCTATACGTTCGACGGCTACTGGAAGAACCCCGAGAAGACCTCTGAAGCGCTGCGCCCCGACGGTTACTGCAGTGTTGGCGACCTCGCACTGCGCGATGCGGGCGGCTTCATCCACCTCGTCGACCGCAAGAGCAACATGATCATCAGTGGCGGCGAGAACGTCTATCCGTCGGAAGTCGAGGAGGTGGTTGGCCGCTGCCCGGGCGTCAAGGATGTCGCGGTGATCGGCCTGCCGCACGACAAGTGGGGCGAGGCCGTGCATGCGGTGGTCGTACTGCATCCCGACGCGAAGCTCACTGAAGATCACGTGCTCGACTGGTGCCGCGACCGCATTGCCGGCTACAAGCGCCCGCGTGCCGTCACCTTCGTCTCGGAGAGCGAGATGCCCCGCACGGCCACCGGCAAGATCCTGCATCGGAAGTTGCGGGAGCGCCTGACGAACTGAACCATGCGCTGGCTGCGCAGCGCGCTGCGCCGTCGCCAGCGTGGGATCCGCCGCAGCGTTTATCCTGCGATATCGCTTCCTTCAGGTACGCGCATGGCCCCTCCATCGACTCCCGGACCGCTTCCCGGCCAACGTGCAGGTGAATCGTCGGAGGCGCGCAAGTTCGGCATGCCGGACCACGGCCTGCGGCGCGATCTCTTCATCGTCATCTTCGAGTCCGACACGCGGGCCGGCAGGCTCTTCGACATCGTTCTGCTGTGGGCGATCGTCACGAGCGTTGTCGTCGTCATGCTCGACAGCGTCGCCAGCCTGTCAGCGCGCTACGGCACGTTGTTCGATGTCCTTGAATGGGGCTTCACGCTGCTGTTCAGCGTCGAGTACCTCGCGCGGCTTTACTGCGTGAAGCGGCCGCTGCGCTACGGTCGCAGTTTCTTCGGTATCGTCGACCTGATATCGGTCCTGCCGACGTACCTGGCGCTGTTCTTCCCCGGCTTGCACTCGCTGATCGACATCCGGCTACTGCGGCTGCTGCGCGTATTCCGGATCCTGAAGCTCACCGAATACATCGTCGAATACCGCCGCCTGGGAGCGGCGCTGCATGCCAGCCGGCGCAAGATCTTCGTGTTCATCGGCACCGTCTTCATGCTGGTGGTCCTGATCGGCACGCTGATGTACCTGATCGAAGGTCCCGAGAACGGCTTCACCAGCATTCCGATCGCCGTGTACTGGGCCATCACGACCGTCACGACGGTCGGCTTCGGCGACATCACGCCGAAGACCGACCTTGGCCGCGCCCTGGCGAGCGTCAGCATGCTGATGGGCTGGGGCATCCTCGCGGTGCCCACCGGTATCGTGACCGCTGAAATGACCAGCCTGCGCATGCGCCAGGAGGGCCGGATCCGCGCCTGCCCGGCCTGCAGCAGCACCGATCACACCGACCGCGCACATCACTGCCAGGCGTGCGGCGCAGCGCTCGACACCAAAGCCTGAACCGGTCCCGCGTTGCTATCGCGGCGGTGAGGCGGACGGTTCGTCGAGCTCGCGCACCATCGTGTACTTCACGATGCCAGGTGCGAATCCGTGCAGCGCGAGGCGCTCGCTGTAGCCGAGCGACCGGTATAACCCGGGCGCCTGGAAGCTGAACGTCTCGAGGTAGAAGGTGCGGGCACCGCGCGCTTCCGCCCGTCGTTCGAATTCCCGAACCAGCCGCGACGCGATGCCACACCGTCGATGCGCCGGCTCCACCCAGAGCTGCTGCAGTTCGCAGCACGCGCCCCAGGTCCGGCCGATCGCCCCGCCGATCACCCGGCCTGCGTCGTCGCGGGCCAGGCACGCCAGTGCCCGAACGTTTTCCAGCGGCGCTGCGGCCGCGTTGGCCTCGCCCAGGCCCGTATCGATGACTGTCGCCTCGGGCCGCAGTTGGTCGTGCACCGTGACCGTGATTGACATGCTGGAACGTCGCGTCAGCCGATGGTCATCAGGCTTGCATTGCCGCCGGCGGCCGCGGTGTTGACGGATATCGTGCGCTCCGCCATCAGCAGTGCCAGCGGATAGGCATCGCGATCGCGCGTTCCGGGCGCGCAGGCATGCACCGTCACGATGGCGCCCGGTCGCTGCGCGAGTCGGCGGCTCCAGTCACGCACGTGCTCCGGCGGTGCCTGCAGCAGCGCGATGTCGATCTCAGCGGCGACCGGATCCGCTGCCAGCGTGATGCACTGGCGCAGGCTCGCCGGCAGTTCGTCGCGCACGCGCCGCGACAGCGCATCGTCGGGCCACACCGCGCGCGATCCCGCGGCCAGCACATGGGCCAGCTGGAACAGCAGGTCGTCCCGCTGCAGCGCGACCGTCAGGATCGCCGTGCGCGGCACCCGCGCGTAGGTGTTTCGTTCGCCGGTCGGCCCGGGCAACGCATACGCCACGCCGAGCGGCGAACTCCCCATCAACGCATCGCAGGTGGCGACGAGCGGCTCCGCCGCGACCGGGCGCGCCAGCCATTCGAGTAGTGCCCGCAGCGGCGCCAGAAGTGTGTCGCGCCCGCTCGAAATCGTGGCTGCGGCATCAGTGGCCGAAGCGCCCGAGGGCGAGGCGCCGCGCACGAGGCGCCGCAGGTACAGCGGGCCCCCCGCCTTCGGGCCGGTACCCGAGAGCCCGTCGCCGCCGAACGGCTGCACGCCGACCACCGCGCCGATCATGTTGCGGTTCACGTACTGGTTGCCGACATGCGCTCGCGCGACGATGCCGTCGATCGTTTCGTCGATGCGGGAGTGGATGCCGAGCGTGAGTCCGAAGCCGGTGGCGTTGATCGCACCGACCAGCGCCACCAGGTCCTCGCGCCGGTAGCGCAGCACGTGCAGGACCGGGCCGAACACTTCGCGGGTCAGTTCAGCGACGCTTTCGATCTCGATGACGACCGGCATCACGAAGCAGCCGTGCCGCCGCCCCGCGTCGGCATCGACCCCCTGCGCCTGGAAGATGCGGCGACCCTTGACGCGCATCGCGGCGATGTGCGCCTCGATCGTGCGGCGCGCGTCCTCGTCGATCACCGGCCCGACATCAACGGCGAGCCGGTCCGGGGAACCCACCGCGAGCTCGCGCATGGCGCCCTCCAGCATCGGCAGCATGCGATCGACGATGTCTTCCTGCAGGCACAGCACCCGCAGCGCCGAGCAGCGCTGCCCCGCGCTGTCGAACGCCGATGACAGCACGTCGGCCACCACCTGCTCGGGCAGCGCGGACGAGTCGACGATCATTGCGTTCTGGCCACCGGTCTCGGCAATCAGCGTGATCGGCCGGCCGTCCTCGTCGCTGCGACCGGCAAGGCTGCGCTGCAGCAGGCGCGCGACGTCGGTCGAACCGGTGAACATCACGCCACGGATGCGCAGGTCGGCCACCAGCGCTGCGCCGACGATCTCGCCCCGACCGGGCAGCAGCTGCAGCACATCGCGCGGCACCCCGGCGCCGTGCAGCAGCGCGACCGCCTGCGCCGCGATCAGCGGCGTCTGCTCAGCGGGCTTCGCGAGCACGGTATTTCCCGCGCCCAGCGCCGCCGCGATCTGCCCGGTGAAAATGGCCAAGGGGAAATTCCACGGGCTGATACACACGACTGGCCCGAGCGGCGCGTCCAACGCTCCCAGTTCGGCGCGCGCCTGTGCCGCGTAGTAACGCAGGAAGTCGACCGCCTCACGCACTTCGCCGACCGCATTGGCGGCCGTCTTGCCGGCCTCGCGCACGATGAGCCCGATGAGTTGCGGCATCTGTGCTTCCATCGCGTCGGCCGCGCGTTCCAGCGCCGTCGCACGCTCGGTCGCCGCACGACCGCGCCAGTGCGGGAGCGCTGCGGTCGCCGCCGCCAGCGCGACGTCTGCATCGGCCGCGGTGGCCTCCACGACTGTACCCACGAGATCACGACGGTCCGCGGGATTGCGCAACTCGACTCTCACGCGTTGCGCGGAAACTGGCGCGCCCACGAGCATCGGCTCGGCGCGCCACGCCTGCTGCGCACTCGCCTGGAACGCCGCGGTCACTTGCTCGAGCTGGTTCTCGTTGGTCAGATCCAGCCCAATCGAGTTGCGGCGTGCCGCACCGAACAGCTGCGGCGGCAGAACGATGGCCGGATGCGGCGCTCCCAGCCCGCCGTCTGCGCGCGCCTGCTGCTCGATGGTCGTCACCGGGTCCGCCACGAGTTCCTCGATCGGCAAGTCCTCGTCCGCAATGCGATTGACGAACGAACTGTTCGAACCGTTCTCCAGCAGGCGGCGCACCAGGTAGGCGAGCAATGTCTCGTGCGTCCCGACCGGCGCATAGATGCGGCACGGCCGCGCCAGCCCGTCGCCAAGGCGTGCCACCACGTGCTCGTACAACGGCTCGCCCATGCCGTGCAGGCACTGAAACTCGTACTGGCCGGCACGGAACTCCGGGCCGGCCGCGTGATAGACCGCGGCGACGGTATGCGCGTTGTGCGTCGCGAACTGCGGATACACCGCGTCCGGGGCGGCCAGCAGCCGGCGCGCGCAGGCCAGGTAGCAGAGGTCGGAGTGCGCCTTGCGGGTGTAGACGGGAAAGTCGGCCAGTCCGTCGACCTGCGCCCGCTTGATCTCCGCGTCCCAGTAGGCGCCCTTGACGAGGCGGATCATCAGCCGATGGCGTGTACGCCGCGCCAGGTCAACGACGAAATCGATCACGAACGGCGCGCGCTTGAGGTAGGCCTGCACGACGAAGCCGACGCCGTTCCAGTCCGCGAGCGCCGGCTCCGCGCAGAGACGCTCCAGCAGGTCGAGCGAGATCTCGAGGCGGTCCGCTTCCTCGGCATCGATGTTGATGCCGATGTCGTACTGCCGCGCCAGCAGCGCGAGATGGAGCAGGCGCGGATACAGCTCCGTCAGCACACGCTCGCGCTGCGACCGGCTGTAGCGCGGATGCAGTGCCGACAGCTTCAGCGAGATACCCGGGCCTTCGTACAGCCCGCGATTGGCGGATGCGCGACCGATCGCATGAATCGCCGCTTCATAGGACTCGAGATAGCGCTGCGAGTCCACGGCCGTCATCGCCGCTTCGCCCAGCATGTCATAGGAGTAGGTGAAGCCTTCGGCCTCGCGGCGGCGGGCGACGGCCAGCGCCTCGGTGATCGTTTCACCGGTGACGAACTGCTCGCCCATCAGGCGCATCGCCATGTCGACCCCGCGCCGGATCAGCGGCTCGCCGCTGCGCGCCACCACGCGCGCCAGTGCGCTGGCGAGGCCCCGCTCCGTGTGCGTCGACACCAGCTTGCCGGTCAGCAGCAGGCCCCAGGTCGCCGCATTGACGAACAGCGACCGACTGCGCCCGAGGTGGGACTCCCAGTCGGCATCGCCGATCTTGTCGCGGATCAGTGCGTCGCGCGTCGCGGCATCCGGAATGCGCAGCAGCGCCTCCGCCAGGCACATCAGCGCAACGCCCTCCTGAGACGAGAGCGAGAACTCCTGCACCAATCCCTGCACCAGGCCTTCACGACCCGCGCCGCTCCGGCGCGAGCGCAGCCGTTGTGCAAGATCGGCGGCGAGCGACTCCACCGCGGCCGCCTCCGAGGCGGGAAGTCGCGCGACATCGATCAGCGCGGCAACACACTCCGGCTCCGCCCGCCGCGTCGCCGCGGTGATCGCCGCACGCAGCGGCGCGGACGGGCTCGGGTCGCCGGCAAAATGTGCGAAGGGCCGCGGGCCCGGTTCAGCAGTCGTGCCGGAATTCATGTGCGCCTGCGCGGAGGGAAGGCCGGCCATTCTGCTGCGGCCTCCCCGCCGTGGCAAACCGAACGACCACGAAGACCGGCAATCGGAGCGCTTGCGCGGGAACGCAATCCAATTCAGTAGCGCGTCCCCGCGCCAGCCGCCGCTAGCCGCGGCCCGCCGGCTTGAACACGAAGGTGCTGCCGCCGACCGGCGTGCCGCCGTCGACCGACTGAATCACCGTCAGCCTCGCCAGCGCCGCGCCGCGTGCCGGCGGTAACTTGCCGGTGCGCGCAAGCAGCGCGATCTGCTCGTGGCCGCCCGCCTTCAACGCCAGCGGCAGCTCGACCCCTTTGCTGCGCGCATCGACGCTGAACTGCCGCGTGGTATCGAACCGCTTGAGAAAGGCTTGCCACGCGTCCTCCCTGCGCATTTCCTGCTTCAGCACGAAGGCCTTCAGGCGTTCAAGATCCTTCGCCGGCAGTCGCGTGGCTTTCAGCCCTTTCGGCAGCTTGCTGGCCGGAAAGCGCTTGCTCAGCGTCTTGCTGAACAGGAAGTCGACACGTAAGGCGTCCGACCCGAGCGGTGGAATCGCGAGCCTGTACTTTCGTGCGGCACTACGCGAGGCGTGAAGGTGCAGCGGCAGCGGCTGGATCGCATTGGCGAGCAGGTTCACGAGATGCAGGTTTTTGAGTCCCGCGCGCTTTTCTGTCGTCACCAGCTGGGCGATGTTGAAGATCGCCTTGGTCGTGGCCGGCACTGGATCGCTGGGACTGTCGATGACGACCAGCATGCAGCTGTGCGAGTCGGCGGCTGCAGCCGGTGTCCAGTCCCACTGCAGGACTGTCGGACGCAGCGGCTCGAGCGTCGCCATGGTCTGCGGAGCGCCGACCGGGCTCCAGTTGGAATCGCCCGCACTGTTGGGCCAAGCGCTCCAGAAGTCGGACGGCAGGTCGGGCAGGCCGGCGGACGCCCCCGCCGTCATGATCTTCACCGTCACGTTGCTGGCGGCCACCGGCCCCCGGTTGTGGACCTGGACGTAGACCCGGTTCTGGTTGCCCTTCTCCGGATGCTCATGCACCAGCTTCGTCTCGAAAGTCAGGTAGTTGACCTCAGCCGGCTGCAGCTGCCAGGCGGGTGGCGCGTCGGTCTTGATGTCGGCGCACTGCCACCAGTAGCAGGGATCGTTGAGCGCGACGAAGCGCGTCGGATCTTCCCAGCCCGCGGGCACGGCCGGCCCGCTCGGTGGCCGACCCGTTTCCATGATGTGATCGCGGACGAAGATATCGACGGTCGGGTGCTGCATGACGTCGACCCGGACCTCCCACAGCCCGCGTCCATGCGTCGCCGCGCGGAGCAGGTTGCTGCCCTCCCGTAGTCGCAGGTCGTAGATCGCGGTATTCGGCAGGCCCTGCGAGTAGTTGTGCCAGTTAGCGCCGGCGTCGGTGCTGCGGAAGACACCGATATCGGTGCCGACGAACCATTGCGTGGCGCTGGAAAAAGCCAGTGCGTACATCGGCACATCGGGCAACCCGCCGCTCACCGCCGTCCAGGTGGCCGCCCCGGTCGTGGGAACGGTGCCGCGCCAGACATGCTGCGCCAGTCCAAAGCCGCTGAAGCAGACGACGATCGTGTTCGGATTGCCGGGAACGCTGTGCACGTCCCAGATCCACTGGTTGGTCGGTAGCGGAGCTGCATGCAGTGCACGCGCGGTCCATGTCGTGCCGCTGCGGCTCAGCCGATACACCTCGCCGCTGGTCGTCGCGCAGTAAATCAGCGTGTCACTGGTGAAGGAGATCGCCGACACCCGGCCCGCGATGCCTGGCAAGGCCACGCCACTGCCCGGCCAGCCGCCGGTGCCCATCGAATCATCGATGTTGATCACGCTCGTGCCCCACGCCATGCGCTCGGAGCTCGGGCTGATCGCCGCCGGCGGGTAGAACAGCCCGTTGCCGTTGATTCCGCTCGACACGGAGGAGTACGAACCGAACTTGCCGGCGGTGGTGCTGCGGTTCGGCGTACTGCCGAAGTAGGCGTGCGTGACGCGGTTGCCGTTGACCTTGCTGATGGTGCAGTAACCGCCGTCGCCATCGGCGCTGTGATAGTGCACCGGGCTGTTGCGGTACTGCTGCGTGCCGTTGTCCTGCGTCCCGCACTGCATGAACGCGTCCGAGCTGCCGTGGTTGTCCACGGCTTCGTACTGCAGCAGGCACAGGCCTTCGTTCGGCGTGTCGTCCCAGGTCGCGCCGCCGTCACGACTGATGTAGAAGCCGCCGTCGTTGCCGCTGTAGATCGTCTGGTTCAGCGTCGGGTGAAATCCGAGCGTGTGGCTGTCCGGGTGGATGTTGCTGCCGATGTTGCTCACGCTCCACGCGCCGGTCGTCGCGTTACGGACGCACTTGTACATCTCGACGCCCGAGACATAGACCACGTCCTGCGTCGTCGGGTCGACACCGACGTCGTTCGTGAAGGCGCCGTAAAGCTCGATCGTCGTGCTGCTGGTGCAGAGTTCCCAGCTGGTCCCGCTCGCGTTACTGGTGCGGTACAGCCCGAGGAACGCATCGCCCGAACTCGCCGCGAGCGCGTAGAGTCGCGCCGGATTGCTCGCCGACTGGGCGAGGCTGATCCGCGTGACCGAACTCGCAGCCGGCAGGCCCGTGGTCAGCTTCGTGAAGGTGGGGCTGGCCGCCAGCGCGTTGGTGCTCTTGTAGATCCCGCTGGCCCAGAACGCCGCATACACGGTGTTGCCGCTCGCGTCGGCGCGGTCGATGACCACGTCGGTGCAGGCAATCACGCCGGCGACAATGGCCGGCAGTCCGCCGCCCGTCAGCGCGGTCCAGGTGTTGCCGTCGGTCGTACGGCACAGGCCGCGGCTGGTTGCCGCGAAGGCCCGGTTGGCGTTGCCACGATCGACCGCGATCCGGTAGAAACTGTGGTTCGCCAGCAGTGCCGCAGCATGGTGAGTCCACGTCGCGCCGCCATCGGCGCTGCGCAGCACGCCGATCCCGAGATAGACGCCGGGCGCCGAGTCCAGTGCGAACTGCGTGCTGTAAAGCTGCACATTGCCTTCGCCGGTTCCGGCATACAGCACATTCGGGTCGCTGACGCCGATCGCCAGTGCGCCGATCGCCAGTGACGGCGCGTGATCGCCCAGTGCTACCCAGGTCTGCGCGCCATCCTGCGTGCGCCACACACCGCCGCGGCTGGTGCCGATATAAATCGTGTTGCCATCGGACGGGTGTGGAGCGATAGCCGTCACGCGGCCACTGATCAGCACGCGCGCGCCGCCGTAGGTCTGGCCGTTCGGCACCGCCAGCGGTCCCATCGGCGTCCAGTTGGCGCGCGCGGCATCTATCGGCGCCAGGTCCATCGGCACACCGAGCGGCGCATCGCGCTCGGCCAGTGCCTGCAACCGCATCAGCGCCGGGTTGAACTCGTCCGCGGCGTTGGCCGGCGCCGGCATCATCATCGGGCCACCAGGTCCACTCGGCTCGCGCCGCACGGCGGCGAAGTCGAGCCCGAACCGCCCGAAGAGCTTGCCGGTGTCCTTCACGCGCCGTTTTGCTTTCGCGTTCCTGCTGACGGAGCCGACCTTCGTGGCAGGGGTCTTCCGCGCCGCCGGCTTGCCAGCAGCGGCCCTTCGTGTCCGCGCGCGGGTGCTCATGACCGCCCCTCAGCAGTTCGAATGAACAGTCGCTTAAGGCCGGCGTAGAGCGCTCCGAGTGCAACCCATGTCACGAGGAACGCGCCGGTCTCCAGCAGGAAGCTGTGGAACTTGTAGAAGAACTCTGCGATGCCGAGAGAAATCAACAGCAGCGGCAATTGCTCGAAAGTCAGTTGCCGCGCGGTCAGGCGACGAATCAGCTCGTACATAGGTCCTCCGGATAGAGCGGTTGAGAGTGGCAGGCGAGCGTCCGCGCGCTCCGGCCGCAACGGCCCGAGCGCCAACGGACTGCAAGAAGTCGGAGATCAAGGACGCGCACTGACGCGCCGACTGATGAACTGACGTGCTCCGCAAGGCCCATCCTGGCCCCCGAGGGTTTGCTTTTGCTCTGCCTGCGGCTACCAATCCAGACTAGTCGGCCGGACGCAAAAGTCGATACCGCACTGGCGCAATCGGCCTCTGGTGCAGCGCCCGAGATTACCGACGCGTCATCGATCGCTGACGGCGCGGATCCGGGCCCGTTCCCACCTCGCTAGAATCCACGCAACAGCGAGCCACGCAGGGAGACGGGCATGCGGCAACACCAGGTGACGGTGTCGTTCGGCAAGGGGGACGACTTCGAGTTCAGGATTTCCTCGGACAATGTCGCCAAGCGGTCGATGGACGAGGCTCGCCAGTGGTTCGACCGGGAGTTCGTCGCGCTCGAGTGCGATGTTGCGTCGCCGATAGGTAAAGTGCTTACCGCTGATCGCGTGCTCAGCGTCGCCAAGTACTCCGGCGTGCGCCGCTTCCGTGACGAACATGCTTGGGCGGAGGAGTTCGCGCTCAACACCGCCGCGCTGCTCGGTCGCGAGTACGTCCGCGTCGACATTCCGAACTACTCGGTCGGGTACTAGCTCGCACCGCTGCCAGACTGCCCAGTAGCGCGTGGCCCAGTGCGACGGCGGCGGGCTCGGTCCCGTCGTGCTGGCTCCATGGTGCGACAGTAACGGGCGGCGTAGCACCCTTAACGCTGGGCGTCGTTCTCAATAGAATGTGCATCGGGCTGAAGGGTGAAGGGCGGCGCCCACGTCGCCGCTATCGGCGTTCCGCCGCAAGCGGCCACGGACCAGCGGCAAGATGCACCGCTCGGCTGGAGTCCCGATCTCCCGCATCCCGGACTCGAGCCCGGTCAATTGGAGCCCGACCAGCAGGCGGGGACGGATGAAGCGACCCTCCGTCGCCATCCGGCCCAGTTCGACAACGACGCTCGATCCGACCAGGGAAATCTTCGTCGGCACCACCGGTGTGAGCGGTTGCGGCGTCGAAGGCAGCTCGGCCGGGCGTGCCGCGAATGCCGACCGGTCGACGCGCAATCCGATGGTGCCCAGCGAGGCTTAAGCGAACGGACTGCCGACGCCCTGCCCATTCGCGCAGGGCGCCAACGCCAGAAGCAGGACCGAAGTGCTTGCCAACAGGGTTCGGGATGAGCGCATCGGACATCCATCAAGCCATCGCATGCCACGGCAAGCAACAGTGATGGCCAAAAGCCAACCGCGGCCAAATGCGGCGTGCTCCGCGGGCCGCCTTTGACTGGGGTCTGCCGTGCGGCGCAAGATTCGCGTAAGCAATCCGGCGCATCGTGCTCGACGCTCCCCGGCCTGCCGCATGCAGAACAACCACGCTAGGTCCCACGCGCTTTCGCCGGCTCTGATCGTCGCTGCGCTCGGCGTGGTCTACGGCGACATCGGCACGAGCCCGCTGTACGCGTTCAAGGAAAGCGTCAGCGGCGCGCGTGGCGCGGGAGTCAGCCAGGGCGACGTCCTGGGCGTGCTGTCGATGATCTTCTGGGCGGTGACGCTCGTCATTTCGCTCAAGTATGTAGTGATCGTGCTGCGTGCCAGCAACGGTGGCGAAGGCGGCATCCTCGCCCTGCTCGCGGTGGTGTTGCGACAGTTTCCCGCGCAGGGACGACTGACCGGCGTGGCGGTAATGCTGGGCCTGTTCGGCGCGGCGATGTTCTACGGTGACAGCGCAATCACCCCGGCGATTTCGGTGCTGTCCGCGATCGAAGGCCTCGAAGTCATTTCGCCGCGATTCAAGGCTTTTGTCATTCCGCTGACGCTCGTCGTGCTGGTCGGCTTGTTCGCGGTACAGCGCTCGGGCACCGCGCGGGTCGGCAGCGTGTTCGGTCCGGTCATGCTGCTCTGGTTTGCCACGCTGGGCGTGCTCGGCGTGCTGCAGATAGCCCGCGAACCGAGCGTGCTCGTCGCCATTGACCCCCTGCACGCGGTGAGTTACTTCATTGCTCAGCCCGGGACGACCTTTGCCGTGATGGCCGCGGTGTTTCTGGCGCTGACAGGCGGAGAGGCGCTGTACGCGGACATGGGTCACTTCGGTCGCGGCCCGATCCGCGTCGCCTGGTTCTGGCTGGTCATGCCCTGCCTGCTGCTCAACTATTTCGGGCAGGGCAGTCTCGTTCTGCAGGATCCCGACGCCGTCCGCAGTCCGTTCTTCCTGCTGGCGCCGCAATGGCTGCAACTTCCGCTGGTAGTGTTGGCCACGGCAGCCACAGTCATCGCATCGCAGGCCGTGATCTCGGGTGCCTTCTCCATCACGAGTCAGGCCATCAAGCTGGGATATCTGCCACGCATGTCAGTGCTCTACACGTCCGAGACCGCGGTGGGCCAGATCTACGTCCCGATCGTGAACTGGCTGCTGCTGGTCGCCGTTGTCTTTCTGGTGCTTGGCTTTGGCACTTCGTCGAACCTGGCCGCCGCCTACGGCATCGCCGTGGCCAGCACGATGGTTATCACGACGCTGGGCGTCATGGTGGTGGCGCACCATCGATGGGACTGGAAGCCATGGAAACTGGTGCTGGTCCTGCTGCCGCTGCTGGCGCTCGACATTGCCTTCCTGGCGGCGAACACGGCGAAGATCGGGCACGGAGGCTGGTTCCCACTGGCGTTCGGCGGGCTGCTGTTCTTCATCTTTTCCACCTGGAAGCGGGGCCGGGTGCTCGTCAAGCAGGAGCGCTTGCGCGGCGGAGTTGCGCTCGAGCCGTTCCTCAAGAACCTGTCAGCTTTTCCGCCGCAGCGCGTGGAAGGGACCGCGGTGTTCATGTCGGGGGGCGTGGATGAAGTACCGCACGCGCTGCTGCACAACCTCAAGCACAACCGTGTGCTGCACGAGCGGGTCGTGTTCCTCACGGCGGTACCCAAGGACGTCCCGCGTGTTGAGCCCGAGGATTCAGCGGAAATCCGCGATCTCGGCCTGGGCTGCTACTACGTCAAGGTGTATCTGGGCTTCAAGGACTCCTACGACATTGCCGACATCGCGCGCACGCTGGCGAGCCGCTTCGCTTTCACGATCGAGCCCAACGAAGCGTCTTTCTTCCTTTCGCGTGAAACGGTGCTCACCGGCAGGCGCGGCGGCATGGCCGATTGGCGCGAACGCCTGTTCAGCTGGATGATGCGCACTGCCCAGCCGGCGTCGGATTTCTTCCGCATTCCGCCCAATCGCGTGATCGAGATCGGCACGCAGATCGTCATCTAACCGCAACGCAGCTGTGGCCGCTGCCGCGCGACGGCCCCGCTGCCGTTTCACTCGGTCACGGGGCGATCCGGGTTCACTTTGGTGCTGCGGAGGCCGGTGCTGACGGAGCCTGGGCTGGCGCGCCAACCATTTCGATCTTCGCCGCGGCCTTCAGCGCATCCATGTGTGTCTTCCAGTTCTGCTGCTGGAGCTGCTGGGTAAGCTGCGGTTTCACCTGATCTAGCGGCGGCGGCTCGATCGCCCGGGAGTCTTCCAGCAGGATGACGTGATAGCCGAACTGGGTCTTGACCGGGGTCTCGGTGAACTTGCCCTTCTCGAGCTTGCTCACGGCAGCGCCGAATTCCGGCACCATCCTTTTCGGGTCGAACCATCCGAGTTCACCGCCCTGCGCCTTGGAGCCCGGGTCCTTGGACCGGTCCATCGCCAGTTTCGTGAAGGCTTTCGGATCCTTCTTGAGCCGGGCGATGACGTCCTTGGCCTCCGACTCCTTCTCCACCAGGATGTGGCGCGCCTTGTATTCGATTCCGCCGACAGACGCCTTGATGCGGTCGTATTCGGCCTTCAGCGCGTCGTCGCTGACCGGATTGTTCTTGATGAAGTCCTGCACATAGGCGTTGGCCAGTACCGATTTCTTGATCGCGTCGAGTTGATCCGCAACCTCGGGCGTCTTGTCCAGTCCTTTCTTTACCGCCTCCTCCGCGATCACCATCTGCAGCGCCAGCTGATCAATGATGGCCGCTCTGGATTCGGGTGTATCCGGCCGTCCTGAATGGCCGGCCTGCTTGGCGATCATTTCGACCGTCCGCTCGCTGATGGCCATGCCGTTCACCGTTGCGACCACCGGACCCGCTGCAGCCTGGTCAGGCTTGGCGTCCTTCGACGGATTGCACGCGCCAAGGGCAAGCAATGCGGCGGTACTGGCGACAAGAGTCGTGGATTTGATGACGTTCATTTTCTTGCTCGGGTTGCTGTGATTGCCATGATCGGCCTTTCCTTGGATTGGACTCAGATGCGCATCGAGTTCCGGTCGTGCATCAGACGCGGCCGTGCCTCAGGGTGCAGCACGAAACGATGCAGGCGCCGCATCATAGTTGCACCCGCCGCGACTGTCCTGGCTCGGAAGCCGGGCCCTGCAGACAACCGCGAGCCCCTGACCGCTTCAGGTACGCGCGCGGCTGAGAAAGATGTCGATAGTGCGCACAAAGATGAACCCAAAGACGCACAGTGCCCACGTCAGTGCAACAGCGTAAGGGCCGACGCTCGGCGGAAAGGGAATCCCCGCAGAATTGAGCCAGAGACCTGCAACGGCGACGAGCGAAATCGCGTAGATGATGACGACCCATGGCGGGAAGTGGCCCGCCTCGACCGCGCGGCGACGGCGAAACTGGGTCAACAGCAAGGCGGTGAAGATCGACGCAGCGGCTGCGCTGGACACAGGCCAAATTAGCGCGGCGGAGATATGCAGGAGATTCAGGAGTGTGGGAAGCAATGCCAAAGCGGTCACGAGGAGTCCGCCTTCAATATAGAGACGCACGAGGCGGAGGTGCCGATCGGAGATCTCGCCTCCCAGAGCACCTCGAAGCGTAACCACCACCGCGGAAAAGCCGGCGAATGACAACGAGAGAGCCGCAAGACTGAGCAGGAAGTCGGATTCTGCGGGCGTCATGATCGCTTCCCCATGGGCATGGGCCTAAGGTGCTTCCTTCCCCAGTTGAAGGGCTGTGACTTCGATACATGATGCGCCGCCTGCGGACGTGCGTGATTCTTTCCGCCCGGCGACCCCGGATATGCCGTGGACCGCACATCGGCGTGGGTCATGCGCGCCTATCTGAGCAGGGCGATCGTCACCAGAACCGATGCGTCTTCGATCGCGACCACACCGTGAACCACATCGCGCGCCAGGTAGATCAACTCGCCGGCGTCCAGAACCCGGCTCGCGCCGTCCAGAGTGACAGCTATCCTGCCCTCGATGCACTGGATCGTTATTTCGCCGGCCACCTTGTGCGGCGGTAACGACTTGCCCGCCGCGAGAACGAGCCGCATGACCTCGAGGTCTTCTGTCTTGAACAGCGCAACGGTGCGCTCGTCCGCCAATGCGTGACCGAGCGGCCGCACACTGATCACCTGACCCGACTGCGCATGTGGAATCGCCATCGCTCGCCACTCCTCTTGTCTCGGTCAAGTTGACCTTTATACCGGTCAGATACCCAGAGCGAGCAGGAGCCCGGACGAATCAGGAGCAGTTTCTGCGCCGGATCACCCGGCGCGTCGGTTGCTGCGGCCGGGCGCTCGGCGCAGTGATACCGTCCTGTTTGGCATGAACGGAGGTTTAGATTCCTATTCACTGAACAGGCTCACGCTCGGCTGACGGGGCGCGTTGCACTCACGGCGGAGGATTTATGGCGGCGAAAATCGATTTTTCCCAACTGACATTGATGGACACGCTCGACATGGCCCATCTGATCGAGGTCGAGGCGTTCGAGCGGTACACCTTGTTCGCCAGACAAATCGGTCGCAGCTTCTCCAACGATGCCGGGTCGGTGTTCCAGTCGATGGCCGAGAACGAGAAGAAGCACGGTGATGAACTCGCCGAGCGCCGCCGCACGCTGTTTGGCAATGAGCCTGCGAAAGTCAAGATCGACGACATCTTCGATGTCGAGGCCCCCGACGTCGGTGCGCCCAGCCGGAACATGTCCGAGTTCAAGGCGTACCAGGTGGCATTGCACTCCGAAAAGAAGGCCTTCGCGTTCTACGACAGGGCGCTGCGCAGCGTGAAGCAACCGGACGTCAAGGCGCTGTTCGAAGAGTTGCGGGACGAAGAGGCCGAGCACGTTCGGATGATCGAAGAAATCATCGCGAAGCTGCCGCCGTCGGCCAAGGTCGACATCGAGGACGAAGACGACACGTCCATGCGGATGGGCTACTAGAGAACCTGCCAGGGAGGGCCGTTGCCGGCTCGCGCCGTGATGTGGCGGTTGCCGAATCCCGCACCCGGCTGATCCAGGCCGGCTGACCTGCCAAAGCTACACGGCTGGAGCCCGGATGACTACCGTTCCGGCCCGGGAACCTCAGTTCGGTCCCAGCCTGGAGGCTAACTCTGTTTCGATTTCCCGCGCGAGGCTCATTACCAGCAGCTCCTCGTAGTGCCTTGATATATCACTTGCGATCAGGCGGTCCACTTCCACTCGCTCTGCCAGGGCCCCCTGCCCTTCGTGCCCCGGCGACCCCTCGTGTATGACCCCGACTCGGGCACGAAAATCGATGCTGCGACGGTCGGCAAGCTTGCTCGGCAGCGGAGTCCCATCCAGCAGCAGGGGCAAGACGGTCTTGCCTTGTTCGAGGGCAAGGGCGAACTCCTTCCGGACTTCATACGACGTGTTCGAGTGGTGGCACCAGAACACCAGAACCACATTGGCTTCCGAAATTGCGGCTTCCAGTTCTTCGCGCCATCTGCCACTCCGGCGTATAGAGTCGGCGTCGCAGTAGACGAGCGCGCTATTGCTTGCACACAACAGTGAAACGATCGCCGATACCAGCTCGTTATCCGCAGGGCTATACGAGACGAAGATGTTCATGGCGCGCGGAGATGCTATCCGGTATGGGCGACGCTCGGTTGTCTGATCATTTCCGGCAATTGGCCGAGCGCGGTCAAAAGCTGTCGGCGCGGGAGCGCACCTATCGCGCGCCCGACCGGTGGCGATGCCGCGTCCGGCCAGCTTAGCGTCGCGGCCCGGCGTTCGCTATCGAGTCGAACGGATGATCCGCCGCATCAACTGGCTATGGCCGAATTCGCCCGTCCGGCAGGAATAAGAGGCCACGCGCGGTCGCGACAGTCGCTCTCGCGATAAGGCTCTTTGCGGCCGGCCGACTTGGGAAGTTGGCCTCCCCGCTTGCCGCAATCAAGGCCCCGTAAGCCGGACACGCTGCCTGTTCGATTTGGCTTGCTTACATCTCGCTATTGCAAGCGCTGAAGGCAGCCTTCCCATCTAACAATCCGCCGGCCCGGGCAGTTGACCGGGCGCGGCTTGTATCCGATCGAGCGGTTCATGGGCGATCAGCCCCAGGGAAAGGATGAACGTGAGAATGAAGAAGGCAGCGATTACGGCCCTTGTTGCTGCGGGGGCGCTATCGGCATGTGGGGTAAGTTCAGATACGGGCAATTTAGCGCCCGTCGCCAATGCCGGACCCAACCAAAGCGCAATCGCGGGGTCGACGGTGATCACACTGGACGGCAGCCGCAGCATCGACCCGAACGGCGATCTCATCGGTTTCGCATGGACGCTGACCGGCAAGCCGCCAGGCAGCAGTGCCGCTCTGAGCGACCCGGGTTCTGCCAAACCCACATTCACTGCGGATCTGCCGGGTTCGTACGTCGCGAGCCTGATCGTCAGCGATGGGGCACTGAACAGCAACGCCGCCAACGTAACTGTGACGGCGGCAATCGCGAATGCAGCACCTGTTGCTAGTGCTGGCAGCGCGCAGAACGTGCTCACGGGGGCGACGGTCACGTTGGATGGCAGCACGAGTTCCGATGCGAACAACGACCCGCTGACATACTCGTGGACGCTCACCAACAAGCCCGCCGGTAGTGCGGCGGCCCTGGCCGGTGCCAGTTTGGCCAAACCGATGTTTACCGCCGACGTCGCCGGCACGTACGTCGCTGCGCTGACGGTCAACGATGGCCAGGTCGACAGCGCCTCATCGACCGTGACTGTCACGGCTGCCGTCGCCAATGTTGCGCCGATGGCCAATGCCGGCAGTGCCCAGACGGTGATTGTCGGCTCCAGCGTCACCCTGAACGGCAGCGGCAGCTCGGATGCCAACGGTGACGCACTCACCTATTCGTGGACATTGAGCAGCAAGCCGATGGGCAGTGCGGCCTCGTTGAACGCCGCCACGCCCCCCAGCCCGACGTTCACCGCCGACATGGCGGGCACCTACGTGGCCACCCTGATCGTGAACGACGGCAAGGTGGACAGCGCGCCCAGCACGGTGGCCGTTACGGCGCAGACCGTCGTCGGATTTGATTCGATGTCGCCACTTCCGCCCAATATGCCCAGCTACGGCTTCGAGGCTGTATCCCTCACCAGCCTGGGCGATCGCATCGCCCTGAGGGCTGGTTCGCCCCGGACGCTACACAGCGTCACTGTCGCGATGAGCAGCTGGGCCTGCCAGACCGGTTCATGGAACTTGGGCACCTGTGTCTCGGCCCCAAACGCCACGTTCAACCACCCCATCACCATCACGATCTACAACAGCAGCGGCGGCTTGCTTGCGACGCGGACTCAGACCTTCAGCATTCCGTACCGACCCTCCGCTGATCCGACCTGCGCAGGCATGGATGCCGGCAAATGGAAAGCCGCGAACGGTACCTGCTACAACGGCTTTGCTTCCACGATCACGTTCGATCTTCGCTCGCTGAACGTCACACTGCCGGACGACGTGCTTGCCTTTGACGTGTCGTACAACACGAGAACTCATGGTCCCGTGCCGCTCGGTGTGACAGGCCCCTACGACTCTCTCAATGTGGGCGTCTACGATTCAACTGCGACCACCCCTTCTGTTGGCAGCGACGTCGAGCCCGGCTTCCTTCGCTGGAACGGGACGCCTCAGATGCAAGGCTACGGGATCATGGCGCAGGTCGTCGTGGCCGCCCCTTGATGGGCCGTTTGTGGAGCCCCAAGAAGTTGCGCCCGCCGAGCGCGGGGAGTCGATTCGCGGCGCTCTAGTTGGCGTCCGCCTGTGCGACTAGGCCTCGAATAATGCGAGCTGCGCCAGCCCCTGCAACCGCTGCAGGAGGACTTCTCGGTCCAGACCCAGTTTCCGGTCGACGAGTGCAGCGCGCAGCGCGTCGAGGTCGTGTGCGCCGTCGCACAGGGCGACGAGTTGCCTGGCTTCGTCGTCCTCCAGGCGCACGCGCCGATGGTTCAGGGCGACCAGCACGCCGTTGGCCGCGGCAGCGTGCCGAACCACGTCGCTGGCCCGCGGCCGTTCGCTCACCGTCGTCGCGCAGGGCCAGTCCTCCGCGGTGAGTTCCACCATGCGCATCCCGAACGCCTGGAGCAACACGTCTTGCAGGGCCTCGGCGTCGTTGCTGGACGGGTCGCGACCCAGCAGAGCGCCCACCTGCGCGACCAGTGGCTCGAAGGCGACGGCCGCCGGCCACTGCTCGCGCAGCGTCACCATGGCTGCTTTGGCCAGCGAACTGCCGGTCACCAGGCTCGCCCGATCGCCCCAGCGGAACGGGACTTCGACACCTTCGGCAAGATCAACTGCTGACGCCGTCGGAGTTGCGGTGGAACTCGCAAACAATGCACCGACCGCAGCAGGAAGTGGAACACCTGGGGCTGCCAGTTCCGCGCGGCACAGAAGCGATTCGCGAAAGCGCCGACAGCGCACGAAGTCGAGATATTGGCCGAAGGCGACGGTTTCGCCGCGCAGTTGCTCCAGCTTCGTTCGCGCCTCGGTCGGAAGATCGTGCGCCGTCATCGTCGCAAAGTCCGCGTCCGCCAGCTGCGCGAGGTCAAACCGCGCGGCGTGCGCCACGAACTCCTCGAAATACACCGGATCGTTAACGTCGGCGAGGTCGTCGTGGAACATGTGCGCCGACGAATGACACGCGAACCGCTCGGCCTCGGCCGCCAGCAATCGACCATAAGGATCATTATCGTTGTGCGCCACGCGCAGGAAGTCGAGGAACGCCCGGGCCTGCATCACCTTGGACTCGGCGTCGCTCGCTCCGCGGGTGTGATAACGCAACATTTCGCGCACCATCCCGGCTACGTGCCAGCCTGGAAAGGTGTTGTAGCTGACGAAGGCGACACCATTGGGCGACAACGACCGGTGGATCAGGCGAAACAGCGCATCGCGCATAGCGCGCGGCACCCAGGAATAAACGCCGTGGGCGACGATGTAGTCGAAATGGCCGATCGGGCCGAGGCTGCCCAGGTCGCCCACGAAGAGGTCGACGTTGCGAAGCTGCAGGCTGGCTGCGCGGGCGTGGGCCTGCTCGATTGCGCTCGCCGCCAGGTCGAAGCCCGTGCAATGCGCTTGCGGCAAGGAGTAGGCAATTGGCAGCAGGTTGCTGCCATCGCCGCAGGCGATCTCCAGGATCCGCGCGGTGGCTACGTTGGGCGCTGCCACCCCGAACAGCCGCGCAATGGCCGCCATTCGATTCGGATGCGTTTCGGCATGCGAATGCCCCGGGTAAGGAACCTCGTCATACGCCGTGCGCGCGGGGATTGGGTCTCCGGTGACCGCCGCGGGTTCCACCGGCGGCACTGATCCCACGACTCGAGAACGACGAATGCCCGCGCCCGCTCAGAATTCCTTGTTCGCCTTGATGTCGTACTTGAACCGCACGCTGGCGTCGAATGAGCCATCGGCTTTCTGGGGCTTGTATTCCACGTCGACCTTGGCGAACTTCAGGCCGACTGACTCCATCGCTTCGCCGCCCAACGAGTCTGACGCGTTGGCCGATGTCACCACAACGTCGCTCATCTTTACAACGAGGTAGTCCTGCGCCGCCTTGCCTTGCTTGGTGCCAACGAGCGTGGCATCGCGAAAGTGCTCGCCGACCGCGCAGGCGCGCCACAGAAGGGGGGCCGCCTTGTCGTAACGGTGCGTGAAATTTAGGTCGTTAAAGCTTGGTCGGCCGGCTGCACGGCCACCGCCGGCACCCACGGTATCCGGGCTGGCGACTCCCCACGACCAACTGAAGACATCGATTTCGTCCTTGTGCTTGGAGTCGGTCGACTCGCCCTTGATGTTGCCAATCTTCAGAAAGATTTTGGAGCTCATGGTCCCCCCGCGCTGCAAGAGACAAAGATTTGATCGCTCGTCCCAGCGATCGTCAAGCGGAATCTTTATGCGCCATCCCGCCTCGACGACGACCACTTTAGAGCGGTAAAGTTGATGCAACGCTGATCGCAGAAAAAGCAGCGACTTGGCGACCACCGCGTCGCTCGACGAGCCGGGTTTGCGTCAGAGCAATTGGTACCTGCCTACTCCTCGGTCAGACTTACCGAATCCGCATACCTCGCACCGCGCCCCTATTGTCAGGTTCGGCTCGTGGTGACCGCCGCGGAGTGACAGCACATGAACATCGAAACGCCACCCGCTCGACAGGCAGCCTGTTGGCAATGCCGCTGCCGACTCGCGCGTGTCCAGCGATGCTGAGCTGGCTCGACCGCTTGCCGTGGATCTGGCTGCTGTTGTTGGCGGTCTGGATGGCCATCGCGCCGATCACGCCCGAGCCTCATCTGGTCGAGAAACTGCGCCTGCTGGCCCAGGGGGCGCTGGTACGCCCGCTCGACATCTTTGACCTGGCCATGCATGCGTCGCCGCTGTTGCTGGTGGCCCTCAAGCTGTGGCGGCAGTGGCGCGCGCCTCGGCCCTGATGCGCCCGGGCGCGCTGTGCAGCTCGCCGCCGTTAACGCGCCCGCAGCTCTGTACGTGCTCAAAATACCTGCAAGTCCTACGCTTTCAACTCAGCAGAGAGCTCAGTACAGGCTGCTGCAGGGAAGCCCGCGCGCGCGGCGCCACGATAGTGCCGAGCACGAATGCGCTGGAAGCTGGAGTGAGAACCATGAGCGCCGAAATTGAAGCACTCAAGCAATTCTTCGCGGCCTTCAATCGCAATGACATGCAGGCCATAACGAAGGATTTTGATCCGCAGATTGTGCGCATTGAGCCCGCGGGCTTTCCAACAGGCGGCACCTATCGTGGCATCGTGCAAGTGCAAGAGCACGTCACGAAAGGGCGGGGGACTTGGGCGGAAGGGACCTGCGAGCCCGAGAAGTTCCTGGTGAATGGAGATAAGGTTGTCGTATTCCTCCATGCCTGGGTTCGCCTAAAGGACTCGACCGACTGGATGGACGGACGATTTGCCGATGGTTTCGTGTTTCGCAATGGCAAGATCATCCAATATCTGTCTTTTGGGGAACGGGCAGGGGCCCTCAAGTGGGCTGGTATCGACGCCCACGAGGCGACCTGAGTCAGTCAGGCACGACGTGCCTCGCAGCCTGACCAGGGATTTGAAAGTGACGAGGCCGAGGCTGTTCACCTACAACCCTCGTAGGTTCTCAAAATAACTGCAAGTCCGGCCCGCTTTTGTCAGAGGGGAGCCTGCAACCTCAATGAGAAGAGCCGGGGCGCCGTTCTCAGAGAATCTGCAAATCCCTGCATCGCACGATCGCTATCGCGCAGACGGATCTGCAAAAGTCGACCCTGAGCGGACTGTCAGGCGACACGACAAACTGACCCCTTGCGACACGAGGAATTGACCCCCTTCGTGCGAGGAGGTCGAGGTGGAAGAGGTGGTCGAGCAAGCTCCCCGGTCTGACGGGACCGACGGGAGGCAGGCGATGCAAACGCCTGAGGAGGTGCAGGCGATGCTCAGGCTGGCGTCGCTGGGCTGGGGAGCCAGGCGGATCGCCGGGAGCTGGGCTGCAGCCACATCACGGTGCGGCGCTATCTGCGGCAGGGGGTTGGCCGCCGTACCCATCGCCGACGCGGCCGGCGCTCGATGGGCTCACGCGACTGGCTGGCGGAGCGGTTCCGCCGGCATCGCGGCAACTGCCGACGTGGTGCGCCAGGACCTGGCAGCGCGAGCACGGCATCACGGTGAGCCTGCGCACGGTGGAGCGGGCGGTGGCGCCGCTGCGGCGCGGAGTTGGCGCCGCAGGCGCGGGCCACGGTGCGCTTCGAGACGGCGCCGGGCCACCAGCTGCAGATCGACTTCGGCAGCGTGCGCGGTGCCGGTCGAGGGCGAGCCGCGGCGGGTGCATCCTGTTCGTGGCCACGCTCGGCTACTCGCGCCGCACCTATGTGCGCGCGTTCCGGCACGAGCGCCAGTCGGCCTGGCTGGAGGGCCTGGAAGGCGCGTTCCGGCACTTCGGCGGCACTGCCGCGCGAGGTGCTGGTCGACAACGCCCGCGCGCTGGTCGACGCAGCACGACGCGCGGACCCGGGAGGTGCGTCTTCAACGACCGCTTCCACGCCTTCTGCCGCTACTGGGGCGTCCCGCCGCGGGCGTGCGCGCCGTACCGGGCGCGCACCAAGGGCAAGGACGAGCGCGGCGTCGGCTACGTCAAGCGCAACGCCATCGCCGGCCACCGCTTCGCGTCGCTGGAGGCAGCTGCAGGCGCATCTGGCGCGCTGGATGCGCGAGGTGGCCGACGTGCGCGTGCACGGCACCACGGGCGAGGCGCCGATCGCGCGCTTCGAGCGCGACGAGGCGGCGGCGCTGCGAGCCGCTGCCGGCCGGCGCCGTTCCGGCAGGTGCGCGAGCTAGCGCGGCGCGGTGCACACGCGATGCCTGCGTCGAGCTCGACACCAACCGCTACAGCGTGCCGTGGCGGCTGATCGGCGAGAGCGGTCACGCGTGGTCGTCGGCGAGCGGCAGGTGCGGCGTGCGTACGCCGGGGCAGGAGGTGGCCTGCCACGCGACAGAGCTCGCTGCGGCGCGCGAGCGGTGATCGAGCGGAGCCACCTGGCGGGCATCGTCGGGGCCCACTTGGCCGGCGTGAGCTGGCTGCCCCGAACGCCACCGCCGCCGGCGACCGTGCCCGCGGAACTGCTGCGGCCGCTGGCCGACTACGAGCGCGCGCTCGGAGGAGCCTGGTGATGGCGCCGGCGACGAAGACCAGCCGGTGGAGGCGCTCAACGAACTCGAGCCGATGCTGACGCGGCTGAAGCTGACCGCCATCCGCGACCAGCTCGACACCCTGCTGGATGAGGCCGGCACGCGCCGAGCTGAACCTGCGCGAGGCGCTGATCGATGCTGTGCGCGGCCGAGGTGGCGCGCAAGGACGAACGGCGCATCCAGCATGGGCATGTCGATCGCGAAGTTCCCGTGCGTGCGGACGCTCGAGAGCTTCGACTACGACGCGCAGCCCTCGGTGGACCCGAAGCAGATCCGCGAGCTCGCCACCTCTCGCTGGATCGCCAACGGCGACAGCGTGCTGCTGCTCGGCCCGCCCGGGGTGGGCAAGACGCACCTGGCCGTGGCGCTCTGGGCCGCGAGGCCATCGTGCGCGGCTACTCGACGCTGTTCGTGCCGGCGACCTCGCTGGTCACGCAGCTGGCGCGCGCGCACGCCGAGGGTCGCCTGGAGGAGAAGCTGATCCACTTCTACGCAAGCCGAAGTTGCTGATCGTCGACGAGCTCGGCTACCTGCCGTTCGAGCCGAACGCTGCGCACCTGTTCTTCCAGCTCGTCGAGCCGCCGCTACGAGCGCGGCACGATGCTGGTGACGAGCAACCGCTCGGTCGCCGAGTGGGGTGGCGTGTTCGGCGACGCGGTCGTCGCCACCGCCATCCTCGACCGGCTGCTGCACCACAGCCACGTCATCACGATCCGCGGCGACAGCTACCGACTACGAACCAAGCGCCGCGCCGGCCTGGTTAACCAGGCCGGCGCACAAACCGCAACCCAAACCGATTGATCAACCAGGGGTCAGTTCCAGATGTCGCTAAGGGGTCAGTACCGGATGTCGCTTGACACGGACTTCATGGGCGCCTTAAAGCTGACATCGATTGCACGCTGATAACGGACACCGGAACCGGCGGTGGACCGCGAATCCGATCAGAGTCGGAACACTACTGCAGGCGGCCGAAGTTACAGTGACAGCTTCTATGTGGCAGACTTTCCGGGCAAGTGACAAGAGTGGGTCGGCATGCTCCGACCACCTGATCAAAATCGGAGAATCTGATGTCCATCCACCAACTTGCAATCATTTCGTTCCTGCTCTCCTTTGCATCCTGCGGCCCCGCGCTCGCCGCGGTCGGTCTGCCCAACCCGGCCGCGGCCTTCTGTGTCGAAAGTGGGGGGCAGTATCAAACCGATGATCGGGCAACCGGGGCTCGGTCGGTGTGCCGCTTGCCTGACGGTCGTGTGGTGGATGCCTGGGAGTTCTTCCGCCAGAACAGCCCGAAGCCGGCTTCGCCCAAGGTCTCGAGTGCGCAGCGCATCTGGCTGGGCGGGCCCATCCTTACCATGAACGATGCCGCGATGCGCGCCGAGGCGATCGCCGAGGCGGACGGGACAATCCTCGCCGTCGGCTCCCGCGCCGACGTCATGAAGCTCAAGGGGCCGAAGACCCAGGTCATCGACCTCGAGGGCCGCACCCTGATCCCCGGTTTCGTCGACGCCCACGGCCACATGATGATGGGAGGCCTGCAGGCCGTGTCGGCGAACCTCCTGGCTCCGCCGGATGGCAAGGTGCAGTCCATCGCCTCGCTGCAGGAGACGATGAATGCATGGGCCAAGGCAAACCAAGATGCCGTGGCCAAGACGAACCTGATGATCGGTTTCGGCTACGACAACGCCCAGTTGAAGGAGTTGCGCCACCCCACGCGTGACGATCTCGACGCCATCTCCAAAGACGTCCCGATCATGATCGTCCACCAGTCGGGGCACCTCGGGGTGCTGAACTCGAAGGCGCTCGAACTCGTCGGCTTCTCCTCCGCGACAAAGGATCCCGCGGGCGGTGTGATCCGACGACGGCTGGGAAGCCAGGAACCCGACGGCGTGCTGGAGGAAACGGCCTTCGTCGCGGCCGCCTACAAGCTGCTTCCAGCCATCGGCCCCGAAGGGATGAAGACCTTCGCACGCAAGGGTGCCGAGCTTTGGGCCAGCTTCGGCTACACGACCGCACAAGAGGGGCGTTCGACGCCGGCGACCGCCCAGATCATGAAGCAGGTCGCCGATGCGGGCGAGTTCGCGATCGACGTCGTCACCTACCCCGACGTCCTGGTCGACCGGGCCTACATCAAGGCGAACGTCAGCCCGTCCTACGTGAACCGTTACCGTGTGGGTGGCGCGAAGCTCACCATCGACGGATCCCCGCAGGGCTTCACTGCCTGGCGTGACCGCCCCTACTACAAGCCGGTCGGCAACTATCCCGAAGGCTATTCGGGCTACGCCTCGGCGAGCGCTGAACAGGTTCTGGACGCAGCGCAATGGGCCGCCGAGAACGGCGTCCAGATCCTCACCCACGCCAACGGCGAGCGTGCGTCCGACCTCCTGATCGCCGCCCACACAGCCGCCCAGGCGCGCTTCCCCCAGGGCAGGGAGCTGCGCCCCGTCCTCATCCACGGCCAGTTCCTGCGCGAGGACCAGGTCGACAGCTTCAAGACGCTGGGCGTCATCCCGTCCCTTTTCCCGATGCACACCTTCTACTGGGGAGACTGGCACCTCGACCACACCGTCGGGCCCGTGGCCGGCATGAACATCTCGCCGACCGGATGGGTGATCAAGCGCGGCATGATCTTCACGTCGCACCACGATGCCCCGGTCGCCTTCCCGAACTCGATGCGCGTGCTCGACGCCACCGTCACCCGGCGCGCTCGCGGCTCGGGGCGCATCGTCGGCCCGGATCAGCGCGTCGACGTCATCACGGCGCTCAAGGCCATGACCATCTGGCCCGCCTACCAGCACTTCGAGGAAAGCCGCAAAGGCAGCCTCGAACCCGGCAAGCTCGCCGACTTCGTCATCCTCTCGAGGGATCCCACGGCTGTCGAACTCACCACCATCGCCGACATCAAGGTCACCGAAACCATCAAGGAGGGCAAGACCATCTACGTGCTGAAGCCCGGTCAGCACGCCGCGGCTCCCGCCGATGTCGCGCCCTTCCTGGCAGCCCTGTCCGGGCACGAAGGCCACGTTCACGAAGGCGGTGCTGGCTGCCCGTCGGACGTCATCCTTCGCCTGACCGACGCCATGGCGAATACTCGCGTCAGCCGCTGATGCAGCGAGGTCCCTCGGCGTGGCGCAGGCCGTCGCCATAGCTGCCCCTAGCTGTGCCAGCGGTCTCAGCGGAGACAGTGGCGGCGTCCGACAGCTACGCAGCGCCGCGGTTGCGCCGGCGGCTACGCAACAAGCACAAGGTCAGCTGCGCTTGCAAACCGGTCGTTCGTGAGACCAGACTCTGGCCGATCGGATGTCCGGAAGTGGCCGGACTGACTCGTGGCTGGCTGACTACCCGTCGTCGCTCAGCAAAGTCCCAAGGTCGCGTCGCCCATGAATGACCCGCGCGACGAAAACCTCGCGCTCATCCGGAATGAACAAGATCAGGTAGTTGCCGTGCGTACAAGATCGGACACTGTCACCCAGCTCTGGCCGCTGGGTGTACGCCAACGGTGCCTTCGCGATCTGCTGAAAATGATCGCGCACTTCACGCACAAACGACACGGCCCGAACCGGGTTGTCCGCCGCGATGTAGTCGCCGATCTCCTCGAGATCGATTTCCGCCTGGTTTGAAAGGACGACCCGCACTACTTGGCACGGCGCGATTGCGCCTCGGCCGCATATTTCTTCTCGAGTCGATCGAGGACTGCCTCGGCGGGCTTGCCCCGTCCGCTGGCCACTCCTTTGCGGACTTCTTCGCGCAGCGCCTTTAACGCGGTCGCGCGCCGTTCTTCCTCTTGCTCTAGGAGCCGCAGGGCGTCTCGCACCACTTCGCTCGCGCTGGCGTAGCGACCCCCGTCCACCTGCTGCCGGATGAACTGCTCAAAGTGCTCGCCAATGGCGTAACTGGATGGCATCGCGCGCCTTCATGTGCAAACTCCATTTCAACATTATCAAATATTGATAATCTGGACAAGGCAGGCCTCTCTGAAACGTGACCGCTTTCAGGCGAACTCGGGGTTCGTATCTCATGTCGGGTTCTGGCCGTTTTCAGCGATCGCCGGCCGCACCGTACCTGCTGAAGATCTGCCGATAGGGGCGGTAGCCCAGCGCACGATAGAGCGATTCGGCAGCAGTGTTTCCTGCCAGGGCCCCGATCCTCACGTTCGTGACGCCATGCTGGTTTGGGCGGTTTTGCGGGCACGTTTGGCCAGGTTATTGGGCACAGCGCAGGCCCCGACTTACCCTAAGGTCACTGAAAAGGCTTTGAACCGAACTGTCCTCACCTTATGCTCATTGCCTTCGAGGGGAGGCGAGAATTGGCGGCGCTGCCACGGCCGATCGGTATTGATCGCACGCTTGTTGATATAGCGACCGGCATTGGCATGTCGGCGCGGTTGCTGCCGGGCCTTTCGAAATCCGAGACCGGAGCTGTTGCAGTCAAATCGGCGAAGGTCCGCATCGAATTCGCCATGGCCCGCGCCACCAGCAATAAGTCCGACACCATCGAACTTGGTGTCCGCACGTTCGCCGTCGCGGCGCGGCAGTCGTCGGCGGAGTTCAGCGGTAAAGCCAGCAACAATGGCGTGATCGAGCTGGAAATCGTGGCGATTGCCGCCATTGAGGCTCGCTCAGCCGGTGTGGAACCGGTCCGGCCGGAACCGGTGAAGCCAGACGCGGCCGACCCGCCGCCCAACGATGACCCGAAGAAAAAGCAGCGCGAGGCGATTGTCCGCGCGATCGAACTGCTTGGCCTTCCTCCAGCCAGCGCTGCGCTGGACGACGCCGATCGCAGGACTTTCTATGAGTTTCTCTTCAACGCACAGGCTGCGCTTGCCGAAGGCGATCTCGATACCTCGGCGGGCTGGTTGCAGGAAATCCAGAAGCTGCTGGACGGGGCCGCAAGCAAAGCGACACCGCGCGCGCGCGCGACAGCACCACGCCGCCGTAAGCCCGCGCCGCGAACCGGCAGGAAGGGCTAATCCGTCATGGCCGTCTTGAAGGTCAATCTGCAAACGCTGATGGGCGAGCGTGTAAGGCCGGTTGCCAACCTTGTGCCAGGGGGCGGGCTCGCCTACGACACCTTCATGTTTGCGATGAATGGCGCTCTCGACGTGGATATTTTTCTGCCCATCCCTACTCTGCCCACGCCAGGCCTGGCCGATGGCGGCGTGCCGGCCATTTCCGTGCCGGCGGTCAACCCCATCGATCCAACCAAGGCGCTGGGCGCTATTGCGAAAGCCATCAAGGAGGCAGAAACCACCCTACTCGGCGAGAATCTGGCGATCCACAACGCCTCGGTCGATGTCGAGTTGACGGTCGATGTCGGTGGCGTTGCCGGCGCATCGGCGAAGTTCAACCTTCAGATCGGCCCGGTGGCGACCGACTGAGCACAGGAGGCAAACAATGGCAGTGACAGCAGCAGTATCGGTAATGGCCTTTTCGGCTGTCCTGGCAGAGAGTTTTGCCGCCGTTGCGGCATCGAGCTTGGTGCCGTCGACTTTCGTGACGCTGACCCGGCTGGCCAAGGCGGGGGCAGCCAACACGGAGAACGTGTCGCTGATCAAGAAGCTTCCTGGCGGCACCGAGTTGGCGGCGTCCTTGCAGGAGGCTGCTGCCAGGATGACCGACATCGATGTGCTGGTGCCAAAGACCGCGCGGATCACTGCCGATTTCGAGTTTCAGGCCTCGGAACAGTATTCTGCCGATGCATCGCTCGGCGTGGCGGTGGACGTAGTCACCGTCTCAGCCGGTTATTCGGCGCTCTACAAGTCCACTTCGACGAGCAAGATCCACCTCGAAGTCGATTTCGTATCGGTCAATTACGTGCTCTGATCGGCTGGGCATACGCCATCAGCTTGGGCGCGAGCCGGCAAAGGAAAGTCACCGCCGCGCCGTCAGTGGAAGTCCATCTGGCGCAGGCCCACATACCGGGGCTCAGTCCGGCCCGCCGCCTTATCGTCCCAGTACTCGCCGAGCAGCATTGGGGGAGAAGACACTTTTGCCCACCAACTCCTCGCGCCCCAGCCACGCCGCTTCGACGATGTGCTCGCTCCTCGCCTCGGGCGCGCTGCAGTCCAAGGTTCCGCCAACGAGGCGGGCCGCGAACCAGACCTTGCAATGCCTTTTCCCGGGCTGAACGAACTCTTCGATGTACAACATGCGGTCTGGCTCAATGTGGAGACCGCATTCCTCGAAGGCTTCACGCTTCGCAGTCGCCCGTAGATCCTCATCGCCAAGGGCGCCGCCGCCGGGTGCCACCCGGAAGTCGTACGCGCCAGGCTTCAGATGACGCACAAGGAGAACCTTGTCTGTTGAATATCGCGGCCGATTGACCCGTTTGATCGCGATGAGGAGACCCATCTGAAGCATCCGTAACTGCCCGACTCGCCGCGGCAATTTCTCGCCGTCCCCGGCTCAGTCGAACGCGACAATCTGAGTCAATCGGACGCGATACTCAACAGTCCGGGTTGCGCATGTCGGTATTGCAGTCCTGCCTGGACGTGTGCGGCCAGATCCTGGCGATACACTGAGCGAGCGTACTGGGGGCAATGTTGCGCAGAGCTTCGCCTTCCGACGCCTTACTAGCCAACTCCATGAGCGAGCGCCGCCAATATCTGATCGCGGCCGGTTGTGCCAGTTACAAACACCTGCCGGAGGAGGTGCAGTTACCCTCCGTGCGCGACGATCTACGCTTGGTCTCGGACTTCTTCAGCCGAGCGGGGTATGAGCGAGTGCTGCCCGAACTGGGGGAGGATCCCACCTCGGAGCAGCTGACGACGAGTCTGGGCGACTGGCTGGCGGACGAGCAGCGCAGTCCGAACGATGTCCTGGTCTTCTATTTCTCCGGCCATGGCGAAGGCAAGGCACGGGACACCCACTATCTCGTACTGTCCGACAGCCGCTTCAACAGCAACAACGTCCTGCTCTCACATACCGCCGTCGCGGCCGACGCGCTCGCGCGAATCTTTGCCGACTCAAAGATCCAACACTCACTGTTGATCTTCGACACCTGCTATTCGAGCGAGGGCAGCAGCGACTTCGCGGCCAAGTTCGCGCGGATCATCGGTGGCCGCCGCTGGTACGAGTCCGCACCGCAGGGCATCGGCCTGATTGCCGCCTCTCGTGCGCGCGAAACGGCGGCGGTGTCGGCGTTTGCGCGGACTTTCATCAGCGTGGCTCAAAACGAGACCGGCCAACTGGGCGGCCGGACGCAACAGTTTCTGCAGCCGGCAGCCATTGTTACCGCCATCAACGCCCGCCTGGAACGGGAGGGCGTTCAGCAACGCGCGACCTGGCAGCTTGCCTCGCCGCAGGTGAACGACATCTATGAACTGATTCCCAATCCGTTCTTCCTGCCCGACCGCGTTGTCGGTGGTGATCTCGAGGACTACTGGCTTCCGAAGGCGCGCGGCGGGGACGTTGGGTCGAAGGTCTGGTACTTCACCGGGCGTGAGCTCTTGCTGGCGGAGTTGGCGGCATGGATCAGCGCACTGCCCGACAGGCGGATACGTGTGGTCACCGGCGGACCCGGAACCGGCAAGTCCGCACTCCTCGGCCGAATCGTCGCGCTTGCGGATCCGGCGCAGCGCCAGATGATTGAGTCGGCCGGAGGGCTGGCCGGCATATCTGCAGCCACAGTCCCGCCGGTGGGTGCGATCGATGCCGCCGTTCACGCGCGCGGCCGCAAGCTTGCCGATCTTCTCGATACGATTGCCGGCGCGTTCGGCATCACGGCCAAGGACACGGACACACTCGTGTCTGAACTCAGCCGGCGCGAGCGTCCGGTCACGATCGTCGTCGATGCGCTCGACGAGGCGGCTGATGCGCCCCGGCGCATTGCCGTCGGTTTGCTGCGACCGCTCGGTTCGCTACCCACGGTGCGGCTCCTCGTCGGCACACGCCCCGAGAAACCACGCCCCGCAAAGCCACGCGTGCCCAGTCTCGGCGATACCGCGATCGAACGTGACCTCGACGATCCCGCCTATCTCGGCCCAAGTGACATCGAAGACTACGTGGTCCGACGCCTTCTCGCTCACGAAGAGCCAGACCGCCACACGCCGTACCGCGATCAGCCCCTCTCCCTCGTACGCGAGGTTGCCCGCGCAGTATCGGCAAAGGTCGGCGAGGCCTTTCTGTTCGCGCGCATCGTCAGCAGCAATCTGGCCGATGCTGCTGCACCGATCGACATGAAAATCGATGGGTGGCAGAAGCGGCTGCCAGCGAACGTAAACGCAGCGTTCGAGGAGTTCTTGCAACGCTTTGACGCAACTGCCGGCAGTCAACTTTCCACGCGCGCTGTCACTGACCTGCTGCGCCCGTTGGCCTTTGCAGCGGGTGCGGGCCTCCCGCGCGAGCAGATCTGGGAAGCACTTGCCTCAGAAATTTCCGGCGAGGAGTACGTCGACGACGACGTTGCCGCCGTCTTGCGCGAGGCCGGGGCGTACGTCGTCGAAGTCCAGGAACGCGGCGGTTCCGTGTACCGCCTCTACCATGAACTCTTGGCTGAATACCTTCGTACAGCAGCAGGACAGCAGCAGGCTGACGTTCACCGTCTCATCGTCGATGCCCTTGTGGCGCTGATTCCAACCATGGCGGCCGTGGGGCAACGCGATTGGCGCCAGGCCCACCCCTACGTACTTGCACATCTCGCCGAGCACGCGGCAAGGGCACGGCGACTGGACGAGTTTTTGCTCGACCCCCTATTCCTCGTCGCAGCGGATCCACGGCGCCTCGTACCGGTCCTGCCCAAGGCGATGCTCGATCAGGCGCGCCGTTTCGCTCGAGTCTATGAGCTTGCCTCGCATCACATGGAGGGCCGGAGCATCGGTTTCGGACGACGGGCGGTCCACAGCCTCGGCGAGCGGCTTTCGTACCTCGAGCTGGCTGCACATCAGCACGGAGAAGACGATTTTCTCGAGACCAGCCGGCGGCTCGACCTCGACCGCCCCTGGCGTACCGCATGGGCAAATTGGTGGCCTGTGGCCACGCATCGCGTGTTCGACCAGCATGTTCCAGGTGCTGACTGGCTCTTTCCGTTAATTCGGGATGGGGAGCCCGCGTTGCTTGTCTCGACGGGGATGGAGATGGCCGCGTACCGCTTGGATTCCGGTGAGTACCAGCATCTCTTCGACGAGCACAAGACCGACGTCACCTGGGTCGACAGGGCATGCGGCACGCTTCTGGGCGCCGCGGTCATCTGCTATGTCGGCATCCGTGCCAGTGTCCTCAGCACCGGGGTCCCAGTCACGGAACCCGTGTCGCTACTGCGGCGCCTTAGTGATGGAGCAGAAGTGGCGTCATGGTCACCACTTAGAAGCCTCGACCGTTTGACCCTAGATGAGCTTCGAATCGTCGGATTCGAACTGGTCGATCTTCACGATGGCCTAGCTGCCTTCATCGCAGCCCAATCCTCGGGGGAGCGATCCGAACACGGGGAGAGGTCGTTCATCGAACTGTGGACGCTGGCAGAGCAGCCGCCTCGGCTCCTGAGGTCGGCGCGAACCGATCCGATCGCTTCCGTTGGCGCGGCCGTCGTCTTCGGTCACCCCGTGTTCTTCCTCGGAGGTTTCGACGGGGCCCTGCGTGTGTGGGACGACACATTGAAGACGCAGTTGGTGAGCATCAACATCGAGCCCGGCCCCATTTCAAGTATGGCCGTCCACGCCGGACCAGATCAATTGATGATCGCCTGCGCCCAGGGCGAGATCATCCGGTTCATCCACGTCGGCAAGGACTGGGCTGTGTCGACGCCGGAGCCCAGCGCCGGACACGCCGAAGGCGTTGTTGCGCTCTCCATGGGAGAGATCGATGGCGAGTCGGTGTGTGCCTCGGTCGGTCGCGACAACATGCTAAAGGTGTGGCGGTGCGCCAGCGGTGAACCACTATGGGAAACGCTGATCGGATTCAGGGGCGTTGTGCCGTCGTCCGTGGTTTTCGCCACTGCGCGCGGCGAGCCCGTGGTGGTCACAAGCGATTCCCGACCCGGCGTCCGCGTTTGGAGCTATAGCCGTCGTCACGACGAGCCCAAGGGTCACCAGTCTCCCGGCTTCGTCACGGACCTTCATGCGTGGCGCGCAGGCAAGACGGACCGGGTATTGGCTCGCAACACCCGCGGCTACCTTGGCCTGCTGGACGGCAAGACCGGTGAACTACTTGGCACACCGTTTACCCAGTCGGAGAGTGATTGGGCCGATGCGCTCGCGGCAACCTGCTTCAAGAATCGTCCTGTGGCTGCCGCCGTACTGGGAGATAAGACCCTGCAAGCTTGGTACGTGGATACCGGCGAGAAGTTGGGTCCCACCATCGAGCTTGAGGGCAACAATCGCCGCCAGCCGATCGGCCTCTGTGCTCAGGGCGAACACCTCTTCGCCGCAACGGTGCGGCAGTACACGCCGCGCTCCATCCTTCTGCACGACCTCGTAACGGGCGAATCCGTTGAGTCGCCCTCGGGATCGGGCGAGTGGCGCACGTATCTCCTTGTGCCCGGTGCCAAGGGTCCTTTGGTTGTGACGTTCGGATGGCGATCGCAGCTGAGAATCTGGAGTTGCCAGACTGGTGCCACCCTGGACATCGACGTGAGAGCCTACAGCGCGACGGGCTGCCTGCTCCGAGGCAGACCGAGCATCGTGTGCATCGACTTGGACTCGTATCTGCACGTGTTCGATGCCGATACGGGCGAACGGACGATGGTGCCCTTTGAAGTGACGAAGCGGGAGCATCTCGCTGCCATCGATGTCGATGGTGAGCTGCTGGTCGCCATGGGCGACAGCATCGGCCTGCTGGAGATTTGGCGCGAAAAGAGATTGCAGATGGAAATCGACGTCAACGGTGAAATCACTGCGCTTGCGGTGCTGCTGCCCCGCACCCTGATCGTCGGCGCGGCTGAAGGTGTGCTGTGCATCCGATCCGCGGCGCCGCTCTAGATGCCTTCGTACACCTTTGCGCCGCTGCCCGGCATCCCTGATTCTTGCCTGTCCGCGGCTGCGCTCTATGACTTACGGTCCGCTTCGCGGGGGTTCCACCGTGCCGCCCTCGGCCGCCTTCAGATACCGCGGGGTTTACCCGTGGCCCGGCAGGTGCTCTTCTGCGCGAATTCGTTGTCCTTGCCAAACTCCTCGCGCACGATCTTGACGATGTCTTCGGCGTGACTGTCGTCCTTAGCGAAGATCAGCGTCTTGGGTCCCTCGGTACGGCCGGGGAAGATCTTGGTGGGCAGCTACGAAAGCGCCCAGCGGGGGGCGTAGTGCTAGCTGATCAGAGTTAAGCCCTAACTTTGACTATGCGAGGGTCTAACTTTGACGATGCGCACCTACAAACCTACACGTCGATGTTGCTTGCATACAGCGCGTTGCTTTCAATGAACGCGCGGCGCGGCTCGACTTCGTCGCCCATCAGGGTCGTGAAGATCTGGTCAGCGCCGATCGCGTCTTCGATCTGCACCTTCAGCATGCGGCGCACGGCCGGGTCCATCGTCGTTTCCCACAGCTGCTCCGGATTCATCTCACCCAGGCCCTTGTAGCGCTGGCGGCTGACGGCGGAGTCGGCCTCCTTCATCAGCCAGTCCACGGCTTCGCGGAAGTCTGCAACGGCAGCTTCCTTCTGCTTGTCACCGACGCCGCGACGCACCCGCGCGCCACTGCCCACCAGTCCCTTGAAGGTCATGGCCGCCCCGGCGAGAGCGGCGTAATCGGCCCCGTGAACGAAGTCGGCATCGACGATCGTGGCGCGTACGTTGCCGTGGTGATGGCGTTCGATGCGCAGGCGATGCTTGTCGGTCTTGTCATCGTGCTGCGCGTACACGTGGACCGTGGAATTGCCGAGCGCCGCCGCCAGGCGCTTGGCCGAGGCCTCGGCGGCGACAGCATCATCCAGGTTGAGTTCGGTGCCGGCCATCAGCACTTCAAGCGTTGTGCGGTCGATCACGCGCGCCAGCCGATCGACGACAGCATTGGCGACCAGATGCTGTCGCGCCAGTTCCTCCAGTGCGGCGCCCTCGATCGGCGCTGCGACTTCAGCCGGTACCAGCTGCGCGTCTTTCAGCGCCAGCGTCACCATGTACTGCGCCAGTTCGGTGTCGTCCTTGATGTAGCGCTCTTCCTTGCCGTGCTTGATCTTGTAGAGCGGCGGCTGCGCAATGTAGATGTGGCCGTGCTCGACCAGTTCCGGCATCTGTCGGTAAAACAAAGTCAGCAGCAGCGTGCGGATGTGCGCGCCGTCGACGTCGGCGTCGGTCATGATGATGATGCGGTGATAGCGCAGCTTGTCGAGGTTGAAGCCCTCGTTGTCCGGACCGGTGCCGATGCCGGTGCCGAGCGCCGTGATCAGCGTCGCGATCTGCTCGGAACTGATCAGCTTGTCGAAGCGCGCCTTTTCAACGTTGAGCACCTTGCCGCGCAACGGCAGCACCGCCTGGAACTTGCGATCACGCCCCTGCTTGGCGGAACCGCCTGCCGAGTCGCCCTCGACGATGTAGAGCTCGGCCTGCGCCGGGTCCTTTTCCTGGCAGTCGGCGAGCTTGCCGGGCAGTCCGACGCCGTCGAGCACTCCCTTGCGCCGGGTCATCTCGCGCGCCTTGCGCGCGGCTTCGCGCGCGCGGGCGGCATCGACGATCTTGCTGCAGATGATTTTCGCGTCCGCCGGCCGTTCAAGCAGGAAGCTTTCGAGCGCCCTGCCGACGACTTCCTCGACCGCGGGTCGGACCTCGGACGACACAAGCTTGTCCTTGGTCTGTGAGCTGAATTTCGGCTCGGGGACCTTCACCGACAGCACGCAGGTCAGGCCCTCGCGCATGTCGTCGCCGGTGGTGTCGACCTTGGCCTTCTTGTCGAACTCGTTGGCCTTGATGTAGTTGTTAAGCACGCGCGTCATCGCTGCGCGCAGGCCGGTGATATGTGTGCCGCCGTCCTTCTGCGGGATGTTGTTCGTGAACGCAAGCAGGCTCTCGCTGTAGCCGTCGTTCCACTGCATGGCCACTTCAACACCGATCGGTACCGCGGCCGTGCTGCTGCTGGCAGCGCCTCCGGCTTCCCCGGCGGCGTAGAACGCATTCGGGTGCAGCACAGTCTTCGTCTTGTTGATGTACTGGACGAAACCCTTCACACCCCCGGAGAAGGCAAAGTCCTCTTCCTTGCCGGTTCGCTGGTCGACGAGGCGGATGCGCACGCCATTGTTGAGGAACGAGAGTTCGCGCAGCCGCTTGCTGAGCACTTCGTAGTGGAAGTCGACGACGCCGAAAATGGTGTCGTCGGGCAGGAAGTGCACCTCGGTGCCGCGCTTGTCGGTGGCACCGGTGACCTTCATCGGCGACGCCTCGACCGGACCGTCAGGCGACGCCATCGATTCCACGACGCGGTCCTGCACCATACCCTGGCGGAACTCGAGCGCATGCACCTTGCCATCGCGGCGGATCGTCAGTCGCAGCCACTTGCTGAGCGCATTGACGCACGACACGCCAACACCGTGCAGGCCACCCGAAACCTTGTAGCTATTCTGGTTGAACTTGCCGCCGGCGTGCAGTTCGGTCAGTGCAATTTCGGCCGCCGAGCGCCTGGGCTCGTGCTTGTCGTCGAACTTGATGCCTGTCGGAATGCCGCGACCGTTGTCGACGACCGAGATCGAGTTGTCCGTATGGATCGTGACGACGATGTCGTCGCAGTGGCCGGCCAAGGCCTCGTCGACCGAGTTGTCGACGACCTCGAACACCATGTGGTGCAGCCCGGTGCCGTCCTGCGTATCGCCGATGTACATCCCCGGCCGCTTGCGCACCGCCTCCAGGCCCTCGAGGATCTGGATGCTGCTGGCGCCGTAGTCGCCCCTGCCGTCGGCTTCCTGACCAGGGTTGGGTTGATTCATCGGTGGTTGATTCGGTACAGCTGACATGAATTCCTCGCGTTCTCGGTGTACGCATCGGCTGCGCCGATGCACGTGCACCTCGAACGATTAGTTAGTGCATGGGGCTTGGGGCGGCCCGGCGCCCCATGCAGTTCAACAACAAAGTGGCCCGTACACCGAGTCCGCCTAGATTCTCATCGGCATCACGACGTACTTGAACTTGTCGGACTCGGGCAACGTCATCAGCGCGCTGCCCAGTGCATCACCGAGCGCGAACTTGAGCTGCTCGCCCTTCACGTTGAGCAGCACGTCAAGGAGGTAGTTGACGTTGAAGCCGATATCCAGTCCGTCGCCGGCGTAGTCGATCTCGAGTTCTTCCTGCGCCTCCTCCTGGTCGGCATTGGTGGAGGTAATCTTCAGGCTGCCCGTGGCGAGCACCATGCGCACGCCCTTGAACTTGTCCGTCGTCAGGATCGCCGCCCGCTGCAGCGCATGCATCAGGTCCTCGCGACCGATGACAAAGGCCTTGCTGTTCGCCGCCGGCACGACGCGCTGGTAGTCCGGGAACTTGCCCTCGACGAGCTTGGAGATCAGTTCGATGTCGCCGAAGCTGAACTTGACCTGCGTGGCCGCCATCTGCACGCGGACCGGGTCCTCGTTGTCGGGCAGGAGCCGCGACAGTTCGAGGATCGTCTTGCGTGGAATGATGGCCTCGATCTTCGGACTGGCCCCGTCCTTCTGCACTTCGCACAGCGCGAGGCGGTGACCATCGGTGGCCACCGCGCGCACCGTCGTGCCGTCGACGACCAGCAGCATGCCGTTCAGGTAGTAGCGGATGTCCTGCTGCGCCATCGCGAAGTGGACCATCGACAGCAGGTACTTGAGCGTCGCCGCAGGCAGCGAAAAGTCGGCCGTGAACTCGGCCTGCGCAACAGTCGGGAACTCCTCGGCCGCCAGCGTCTGCAGGTTGAACCGGCTCTTGCCGCTGGCCACGGCGAGCTTCTTGCTCAGCAGCGAGAGCTGCACGTCGGCCTCGGGCAGCGCTCGCAGGATGTCGACCAGCTTGCGCGCTGCGACCGTCGTTGCGGCGACGTCCTTGCCGGTGCCAATCGGCGCGGACGTCTGGATCTGGAGTTCGAGATCTGTGGCCGTGAAGGACACGCGCTCGCCGTCCTTGCGGACCAGAATGTTGGCGAGGATCGGGAGCGTCTGGCGCCGCTCGACGATTCCGCTCACCACCTGAAGGGGCTTGAGCAACGCATCCCGGCTGGCTTTGACGAGTTGCATTTCTACTTCTTTCTTTTTGAATGATTAGTAACTAGTTAATTAATTAAGCAGCCACCGCGCTGGGGACAAGTCGCGCGGACCCTGCCGATTCAAACACTTGCACTGCTCGAGTCACTGTGGACAAACAGCCAGATCGGCTGTGGGTCCGATGTGCACGGCCGGGATAACTTGCGGACGTATTCACCGGCGGTGCGAACTGTCCACCGCTATCCACAGGGGCCGAGGCAACTGTCCACAGGCATTCATCAGCCCTTCAGTGTCTGTTCCAGCACGTGCAGGGCGTGATTAAGCTCGCCTGGTTTGACCCGCTCGCCGCTGATCTTACGCACCGCGTGCAGCACGGTTGTGTGATCACGGCCGCCGAACAACTCGCCGATCTCCGGCAGGCTCTTCTGGGTCAGTTCCTTCGCCAGGTACATCGCCACCTGCCGTGGCAGAGCGATATTGCTCGGGCGCCGCTTGCTGTACATGTCGGCGACCTTGATCTTGAAGTAATCGGCCACCGTCTTCTGGATCAGCTCGACAGTGACCTGCCCGGTCGAGGCCGACAGCAGGTCCTTCAGCGCCTCGCGAGCCACCTCGATGGTGACGATGCGGCCATGGAACGACGAGAATGCAATCACCTTGCGCAGTGCGCCCTCGAGCTCGCGCACGTTGCTGCGCAGGTTCTTGGCGATGAAGAAGGCAACGTCCTCCTTCATCTCCACGCCCTCGCTCTCGGCCTTCTTCAAAAGGATCGCGACCCGCATCTCGAGCTCGGGCGGCTCAATGGCGACCGACAGCCCTGAAGCGAAGCGGGAGACCAGGCGGTCCTCCATGTCCTTCAGTTCCTTCGGGTACGTATCGCAGGTGATGATGATCTGCTTGCGGCCCACCACCAGCGCCTCGAACGCATAGAAGAATTCTTCCTGCGTGCGCGCCTTGCCGGCAAAGAACTGGATGTCGTCGATCAGCAGCAGGTCGAGCGAGTGGTAGTAGCGCTTGAAGTCGTCGAAGGCCTTGCGCTGGTAGGCGCGCACGACGTCGCTGACGTACTGCTCGGCGTGGATGTACCGCACCTTGGCATCCGGCTTGCGCGCCAGGATGCCGTTGCCGACCGCGTGGATCAGGTGGGTCTTGCCCAGGCCCACCCCGCCGTAGAGAAACAACGGGTTGTACGACCCGCCGGGGTTCTCGGCGACCTGCATCGCGGCGGCGCGCGCCAGCTGATTCGCCTTGCCGGTGACGAAAGTGTCGAAGGTCAGGTTCGAGTTCAGCCGCGCGCGCTCGAAATGTTCAGGGCTTGGCGGTGCGACCTCGGCCAGCACCGGGACGTCGATCGAAGGCGACGGAGCGGCCGGAAAGCGCAGCGACGCCACCGCGGTGCCGTTTTCAACGGCGAAGACGATGGCCACCGGGCGCTGGACGACGCGCGCGGCTGCCTGGGCGATCTGGTCGGAGAACTGCGCGCGGATGGCGTCGAGCTTGAGCCGGTTCGGTGCGCCGATGGTCAGTGTTGCGGTCGATTCGTCGAAGTCGATGGCCTTGAGCGGCTTGATCCAGGCTGAATACTGTTGGGGCGTTAACTCGCTCTCAAGGAGCCGCGAGCAGTCATGCCAGATGTGTTGCATCGAGTGGGTGTTCCCGCTTTTGTTGTATTTGCGGGAATGCCCGCCGGCTTGACGCCAGCTTCGCTCCCGCCCCGTCTCCTGAGCTGGCAGTCCTCGGCTGCGCTTGCTCTGGCGAAGCTCGACATTCTACTTGAAGCGACTAGGTTATCCACAGGATGCGGCATGCCTGCGACACTGCCCGCGGGCCCGCCAAGCCGCCTGGCTCTTAGGGGTTCTAAGATAGTGGATGCTTACACCTCGATCGATGCTGAGCGGGTCCGTTCGACATTTTGATGCTGCGGCGCACCACGATGTTATCCACAGGATTTTCGCTGACTTATCCAGAGAGGCGAGCAGGAACGAAGGTCGCTTGGCAACGAAGCGAGCCGCGGTTTGACACTGCTTTGCGGCATCGCGTCTAATAACGGGCTTTTCGCTGCCTCGCGAAGAAAGCGGAGAAAAATCCGCAGCTTGCAGCGTCCGTCTTGGCAATGGCCGGGCCGGGCTGCTCGCGGGCCCGTGATCGATTCGAACGTCAGACAAGCGGTGCGTCGCTTGGAGTACCGCAACGCACGACCCGCGTGCCGGCCGATCTCCGAGGCGCCCGCCTTATAGGGAACAACATGTCCACCAAACGCACCTACCAACCGTCCAAAGTCAAGCGTGCTCGCACTCACGGCTTTCTCGTGCGCATGAAGTCCCGCGGTGGCCGCGCCGTGATCGCGGCGCGCCGCGCCAAGGGCCGCAAGCGCCTGGCGGCCTGAAGACTTGGGGCACGGCGTCTGTCGTGCATGCTGAATCCGGTGATCCCGTTGCCGTCGAGCCTAGCCGCTCCTTCACGCGAGCGCGACGATTGCGTCGCCCGCGGGACTTCGCCGCGGTGCTCGCGGCCAGTCGCGCCACTTCGATGCGCGTGGCGGGCGAATGGCTGTCGGTCACGGCTGCATGGTCTGACGAGATGCCGTGCGGAACGCGCCTCGGAATCACGGTCAGCAAGCGCATGGCACGTCGGGCCATCGATCGCGCGCTGGTGAAGCGCATCGTGCGGGAGGCATTTCGACTGTCCGCGCCTGGCCTGGAACAGCAGGCCAGCGCGGCGCGCGTGCGCGTTGACATCAGTGTGCGCATGAAGCGTCCGATTGGCTTGCCGGGAGATCCGCGACGGCCAACATTGCCGACCTGGCGTCGCGCACTCCGGACCGAAGTGGATCAATTGCTGGTGTCCGTCGCGGCACGACTCGCCACGGTCGACCTCCATGCGTAACGGCATCATCGCCACGGTCCTGCTTCGGCTGGTCGCTGCCTATCGGTTCCTGCTGTCGCCGTGGGTCGGCAACAGCTGCCGCTACTGGCCCACGTGCTCGGAGTACGCCAGCGAGGCGATCGAGCAGCACGGTGCGGCGCGGGGCAGCTACCTAGCAGCCCGGCGTCTGGCACGTTGCCACCCGTACGGACGCGGCGGGGTGGATCCGGTGCCGTCGGTATTTTCCTGGCGCTGTGGCTGCCAGGACGCAGCAAAGTTGCGGGCCGGCGACATGCGCGCTGGCGCACCGCGCGACGCCTGATGCCGTCGCGCCGGTTCAATTAACGAGCATTCAACGAACGATCAGCCGGGGACACTTCCCGCCATGGGCACCGATTTCCAGCGCACCGTCCTTTGGGTCTTTTTCGGCATGTCGCTGTTCCTGTTGTGGGACCGCTGGCTGGTGCACACGGGCAAGCCGTCGATGTTCGGCACTGCCTCTGCGCCTCCGGTGACCGCTCCGGCACCGTCTGCTGCCGCACCACCGAGCGCGCCGGTCGCCACCGGAGCACCGCCGAGCGCGATACCGGCCCCGAGCGTCGCACCGGCGGCAGCGCCGTCGGCCGTGCCGTCGTCTCCGGTTCCGACCGTGGCAAAGCAGCCACCCGTCATCATTGAAACCGACCTGATCCGTGCGACCATCGATCCGGACGGGGCGGTGCTGAAGCGCGTCGAACTGTTGCAGGAAAAAGTTGCCCCGGACTGGACCGCCAGTGGACTCCTGGGGCTCGTTACTGGCAAGAAAGAGGACACGGACCGTGGGGTCGTGCTGCTGGATGTAAACCCGACGCGGGTCTACGTCGCGCAGACCGGCGTTGTGGGTGCCGATCCGGCGTATCCGAACCATCGGTCGCCGTTCACAGTCGTCGATGGCCCGCGCAAGCTCGAGGCCGGCAAGGACAGCCTGGATCTCACGCTGGTGTCGGAATCCGGCGGGGTCAGGCTCGCGAAGACCTACACGTTCCATCGTGGTCGCTACGACGCCACCGTGAAGCACGAGGTCACGAACCTCGGCGCCACGCCGATCACGCCGTCGCTCTACATGCAGATCCTGCGCGACGGCAACAAGCCGGAAGGCGAGTCGGCCCTGTATTACACGTACACCGGGCCAGCATTGTTCACCGGGCAGGACAAGTTCAAGAAGATCGAGTTCTCGGCGATCGAGAAGAACAAGCCCGAACTGCCGCAGCCGAGCAAGGACGGCTGGGTCGGCATGATCCAGCATTACTTCGTGACCGCCTGGGTGCCCAAGGAGGGCGAGCAGCGCGAGTTCTATGCGCGCACCGTCGACAAGAATCTGTACTCCATCGGGATGATGCAACCGCTGCCGGGCATTGCGCCACAGTCGAGCGCGACATCGACGGCGCAGCTCTATGTTGGCCCGCAGGACCAGCATGCGCTGGCGCAACTGGCGCCCGGGCTGGACCTGGTCGTGGACTACGGCTGGCTCACCTTCCTCGCCAAGCCCATTTTCTGGCTGCTCGAGTTCCTGCACCGCATCGTCGGCAACTGGGGCTGGGCGATCGTGCTGCTCACGGTGATCATCAAGGCGGCGTTCTATCCGCTGTCGGCGGCCAGTTACAAATCGATGGCGCGAATGAAGGAAGTGACGCCGCGGATGATGAAGCTGCGCGAGCAGTACGGCAGCGACAAGGCCAAGCTGAACGCCGCGATGATGGAGCTCTACAAGAACGAGAAGATCAATCCGCTCGGCGGTTGCCTGCCGATCCTGGTCCAGATCCCGGTGTTCATTTCGCTTTACTGGGTGCTGCTGGCCAGCGTCGAAATGCGCAACGCCCCCTGGATGCTGTGGGTGCAGGACCTCGCGACCCCCGACGCCTGGTTCATCCTGCCGGTGCTGATGATGGCCACGATGTGGATCCAGTACAAACTCAACCCCACGCCGCCCGATCCGGTGCAGGCCAAGGTGATGATGTTCATGCCGCTGATCTTCGGCGTGATGTTCTTCTTCTTCCCGGCCGGCCTGGTGCTTTACTGGCTGACCAACAACATTCTCTCGATCGCGCAGCAGTGGTACGTGACCAAGCAGATCGAGAAGGCGAAGAAGCCCGGCTGATCGCCGCCGTGGCGCCGCGCCTCAGTCGTGAGGCGCGTTGTCGGACGTGGAGCGCCGCCGCCAAGCGCGCAGCGCGAACACCGGCCAGAGCCATATGCTGGCCGTCCACAGCAGCACGCGACCAACAGACAGGATCTTGGTCTCGCCGCGGTGGACCAGCATGAACATGACCACAGCCCCGACGACGACCCAGAGCACCGCGATCGTGTAGATCCAGGCGCGGGTTGCATAGTCGTCGCCGATCTGACCGGCCACCGTGGCAGACACCATCACCGACAGCACGACCGCGAGCACGACGCCGGCGAGCGGCGAGATGAATTTCAACAGCGGATCGTCATCCATGCGGCCAGTGTAGGCATGCACCGGACCTTTGCCACGGCGGGATTGCCCGTACGCGCCGTGACCTCGGCGTGTCGATGGGTATCCTTGGGCCGACGGTCAGGCGAGCGTCGACTCCGCCGGTGGCTGCGCCGATGAATTCCGACAAGGATCCGATTGTTGCGATTGCCACTGCGCCCGGACGGGGCGGGATCGGCATTGTCCGGTTGTCAGGGGCCGACCTCAGCCCGGTGATCGCTGCGGTGCTCGGTGGCCGTGCGTTGGCGCCTCGGCACGCCACGTACTGCGACTTCGTCGACGCGCACGGAGCGACGCTCGACCAGGGCATCGCGCTGCACTTCCCATCGCCGCATTCCTACACCGGCGAGGACGTGCTCGAACTGCAGGGCCATGGCGGCCCGGTGGTGTTGCGCGTGCTGGTCAGCCGCTGCCTCGAGGCGGGCCGGTCGATCGGCGCACGGCTCGCCGAGCCGGGCGAGTTCACGCGCCGCGCCTACCTCAACGATCGGCTGGATCTTGCGCAAGCCGAGGCCGTGGCCGATCTGATCGACGCGTCGACCGAAGCGGCGGCGCGCTCGGCGGCGCGTTCGCTGGCGGGCGACTTCTCCCGGGCCATCCATGGCCTGACGGAACAACTGACTGAACTGCGCGCCCTGGTTGAAGCGACGCTCGACTTTCCCGAGGAGGAGATCGACTTCCTTGAAAAGGCCGACGCGGCGGGGCGATTGCATCGCGTGCGCGCGGCACTCGACGACGTGCTGCAGCGGGCCCGTCAGGGCGCCGTGCTGCGCGAAGGGCTGCATGTCGTGCTGGTGGGAGCGCCCAATGTCGGCAAGTCGAGCCTGCTCAACGCGCTCGCAGGTGAAGAAGCCGCGATCGTGACGGCCGTGCCGGGCACGACCCGCGACCGCATCGTGCGCCAGGTCGAGATCGGTGGGTTGCCGCTGGACATCATCGATACCGCCGGCCTGCGCGAGACGATCGACGAGGTGGAGTCGATCGGCATCGACCGTACGCTGGCCGAGATCGAGCGCGCGGACGTCGTGCTGCACCTGGTCGACGCGGCGAACCCCAGCGCGGATGCCGAAGTGCTCGATCGTGTGTCCAGACGCACCGGGCGCGGCGTGCCGCTGCTGACGGTGATCAACAAGATCGACGTGACCGGCGCAGCTCCTGTGGTGGACGGCGCGACGATCCGCCTGTCGGCGCTGACCGGGCGCGGCCTCGACCTGCTGCGCGCCGAGCTCCATCGCCTGGCGGGCTGGGATCGAACCACCGGCGGCGAGAACGTGTATCTCGCGCGTGAGCGGCATCTGCAGGCTTTGCGCCAGGCTCGCGATCACCTCGAGGCCGCGGCCGCCCATGCAGAACGCCGCGACGCGGCGTTGGATCTGTTCGCGGAAGAACTGCGACTGGCACAGAACGAGCTGGCCGCGATCACCGGCGAGTTCAGCGCGGACGACCTGCTTGGAGTGATCTTCAGCCGCTTCTGCATTGGCAAATAGCCGGCGCGGCAGCGAGTCCGCAACATTGCTTCCATTAGGATGGCGGTCTGCCCGCGAGCTGTTGCCATGTCCGAATCCCCCGCTCCACCGTCACTGTCCCGGCTCGCCATCGACCGGTCTGGCACCCCCGTGACCCGACGCCGGCGGCCGCTGTGGAAGCGCTGGTGGATCTGGGCGCTGGTGATCACCCTAGTGATTGCCGCCGCGCTCGTCATTCGCAGCCGCGCGGCCGCGCAGCCGGTGGAGTTCGCCACCGTCGCCGTCGCGTATCCGTCGTCCTCCGTGGCGGTGCTGAATGCCACGGGCCGCGTCGTTGCCCAGCGCCGCGCCTCGGTCTCGTCAAAGGGTACCGGTCGACTGGAGTGGCTCGGCGTCCTGGAAGGGCAGATGGTGAAGGAGGGCGACATCATCGCCCGCCTGGAAAACCGCGACGTCGCTGCGCAGCGGGAACAGGCCGCAGCACAGGTGCAGGCGGCGCGCGCCAACCTCGCGCAGGGTCAGGCGGAACTTGACGATGCGCGGGCCGCGCTGCAGCGCGCGCAGGAACTCGCGAAGCAGAACTTCATCTCCGGGTCGGCGCTCGACACTGCGCAAGCGCGCTACAACAAGTCACGGGCGCAGATCGACACACTAAGGGCGCAGATCGGTGTCGCCGAGGCCAACCTGCGCGTCGCCGGCGTCGCTTTCGATCAGACGCTGATCCGCGCGCCCTTCACTGGCATCGTGCTCACCAGGAGCGCCAACGTCGGGGACATCGTCACGCCGTTTTCATCGGCCTCCGGGACCACCGGTGCGGTGGTCACGATGGCCGACATGGAGACCCTCGAGGTCGAGGCCGATGTGTCGGAGTCCTCGATCGCGAAGATCAAGGTCGCGCAGCCGGCCGAGATCCAGCTCGATGCCTTCCCGGACCTGCGCCTGCTCGGCGAAGTGAGCCGCATCGTGCCGACGGTCGACCGCAGCAAGGCGACGCTGCTGGTCAAAGTCAGGTTCGTCGAACGCGACGCGCGGGTGCTGCCGGACATGAGCACCAAGGTCGCCTTCCTGTCGCGTTCGCTGCAGCCTGAGGAACGCAAGCCGGTGCCGGCGCTGCGCCCGGATGCCATTGTCAAGCGCGACGGCGCCGATGTGGTCTTCGTCGTCGACGCGGCCAGCATCGTCAAGCCGGTGCCAGTGAAGACCGGCGAGAAGGTCGGCGACCTGGTGCGGGTCGACGGTGTGGCGCCGGGAACCCGCGTCGTGGCTGTTCCGCCAGAGCGCCTCGCAGCCGGCGCGCGCGTCGAAGCGGTCAAGAAATAGCGATGCCGCAGGCCGACGTGGCGGTCGACCGGCGTGCGCTGGTCGAGATCGAACACCTGACCAAGTCCTATGTCCGCGGCGAGCAGGTCGTGCCCGTGCTCACTGATATCAACCTCGTGATCCGTGAGGGAGACTTCGTCGCGATGATGGGACCTTCCGGCTCCGGCAAGAGCACGCTGCTGAACCTGGTGGCGGGAATCGACAAGCCGGACAGCGGCCGTCTCGCGGTCGCCGGCGAGGACATCACGCAACTCTCCGATACCGAGCTTGCCGACTGGCGCGCGCGTACCGTCGGTTTCATCTTCCAGTTCTACAACCTGATGCCGGTGCTGACGGCGTTCGAGAACGTCGAGCTGCCGCTGCAACTGACCGCGCTGTCGCGCGCCGAGCGGCGCGAGCGCGTCGATCTGCTGCTGTCGATGGTGGGGCTTTCCGACCGGGTGAAGCACTACCCGAACGAACTGTCGGGCGGGCAGCAGCAGCGCGTCGCGATTGCGCGCGCACTGGTCACCGATCCGTTGCTGGTGATTGCCGACGAGCCCACCGGCGACCTCGACCGGCAATCGGCGGCGGACATCCTCGGCCTGCTCGACCGGCTCAACTCCGAACTCGGCAAGACGATCGTCATGGTGACGCACGACCCGCGTGCCGCCGGTGCCGCGCATCACCTGATCTACCTCGACAAGGGCCAACTGACCGACACGGCCCCGTTCGGGCATTGAGGACGAGCGGTGTTCTTCGTGAGGTTCGTCGTTCGCAACGTGTTCCGCGCCAGGCTGCGCTCGGCGCTGACGATCCTTGGGCTGGTGATTGCGATTCTCGCGTTTGGCTTGCTGCAGACTGTGGTGCGGGCCTGGTATGCCGGCGCGGACGCGGCCTCGGCGACGCGGCTCATCGCACGCAACTCGATCTCACTGACGTTCACGATGCCGATGTACTACCGCGAGAAGATCCGCGCGGTGCCGGGTGTGACCGGCGTGAGCGTCTCGAACTGGTTCGGCGGCATCTACAAGGAGCCGAAGAATTTTTTCGCTCAGTTCGCGGTCGATGCGCCGACGTTTTTCCCGATGTACCCCGAGTTCATCTTCGAGCCGGAGGAGTACCGGGCGTTCCTGCGCGACCGGCGCGGAGCGGCCGTTGGTCGCCAGCTTGCGGACCTCTATGGCTTCAAGGTCGGCGACACGATTCCACTGAGGAGCGCGATTTACCCGGGCAACTGGGAATTCAACGTGCGCGCGATCTACGACGCCAAGGACGAGACCACGATCACGCGCCAGATGTACTTCCACTTTGACTACCTGAACGAGAGCATAAAGAAGGTATTTCCGCGGCGTGCCGACCAGGCCGGGGTGTTCATCGTTGGCATCGGTGACGGGCAGGCCGCAGCGACGATTGCGCGCGAGATCGACGCCGAGTTCAAGAACTCGCTGGCCGAGACACTGACCGAGACCGAAAAGGCGTTCACTCTTGGCTTCGTCGCGATGGTCGAGACGATCGTCGTTGCGATCCAGGGGGTGAGCTACGTCGTGATCCTGATCATCATGGCAGTCGCGGCAAACACGATGGCGATGACCGCGCGCGAGCGACTGCCGGAGTACGCGACGCTGAAGGCGCTGGGCTTCAAGCCCGGCGTGGTGGCGGCAATGATCATGGTCGAGGCCCTGCTGCTGGCGCTGATCGGTGCCGGCATCGGCATGCTGCTGACTTCACCTGTGATCAAGCTCTTTCACGCAGCCACCGTCAGCGTGTTCGCGAAGATGCCGCTGGTGGCGGAGACGTTCTACCTGCAGGCGGCCTGCGCTGCGGTCGTTGGCCTGGTCGCCGGCTTCGTCCCTGCGATCCGCGCTGCCCGCGTGAAGATCGTCGATGGGCTGCGACATGTGGCGTAGTTCGGTCGAAATGTACGCAACCGCTGCGCGGTCGCACGTGCATTTCGACCGCTTGATCAGCGGGCCTCCCTTCGGGCGGCCGGGCGTACGGCCCGCCAACAAGTGCCACGGGCGGACGAGGCCCGGAGAGCGTCGTGAGCGCACCAGCCGCGCCTCGGGAAGGTGGACGGCGCGAACCTCGCGTGTAATCAAGAGTTTGAGTGGCGGTGGCATGCGCAGGGTGATGCACCCGTGCAGTTGTGGATGGGCCGTACGCCCGGCCGCTCCGAAGGGAGGCCCACACTTTCTAGCATGCGTGGTGCACGTGCGACCGCGCGGCGGTCGCGTACACCACGCATGAAAGTTCCGTTCTCCTACGTCGCGCGAAACCTGTGGGTGCGCAAGCTGACTACCGGGCTGACCGCGGGCGGCATGGCGCTCGTGGTGTTCGTCTTCGCGGCCGTGCTGATGCTCGACGCCGGGCTCAAGTCGACTCTGGTGTCGACCGGTTCCGCCGACAATGCCGTCGTGATCCGGCTGGGCAGCCAGACGGAAGTGCAGAGCGGCGTGTTCCGGGACCAGGCGTCGCTGATCGAAACGTCGCCCGAAGTGGCACGTGCTGCGGACGGTCAGGCCTTCGTCTCCAAGGAGGTCGTGGTGCTCAACTCGCTGCCCAAGCTCGACGACCCGAGCAAGCGCAGCAATGTCGTAGTACGGGGCATGCCGGAGATCGGCCGGGAACTGCGGCCACAGGTGCGCATCGTCGACGGGCGCATGTTCCGTTCCGGGACCTCGGAGATCGTCGTCGGGCGTTCGGTCGCCCGCCAGTTCGCCGGCGTCGAAATCGGACAGCAGTTGTCGTTCGCTGGCCGGCAGTGGACTGTCGTCGGCATGTTCGACGCCGGCAACACGGCGTTCGACTCCGAGATCTGGGGCGACGTCGAGCAGATGATGCAGGCGTTCCGCCGCATCGCCTACTCGTCGGTCATTGCCAAGCTTGCCGATGCGAATTCGTTCGACGCGCTGAAGGCCCGGCTGGACGAGGATCCGCGCCTCAAGGTCGACATCAAGCGTGAACACCGCTTCTATGAGGACCAGTCGGCCAGCCTGTCGAACTTCATCACACTTCTCGGCATGGCGCTTTCGATCATCTTCTCTCTGGGCGCAATGATCGGTGCGACGATCACGATGTACGCGGCCGTGGCGACGCGGACGAGCGAGATCGGCACCCTGCGTGCACTTGGTTTCCAGCGCGCCTCGGTACTCGCCGCGTTCCTCGCCGAATCGCTGCTGCTGGCCTTGCTCGGCGGCATCGCAGGGCTGGTTGCGGCGAGCTTCCTGACTGCGATCACGGTATCGACGACCAACTTCCAGTCGTTTTCGGAGCTCGCGTTTTCCTTCAGGCTGACGCCGAGGATCGTGCTGCAGGCGCTGACTTTCGCGCTGCTGATGGGTTTTGTGGGAGGGTTCCTGCCGGCGATCCGGGCCAGCCGGATGAATATCGTCGACGCGCTGCGCGCTGACTAGCCGGGCCTGGCAGCGTGACGGCGTCGCAGGCACTTCGGTATGCTGCCGTGGCGTAGCCCACGCCCAAAAGAACGCAGTCAAGGAGACAACATGAAGCGTCGTGATTTCACATTGGCGGCGGTTGCGGCCGCGACGGCCGCGCAGTGGCCATGGGCCGCCTTCGCGCAGTCGATCTCCAACCTGAAGATGATGATCCCGGCCAACCCTGGCGGCGGCTGGGACCAGACCGGCCGTGCGCTGGCTGCGGCCATGCAGTCGGCCAAGGTCGTGCAGTCGGTGCAATTCGACAACAAGGGTGGGGCCGCTGGAACGATCGGCCTGGCGCAGTTCGTCAACAGTGCGAAGGGCGATCCCAACGCCGTGCTGATCGGCGGCATGGTGATGGTCGGCGGCATCATCCTCAACAAGTCTCCGGTCGACCTGGGCATGGTCACGCCGATCGCCCGTCTGACCACCGAAAATCTGGTGGTCGTGGTGCCGGCCAATTCGCCGTACAAGTCGATGGGCGACCTGGTGAAGGCGCTCAAGGCCGACCCGGGCAAGGTGGCCTGGAACGGCGGCTCGGCCGGCGGCAGCGACCATATCCTCGCCGGGCTGATTGCCCGCGCCGCGGGCGTTGAGCCGGCAAAGCTCAACTACATTGCATCGAAGGGCGGCGGTGATCAGGTCGCCAACATCGCCGGCGGCCATGTGTCCGCCGGCGTGGCCGGCCTCGGAGAATTCGCCGAACACATCAAGGGCGGCCGCATGCGTGCCCTGGCGGTGTCCGGAGCCAAGGCGCAGGACGGTATCCCGTCGCTGAAGGAGCAGGGCATCGACGTGGTACTGGGCAACTGGCGCGGCGTCTTCGGCGCCCCCGGCCTGACGCCGGCGCAGCGCGATGGGCTCGTGGCGGCCGTGAAGACGGCGACCGAGTCGGCGGCGTGGAAGGAATCGCTCGCGAAATTCGGCTGGGAAGGGGTCTTCCTGGGCGGTGACGCCTTCAAGTCGTTCCTTGATGAAGACATCAAGCGCATCGGCGCGATCCTCGAGTCCCTCGGCCTGCGCAAGTAGGCCAACGTGAGTGCCCAGCGCACGCGCGCCGAGCTGGTGATCTCGCTCGGCGTGCTGCTGCTTGGCGGCCTTGCCACCTATGTCGCGTACCAGTTGCCGGAGGCCGGCGGCTATGCGCGCATCGGTCCGAACGTCATTCCGAAGGTCGTTGCGGGTAGCCTGATCCTGCTGGGCATCTGGCTGCTCGCCGAGTACTTTTCCGGCGGCTGGCGCGCGTCCGTGCCCGAGGATCCGGCTGAACGCGGCGAGCATGCCTTCGAACGGCGTGCCTTCGTCTGGGTGAGCGCGGGCCTCGCGGCCCAGATGCTGCTGATCCAGCACGCCGGATTCGTCATTGCCGGCACGGCGCTCTTCGTGCTGGTGGCGCGGGGCTTCGGCAGCACGCGTCCGCTGCGCGATGCCGCGATCGGACTCGCCTTGACGCTGCTGGTGTTCCTATTCTTCGTGAAGTTCCTCAACGTGGGATTGCCGTCGGGCTGGCTGCGACCGTTGCTCGGCGGAGCCGGGCTATGAGCGAGACGCTCAACGCGCTGCTGACGGGATTCGGCGTCGCGCTGACCCCGATCAACCTGCTGTGGGGCTTCGTCGGTGTGACGCTCGGCACAGCGGTTGGCGTGCTGCCCGGCGTCGGGCCCGCGCTGACGGTCGCGATGCTGCTGCCGCTCACGGTGAAGCTCGATCCGACCGGTGCGTTGATCATGTTCGCCGGCATCTATTACGGGGCGATGTACGGCGGATCGACCACGACGATCCTGCTCAATACGCCGGGCGAGTCGGCGTCGATCGCCACCGCGCTCGAGGGCAACAAGATGGCCAAGCGCGGCCGTGCCGGGCCGGCTCTGGCGACCGCAGCGATCGGGTCGTTTGTCGCCGGCACGCTCGCCACGCTCCTGTTGACGCTGCTGGCTCCGATCATCGTCGAGTTCGCGCTGAAGTTCGGGCCGACCGAGTACTTCGCGCTGATGGTGTTTGCATTTGTGACGGTCGCCGCCGTGCTCGGGGCCTCCACCGTGCGTGGCCTGACGATGCTCTTCCTCGGGCTCCTGCTTGGCCTCGTCGGCATCGACGAGCAGACCGGGCAGATGCGCTTCGCCTTCGGCGTGCCGGAGCTGCTCGACGGCATTGATGTCGTCGTGCTCGCCGTGGGCCTTTTCGCCGTCGGCGAGGCCCTGTACGTCGCTGCGTATCAGAGCCGGATCCGCGAGGAAGTGACGCCGGTGTCCGGTTCGTTGATGATGAGCCGCGAGGACTGGCGACGCTCGTGGCCAGCGTGGCTGCGTGCGACCGGCATCGGCTTTCCGTTCGGCACGATTCCGGCGGGCGGCGCCGAGATCCCGACTTTCCTGTCCTATGCGCTCGAGAAGAAGCTGTCTAAGCATCCCGAGGAGTTCGGCAAGGGCGCGATCGAAGGTGTCGCGGGTCCCGAGGCCGCGAACAACGCGTCGTCGGCGGGCGTGCTGGTGCCGCTGCTGACGCTCGGCATTCCGACCTCGGCGACCGCGGCGATCCTGCTGGCGGCGTTCCAGAACTACGGCATCCAGCCGGGCCCGCTGCTGTTCCAGACGCAGGGTGCCCTGGTGTGGGGGCTGATCGCCAGCCTGTACGTCGGCAACGTGCTGCTGCTGGTGCTCAACCTTCCGCTGATCGGGCTCTGGGTGCAGGTGCTGAAGATCCCGCGGCCGTTGCTGTACGCCGGCATCCTGGTCTTTGCCACGCTCGGCGCCTACAGCCTGCACCAGTCGGTGGTTGACCTTGTCACCCTGTATGTCTTTGGCCTCCTGGGCTTCATGATGCGGCGCTGGGGATTCCCGGTCGCGCCCGCAGTCATCGGCCTGATCCTGGGCCCCCTGGCCGAGTCGCAGTTCCGGCGCGCGCTGGCGATCAGCCAGGGCGATCCGTCCGTGTTCTTCACGCATCCGATCTCCGCGACGCTGCTGGCGATCACCGCCGCGCTGGTGCTGGTGCCGTGGCTGGTTCGCGTCGTGCGTGAGTGGCGGGCACGCGCTGCAGCGTGAGCTCCTTGCACAAGGACGCCGCGGGCGATAAGCACACGAGCTCTGCTGCTGCAGCCCTGCGGATCCTCGCCACGCTGGTCATCGCGACGCTGGGCGCGCTGGCCTGCGCGGCGCTGAGCACGCCGCTGCCCTGGCTGATCGGGCCGCTGGTCGCCGTCGCGCTGGTCAGCATGGCCCACGGCGGACTTGTGGCGCCGCCGGGCGCCCGTCAGGTGGGTCAGTGGGCGATCGGAGTCGCGCTGGGGCTGTACTTCTCGCCGGCTGTCGTGCGCGAAGTCGTGCGCCTCGCACCCTGGCTGATTGCCGCGGTGCTGTTCGCAATGGTCCTTGGCGCCTTCGGGGCCTGGCTGCTGCTGCGGTCGACCGACTCCGATTCGCCGACGGCATTCTTCGCGATGGCCATCGGCGGCGCCAGCGAGATGGCGATGCAGGCACAGCGCCACGCCGGTAAGGTCGATCGCGTCGCCGCGGCGCACAGCCTGCGCATCATGCTGGTGGTGCTGATCGTCCCGTTGAGCTTCGATGCTCTTGGGGTCCACGGGGCCGATCCGTATACGCCACTGGCTCTGGCGTTTGACCCGCTCGGTTTCGTGGTCCTGACTGCGGTCACGTTCGGCGCGGCCGCCGCGATGCAGCGCCTGGGATCGCCCAACAGCTGGATGATCGGACCGCTGCTCGCCGCGGCCACGATCACGGCGACCGGCCACACTTTCTCGTCACTGCCGACCGCGGTCATTAATGGCGGGCAACTCCTGATAGGCATCACGCTCGGCACGCATTTCACGCGTGAGTTCTTCCGTGCCGCGCCTCGCTTCCTGACCACGGTGGCCTGGATTACCGGCGTGTACCTGCTGTGCGGTCTTGGATTCGGCCTGTTGCTGGCGTGGGGCGCGGAGCTGCCGTGGCCCACCGCCGTGATTGCGACGACACCGGGAGGCATTGGCGAAATGGCGCTCACGGCCAAGGCACTGCAGTTAGGAGTCCCTATCGTCACGGCGTTTCACGCCATTCGCATGGCGGCGGTGGTCCTCACCGCGGGCGCCGCCTTCGCGCTCTGGCGTCGTGTCATTACCGGAGCACGCGATGGCAATTGAGCTGCGCCCGCTGACGCAGTCGACGGCGCCGTCGGCTGCAGATTTCCTTGACGCCGCAAGCGAGTCGGCCGTGGCGTTGGCGCGCTGGATGCCGTGGTACCACGCGGGCTACGGCTTGCCTGACGTCGAGCGCTGGTTCGATCAGGCTGACCGGATGTGGCGCGACCGCTCCGCGTTTCCGATGCTCATCGTCGATGCGGATTCCGCGCGAGTGCTGGGCGGCGTTGCGCTGCACGACCTCCTCCTCTACGGGAAGCGCGAGGCGGAGGTCGGTTACTGGGTGCGCCGGACGGCCTGCGGACAGGGGGTCGCTGCCACCGCGATACGCGCAATGGCCGCGTTCGGTGTGAACGAACTCGGGCTGATCCGCGTGTCGATGCGTATCCGGCTCGAGAACCGATCGAGCCGCCGTGCTGCCGAGCGGGCGGGTGCGCGCTTCGAAGGCGTCCTGCGCCATGGACTGTTTGCGAACGACGTGCGCTACGACGCCGCGGTGTATTCACTGCTGCCTGTCGATCTCGCCCGACCTTGGGCCCCTTGAGGCGAGGACCGAGCCCGGCATCTGCCTCACGGTGATCGCGGGTTTTGGCGTCTGGATTTTTCAGAATCGCCGGTGTAGCGTGAAAATGCAGTCGATTCTCAGCTGTGGATTCGGAATGTGGATTCGAAGCGTGAATTCAAAGCTCAGCGCTAGCGGCTTCCAGGCCATCCCTGTCGCATAACACCCCTCCCGGCTATCCCAACAGCACCATCGCTTGCGCGTCGCGGGCGCATCCCGTGTTCAACGGAGTGACTTCAATGCCGACCGGCACTGTGAAATGGTTCAACGAAACAAAGGGTTTTGGCTTCATCAAACCCGATGATGGCGGGGCCGATCTCTTCGCCCATTACAGCGGTATCAAGTCAAAGGGCTTCCGCACGCTGAAGGAGAACCAGAAGGTCGAGTACCAGGTTCAGCAGGGACAAAAAGGCCCGCAGGCGGTCGAGATCAACGTCCTCGGCGGCTGAGGGCCGTTCGATTTCCTTTTGCGGGCCCGCGGAGCGGGCCTCCTTTTTTGGGCTATCAGTCTCGTGGCGGCCGGCGCACCACGATGCGGACTGTGCGACGCAGCGAAACCGCACCCGGGCCGGCGTGGGTCGTACCCGCCCGCTGCAGTTAAAATCAAAAACTTTCCCGTTGCCGGCATCCCAAGCGGCCATCCGCCGATACGCCGGTCACTCGCGGTCACGATCCGCGACGTGGTCAGAACAACGAACGGCGCGCCCAGTGGCGACGCGCGGCGAAACAGGAGGCGCATTCATGAGCGCAGTACTTGCGGGCCAGGCGGTCAATACCCCTGCCTATGTACGAAACCGGAAGTTGATTGCATGGGTGGCCGAGATCGCCCAGCTGACGAAACCTGACCGCGTGGTCTGGTGCGATGGTTCCCAGGAAGAGGCGGATCGGCTGTTCGCCGAAATGGTCGCGGGGGGGACGCTGAAGAAGCTGAATCCGGCGAAGCGGCCGAACAGCTACCTGGCCCTCTCGGACCCCGGCGACGTCGCGCGCGTCGAGGACCGCACTTTCATCTGCAGCGAATCGAAGGACGACGCCGGGCCGACCAACAACTGGATGGCGCCAGGGGAGATGCGTGCGACGCTGAGCGGCCTGTTCGATGGTTGCATGCGCGGTCGCGCGCTGTACGTGATTCCGTTTTCGATGGGTCCGCTCGGTTCGCACATCAGCCAGATCGGTGTGGAGCTCACCGACAGCCCGTATGTCGTGGTGAACATGCGCATCATGACGCGCATGGGGCGGGCAGTCGTGGAACTGCTCGGCACCGATGGCGCTTTTGTCCCCTGCGTGCACTCGGTGGGCAAGCCGCTGGCGCCAGGCGAAAAGGACGTCGCGTGGCCGTGCAGCGGTACCAAGTACATCGTGCATTTCCCGGAAACGCGCGAGATCTGGTCGTACGGCTCGGGCTACGGCGGCAACGCGCTGCTCGGCAAGAAGTGCCTGGCACTGCGCATTGCCTCGACGATGGGGCGCGATGAGGGCTGGCTCGCCGAACACATGCTGATCGTCGCGGTCACGTCGCCAGAGGGCAAGAAATATCACATCGCTGCGGCGTTCCCGTCGGCCTGTGGAAAGACCAATTTTGCGATGCTGATTCCGCCGCCGGCGTTCGCCGGCTGGAAAGTCACCACGGTGGGCGAGGACATCGCCTGGATCAAGCCGGGCAAGGACGGCCGCCTGTACGCGATCAATCCGGAATCGGGTTGCTTCGGCGTGGCGCCGGGCACGTCGGAAAAGACCAACCACAACGCGATGGCGATGCTGCACGAGAACGTCATATTCACCAACGTCGCGCTGACCGACGATGGCGACGTCTGGTGGGAGGGCATGGGTCCGGCGCCGGCGCACTTGATCGACTGGCAAGGCAAGGACTGGACGCCCGAGGACGGCAAGGCCGGACGCAAGGCGGCGCACCCGAATGCGCGCTTTACGGTCGCCGCGCAGCAGTGCCCGTCGATCGACAAGGATTGGGAGGACCCCAACGGCGTGGCAATCGACGCTTTCCTGTTCGGCGGGCGACGCTCGACCACGGTGCCGCTGGTGACCGAGGCGCGGACCTGGGTCGAAGGCGTGTACATGGCGGCGACCATGGGCTCAGAGACCACGGCCGCACAGCAGGGCGCCCAAGGCGTTCTTCGCCGCGACCCCTTCGCGATGTTGCCCTTCTGCGGCTACAACATGGGCGATCACTTTGGCCACTGGATCACGCTCGGTCACGCACTGCAGGACGCCGGTGCGACGCTGCCGAAGATCTTCACGGTCAACTGGTTCCGTACCGATGCCGAGGGCAAGTTCGTATGGCCCGGCTTTGGCGAGAACATGCGCGTGCTGCAGTGGATCGTCGACCGCGTCGAGGGGCGCGCGGGGGGCGCCGAACACGTGTTCGGCGTTACTCCGAGGTACGACGACCTCAAGTGGAACGGCCTGGAGTTCACGCGCGATCGCTACGAGCAGATCACGGCGGTCGACGCTGGCGATTTGCGCAAGGAACTGGCGTCGCATGCGGAGCTGTTCAGCAAGCTGCATCCGCACTTGCCGGCTGAACTCGAACAGACGCGCGCTTCCTTCGAGCGGCGACTCGCCTCCTAAGAGAGAAGGGCGCGCAGTGCCCGATGACGGGCCGCTGCGGCGGCCCGATTGCTTATCGTCTCCCGCAATTGCATCGCCCGGGGCGAGCCGACATACTGCCTGTCCGCCCACTCTCCGACCGCGACGTTAAAGGAGCCTGGCATGGGCCTGATCTACTACATCACGCAGGTTCAGTTCGACTTCGGCGCACTGCGGCTCGCGCGCGCGGAGTGCGAGCGCAGCAACATCTCCCGGCCGCTGATCTGCACCGACCGCGGCGTTGTCGCCGCCGGCCTGCTCGATCGTCTCCGCGATGCGCTGGGAGACCTGCCGGTTGCGGTGTACGACGGCACGCCATCAAACCCGACCGAGACTGCCGTGATGGACGCCGTGCAGGCTTACCGTGAACACGAAGCGGATGGCCTGATCGCCCTGGGTGGCGGCAGTGCGATCGATCTGGCGAAGGGCGTGGCCATCATGGCGACGCACGCGGGTTTGCTCGCTGACTATGCGACCATTCTCGGCGGCAGCCCGAGAATCACCGCGAACGTCGCGCCCTTGATAGCGATTCCGACGACGGCCGGCACGGGCAGCGAAGTGGCGCGCGGCGCGATCATCATCCTCGATGATGGCCGCAAGCTCGGCTTCCATTCCTGGCACTTGGTGCCAAAGACTGCGATTTGCGATCCCGAGCTGACCTACGGCCTGCCGCCCCGGCTGACGGCGGCGACAGGGATGGACGCGATTGCGCACTGCGTCGAAACCTTCCTGTCTAAGGCCGTGAACCCGCCGGCAGATGCGATCGCGTTCGATGGCCTGGCTCGCGGTCTCAAGCACATCGAGAAGGCGACGCGCGAGCCGCGCGACCCGGCGGCGCGCTGGAACATGATGAGTGCGTCGATGCAGGGCGCGATGGCGTTCCAGAAAGGTCTGGGTGCTGTGCACTCGCTGTCGCACGCGCTCGGCGCGCTCAAGCTCGGAGCCGAAAGACTCGGTCCCCACCATGGCACCCTCAATGCGGTGCTGCTGCCCGAAGTCGTGAAGTTCAATGAAAAGACGGTGCCCGAGCGTGTGCATGCGATTGCGAGCGTGTTCGGTGTCGACAGCGGCGATGAACTGGCGCTCGCCATCCGTTCCCTGAACCGTCGGCTCGAGCTGCCTTCCGGGCTGGGCGAGATGGGTGTCACTCCCGATCTGTACGACGACATTGCGACGGCGGCGTTGAAGGACCACTGCCACGCTACTAATCCGCGCGTCGCCACACATGCAGATTACGTTGCTATGCTCGCCGCCTCCGCATGAGTACCCCAGCCGAAGTCATTCTCGAAACGCGCGGCCTGACCAAGGAGTCAAGGGCTTTGTCGCGGTCGGTGTGATGGCATCTCGGCGCGGCATCGTGGGTGAACTGGGCGCCTGGTGGGCGCATCGTCAGACGGCGCGAACCTCGGCGGCGGCCTGACGGGCGAGGTCGCCGCCCCAGTGGCGGGACCGCTACGTTGCTGAACGGGGTTAGTCCCTCTTATCGACCGAACACGGACGTGTGTTTTCCAGCACATCGTCGATACAATCGATCGACCTGTGACGACGTGTCCGTGACGCGGACCCCGCACGACCCCTCATGGCGCTGAACGTTTCGATGGTCTACCAGCGCACCGATTCCGGTGTGCGCGAGGTCTATGAGAAATCGCACCAGTTCACGCAGAGTGAACGGCTGATTCTCATTCTGCTCGACGGCCGCTTGAACCTCGCGGGCCTGAAGACCCGCCTTCCCAGCCTCAACGACGAGCGCATCGAACGCGCGCTGCGCAAGTTGCAGGATGCCGGGCTGGTCGAACCGATGGGCTCGGGCGACCCGTCACGCGGCAACGGGAACGCGGCACGTGGCCTGTCGCCCGATGCGGTCGCGCAGTTCCTCGAGCAGAGCGATCTCGACCCAGTGACAATCTTCGGCGACTCGGATGAAGCGGTCGCCAGTGAACTGGTCCGGGCACGCGTGGAGCAGGCCGCGGCGCAGCTCGCCCGGGAAGTCGCAGCGGCACCGTCTCGTGCCAATCCGGCACAACGACGGGCCGCCTCGCAGTTCGAGGACTCCTTGGTAAGTGTGCGCTCACCTCCGCCGCCAGCGCCGCCGCCGGCGCCGGTGGACAAGACGACGCGTTCGCCGGATTGGGAGGCCGCTACCCACTTTGCGATCACGACGGTCAATGTCCCGGACCGCCTTGACCTGCAGGAGGAGCGCGACCGCGCCGAGACGGAGGAAATCGTCGACGAGCAACGCCGCCAGACCCTGCGTACCTGGATGAAGCGGTTGCTGGGTGTGGCTGCCGTCGGTGTACTGATCACGGTGCTGTTCACGACGCTGCAGCCGATGCAACGGGAAGTCAGTGCCCCCAGGGTGGCCGAGCGGCTGACCGAGGTGTTTCGCCAGCCGGTGGCAGTTGCGGACACCGAGTTCCGCTTTTCGCCTTCACCACGCATGGTGATTCGCGGCATTTCGACGGGTGACATCAAGGTGGATGAGGCGTCGCTGCTCATCAACTGGAAGGATCTGTGGAACGCGCTGCGCGGGGGACAGTGGGTCTGGGGCGAAACCACGGTCGCGCCAATGACCGTCACGTTGGCGCAGGCGGGCAAGCTCGCCTCGGGGCTTCCGTCAGGGGCCAACGCGCTTTCGCCGAAGATCTCGACGATCCGATTCGAATCGATCCGCCTGTCGGATACGGAACTGCTCTCCGGCCGCTATGAAGCGACGATCCGGCGCGGTGGAGACGGGCGCTTTGGCCCGCTCGTCGTGCGCCAGCTCGACGCTGAAGGAACGATGCGCCTTGCGCTGCGCCCGGCCCAGACCAGCGATGGACGCCCGGTCATTGACTTCCGGCTGGACGCTGACCGCTGGGCGTTGCCGTTCGGGCCCAAGGTGACCTGGAACGAAATCCGCGCCAACGGCCGAATCGACGGCAAGCTGGTCGAAGTCTCCAGCTACTCGCTCGCCGGGTTTTACGGGGTCGTCACCGGGATGGTGTACGCCGCAAGCGACGTCGAGTGGGTCATCACCGGGCGCACCGGCGCGCAAAACCTCGATATCGAGGCGATTGTCGCGCACTTGCGCAGGGCGCCGGCCGGGCAGGATCCCGTGCTGTCGCCGATGCAGGGTACCGCCTCGCTGGACCTGACGATCATCGGCCGAGGCCAGTCGCTCGATGAGGCGGTCAAGCAGGCGGTACTGGCGGGGCCGTTCCAGGTTCGCTGGGCTGCGCTGAACGGCATCAATCTCGGCCTGGCCGCGACCCAGGGTGCCACGGCAGCCGGAACCACGCGTTTCACCGAGTTCGACGGCCTGCTTGGCGCCTCATCGGCGGGCATCCGCTTCGAGGAAACGGGCGGCCGCGCAGGCGCACTGGCGGCCCGCGGTGATTTCACGATCGCCCCCGACCATGCCGTCGCGGGTACCGTCCGCGTGGAGCTGGGCGGCTCGCGCATCCAGACGATGACGCTGCGTATCCGCGGCGACGCACTCGCGCCTCGCTTCGGTCCCTAGTTTCACGTGAAACGCTGCGGCAGTGGTTCCACGTGGAACCACTGCCCAGCGATCCGCCCTCCGCAAAAGAACGCCGTCGGGCAGGGCGCCCTCTATACTTTCGCGCTTGTTTTTGCGGTGCGCGAACCATGGACTTTCCGGGCAATTTTGAAGTGATCGTGGTCGGCGGAGGGCATGCCGGGACCGAAGCCGCGCTCGCTGCCGCTCGCATGGGTGCGCGCACGGTCTTGCTGACCCACAACATCGAGACGCTCGGGCAGATGTCCTGCAACCCGTCGATTGGCGGGATCGGTAAGGGACATCTGGTCAAGGAGATTGACGCGCTCGGCGGAGCAATGGCCGCGGCGACCGACGAGGCAGGAATCCAGTTTCGCATCCTCAACCGCTCCAAGGGGCCGGCGGTGCGGGCGACCCGCGCGCAGGCCGATCGGGTCCTGTATCGGCAGGCCATTCGCTCGCGCCTCGAAAACCAACTCAATCTCTGGCTGTTTCAGCAGGCCGTGGATGACCTGATTGTCGAAGGCGACCGGGTTTGCGGCGCGGTCACCCAGTCGGGCATCCGCTTCCACGCGCCGACCGTCGTGCTGACGACCGGCACCTTCCTCAATGGCCTGGTGCATATCGGACTGCAGAATTTCTCGGCGGGCAGGGCCGGTGATCCGCCGTCGCTTTCGCTGGCGGCGCGGCTGAAGGAGCTGAAGCTTCCGCAAGGTCGGCTGAAGACCGGCACGCCACCTCGTATTGATGGGCGGACCATCGACTTTTCACGACTGGAGGAGCAGCCCGGGGAAGTTGATCCGGTGCCGGTGTTCTCCTTCCTCGGGTCGCCGTCGCAGCATCCGCGCCAGTTGCCCTGCTGGATCACTCACACGAACGCGCGCACGCATGACGTCATTCGCGCCAACCTGGATCGCAGCCCGATGTATTCGGGGGTGATTGAAGGAGTCGGGCCGCGCTATTGCCCGTCGATCGAGGACAAGATCCACCGGTTTGCGGACAAGACTTCGCACCAGATCTTCCTGGAACCTGAAGGGCTGGACACCCACGAGATCTATCCGAATGGGATATCGACCAGCCTGCCGTTCGATGTCCAGGTCGAGATCGTCCGCTCGATGGTCGGATTGGAGTCGGCGCACATCCTGCGACCCGGCTATGCGATCGAATACGACTACTTCGACCCCCGCGGACTGAAGCAGTCGCTGGAGACCAAGGCGATCCGCGGTCTGTATTTCGCGGGCCAGATCAACGGCACGACCGGCTACGAAGAGGCTGCCGCTCAGGGGCTGCTGGCCGGAGCGAATGCGGCGCTTGCCGTGCGTGATGCCGACCCGTGGTGTCCACGGCGGGATCAGGCCTACCTCGGGGTGCTGGTAGACGACCTGATTACGCGCGGCGTCGCCGAGCCGTATCGCATGTTCACCAGCCGCGCCGAATACCGACTGAGCCTGCGCGAGGACAACGCGGATCTACGCCTGACGGAAATAGGACGTCAACTGGGGTGCGTCGATGATCGCCGCTGGGACGCGTTCAACCGCAAGCGTGAAGCCGTCGGCCGCGAGGCGGACCGGCTCCGTTCGACATGGGTGAACGCTCGCATACTTGCTGAGGGCGAAGCTGAGCGGGTTCTGGGAAGGTCAATAGAACGTGAGTACTCACTCGCTGACCTCCTCAGGCGTCCTGAGGTCAGTTACTCAAGCCTGCTGACGCTGCGGGACGCTGAGGGTGAGCCGCTTGGCCGAGGAGCGGTGGCAGGTCTCGATCAGACCGGAGCCGAGCAGGTGGAGATCCAGATCAAGTATGCCGGCTACATCGCGCGCCAGGAGGGCGAGGTCGCTCGGCATGAATCCCACGAGTCGACGCGGATTCCAGTCGAACTCGATTACGCCGCGGTGCGTGGACTGTCGATCGAAGTGCGACAGAAGCTGCAGGCACAGCGGCCGGAGACGATCGGCCAGGCCGCGCGCATGGCGGGCGTGACCCCAGCGGCCATCTCGCTGCTGCTGGTGCACATCAAGCGCATGAACCGAGGCGATGGAGACCGAGGCCGCGTTGCTGCCTGATGGCAGCGCCACCGCCGCGGTACTCGCAGGGCTCGCCGGCGAGCTCGGCGTCACCCTCGACGCGACGCAGTGCGACCGCCTTCTAGGCTTCGCCGATCTGCTGCAGAGGTGGAATCGCATCCATAACTTGACGTCGATCGAACGGCCGGAGCAGATGGTCAGCCACCACCTGCTCGATTCTCTGGCGGTGGCACCCTTACTCGATGAACTTGCCGCCGAGCGGACGTTGCGCGTGCTCGATGTCGGAGCCGGCGGTGGCTTGCCTGGGATTCCGCTCGCCATTGCCATGCCTCGGCATCACTTCACGCTGCTTGACAAGGTCGGCAAGAAGGTCGCGTTCCTGATGCAGGCGAAGCTCGAGCTGGGCCTCGCGAACGTTGATGCGGTCCACGTGCGTGTGGAGGACTACGACGCCCCGCCTTTCGACGTCATCGTCGCGCGTGCGTTTTCGTCGCTCGCCGACTTCATTCGACTGACACAGCGCCTGCTTGCGCCCCGAGGGACGTGGTGTGCCATGAAGGGCGCGGTGCCGCGCGCGGAAATGGCGCAGCTCGAAGCGGCACATCTCGGCGTGCGCGTCACCCGCACCGTTAAACTCCACGTCCCGCGCCTCGATGCCGAGCGCCATTTGCTGTTGATCGAACCGAACTGATGCTCGGCATCACGGATTACTGGGCTTTCGTCGTGGCGGTGCTGGTTTTCCTGGCGCTGCCGGGCCCAGGTACCTTCGCACTGCTGACCTCGACCGGAAAGGGTGGATTCCGCGCGGGCGCGGCGGCGACCTTCGGCGTGATCGTCGGTGACCAGGTGCTGCTGTGGCTCGCAGTGCTCGGCGTGTCGGCCGTGCTGCACGCGCACCCGCTTCTGTTCAAGGCGCTGCAGTACGCGGGTGCGGCCTATCTCGTTTACGTTGGCCTGCGCCTGATCTTCCGACGCGGCGCCAAGGCGCAGCCAGTCCGCATCCAGGCCGGGCATTACTTCCGCCAGGCACTGCTGATCACGCTGCTGAATCCGAAAGCGATCGTGTTCTACATGGCGTTCTTTCCGCTGTTCATCGATCCGCAGACGCAGCAGGGGTTGGTTACTTTCGGCGCGATGGCGTTGACGATCGCACTGCTGACGCTCGCCTACTGCCTGACCCTGGTCGGATTCGCACATGCAGTGACGAGGCAGGTGAAGGCCCATCGCTCCCTGGCTCGTGGACTTGAGCGGCTCGCCGGGCTGGTGCTTGTCGCGTTCGGCATCAAGCTCGCGCAATGAGGCTGTGGCATGCGCTCATCGCTCTCGCAGTCGGCACGACCGCGACGTCGTTCGCGCGCGAAACGGCGCCGCTGACCACGGTTGGCAGCGTCGACGCGGCGCGGTACGCGGGACGCTGGTACGAGATCGCGAACTATCCGAACCGCTTTCAGCGCATGTGCACCGGCAATACGACAGCCGAGTACGCGCCGCGCGATGACGGCACGCTGAAGGTCATCAACCGCTGCTCCACGGCCTCGGGGGCTTCGGAGGTCGAAGGCGTCGCGCGCCGGGCCGGTGGTGCGCCTGACAAGTTCCAGGTGAGTTTCCTGCCCGCGTTCCTGCGCTGGCTGCCGATCGGCTGGGGCAACTACTGGGTGATCGGGCTCGCGCCCGACTATCGGTACGCGGTGGTGGGCGAGCCCTCGCGCGAGTACCTGTGGATCCTCTCGCGCACGCCGGCCCTTGCCGAGCAGGATCGCCTGGCGATCGATGAACTGCTGCGCGCGCAGGGCTACGACCCGGCGAAGCTCGTCGCAACGCCACAGGGCGACCGCTGAATGGCGCGCATTTTCTGCATTGCCAACCAGAAGGGCGGCGTCGGCAAGACGACCACCGCGGTCAATCTCGCTGCGGGTATCGCGGCGCACGGACCGCGCGTGCTGCTGGTCGATCTGGATCCGCAGGGCAATGCGACGATGGGCAGCGGCATCGACAAGCGCACGCTGCCGGCGACGGTCTACCAGGTGCTGCTCGGGCTCGCCGATGTCGCGACGGCGCGCCGGCGGGCAGAACAGGGCGGCTACGACGTGTTGGGCGCCAATCGCGAGCTGGCCGGCGCGGAAGTCGAACTGGTCGAGCTCGAGGAACGCGAGACGCGCCTGAAGCACGAGTTGGCCGCGATCGAGGCGCAGTACGACTTCATCCTGATCGACTGCCCGCCGTCGCTGTCGCTGCTGACGTTGAATGGCCTTTGCGCAGCGCACGGCGTGATCATCCCGATGCAGTGCGAGTACTTCGCGCTCGAGGGACTTGCCGACCTGGTCAATACGATCAAGCGCGTCGCTGCCAACCTCAATCCGGACCTGACGATCATCGGCCTGCTGCGCGTGATGTTCGATCCGCGCATGACGCTGCAGCAGCAGGTCTCGGAACAACTGGTCGCCAAGTTCGGCGACAAGGTGTTCTCGACGATCATTCCGCGCAATGTGCGCCTGGCCGAAGCGCCAAGCTACGGCATGCCCGGCGTGACCTACGACCGTGCGTCCAAGGGTGCGCAAGCCTACGTCGCTTTTGGCGCCGAAATGATCCGGCGCATCCAGACTCTCTGATGTTCGACCCCGCGGGATTGCCGGCCGAACTCCGCCGCGCCGACGACTCTCTCGGTGCGCGCATTGAGGATGCCGGGCTGACTTCTTCGCAGCCGCCGCAGCAGACGATCTACGACGGCTGGCTGCTGCGCTACTCGCCTGGCAAGGCGAAGCGCGCGCGGTCGGTGAATGCCATTGCCGCAGGCGCCCGGACGCTCGACGAGAAGCTGGCTCACGTCGAAGCGTTCTACGAGCGCGTCGGGCTGCCGTGCGTGTTCCGTATCACGCCTTACACCCAGCCGCCGCCTCTGGATGCAGCGTTGGCCGACCACGGCTTTCTTGCCCGGGAGGAATCGCGCGTGATGTGGACAGAGTTGGAGAAAACTTCCGGGCCCGTCACGCAGGCGGGCCGGTTCACAACTCTGAGCGGGCCAGAGTTCGCCGACCTCGTCGCACGATTGCGCGGATCGCCGCCCGCCCAGGCCGCGGCCGAACGGCAGCGGATTGCGCACCTAGCGCTGCCGACGCTTTATACCGGCCTGATGCTGGGCGATCAGCCTGTGTCTTCCGGCTGCGTGGTCATCGACGATGACGTCGCGGGGATCTTCAACATGGTGACGACGCCGGAGCAACGCGGTCAGGGCCACGCGACCGCGATCGTCGAGCACCTGCTGCAGCATGCAAGCGCGGCCGGCGCCCGCTGGGCATACCTGCAGGTCGATGCCGCCAACGCCGCAGCGCGGGGCGTCTACCGCAAGTTCGGTTTTCGTGACCGCTATGCCTACTGGTACCGCGCGCGACTGCCACAAGGAGAATTGCAATGATCAAGCGGCCCAAGGGACTCGGGCGCGGGCTGGACGCGCTGCTCGGCGGGGAGCCGTCGCCGTCGCCGAACGCATCGCCCAGCACGCTGCCGGTCGGCCGGTTGCGGCCTGGCAAATACCAGCCGCGCACGCGCATGGATCCGCAGGCGCTGGCCGAGCTTGCCGACTCGATCAGGGCCCAAGGGATCATGCAGCCGATCCTGGTTCGGCCGGTCGACTCGGGGCAGTACGAAATCATCGCGGGCGAGCGCCGCTACCGCGCGGCGCAGCTGGCCGGGCTCGACGAAGTTCCGGTGCTGGTCAAGCCGGTCCCGGACACCGCCGCGCTGGCGATGGCACTGATCGAGAACATCCAGCGCGAGGACCTGAACCCGCTGGAAGAGGCGCAGGGAGTGCAGCGGCTGATCCGCGAGTTCGACTTCACGCACGAGCAGGCGGCCCAGGCGATCGGCCGCTCGCGCAGTGCGACGTCCAACCTGCTGCGGCTTTTGAACCTGGCAGCGCCGGTACAGGAGATGCTGCTCTGCGGGCAGATCGACATGGGCCACGCGCGCGCGCTTCTGGCGGTGGACACAGCCACCCAGGTGCAGCTCGCGCATCGGATTTCCGCGCGCGGGCTGTCCGTGCGGGAGGCCGAGACGCTGGTCGCTCACCATGACCGGGCGCCGACCCAGCGACCGAAGGTCGGCAGCGCGACCCGCAGTCGTGACGTGGTCCGGCTCGAGGAAGAACTGGCGGACTCCCTCGGCGCCATCGTGCGGCTGGCGACCAACGCCAAGGGTGGCGGGCGGCTGATCATCGAGTTCGCCAGCCTCGACCAGCTCGACGGTATCGTCGCGCGCCTGCGCGCTTCCTAGGCGTTTCCCTCCATGGCGCGACGCAACACAAATTTGACCCGGGGTCGCGCCGCCTCGTAGAATCTCGCGGTTCTGGCGAAAACGGACTCAAGATCCCGCCGTAGGGCGCTCGGAGCGGCACCATGTTCCGAATTGTCCTGCTGCAGATACTCACAACCGCCGCCGTATCGCTGCTGAGCGCGCTCGTAGGGGGAGCCTCGGCGGCCATATCTGCGCTGTTGGGGGGCGCGGCCTGCTTCATACCGAACGGGCTGTTTGCGCTGAAGCTGGCGGCGGCAAGTCGCCGGCCGCAGGGCACGGACGCAGCGGTCTTCTTGATTGGCGAATTCGTCAAGGTGGTATCGACCATCGCGCTGCTGGCGCTGGTCATCGCCATCTACAAGGACCTGGTGTGGCTGGCGATGCTGATCTCGATCATCGCCGTGCTGAAGAGCTACGTACTGGCGCTGCTGATCAGATAAGGACGGGTTTTCCATCATGGCTGCTTCGGGCCAAGCTCCCACCGCCACCGAATACATCGTCCATCACCTGACGCATCTGTCGACGGGCAAGCAGCAGTCGATCATCGACTTCTCCGTATTCAACGTCGACACGATCGTCTTCTCGATCGCGATGATGTCCCTGACGCTGTTCCTGCTCTGGCTGGCGGCGCGCAAGGTGACGTCGGGTGTGCCGGGCAGGTTTCAGGCCGCGGTGGAGTCGCTCGTCGAGCTGGTCGAGGAACAGAGCAAGTCGATCGTGCATGGCGACCGCACCTTCATCGCCCCGCTGGCGCTGACGGTGTTCGTGTGGATCATCCTGATGAACGCGATCGACCTGATCCCGGTGGAACTGTTCCCGTGGATAGCGCACAACATTTTTCACATTGAGTACCTGCGGCCGCTGCCGACCGCCGATCTCAACGGCACGCTCGGCATGTCGCTCAGCGTGCTGGTGTTGATGATCTATTACGGGGTCAAGATCAAGGGTGCTGGCGGCTGGGTGCATGAGCTTTTCACCGCGCCCTTCGGTGCACACCCGCTGCTGTGGCCGTTCAATTTCCTGCTCAACCTGATCGAGTACGCCGCCAAGGCCGTGTCGCTCGGGATGCGACTGTTCGGCAACATGTACGCGGGCGAGCTGCTTTTCTTCCTGATCGCGCTGCTGGGCGGCACCTGGGGCGCCAGTCGCGGCTACGGCAGCGCATTCCTGTGGGCGCTTGTTGTTGGCGCCTATCTTCTCGGCATCATCTGGCTTCTCTCGTCGGGGCGCGGCAAGCAGGCGCTCAGCCTTCTCGTCGTCGGCGCCGCGGCCTTCTGGGCGGTTGATGGGAGCCATCTGCTTGCCATCGGACACGGCATCGCCGGTTTCCTTTGGCTCATGTTCCACATCCTGATCGTGCTGCTGCAGGCGTTCATCTTCATGATGCTGACGCTGGTCTATATCGGGCAGGCACACGAAGGCCATTGATTACAAGTTTCCAGCCATCACCTTTCGTACTGAGGAGTTCTAGAAAATGACGAACGTCGCATTCGTTGCCCTGGCCACCGGCCTGATCATCGGCCTGGGTGCCATCGGTGCCTGCATCGGCATCGGCATCATGGGCGGCAAGTACATCGAGGCCGCAGCGCGTCAGCCGGAGCTGATGAACACGCTGCAGACCAAGATGTTCCTGCTGGCCGGCCTGATCGACGCCGCGTTCCTGATCGGCGTCGGTATCGCGATGATGTTCGCGTTCGCGAACCCGTTCGCCGGCTGACGCCGCGCGGACGTTCCCGAACGATCAACCTCAGTTGCGGGACCGGCGCGGTGCGCCGGTCCCGCATTTACCGGGTTTCATATGAACATCAACGCCACGCTGTTCGTCCAGATGGTGGTGTTCTTCATCGGTGCATGGGTCACCATGAAGTTCATCTGGCCGCCGCTGATCAAGGCGCTCGACGAGCGCCAGAAGAAGATCGCGGACGGCCTTGCCGCCGCTGATCGGGGGAATCGCAGCCTCGACGACGCCCAGAAGAAGATTGCCCAACTCGATGCCGAGGCGCGTGCTCGTTCGCAGGCACTGATGGCCGAGACCGAGAAGCGAGCCCAGGCCGTCGTCGACGCCGCCAAGGCGCAGGCCAAGGTCGAAGGCGATCGCCTGATCGCCGCCGCCAAGGCCGAGGCCGAGCAGGAAATGCAACGCGCCAAGGACACGCTGCGCGACCAGGTTGCCGTGCTTGCGGTGGCCGGAGCCGAGCAGATCCTCAAGCGCGAGGTCAACGCGCAGGTCCACTCCGAACTGCTGACGCAGTTGAAGGCGAGGCTGTAGCCATGGCCGAACTGTCGACCGTCGCGCGGCCGTACGCCGAGGCCCTGTTCGCGGTCGCTCAGGGAACGGGGGAGAAACTCGACGTCTGGCTCGCCGCCGTCGATGACCTCGCCGGCCTGATGGCGCACCCGCAGGTCGCTGAAGTGGTCGCGGATCCCAAGCTCGACCATGAGCAGGTCCTCGGCCTTCTGTCCGGCATGATGAAGACGTCGCTGCCGGCGGCCGGAGTTAACTTCATCAAGCTGCTGATCGAGAACCAGCGTCTCGCCGTGCTGCCCGATGTGGCGACGCAGTTCCGTCAGCTGAAGAATCGTGCCGAGGGCGTGGCGGACTGTCTTATCGAAACCGCGTTTCCGCTGTCGGAGGCGCAGATCGCCGAACTGCTCACATCGCTCTCCAGGAAGTTCGGCCAGAAGCTCAAGCCCGAGGTGCGGCTGAATGCGGAACTCATCGGCGGTGTCCGCGCCACGGTCGGCGACCAGGTGCTCGACGATTCGGTGCGCGCGCGCCTTAAAGACATGCAGACGGCGTTGACCGCCTGAATCTATCGGAGTTGAAAGATGCAACTCAATCCCAGTGAAATCAGCGAACTGCTGAAGTCCCGCATCAAGGGCCTCGGCGTTTCCACCGAACTGCGCACGCAGGGCACAGTTGTCACGGTAACGGACGGCATCTGCCGCATCCACGGCCTTTCGGACGTGATGCAGGGAGAGATGCTCGAGTTTCCGGACAACACCTTCGGCCTGGCGCTGAACCTCGAGCGCGATTCGGTCGGTTCCGTCGTGCTCGGTGACTACGAGCACATCCGCGAGGGCGACACGGTCAAGGCGACCGGCCGCATCCTCGAGGTGCCGGTCGGCCCGGAGCTGATCGGGCGCGTCGTCAACTCGCTCGGCCAGCCGATCGACGGCAAGGGCCCGATCAACGCCAAGATGACCGACGTCATCGAGAAGGTCGCACCCGGCGTGATCGAACGGCAGTCGGTGTCGCAGCCGGTACAGACGGGCCTGAAGGCCATCGACTCGATGGTGCCGATCGGCCGCGGACAGCGGGAACTCATCATCGGTGACCGCCAGACCGGCAAGACAGCGGTGGCGGTCGACACGATCATCAACCAGAAGGGCAAGGACCTGATCTGCGTGTACGTCGCGATCGGTCAGAAGGCCTCGAACATCGCCAACGTCCTGCGCAAGCTCGAAGAGTTCGGCGCGATGGAATACACGATCATCGTCGCCGCCACCGCGTCGGAATCGGCGGCGATGCAGTACATCGCGCCGTATTCCGGCTGCACGATGGGCGAGTACTTCCGCGACCGCGGACAGGACGCACTGATCATCTATGACGACCTGACCAAGCAGGCGTGGGCGTATCGCCAGGTGTCGCTGCTGCTGCGCCGCCCGCCGGGCCGCGAGGCGTACCCGGGAGACGTGTTCTACCTGCACTCGCGCCTGCTCGAGCGCGCAGCGCGCGTCAACCCGGACTATGTCGAGAAGTTCACCAAAGGTGCGGTCAAGGGCAAGACCGGGTCGCTCACCGCGTTGCCGATCATCGAGACGCAGGCCGGTGACGTCACGGCGTTCGTGCCGACCAACGTGATCTCGATCACCGACGGCCAGATCTTCCTCGAGACCGATCTTTTCAACGCCGGTATCCGGCCCGCCATCAACCCCGGCATCTCGGTGTCGCGCGTCGGCGGCGCTGCACAGACCAAAGTCATCAAGAAGCTCGGTGGTGGCGTACGCCTGGCGCTCGCGCAGTACCGCGAACTCGCCGCATTCGCGCAGTTTGCCTCCGACCTGGACGAAGCCACCCGCAACCAGCTCGAGCGCGGCCGCCGCGTCACCGAGCTGATGAAGCAGCCGCAGTACCAGCCGCTGCAGGTCTGGGAAATGGCGATCACGCTGTTCGCCGTGAGCGCCGGCGCCTTCGACAGCATCGACATCAAGGACTGCCTCACCGCCGAGAAGGCGCTGCGCGAATACGTGAAGACCAAGCACGCCGCAATGGTCGACCGCATCGAAAGCACGAAGGACCTGTCGAAGGAAGACGAGGCCGAGCTGACGAAGGCGATCGAGGCGTTCAAGAAGTCGGCCGGGTATTGATTTGCTATTGAACTACGTTCAAGCGCCGGGCCGCTCCCAAGCTTGAACGTCTAACTGGATTCGACCGGATGCACGTGCGAGCGAAGCGAGCGTACATCCGGTCGACTTAGAAGATGGCAGGTACCAAAGAGATCCGCCTGAAGATCAAGAGCGTGCAGAACACGCGCAAGATCACCAAGGCGATGGAAATGGTTGCGGCCTCCAAGATGCGCAAGGCGCAGGACCGGATGCGCCAGTTCCGGCCGTACGGCGACAAGATCCGCAATATCGTCGCGCACCTGGCGATGGCGAACCCGGAGTACCGGCCGCCCGCGCTGCAGAAGCGTGACGCGATCAAGAGTGTCGGGATCATCCTGGTCACCACCGACAAAGGCCTGTGCGGGGGGCTCAATACCAACATCCAGCGCGCGGTGCTGCAGCGGATCAAGGAGCTCGACGCACAGGGCCTCAAGGTTCACACGACCGCGATCGGCAACCGGGGCTTCGGCTTTCTGCAGCGACTCAACGCCAGCATCGTCTCGCACTACGTGCAGATCGGCGACCGCCCGCACATGGAAAAGCTGATCGGGCCGGTCAAGGCGCTGATCGACATGTACGCCGATGGCCGCATCGACGCGGTGTACGTCGCGTTCTCGCGCTTCGTCAACACGATGAAGCAGGAGCCGGTGATCGAGCAGTTGCTGCCGCTGTCGGCGGAGAGCCTGCTGCAGAGCGAGGAAGAAAAGCGCGCCTATTCGTGGGACTACATCTACGAGCCGGATGCGCCGGCGGTCATCGACGCATTGCTGGTTCGTTACGCCGAAGCGCTGATTTACCAGGCGGTCGCCGAGAACATGGCGTCCGAGCAGAGCGCGCGCATGGTGGCGATGAAGGCGGCGTCGGACAACGCGAAGAAGCTGATTGAAGAGCTGCAGCTCATTTACAACAAGACGCGGCAGGCCGGCATCACCAAGGAAATCTCCGAGATCGTCGGCGGCGCCGCCGCGGTGTCGTGATCGAAACCGAATTGAAGAGCAGAACTGAGGACATCCTATGAGCACCGGAGCCACCGGAACCATCGTTCAGTGCATTGGCGCAGTCGTGGACATCGAGTTCCCGCGCGACCAGATGCCGGAAATCTATGACGCCCTGGTCCTCGAGGCCGATCCGACCAACACGCTGGTCGAACAGGGGCTGACCTTCGAGGTGCAGCAGCAGCTCGGCGACGGCATCGTGCGCACGATCGCGATGGGATCGTCTGATGGTCTGCGGCGCGGCATGAAGGCAAAGAACACCGGCGCCGGCATCACGGTACCGGTCGGCCCCGGCACGCTCGGCCGCATCATGGACGTGCTCGGCCGGCCGATCGACGACGCGGGTCCGATCAAGTCGGACCAGAAGCGCGCGATCCACCAGCCCGCGCCGAAGTTCGACGAACTCTCACCGTCGGTCGAACTGCTCGAGACCGGCATCAAGGTCGTCGACCTGATCTGCCCGTTCGCCAAGGGCGGCAAGATCGGTCTCTTCGGTGGTGCCGGTGTCGGCAAGACCGTCACGATGATGGAGCTCATCAACAACATCGCCAAGCAGTACGGCGGCTACTCGGTGTTCGCCGGTGTCGGCGAGCGCACGCGCGAGGGCAACGACTTCTATCACGAGATGAAGGATTCGAACGTCCTCGACAAGGTCGCGATGGTGTTCGGCCAGATGAACGAACCCCCGGGCAACCGCCTGCGCGTCGGCCTGACCGGACTGTCGATGGCCGAGGCGTTCCGCGACGAGGGCAAGGACATCCTGCTGTTCATCGACAACATCTACCGCTACACGCTGGCCGGCACCGAAGTGTCCGCGCTGCTCGGACGGATGCCGTCGGCAGTGGGTTACCAGCCGACTCTCGCCGAAGAGATGGGCAAGCTGCAGGAGCGCATCACGTCGACCAAGACCGGCTCGATTACCTCGATCCAGGCCGTGTACGTGCCGGCGGACGACCTGACCGACCCGTCGCCCGCGACGACCTTCGGCCACCTCGACGCCACCGTCGTGCTGAGCCGCGAGATCGCATCGCTTGGCATCTATCCGTCGGTCGACCCGCTCGACTCGACCTCGCGCCAGATCGACCCGAACGTCGTCGGCGAGGACCACTACACGACGACACGCCGCGTGCAGGCCACGCTGCAGCGCTACAAGGAACTGCGCGACATCATCGCGATCCTGGGGATGGACGAACTGTCACCCGAGGACAAGCTGGCGGTATCGCGTGCGCGCAAGATCCAGCGCTTCCTGTCGCAGCCGTTCCACGTCGCCGAGGTGTTCACCGGTTCGCCCGGCAAGCACGTCCCGCTGAAGGAAACGATCCGTGGCTTCAAGATGATTGTCGACGGCGAGTGCGATGCCTTCCCGGAGCAGGCGTTCTACATGGTCGGCACGATCGACGAGGCGCGCGAGAAGTTCGAGAAGATGCGCAAGGAAGAGGAAGCCAAGAAGGTCGCCGCGTAAGCGCGGTTGTCCTTAGGAGCCATCATGGCCACAACCATTCGGGTCGACGTCGTCAGCGCCGAGGAGTCGATCTTCGCCGGCGAGGCGGAGTTCGTCGCACTCCCGGGCGAAGCCGGCGAACTCGGCATCTACCCGCGCCACACGCCACTGATCACGCGCATCAAGCCGGGCGTGGTCCGCATCAAGGTGCCGGGCAAGTCCGACGATGAACAGATCTTCGTCGCCGGCGGCATCCTCGAGGTTCAGCCGCATGTGGTGACGGTCCTGGCCGACACCGCGATCCGCGGCAAGGATCTCGACGAAGCCAAGGCGCGCGAGGCGCTGCAACGGGCCGAGGACGCGCGCCGCAACGCCAACAGCGATATGGAGATCGCCAAGGCCGAAGCCGAACTATCATCGATGGCCGCCCAGATCGCGGCGATCCGCAAGATCCGCGGCAAGTAAGTCGGTCTAGCGTGAAAACGGGGGCGGCTGCGGCTGCCCCTTTTTCATTTCGGTGCCGAAAACCAACTCAGGAGCTGCAAATGTTCAACGGCAACGTGCTGGTCGCCACGGACGGTTCTCCGATCTCCGAGCGTGCGGTCGAAACCGCCGCGCAGTTGGCCGCCAGGGTCGGCGCCAGGCTGACCGTGGTGACGGTCGAGGCGCCCTACCCGTACAGCGCCGTCGGCGAGTCCAGCGCCATTGCCGGAGCCGACTACCAGGCGACGGTGGGGGCAGCGGCAAGTGCACGACTGTCGCGCGCGAAGGAAATTGCCGCGGCGGCCGGAGTGGAATGCGGGACCTCGCTGCAGGAGGCCTCCGATGTTTACCGCGGGGTCATTGCGGCGGCGGAGCAGACGGGGGCCGGCCTGCTGGTCGTGGCGTCGCACGGTCGACGTGGACTCTCGGCCCTGATGCTTGGGTCCGAGACGCAGAAGCTGCTGGCACATACGACGGTGCCGGTGCTGGTAGTGAGGTGACACTGAGAGGAGATCGCAGCATGCAGACGACCCGGAACGCGACCCGCCTGACGCTTCTTGCGGCTATCGCAGGGCTGTTGCTCACGGCATGCAGTTCGCCGCCTCCCGCGCCGAGCGGCGCGCCCCCGGCTCCGACCGGTTCCGCGCCCGCCGCTGAGCCGTCCCGCGCGCCGGGCGGCTGGGCGTCGCCCGTCGGGCTCGCTCCTCGGAACCCGGCGCTCGAGTCATGGAAGCGCAGTGCCGCCCAGCGCATCCATCAGGCGAACCAGAAAAAGCTGTTCGAGGGACGGCCGCACCATCTGCTGCAAGCGGTCATCGTCGTCGAGGCCACCGTAGATCGCAATGGCAACGTGGTGAGGTCCAGGGTGACGCGGTCGCCAAAGATCAAGAAACTCGACGACATGGCCCTGGCGTCCCTGAAGGCGGCGTCCCCCCTCCCTGCGCCGCCACAGTCGCTGCTGTTGCGCGGCAACCTGGTGTTTTCCGAGACCTGGCTGGTTCAAAACGACGGAACCTTTCAGGTCCGCACTCTGGCGCTACCGCAGGAGTAGCAAAAAAGCATCATCCCGGCAGGTCAGCCCGGCCGGAATCAAGGGTTTCCACCTACATTCCCCCGATTTCGTGTCAACCTTGACGCCGGCTGCGCGTTACACCTCGCGGAGCCTGGGCGCCCGCACGATCGTCGGCTGGCCCAACGCTCTACATCTCTCGTCAACTGTTCCAGGAACCTGAAACCATGAAGAAATTGCTTGCTGCCATGATCGCCGCCTCCTTCGCTTGTGGCGTCGCGTACGCCGCCAGTCACGCGAAGGAAGAGAAGAAGCCGACGGCCGAAGAGTGCAAGAAGGACCCGAAGATGAAGGGCTGCGAAATGAAGAAGGACGCGGCCCCGGCTGCTGCGCCCGCCGCCAAGAAGTAATCAGGCGCGGCTTGCTGCAAGGGCAGGCTTAGGCCTGCCTTTTTTATTGCTGCTGCAGGCGAGCGGCGATCTCGCTGGCGCTAAGCGCGACACCGGCGATCTGCAGGCGTTTGTCGCGGGAACTTGCACCGGCAGCGACCTGCACTGCGGCGGGGCGGCACTCCAGCCGCTTGGCGATCAGCTCGATGACAGCCGTGTTGGCCCGACCCTCTGTGGGCGGCGCCTGCACGGCCACTTTCAGTCGGTCCCCGTGGACGCCTACCACCTGCGAACGCCGCGCGCCCGGTTGCACGTGAACCTCGATGCTGAAGCCGTCGCCGCTCGCCCGCAGCCAGGCCGGAAGCGGCCCCGTGACAGAATTGCGCTTTACCTGCAAATCGAGCTCCGTGAGACCACTCAACGATAGGTTCCTGCGTGCGCTGCTGCGCGAGCCGACTGACTACACGCCGGTCTGGCTGATGCGTCAAGCCGGCCGTTACATGGCTGAATACAACGCGACGCGGAAGCGGGCTGGAAGTTTTCTGAAGCTCGCGAAGTCACCCGCGATGGCGACCGAGGTGACGATGCAACCGGTGGATCGCTTCCCTCTCGATGCGGCGATTCTGTTCTCCGACATCCTCACCGTGCCGGATGCGATGGGCCTCGGTCTTTACTTCGCTGAAGGGGAAGGCCCGAAGTTCGAACGGCCGCTGCGGTCCGAAGCCGAGATCGCCAAGCTCACGGTGCCCGATCCCGAACTGTCGTTGGGCTACGTGATGGACGCGGTGCGTGAGATCCGCAAGGCGCTTGCCGACAGGATTCCCCTGATCGGTTTTTCGGGCAGCCCGTTCACGCTGGCCTGCTACATGGTCGAGGGCGGTGGCTCCGACGACTTCCGTCAGGTCAAGACGATGCTGTACTCACGTCCCGACCTGCTGCACCGCATCCTGCAGGTCAATGCCAATGCGGTCGCCGAGTACCTCAACGCGCAGATCGCCGCCGGGGCACAGGCCGTGATGATCTTCGACACTTGGGGTGGCGCATTAGCGGACGGTGCATACCAGGAGTTCTCGCTGGCCTACATGAAGGAGGTCGTCTCGCGTCTCACGCGGGAGCGGGACGGCGAGAGCGTGCCATGCATCGTGTTCACGAAGGGTGGTGGCCTTTGGCTCGAGGCGATCGCCGACATCGGCTGCGATGCAGTAGGGCTCGACTGGACGGTGAATCTCGGTCAGGCGCGGCGCCGCATCGACGACCGCTGCGCGCTACAGGGCAATCTCGATCCGATGTCGCTGTTCGCGGGTGAGCCCCAGATCCGCCAACAGGTGCGCGGAGTGATCGATGCATTCGGCTCGCCGCAGCGTGCGGATGGACGTCATGGCGGACATGTCTTCAACCTGGGACACGGCATCTCGCAATTCACGCCGCCGGACGCCGTCGCAGTGCTGGTGGACGAAGTCCACGGTTACAGCAAAAAGTCGCGACTGTGAGTGGTCACTCACAAAGTGCCAAAAACGATCACATCCAGTTGACTTATTCACAAAATTGCGCTCCGCCAGCAGTGGCGCGGGTTTGCGCCGGCTAACGGGCGGAAGACGCAGAACCTTGACCGTAACTATTTGATTTCTAATGAACATGACTGGAACGTGACGGCCTCGGCGTCGGGATTGCACCAATTCCCACGCGGGTTTGCAGCGTCTCCCCACTGCTTTTCCACAAAGTTATCCACAGGCTTTCAGCTCCGCCGATCCCTTCTAAATTAATCAATTGCTTAGCTCTCACACTTGATGTTTTTGTTTACTAGCTAAGTCGGGCTGATCGACGTGGCGACCGCGCGCTACTGGCAAATCCTGCTCGACCTGCCGCTTGCCGGATCCCTCGACTACGCGGCTCCGGAGGGAAACAGCAGCGAGCCGACCGGCCTGCGCTGTGTCGTCCCGCTCGGCCGACGCAAGGTCGTCGGCATCGTCACTGGAGTGAGCAGCCAGACCGCGCTTTCCGCAGACCGCGTCAAGGCCGTGGTTCGCGTGCTCGATGAAGTGGCGCCGCTCAGTTCGCACTGGCTTGCACTCACTCGGTTTGCTGCCGACTACTACCAGCATGTGTGGGGCGAAGTCGCGCTGCCGGCTTTGCCGCCGGCACTGCGACAACTGCCCGGGCCGCGCTTTGCTCAGGTGATTGCCCGGCTGCGCGCCCCGCTGCCCGCGGGCCGAAGCGCCGACGCTGCGCGGCGGCCTGTGTTGAGCGTCGAACAGTCGGCCGCAGTTCAGCAGGTTGCAGAGGCCACAGGGTTTGCACCGTTCCTGCTGTTCGGTGTGACCGGCAGCGGCAAGACGGAGGTTTACCTCGCCGCCATCGAGCGCGCGCTGGTGGCGCGCCCGGACGCGCAGGCGCTTCTGCTGGTGCCCGAGATCAATCTCACGCCGCAGCTTGATTCGCAGGTCCGCGCGCGATTTCCAGACCACGGTGTCGTGGCGCTGCACAGTGGCCTCCCAGCTGGCGAGCGCGCCGCGGCCTGGCTGGCCGCGCACGAGGGACGCGCGCGGGTCGTCATCGGCACGCGGCTGGCCGTATTCGCCTCCCTGCCCGGCCTCGCGATCATCGTCGTCGACGAGGAGCACGATCCCTCCTACAAGGCGGGTGAGGGCGTGCGCTATTCGGCGCGCGACCTCGCGGTGAAACGGGCGCAGATGCTCCGCGTACCCGTCCTCCTCGGCTCCGCGACACCATCGCTCGAAAGCTGGTCGCAGGCGCGCGCCAGGCGCTACCGGCTGCTGACGCTGACGCAGCGTGCGGCGTTGGACGATCGAGTGGCGCCCAGCATCGAACTGGTCGACCCGGGCCGCGAGCGGACCGCCTCGGGGATTGCGCCGCCGATCCAGCGCGCCTTGTCGGAGTGCCTGGAGCGTGGCGAACAATCACTGGTTTTCCTCAATCGGCGCGGCTATGCGCCGGTCGTGGCCTGCGAAGCCTGCGGCTGGATGTCCAGCTGTCCGAACTGCGCGGCCTACGCGGTATTCCACAAGCCGGACCGCACGCTGCGCTGTCACCACTGCGGCTGGAGCGCGGGAGTGCCGCGATCGTGTTCGACCTGCGGTAACACGGCGCTGCAGGGCGTCGGCCGCGGCACCCAGCGCATCGAGGAATCGCTGCAACAGCTGCTTCCCACCGCGCGCGTGCTGCGGATCGACCGCGATGCGACGCGGCGGCGCGACTCCGCGGCCCGGGCCTTCGATGCGGTCCATCGCGGCGAGGTCGATGTGCTCGTGGGCACGCAGATGGTGACCAAGGGGCACGATTTCCGGAACATCGCACTTGTGGTGGTGCTGAACGCCGACAGCCAGCTCGCTTCGCAGGACTTCCGCGCGTCGGAGCGGCTGTTCGCGACGCTGGTGCAGGTCATCGGACGCGCCGGGCGCAGCGGGCGGCCGAGCCGCGCGCTGGTGCAGACGCGTTTCCCTGCGCATCCGCTGTTTTCAGCGCTGACGCGCCAGGACTACGCCGCCTTCGCCGACGCGCTGCTGGTCGAGCGCCGGCGTGCGGGCATGCCGCCCGCAAGCCATCAGGCCCTGCTGACGGCCGAGGCCCGCCATCTCGACGACGCGCTTGGATTTCTCAGCCAGGCGGTCAATCTGGTGGCAGCAGCGTCGGAGGTGCGCGTTTACGACCCGGTACCGATGGCGCTGGCCCGGCGCGCCGGTGTCGAGCGCGCGCAGTTGCTGATCGAGGCCTCTCATCGCGCCCCGCTGCACGCCTTTCTGCGACCGTGGCTCGGCGAACTGCGCGCACTCAAGGCCCGCGTGCGCTGGCAGATCGAAGTGGATCCGGCCGAAATCTGACCTCCGGTGGAATAGTTGCAGGACTTCCGCTGTTAGCGTGAAGTTGCTACCCCATCAAGGAGAAGAGTGATGCGTAGGTCCCTTGTCATACTGGCCGCAATTGCGATTGTCGCGATCGCCGGCTGCTCGACCTACGGTTCGGGCAGTTCAGTGGCCGCCCCGCCCACCAAGGTCATGGACAGCGTGCTGACCAACAGCGCCGGCATGACGCTCTACACCTTCGACAAGGACGCAGTGGGCAGCGGCAAGAGTGCCTGCAACGGTCCGTGCGCGACCAACTGGCCGCCGTTGCTGGCGTCGGCCGACGCCAAGCCCAGCGGTGACTACACGATCATCACCCGCGACGACGGCGCAAAGCAGTGGGCCTACAAGGGCAAGCCGCTGTACCTCTGGATCAAGGACACCAAGCCGGGCGATCGCACCGGCGATGGGTTCAACAACGCGTGGCGCCTCGCACGCAGCTAGGAGCCTTGGGACGTGGCCTTCAGCGCTGCAGACGCGGAGCAATGGATACCGCGGCTGCGGCGCTACGCGATTGCGCTCACCGGCAACCGCGAGGCGGCGGACGACCTGATCCAGGACACGCTCGAGCGCGCCTGGCGTAAGCGCGCCCTCTGGCAGCCCGGAAGTGATCTGCGTGCATGGCTCTTCACGGTCATGCACAACGTCCACGTCAATGGCGTGCGGTCCATGCGCCTGGTGGAATCGCTCGACGACAACGAGCAGGGTGCCGATCGGGCAAACGCGATGCCGGCCGCTGGCTCCGCAGACAGTGGTGTCGTGCTGTCCGAATTGCGCGCCGCATTGGCCAGGCTCTCCGACGAGCACCGGCAGGTGATCCTGCTGGTCGGGCTCGAGCAGATGAGTTATGCGGAAGCGGCATCGGTGCTCGACGTGCCCATCGGCACGGTGATGTCGCGCCTGGCGCGCGGACGTGAACAACTCCGACGACTGCTGGCGCGGGATGCTCCGGTCGCCAGCACCGGCCTGCGGCGGGTGAAATAGCGATGAACGAACAGCGACTACATGCCTACGTGGACGGACAGGCGAGCGAGGTGGAGCGCCGCGCGCTCGAGGCGCAACTTGCGGCCGATCCGGAACTCGCGGAACGCGTGCGCGCGTACCAGCAGCAGAACGAGGCTCTGCACGCGCTCTTCGATCCGCTCCTGCAGGAGCCGCACCAGGTGCGTGTACCTGTGGAGCCGCGTTCCCCCTGGCGACGCTGGGGTGGACTGGCAGCTACGCTCGCGCTCGGCATCGCGCTGGGTTATGTCGCACGTGGCAGCCTTTCGATGGCCGGCGCTTCCTCGTTGATCGTGCGCGAAGCGGCACTGGCCCACGCGGCCTATGTGCCCGAGGTGCGGCACCCGGTCGAGGTCGTCGCCAGTGAGGAACAGCACCTCGTGGCATGGCTGTCGAAGCGGCTGTCCGTGCCGTTGAAGGCCCCTTCGCTGACGACGGCGGGCTATCAGCTGCTTGGGGGGCGGCTGTTGCCTCCGACGCAGTCGAGCGATCCGGCTCCGATGGCGCTGCTGATGTACGAGAACGCCCAGGGGCGGCGGCTGTCGTTGCTTATCAAGCGCGAGTCGAACAACCGCGAAACCGCGTTTCGCTATGCCGATGACCAGGGGGCCCGCGTGTTCTACTGGGTCGACGGACCGCTCGGCTATGCGCTCGCTGGCGATGTGACCAAGGAGGATCTGCAGTCCGTGGCGCGGCTCGTCTACCAGCAACTGAACCCGTAGCGGCAAAGAAAACGGGCGCCGTGGCGCCCGTGTCGTTGAAGGTTCGGTGCGCTACTTCGCTGCCGCCACCATGTATTCGACGGCCGCGCGCAGGTCCGCGTCGCTGGCACCCGCGACACCGCCCTTTGGCGGCATCGCACCCTTGCCCTTAACCACCGAGCCGACCAGCGCATCGACGCCCAACTTGCTGCGGGCCGCCCAGGCCGCCTTGTCGCCGAGCTTCGGCGCACCCGCCACTCCTGTCGCATGACAGGCATTGCAGCCCATCGCGTAGACCTTGGCGCCGTCGGCCTTGGCCGTCGACGCGGCCGCTGGGGCTGCCGCCGCCGCGGCGGGGGCAGCGGCGCCGACCGGAGCAGCAGTCGACTGGTTGAACATGTACTGCACCGCCGCTTTCAGTTCGGCATCGGTGAGGTCCGCCATGCCGCCTCGGGAGGGCATGCCGCCATGGCCCTTGATTGCCGAGGCGACTGCGCCATCGATTCCAGCGGAGGCTCGCTTGATCCAGGCCGTGCGGTCGCCAATCTTCGGCGCGCCGTTCAGGCCCGCCGTGTGGCAGTTGCCGCACGATTGCAGGACGATCTGCTCGCCGGTGCGCACGGCTGTCTTGGTTGCGGCGGCTGGAGAAGGCGCCTCTGGCTCCTTGTACTTCGCACCCGACTGGTTGGTCATGTAGACGACGGCGCGCGCAACCTCGATCGGATCGAGGTCGGCGTTGCCGCCCTTTGCTGGCATCGCCTTGAAGCCTTCCACAGCGTGCTTGACCAACGTTTCGTAACCCTGCTTGAGGCGCGGCGCCCAGGCGCCGGCGTCCCCTGCCTTCGGTGCGCCAGCCGCACCGGTGGCGTGGCATGCACCGCACGCGAGTTTGTAGACCGCTTCGCCGGACTGGAGGGTGCGTGGCCCGGCTGGCGCCCCGGCAAAGGCCACAGTGCCCACGGGGCGCAGGCGTTCGGCAATCGCCTCCGGCGTCATCGCGTCGGAACCAGTTCCGCCGCCCTTCTCGCTGGTGACGAAGGTCACCAGCAGGATGATCAAAATTACGGGAACCACGAATGCCAACACCACGACTGTAATCAGCTGGCGTGGGGTCTTGATCAGCGAAGTATGTTGGTCGCTCGACATAAGGCTCCTGGCGGCTTCGGGCGGCGGCGCTTGAGGACAGCAGCGCCGCTTCGTCGCGGGCTCTCGAAAGCAGCGCGGCACCGAGCCGCGCAAAGCACGCAAGTATAGCTTGCGGCCCCTGCATGACCGGACGCCCTCACTCTTGCTAAGCGCTGCTCGGGGCGGCGCACGGCGAAACCGGCTACCATCCTTACCTCGCTTGCGCACACCGTGCCGCGCGGGTTGCCGGAGCGCTCGCGCCGTGCTCCGCGAACGCTTGCATCCGAGCAAGCGCCTGTAGCTCAGTGGATAGAGTACTGGCCTCCGAAGCCAGGGGTCGTGGGTTCGAGTCCCGCCAGGCGCGCCAACTTCCCTCCGTCGCTGGCGATATCGCACCCCATGTGGCGTTTCGGGCAGCGCAGTCGCATTGAACCTTCGCGCGCCAACGGCCGCGCGCTCGGCTCGTGCGTCGCGGCAAGACTTTCGGAGCGAAGCGGAGCAGGCTAAGCGCCCGTGTGACCGCAACGCCTTCCGACTCGACCGCGTCGGCTTACCGCTGCAGAAGTCAGGTTCTGAGCATGACTCCCTCTTCCACATTCGTTGCGGCCGACGGCGACGCCTACGAGAAGCTGATGGGCCGCTGGAGCCGGCGCCTGGCGGAGCCGTTTCTCGACTTCGTCGGCACCAAGGAAGACGAGGCCGTGCTCGATCTGGGCTGCGGTACCGGCTGCCTTAGCGATGCGCTGATGAAGCGATGCAGCGTGCGACAGGTTCGCGGCATCGATTTTTCGCCCGCATATGTCGAGTACGCCAGGCGCCTCCATCGCGATCCGAGAGTCAGCTTCGAGGTCGGCGACGCCTGCTCGCTGGCGCTGCCGGAGCGCAGCTTCGATCGGGTCCTTTCCCTGCTGATGCTGCACTTCGTGCCGCGGTCCGAGCAGGCCGTGGCCGAGATGCGGCGAGTCGCCCGTCCAGGGGCGGTGGTCGGCGCAGCGGTGTGGGATGCACGGGGCGGCTTTGTCGCGACCCGCATCTTCTACGACACGGCCGCCGTCCTGGATCCTGCCGCCGATGCGCTGCGTGGGCGCAGTTACACACGGCCGATGACCCGCCCGGGCGAACTGGCGAGCGCGTGGCGCGCAGCGGGACTTGCGGACGTCGTCGAGACCTTGCTGAGCATCCGTATGGACTTTGAATGTTTCGACGACTACTGGAGTCCCTATACGGGCAAGGAGGGGCAGCAGGCGGAGTACCTCGCTACGCTCAGCGCCGCTGACCGCAGCCGGCTGCGCGACGCGGTGCGGCGCGCCTATATCGATGGCGAGCCCGACGGTCCGCGCTCCTATGCCGCGCTGGCGTGGGCGGTGAAGGGCGTCGTGCCCAACGAGTAGAGTGGGTGCACCGGTCGACGAATTCGCGGAGGCATGAATGTCGCTGTCGACGCCACGTCTTGGACGCGTCGAGATCAGGCCATGACGGATAGTCAAGCCATCGCCGATCACTGGGGTCGCGGCGACGTCTATGGACGGATCATCGCAGCCCTGGAAAAGACGTCGAAGCGTCTCGACCAGCTGACCGTCGAGGATCTGGCGCCGGTCGATCACTTCCACGCACGCGGCTTTCCGGCGACCGTTGAACTCGCGGATCGACTGCCGATTCGCGCCGGCCAGCACATACTCGACATCGGTTGCGGCCTCGGCGGACCTGCACGTTACATCGCGCAGCGCTTTGGGTGTCGAGTCAGCGGCATCGACATCACCGAACCCTTTGTGACGGCGGCCAACCAGCTGACAAGGCTCCTGCGCATGCAGGAGCAGGTGGAGATCGAACTCGGCGATGGGCAACGCTTGCCGCATGCGGACGCGTCGTTCGACGGCGCCTACGCGCAGCATGTCACGATGAACGTGGCCGATCGACCGCGCTTCTTTGCCGAGGCCTTCCGCGTGCTGAAGCCAGGCGCCTTCTTCGCGCTGACCGAGCACGGCCTCGGACCGACCGGCACACCGCACCATCCGGTCCCGTGGTCGGAAGACGGTAGTGGCGCCTGGCTCATCACCCCGGCGGAAACACGCCGCCTCCTTGAACAGACCGGCTTCGAGGTGATCGACATCGAGGACACGGGCGCCAAGTACGTCGCCGGGTACAAAGCGGCGATCGCGCGTGCCGAGCGCGGCGAACTGCCGCCGCTGGGCACCCACATCCTGATGGGAGACAGCGCGTTGCCAAAGACGCGCAATGCGGCGCGCAACATCGAGGAAGGCCGTACTCACCCGTTCCAGCTCCTCTGTCGCAAGCCGAAATAGGTCGCGATACCTGCATCGGAATGGCGCGCACGCGCGTCACCAATGGCCAGCAACTCACTGACAGGCGGGTGAACGCAGCTGCGGACAAGTTCTCGCAACTACTGATCACGTCTTTTCTCAGCGGTGCACAGCCAAACGCTGCGGCGCTCGTTTCGAATGGCGTGCTGCGCATGTGCTGCGAGATGAGCGTCGAGTGCTCGCGAGCAAAACAGTGACGTTGCGGCGCGCGGCAAAAGGCAGCTAAGTCGCAGCGGCTGCCGGCCCGAGAGCGCCTCTTGCTGTCTTGGTGTGAACTGCCACCGAGCTGGCGTACGTCGCGCAGCTGCGCAAGCTGGCTCAAGTCGCGCTGAACGCGCGGTGTACGATCACCTCCCCGCCGTGCCTCTGACGGCCGCGATTCCCTACCGCCACATGTCGTCCCGTTCTCCTTCTCCGTCCAATGTCGTGCTGCACACGGCGTCCCGCGTGCTCGAAGTCGAATTCGACGACGGCGCGAGCTTCCGGCTGCCGTTCGAGTTCCTGCGTGTCTATTCGCCATCCGCCGACGTGCGCGGGCACGGTCCTGGTCAGGAGACGCTGCAGGTCGGCAAGCGCGACGTGATGATCAACGCACTGCAGCCGGTCGGCCACTACGCGATCCAGCCGTCCTTTTCGGACGGCCACGACAGCGGCATCTACTCCTGGGAATACCTGTACGAACTCGGCCAGAACCAGGAACGGATGTGGGCCGAGTACCTGCAGCGCCTCGAGGCCGCCGGCGCCAGCCGTGATGGGGGTGGGACTTCTGCGCCGGCCGCACCCGGCTGCAGCCGTCACTAGCCGCCGGCTGGTATGAGCCCCGCACGCAACAAACCGACTCACTTCGGGTTCGAGCAGGTCGACGAGGAAGTAAAGGCCGAGCGCGTCGCTGGCGTGTTCGACTCGGTCGCGAGCCGCTACGACCTGATGAACGACGTGATGTCGGCGGGCCTGCATCGCGTCTGGAAGGCGTTCACGGTGCGGCATGCAAACGTCCGGCCCGGCATGAAGGTGCTCGACATCGCCGGCGGAACCGGCGACCTTGCCAAGGCTTTCGCCAAGCACGCCGGTGCTTCCGGCGAAGTCTGGCTGACCGACATCAACGGCTCGATGCTCGCCGAAGGGCGCGATCGCCTGCTCGATGCAGGGCTCGACCTGCCCCTGGCGCAGTGCGATGCCGAGAAGCTCCCCTTCGCGAGGGGTCATTTCGATCGCGTGTCGGTGGCCTTCGGCCTGCGCAACATGACCCACAAGGATGTCGCGCTCGCCGAGATGACCCGTGTGCTGCGCCCGGGAGGGAAACTGCTGGTGCTGGAGTTTTCCCGCATTTGGCAGCCGCTTGCCCCTCTGTACGATGCCTACTCGTTCAACGTGCTGCCTTGGCTGGGCAGGAAACTTGCTGGCGATAGCGACAGTTACCGCTACCTCGCGGAATCGATTCGCATGCATCCGCCGCAGGATGAACTCGCGCAGATGATGGAACGCGCGGGCCTGCAAGACGTCCAATGGTTCAACCTGACAGCGGGCGTCTGCGCTCTGCACGTCGGCACCAAGTACTGAATCGGAGATTCAATGAACAAGTGGTTGGCAGGACTGATCATCGGCGTCATCGCGGCAACCTTCACGCTCGATGCCGAGGCGCAGCGTCGCCTGGGCGGAGCCAAGAACTTCGGACGCCAGTCGCCACAGGTCCAGCAGCGTCAGGCCACGCCACCGGCCCAGCCGCCGCAGCAGGCGACACCGGCGCAGCCCGGTGCGCAGCAGGCTGCGCCGACCAAGGCTCCGGCTGCCGGGGCACCCGGGGCCGCAGCGCGTCCCGCCAGTCCGTGGCGCGGTGCGCTGATGGGGCTGGCGGCCGGACTGGGAATCGCCGCACTGGCCTCGTGGCTCGGCTTCGGCGAAGCGCTGACCATGTTCCTCACGATCATGCTGGTCGGCCTGGCGCTGATGATGCTCGTCGGCTTCGTCATGCGGCGCATGCGTGGCCCGCAGCCGGCCGCCGCGGCACCGGGTGCCGGTCGTGGACCGGGTACGTACTCGCACGTCGGCTACGAGACCGCGCCGGCACCCGTGCAGCAGCGCACGAGCGTGGGCATGGACACCGGCGGCGCCCGGCCCGGCTCGGCGATGGACCAGTTCTCCCGCGGTGAAGTTGCAGCGCCCTGGGGCATTCCCGCTGGCTTCGACACCGCGCAGTTCCTCGTTCACGCGAAGGACAACTTCGCCCGGCTGCAGAACGCGTGGGACACCAGCAATCTCGACGAGATCGCGGATTTCACGACCAACGAGATGTTCATCGCGCTGACGCACGAGTTGCGCGCGCGTGCCGGCCAATCGAAGACCGAGGTCGTTTCGATCGACGCCGAACTGCTCGGCATCGAATCCACCGCCGACGAGCACGTTGCCAGCGTCAAGTTCGATGGCACGCTGCGCGTCGACGGCGAGATCGAGCGTGTCTCGGAAGTCTGGAACCTGGTGAAGGCCACGAACGGGCGCGGCGGCTGGCTGCTCGCCGGCATCCAGCAGACCGCCTGACCCTACGCTGCCCGACGAAGGGGCGCTGCGGCGCCCCTTTTCATTGTGCGCCCAGCATGGGCGCGATCTTGGAGGTGCAAGTCCTCCCGCGAGCTGACCACAGCGAGCGAAGTGAAGCGCAACTGTGTGAGGGTGACCGAGCGTGGGGAGGAAGCGTAGAGCGAAACCGCGAGTCGAGGTACACGAACCGCATCTGAGGCGGCGTCGGGCAGGGCGAGCAGGCAATGGACTGCGAAGCTCTTGTGGTCAAGGCCCAGGCGACGTAAATGCGGCGATTGCGCGGGGAAGGATCGCGTTCTTACCTGGGGAGATCTGGCCTTGTGGGTGAAAGCCCGACGCTGATGAGGTGGAGCCAGAAGTCAGCAGAGGTCGTAGTAGTCGGGGCGACCCGACGAAGGACCGAAGGAGTGGCAGGAGTAGCCCTGTGGCTCTCGGAGTTGGATCGACTCAGATGTTCACGAATGTGAAGCTCGCCAGAACGCCTGCGAGGGTGAAGCCCGAGTTGGCTTGGCAGCGAGGTCACCAACTGCGGCGTGTCGGCAGCCAGCAAACCCGGGCGACGCACAGGGCAACTTGTGCGGCGACCTCAACCATTCCAACCGCCCGGTGCGGACCCGCATGCCGGGTGGTGTGGGAGGGGTCCGATCAGCGATGATCGGCCCCTATCCCGATTCTGCGCGCCGTGCGGCTGCGTAAACTCGCGGCATGATCGAACAACTCACCACGGCCGCCGCTGTCAGCGTCCTGAATCGCATGCTGGCGCGCGAAAGCTGGGCGCGCGAGCGACTGGCGCCGTTTGCCGGACGAATCGCGCGCTTCGAAGCCCTGCCATTCGCGCTGTCACTGAAAGTCGACGAAGGCGGCAGCTTTGCCGACTCGGAGCGCGCCGAACCGGTTGTCACCGTCGGGCTCGACCTCGCCTCGTTGCCGCTGGCGCTGGGCGATCCCCAGGCAGCCATGCGCAATGTCTCGCTGAAGGGCGACGCGGATTTCGCGCAGGCTCTGGCCTTCGTCCTGCAGAATCTCCGGCCCGAGCCGGAAGAAGAGCTCTCGCGCTTCGTCGGCGATGCCGCCGCCCAGCGCATCGTCGGCCTGATGCGCGCGAGTGCGATGCACTGGCGCCAGCTCGCCGAGCGCATGCTCGATTCCGGCGCCCACTACGTCGTCACCGAGAATCCGATGGTGGTCGGTCGCGACGAAGTCGAGGAGTTCAATGCCGCCGTGGCGCGGCTGCGCGACGACGTCGCACGGCTGGAGAAACGCGTCGAACTGCAGGAGCGCGCTCGGTAGCGGCCTGCACGAGAGGCGCGAAGCAGTCGCCTCGTACAATCGCCGCCCATGCGCCTGTTGCGTCTGCTTCGCATTGCCACGGTCGTCTGGCGCTACCGCCTCGACGAAATCGTCGTATCGAGCCTGAAGAATCCGACCCTGGTCCGCCTGGTCCGCTGGACCACTTTCGGTGCGCCGCGCGAGACGCGGGGCGTGCGACTGCGGCGCGCGCTGGAGGATCTTGGTCCGATCTTCGTCAAATTTGGCCAGGTCCTGTCCACGCGGCGTGACTTGCTGCCCACCGACGTCGCGGACGAGCTGGCAAAGCTGCAGGACCGGGTGCCGCCCTTCCCGTCCGATATCGCGCGGCGCGAGATCGAGCGCGGGCTCGGACGACCGATCGATGCCGTCTTCAATGACTTCGAGAGCGAGCCGGTCGCGTCGGCGTCGATCGCCCAGGTGCACTTCGCCGTGCTTCGCGATGGGCCGCATGCCGGCAAGGCAGTGGCGGTCAAGGTGCTGCGGCCGAACATGCTCGAGGCGATCGACAAGGACCTGTCGCTGCTCGATACCGGCGCCGCGCTGGTCGAGCGGCTGTGGCGCGACGGCAAGCGCCTGCGTCCGCGCGACGTCGTGCGCGAATTCGACACCTACCTGCACGACGAGCTCGACATGATGCGCGAGGCCGCCAACGCCTCGCAGCTGCGGCGCAACTTCGCCGGCTCGTCGCTGCTGGTGGTGCCCGAGATGTACTTCGATTACTGCGCCGACAACGTGCTGGTGATGGAGCGCATGCACGGCATCCCGGTGAGCCAGATCGAGCGATTGAAGGCGGAGGGCATCGACCTGAAGAAGCTGTCGCGCGACGGCGTGACGCTGTTCTTCACGCAGGTCTTCGACCATGCGTTCTTCCATGCCGACATGCACCCGGGCAACATCCTGGTCGGCGTCAACGGCGACCAGTTCAACAAGTACATCGGGCTCGACTACGGCATCGTCGGCACGCTGACGGAGACCGACAAGAACTATCTCGCGCAAAACTTCCTCGCGTTCTTCCGGCGCGATTACAAGCGCATCGCGGAACTGCACGTCGAGTCCGGATGGGCGCCGGAAGGCACGCGCATCAACGAACTCGAAGGCGCGGTGCGCGCCGTTCTGGAGCCGGTGTTCGACAAGCCGCTGAAGGACATTTCGCTCGGCGTGGTGCTGATGCGCCTGTTCCAGGCGTCGCGGCGCTTCAACGTCGAGATCCAGCCGCAGTTGGTTCTGCTGCAGAAGACCCTGCTCAACGTCGAGGGACTCGGGCGGCAACTCGATCCCGAACTGGACCTCTGGAAGACCGCGAAGCCGTTCCTCGAACGCTGGATGGAGCAGCAGGTCGGCATGCGCGGACTCGAGGCCAAGCTGCGGCAGGAAGCGCTGCAATGGAGCTATCTGCTGCCGCAGCTGCCACGGCTGATGCACGGCGCACTGACCCGCCACAGCGAAGCTGACCGGCTGATCGAGGAAGTGCGCGAACTGCGCCGCGAGCAGCGTGTGACCAATCGGTGGTATGCCGTGGCCACCGTGCTGCTCGTTATCGTCGTGGCACTGGCCGGCTGGGCGGTGTGGCGGGCGTAGTGGTTCGGCTACCTCACGCGTGTCGTCGATCCGTCCAATTGACGCCTGTATTAGGCCAATCGCGGCATTGACGGGAACCTTTTGGGGGCTATCTTGCCTTGCTCTGCTTCGACCGACGCGCTGAATTTCACCATGACGATCACGACCCGCAGGGCCCTCGCCGTAACACTCTTTGCAGCCGCCGCGCTGGCCGCCGGCTGCGGCGGCGACAGCGGCTCCGCGCCTGCGCCGGCCCCGCCTCCGCCGCCGGTCAACCCGAGCGTCACCTGCACGACGCCGGGCCAGGTGTTCAGCGTCGTCGCCGACCCGGCGGTCGCCGTCGGACGCACCACCGGTGCGGTGGTGGCCGGCTGCAGCGGGCCACTGCGCGATGTGGCGTGGCAGCAGACTGGTGGCCCGGGCGTAACGCTGCAGTCCGCCAGGACGCAGGCGATCAGCTTCGATCCGCCGTCGGCCGGTGCCTACACGTTCAGCGTGTCGTTCACGGACGTCGGCGGAGTCGCACGGACTGCCACCGCGACGATCAACGCAGCGGCTCCGCCCGCCCCGGTGGCGGTCGTAGCCCGCGCGGATCAGGCTGTTCGTGCCGGCGGCCAGGCATCGATCCGGGCGTGGCCAGAGGCGACCGGCAGTGAAACGCTGACCTGGCGCCAGACCGCCGGGCCCGCCGTCACGCTCGATACGAGCGACCAGAACCGCATCATCTTCACGGCGCCGAACGTCACGCAGGACACGGGCCTGGTCTTTCGTGTGACGCGGACCAACGGCAGCACGACGGACTTCGACGACGTCACGGTTCTGGTCGAGGCCTACACCCAGGCACCGCCGGATCCGAGTGGCTCCGGGCCGTATATCTTCAGCGACATCCATGTGTCGCGCGTCTATCCGTACAAGGCGACCGGCCCATACGCCGATGTGCTCGTGAACTGTGTCTTCAGTGCGCAGCTGCAGTACTACGGCGCCGGAGCCAACCTCTGCGCGCTGTCCACACTTCCGTTCCTGCACCAGACCACGAGCGGCAACGTGCCAACCGTCGCGCAGATCATGGATCGCGTGCTGGTCTCGCACGACTGGATGGGGAAGAACTTCGAGGCGTTCCTGCAGGCGAACGTCGACAAGACGGATCTGCTGCGGCTCTTCAACGGCGTCACCGCGATCGTCATCGGCGCGCACGTACGGCCGAGCTACTACTACTCCGTGACCGGCGCGATCTACCTCGATGCCGACAACTTCTGGCTGACCGCCGCTGAGCGTGATGTCATCGACGAGGCGCCTGATTTCCGTTCGGATTTCGACCGCGACCTGCAGTATTCGGGCGTCTGGCGCTATGCGAACAGCGCGAACGAGAACATCTTCCTGCCCTTCCCGGCCACATCACGCATTCCGCGGGACATCGGTTACCTGCTGCAGGAATCGGCGTGGCTGCTGTATCACGAGCTGGGTCATGCCTCGGACTTCCTGCCGGTGGCGGTTCGCAGCACGCTGAACTCCTCGCTGAGTCCGTGGGGGAATATTTCTCCCCGTTTCCAAGGCTCGCAGCTGCCTTCAGATCAACTCGCGGCGACGTATCCCCTGGTGTCGGCGGAGATGAAGGCTCTGGCCGAAATCCAGTTCATCACCGGCCCGGTCAGTGACGTGACGCTGGTGAACGGCATCCCGTACAGCACGCTGAAGACCTATACGCCGACCCAGGTGGCCGGTTTCTTTGCGCCTGACATTGCAACCGACGAATACAACTATTCGACGCGGCGCGAGGACCTGACGATGACCTTCGAGGAGGTCATGATGTCGCGCAACCACAGCTGGCGCCGCGACGTGGCATTCACCGACAAGGCGACGGCAACGTCGACCAGCGAGACGCTGATCGTGCGCTGGGGCCAGCGCGGGCGCGTCGGCGAGACGACGATCAGGCCCCGCGCGCAGTTCGTCGTCTCGGAAATCGCGCCGTGGCTCGACGCGGCGGCGGTCGTGGCTGCACTGCCCGCGCCGATCCCGATGCGGCCCGGCGAGAGCTGGAAGGCCAACCTCGTCGTGCCGGCACCGCCGGGCGGCATGGCGAGTGCGATGGCGTTTGGCGGCGCAAAGCTGACGCCCGAACAGGATCGCCTCCTGCTGCGGCGTGCGCTGAGCCGTCAGTTGATCGGTGTCTCGGGGCCAGCGATGACGCATTCGACGCCGAACGAGCGGGTATTGAAGCACCTCGCGCGCGACCGCTGAGCGTCAGCCTCGCCGCGGAGGGCGGCCGAACCGTGGCGGCGCGCCACATCGGCCTTGCCGCATAATCGCGCGAATTTTTCGCGCGGCTCGCCATGACCCTGATCGCCTTCGTCGCCCTCTACCTGCTCGCCTCGGTCGCGATCGGCCTGTACGCCGCGACGCGCGTGAAGAACACCGCCGATTACGCGCTCGCCGGGCGCTCGCTGCCGCTGATCATGATCGTGACGACGACGTTCGCCACTTGGTTCGGTTCGGAGACCGTGCTCGGCATCCCGTCAAAATTTGTCGAAGGCGGGTTGCAGAAGACGGTGGAGGACCCGTTCGGCGCGGCGTTCTGCCTGGTCTTCGTCGGCATGTTCTTCGCGCGGAAGCTCTACAACATGAACCTGCTGACGATCGGCGACTTCTATCGGCAGCGTTATGGCAAGGGCGTCGAGATCTTCAGCGCCGCCGTCATCATGATCTCGTACCTCGGCTGGGTGGCCGCGCAGATCACCGCGCTGGGGCTGGTGTTCCACCTGCTCTCCGGTGGCGCGATCTCGTCGGTGCAGGGCATGGCGCTCGGCACCGCCATCGTGTTCATCTACACCGTGTTCGGAGGCATGTGGTCGGTGGCGCTGACTGACTTCCTGCAGATGATCATCATCGTCATCGGCCTGTCTCTGATCGCCTGGTTCGCGGCGGATCTCGCCGGTGGCGCCGGCAAGGTCGTCGATTACGCCGCCGGCAGGGAAATGTTCCAGTTCTTCCCGCAGCCGACACTGCACGCGTGGTTGTTCTGGCTGGGCGCCGCGATCACGATCATGATCGGCTCGATTCCGCAGCAGGACGTGTTCCAGCGCGTGATGTCGGCGAAGAACGCCGACACCGCCGTCAAGGGCCCAATCATCGGCGGAATCGCCTATCTCGCCTTCGCGTTCGTGCCGATGTTCATCGGCGTCGCGGCGTTCCTCATCATGCCCGAGGTCGCGGCCGCGCTCGCCGAGGAGGATTCGCAGAAGGTCCTGCCGACCCTGGTGCTGGAGCGCATGCCAGTGTGGCTGCAGGTCATGTTCTTTGGCGCGCTGCTGTCGGCAATCATGTCGACGGCGTCGGCGACCCTCCTCGCGCCCTCGACCACCTTCGTCGAGAACATCCTGAAGAACTTCCATGCGCTGCCGGACAAGCGTGGTCTGCGCGCGATGCGCATCACGGTGTCCGTCTTCACCGTCTGCGTGTTGATCTACTCGATCATCATGGAAGGCACGCCGATCTATGAACTGGTGGCGATGGCTTACCAGTTCCCGGTGGTCGGGGCGTTCTGGCCGCTGGTGTGCGGCCTGTACTGGAAGCGCTCGACGACGCAGGGCGCGATCTGGTCGATCGTGCTCGGCATGAGCACCTGGGCGATCCTCGAGTTCACGCCGCTCTCCGAAGTGTTCCCGTCGGTGCTCGGCGGCTTCATCTTCGCGGGTATCGGCATGGTGGCGGGCTCACTGGCTCCGACCCAGGGCAACGTTGCGCACCGCGCGCGCACCGTGTCGCACGGGCCGCACTCGCACGCCGGCCACGGCCACCACTCGACGCAGACGGCAAAGCGGCCGGCGCAGTAAGCGGGCGCGCGGCGATCAACCGGGCGGAAGCGCGGCCCGCTCGCTCGCCAGCGAGGTCAAGTCGTCGACAAAGCTGCCGAGCTTGCGCGACAGCGCCGCTTTCTGCTCCGGCGACGCGGCGTTGATCAGCTGGGCGATCAGATCCGCATTCCCGGCCCGGAACCGCTCGATCGCGCGCCGACGCTCCGGATCGACTGGACTCTGCAGCTGCGAAAAGTAGCCGCGCACCCAGCCGGTCGCTATCGACTCGCTCGGACGCTCAGCCTGGATCCGCTGCACAACCGCGATCAGTTCACGCTGCCGGCGCTCGCGTTCGTCGACCCACCACGCGGCGCTGTCGGGGCGCCCTGCCAGGGTGGAGCGAACGATCTCGAGCTGCTCGCGTGACAGGCTGCCGAACCAGAACTCCGCGCGCTCCGCGTATTTCTTCACGCGGTCGTCGAGCGTATCCTTGCCCGCGAACTGCACCAGCTCGCGCCGCGCCTTTGAGCTGTCGCTGGCGAACTTGCGCTCCATCTTCGTGATCTGGTCCGGCGTGAGCGTCAACGCCAATTCGGCGAGATCCGGTGCCGCGCGGTCCCCGAGGGCGGCAAGGCGCGCGTTGACCGCCTGGTTGAACACCAGCACGTCGGTGGCCGTCACTGGACCGGCAAGCTTGCTGCGCGTCGCCTCGATGAGCTGAACATAGTCGCGCAGCTGTGTTGAACGGTGCCAGGCCATGAGCGCGGCGGCGCGTTCCTTGACCAACTGCTCCTGCTCGGGCGTCAGGCCGACATAGCCATCGATGGAGTAGGTGACCAGCGTGTCGGCGTAGTTGTATCCCAGCCGCACGCCGGTGCTGCACGCGGTAAGCGCGAGCGCCGCAGCCAGCAGCAGCCAGGAACGGAGCACGACAAGCAGTGACTTAGAATCCCGGCGCACTCATGACCTCCTGCGCACCATGAACATCGTGATTCTGGCGGCGGGGCAGGGCAAGCGCATGCGCTCGTCACTGCCCAAGGTACTGCATCCCATTGCGGGCCGGCCGATGTTAGCGCACGTCATCGACACCGCGCGCATCGTTTCCGCGCGCCAGCCCAATCCGCGCATCGTGGTCGTCGTCGGCCATGGCGCCGAGGCGGTGCGCACGGCGTTTGCCTCGGAGCGCGACGTGGTCTTTGTGCTGCAGGAGCCGCAACTCGGCACCGGGCACGCGGTGATGCAGGCGCTGCCGCACCTTGCCGACGGCACGCACACGCTGGTCCTTTACGGCGACGTGCCGCTGGTGTCGGCGGCCACGCTCGAACGCCTGCTGGTCGCCGCCGGCCGTGGCGTCGGTCTGCTGACGGTGCTGCTCGATGACCCGCACGGCTATGGGCGCATCGTGCGCGGCGACGGACAGGTGCGACGCATCGTCGAGGAGAAGGACGCGGCTCCGGCCGAGCGCGCGCTGCGCGAAGTCAATACCGGGATCCTCGTCGCGCCGACGCACCGGCTGCGCGACTGGCTGGCGCAACTCTCGGACAACAACGCGCAGCGCGAGTACTACCTTACGGACATCATCGCGCAGGCGGTGGCCGAAGGCATCAGCGTGAACGCGACCCATCCGGACGCGGTCGTCGAGACGCTGGGGGTCAACTCCAAGTCGCAACTGGCGCAGCTCGAGCGCACGTACCAGCGCCGTCTTGCGGACGCGCTGCTCGAGCGCGGGGTCACGCTGGCCGATCCCGCGCGGATCGACGTCCGTGGCGAGCTGTCGTGCGGAGCCGATGTGTCGATCGACGTCGGCTGCGTGTTCGAAGGCCGGGTCGTGCTCGGCGATGGCGTTCGCATCGGTCCGAACAATGTGCTGCGCGACTGCCAGATCGGCGCGGGCACCGAAGTGCTCGGGTTCTGCTTTCTCGAGAACGCGACGATCGGCGCTCGGGCGCGCCTCGGTCCGTTCGCGCGCATGCGTCCGTCCTCGTCCCTGGCCGATGAAGTGCACATCGGCAATTTCGTCGAAGTGAAGAACTCCACGATGGGTGAGGGTTCGAAGGCCAACCACCTTGCCTATGTCGGCGATGCCACCGTCGGCGCGCGGGTGAACATCGGCGCCGGGACCATCATTGCGAACTACGACGGTGTGAACAAGCACCGCACCACGATCGGCGACGATGCACAGACCGGCTCCAACTCCGTGCTGGTCGCTCCAATCGAGATCGGCGCCGGCGCGACGATCGGCGCCGGCTCCACGGTGAGCAAGAACGCACCGGCCGGCAAGCTCACCGTGGCGCGCGCGAAGCAGGTGACGTTGGAGGGTTGGAAGCGTCCGGCGAAGAAGCCTCGCTAGCGGTTTCCCGGGGCGGCGCTGCTACACCGGCAGCACCGGGGCGAACTTGCTGCGCCTGACCGCGAAGAAGCTGCGCACGTTCCGCACGTTTGCCTCGGCCGTCAACGCGCGATGGACGAAGGCGTGGTACGCCGGCATGTCCAGCACGAAGACGATCAGGATGAAGTCCGGTCCGCTGGCCACGCGGTAGCACTGCTGGACTGCGGCTTCAGCCGTGGCGGCGGCCTCGAAGGCGGTGAGTGCCTCGGCGCTCTGCACGTCGAGAGTCACCTCGAGTATCGCGGTCAGTCCGGCGCCGATGACGTCGGGAGACAAGATCGCCGTCTGCCGTTCGATGACTCCGTCATCGACCAGCCGTCGCACCCTCCGCAGTGCTGTGGCCGGCGAGACGTGAGCGCGCGCAGCCAGCTCCTGGTTGGTCAAGGCGCTGTCCTGCTGGAGCAGCCGCAACAGGCGGCGGTCGGTCTCGTCGAGCATCAAGGCTTTCGCACCGGGAGTCGGGGATGAACGAATCAGTCTCCAGTGTGGCCGATTAGAAAGAAAATTGCAAGCCGGTAACGTAGCGAAATTTTCAACCACTTTGACAGGCATTTTCGAAAGCTCGCATCGGCGACTCCCGCGTACGCTTCCCGCGACGTCAAGGAGGTGAAGGCATGTGCGGCATCGTCGGCGCGGTATCCCAGCGCAACATTGTTCCAATCCTGATCGAGGGGCTGCGCCGCCTCGAGTATCGCGGCTACGACTCGTGCGGTGTCGCCGTGCATGCCGAGGGACAGCTGAAACGCGCGCGTAGCGTCGCTCGCGTGGCCCAGCTCGATGCGCAGGCGCATGAGTTGTCGGCCTTCACAGGCATCGCGCATACACGCTGGGCCACGCATGGCGCACCGAGCACGACTAATGCGCACCCCCATTTTTCTGCCGGTCCCGAGCAGGTGCGGGGCGGACTCGACAAGTCGGCCCGCAGTGCACGCGTCGCGCTCGTGCACAACGGCATCATCGAGAACTACGAGGAGCTGCGCACCCGGCTCAAGGCCGCGGGGTATGTCTTCGAAAGCCAGACCGACACCGAAGTCGTAGCGCATCTCATTGACAGCTTCTACGACGGCGACCTGCTCGGCGCCGTGCAGCGGAGCGTGCGCGAACTGCGCGGCGCCTACGCCATCGCCGTGTTCTGCCGCGACGAACCCCATCGCGTCGTCGGAGCGCGCGCCGGATCGCCACTGGTGGTCGGCTTTGGCCGCAGCGAGAACTTCCTCGCGTCCGATGCGATGGCGCTGGCCGGCACGACCGACCAGATCGTCTATCTGGAAGAAGGCGACGTCGTCGACGTGCAGCTGGCTCGCGTCTGGATCTTCGACCGGGAAGGACGCCCGGCTCAACGCGAAGTTCGTACGGTTCAGGCCGGACTGGGCGCGGTGGAGCTCGGACCGTACCGTCATTACATGCAGAAGGAGATCTTCGAGCAGCCGCGCGCCATCGCTGACACGCTTGAACCCGTGGCCGCCATCGAGCCGGCATTGTTCGGTGAAGCGGCGGCCGACGTGTTCCCGCGAGCGAGTTCCGTGCTGATCCTGGCGTGCGGCACGAGCTACTACGCCGGCTGCGTGGCCCGCTTCTGGATCGAAGCGATCGCCCAGGTTCCGGTGACCGTCGAGATTGCCAGCGAATATCGCTACCGCGTGTCAGTGGCCGACCCGAATGCACTCGTCGTCGTGGTTTCGCAGTCCGGTGAAACCGCCGACACCCTGGCGGCGCTTAAGCATGCAAAGGGGCTCGGCATGCATCGCACGCTGGCGATCTGCAACGTGCCTAGCAGCGCCATGGTGCGCGAGACGGCGATGCAGTTCCTCACGCGTGCCGGAGTGGAGATCGGCGTGGCCTCGACCAAGGCCTTCACGACGCAGCTGATCGCGCTCTACTTGCTGGCGCACGCCATCGCAAAGGCGCGTGGTCGGTTATCCGCAGAGCGTGAGCAGACTGCCGTGCGCCGGCTGCGCCACCTGCCGGCCGCTATCCAGAGCGCGCTCGCGCTCGAGCCGCACATCATCGCGTGGAGTGAGACTTTCGCTCGAGTCGAAAACGCGCTGTTCCTCGGTCGCGGGCTGCACTATCCGATCGCGCTCGAGGGCGCGCTGAAGCTGAAGGAGATCAGCTATATCCACGCCGAGGCTTATCCTGCCGGCGAACTGAAGCATGGGCCGCTTGCTCTGGTTGACCGAAGCGATGCCTGTGGTGACGGTGGCGCCGAACGACGAGCTGCTCGAGAAGCTCAAGAGCAACATGCAGGAAGTTCGCGCTCGCGGCGGGCAGCTTTATGTGTTTGCCGACTCCGACACGCAGATCGAATCGAGCGAAGGCATCCACGTCATTCGCCTGCCCGAGCACTACGGCGATCTGTCACCGATCCTTCACGTCGTGCCGCTGCAGCTGCTCGCGTATCACACAGCCGTCGCGCGTGGCACCGACGTCGACAAGCCGCGCAACCTCGCGAAGAGCGTTACTGTGGAGTGAGGCTGGGCGACAATTTTGGTGCAGAGGAATCAAGTTCGGAACAGGGGATAAAGTTCGGAACTGCAGGCAACGGAGCAGGAAATAAGTTTGGAACCGCGGACCACTTGCTCGGCGCCTACCGGCCAACACCGGACAGACCGGCTCCGGGTTCCACTCAGATCGGCGAACGTCGGTCCGTGCCTGTAGAGCGGTCGCTCAACGGTCGCTCCATCGTTGGCATGAATCGACGCGCCGGCCCGCGCCGGGCATACTTCGGGGTCATGTGACTGGCGATTCGTCATGACCTGGCCGGCGCTGTATGCCACGGCGTCCACCGCCTCTGCGCAGCTCTATAAGTGGGTCGATGCCAGCGGCGGCGTCAACGACGGCGACTGGCCACTGGCGGGCGTCAAGCTGCTGCCCGTTAACCACGGCACGCTCAGTTCGGTCGCCGACGGCGCGCTTGCGGGGGCTCTCCCGCCCGCGCACCGGGCGCACCAGCTTCTGCTCGGTCGGCCCAGCTGCAAACGTGCGCAATGAAGTCTTGTCATCAAGTGGCCCGGCCTCGCTGGGCGACGCCAATGTCGATGCACTAATGCGCCGTACTATGACTATGCGCGGCGGCCGTTGGCGGTGGAGGCGGCGCGAGTTGCGGCGCGAAAACGTGCCGGTCGCAGAGCGACTCCTACCCATCGGCACCCTGCCATACCGGACATGCTGTGCGGCGAGATGCAACGCGGTTACAAGCTGGACTTCGCGCACCGGCCACGACCTGCCACTTGCGGTGTCGGGCCAGCGGCAGCCTGAAAGTGGAGTTCCCAGGATTCAGTGGACACGGCCGCGGCGTTGCTTAATAGTGACCTCAAACTGATCCGGCTGACGCTGCTGAGATGGCTGTGACGACGGTCTCGATGAAGGCTTCGATGTAGTCAGCGATGCTCCGTTCGCGACATCGTGGCTCTCTTGCACGTGCTTCTTATCCGTTCCTTCAGCTTCCGAAGAAGGATCGGCGACCGCATCGTCCCGGCGCAGCAGTTCCCTTCGTGGTGCCATGCTCGGCTCGAGATGGCTTCGACTTGGCAAGCGCTTCAGGTATTGCTCCCGTATTGCGTGCCCTGATCGGAGTGAATCAATGTGTCTTTCGGATGGTGGCTTTGGGACTGCTATTTAACGGGGCATCGAGGACGAGCTCGCGATGGATCGTCGAACTCGTCGACGCAGCCGATGATCTTGCGAGAACAGATCCATCACTACGGCCAGGAAGGCGCCTTGCCATGTCCGGATGTAGGCGACGTGAGGTTTATGCTTGTTCGGGCGCGTGACCGTGAACTGCTGCTGAAGCAGGTTGAAATCAACACCGACCGCTCGCCAATTGATGCGCCTGGGTGTGATAGCCGTGCAACGCTCGCAGTCCGTTTTCGCGCATGAGACGCGCCACCGATGCTGCTGCATGCTCCTCGGTTCACACGAAGGTCGAGAAAAACGCGCGGGGCCCCTGTAGATGCCGTGGCCGGCGTTGAATGACGCCTGGATCGAACTGAAGCAGCCTTGCATCCTCCTGGCCGCGCTTCGAACGGGCTCTCGAAGCGACTGAGCAGCCGCTGCGAGCAACCCCCAGGAACTCGGCACATCATCTCGACTCTGTGTTGCCTTTGATGTGCCTCGATAACTTGTAGATCTCCCGGAACTCGGCTCGCGCTTCGCTTTTCGGACATGGTGGTACCTTCTCAGGCAAAGACAGGCCTGCCATCACTGTCCACCAAATCCTGGGAACTCCAGACGCGGCCACTTCCAAACATCGCATAGTGCGAGGAATTCGCCTCAGAGCGGACACTTCGGCGGTCACGGACACGCCCCTGCTTGCGCCCTCTCACCATCTGACCGATCCACCATGCTGCATCCTCTCGGCGCGTCGAACGTGGATCCACTACAACAAGTAACCCTGATGCCGACCTTGAACAACATTACTTCCGCATCCGGAGGGCCGCAATGAAAAACGTCTCTCGTGCTGCTTGCATTCGCGATCGCGACATGTTCTTCCCATTCGCCGGCTTTCCGCCCTCGCTGTGCCGCCCGATGAGGACAAACAAGGAACACGTGCTCGTCACGTCGCGACGGGAGCACCTTCGCCATCAGAGCGTGACAAACAACTCCATGATGGACCTGATGTCCAAGTGAGCGGAACGCCCGCCGGACTCACCTCAGCGGATTGGCCCGGCAATCAACGTCGGCAGCACGAAGTGGTGGTGGGTCGGTCAGACCAACGGCATCATCCGGGGCTTCGAGTACCAGCGCAACGACATGCTCGAGGACATGGTCGTCGACCCTGATCGCAGCGTGGTCGTCGACACCTACATCACGCCGGGCCGCCCCGACGTCGGATCGAACTTCGTCGGCACGACGCCGAACGGCAAGGTCGTCTGGAATGCGGCCCGCGAGGTGGACGAGATCCAGGAGATCGACGGCGATCCCAACAGCGCAACCTTCGGCCAGATCCTGACGCGCATTCCCGTGCCGCTGTCGTCAAAGGCCTCCTCTCTCACCGCGACTGCTGGAGCGATGCGCCCCTGCGACATGAGCATCACGCCCGACGGCAAGTACCTGTTCGAGCCCGACCTGGGCGGCGAGACGGTGACCGCCGTCGACATCCGTACGCGGCAGGTCGTGAAGCAGCTGCTTCTCGAACCCAATAATCCAGCCGTGTCACCGCGCGTCCGGCCGTTCATGCTCACGACGAACGGGAGAATTGCCCTGGTCGAGAACCTCGAGGGAACCTATGCAGTCCTCGACGTCACCGTTCCGGCGAACATGTACGAGATCAAGCGCCTGACGCAGGCCGACGGTGTCGGCGTATCGCCACAGACCAGCGAGTTCACGCCGGACGGCAAGTACGCGTACCTGATCGCCAATGGCTCGGGCACGGTTCCTGGCGTGGTCAGCGTGCTCGATCTCGCAAGCCTCACGATCACGAAGCAGATCGTGCTTCCCGCCGGGTGCCGGCCCCATTCAGGAGACTTCTCGCGCGACGGGCAGCACTTCTTCGTGAATTGTTCGGGGGCGAGCTCGGTCGCGGTCATCGACACCAAGGCCCAGCAGGTCGTGCAGAACGTTGCGCTGGCCGACAACGTCACGCCGCGCGGCGTAATCGTCCGCTAGCCGATGCGCAGGCTCGGGGTCCGGGTCTGCGCGCTTGTTCTCGCGCTGGGCGCGGCTGCGGCGACCGCGTCCAGGCCCGTTCCGGTCGAGGTCCGCGTTCCCGACGCGGCACATGTCGCGTGGACCTCGACCGCGCACCTCTCTGAGTCGGCGCGCGCCGGGGGAGTCGAGCTCTCGGCGATTCCGACGGGGCCGTCCCCGTCGTCCGACGGCCAGCTCGTGGTCATGGCGATCCACGAGTTCGCGCGCCTGGTGCCCGCGATCAGCGTGCTCGAACTGCCGTTCTTCTATCGTGATCTTTCGACGCTTCATCGCGCCGTCGACGGCGCCCTTGGGATCGAGCTTCGCGCCGCGGCTCGGGATCGCGGCTGGGAGCTTCTGGCGATCTGGGACGAAGGCATGGAGCTGATGTCGGGAAACATTCCCTTCCTCCAGCCGCAGGTGCTGTCCGGAAAGGAATTCGTGATCCTCCGCGAAGACCCGATTGCCGAGAGGAACTTCCGCGCGCTCGACGTCTGGACGCGACATGTGAGTCCCGAATCGATCGCCCAGCTGCAGACCGAATGCGTTGTCAGCGGCCGTTCCGTCACCGCCCAGCAGATCGTGCGCGAGCAGCTTGCGCGCGTGCATCTCGACGTCACGATGTCGCGCCATCGCTATGCCGGTTGGGTGGTGGCGATGCGCAAGGACGCCTGGGGCAGGCTGGACGCGCGAAAGCGGTCAGCGTTGACGCGCACGCTCGGCACAATGTCTGCATGGCAACGCGACCATGCGCGGCTGGAGGAGGAACGCGCACTGGCGGCGCTGAAGCGCGACGGCATGAGCACGTATCCCCTGCCGCCCGAATCGTGGAACCGCTACCGGCAGATGCAGCCTGCGTGGGAGAGTTTCCTCCCTGAGGCGCTTTCGCAGGACCAGAAGCGGCGCCTGGTCGAGGCAGCTACGACATCGCCGGCCTCGGTTGCCAAGCCGTCAGGTCAAGTTCCGGCCCCGCCAACATCCGCGCGCACGCACTAGCTGCGTCCACGCGGAAGGCGGCTGCCTCGACCGATCGTCCGCGGCGGCATCGGGTTCGCCCGGTCAAGGGGAAGCGATCGCCAACCGTTTCTGCGCTTCCCGGATCAAGGGCACCTGGAACGCAAACATGCCGCGCGCGACGACGATGGCGTCGTCAGGTCGAGGTACTCGTCTGCACAGCTAGTTTCGCAGCCCGCGAACACGAATCGGATCGTCGGGCACAGATCGCTGCAGCAAGGGCTGGTCGGATCGCGGCGACTCGGGTAGCGGACGCGGATCGCCGGCGTGACACCGGCTGTCGACCAGCTGCCGTCAGCGTGGGCGTCGAGCCAATCGGCTTCTGGCAGTGCTCGCAGCTGGCCTCGATCGTGACGGTGGCGTCGGCCAGCAGCGGCACCGCGAGGGCATCGATCGCGCACATGACGCCGAGGCGCCGCCCGCGCAGGCGCACGGAAATTCCCGTGTCGCGTGCGCTGAAGGGGTAGGCGGATACGCCGCCGTCGAGGGCAGGGCGGCGTCCAGGGCCGCGAGCTCGTCGAGATCTCGCGCCGGGAACTGGCTTGCCGCGGGGGCGCCCGCTTCCAGCCAGTCGCGCAAGAATCCGCGCATAGGTCGCCCTCGCCGGCTCCGAGGCGCGCGCAACCCGTGCCTCCAGACGGGAACTCGCTGCGCAGGCGCTCGAGGGACTTCACTGCCTTACCCGAATCCGACGTCCTCCCGTCATTGTTGCCTCCTTCAGGATCCTGATCCCGACCCTGGCGAGGATACGCGTTGGCGAAGTCGGCCGCTGTTATACTGAATCAACCAATTTTCGCAGAGCCGATTGCCGTGTTTCACCTGCCGCGTTGGCATCCCGGACTGTTGCGAGGACTGCTCGGCGTTCGCTGGCTATTGAGCGCGGCGATCTGCACGCAGCTGGTGATCGCGCCCGCCGAGGAGGCGGCGGCCGAGGCGCCGCCTTCCACCGAATGGCCCGTTGCCGCCCAGCGGACCTTGCAGGATCTCGTTTCGCTGGCTGGCTCGCTGGTCGAGCGGGCCGCCTCCGGACAGGCGGCCGCCTCGCAGTACCGGATCGACACGGTGTACTTTCGCGAGACCTTGCGCGATCTGATGCTGGCGAGCAGGCAGCGTTCGCAACCGGAGCAGCTCGCTCGCCGCCTACCTGAGCGACATGGTGCGGATGTGCGGCCTTGCTGGATGCGGCGGCCGAGTGCCAGAGCGGGCGCTACATCGTCTGCCCCGCGGACCTGATCGAGCGCCTGCGGCGCCAGCACGCGCGGATCGCGCAGGGTCCCGAAGGCGTCGACCGGCAAGGGCTGACCAGCGCGCCCATGGACTGGCTGTCGAGTTTCCTGCGCCTCGCGTGGTCCATTACGCTCGAGTCCGCGCCGTGGGTGGTGTTCTCGCTGCTGATCGGCGGCCTGATCCACGAGTTTCTTCCGACGAGTCGCCTGTTCGGTGCGCTGAATCGCAAGGTGCACGGGCAATGCTCGGTGCGGTCGCGCTGGGAGCGCTGCTTCCGATCTGCAGCTGTGGCGTCATTCCGCTCGCCGTCAGCCTGTACCGCTCCGGGGTGCGCATCGGGCCGGTGATTGCGTTTGCCGCCGCGACGCCGATGATCAACCCTGCGGCGGTCGTGCTGTCGTCTGGCACTGCTCGGGCCGGAACTGACGGTCGCCTACGTTCTCCTGGGGCTGTCCCTGCCGTTTGCGCTGGGTGCGGTGGCAGAACGGTGGGGTGGCGGCGATGGCGAGAGAGTTGCGGCGGCCCGGATCTCGGCCCCATCGACGCCATAGTTCCGCCACCACACCTGCGGGCACTTCGGGGGCTTCGCTGGGGGCTGACAGAGCTCGGCCCATCGATCGCGTTCTACCTTGCGGGCGGCGTGATCGTTGCCGCAGCAATCATGGCGTCCGTTCCGCCGGGTTGGATCGACGCGTACCTGGGCGACGGCGGCGTCCTCGGGCTGTTGACCGTAGGGGTCTTTGGCGCCGCGATCTACGTCTGTGCGGTTGCACACATTCCCGTCGTGGCTACGCTGCTGGCATCCGGCGCGGCGCCGGGTGCGGCGATGGTCTTTCTGGTAACCGGCGCGGCCACGAACCTCCCGGAGCTCGTGGCGCTCTACCAAGCGATCGGAAGGCGAACGGTGGTCGTCTACGTCGTCGGGCTCGTCACCGGTTCTCTGGTCGGAGGAATGATCGTCAACGCGGTCCTGCTGCCGGGATTCCAGCCCGTGTTCGACCCCCTGCGCAGCCTCGAGATCATGCAGTGGGGCAGCTGCTGCAGCCGACGAGCTAGCGGGATTGCCATGTCCTCGGCCGTCTTCTCCTTGGACTGGCCGACTCGGGGACTTTTCGCGCGTGTTCGTGCGCCGTTCTCCTGCTCGGACGCGGGCGTGAGCAAAGCCGAACCTTCGTGCTCCCCGGCGAGCCGCTGTCCAACAAGTCAACTGGCGCCAACACCTGGAGAAACATCCGTCCGGGGTCGCACGGCCGGTTGACTTTGTCGTCTGCGGTGGGACGGCGTGACTCAAAGTGCGGGCACCACTTGGTCCGGCGGGTTCGTGGAGAGCGCCGCATAGAGTTGCGGAAGCAACCGGCGAGCATGCCTTCACTGTC
>CAVXZK010000014.1:0-351387 GCA_963766365.1 uncultured beta proteobacterium
CGCAAGATTCTCGACAGCACGCTCACCTACCGCCTGTCGTACAGCCCGCTGACGCGCCAGTACCGCCTGGCGCGCGGCGGGCTGTCACAGCCGTTCGACTCGCTCGACGAAGCCCTCAATCTGCTGAAGAGCGTGCGTCAGTGGAAAGTGGTCGAGCCCGGGGTGTTGTCGGCGCGCGAGGACTACGACGCGCAGGTGCGGATGCGGCTCGACGTCACACAGCTGCCGAAGCCCTTCCAGGTCAACGCGATCACCAGCCGGGAGTGGAACCTCGCGTCGGACTGGCGCGAACTCGCGGTTCCGGCCGAGCTGGCGAAGTAGGCGATGCTGCGACTCGTCTCCCGGGCGGGCAGCACCTTCCTTCAGTGCTGCGGGCGCGCGGCGGTTGCGGTTTCCGCGCGGGTGACCTGAGCCATGTCACGCGTGCTGCGCTATGGGCTGCTGATCGCCATTTCGCTGTCGGGCGTGCTGCTCTTCATCCTCGCGTCCGCGAGCGGCAACACGGCATTCTTCGAGCGCAACTATCCGATCCTGCTGGCGGTCAACGGCATCATCGCCGCGGCGCTGGCGGTGCTGGTGCTGCTGCTGGTACGGCGGCTCATCAAGCGGCTGCGGCTGAAACGCTTCGGAGCACGGCTGACGACGCGCTTTGCCGTGGCGTTTGCGCTGATGGGCGTGTTGCCGGGCGTGCTGATCTACGTGGTGTCGACGCAGTTCCTCTCGCGCTCGATCGAATCCTGGTTCGATGTGCGGGTCGACCGCGCGCTGGACTCGGGCCTCACGCTGGGCCGAGCCGCCCTCGACAACCTGAAGAACGACGTGGCCAACAAGGCCCGCGCGTGGGCGCTCGAGTTGGCCGACCTGCCCGAGGGAGCACAACTGTCGCAGCTCAACCGACTGCGCGAGCAAGGTGGCATCGATGAAGCGCTGCTGCTGACCGGGAACGGCCAGTTGATCGGGGCCTCGGGAGCCCAGGTCTCGGAACTGGTTCCCGAGACGCCGAACCCGGGCGAGTTGCGGCAAGCGCGGACACAGCGCCTCTTTGCCGTCATCGAGGGCGAGGCCGGCGCGGCCGAAGCCCGCCAGGGCCTGCGGGCCCGCGTCATCGTGCCGATACCGGCACCGACAACCGGCGTCATCGGCGGCCCGCTGCTGCCGATGGAGCCCTCGGCCGGGCGCCCGCGCGATTCGTTGGGACGGCTGACGTTCCCGCCACTGGCGACGGGCGTCTCTCCGGCGACCGATACGCGTTACCTGCAGCTGATACAACCGGTGCCGCAGTCAATCGCGGCGAACGCCGAGGCGCTGCAAAACGGCTACCGTGAATACCAGGAGCTGTCGCTGTCACGCAGTGGTCTCAAGACCATTTACGGTTTGACGCTCACGCTGACCTTGCTGCTCGCCATTTTTGCCGCGATCGCCGGCAGCGTGCTGCTCGCCAGTTCGATGACCGCGCCGCTGCTGCAGCTTGCCGAGGGGACTAAGGCCGTCGCCGAGGGCAATTTCCGGCCGGTGCGTGAATACCCCGGCAGTGATGAACTGAATCTGCTGACGCAGTCGTTTAACGCGATGACGCGTCAGTTGACCGAGGCGCGCGACGCCGTCGAGATGAAACAGCGCGAAGTCGAGAACGCGAGGACGTATCTGGAGCGCGTGCTGGCCAACCTGTCCGCGGGCGTCGTCGTTCTGGACCGCGAGTTTCGGCTCGTCACCGCGAACTTCGGTGCTTCGCGCATTCTTGGCCGCACGCTGAACGAACATATCGGTCGCCCGTTCAGCGAGCTCGATGGTGCACTGGCCGCCGGGTTCGAAACCGGTTTCGCCGAGCAAGCGCTGGCCGCCACCCCGAAGGACTCGTGGCAGCAGCAGATCGAGGTTAAGCGGGCCGGCGCCTCGCCGATGGCGGAGTCGCTGATGCTGCTGGCGCGCGGCTCGCGGCTCCCGCTCGAGGATGGTCTCGGTTACGTCGTCGTCTTCGACGACATCACGCAAGTGATCTCAGCGCAGCGCGCGGTAGCCTGGGGCGAAGTGGCGCGACGGCTGGCGCACGAGATCAAGAACCCGCTGACGCCGATCCAGCTGGCGGCCGAACGGCTGCAGATGAAACTGGTCGACAAGCTGCCGAGCGGCGAGGCCGACTTGCTGAAGCGCGGCACCTCGACGATCGTCAATCAGGTGGCGGCGATGAAACGCATGGTCGATGATTTCCGCGACTATGCGCGGGTTCCGCCCGCGCGCCTGGTGCCGCTTGACCTGAACGCGCTGATCGAGGAGGTGGTGACGCTGTACCGGACGGCCGGCGCGCCCGTCACACTGTCCCTGACGCAGAGCCTGCCGCTGATCGAAGGTGATGCAACGCAGCTGCGGCAGGTTATCCACAACCTCATCGGCAACGCGCAGGAGGCGCTGGCGGGGCAGTCCGATGCGGGGATCACCGTGCGCACCGCACTGGCGGAGATTGCGGAGAGCAGCGGTATTGTCCGCGGCGTGCGCTTCGCCGTGGAGGACAACGGGCCGGGCTTCGCGGCGAATATACTGCGTCGTGCATTCGAGCCTTATGTCACCACCAAGCCGAGCGGTACCGGGCTCGGGCTGGCCATGGTCAAGAAAGTCGTCGACGAACACGGAGCCCACATTGAAGCCGTCAACCGCAGTGGCGGACCCGGCGTCGGCCAGGCTGGCGGCGCCGCCGTCACGATCGTCTTCCTGCGCCTGGCCGAGGCCGAGTCAATCGGCCATTCGCCACGCCGTGCGGCTTGAACACCGCGCGACGCGGCTGACTTCAATGAGTCCGATGTCCTTGCTATCCCGACCGATGCGACTGCCGGTCCCGTGCTTGCCGCCCCCGACTGCGGGAATGATCTGACCGCATGGCCAGCATCCTTGTCGTCGACGACGAAGTCGGCATTCGCGAACTCCTGTCCGAGATCCTAGGCGACGAGGGGCACTCGGTGCTCATGGCCGAGAACGCGGCACGGGCGCGCGATCTGCGTGCACGCGAGCAGATCGATCTCGTGCTGCTCGACATCTGGATGCCGGATACCGACGGCGTCACGCTGCTGAAGGAGTGGGCCTCAAACGGCCAGCTGACGATGCCGGTCATCATGATGTCCGGCCATGCAACGATCGACACGGCGGTCGAGGCGACACGCTATGGCGCGCTCGAGTTTCTCGAGAAACCGATCGCGATGGCGCGACTGCTGTCTGCGGTGCGTTCCGGGCTGGAACGCGGGCGCCTGATGCGCAACCTGCGGTCCGCTGCAGCGTCAAGTCCGGCCGCGGTGCCCGTTGCCGACACGCCGGTAACCGCAGCGGCCGAATCGGCGGCACCCGTCAGTGAACCCGTCGGCGTGCACAACGGCGTGCCGCTCGATCAGCCGTTGCGCGATGCCCGCGATCAGTTCGAACGCGTCTACTTCGAGTTCCACCTGGCGCGTGAGAACTACAGCATGACCCGCGTGGCTGACCGCGCCGGCCTCGAACGCACGCACCTGTATCGCAAGCTGAAGCAACTCGGTATCGAACTCGCCCGCGGCGCGCGGCGCGACCGTGCCCCCGAGGAGATTCCCGCCGCTGCGGCACCTGCGGCGACGAGCCCGCTTTCTTCGCGGCAGCCGCCGCTCTACGTCCAGCGCGACGACTACGACGACTGAGCGGCATCCGGCAAGTCCGGCCGCTCCACCCCCATGAAGATCATCATCATCGGCGCCGGACGGGTTGGATCCTCGGTGGCGGAAAGCCTCGTGTCCGAAGCCAACGACATCACAGTCATCGATTCCGACCCCGCGCGCGTGGCGGACCTTCAGGACCGCTTCGACCTGCGGGGGCTGGTCGGCAACGCAGCGCTGCCGTCCACGCTCAAGCAGGCCGGCGCCGACGACTCGGACATGCTGATTGCCGTCACCGCGTCCGATGAAGCGAACCTCGTGGCCTGCAAGATCGCCGCGGATCTGTACAACGTGCCGACGCGCATCGCCCGGGTGCGCAACGTCGAACTGCAGAAGCACCCGAAGCTGATCGGCGACGAAGGCTTCCGCGCGACGCATGTGATCTTTCCGGAACAGACGGTCACCGATTACCTGCTCAAGCTGATCGAATTCCCCGAAGCGCTGCAGGTGCTGGAGTTCGCGGATGGTCGCGCCAGCCTGATTGCGGTGCGAGCCTACGCAGGCGGGCCGCTGGTCACCCATCCCGTCAAGGAACTGCGCCGGCACCTGCCCAACGTGGACGCGCGCATCGTCGCGATGTTCCGCGAGGACGCGAGCGTCCGCGTCGACGGCGACACGCAGATCCAGCCGGGCGACGAGGTGTTCTTCCTGGCCGCATCGCAGAACATCCGCATGGTGATGAGCGAGCTGCGGCGCATGGACAAGCCGGTGCGCCGCGTGATGCTGGCCGGCGGCGGCAACATCGGGCTGCGCGTGGCGCGCTCGCTCGACACAGGCGAAGGCCTGGACACGCCGTACAAGTTCATCGTCAAGATCATCGAGTCGAACAAACGCCGCGCGGAGGCACTTGCGCAGCAACTCTCCGCCGACGTGCTGGTTCTCAATGGCGACGCGACCGACGAGGACCTGCTGCAGCAGGAGGGCGTGCACGAAACCGACCTCTTCATCGCCCTGACGAACGATGACGAGAACAACATTATGAGTTCGCTGCTGGCCAAGCGCATGGGCGCGCGCCGCGTCATTGCACTCATCAACCGCAAGAGCTACGGCGATCTGATGCAGGGCGGGCAGATCGACATTGCCATCTCGCCGTCCTATGCGACGCTCTCGGCCCTGCTGCGGTTCGTTCGTCGCGGTGACGTCGTGGCCGCGCACAGCCTGCGCCGGGGCGCTGCCGAAGCGCTGGAGATCATCGCTCACGGCGACGCCAGGACCTCGCGCGTCATCGGCAGGCAGGTCGAACAGATCGAACTGCCGCGCGGTGTGACGCTCGGCGCCGTTGTGCGCGGCACCGGTGCGATGACGCAGGTGATGATGGCGCACCACGACACGGTCATCCAGGAGGAAGACCACCTGATCGTCTTCGTCGAGAACAAGCGTCTGATCCAGCGCGTGGAGCGCCTGTTTACGGTCAGCGCCGGATTCTTCTGACGCCGCCCTTCACACAGGGCGTTTCGCCTGGTTGTGCGGGCCGAAGTCTCAGGGGACCCACTGCAGGGACCCTGGGGCCCCAGGATCCGGCGGGGCCCGGGCTCGAATACTGTGGGACTCTTGCCTCGGTGTGTCGTGGGCCGACTACTTCGTCGTGAAGAAATCGTAGGTCGCAAGAGCCAAGCCGCCCAGCAGGATGATGCTGATGTCCAGCTGGGGGAGCTTGTGAACGAATGGCGCGAAGAACGCCACCAACAGCATTAGGCCGATCAGTCTCGCAAAGTTCTCGAACGCTTTCATGAACGTCCCCGGTGGATGAATTCGTTGACGAGCCAGCGAATCGCCCTTAGGAAGCGCCCGTCGTCGTGCTGTGAGCCGGCCGCCTGGACGCCCAGTGGCAATCCGCCAGACAGGGAAAGAAGGGGCATCGAAAGGGCCGGCAGGCCGGCAAAATTCCATACCATAGGCATGACCGGACTGCCCGTCGACCCGAGTCCTCCGGGCGCTCCGCCGATTGCTGCCGGCGAGAGGATCGCGTCGTAATGCTCGAAGTACTCATCGAAGGCGCAGGCTACATGGGGCATCCGGTCGCGTGCGGTGAGATAGTCGAGTGCCGGCGTCCTCATGCCCTGCTCGACTCGCGCCAGCAAAGCATCGCTCAGCTGCCCCCGATGGTTGCAGTATTCGCGCTGCAGCGAGAACGCCAGCTCGGCCTCGTGGATGCGTTGATGCCACTCGACGGCCTGCTCCACCACCGCCGGCAGCTCTGCCACGACCACAACTCCCTGCATCAGCTCCAGGAACGCTTCGTACGCCTCGCGCGCCTCTGCGTCGATCGTGTCCCACCACGGCGTGCGCACGAAACAGAACTTCGGATCAATCGGAGGCGCGGCATGGCAGATAGACAACAACTGGCGGGGCGGCAACCCCAGCGTAGCGCGGTCCTGGCCGTCGTCGCCTGCGATCAGGTCCGCGATCAGCGCCAGATCTTCGACGCAGCGCGCGAACAGCCCGATCCGATCAAGCGACGGGCAGGGCTGGAAGACGCCAGTACGGGGCACCAGGCCCATCGACGGCGTGTAGCCGTAGACGCCGCAGAATGAAGCCGCCTGGATCACCGAACCGTCTGACTGCGAGGCAAGCGCGAACGGCGCGACGCCGGCCGCCACCGCTGCTGCGGCTCCGCCTGACGCGGCCCCTGGGGTGAGCCCAGGATCGTGGGGGTTGCGCGCCCGGCCGGGCCGGCATCCGGCGAACTCGGAAGTTTCCGCCTTCCCGAAGATCACCGCACCCGCGTTGCGGATCCGTCGCACGACAGTCGCGTCGCTCACCGCGTAGCGACCCTCGTGGACGGGGCTGCCAAAGGTCGTCGGAAAGTCGATCGTGTCGATGACGTCCTCAACCGCGACCGGCACTCCGTAGAGGAGCCCGAGCGGCTCAGCGCTCGCTCGCTCGCCTTTCCTGTGCTCGGCCTGCAGCCGGATGACGCGATCGTCCAGGCTCGAGAACGCTTGAACGCGCTCCTGTACGCCCTGGGCATATGCCAGCTGCTGGTCGAAAAACGACTGCACGTCCGCCTGCCCCGAGGCCAGGTACTGTCGATACTCGGCCGCCGTGAACTCCTGGATGGTCCTTTCCGGCATTCCTCTCACTTCGTCTTGAAGAAGTCGGGATTGACCACCGAATCGTCATTGGGGTCGATAGGAGCCGCGGCGTCCTGGTTGAAGAACAGATCGGGCAGGTAAGTCACAAGCGTCGGATAGATGTAGGTCAGCGCCAGCGTCAGGAGCACCATCGCGACGAACGGGAAACATCCACGGAAGATGGTCCAGAGTTCCAGGCTCTTGGGAGCCACTCCCTTGAGGTAGTAGGCGGACATCGCCATCGGCGGCGTCAGGAACGAGGTCTGCAGGTTGATCGCGATCAGGATGCCGAACAGGATCGGATCGACGCCGAACGCCGGCAGCAGCGGCAGGAAGATCGGCACGAAGATGATGATGATCTCGCTCCACTCCAGCGGCCAGCCGAGGATGAAGATGATCAGCTGCGCGACGATGAGGAACTGCACGGTCGTCAGGTTCATCCCGAGCATCACGTCCTTCACCAGATGCTCGCCGCCGAGGTAGGAGAAGACCGAGGCGAAGGTCGCCGAGCCGACGAACAGGAAGCACACCATCGCCGAGGTGCGGGCGGTCAGGTAGACGGACTCGCGCAGCCGGTCCCAGCTGAAGGCGCGGTACACGACCGCCAGGATGATGCCGCCCAGGGCGCCCATGGCGGCCGCCTCGCTCGGCGTCGCCAGGCCGAACAGGATCGAGCCCAGCACCGCGAGGATCAGGGCCGCCAGCGGCAAGAAGGCCTTGCGCGACGAGCGCCAGGCTCTGGATCACCGTGTACGACCCAAGGTCCTTCGGCTTGGGGCACAGCGATGGGTTGATCACGGCGCGCGCGATTACGTAGACGAGGTACATGCCCGCGAGCAGGAAGCCCGGGACGATGGCCGCCGCGTACATCTTCACGACCGAAACGCTCGCGGTGGCGGCGTAGACGATCAGCAGGATGGAAGGCGGGATCAGGATGCCGAGCGTGCCGCCTGCGGTGATGACCCCGCTCGAGAGCTTGTGATCGTAGCCGGCCTTGAGCATTGACGGCAGTGCGATCAGACCCATCAGCGTCACCACCGCGCCGACGATACCGGTCGCGGTGGCGAAAAGCGCGCAGGTCACAAGCGCGGCAACGGCCATCGACCCGGGCAGGAAGCGCAGTCCGATCTGCAGGCTGTGGAACAGCCGGTCGAGGATGTTCGCGCGCTCGATGATGTAGCCCATGAACAGGAACAGCGGGATCGAGATCAGCACGTCGTTGTTCATCACGCTGAACGTGTTCTGCGTGAAGAGGTAGAAGATTCGGTTGTCCCAGAAGTCCTGGCCCGGCGTGTAGTAGGCGTAGTAGCCGAAGCCGATGCCCATCGCCATCAGCGTGAAGGCGATCGGGAAGCCCAGGAAGATGACGAAGATGAACAGGCCCAGCATCAGCAGGGCGATGACGGGATCGCTCACCGGGCCACCTCCGCGTCGTGCTGCTCCTTCAGGACGACCTTCGAGCTCCTCGACATCTCCGGACCTTGGAGGCCATTTGCCGGTCCGAATGCAGACTACACACCGCATCACTTCGGCGATGCCGGCGATCAGCAGCGTCAGGCCGGCGACGAAGATCAGCAGCTTGAGCGGCCAAACCGGCACGCCCGCCGGGCTGTTGACGCTGGACTCGAGGATGCGGGTCGCCTCGAATGAGTAGCGAGCACCCGTGAAGACCATCGCGAAGATCGCCGGAAAGTAGAAGATGAAGTACAGGACCAGGTCGACCCTTGGCCTGGGTCCGGGGTTTCCATTTTCGGTAGATGAAGTCCCCCCTGACATGCGATCCCCGCGACAGGGCATAGGCGCCCGACATGATGAACAGAGCGCCGTACAGCATGTAGCTCATGTCGAACGCCCACACGGTGGGTCGATTGAGCACATAGCGCATGAAGACCTCGTAGCACGTGCTCGCCGTCAGGACCAGCACGCACCACGAAAAGGCGTGCCCGACCGCTTTGCTGAACATGTCAATCAGCCTAATCCAGGTTTCCATTGCTTCTAGCCCGTGTGTCAAAAAAAAGCTGCCGAGATGAGGGTCTCGGCAGCTCTACCGACTGAAGCCCCCTCAGGCGGGCAACTTGGTTTTCTGGACGTGCTCGAAGGCCATCTTGTAGTTGGCCTCGTTCGTGAACTGATAGAAGGCGACGCGGCGCGAGAACGCCTTGAAGGACTCGTTGACTTCCTTGAACATGTCAACTTCCTTCTCGAGTTTCGCGACCACTGCGTCCCAGGCCACAAGCTGTCCCCTGTACACATCGCTGGGTGTACGTGAGACCTGAACCTTGTGCTTGACGATGAGTTCCTGCAGGTCCTTCGAGTATTGGTCGTAAGCGAGCGCGGTATTGGCCGTGGACGCGGCCTCGGCGGAGTACTTGAGAATTGCCTTGAGGTCAGGCGAAAGCGAGTTGAACTTGTCCTTGTTGAAGATGATCTCGAAGAACTCCTGCGCTTGGTGGAAAGATCCCATCGAGTAGTACTTTGCGACGTCCTGTGCACCGAAACGCATGTCGGCCGTCGGGTTGTTGAATTCGAACGCGTCGATCACGCCGCGCTGCATAGCCGGCACGATCTCCCCACCCGGCAGTTGCGCTACCGCCATGCCCATTTCCTGCATCAGGTCGGCCGCCAGGCCGATGGTGCGGTACTTGAAGCCCTTGAGACCGGCGGCAGTCTTGGGAGCCGGATTCTTGAACCATCCCAGGGGCTGCGACGGCATCGGGAAGGCGAAGAATCCGACCACGTTCAGGTTGAGCTTTGCGACGAGTTTGTCCCACAGCTGCTGGCCGCCCCCGACGTAGATCCAGGACAGGCCAATTTCGGGCGTCGCGCCGCTCACCGGTCCGGTACCGAACAGCGAGGCAACCTTCGATTTGCCGTACCAGTATCCCGAAACGTGATGCCCGGCATCGAGTACGCCCTTGCTGACTGCGTCCATGATTTCAAAGGTCTTGACCACGGCTCCCGTCGGCAGGTACTCGATGCGCAGGCGCCCGCCCGCCATGTCGTTGACGCGCGTGACGTACTGCTGCGCCATTTCGCTGAAGATTTCATTCGGTCCCCAGGCACCTTGCATCTTCAGGACCACGGGCGACTGCGCAACGGAAACCATTGGGAAGCCGGCAAGCGGCGCGGCAACGGCTGCCGTCGCGGCTTTGCCAAAGAACCGGCGACGACTCGCCGAAGTGTCTGCGGCAGATTCGTCCTTAGGGCTATCTGGATTGGTCTCTTGCCCCTTCACCTTCATGATGTCTCCTTCTTTTGGCGTTAAGTAGGGTTGCGGCAGATGCCCGCGGAAGCTGTAGCCCCTCTTTTTAGTGCACACCTTAATGCACTTATAGAAGGCAGCTTACCGTAAGAGCGTCCGCTTGCGCTATAGAGGAGTGAGGCGACGATGCAAGGCCTGCCGGGCGGCCGATCCATGCTGCGAAACTCCATCGATTCGCCGGGATACGAGGGGCTGGTCGATGGTCCGGAGTACGCATCGGAGCGCCCCTTCCCGGCGCATAATCCGCGCGCACATTTATTGGCGCCCCCATGCAGGCGTTAGCGCGTTCGATCCTTCCGGTCATCAACGTCCTTGGCTATGTCGTCCTGATCTTCGCGGGGACGATGCTGGTGCCGCTCGCGTTTGCCTTTTTCGCAAACGAGGCCGCTCTGAAGGATTACGACTTCGCGCTGCTGATCACCGCCGGAATCGGCGGCGCGCTGATCGTGACGACGCGTCGTTTCCGCCGCGAACTGCAGCCGCGTGACGGCTTCCTGCTGGTCACTCTCGGATGGACGGTGCTGCCTGCGTGCGCGACGCTGCCCATGCTCTTCCATCTGCCGGGGCTGACGTTCACCGACGCTTACTTCGAAACGATGTCGGGCCTGACGACCACCGGCGCCACCGTGCTGACCGGGCTCGACAACCTGCCGCTGTCGATCAACGTCTGGCGCCACTTGATGGTGTGGATGGGCGGCATGGGGATCCTGGTGCTGGTGGTGGCGATCCTGCCCCTGCTGGGCGTCGGCGGCGCGCAGGTTTTCAAGGCGGAAACGGCAGGCCCCTTGAAGGAAACCAAGCTGACGCCGCGCATTGCCGACACGGCCAAGGCGCTGTACACGATTTATTTTGGGCTTTCGCTGGCGTGCTTTCTTTCCTACCGGTGGGCCGGCATGACGTGGAGCGACGCGTTCATGCACATGTGTTCGACGATGGGCTTGGGAGGTTTCTCGACCCACGACGCGAGTTTCGGCTATTGGGATTCGCCGACGATCGAAGCGGTAGCGATCTTCTTCATGGTGCTGGCGGGCTTGAACTTCTCCCTGCACTTCCTGGCCTGGCGGCGGCGCTCGGCGTTCGTCTATTTCCAGAATCCGGAGGCTCGGGCTTACGTCCTTACGTTGGTGCTGGCCGTCGCGGGCGTCACGATCTTCCTGCTCTGGCGCGAGGTCTATCCGGACCTGGAGACGGCGGCCCGTTATGCCGCTTTCAACGTCGTGTCGATCGCCACGACGACCGGGTACGCGAACACCGACTTCAACCAGTGGCCGATCTTCGCTCCGGTGTTGATGCTGTTTCTGTGCGGCTTCACCACCTGCGCCGGGTCGACCGGAGGTGGTGTCAAGATGATCCGCGGGCTGATCCTGCTGAAGCAGGCTCGCCGCGAGTTCACGCGCATCCTGCATCCACGCGTGGTCAGCCCGGTCATCGTCGGCGACCAGGTCATCGAGAACAAGGTCATCTTCGCAGTGCTGGCGTTCATGCTGCTTTACGGCGCCTGCATCACCTGGCTGACGTTCCTCATGCTGCTGTCGGGGCTCGACGTCATCACCGCGTTCAGTGCGATCGTGGCGTGCCTGAACAACATGGGTCCCGGTCTGAACCAGGTGGGCCCGGCCACCACCTACGCGACGCTGAACGACTTCGAAACCTGGGTCTGCATCTTCGCGATGCTGATTGGACGACTAGAGTTGTTTGCAGTGCTGGTACTAGTCACGCCGGAGTTCTGGCGGCGCTGATGCGCGCGACCGTGGCTGTGCATGGTAGTGAGGCGCAACGCGACGTCGACGCCTGGCTCGCTGCGGTGCTCTCGGAACGACGCGCTGTCATCGTCGAAAATCCGTTCGCCGAGGTGCAGGTTCCGGACGATGTGTCGCTGACGCGGCTCGGCGGAGCGTGCCCCTGCTGCCTCGGCCAGCTGCCGCTGCGGGTTGCGCTCGTGCGCCTGGTCCGGTCGCAGCGTCCCGATGCCGTCCTGCTCCTGTTGACCGGGGCCGAGCACGCGGACCGGGTGCGTGCCTTGCTGGCTGACGGCAGCCTGGGCGTCCGATTCATTGTGGAGTAGGCGATGCTGCAAAGAGTGAAGGTCAACGGAATCAACCTCGCGTATCGCGTCGACGGGCCGGAAGATGCGCCATGGGTCGTGATGAGCCATTCGCTGGCCTGCGACCACACGATGTGGGATCCGCAGATGCCGGCGCTGCGTGACTACCGCGTGCTGCGTTTCGACACGCGCGGGCACGGCGCTTCGGACGCGCCCGAGGGCGAGTACACGATCGAGCGACTCGGCGATGACGCGCGCGCCCTGCTCGACGCCCTCGGCGTCGATCGCTGCCACCTCGTCGGACTGTCAATGGGCGGCATGATCGGCCAGCAGCTGGCGCTGAGTGCGCCGACCCGCCTGCTGTCGCTGATACTGGCCGACACCAGCAGCCGCTACCCGGCCTCCGTTCTTCCGGTATGGAACGAACGCATGGCACTGGTGCGCGCTCAAGGCATGGAAGCCGTGTTGCAGCCCACGCTCGAGCGCTGGTTCACGGCACGATTCCGCGAGGACCAGCCGCACGCGGTTGCGCGGATCGCCGCGGTGATCCGCTCGACTCCGGTTGCCGGCTACATCGGCTGCGCCCATGCGATACCCCGCATCGACTTCACCTCACGGCTGGAGTCGCTGCGCTGTCCAACGCTGGTCGTGGTCGGTGCCGAGGATCAGGGGACGCCGGTCGCCATGGCGCAAGAGATCGCCGCGGCGATCGCCGGCTCTGAACTTCACGTCATCGATGCTGCGGCGCATCTGTCCAACGTGGAGCAGCCGGAACGCTTCAATTCACTGCTGGCCGCCTTCCTGAAGCGCGCGGGCAGTTAGTGTTTACTTCGTTGTTAACCGCGAATCAGTAGGGTCGTCAAGAGAGCGGCTTGAATCTGGACCGCAGGTACCGATATTGCATATAGGTGTACGGCGGTCGCGTGCACCACGCACCGCCGGAAAGGACGCAACGATGGCCTTGACGATCATCTACAACAGCCCGCAATACTGCGTGTTCGAGTTCGAATCCTCGACCACTGACGGCGGCCGTGCCACCGGCGGGTACGAGATCATGGACAAGCAGTTGCGTCGCGAGATCTTCCTCGGCGGCGAGGATGCAGAAAATTTCCGTCGCAGCGTGCAGGAACTGATCGAGCAGGGACCGTCATCCGATGACATCGATGCTTTCCTGAACGGTTTCAGCGGATTGATGACTCAGCCTGTCATCCTCCACTGAGATCCCCGCCCTCGTTCGCATCGGCCGTGCCCTGACTGACGGCTTTTTCGAGGAGAGCTTCTAGGAAGCCCGCTGCCTCGCCTCGCGCACAGAGCCACAATGCACCTATACACATGGCGGTCGCGATGACGGCTGCCAGCTAGGGAGCGGCTGTGGACTTCGACTACATCATCGTCGGCGGTGGCTCGGGTGGGTGTGTGCTGGCTGCACGACTGTCCGAGGACCCGTCGGTTCGCGTCGCCCTGCTCGAGGCCGGCGGCGCGAATGATCGTCTGCTGAACCGCGTACCCACCGGGGCGGCGGTCCACATCATCAATCGCAATGCCTGCAACTGGGCGTTCTCGACGACGCCGCAGCCGGGACTCGGCGGTCGCATCGGTTACCAGCCGCGCGGCCGGGGCCTTGGCGGGTCGTCCACCATCAATGCGATGGTCTATCTGCGCGGGCAGCGCGAGGATTACGACGACTGGGCCGCTGAAGGCGCCCCCGGCTGGGCGTGGAAGGACGTGCTGCCGTACTTCCTCAAGGCCGAGAACAACGAACGCGGCGCGAGCGCCCTGCACGGGACCGAGGGTCCGCTGAACGTGGCCGACCTGCGCTCTCCGCATCCTTTCGCGAGACTGTTCATCGAGGCCGGCATGCAGGCCGGCCTGCCACGCAATGATGACTTCGCCGGCGAAACGCAGGAAGGCGTCGGCTTCTACCAGGTCACGCAGAAAAATGGCGAACGCTGGTCGGTCGCCCGTGCTTATCTCGACCCCGCTCGCTCACGACCCAACCTGCTGATCGAGACCGGCGCCCTGGCAACGCGCATCCTCTTCGACGGTTCGCGCGCCGTCGGTATCGAGTTTGACCAGGGCGGCGCGCGGCGCACGCTGCGTGCGCGACGCGAGGTGATTCTCGCCGCCGGCGCGCTGCAGTCCCCGCAACTCCTGCTGGTGTCGGGCATCGGACCCGGCCCGTCGCTGCAAGGCCTGGGCATCCCGGTGATTGCCGATCTTCCCGTCGGACTGAACCTGCAGGACCATCTGGATGTGGTCATCAACCGGCGTGTCGCCCACACCGACCTGCTTGGACTCTCGCCGGCCGGTGCGGTCAAGTTGCTGCGTGCGATCGGGCACTGGCGGCGCGATCGCCGCGGGGTGCTGACGTCGAACTTCGCCGAGGCCGGGGCTTTCGTCCGCACGCTGCCTGAACTGACGCGCCCCGATGTCCAGTTGCACTTCGTCATTGGCATGGTCGACAACCACAACCGCACGTTCCACTGGGGCCATGGCATGAGTTGTCACTCGTGCCCGTTGCGGCCGAAGAGCCGCGGCATGCTCCACATCGCATCGCCCGATGCGCGCGAGGCACCGCTGATCGATCCGGGTTTCCTGTCGGTCAGCGAGGACCTTGAAACGATGGTGCGTGCCTTCAAGGTCGTGCGTCGGATCTTTGCGCAGCCTGCCTTCGCTCCCTTCGGCGGCGGCGATGCCTCGCGTGAACTGTACTTCGCCGAAGTCCACAGCGATGACGAGATCCGCGCGGCGATCCGTTCGCGCGCCGACACGATCTACCACCCGGTCGGCACCTGCCGCATGGGCACGGACGCCCGCGCGGTCGTCGATCTCCAGTTGCGGGTTCGCGGCATCGATGGCCTGCGTGTCGTCGATGCGTCGGTCATGCCGACGCTCGTCTCGGGCAACACGAATGCCCCCGTGGTGATGATCGCGGAGAAAGCCGCCGACATGATTCGCTCCGTAAGCGGCGCCGCAGGCAGCACGGCCACAACGGTGCGCGAGACCGCGCTCGCCTGAGTCGCCGCACGTGCGCTCGCCTCATTTCCACCGGGCATGACGTCATGCAGGACGTCATGCGGATGCACATCGACGGAGCCCTAGAATGCGGGGTTCCGATTCCCTCGCGAAGTGCAAAGTCCATCGATGAGCGTTGCCGTGTCCAGTTCCGTCACCGAGTCTCGCCTGCGCGAGGCTCTCGCTCGCCGCATCCTGATCCTCGACGGCGCGATGGGCACCATGATCCAGCGCTACAAGCTGTCGGAGGCCGACTTCCGCGGCGCGCGTTTTGCGACTCATCCGGTCGACGTCAAGGGCAACAACGACCTGCTGGTGCTGACACGGCCGGACGTGATCCGCGAGATCCACGTGCAGTACCTTGCTGCCGGTGCGGACATCATCGAAACGAACACCTTCGGGGCGAGCGCGATTGCCCAGGACGATTACCGTCTCAGGTCGATCGCCTACGAGATGAACGTCGCCGCGGCGCGCATTGCTCGCGAGGCTGTCGACAACTTCACTGATACGGCGAAGCCGCGCTATGTCGCTGGCGCGCTCGGGCCGACGCCACGCACCGCGTCGATATCGCCGGACGTCAACGATCCGGGGGCCCGCAACGTCACGTTCGATGAACTTGCGGCGGCCTATGGCGAACAGGCGCGCGGCCTGCTCGACGGCGGCGCCGATCTTCTCCTGATCGAGACGATCTTCGACACGCTGAATGCCAAGGCGGCAATTTTCGCGGTCGAAGCAGAGTTCGAGCGCCGCGGCCAGCGCGTGCCGGTGATGATTTCGGGCACGGTGACCGATGCCTCCGGCCGCATCCTGAGTGGGCAGACGGTCGAGGCGTTCTGGCACTCCGTCCGCCATGCGCGTCCGCTCACCGTCGGCCTCAACTGCGCGCTCGGCGCGGCCCTGATGCGTCCGTACATCGAGGAACTGGCGCGCATCGCCGACACCTTCGTCAGCGTCTATCCGAATGCGGGACTGCCGAATCCGATGAGTGACACCGGCTTCGATGAGACGCCGGACATCACGTCGAATCTGCTGCGCGAGTTTGCCGAGGCCGGGTTCGTCAATATTGCCGGCGGCTGCTGTGGTACGACGCCGGAACATATCGCGGCAATCGCGCAGGCGATCGAAGGCCGGGCGCCGCGCGTCGTTCCGGCCTCGGATCACCTGCTGAAACTTTCGGGGCTCGAGCCGCTGAAGATCGACGACGAGAGCCTGTTCGTCAATGTCGGCGAGCGCACCAATGTGACCGGCTCGAAGGCCTTTGCGCGGCTGATTTTGAACGGTCAGTACGAGGAGGCGGTCAGCGTCGCGCGCCAGCAGGTGGAGAACGGCGCGCAGGTCATCGACATCAACATGGACGAGGCGATGCTCGATTCGGCCGCGGCGATGACGCGCTTTCTGAACCTGATCGCCAGCGAGCCCGATATCTCGCGCGTGCCGATCATGATCGACAGCTCGAAGTGGAGCGTCATCGAGGCCGGGTTGAAGTGCGTGCAGGGCAAGAGCATCGTCAACTCGATCTCGATGAAGGAGGGGGAGGACGAGTTCCTACGCCAGGCGCGCCTGGCGCGGCGTTACGGCGCGGCGGTCATCGTGATGGCGTTCGACGAGAAAGGTCAGGCCGACACGTTTGCGCGCAAGACCGAGATCTGCCGGCGCTCGTACGAGCTGCTGACGCAGACGGTCGGCTTTCCGCCGCAGGACATCATCTTCGATCCGAACATCTTCGCGATCGCCACCGGCATCGAGGAGCACGACAACTACGCGGTCGACTTCATCGAGGCGACGCGCTGGATCAAGCACCACCTGCCGTACGCCAAGGTGAGCGGCGGCGTCAGCAACGTCAGCTTCAGCTTCCGCGGCAACGACCATGTGCGCGAGGCAATCCACACGGTGTTCCTGTACCACGCGATCCGCGCCGGCATGACGATGGGGATTGTCAACGCCGGGCAGCTCGGCGTCTACGAGGACATCGAGCCCGAGTTGCGCGAGCGCGTCGAGGACGTCGTGCTCAATCGCCGGCCCGATGCGGGCGAGCGTCTGGTGGCCTTTGCGGAGCAGGTGAAGGCGGGCGGCAGGAAGAGGGACGAGGACCTCGCGTGGCGCGCCGAGCCGGTAGAAAAGCGGCTAGCGCACGCGCTGATCCACGGCATCACCAACTTCATCGTCGAAGACACCGAGGAGTGCCGCGCGGCCATAGCGGCCCGGGCCGGGCGCCCGATCGAGGTCATCGAGGGGCCACTGATGGACGGCATGAACATCGTCGGCGATCTCTTCGGCGCCGGCAAGATGTTCCTGCCGCAGGTCGTCAAGAGCGCGCGCGTGATGAAGCAGGCGGTGGCGCACCTGATCCCGTTCATCGAGGCCGAGAAGGCGGCGCACGTCGCCGCCGGCGGCGAGGTGCGCGCGAAGGGCAAGGTCGTGATCGCGACCGTCAAGGGCGACGTCCACGACATCGGCAAGAACATCGTGTCGGTCGTGCTCCAGTGCAACAACTTCGAAGTCGTCAACATGGGCGTCATGGTGCCGGCCGAGAAGATCCTCGCCACGGCGCGCGAGGAAAAGGCCGACATGATCGGGCTCTCCGGCCTGATCACGCCCTCGCTCGAGGAAATGCAGCACGTCGCGCGCGAGATGCAGCGGCAGGGCTTCACGATGCCGCTGCTGATCGGCGGCGCGACGACGAGCCGCGTGCATACGGCGGTGAAGATCGCGCCGCACTACACCGCTGGCCCGGTGATCTACGTGTCGGACGCGAGCCGATCGGTCAGCGTCTGCCAGAACCTGGTCTCGGACGACGCCGCCAGGAAGTTCATCGTCGAGGTCACCGCCGAGTACGAGCGCGTGCGTGAGCAGCATGCGTCGAAGAAGGGTCCTGAGCTGATAACGCTGGCGCAGGCCCGCGCCAACGCCACGAAGATCGACTGGACCGGCTACACGCCCGCCCGGCCCAAGTTCCTCGGCCGTCGGCACTTCAGGAACTACGACCTCGCGATGATCGCGAAATACGTCGACTGGGGCCCGTTCTTCCAGACCTGGGACCTGCACGGGCCGTTCCCGCAGATCCTGGCCGACGATGTCATCGGCGAGCACGCGCGCCAGGTCTTTGCGGAAGGCGAGAAGATGCTCGAGCGCATCGTCGCCGAGCGCTGGCTGACCGCGAACGCGGCAGTGGCTTTCTTCCCGGCGAACTCGGTCGGTGAGGACATCGAGATCTACACCGACGACACGCGGCGCGAGGTGCTCTTCACCTGGCACGGCTTGCGCCAGCAGACGAAGAAACCGGTCATCGACGGAGTCCCGAACTCGAATCAGGCGCTTGCCGATTTCATTGCGCCGAAGGAATCCGGGATTGCCGACTACATCGGCGCGTTCGCGGTCACGAGCGGCATCGGTATCGAGAAGCGCGAGGCCGCATTTCAGGCCAGGCACGACGATTACGGCTCGATCATGCTGAAGGCGATCGCCGATCGGCTGGCCGAGGCGTTTGCCGAGATGATGCACGAGCGGGTACGTCGCGACCTGTGGGGCTACGCGACCGCTGAAGCGCTCACCGGCGATGAACTGATCAAGGAGCGTTACCGCGGCATTCGTCCCGCACCCGGTTATCCGGCCTGCCCGGAGCATTCGGTCAAGCGGCCGTTGTTCGAGGCGCTCGGTGCCGGCGACATCGGCATGACTCTGACCGAGAACTACGCGATGCACCCGGCGTCATCGGTCAGCGGGTTCTACTTCTCTCATCCGCAGTCGAAGTACTTCAACGTCGGCCGCATCGGCCGCGACCAGCTAGAAGACCTCGCGCGCCGCAAGCAGCAGAGTGTGAGCGAACTCGAGCGCTGGCTGGCGCCAAACCTGGGCTGATTCATAGTCAGCGGTCGCCAGTTGCGACGCAGCGTGACAGCGACGTGAATTAACGTATACATTAACGAACGCATAATTTCTGGCGCCGCTTTTCGTGCGGCTTTCCCCTGCGATGTTTGCGCTCGAGTCGACTCCCGTCGTGGCTCTGGACCAGATCCGGTTCATCGGAAGCGGGCTGCAGCGCCCGGAGTGCGTGCTGGCGACGCGTTCCGGTGACCTTTACAGCGCAGACTGGCGCGGCGGCGTCGCCCGAACGACAGCGGATGGGCAGTCAACACTTTTGAGCCGCGCTGACCTTCCGGGCGGACGGCCGCTGCGCCCGAACGGCATCGCAATGCGCAGCAACGGCAACTTCCTGCTGGCCGACCTGGGCGAGTCGCTGGGCGGCGTGTACGAACTGGACCGTGCCGGCCAAGTTGCGCCGATTCTCGAGCGCGTCGATGGGGTTGATCTGCCGCCCACCAACTTCGTCCATGAAGACGACCAACAGCGCATCTGGATCACGGTGAGTACCAGTCACCGGCCGCGCGCGGCAGCTTATCGCGCTGACGTTGCTGACGGCTACATCGTGCTCCTGACGAACGCCGGCGCGCGCGTCGTTGCTGAGGGCATCGGCTACACCAACGAGGCGCTGCCGAGTCCTGACGGCAAGTGGCTCTACGTCAACGAGACCTTCGGTCGCAAGCTGTCGCGCTTTCCGCTGCGCGAAGACGGCGTACTGGGCGCCAAGGAAGTTGTCACGACGTTCGGGGCCGGCACCTTTCCGGACGGGCTGTCCTTCGATCAAGGCGGTGACATGTGGATCACGAGCATCGTGTCGAACCGCGTAATCCGGGTGAAGGCTGACGGAAGCCAGTCGCTGATTGTCGAGGACTGCGATGCAGCGCACCTGGAGCGGTGTGAGGCCGCGTTTCAGGCCGGCACGATGGGACGCCCGCATCTTGATACCTGCGGCGGGCGATTGCTGCGCAACATCTCGAGCCTTGCCTTTGGCGGCGCCGATCGGCGCACCGCCTATCTCGGTTGCCTGCTGGGCGATGCCATTGCCTTCTTCCGTGCGCCGGTCGCTGGGCACGCGCCGGTGCACTGGGACCGTTGATGCCAGCGCGAGCATCAACTTCTCCGTCGTCGGCCTCGCGCCGAGACGCGCGTCACGGCGTAGCGTCAAGGAAGTCGCTGGGCAATGGCTCGGCGCCCACCGGCAGGACCACGTTGGTGACTCAGGCCTATGCGTCGATCCGCCGGCGCATCCTCGACAACGTCTACCCACCCGGGCACCAGGTGCTCGAGCAGGCGCTTGCCGAGGAACTTGGCATCAGTCGCACGCCGCTGCGCGAGGCGTTGGTGAGGCTGGCAGAGGAAGGACTGGTGGAAGTGGTTCCGCGGCACGGGATGCGCGTGCTGCCGGTGTCCCCGGTTGACATGGCCGAGATCTATACCGTGCTGACCGCGCTCGAGTGCGTCGCTGCCGAGATAGTCGCGTCGCGGCGCCCCAGCGAAGACGAACTGCGTCCGCTGATGAAGGCAACCCGCGACATGGAGGGGGCGCTGAAGCGCGACGACCTCGATGCCTGGGCCGAAGCCGACGAGCGCTTTCACCAGACACTGGTCGCCTTGGCGGGCAACCGAATGCTGACGCAGACCGTGGCCAATTTCTGGGACCGCGCACACCGCGCGCGCATGGTCACGCTGCGGATGCGCCCCAAGCCGATAGATTCGACACACGAGCACATGGCGCTTGTGGAACGCCTTCGCGCCGGCGACGCGGTTGGTGCAGTCGAAGCGAACAGGGCTCATCGCAGTCGCGCCAGCCGCGAGTTGCTCGCGCTGTTCGAGCGGCTGCGACTTCAGCATTTTTGAGGCGTTACGCATGAATTCAGCAGAGAGCTTTCGTATCGTCGTCCTGCCGGGCGACGGCATTGGCGTGGAAGTCATGGACGCCTGTCTTGCCGCACTCAAAGCGCTGCAGCAGTCGAACAAAGGGTTCCTGCTGCACTTCGAGCCTCACCCAGGCGGGGCTGCCCTGTATGCAGCGAGCGGCACCGCGTTCCCCGCAGCGTCGATGCGGGCCTGCGAGGCGGCGGATGCGGTGTTGTTCGGTGCGATGGGATTGCCGCATGTCCGCTACGAGGATGGGACGGAGATCGCGCCACAGCTCGAGTTGCGGGAGCATCTGGAACTCTTCGCCGGCGTCCGGCCGATCCGGGCGATCCCCGGCGTGCCGCTGCCACTTGCCGATCCGCGCGCGGCGCAGATCGACTTCGTACTGGTGCGCGAGCAGACCGAGGGTTGGTTCTACGGTCGCAACCACACCGACGCCGCACCTCGTGGCAATGCGGACACCTGCTACGACCTCGGGCGCATCACGCGATCAGGCTCCGAGCGGCTGTTCGAGTTCTCCTTCCGCCTCGCGCAGCGCCGTCGCTCCCGCAATCCGGCCAAGGGCCGCGTGACCTGTGTCGACAAGGCCAACGTCCATCGCGCCATGGCGCTGATGAACCGCGTGTTCTGGGAAGTTTCCAGCAAGTATCCGGACATCGCGAGTGACCACTGCTACGTGGATGCGATGGCGCTGAACCTGATCCGCAAGCCGTGGGAGTACGACGTCGTGCCGACCGAGAATCAGTTCGGCGACATTCTCTCGGACCTTGCAGCGGGATTGGTCGGCGGAATGGGCATGGCGCCATCGGGTGACATCGGCGAGCGGCATGCACTGTTCCAGCCGGCCCATGGCTCGGCGCCGGACATCGCTGGGCAGGGTCGAGCGAATCCGACGGCGATGCTGTTGTCGGCGGCGATGATGCTGGAGTGGCTCGGTCAACGGTCCGGGCGCCCAGCGTTGACGGACGCGGCCATCGCCCTCGAATCGGCGGTCGACCGCATCTACGCCGAGCGGCGCGTGCGACCGTTCGAGTTCGGTGGGCAGGACGGTACGGCGGCAATCACCCGCGCCGTCATCGATGCGCTGAAACAGCCGGTAGCGGCATGAGCGACCTAGCGTCCCCATGAAGACACTGCGCGTCGCCGCGGTCGGTGCCGGGTACTTCAGCCAGTTCCAGTATGTGGGCTGGAAGGCGATCAACGAGGTCGAGCTGGTGGCGCTGGCCAATCGCGACGCCGGGCGTCGCGCCGCCGTCGCACAGCGTTACGGCGTGAAGCAGGCGTTTGCCGACATCGACGAGCTGCTGGACGTTGTGCGGCCCGACCTGGTCGACATCATCACGCCGCCGTCGACGCACCGTCGCTGTGTCGCCGCGGCGGTAGCGCGCCGGATTCCCACCATCTGCCAGAAGCCGTTCGGCGTGGACTACGCCGATGCCCTGGCGATGACCGATCTCGCCGAGCGAGCCGGCGTGCCGCTCGTCGTCCATGAGAACTTCCGCTGGGAGCCCTGGTATCGCGAGATCAAGCGGCTGGTCGAGGCCGGCATGCTCGGCACCCTGCATGCGATCGCATTCCGGCTGCGACCGGGCGATGGTCAAGGCCCGCGCGCCTACCTCGATCGCCAGCCCTACTTTCAGACGATGCCGCGGCTGCTGATCGTCGAGACCGGCATCCACTGGATTGATACTTTCCGGTTCCTGATGGGTGAGGTGAGCGCAGTCACGGCAAGGCTGCGCCGGATCAATCCGGCAATCGCCGGGGAAGACGCCGGCCTTGTGATCTTCGAATTCGCCAGAGGCGCCACCGGCCTCTTCGATGGCAACCGGCTCAACGATCATGTGGCGGCTGATCCGCGGCGCACGATGGGCGAACTGTGGATCGAAGGCAGTGCCGGCGTGATGCGCCTCGACGGCGATGGACGCCTCTGGTTCAAGCCGCACCGCGGTGATGAGCGCGAGCATGCATTCGATCGCGGGCCGGCCGACACTTTCGGTGGCGGGGCCTGTGAGGCGCTGCAGCGCCACGTCGTGCACGGCCTGCTGCACGGCACGCCATTCGAGAACACCGCGCGCGCGTATCTCGAGAACCTGAAGGTGCAGGAAGCGGTGTACCGCTCCGACGCGGACGGGCGCCGCGTGGAACTGGAACGGTTTGATCCCCTGGAGCGGCCGGTAACAGCAAAGTTTCCAGGAACCACGCATCACGTACAAACGAAGGAGGAGACATCATGAAGCGCAACACGTTCCTGAGAACCACACTGGCCGCCGCCGCGGCGCTCGCATTCGGCGTTGCACCACACGCCGGAGCGCAGACGATCCTGAAGTTCAGCCACACCGACCAGCCAGGGGGCGCACGCAATGCTGCGGCGCTGCTGTTCGCCAAGGCGGTCGAGCAGTACACGCAGGGCCGCTACAAGGTGCAGGTCTACCCGGCCGCGCAGATCGCAAACGATCCGAAAGCAGTCGAGCAGCTGCAACTCGGAGGTATTGACTTCACGGTCACGTCGACCGGTACATACGCGACGCACCTGCCGACGCTCAATCTGACGATGCTGCCGTATCTGGTCGAGAACTTCGAGCAGGGCTGGAAGCTTTACGACAGTTCGAAGTGGCTGCAGGCGCAGTTCGCCAAGGCTCCCGAGAAGGGCTTTCGCTTTCTCGCCACCTGGGAAGCGGGCTTCCGCGACATGACGACCAAGGAGCCGCTCGCCTCGCCGGCCGATGCCAAGGGAAAGAAGCTGCGCACGTTTCCGAACGAGATGATGCGCTGGACGCTCGAGTCGATGGGCTTCAATGTGCAAATCATGCCGCTGCCAGAGGTCTACCTGGCGATCCAGCAAGGCACCGTGCAGGGGCAGGAGAACCCAATCGATACGATCTTTGCGAACAAGTTCTACGAGGTGGCACCAAACGTGACGCTGACGCGCCACGTCTACAGCCCGATCCCGCTGACGATCTCGGAGAAAACCTGGCAGAAGCTGTCCCCGGCTGATCGCGAGGGCATCACGAAGGCAGCACAGGAAACCGCCGTGTGGATCCGCAAGGAGATTAAGTCGGGACAGGAGCGGCAGATTGCAGAGATGCAGAGCAGGGGCGCCAAGATTGCCAGTCCGAATCTCGCACCGTTCCGCGCCTCGGTGCAGCCGGCCTACGTGAAGGCCAAGGAAAAGTATGGCGCTGATGTCGATGCGATCCTGGCCGACGCCGACGCGGTGCGCAAAGCTACCAAGTAGAAGGTCCATCAGCCCATGAGCGATCCCGGCCTCTCGTCCGGCAGCGGACAGCACGCGCGCGACTTCGAGTCGGCGCGAGTTGCCGGTCAGGGAGGCAGATCGGCTCTACTGCCGGCAGGGCCGCCGGCGCCGCTGCCGCTGCGCTGGCTCGGAATAGCCGTCGACTGCAGCATCGTCGTCATCGGCGCCGCCATGATCACGCTGGTGTTTATGAACGTTGTGCTGCGTGTTTTCAGTCTCGACTTTGCTTGGGTTACCGAACTCGCCGAACTGTTGATGGTGTGGGTGACATTCCTCGGTGGAGCGGCGGCTGCGCGGCGCGGAGCGCACATGACGATCACTGAATTCGTCGACAAACTGGCCGGCCGCGGGCGGCGTGTTGCCGACGGCCTCATCGACGCAGTCGCAGCCGTTGTTCTCGCATTACTGGTGATCTACGGCATCAACCTGGTGCGCGCCAGCTGGGGCAACGAACTCAGCGTGCTGCAGATTCCGATGTCCTTCCAGTACCTCGGCATGCCGGTGGGATGCGCGGCGATGCTCGCCTTCGTGCTGTGGGACCTCGCGCAGATCCTGCGGGGCCGCGACCGCGGACAGCGCTGGCCGGCCGACTGACATGCTCGCCGGACTGCTCTTCGTCGCCTTCTTTGCGATCGCCCTGGCCGGCGTGCCGTTGCTGTACGCCCTGCTGACGACAACCGTCGGCGCGGTGGTCATCGCAGGCTTAGGTCATCCGCTCGAATCGATCTTCCTTTCGTTCATCGGCGGCGTGGAGCCCTACATCCTGATCGCCGTGCCCCTCTTTATCTTCGCCGGAGAGATTCTCGCCAGCGGCGGAGTGGGGCGGCGCATCGTTGACTTTGCGCGCGCTCTGCTGGGCTTCCTGCCGGGTGGACTTGGCGTCGCCACGGTCGCGTCCTGTCTGATGTTCGGCGGCGTGTCCGGTTCGGCGATCGCCGATACGGCGGCGATCGGCTCGCTCGTCATTCCGGCGATGATCCAGCGCGGCTACTCGCGCGGCTTCGCCGCCGCGCTGCTGGCCGTGGCCGGCACGCTCGCGCTTCTGATGCCGCTGTCGATTCCGTTCCTCGTGTACGCGTTCATCTCCGGCGTATCGATGCGCCAGTTGTCGATGGCCGGCGTGGTGCCGGGACTGGTGATGGCCGCGGCGCTGATCGGCGTGTGCATCTGGTACGGACGGAAGACCGGATGCGACGACGGCGAAGCCCGTTCGTCCTGGCCGGAGATCTGGAAAGCGACCGCAGACGCAGGGCCGGCCCTGGCGATGCCCCTCATCATCATCGGCGGTATCTGGTCAGGGGTGTTCACGCCGACCGAATCTGCAGCCGTCGCTGTCGTCTACGGCGTCGCTGTGTCCCTGTTCTTTTACAAGGACATCACCTGGCGCGACCTGCCGCGCCTGCTCGTCAACGCCTTCCAGACCAGCGCGACCGTCATGCTGGTGATCGGGGCGACCGGCGCGCTGGCCTGGTTGATCACGGTCGAGCAGGTGGCCGTCCAGCTCGCCGACGCAATACAGCTCATAGCAAGTGAGCCGTGGATGTTCCTGCTGCTCGTCAATGTCGCGCTGCTGCTGCTCGGCATTTTCATCGAACCCCTGCCCGCACTGCTTCTCACAGCGCCGCTGTTCCTGCCGCTGGCGCAGATCTTCCAGATCGATCTCGTTCACCTCGGTGTCGTGATGACGGCGAACCTCGCCATCGCGTTGTATACGCCGCCCGTGGGCGGCACACTGTTCGTGGCGGCCAAGCTCGCCAAGGCCGGTATCGGCGAAATCACGCGCGCGCTGTGGCCGTTGCTTGCAGCGGCAATAGTCGCGCTGATGATCATCACTTTCGTGCCATCGCTGACCACCGTCGTCTGGCGCCTGATGAACTGATACATGCTCTTCGGAGTCATTGCTGACGATCTCACTGGGGCGACCGATGTTGCGGTCAACGTGCGCGCGGCCGGGCTCTCGGTCGTGCAGATCAACGGCGTACCGCGAGACGACCTTGACCCGGGCGACGTGGATGCGGTGGTGATCGCGCTGAAGTCACGCACGATTCCCGCCGCTGAGGCCTGTGCGCTCTCCCTCGCATCGCTCGAATGGCTGCGCAGGCACGGTGCCGAGCGCATCTACTTCAAATACTGCTCGACTTTCGATTCCACCGCCGCAGGCAACATCGGTCCGGTCAGCGATGTGCTCGCCGATGCCCTCGATGCCGCAATCGTCCCGGCGACGCCCGCCTATCCGCGCAACCAGCGCACCGTCTACCAGGGGCATCTGTTCGTCGGCGACCTGCTGTTGTCGGACACCGGGATGCGCAACCACCCGCTGACGCCGATGACCGACGCCAATCTCGTCCGCGTGCTGCAGGCGCAGACGCCGCGGCGGGTTGGACTCGTTGCGCTGAAGGACGTAGACCGAGGTGCTGTCGCAGTCCAGGAGCGCCTCGGCGCGCTGCGTGCGACGGGTTGCCGGCACGCGATCGTCGACGCCACCGACCAGAGGCATCTCGAATCACTCGGGTCCGCACTGCTGGACTACCCACTCACGACCGGTGGGGCCGGGCTGGCGAGCGGGATCGCCATTCAATTGCGGCAGCGATCCCACGCCGGTCGCACCAGGCTGCGTCCCGTCGCAGGCCCGCTCGTCATCCTGGCTGGCAGCTGTTCGACCGCGACGCTCGAGCAACTGGCCGCGCTGCCCGCGGACTGGCCGGCGCGGCGCCTCGACGTGGCCGCGTTGCTGGAGGGCGCCGGCGAGGAAGCACGCGCCGTCGACTGGGCGCTAGGCCGGCTGGAGGCGGCGCCCACGGTCATCAGCGCGTCGGTGCTACCCGATGAACTGGCACGCATTCAGCAGCGCTATGGACGCGAACGTTCGGCCGAGGCCGTCGAGAGCGCGTTCCGGACCATTGCGACAGCACTGGCGCGTCACGGTGTGCGGCGTTTCATCGTCGCGGGTGGCGAGACTTCGGGCGCGGTCGTCGCGGCGCTGGCGGGCGAACTCGGCTTCCAGGCGCTGGCGATCGGCGACGAGATCGCGCCGGGTGTGCCATGGACGGTGTCGGTCGACGGCGAACCGGTGGCACTTGCGCTGAAGTCGGGAAATTTCGGCGGTCGCGATTTCTTTCTGCGCGCCGCAGGAGAGCAGCGATGAGGACGAGCGCGCTGGCCGAAGCGATCGTGCGCTACGCGAAGTCGATCTACGACCGCGGCCTGACGCACGGCTCGACCGGCAACATCAGCGTCCGCCTGGAAGACGGCTGGCTGATGACGCCGACCGGTGCCAGCTTCGGCAACCTGGATCCCGCGCGACTGTCACGGCTTGGCGTGAACGGAGAACTCCTGTCCGGTGACGCGCCGACCAAGGAGGCGGCGCTGCATCGTGCGATGTATGACGCGCGGCCTGCCTCGGGCGCCGTGGTTCACCTGCACTCAACGCATTCGGTCGCCGTCTCGGTGCTGGAGGACGTGAATCCTGACGATGTGCTGCCGCCGCTGACCGCGTACTACGTGATGCGCGTCGGTCGGCTGCCGCTGGTTCCCTTCTTCCCGCCGGGTGACGCGCAACTGGCCGAGGCCGTACGTGGCTACGCGCATCGCCACCAAGCGGTGCTGCTCGCCAATCACGGCCCCGTGGTCGCCGGCAGTTCTCTCGATGCGGCGGTCGACGCGATCGAGGAACTGGAAGCCACCGCCCGGCTGCATCTGCTGTTGCGGCACGAGCGCAGCCGGGCGCTGACCCCCGAGCAGGTTGCCGATGTTGCTGCGCGCTTCCCGTTACGCTGAGAGGCGGCCACGATGTTCGTCGTCACTGTCGAATTTGAAGTCAGGCCCGACGCCATCGATCGATTCATGGAACTCATCCTTGAGAATGCCGCGACCTCGCGCGACACCGAGCCGGGATGCCGACAGTTCGATGTATGCGTTGACCCCGGGGCGCCGACTTCGGTGCTTCTCTACGAGATATACGATGACCGCCGGGCGTTCGACGTGCACCTGACGCTTCCCCACTTCCTCGGGTTCGACGCCTCGGCAAAGCCACTGGTGCTTTCCAAGCGCGTGCGATTGTTGAGCCTGGTGTCGCATTGACGCGAGGCCGCATGGCCTCAGGGCGGCCTGGCGAATGACTCACCGCGCCGCCATTGTCGCGTTCGTCGCTGTGTTGGGCGCGCTCACCTCCGCCTGCAGTCGCACCGAACCGGAAAAGGTGCTGCGTTCAACCATCGCCGCGATGGCCCAGGCGATCGAGCAGCACCGCGTCGGCGATGCCTTGGAGCCCGTGGCCGACGACTTCACGCGCGAATCCGGCGCCTTCGGCAAGCAGGACGTCCGTCGTCTGCTGGCTGGAGCGATGCTGCGCAACGAGAAGATCCAGCTGAGCGCCACGGTCACCGAGGTTCGCGTCGAAGGCGAGCGCGCGTTTGCGAAAGTCCGCGTGATCGCGACGGGTGGCGCAGGCCTGCTGCCCGAGCGTGGCCAGACCTGGGAGTTCGATACCGCCTGGCGCCGGGAGGGCGGCCAATGGCAAGTGTTCAACGCCGAGTGGCACGAGGGGCTGTAGCCGCGCCGGCCCGATTCGGTGCGCCGCAGATTGCTTTCGACGCGGGGCGGTGCGATTGTGTCGGCCCTATCCGCGTCATCAGGAGATTTCATGCTGACGCATGCGCCTGCCACAACGATCCTGCCGGTCCGCGACCTTGCCCGCGCCCGCGACTTCTACGAACAGCGCCTCGGTCTTGAACCCATGGGGTTGCAGCAGGATGGCAAGTTCCTGTTTGCGCTCGGTGACGGCGGCACGCTGGCGCTGTTTCCCAAGCCCGAGGGTACGAAGGCCGAACACACGGCGGTCAGCTTCAAGGTCGACGATGTGGTGAGCGAAATCCGCGCGCTGAAGGCGCAGGGTGTCGTGTTCGAGGACTACGACCTCCCGGGCTTCCGGACCGAAGGGCACGTCTGTGTGCTCGGGTCGGAGAAAGCCGCCTGGTTCAAGGACCCCGAGGGCAATATCCTGTGCCTGCACGAGGACGTGATCTAACCGTCGCCGCCGTCCGGCAGGGCGTAGTAGCGTTGTTCTGCGCCACCTCTTGATCATGGCGCGATCGGCCCCACACCAACTACATAAGGTGTATTTGTGTGGGCCCCAGGGAGGCCGCGACTCATGACGACACTGATCAAGCCGGCCACGTCGAGCCGGCCGCCGGCCGTGGCCGGCCTGTTCTACCCGGACGATCCGGGCGTGCTGCGCGGTGAGGTGCAGCAGTTGGTGGCCGCGGCGGGTCCGCCGAACCGTGCCGCGCCTGCCCCCAAGGCACTGATCGCACCACACGCCGGCTACGTCTACTCCGGCCCGAGCGCCGGTCATGCCTACGCGCGGCTGGTGCCGCACGCCGCCCGCATCCGCCGCGTGATCCTTCTGGGGCCAGTGCACCGCGTACCGGTGCGCGGGCTTGCGCTGCCGTCGGTTGATCGTTTCGACACCCCGCTCGGTTCGGTTGAGATCGACCGGCCGGCGGTGGCCCAGCTGCGCGACCTGCCACAGGTCGTTATCAGCGACGGCGCGCATGCCGCGGAGCACTCGCTCGAAGTTCATCTGCCGTTCCTGCAGCAGGTGCTCGGCCGTTTCACGCTGGTGCCGCTCGCCGTCGGCGACGCGACGCCGGACGAGGTCGCGGAAGTCCTGGCGCGGCTGTGGGGTGGCGAGGAGACGCTGATCGTCGTCAGCTCGGATCTGTCGCATTACCTGCCGTACGCCACGGCGCGTGCGGTGGACCGCGAGACCGTGGAGTCGATGCTGGCCCTCGCGCCGACGCTGCAGCACGAACAGGCTTGCGGCGCGACTCCCGTCAATGGACTGCTGGCGTTGGCGCGCCGGCGCGGCCTGCGCGCCGAGTTGCTCGACCTGCGCAATTCGGGCGATACCGCAGGAGACCGCGGTCGCGTCGTCGGCTACGCTGCGCTCGCGCTTTACGAGCCGACCGTAGCCGGCCAGTCGGCAGACAACGCATTTGCAGAGTCGGCCGTCGCGCGGGGTCCGACGCTGCTTGCGCATGCGCGCTGGGCGATTGCGCAGCTTCTCGGTCTGCCGGCCGTGGATGCCCCCCAGGCGCCGTTCCTGCACGAGCCGGGCGCGACCTTCGTCACGCTGAAGATCGAACGCGAGCTGCGCGGCTGCGTCGGTTCGCTGCAACCCCGCCGACCGCTGGGCGAAGACGTGCGCGCCAATGCGCAGGCGGCGGCGTTCGACGATCCGCGCTTTCCGCCGCTGGCACGACATGAGTACGACAGCCTCGAAGTCGAGATCTCGCTGCTCTCGGCATCGACGCCCATCGTCGTCGCCAGCGAGCGCGAGCTGCACGCGCAGCTGCGTCCCGGCGTCGACGGCGTGACGTTGGAGTGGGGCCACTGCCGCTCGACCTTCCTGCCGCAGGTGTGGGAAAACCTGCGCGATCCGCGGGAGTTCATCGCGCACCTGAAGCGCAAGGCCGGGCTGCCGCTGGACTTCTGGTCGACTGACCTCGCCATCTCGCGCTACACGGTCGAGAAGTTCACGGAAGGCTTGCCGGCATGAGCGCGACGATCCGCCAGGCGGTCCCGGCGCAGCAGCCGGACGAGCATTACGCGGCCCGCTGGTGGCACCGGCTCGATGACGGGCGTATCCAGTGCGACCTGTGCCCGCGCGACTGCAAGCTGCACGAAGGCCAGCGCGGCCTGTGCTTCGTGCGCAAGCGCGAAGGCGAGGCGATGGTGCTGACCACCTACGGCCGATCCTCCGGCTTCTGTGTCGACCCGATCGAGAAGAAGCCTTTGAACCACTTCCATCCGGGGTCTGCCGTGTTCTCGTTCGGTACGGCGGGCTGCAACCTCGCCTGCAAGTTCTGCCAGAACTGGGACATCTCCAAGTCGACCGAAATGGACCGGTTGATGGACCAGGCGAGTCCCGAGGCTATCGCCGAGGCCGCCCTGGCGACGGGCTGCAAGAGCGTCGCCTTCACCTACAACGATCCGGTGATCTTTGCTGAGTACGCACTCGACACGGCGGACGCGTGCCATGCACAGGGGCTGAAGACGGTCGCGGTCACCGCCGGCTACATCCACGCCGAGCCGCGCCGCGAGTTCTACGCGAAGATGGACGCGGCCAACGTCGACCTGAAGGCGTTCACCGAGGAGTTCTACTTCAAGCTGACCGGCGCGCACCTGGCGCCGGTGCTCGACACGCTGAAGTACCTGGTGCACGAGACCGACTGCTGGACCGAGATCACGACGCTGCTGATCCCGACCAAGAACGACTCGGATGCGGAAGTGCGCGCGATGTGCCAGTGGATTGCGCGCGAGCTGCGCCCCGATGTGCCGCTGCACTTCACCGCATTCCACCCGGACTACAAGCTCGATGATCTGCCGGCCACTCCGGCGTCTACGCTCGCGCGCGCGCGCCGCATCGCGCACGAGGAAGGGCTCAAGTTCGTCTACACCGGCAACGTGCACGATCGCGAGGGCGGGGCGACGTTCTGCCCCGCCTGCCATGCCGCGCTGATCGAGCGCGACTGGCATCGCATCCTGCGCTACGAACTAGCGGACGACGGCCGCTGCCCCCACTGCGCGACCGCTATCGCTGGCCGCTTCGGCGGCTTTGAGGGCGGATTCGGCAATCGGCGCATTCCGGTCCGCGTTGCGCTGCGCTGACACTTTGGCGCCAGGCGATCTTGCGGCCCTGGATGCCGTGGCGAACGTCAGGGGCCTGTGCGCCCAGAGCTGACGCTCGGACTTCGGCAGCGACCGCATTTGCATCAGCACCCGGTGCGCGTGCTCGGTCTGCGGGTGGCCCGCGCGGAACTGCAGTTCATGGGCGCTGTGCGGCGCACGCAGGATGCTCGCGAGCCAGGCGGCCTCGAGTGGAGTGAGTTGCTCGGGGCGCTTGCGGAAGTAGGCGCGAGCCGCGGCGCGCGCACCGCACAGCCCCGGACCCCAGTCCACCGTGTTGAGGTAGAGCTCGAGGATGCGTGCCTTGCCCAGCGTACGTTCCATTTCGATCGCGTACAGCAGCTCGCGCAGCTTGCGCGCCGCCGTTTTCTCGCCGCCGGTGAACAGCGTGCGTGCCAGCTGCTGTGTCACCGTGCTGGCGCCGCGCCTCGGTCCCGACTCGTCCAGGCTGGCAAGCAGCGGCGCGACCTGTGCCTCGTCGAAACCGCTGTGGAGGTGGAAGCGCTGGTCTTCTGCGGCAAGGACGGCGGCGGGCAGGTTGGCGCCCATGCGGTCGAGCGACACCCACCGAGTCTCGGTGTCGCCATTGACGATGCGCTGCATGCCGCCATCGGCCTTGCGGCATGTCATCGCGAACCAGCCGAACTGCAGCGCCTCGGTACCGAGGCCGCCGACGTCCAGGCCGGAGACGTTCAACTGCATCGCGCCGGTCCGGCTCGGCAGTTCGAGGCGCCCGCGCGCTTCGAGCGTGCCTTCGATGCGTGCGCCAAGTGCCTCAGGGACGATGGTGGCAAGCGCTCGATAGGCCGCGCCGACGTCGGTCGCGGGCAGCCGCCAGCGCAGCCGGATGCGGTCGGACGCAAGCTCGGCGGAATATTCGACGCGCAGTGCCTCGGCCGTCAGCCAGCCCGTCACCGTGGCACTGGAGCGCTCGGCGCTGACTTCGACGCGTGGCAGTTGCAGTGGCGTGGAAGCGAGTGCCGGGTGTTGCAGGCGACAGGGCGCACAGCGGGCCACGATCGCATGACCCTCACGGCGCAACGTGATGCGGCCGGCGTTCGTGGCGAAGGCTCGGCCATCGAGAAGGACTGCCGCACCTGGGGCCGTGGCCAGGCGCACCAGTCCGGCCACATTGACTTCGTACCGACGGCCGGCCACCTGCAACTCAGTGGTCCAGGCCGGCGCCGCGGTGGCGAGAACCCCGTTGGCGAGCACGATCACGCCCAATGCGCCTGTGACGCCTACGACGAGCAGCACGGCGGAGATGCCGAGCACGGTGACGCACTGCCTGAGAGGCGTCATGGCTGCGCCGTGACGGACTCGACCACGGTGGTGGCCCACCACGGACCGCCGCCGTACTGCGCCGCCCAGAACCAGGACGACATGTCGGTCCATGCGCCCCCGTTGCTGTCGTAGATGCGCTCGCAAACGCGCAGCAATGTGCCGGTGCGTGACGCGCTGAAGCAACTCCACTGCGCGCCACCTGCATCGACGATGGGCCGTGGCCTACCGACGGAAAAGCCGAGCGCGGAGAAGCAGTCGACGGCCGGATGCAACTGGCGCGTCGCCCGATTCACCTGACGCAGGATCAGCACGCGCTCGCCGTCGGTGAAGCGCGCAATCGCGCCCGGGAAGCGCCGCGCGAAACGCTGTTCGAGTTCCGAAAGCGGCAGTTGGGTCAGCGGCTGGTCGCGGAAGTGGGTGGGCCAGTCGACGCGGGAGGGCGTGTCGCTTGCCACCGCCACCGGTCGCGCAAGCCACTCGGCAGGCAAGCGGCTGACTGCCTGCGACGACCAGTGCGCTGCCATTGGCAACACGCCCGCGACCAGCAGGGCGCCGACGAAGAAGGTACGGACATTCATTTGTCGCTCCGTGAGACGACACCGGTGAACAGCACCAGCGGGGCGATCGCGGCCATGAAGGCCGCGAGGCCGACGGCTTCGTGCGACCAGTCGGGCCAGTTCACCAGCCCGGCCTCGGGGAAGAACAGGATCGTGTTGCGAACGATGTTGGCGAGCAGCACCAGCAGGGCTGCCACGACACCGTTGACGAGGGTCCTGCGCGCATCAGCGCGCTGCAGATACGAAAGCAGCGCTGCCGCGTAGCTGCCGAGCCAGAGCATGCCGATGCCGGCACAGGGTGCGTCGATCAGCACGGTCGTGCCGTCGTACACGATCGACGCGCCGGCTGCGGTGGCGTCGAGGCCACCGACCCACAAGCTCCAGGCGCTGGCGTGCGCCACCAGCACCCGCAGCGGGAAGCCGAGATAGAACTGCAGCGATGCAATGATCGGCAGCGCGAGCAGCAACATCACGATGAGCGGGGTCGCCGGTCGCCGCAGCGCATGCACGAGGTAAAGACCGAGCGCCAGCATGGCGAGCGCCGCCGCAGCCAGATCCGGCAGGACCAGTTGCGCCGCGGCGGCAGCGATCGCCAGCATGGCGCTGGCAACGAGCGCCGATCGGGTCGGCTGTGCCAGCAGTGCATGGTCGCGCAGCAGCAGCGCCACTACCGTCAGCCACGCCAGGACGCCCCACGGTTCATCGGATCCGTCGACCAGCCGTCGTGCGACATACATCCAGTGGGGCCACAGCGCCGCGAACAGTGCGGTCAGCAGCCAGACGGTGCGTGGTATCCGTGTCCCTGTCGCGCCCCGCGCGTCCGCCCTGCCGATTGCCGTCGGACCCTCGACCAGCAGGCCGAACAGGGGTGACGGCATCGTCCTGCCGATGCGCGCGTTCAGTCCGTCAGGCATGGACCTTCTCCCGGCGCCGGCGACGCAGCCACCACATCAGGCCGCCGGCCGCGGCGACCATCGACAGAAATTCAGGCTCGGGCGTGCTAGGCACTTCGCCGACTGCGAGTTCGCTGACGCCCTCGGGCAGCGGTTGCGGCTGATCGACACTGCGCTGCATGCCAGTCGGATTGCGGACGACATGGTCGACCGCGATGAACGAGGTGTAGTCGGTCAGCAGCCCGTACTGCAGTCCAAGCGCGGTGATTTCCTTCACCGCCGCGCTGTCATGGACGAGCCTCTGGTAGTCCCCGAGCGTGGCGATGCGGCTGCGCGCCCACAGTGTCGCGAGCGCCTGTGTCTTCGCCTCCGGGGTTCGGTTCGTCGAAATGTCGATCGACCGATAGAACTCTCCGGTGGCCGTCAAGCCGGTGATCTCCATCGCGCCAACGGGGGCGCCACGAAACTTGCCGGACAGCACGACTGGCCGCTGCGCGAAGAGATCCGGCAGTTGCGGTGGATCGACGTCGTAGGCCTCGAAGTCGCGGAACCCCACGCGGATCCGGGTCAACAGCGGCGCCTCGATGTAGCGGCGTAAGCGGTCAGCCTCGATCGCCGCCTGCTGCGGATTCAGCACGACAAAGGCTTCGCCGCGACCGGCGCGTGCCAGTCCCTCGATCAGGAAGCGATTGACCGAGGATCCGATGCCGAAGGCGAAGACGTTGGCCCGGCCCAGGTTGGCGCGCACCAGGTCCATCGCCTCTTTCTCGATCGAGACGTAGCCGTCGGTGATGATCACGAAACTGCGCGCGCGGTCGGCCTCAGCCGGCAGCGCCAGCGCGCCACGCAGGGCCGCCAGCAGTTCGGTTGAGCCGCTGCCGCGCTGGCCGTCGATGAAGCGCCGTGCCAGCTCGACGTTGTCACGCGTCGCCGGCAGCGATTGACGTGCCAGCATCGAATGACCGCCAGCGAACGGAATGATGTTGAACGTGTCGGTCGGCCGCAGGTTCGCGACCAGTCCGCGCAGCAGCACCTTCGCCGTGTCGAGCGGGAAGCCGTGCATCGAACCGGAGACGTCGAGCACGAAGACGTACTCGCGCGGCACGATCGCGTCGGCGGCAACCCGCACCGGCGGTTCGATCATCGCGAGGAAGAAGTTCTCGTCCCTGCCCTCGTGCACCAGCACGCCGGAGGCGATCTCGCGGCCGGCGAGTCGATAGTCGATGATGATGTCGCGGTTGGCGTGCTCGACCGCCGCGGGCAAGTTCGCCTTGACACTGCGACTGCCCGCGCCTTCAACGACGAAGCGGTGCGATGGCGATGCCAGCTCCTGCACCGGGATCGGGCTGGCGACCTCGACCGTCATCGCGAGCGCGGCCTTGGGTGCAACACCGGCGCGCAACGTCGGCTGCGCGATCCAGGTTTCCGCCTGGTGGCTTTCGCGCCCGGGTGCCCCGTTGTAGCGCGGGCCGACGACCGTCGGGAAGACGAAGCGGTAGGTGCCGTCGGTCGGGACGATCGTTTCGCTGTAGCGCAGTTCGACGTCGATCTCGTCACCTGGCAGCAGATTGGCAATCGACATCTGGAACACGTTTGGCCGATGCTGTTCGAGCAGCGAAGCGCTCTTGCCGGCCTGCTTCGCGCCATCGTATTCGCGGCGCGCTGCCTGCTTCTCGCGGATTTGCGCCTGCACGACACGGTCGCCGATGCGCATCGTCAGCGCCGTGACTGCGGCCCGCGTCGACGCTGGAAACACGTAGCGCGCTTCCAGTGCCTGGGTACCCTCGTTGCGATAGCGCTGCACGACCCGCACGTCGGCGATCACCCCGCTTACCTTCACGTCGACCGATGTCGACTTCAGCGGCAGCGCGTCGAATCCAGGTTCGGCTCGATCGACGATGAAGTACGGCGCCAGCGTGCGTTCGGCGGCGTCGGTGCGTTCCGTGTCACGCACCTGTGCATCGGAGGGGGCCAGCGCGAACAGCGCAGTCGTGACCAGTCCACCCAGCAGCCCGCGAAGCACCGTGGCGAGAGTCATCGATCGCTCCATCAGTCGGCCACGCGAGCCAGCGTGGTGGATCCCGACTGGCGTGGCGCCACGGCGAGCGTCGTCCAGTAGACGTCATGGCCGCTCACCACTTCGAGCTCGATCGCGCCTTCGGCGAGTGACACCAGCGTGTGGGCATCGGCCAAGGGCACGACGTAGGCGACACCGGCTCGTACGCGGCCCAGCTCGACCGAGCGCGCCGGCCCCGTCGCGGGCCGCAACGTCACCGTCGCCACGCCGGAAGCGTCGGCAGGCGGGACGACGACAACGTGACCACCGTTTGCCTGGGACACCAGCAGCGCCTGCGCGCGGAGCGGCGCGACCGTCGCTGGCAGGTTGATGCTCCAGGCGAGTCCGGCCGGCTGCAGCGTGTCGGTCGCAGCGACCTCGACGGTGGCCTGCCTGCCCGGCGGCAACTGCATCAGGTCGGCGATGGCTTCGTCTTTGCTCGCGCGGACATGGCCCGCATCCGGGTCGTCATCGCCGCCGCAGTCGGTGCCGCCGAGAAGGGCCAGTGAACGGCCGTCGCGGGTGATGGAGAGGCGGTCGACGCTGGCTTCCGTGGACGGAAGGTGCGTCCCCAGGTCAAGCGTCCGGGCCGTGTCGTTGCGCACCGTCTGCACCACGCGAACGTCGGCAAGCAGGCCGAGGAAACGCATCTCGAGCGCGGCGTCGACCAGGGGCAGTCGCCGTTCGGCGGCAGTGGGTGAGGGCGCACCGGACCGGGCCGCCGCTGTCCGTGTCGCAGCAGGCTGCAGCGTTGTCTCGGCCGCGGCCGCGGCGCCGACCGGGGCAATCAGCAGCAGGGCGAGCAATTCGGCGGCGGTGATCATGCCGTCGCGTATCAGGTGCAACGCTGACATCGGGTTCTCCTTGTCGTGGTCCATCGGGCCCGTAGGGCGGGTACGGACCGAACGATGCGTGGCACGCACGAAGCGCGTGCGAAGCCGCAGCGCGACTTCTGTGAAAGCCGCGTGAAGGCACCGGGCCGCCCGGCGTATGCCGAATGGCCGAGCCGTCTAGGCCGGCTGATGAATGTTCAGGCCGCTGGTGAGCGCCGACGATTGCTTCCGCAGCCGATTGCAGCTGTCACTTCACGGAGGGGCTCATGCGCAACCGGACGAACCGGAGCAACGATGCATCGGAAGAAGAGATGCGCAATACGCGCCTGGCGCGCGGCCTGCGCGCGCTGGCCGCCACCGTGATTGTTGGCGGAATCGTGATCGCCGCATTCGAGAACGGTTTGTCGTCGAGTCGCGTCGCGCCCGGTGGCGGCCCGATCGGGCGGGCCGGTGCCACCGACACGGCGGCCCCGCTTGTCAGTCCGGCCCCGGACGCGCCGACGGCGCCTCCGGCCATCGTGGACGACCCGTCGCTGAGCCGCCTCGACAGGGCAATGGAACAGCATGGCTGAATCCGTCGGCCGCGAATCGCTGAGGAGGGCAAGATGAAACGATTACTTTCGCTTCTGGCACTTATGGGGTTCGCCACGACGTTGGCGGCGACGCCTGTCGTGGTGGGAAACGACGCGTGTCCGAACTACGCCGTTGACATCGAGTCGTTCGCGTCGTGTGACGGTGACCGTGTCGCGATTCCCGCGGCCCTTCAGCTGACTCCCGTGATGCTGCTTGCCGAGCCAGCCGTGCCGCTCGACAAGCGCACCTGGTCCGCGCTGTATGTCGACGCGCCGGGCGCCTATGCGCTGAAGCGCGCCTACCCCGACGCGGTCGTGTTGGTTGACATCCGCAGCAGCGTGGAGATCGGCCTGACGGGCCATCCGCACGGCGTCGACCTGAATGTCGCCTATCGCGACTTTGTTCAGCCGCTCGCATGGGACACCCAGGCCAACGGCTGGAAGACGGTGCCTAATCCGCGCTTTGCCGCCGATCTCGACGCGGCCCTGCGGCAGCGCGGAGCGACGACCGACACGATCCTGATGCTGCTGTGCCGCTCGGGCGAAGGCAGTGCGCGGGCTGCGGACGATCTCGCGCTGCGCGGCTACACGCACGTCGTGAGCGTCACCGATGGCTTCGAAGGCGACGTCGGACCGGACGGCCGACGTGCGCTCAACGGCTGGAAGAACGCAGGCCTGCCGTGGACTGCACGCGTCGATGCCGCCCTGATCGCCGGGGCGCGCTGACCGACTGTCTCCCTGGCACTCCAGGCGTGGCGATCCTTAGGGGCCGCTCGCCTGGAGTTTTTTTTGGGCGGCGACGACAGCCTCGGTGCGATTGCGCACGTCGAGTGCACGGAAGATAGCCAGCAGATGGACCTTCACGGTGCCTTCCGACAGGCCCAGTTCACGTGCGATCAGCTTGTTCGGCAGGCCGCGCGCCAGCAGTGCCAGGACTTCGAGCTGCCGCTGGGTCAGGCCGTGCACCGCAGGAGGATTAGCGGACGCCGTCGTGCCGTTGCCCGGCTCGCGGCTTGCGCCATGGCCGGTCAGGAACCTGAGCGGTGCGTAGGTTCCGCCCGAGAGCACCAGACGCACCGCCTGCAGCACCACCGCCGCGGAATCGGACTTCGGAATGAAGCCGGCGACGCCGCAATCGATCAGCTCGAGGACCAGCGCGCACGATTCCTCCGCCGACACGACGATGATCGGCAAGGTCGGGAACTGCGAGCGCAGCCGCCCGATCCATGGCACGCCGTCCGATCCCGGCATGTTGAGATCCACGAGGGCCAGATCCGGATCTTCGGTGGCCCAGCGTTCGACCTCGCTGGCGTTCTGCGCTTCGAGCCACTGGATGCGCGGCGACAACGAGGCCAGTGCATGGCGCATTGCCAGCCTGACCATTTCGTGGTCGTCCGCCAGCACCACCCTCAGCGCGGGGCTGGCGTGGCCGGAGTCCGGCGGGTAAGGTGCATGCGGCATGGCGTGGCAAACATACGCCCGGCGCGATGCTGCAAGCAAGAGGAGGGGCGGGAGTGATAGCGTGAATTTTCACGCGAGCCTTGCAGGCGGGGGGATGAGGCTCATCGCGCTCGTCGGCGCGGCCCTGCTCGTCGGCTGCAGCCTGGCTCCCGGCCCGGATACCCAGCGGCTGACTGAAGGGGCGTCCGAGGGCGGGCAGGTCATCACGCTGCCACACGACTGGCCTGTCAGGTCTTTTGTCCAGGGAACGACGGTCGCCATCCCGTTCAGCGCGGAGGCATCGTCGGATTCCCTCGGTGTGTATATCGGTCCGACGACGCTGGCGTTTCGAGCAACAGTCAATGGCCGCTTCGTCCATGAAACGGGCGATGCGTCATCGCCAGGAATCAATTACGGGAGCTATCGGGCACGGCCCCACTTCCGCATTCCGGCGGAACTCATCGGTCCCGCTGAGAATGTGTTGAGCCTGCAGTTGTTCATGCCTCAAGGCACCACCTATGCGCAACTCGGCCGCATCTACGTGGGGGATGATGAAGCAGTCGAAGCCCTGGCGTTCCGCCGCCTGCTTGCGTTCCACGTCGGGCCGCTTGCCATCGGCATCATGCTTCTCGCGGTGGGTCTGGTAGCCATGGGCCTGTGGCGAGGTCGACGCGACAGCGAGCTGTTCATGCTGCTGGCGATCGGCAGCCTGCTTTGGGCCTCGCAGATCCTGCTGTTTCAATGGCCAACACGATTCTTGCCGTCACCGCACTGGTCAGTGTTCGTCAATTCGATGTACGCCTGGTTTCCGGCATTGATAGGAGTGTTCTTCCTGCGCTTCGCGTATCGCCGTTCGCGAACGCTCGAATGGTTTGCGATCACGCTGGCGATCGTCGTCGCCCCCCTGATGTATGCGGGATTTCTGTGGGGCTTTGCTCAGGCGGCATTCACTGGCTTGCGGCTGGGTGTTCTGATCTTCATTTCGCTGGCATTGATTGCCGTACTGCGATACGCGCTGCAGTTGCGCACGTGGACTGGTTACACGCTGTTCGCCATGGGGGCCGTATGCGTTGGCGTGGCGATCCGGGACTTCGTCCGGTCGTTGTCTCCAGACTCCTACGATGAGCTGATTCTCAATCCCTATTCTGGGCTTGCACTGCTGCTGTTTGCAGGCTGGATGTTGCTCGAGCGTTACCACAAGGCCTACGCGGACTTCGAGTTGCTGAACCGCGACCTGGAACATCGGGTGGCGGCGGCAAACGTCGAGCTGCATCGGCGCCTCGAGCAGATGGAAGTCGCGCGTGCGACCGCCGAGCAGGCCAGCGCCGCAAAGTCGCGCTTCTTCGCGGCTGCCAGCCACGACCTGCGGCAGCCTCTGCATTCGCTCGGGTTGTTCGCCACGGCGCTGCGGGACGTCGTGGGCAACGCCGAGGGGCGGGACCTGGTGAGACGCATCGGCGATTCGATCGCGGCGTTGAATCGCCTCTTCAATGAACTGCTCGACATTTCACGACTCGAGGCCGGCACCGTCGAGGTGCGGCGGCGCGACATCGCGCTGCAGCCGCTGTTCGATCGACTGGCCGATGAATTCAGCGCTGAGGCGATGGAGGAGGGACTGCGCCTGCGCTTTCACCCGACCGCGCTGGCGGTCAATACGGATCCGACGTTGCTCGAACGTGTGCTTGCCAACCTTGTCTCCAACGCGATCCGCTACACCCGAAATGGCGGTGTGCTGATCGGTGCGCGGCGCCGCGGCCACTCCGTCGAACTGCAGGTGTGGGACACCGGCATCGGCATCCCGCTGGAGCAGCGATCGAAGATCTTCGAGGAGTTCTATCAGGTGGCGAACCCGGTGCGTGACCCGCGCCAGGGCCTCGGCCTCGGCCTGGCGATCGTCCGTCGCCTGACGGCGCTGCTCGATATCCCGCTCGACTTCCGATCGGTCGCCGGTCAGGGGACCTGCTTCATGTTGCGCGTCCCCCGCGCCGCGGGCCCGCTGGCACCCGAGCCGCCTGAGGAGCCGCCCGAGTTCGACCGGTACTTCGAAGGTCGACGCGCACTGGTCGTCGATGACGATTCGGCCATCTGCGAAGCCACGGTGCACCTGCTGGACCAGTGGGGCTTCGCGACCCGGGCCGCCCTCCACTTCGCGCAGGCGTGCGAACTGGTCGACGGAGGCTTCGTGCCCGATGTCATCCTCGCCGACCTGCGCCTGGCGGAAGACATGGACGGCATCCGCACCGTCGATCGGTTGCGGGAACGGCTGCGTCGGGCGGTGCCGGCCTTGCTGATCTCCGGCGACACTGGCGCGCCGGAACTCGCTCGCGTCAGGGAGAGCGGGCTGCTGTTGCTGACCAAGCCGGTCGCGCCTGCGCGCCTGCGCAGCGCATTGCACGCCCTGCTTGCTGCCCGGCCGAAATGATAGACAGCGTCAGCGCGCAACGGCGCGCGGCAGAACGAGTGTGGCGACGGCCCCGCCAGCCGGGTGATTCGCCAGGCGCGCCCCGCCGCCGTGCTGCGTGGCGACCTCACGTACGAAGGCGAGTCCCAGGCCGGTGCCCTTGCGGCCGGTATCCGGCCGCGGCAGTGAAAAGAACTTCTCGAATACGCGCTCTCGGGCAAACTCTGGCAGCCCGGGGCCATGGTCCCGGACGGTGAGTTCGATGCGACCACGCACATCGTGCGCATCGACCGTCACCGTGGCCTCGCGCGGCGAAAACTCGATCGCATTCAGGACCAGGTTCGCCAGCGCACGTTGCAGCAGGAAGCGATCGCCCGACACGGCGAGCTCGGGGTCGACGTCGACAAAAAGCTCCACGTCGCGCCGGGTCGCGAGCGGCGCCATTTCCTCGCGCACCGCGTCGGCGAGTTGCGCCAGCAGGATGGTCTCGCGGTGCTGCAGGGCGCGGCGTCGTTCCAGGCCGGACAGCTCCAGCATCCGCTCCACCAGATCCTGCGCGCGCCGGACCTGCTCCTCGACGTTGCCGGTGAAGCGCATGCGCGCATCTTCCGGCAGCGGCTCGCGCAGCAGTTCCGCCGCACCACGGATCGCGGCCAACGGACTCTTGATCTCGTGCGTCAGCGCAGCGACGTACTCGTCGACGTAGCTCTTGCCGGCCAGCGCGTCGCGCATGTCGAGGAACGCGGCGCGCAGCGAATGTGACAGTGGCCGGCCCTCGCCGGGACGCGCGCGCAGCGCACGCCACATGTCGGTCACGAGTCCGAACGGACGCACCAGCCAGACGGTGACCATCAGCAGCAGCAGCGCGAAGGCAGCGGCGGAGATCACACCGAAGATCACCAGCTTCTCGCGTGCATTGGCGATGAAAGGCGAGAACGCGGCAATCGGCTTGCCGACCCCCACCATGCCGACGATTTCGTCCGGTCCTTCCGGCGCGGCGCGCTCGCGTATCGCGGCGCCCACGTACATGACCGCCGACGCCGGGTCGACCGGATCGCTGAGTGTGGTGCGCGCACCGTACTGGCCCGCCAGCGTGCGCCCGACATCGAGCCACGGGCGGTAGTCCTTGCCGACATCGCGGGCGGCCGAGTCGAAAAGCACGATGCCGTTCGCGTCGGTCACGTAGACGTGCAGGTCGACCCGCGTCTTGTCGACGTTGAAGATACGTGCGTTCAACGGACGCTTTTCCAGCTGCTGCAGCGTGCGCTCCAGCTCCTCGGTCTGGATCACTCCGCTGTAGACCTGCCGTTCCAGCAGCGTTGCCAGCAGGTTGGCCGTGTCCACCAGCGAGTCTTCGGCCGACTCGCGGTAACGCGGGTCGATGTCGACACTGACGCGGTACAGCAGAAACACCACCGCCGCGATGTAGACGAAGACGACCCCGAGAAAGATGCGCGAGCGCCGGGACATCAGCGACGCGGGGCGCGGGTCAAGGCAGGTCCTCTCGCAGCGAATAGCCCATGCCCCGGTGCGTGGAGATCGGGTCGGCGCTCTCGTCCACTTCGCGCAGCTTGGCGCGCAAGGCCTTGATGTGGGCGTCGACGGTACGGTCGAACGCCGAGGCCGGGTCATCCCAGGCGCGTTGCATCAGCTCGTCACGCGAGTACACCCGGCCAGGACGCTCGATCAGCACCTTCAGCAGGCGGTACTCGGTACGCGACAGGTCAAGGGTGCGGCCGCGGAACCGGATCGTCTTCTTTTCGTCGTCGACCGAAAATGCCGCCGGCGCGCTTGCCACGGGAACCGGAGCTGCGCGTTGCGACCGGCGCAGCACTGTGCGCACGCGGGCCACCAGCTCGCGTGGTGAAAACGGCTTCCCAATGTAGTCATCGGCGCCGAGCTCGAGCCCGACGACGCGATCGATCTCGCTCGAGCGCGCGGTGAGGAAGATAACGGGCAATGATGGTTCGAGCTGCTGCAGTCGCCTGAACAGCTCGAAGCCGTTCATGTCCGGCAGGCCCACGTCGAGCACTGCCAGCGCGGCCGGATGCTGACGCGCCGCGGCGAGCGCCTCCGCGCCAGTCGCGCACCAGTGCGGCTCGAAGTCGTCGGTCGCGAGCGCGTAGACGATCGTGTCCGCAATGGCCGGCTCGTCTTCGACGACGAGGATGCGGGGCTTCATTGCGAGGCGGCAACTTCCAGCGGCAACGTCGCCTGCAGCTCGCGTCCGGCGATCACGGTGCGGTTGCGCCCGCCCTTCTTCGCCTGCGACAGTGCGCGGTCAGCGCGCTGCACGAGCTCCATCGTCGTCTCGTCGCCATCCCAGGTGGCGATGCCCGCCGAGAAAGTCTGGCGGTCAGGCAGCAGCGGGCGCAGTCGTTCGACGAGCTGGGCGGCCTGGTCGGCACTGCAGGCCGGAAGTATCAGCGTGAACTCCTCGCCGCCGTACCGTGCGAGCAGGTCGGTCGGGCGCAGTTGCTTCAGCCAGGCCTGAGCACCGGCGCGCAGCAGCGCGTCGCCGGCCGCATGGCCGCGCCGATCGTTGTAGCGCTTGAAGTGGTCCAGGTCGAGCATCACCACTGTCAGGGGCAGGCCGCTGCGCCGCGCCCGGGCAAACTCGACCGGAACGGCTTCGTCAAGCGTGCGCCGGTTCGCTATCCCCGTCAGTCCATCCTGCTGGGCCAATCGCGACATGCGCACGATCAGTTCGTTGTTTGCGCGCAGCGTGCGCAACGTCAGCAGGGCCAGCAGCAGGGCGAGCGCCAGCGTGACGAGCGAAAAGATGATCAGCCCGAGGCGCGCCATGGACTTCATCTCCTCGGCCTGGCGTGCCAGCGCGTTGGCACGCTGGTTGGCCTTGACGACGAGTGCGGTCAGCGAGTGCTCTAAAGCTTCCAGATCGCTTACCGAGGCCATCAGCGACGCGAGGGAAACCGGCGCACCGGTTTCACCCAACACTGCACCGTTGCGACCGATGCGCTCCAGGCGCAGCAGGGTCGACCGCAGCTGGTCGATACTTGCCTTGCGGTCGGACGGCATATCGAGCGCAGCCAGGCGGTCGAGGCGGTCGCGCAGCTGGGCCGTCGTAGCGGCCAGTGCCTCGAGTTCGGCAGGTGGTATCGGCGCGTCACCGCTGCGCGCGAGCTGCGCGGCATTGCGCGCCTGCCAGGAGCGCAGGTCGCCACTGGCGTGCTGGGTTTCAATGGCTGCTTGGGACAGTGCCAGCGCGTCCCCGTAGCGCTGGTGCATGTCGGAGTCGAAGGTCATCGCCCGCAGCGCGAGCACGACGCCGCCCGCCATCAGCGCGGCGGCAAAGAGGCCGATCCACGTCTGGCGGACCGCTCCGGTAGGTGGGTGATGCACGCGCTCTCCGTCGGCGGGAGGGTACTGTGCCGCGGGGCGCGGCTACAGCTGCTCCCGCCCGGATTCTAGGATGCAGGCGGCCTCGTACCCGGAGCCAAGCCGCAGGCGGCGGTTGCCGCCCGCTAAACGCCCCAGGTGACGTCGACCTTCTTCTTTTCGGCGGCGCGCAGCATCTCGATGAGCGGAAAGGCGCGCTGGCCCAGCGTGATCGGTGCCGCCGCCGCCGGTTCGTCGGAGCCGCGACGGTTGGCCTCGTCGACCGCTGCGGCCGCCGACTTGATGTCGGCCTTTTCCTGTTCGACGGCGGACACCAGCCGCTGCAGTGCGTCGGTGACCTGTTCGGCGGTGATCACGCCACGGGCGGACTCGCTTCGACCGATGATTTCGAAGATGCGCCGAGCCGTTTCTTCAAACATGAAGATTTCGCCGGCGGCCTTGGAGCGGAAGACAACAAGAGACATGGTGGTCGGGCGGCCGGCGCGTCGGCCGCAGGTGTGTGGTTCACGCGGCCGCGTTCGCCGCGGCCGGCGCCTCGGGCGTCGTGCCCGCGAGCTGCAATTGTAGGCGCCGGGGTTCCCGGCAAACGCCGGGCCGGTGACCTGTCAGTCGCGGTCGATGCGCGCTACGGTGGTGCGGACGACCTGATCGACGTCGCCGCCGTAGACCAGCGGCAACGACACAATGACCGCTGCCATGCCCATGATGAAGAGAGCGCCATCGCCGAGCGCCAGCGGCAGCCCCGTCAACAACAGGGCGCCCATCGGGAAATGTTCCTTGACCATCGCGCACCTCGCTTTCGTCATGGACTCACGGTACGCCGGCACGGCCTGCGCAGATACCGAGTAATGCGGCAGCAAAACACGGAATCTTCAGCCTCGTCAGCAGCAGTGGAACCGGCGTGTCGGAAGTTCGCCTACAGGCCTGCGTCGCTATACTTATTTGTGACCTCAAGAAGGCAGGAGAACGAGCCCGATGGGCAAAGGGGATACCCGGTCGCGGCGCGGCAAGATCTACAACGGCAGCTACGGCAGGACGCGGCCGCGTCGGGCCCGGAACGTTTCCGCGCCGGCGCAGCGGCCCACCAAGGCCCGGTAGCTCACCGGCCCTTCGCTGGAGCCGGGTCACTCCGGCTCTTTTTATTTGTGCAGCCAACCTACGCTCGAAGCCGAGCCCGCCCTGCCTGGACGGCCGCGGTGTTCATGGCGCTGCTGGCGCTCGTTGGCTGCAGCGAGCGGCTCGAATGGCGCGAATTCCGTTCGGCCGACGGCTACAGCGTGATGCTGCCGGGGCGCGCCCAGACCGTCGCCCGCGACGTCGAGTTCGAAGGCCACAAGTTGCCCGTCTCGATGACGTCGACCGGCGTGGGGCCGGCGATGTTCGCGCTAGGAATGGCACGACTGCCGGCGGTCATCGCCGATGACGCCGCCGGGCGCGAACGCGCGATCGCCTACTTTCGCGATGGCCTGGTCCGTAACATCGGCGGAACTGTCGCCTCGGCGGGACCAGCAACCCTGTCGCTGCCTCCGGGATCCCGCCAGCAGGTCCGCGCGGCCCAGGCGGTCGAAGCGCGCGGGCGGGCCGGCCCGGATGGCCGTTCCGCCGTGCTTGCGGCCCGCTTCTTCATCGTCGATGATCGACTCTTCCAGCTGGTTGCACTGGGTGGCGAAGGCAGTATCGACCCCCAGGCCCTCGACACCTTCTTCACTTCTCTTCGCCTGACGCCATAGGAGGCACCCCATGAAGCTCGAGAACCCCTCGGTCCACGCGGCCACGCTCGAACACTTCTGGATGCCGTTCACGGCGAACCGCCAGTTCAAGGCGGCGCCGCGACTGCTGGCGCGCGCCGAGGGAATGTTCTACTGGACCCCCGAGGGTCGCGAGGTGCTCGATGGCACGGCGGGCCTGTGGTGCGTGAACGCCGGTCACAGCCGCAAGCCGATCGTCGAGGCGGTGCAAAGGCAGGCGGCGACGATGGACTACGCGCCGCCCTTCAACATGGGACATCCGCTGGCATTCGAGGCCGCGACAGCCGTCGCGCGGGTCGCGCCGGCCGGGATGGAGCGCGTGTTCTTCACGAACTCGGGCTCCGAATCGGCCGACACCGCGATCAAGATGGCGATGGCGTATCACCGCGCGCGGGGCGAGTCCAGCCGGCGCATCATCATCGGACGCGAGCGCGGCTACCACGGCGTCAACATCGGCGGCACAACGGTGGGCGGCATCCCCGGCAACCGCAAGGCGTTTCCGGCGATGATGGCCGGCGTTGACCACATCCGCTCCACCCACGACCTGGCGCGCAATGCGTTCTCCAAAGGCCAGCCGGAGCACGGTGCGGAGTTCGCGGATGAACTGGAGCGCCTGGTCGCGTTCCACGACCCGAGCAACATCGCGGCCGTGATCGTCGAGCCGATGGCGGGATCCGCCGGCGTGCTGATCCCGCCCAAGGGTTATCTCGACAGGATTGCGGCCACCTGCAGGAAGCACGGCATCTTGCTGATATTCGACGAGGTGATCACCGGCTTCGGTCGCCTCGGCACGCCGTTCGCGGCGCATTACTTCAACATCACCCCGGACCTGCTGACCTGCGCCAAGGCGATCAACAACGCCGCCGTGCCGATGGGGGCGGTCATCGCGAAGAACGATGTCTACGACACGATCACCAACGCCGCGCCCGAAGGGGCGATCGAGTTCCTGCACGGCTACACCTACTCGGCGCATCCGCTGGCCTGCGCGGCTTTGCTGGCGACGCAGCAGCTCTACGTCGACGAGCAGCTGTTCGCCCGGGCGCAGGCGATGGTGCCGAAGTTCGAGTCAGCGCTGCATTCGCTGAAGGGTGCGCGTTATGTGATTGACATCCGCAACCTCGGCATCGTCGGCGGCATCGAGCTCGAGCCGCGCGCGGGTGCGGTCGGCCGGCGCGGACTCGAAGCACACATACGCTGCTTCGAGGCCGGTGTGCTGGTGCGCTCCACCGGCGACATCCTGGCGCTGTCGCCACCGCTGATCATCGAGGAAACTCATGTCGAGCGCATCGTCGAGACGATACGAACGGCACTGGCCGGACTGGAGTAGATCGTGGGAAAGAACGAATCAGTCATCGCCGATATCACTCACTGGATCGACGGCACGAAGTTCGCCGGCGCGGGAGTCCGCGCCAGCGATGTGTTCAACCCCGCCACCGGTGAAGTGTCCGGGCGGGTGCGACTGGCCGATGCTGCGGTCGTCGACGCGGCCGTGCGCAGCGCGGCGGCCGCGTATCCGCGGTGGAGCGAGACTTCGGTGCTGAACCGGGCGCGCGTGATGTTCCGTTTCAAGGAGCTGCTCGACCGCCACCACGACGATCTGGCGCGCATCATCACGCGCGAACATGGCAAGGTCTTCAGCGATGCGCGCGGCGAGGTGCAGCGCGGCCTGGAGGTCGTCGAATTCGCCTGCGGTGCGCCGCAGCTGATGAAAAGCCAGTTCTCCGACAACATCGGCGGCGGCATCGACAATTACTCGTTGCGCCAGCCGCTTGGCGTGGTCGCGGGCATCACGCCGTTCAACTTCCCGGTGATGGTGCCAATGTGGATGTTTCCGCTGGCGCTGGTGTGCGGGAACAGCTTCATATTGAAGCCGTCGGAGCGCGATCCGTCGGCCGCGCTGCTGATCGCCGATCTGTTGAAGCAGGCCGGACTGCCCGACGGCGCATTCAACGTCGTGCAGGGCGACAAGGCGGCCGTTGACGCGATCCTTGCGCATCCAGGCATAGCCGCCGTGAGTTTCGTCGGTTCAACGCCGATCGCCGAGTACATCCAGCAGCAGGGCATTGCGCATGGCAAGCGCGTGCAGGCGCTCGGCGGCGCGAAGAACCACATGGTCGTGATGCCGGATGCGGATCTCGATCAGGCGGCGGATGCGCTCATCGGCGCCGCCTACGGCTCGGCCGGCGAACGCTGCATGGCTATTTCGGTCGGCGTCGCGGTTGGACACATTGCCGACGAACTGATCGCGAAGCTCAAGCCGCGTATCGCGAAACTGCGCATCCGTGACGGCATGGAGTCGGACGCCGACATGGGGCCGGTCGTCACGGCGGCGCATCGCGAGAAGATCCTCGGCTATATCGAGTCGGGCATTGCCGAGGGCGCGGAGCTGGTGTGTGACGGGCGGCGCCACGTCGTGCCGGGGCGCGAGAGCGGTTTCTTCCTCGGCGCCACGCTGTTTGACCGCGCGCGGCCGGACATGAAGATCTACCGCGAGGAGATCTTCGGCCCGGTGCTGACGATGGTGCGCGTGCCGGACTTCGCCGCGGCGCTGCAACTCGTCAACGACCACGAGTTCGGCAACGGCGTGGCGTGCTACACGACCGACGGCGGTACCGCGCGCGAATTTGCGCGCCGCGTGAATGCCGGAATGGTCGGCATCAACGTGCCGATCCCGGTGCCGATGGCCTTTCACTCCTTCGGCGGCTGGAAGCGCTCATTGTTCGGTGACCATCACGCCTACGGCGAGGAAGCCGTGCGCTTTTACACGCGCTACAAGAGCGTGATGCAGCGCTGGCCCGATCCGGCCTCCAGCAAGGGGCCCGAGTTCACGATGCCGGTGAACCGCTAAGGCGCGAGTGCTGACGGGCGCTTGAAGTTCCAAGGGGCAGTCCCGGCCGGCCTCGCGTTGCGGGCGCGTGAGCAGGAGACCCGGTCAAGCGTGTCAGCCTCCGCGCGCCGGCAACACGGACCTGAGTTCGCCGGCGGCGCGAAGCAGCAATTCGGCGGTCGTCGGCCAGTCGATGCACGCATCCGTCACGGACACGCCGTATTTGAGCTGGGCCAGATCGGCCGGGATCGCCTGACTGCCGCCGTGCAGGTGGCTTTCGAGCATCAGACCCACGATCGACCGGTTGCCTTCCTTGATCTGGTGAACGCAGTCCATGAATACCAGCGGCTGCAGCGAGGGGTCCTTCAGCGAGTTGCTGTGCGAGCAGTCGACGACGATGTTCGGCGCCAGTCCCGCCTTCACCAAGGCAGACTCCGCCAGACGCACGCTGACCGTGTCGTAGTTTGGCCGTCCGCCGCCACCTCGCAGCACCAGATGGCCGAGCCGGTTGCCGCGCGTACGTACGATCGCGGTACGGCCGTCGGGCCCGATGCCCAGGAAGCTGTGGGGCGAGCGTGCCGAGCGGATCGCGTTGATCGCGACATCCAGCCCACCGTCGGTGCCGTTCTTGAAACCCACCGGGGTCGACAGCCCGCTCGCCATCTCGCGGTGCGTCTGCGACTCGGTCGTGCGTGCGCCGATCGCGTACCAGCCGATCAGGTCCGCCAGGTACTGGGGCGACAGCGGATCCAGGGCCTCGCTGCCGGTGGGCAAACCCAATTCGGCGAAGGCCAGCAGCAGTTCACGTGCGCGCCGCATCCCCTGGCCGATGTGGAACGAGTCGTCCATCTCGGGATCATTGATGAATCCCTTCCATCCCGTGACGGTGCGCGGCTTCTCGAAGTAGACGCGCATGACCAGCAGCAGCACGTCGCCCACTTCCTCGGCAAGCGCGCGCAGACGCTGCGCGTACTCGAGCGCGGCACGCGGGTCGTGGATCGAGCACGGCCCCACGACGACGAACAGCCGCGCATCGAGGCGGTCCAGGATGCGCATCAGCTCGGCGCGCCCGCGTTGCACCGTCGCCTCCGCGACGTCGCTCAGCGGCAGTTCCTTCTTGATCTGCGCCGGTGGCGGCATGTCGTCCAGTCCGACGACGTTCAGGTTGTCGGTGGTCGTGGAGGGGGTCATGGCAGTCGTCGACAGGGGTCGTCAGAGGTGGTTTCGGTGCGGGCTGTCAACGATACGGCAGTGCCGCCGTCGCTGTCGTTGCGTGAGAGCGTGCAGCGCGATCACTTAGACTCCGCCGCGCCCGACCTCTCCCGGCTCCCATTCATGACCCATCTTGCGTACCGGCTCGCCGTGTCCGTCTTATTGCTGGCCACGATGGCGCTGTCCTGCGACGCGACGGCCCAGGCGGAGGCGCCGCAGGCCCCTAGATCCGAGCCGAAACGCGCGGACAGCGCACGCCCGCGGATCGGCCTGGTGCTGTCGGGGGGTGGCGCCCGCGGTGCCGCGCATATCGGCGTACTCAAGGTTCTAGAAGAGCTGCGTGTACCGGTTGATGTCATTGCCGGCACCAGCATGGGCTCGATCGTCGGCGCGTCCTACGCGACGGGTCTGACGGTTCCGCAGATGGAAGCGGCCATCAGAGGCATGACGGTGGAAAAGCTTTTCACCGACAAGCCGCCGCGCGCCGACCAGACGATGCGTCAGAAGACCGACGACGAGTCGCCGTACATCATCCCCGAGCTCGGCGTCGGCAAGGACGGCATCGTGCTGCCCAAGGGCATAGTGACGGGCGTGGCGCTTGAAGGAGAGCTGCGCCGCCTGGTGCAGATCGGCAACGCCCGCAGCTTCGACGAGCTGCCTATTCCATTCCGCGCCATCGCGACGGACATCGGCACGGGGGAAATGGTCGTGTTGAAGAGCGGCAGCGTGGTGTCGGCGATCCGCGCGTCGATGTCGGTGCCGGGCGCAGTTGCGCCGGTCACCATCGACAGGCGCCAGCTCGTCGACGGCGGGCTGGTGCGCAACCTTCCGGTCGACATTGCGCGATCGATGGGAGCCGACGTCATCATCGCGGTGAACCTGGGAACGCCGCTGCTGCGTCCCGACCAGATCACGTCGGTGTTCAGCGTTTCGATGCAGATGATCAACATCCTGACCGAGCAGAACGTCAATCGCTCGCTGAAGGAGCTGACGTCCCGGGATGTGCTGATCGTGCCGGAGCTCGGTGACTTCTCATCCGCGGACTTCGACAATCTGATCAAGACGGTCCCGATCGGCGAGGATGCAGCGTGGAAAGTGGCAGATCAGCTGCGCCGCTATTCGCTGCCGCCGGAGGAGTACGCGGCGCTGCGCAAGCGCCAGTCCTCGCCAGCGGAGCAGGGCGCCGTCATGGTCGAGGCGATCAGGGTCGAGGGCACGCAGCGGGTGTCGCCGGAGGTGGTCCTGCAGTCCCTGTCTACCGAGGTCGGCAAGCCGCTCGACCGCGACACGATCGACCTGGACATGCGGCGCGTCTACGGTCGTGGCGACTTCGAGAACGTCAACTACGCGATCGACGAGATCGACGGCAAGCAGACGCTGGTCGTGCTGGTCAAGGAAAAGCCCGAGCGCGACTACTTCCGCTTCGGTCTCGAGCTCGATGCAGACCTGGGCCGGCAGTCCAATTTCAACGTCCATGCCTCGTACCGGTCAAAGTGGCTCAACACCTGGGGCGCGGAATGGCGCAACGACGTCGTTCTGGGCACGGACGTGCTGCTGGCCACCGAGTTCTATCAGCCGATTGGCGCACGGCAGTATTTTTTTGTCGCACCGCGGCTGCAATACCGGGTTGAACCGTGGCGACTTTACGAGGACACGGTCCAGGTTGCGGAGTATCGCGACGCGGAGGCGGCCGCGCAGCTGGACATCGGGGCCAACATCATCCAGTACGGCGACGCCCGCATCGGGGCGATCTACGGCTACCGGAGCTTCGAGCTGGCAAGCGGCATCCCGCTCTTTCCGGAAGGCGGACATGCCAGCATGGGCGCGTTGCGTGCGCAGCTTCGTCTCGACCGGCTGGACAGCCTCAATTTCACGCACGGCGGCTTCAAGGTGGACCTGAAGGCCTACTCGTCGCTGCACTCGCTGGGCGCAGACGACCAGTACAGCTACTGGACCGGGCTTGCTCAGGGCGCCTACACGATCGGCGCGCATACGCTCGAGGCCCTGGTTACCGGCGGCAACAAGATCGGCAGCAACGACATCCCGGCCTACGACCTCTTCAACCTCGGCGGCTTCCTCTACCTCTCCGGCCTGCAACGGCAGCAGCTGAAGACGCAGGACTTCGCCTTCGGCCGGCTGGTCTACCGCACCAAGCTTGCGGACATCCCGCTGTTCGAGGGTGTGTACGCCGGCGCCTCAATCGAGGCGGCGCGGCTGAGGCCGGTAGTCCCGGTGTGGCAGGGCGAGCGGGTCGACGGCTATCTCGATGTATTCGCGGGATCGGTCTACCTGGGTCTCGATTCGCCGCTCGGGCCGCTGTATGTCGGCTTCGGGTATGCCAACCGCGACAACCGCGCGATCTACCTGTTCCTTGGCCGCCCGTAGCCGACGACGGCCCCGGAGTCAGCTGTCGCGCAGCGAGCGCCGGTACTGGATCGCCTCTGCCACATGATGGGTCTCGAGTCGCTCCGAATCGGCCAGATCGGCGATCGTGCGCGCGACCTTCAGCACGCGGTGATAGGCGCGCGCGGACCAGCCGAGCCGCACGCTGGCCGCGTGCAGCAGCTTCTGCACCGGTTCGTCCAGTGCGCAGGCCTCTTCGAGCTCGGCGCCATTCAGATGGTCATTGACCCGTCCCTGGCGCGCAATCGCGCGGTCGTAGGCCTTGCGCACTCGCTCCGCCACGAAGCGTGTCGGTTCACCGTCTGGCAGTGACGTGAGCGTTTCCTCCGGAACGGATCCGACTTCCACTCGCATGTCGATGCGGTCCAGCAGCGGACCGGAGATGCGGTCCTGGTAGCGCGCGATGAGATCCGGCGTGCAGCGGCAGGCGATGCTGGCATGTCCGTAATAACCGCAGGGGCACGGGTTCATCGCGCCGATCAGCTGGAAGCGCGCGGGGTAGTCGACCTGGCGCGCGGCGCGCGACACGGTGATCTGGCCTGACTCGAGAGGTTGTCGCAGCGTCTCCAGGACGCGCCGCTCGAACTCGGGCAACTCGTCCAGGAACAGCACGCCGTGGTGCGCCAGGGAAATTTCGCCGGGCATCGGCGGCGACCCGCCCCCGCACAGTGCGACCGCGCTCGCGGTGTGGTGCGGCGCGCGGAAGATGCGCGTGGCCCAGCGCTGCGGCGCGAACTGCCCGACCAGGCTCAGTACCGCTGCGGACTCGAGCGCCTCATCGGTCGTCATCGGCGGCAGGATGCCGGCGAATCGTTGCGCCAGCATGGTCTTGCCGGTGCCCGGCGGGCCAACGAGTAGCACGCTGTGGCCACCGGTGGCTGCAATCTCGAGTGCGCGCTTTGGCGCGAGCTGGCCCTTCACATCGAAGAGGTCGGGATAGATCGGCGGCGTCAGCCGCACCATCGCGTGATGCTCGGCGATTGCGTGCGACGCGGTATCGCCGGCATCGGCCCGCAGATGCTCGACCACGTGCAGCAGGGTGCGAGCGGGAAAGATCGGGATGCCACCGACCAGCGCGGCCTCGTCGGCGCTTTCCGACGGGACGACGAAGCCGCGACGGGGGCCGACCGTATGCTCCGACTTCGCCACGGCGTACGCCATCGCGAGCGTGCCACGCACAGGCCGAAGTTCGCCCGTCAGGGAGAGTTCGCCGGCGAATTCATACTGGTCGAGCGTCCTGGTCGGAATCTGGCCGGTCGCGGCAAGGATCCCCAGCGCGATCGGAAGATCGAATCGCCCGGATTCCTTCGGCAGGTCGGCCGGCGCCAGGTTGACCGTGATGCGCCGCGCCGGGAAGTCGAAGCGGCTGGTGAGCAACGCGGCGCGCACCCGCTCGCGCGCTTCGCGCACCTCGGTATCCGGAAGCCCTACCAGCGTGAACGACGGCAGTCCGTTGGACAGGTGCACTTCGACAGTCACCTGCGGCGCATACATGCCGGAGAGGCCGCGGGTGCGAACGATGGCGATCGACATGGAGGTGCCTGAGGCAGCGGCGATTCTATCGGCGGCGCTCCGCTCCCCAGTCGTGATCCGATACCGCGAATTGCCCCGCGGTTTGCCGTCATCCCGGAGCGCTCGGGCGGTTCCGCACGTCGTGCCCGGCCGGGCGGCCGCGATATATGGGCCGTTTGGCCCCGTATTCGGTTGGGCTTCCGGGGCGAGTCGTGTCACGATGGATGCTCTGACAGCTTCCCAGCGGGACTCCCCGCCGGAGTGGTTCGCATCAAGGTGTCTTCACTGCTGTTCGGTGTCGGTTTGCTGGTCGTGCTTGCAGGGCTCTACCTGTGGGCGCGTCGACGAGCCGATTCGATTCGCGAGCAGGCGGCGCATCGTGAGCAGGCCGCCATGGCGATGATGCTGGGCGCATCTCCTGCCGAGGCCAAACCGGGCCGGTCGGCAACTCCCCCCCCGGCTGAGGAAATCGATCACGCTGCGCTGATCCGCCAGGCGCACGGCGAGGCGGCCGAGCAGGACAACGCGAGCAAGGACCTGCCGCCGATCGAGTACGAGCAGAAGCGTGGTGAGCCGGCACGCGCGCTGACGCCTGCAGAAGAGGCGGCCGCCGGACTCGATCCGATCGAAGAATTGATTTCGCAGATCATGGTGGATGACCCGAACCGGCGCGCGCCGCGCCCCAGTCCTCCGCCAGCTCCGGAACCGCGTCGACCGACCGCCGCCGCCCGCGCGGCGGCGCGCGAGGCCACGCCAATGCTCGATTCGATGGCGCCGTCGGTGCCGCTGCGCGAGCTGGTGCTTGCGTGGTACGAGTCGCGCGGCTATCGCCAGGTCCCCGCTTCACCGGCGGTCTGGCCGATCGAACTGGTACTGCGCCATCGTGACGACCCGGCCCGTGCCTATGCCTTCGTCGTGCAGACCGACAACGTCTCGGTCGACCGCATCACCGCGCTGATCGAGCAGGCGCGCGAGATCGGCATGCTGCGCGTCGCCGTGATCGCCGAGGCGGGCTACGAACGCGGTGCGAAAGAGATTGCCAAGCGCAAGAACGTACGGCTGATCGACCGTCCGACCATGGACGCCGAGCTTTCGGAACTGCAACTGGAGACCGCGGCGAAGATCATCGCTGTCGCCCGCAAGCGCGCTTCGCCCGAAGCGTCGGCCGCCTAGCGCAGCTGCCCCACCCTGGCGCTGCTATCCGCGGCGCTGTTCCAGATCTGCGATACGCCGCTCGAGTTCGTCGAGCTGCGCGCGCGCGCGCGCGAGAACCTTGCTCTGCGTGTCGAACTCCTCGCGCGTGACCAGTTCGAGCCGGGCGAACTGCTGCGTCAACAGCGCCTTGAGGTTCTTCTGCAGGTCCGCCGCCGGTGTCCGCTGAATCACCGCGGAGACACGGTCCTGCAGGTCATCGAGGAATGAAGTCTTATTCATGAGGTCCTGCCGGCCGGGCGCAGGCAGTTGTGCCGCGCTGCCTGCTCAGCGTGATCCAGTCTAGCAGCGCGACCCTGCGCCACTGTTCGTGTGCATGAACCAGCAGGGTGCGTGCGATCCGAACCGATTGGGGGCGGAATCGCCCTGCATTGGGGCGCATTCGGGCTGGAGGTCTGATTTTCGCACCAGCCAGGGGCACTTTTGGCGTTGCAGCAATTGGCATACATGTTGCGTAAAGGGCAACCGAGCCTTGCTCCAACCTTGCCTCGAAAGGAAGAACGACATGAAGAAAGCACTCGCTGTGGCGGCCGTCGCCTCCGCCTGCTCTGCTCCGTTGCTGGCTTTGGCACAGACCACCGCTGCCGCGCCCATGGACCAGCCCGAGTTCACGCTGAGCGGCAACCTGACGATCGGCAGCGACTACCGCTTCCGCGGCTTCTCGCAGACCGACTATCAGCCGACGATCCAGGGCGGCGTCGATTTCGCGCACAAGTCGGGCTTCTATCTCGGCAACTGGAACTCGAACGTGTCGTCGTCGTTGTACAACGGCGCGCCGATCGAGATGGACTTCTACGGCGGCTACAAGCACGCGTTCGGCGATTTCGGCCTGGATGTCGGCGTCATCTACTACTACTACCCGGGCACGGGCGAATACAACCCCGATTTCGAAGCGAAGAACTTCGAGGCGTACATCGGCGGCACGTGGGGCCCCGCGTCAGTGAAGTACTACTACGCGTTCACCGACTTCTTCGGCGTGAAAGCGCCGGGATACAACACCAAGGGTTCGCAGTACGTCGACATTTCCGGAACTTTCCCCTTGGCGGACGGCTTTGCCATCGTCGCGCATGCCGGGTGGCAGTTCGTAAAGAACTACGAAAACATCAACACCGCGCTCAACAAGGACAACGTGTGGGACTTCAAGCTCGGCGGCACGTGGGACATCATGGGATCGGGCTGGATTCTTGGTGCCTTCTGGGTCGGCACCAGCGAGAAGGACTTCTTCACGACTGCAGAAGTCCCGTCGCGCGGGGCCGGCAGGAACTCCTTCCTCGCCACGGTCGGCAAGACGTTCTGACGTACCTCGGAAAACGAAGGGGAACCAATTCATGAAACTAATCACAGCCATCATCAAGCCGTTCAAGCTTGACGAGGTGCGTGAAGCGCTGAGCGGCGTGGGCGTTCAGGGCATCACGGTCACCGAGGTCAAGGGCTTCGGACGGCAGAAGGGCCACACGGAGCTGTATCGCGGCGCCGAATACGTGGTCGACTTTTTGCCCAAAGTGAAGATCGAGGCCGCAGTCGCCGAGGACATCGTCGAGCGTGCAATCGAGGCCATCGAAGGCTCGGCGCGCACCGGCAAGATCGGCGACGGCAAGATCTTCGTCTATGACCTCGAGCAGGTCGTCCGCATCCGCACCGGCGAGACCGGCAAGGATGCTCTCTAACTCCATGAGGAAGCGATGAAGAAACTACTGATCATGCTCCTCGCGGCAGGAGCGATGGCGCTCGGGTCGGGTGCCGCCGTGGCACAGGGCGGCGTTCCCTCGGTGGGCGAAAGTGCAAAGATGGAAGCACCGGCCAAGGGCGCTGAGGCGGCGAAGGCGGATGAGAAGTCCGTCACCGAGACGGTGAAGGTCACCGAGACCGTCAAGGTTGAGGAAACCGAGAAGAAGGAAGAGGCGCCGGCCGCGCCGAAGATCGAAAAGGCCGACACCGCGTTCATGTACGTGGCCACGATCATGGTCATCCTGATGACCATACCGGGCCTGGCGCTGTTCTACGGCGGCCTGGTGCGCTCGAAGAACATGCTGAGCGTGCTGATGCAGGTGTTCGTCATCTTCTCGCTGATTTCGGTGCTGTGGGTTATCTACGGCTACACGCTGGCGTTCGGCGGACCGGGGGCGTTCTTCGGGAATTTCTCGAAACTCTTCCTCAGTGGCGTGAATGCGGAGTCAGCGGCGGCGACGTTCAGCAAAGGGGTCTACATCCCTGAGCTGCTGTTCGTGGCGTTCCAGTGCACGTTCGCGGCCATTACCTGCGCGCTGATCGTCGGTGCGTACGCCGAACGCATGAAGTTTTCGGCGGTGTTGCTGTTCACGGTGATCTGGTTCACCTTTGCCTACATTCCGATGGCGCACATGGTGTGGTACTGGGACGGGCCCGATGCGATCACGGACCAGGCCACGCTCGACGCGGTCGTGGCGAATGCCGGCTGGCTCTGGGCCAAGGGCGCGCTCGACTTTGCCGGTGGCACGGTCGTGCACATCAATGCCGGCGTTGCCGGCCTGGTGGCCGCCTACGTGCTCGGCAAGCGCATCGGCTACGGCAAGGAGAGCATGGCGCCGCACAGCTTGACGCTGACGATGGTCGGTGCCGCGCTGCTGTGGGTGGGCTGGTTCGGCTTCAACGCCGGCTCCAACCTCGAAGCCAACGGTGTCGCCGCCTTCGCGTTCCTCAACACGCTGCTGGCCACGGCCGTCGCAGTGCTCGCGTGGATGTTTGCGGAGTGGATGGTCAAGGGCAAGCCGTCGATGCTGGGTGCGGCGTCGGGTGCAGTGGCCGGCCTCGTTGCGATTACTCCGGCCTGCGGCTTCGTTGGCGTCATCGGCGCGCTGGTCATCGGTGTCGCCGCGGGCCTGCTCTGCTTCTGGGGCGTGACCGGACTGAAGAAGATGCTGAACGCCGACGACGCGCTCGACGTATTCGGTGTCCATGGGGTGGGCGGCATCGTCGGTGCACTGCTGACCGGTGTATTCGCCGCGCCCTCACTGGGCGGCGCCGGCATCTGCAACTACATCACCAACAAGTGCGGTGATCCGGCCGATTTCCCCGGCATCGGTGCGCAGGTGTTTATCCAGTTCCAGGCGGTGCTGACGGCGGTGATCCTTTCCGCCGTGGTCTCGCTGGTGGCGCTGTACTTGGTCAAGATGATCACCGGGCTGCGTGTAACTCCGGAGGAGGAGCGCGAAGGCCTGGATACGACGTATCACGGCGAATCCGCCTACAAGATGTAAGGACGTTCGGCCCGGGAGGCAACTCCCGGGCCTCCGCCGACCGACCCGGAAGCGGTGTGGCGGATTGCAGGTTGTGTCTCCCTAGCTCGCCGGGCCGCTCGCGGTCCAATCGTGGCGAACTTTCACGGGCACCTTTCGGTGCCCGTTTTTTTTGGTTGCGGATGCGGTGGCGTGCCCGATGCACGCGACGAATCCGCCCGCAGCCCCGCTGTACACTGCCTGTCCCAACGACCTTGCGCGGCACTCTCTGGCATGGCCGCGCAGAAGTGAGCCCGTCGTGTCGAACCTTGCGATACCCCGCCTGGTCACGGCCAACGCCGGTCCGCTGCTCGCGCTCGAACAGAAGATCGTCGACGCGATGCCGGCGATCGAGCGCTGGTTCCGCCTGCAGTGGCAGGACCACACGCCGCCGTTCTACGGTTCGGTTGACCTCCGCAATGCCGGCTACAAGCTGGCGCCTGTGGACATGAACCTGTTCCCAGGGGGTTTCAACAACCTCTCGGACGACATGCTGCCGAGTGCCGTGCAGGCAGCGCAATCGGCGATCGAGCACCTGTGTCCGGATGCCCGCAACCTCGTGCTGGTGCCAGAGCGCCACACGCGCAACCTGTTCTATCTGGCGAACGTCGCGCGGCTGGCGCGCATCCTCCGGCAGACCGGCCTCGAGGTACGCATCGGCTCGCTCTCAGACGAGGTCAAGGAGCTGACCCGTATCGAGTTGCCGAGCGGCGACGTGCTGACGGTCGAACCGCTGGTGCGCCACGGGAGCAAAGTGGGCGTGGCCGACTTCGTGCCCTGCGCACTGCTGCTGAACAATGACCTTTCGGCCGGCATCCCGCCGATCCTGCGCGACCTCGACGACCAGATCATCGTGCCGCCGTTGCAGGCGGGATGGGCGATCCGCCGCAAGTCGAACCACTTTGCCGCCTACGACGTGATTGCTGCCGAGTTCGCGCAGCTGATCGACATCGATCCGTGGCTGATCAACCCGGCGTTCGGGCGCTGCGGCGAGGTCAACTTCCACGAGCGCGCGGGTGAGGAGTGCCTCGCCAGCAACATCGACTTCGTGCTCGGCAAGATGCGCGACAAGTACAAGGAGCATGGCATCGACGACACGCCCTATGTTGTCGTGAAGGCCGATGCCGGTACCTACGGCATGGGCGTCATGACCGTGAAAGACGCCTCGGAGGTGCGCGGGCTGAACCGCAAGCAGCGCAACAAGATGTCGGTGGTGAAGGAGGGTCTCGAGGTCAGCGAGGTCATCATCCAGGAGGGCGTGCCGACCAACGAACTCGTGGACAACGCCGTCGCCGAGCCGGTCGTCTACATGATCGATCGCTATGTCGTCGGCGGTTTCTATCGCGTGCACACCGAGCGCGGCCGCGACGAGAACCTGAATGCGCCCGGCATGCACTTCGTGCCGCTCGCTTTCGCCGGCAGCTGCAACCTGCCGGACTGCAGCAGCTCCGCGGGTGAAAGCGCGGCCAATCGGTTCTATGCGTACGGTGTCGTCGCGCGGCTGGCGCTGCTCGCAGCTTCGGTCGAGCTCGAGCGCACCGCGCATCGCGTCGACAGCGCGCCGGCGGTCGTCATGGCGGCCGTGGCCGGCTGAATCCCGTGAGGCCTGCGGAGCGCCGCGGATGACGCTGGACCTTCTTTTCGTCGTTGATCCGCTCGACAAACTCAAGGCCTACAAGGATTCGAGCGTGGCGATGATGCGCGAGGCGGCACGGCGCGGCCACGCCATCTTCGCGGCGACCCCGGACGAACTCGCTGCCAGCAACAGCGCGGTGACCGCGCGCGCTCATCGCCTGCAGATGACGCAGGACGACGATGACTGGCATGTCGAGCTGGGCGCCGAAGAACGCGACCTCGCATCATTCTCGGCAGTCCTGATGCGCAAGGACCCGCCGTTCGACGTCGAGTTCCTGAACGCCACGTTGCTGCTGTCGCGTGCTGCGGCGCTTGGAGCCCGGGTCGTCAACGATCCCCAGGCCCTGCGCGATCACAACGAGAAACTCGCGATCCTCGAGTTTCCGCACTTCAGCGTCCCGACCCTCGTGACGCGCGAGGCCGAGCGCATCCGAACTTTCTGGGCGGATCACGAAGACGTCATCGTCAAGCCACTGGACGGCATGGGCGGCGCCGGCGTTTTCCGGCTGCAACCCGGTGATCCGAACGCCGGGTCGATACTCGAGACCGTGACGGCACATGGACTCCGCACCGCGATGGCGCAGAAGTTCATCCCGGCGATTCGTGACGGCGACAAGCGCGTGCTCGTCATCGACGGCGTGCCGGTGCCTTACTGCCTGGCGCGTGTCCCGAAGGCAGGCGAAACACGCGGCAACCTTGCGGCGGGAGGCATCGGTCGTGCCCAGCCACTGACCGAGCGCGACCGTGAGATCGCGTCCGTCGTCGGCCAGGCGCTGCTGCCGCGCGGGCTGCGGCTCCTGGGACTCGACGTGATCGGTGACTACCTGACCGAGATCAACGTCACCAGCCCCACCTGTTTCGTCGAAATCGCCCAGCAGGCCGGCTGCAACGTCGCCGGTCTGTTCATCGATGCACTGGAGCGTTCAGAATGATCAATCCCCCGCTCAGGGTGAGCTGCAATCAGCGTGCAGTTGAACCGCGCCTGCCCGCCCGGCCGCCCGAAGGACGGGCGCCTGACTCGAGCAGCACGAATGCACGCGCGATCCGCAGGATCGCGTACATGAGTGCTGATTGTCTATGACCGGCATCCTCATTATTGCCCACGCCCCGCTGGCCAGCGCACTGGAGCAGTGCGTGGAGCATGTCTACAGCTGCGAACCGGGAATGACAAAGGCCAACCTGCGCGCGCTGGACGTGGCTCCGGGCGCATCGGTGGATGCGCTGCTGGACGGGGCGATGAAGCTGGTGGCCGAAGTGAACACCGGTGCGGGGGTGCTCGTGCTGACCGATGCCTTCGGCGCAACGCCAGGCAACCTGGCCGCACGCCTCAACGATCCCGGACGCGTCACGGTGGTGGCGGGCGTCAATCTTCCGATGCTGCTGCGCGCCGTCTGCTACCGCGGCGGATCGCTGGCGGAGGTGACGGACAAGGCCCTCGCGGGCGGACAGCAGGGCATGGTGCAGATCGCGACGACCTCGGTGCAGAACCAGGGCTACAAGCCGCAGGGCAATGATCACCAGAGACTTCACCATCAACAATAAGCTCGGACTTCATGCACGTCCTTCGGCACAGATCACCCAGGTGGCCAGCAGGCACGCATCGGAAGTGTGGATCTCGAAGAGCGGTCGCCGCGTGAACGCCAAGTCGATCATGGGTGTGATGATGCTGGCGGCGGGACAGGGCAGCGTGCTCACGGTCGAGGCGGACGGCCCGGACGAGCAGCAGGCGATCGACGCGATCGGCGAACTGATCGTGTCGGGCTTTGGCGAACTGGACTAGGGGAGTGGCGTGACCGAGGCAAAGCGTGAGGCCGTGACCGGCATCGGCGTGGCGCGCGGTATCGCGATTGGCCGCGCCCACCTGCTGGCGCCGTCGGAGCTCGAGGTGCGGCAGGTGGCGATCGAGCGACGCGATGTGGTGCACGAGATCGCCCGGCTGACGCGCGCTTTTGCGGCTGTGCGTGATGAGCTGGACGAGCTTCGCAGCGGCATCGCGCCCGATGCGCCGAACGAGGTGCGCGCGTTTCTCGACCTGCATCTACTGATCCTCGAGGACGCGCTGCTGTCCGAGGCGCCGCGCGACCTGATCCGCACCCGCCTGATGAACGCGGAATGGGCGCTGACGATCCAGCTGGAGGAAGTGTGCCGACAGTTCGAGGCGATCGACGACGAATACCTGCGTGAGCGCTCAACCGACGTACGTCAGGTCGTCGAGCGGGTGCTGAACGCTCTTTCCGAGGGCACGCCGACGCGTGTCGCGCTGCCGAAGAAACTGGCGGCGGGCGAGCGGCTGGTGCTCGTGGCACGCGATCTTGCGCCGGCTGACGTGTTGCACCTGAAGGATCGCGCCGATCTCGATCTCGCCGGCTTCGTCACCGAGCTGGGCGGACCGACCTCTCATACGGCGATCCTCGCGCGCAGCTTGGGGCTGCCTGCCATCGTCGGCGCTGACGGCGCGCGTGCGCGCATCGCCGAGGGCGAGGTCGTCGTCATAGATGCCGATGCCGACGTGGTCGTTGCCAACCCGACCGAAGAAGAGCTGCATGAGTTCAGGCGTAGATCGCGTGCCGAAGCCGAGCACCGCTCCCAGCTGCGACGCCTCAAGGGCAAGCTTGCGCGCACGCGCGACGGCATCCCGATCGACCTGCTGGCGAACATCGAGTTGCCGAGGGACGCGCGCGATGCCCTCGAAGCGGGCGCCGACGGCATCGGCCTGTTCCGCTCCGAGTTCCTGTTCATGGATCGCGACGACCTGCCATCGGAGGACGAACAGTTCGAGGCCTATGCCAAGGTTGCCCGCGCGATGAAGGGCAAGCCGGTGGTGATCCGTACGCTCGACATCGGTGCCGACAAGGTGCTGACGGAGACCGCGCGGGAGAGCCTCGGAATGGGTCGCGGCGCTCCGCGGCCCGAGTCGAACCCGGCGCTGGGCCTGCGCGCGATCCGTTACTGCCTCGCGTACCCGGACCTGTTCCTCACGCAGCTGCGTGCCATCCTGCGGGCCTCCGAGGTCGGGACCGTGCGCATCCTGATTCCGATGCTCGCCCACGTGCACGAGATCGAGCAGTCCGCCGCCTTCGTTGCGCGCGCCAAGGAACAATTGAAGGAACGCAAGCTGAAGTACGACGCGCGGATTCAGCTGGGCGGCATGATCGAGGTGCCGGCCGCGGCATTGTCTCTGCCGGAATTCGTTCAGCGGCTCAAGTTCCTGTCGATCGGCACCAATGACCTGATCCAGTACACGCTCGCGATAGATCGTACCGACAGCTCGGTGGCGCATCTGTACGACCAGATGCACCCGGCGGTGCTGCGCCTCATTGCCCAGACGATCCGTGCCGGCGTCAAGGCGCGGATTCCGGTTTCCGTGTGCGGGGAACTGGCCGGTGAACTGGAGATGACGGAACTGCTGCTCGGCATGGGGCTGCGCCAGTTCTCGATGCATCCGTCGCAGATCCTTCCGGTCAAGGAGCGGCTGTTCGAACTGTCGTTCAAGGACTCCGGCCGCTTCGCTGGTCGGGTGCTCAGGATGTCGGATCCGATGAAGATCCGTCATGTGCTGCAGAGGGAGATGCAGCCTGCGGCGCCGGCGGTCCTGCAGTAGTGGGCAAAGAAAAGCCCGGCATCGCTGGGCTTTGTGCCGAACCGTAAGCTGGACTAGTTCAGGTCCTTGTCTTTCCAGACCTTCGTGCCCTGCGCGGCGGCGCCGACTTCCAGGCCGGTCTTCGTCAGCTGGTAGAACTTGCCGCCGGTGAAGCCGCCCAGGCTGCCGCCATCGGTCTGCTTGCCGGTGCCGGCACCCGCCGTGATGTTTGCCGACGCTTCCCAACCCTTGTCGATGAACTGCTGCATCTGCGCCTTGTCCTTGAAGATGAACAGATAACGCGTCTGGGCTGCGCCGATCTGCAGGCCGGCGCTGGCGAGCGCCATGTCCATGAACGTGTTCTTCTTCGTGACGTTGTCGTGCACGACACCCTTGCCGCCGGCGCCGCCGAGGAGGAAGCTAATGCCGTAGGTCGTGAACACGGCATGGCCGGGTGCCTTCTCGACCTCACCCTTGATCTTCGGATCGGCCTTGTAGAACTCTGACAGCGCCGTCTGTGCCGACTTCAGTACTTCGTCCTGCTTGGCCTTGTCAGCGGCCATCGCGGACGACAACCCAAACGCCGTCAGCGTTGCGGCCGTCGCCAGCCAGTTCATCAGTTTCATTGTCATTTCCTTTCCTCTCGCCGGACACAAGTCGCATGCCGGCCAATTGTGACCGGGGGACGATCCGTCACGACAGTCTAATCGGTCGCCGAAGGGCGGCGTTTGACAGCGCGTTATGGCTTCTCTACCCTCGCAAACTGCGCCGATTTGCCGACTCGCTTGCGGGCGCGTGAGGAAAACGCCTCCGAAAACCGCTAAAGACGTCAGAGAGCATTTGCCCCCTGCCCGAGCCGGCGTCGCGCCCCTCGGGTTTTTTGTTGCTGCTTCTTATTTGCAAGGGCTCTGTCGACTGTGAGTGCCCGTTCGGTCGGCGTCGTCACGCCGCAGACGATGAAGTTCGACGCTCCGCTCGAACTCACGAGCGGTCCGTCGATCGCGCCCTACGAACTGGCCGTGGAAACTTACGGCCGGCTCAATGCCGACTGCAGCAACGCGGTGCTGATCTGCCACGCACTGAACGCGTCGCATCATGTCGCGGGTATCTATGCCGACGCGCCGGACAAGCTCGGCTGGTGGGACAACATGGTGGGCCCCGGCAAGCCGGTCGACACCGAGCGCTTCTTTGTAGTCGGCGTCAACAACCTCGGCTCCTGCTTCGGATCCACCGGGCCGATGTCGATCGATCGCGCCACCGGAACGCCGTACGGTGCGCGCTTCCCGGTCGTTACGGTCGAGGACTGGGTGCATGCGCAGGCGCGCGTCGCTGACGTCCTTGGCATCCGGCAGTGGGCGGCGGTGATGGGTGGCTCACTCGGCGGCATGCAGGCGCTGTCCTGGGCGATCCAGTATCCGCAGCGGCTGCGCCACTGCATCGCCATTGCGTCGGTGCCGAAGCTGTCGGCGCAGAACATCGCGTTCAACGAGGTGGCGCGCACCGCCATCCGCTCCGACCCGGATTTCCACGGCGGCGATTACTACGCCCACGGCGTCGTGCCGAAGCGCGGCCTGCGCGTGGCGCGGATGATCGGTCACATCACGTACCTTTCGGGCGCCGACATGGCCGTGAAGTTCGGTCGCGCGATGCGGACGGATGACTACCAGTTCCATTACGACGTCGAGTTCGAGGTCGAAAGTTACCTGCGCTACCAGGGCGACAAGTTCTCGGAGTACTTCGACGCCAATACCTATCTCCTGATCACGCGCGCGCTGGATTACTTCGATCCGGCGCGTCACACCGGCGGCAATCTGGTGCAGGCGCTCGCGCCGGCCACCGCAAAGTTCCTGCTGGCGAGCTTCAGCACCGACTGGCGCTTTCCGCCGGAGCGCAGCCGCGAAATTGTCGAGGCACTGATCGAGAACGAACGCGACGTTGCCTACGCCGAAATCGACGCGCCTCACGGCCACGACGCGTTTCTGTTGGAAGACCCGAGGTATCACCGCGTGGTGCGGGCCTACTTCGACAACATCGCCACGGAGTTCGCGCGATGAGCGCTGCGCGGCCGCTCCGAAGGCGCTCGTGTCCCCCGCGGGGAGGCCGCCCGAAGGGCGAGGGGGCAACATGACCTTGCGGGTCGACCTGGCACAGATTGCGGAGTGGGTCGCTCCCAGGAGCCGCGTGCTCGATCTCGGCTGCGGCGACGGCTCGCTGCTCGCGCATCTGCGCGACGCGAAGTCGTGCCACGGTTACGGCGTCGAGATTGACGATGACCATGTCGCGCGGTGCGTCAAGCACGGCTTGAACGTCGTGCAGCAGAACCTCGATGCCGGACTGCGCCTGTTCGCCGACGGCATGTTCGACACCGTCGTGCTGTCGCAAACGCTGCAGGCGATGCACAACGTCGAGGGCATTTTGCGCGAGATGGCCCGGGTGGCGCGTCAGGGCATCGTGAGCTTTCCCAACTTCGGCCACTGGCGACATGCGGTGTCGCTGCTGGCGGGACACATGCCGGTCACGAAGCAGATCCCTTACCAGTGGTACGACACGCCGAACATCCACCTGTGCACGCTGAGGGATTTCGAGATCCTCACCGCCAAGGTGGGGCTGGTGATCACTGGCCGCACCGTGCTGGCCGAGGGCCGGCCGGTGACGCTTGCGCCGGCGCTGCGTGCCACGGTTGCGATCTATCGGTTCGAGGCGCGCTGAAGCCCTGCCGAGTGCGCCGCCTTTCAGGAGGGGTCTGCGATGACTTCACTGCGCGACAAGCTAATCCGGAATTTCAACGACGTCGAACTGGAGACCTCGGCGCGCGCGCCGGTTTACGACGGCACGAGGAGTGGCGGGGTGGCGGGTCCGCGCGAAGGCATGGTCGCGCAGAAGCTCGGGGCCGGATTCGACATCGTGCCACCGGGCAAGCGCTCCTGCCCCTACCACTTTCATTACGCGCAGGAGGAGATGTTCGTGATCCTGGAAGGCGAGGGCACCCTGCGCGTGGCGGGTGAGATGATTCCTATCCGGGCGGGCGATGTCATCGATATCCCGCCCGGCCCGGAGTATCCACATCAGATCATCAACACGTCCGATGCGCAGCTGAAATACCTGTCGATCAGCACACAGGAATTTCCGGAGGTCTGCGAGTACCCGGATTCCGGCAAGTACCTCGCGTACACACGCACCCGAGGCCCCCTGCTGCAAGGCGGGCGCATGCACCGGTCCGACACCGACCTGGATTACTGGGACGGTGAGGCGTGAGTCGGAGGTCGGCTGACAACGCGTCCCGCCAGCCAGACCAGCAGCAGCACCGGTACGCCCAGCGCCGCGGTCGAGACGAAGAAGGCCGTATAGCCGTGCACGTCCACGAACGCGCCGGAAAATCCGGCGATGAACTTCGGTAACAGCAGCATCACCGAGGAAAACAGAGCGTACTGCGTCGCCGAGTAGGCGACGTTGGTGAGACTCGACAGGTACGCGATGAACGCCGCGGAGGCGATTCCTGCCGACAGGTTGTCGGCCGAGATGACGAAGATCAGCCCGGTCAGGTCGTGGCCGCGGGTGGTGAGCCAGGCAAACAGCAGGTTCGATGCGGCCGAGAGGATCGCGCCGAGCATCAGGATGCGGACGACGCCGAAGCGCAGCGCGAGCGCGCCGCCGAGAAAGGCGCCGGCCAGCGTCATCACGACGCCATAGAGCTTCGACACCGCCGCCACCTCGTCCTTCGAGTAACCCATGTCGACGTAGAACGGGTTCGCCATGATCCCCATGACGACGTCCGAGATGCGATACGTCGCGATCAGTGCCAGCAGCAGCAGCGCGTGCCAGCGGTAGCGGCGGATGAAGTCCGCAAATGGCCCGACCACGGCGGACTGCAGCCACGCGGCAAGCTGCTCCGAGCGCGACCGAGGAACTTCCAGCATCGGCTCATCCAGGATGGCGCTGCGCGCGGCGGCAGGCTCCGGCGACAGCAGCACCACGAGCAGGCCGACCGCCATGCTGGCGGCCATCGCCAGGTAGGCGACGGTCCAGGCGCTGGCGTCGTAACCACGTTCGACTCCGGCTGCGCGCGCCGCGATCCACAATACGCCCGCGCCGGCCCAGATCATCGCCAGGCGGTAACCGGTCTGGTACATCGCCGCGAGCGCCCCCTGCTTCTCGACCGCGGCCGACTCGATGCGATAGGCATCCAGCGCGATGTCCTGCGTTGCCGAGGCGAACGCCACGACGAGCGCTGCGATCGTCAATGCGCGCAGCCCTTGCTGGGGTTCACTCCACGCCATCGCCACCAGGCCGCCGATGATGACCGCCTGCGACAACAGCAGCCAGGCGCGGCGCCGGCCGAACGCTCGTGTCAGCAGCGGCAGCGGCAGGCGATCGACCAGAGGCGCCCAGACCCATTTGAAGCCGTAGGCAAGACCGACCCACGACAGGTAGCCGATCGTCGCGCGATCGATCCCCGCTTCGCGCAGGCGAAACGACAGCGTGCCCAGGACCAGCAACAGCGGCAGGCCGGCCGCAAAGCCGAGGAAGAACATGCGCACCGCCGTCGGTTCGGCGTAGACGCGCAGCACTTCACGCCACGGGCGGCGTGACGACGGTGCGGGGGCTGGCGTACTCGTCATGGCTGCGCGCAGTGTAGTGGCGTGCCCCGCGAAGAATGGCCGTTTCGGGCCGCAATGCAGGTCCGCAGGCACGACAGGTTGCGGTTCGACTTGCCCGACCTGGTTGGCTTGGTATCTTCGGTGTTCAACAGCACGTCCGAGCGGAGATCGCGACGGCATGATGTCGCTGCAGACGCTGAACATGCCGGTGATCACCGAACAATTTGCGCTGTCGTGCGCGCAACAGGCATTTGATACTGACAGACGATTGGCGGATCCCAGCCACCCGAACAGGTGACCAGAGTGGTGCAGTGCCGGTTCGACATTTCGCGTCGCCTTGGATGATGAGTCGCAGCCGCCCACCCTCAGAGCAGTTGCGCCGCGTTCTCGAGAACGCGGGGATCCTGATCTTTGCTTCGCTGCTCGTAATGTCGGTGGCACTCGGCCGCTATACGGGTGCGCTGGTCTGGGGCGGAGCGTTGCTGGTGTTCTTTGCGCACGCCTGGGAGGGCCGGGCGCAGACGCCCGCGGCGGATGCAGGTGCCGCGGAGGCGGCTGTATCCGTGCGCGCGCGTCGCTTCGATGTGCTGCGTTGGCTCGGCGTCACGCTGGCGCTGGGCGGTGCCGTGGCGTTAGCGCTCTAGGAAACCTTCGCTTCGCTCAGCGCAACGAGCAGACCGCGGACGTAGTCGGCGTGGAGTCGCAGTGTGTAGAGCTGTGACAGGTAAGCCTTCGGCACCTTGACGCGGTTGAGCCGTACGTCGATCTCATTGATGCGCTCGACATGCGCGGTCGGATCTCCTACTGATGCGGCGCGCTCGATGCGGTTCAGTTCGGCATACCAGCCGTCGAGCTTGCTGCGAATGCGCCAGTCATAGATCTTGGGCAGGTAGGCAAACGCCGGAATCGCGATGGCCAGCAGCGGCACCATGATAAAGAGCAGCCGTTCCGCCCACACCGCCACCCAGAACGGCAGGATCCGACGCAGCAGCGAGGGTCGCTCGCGGTAGAAGCGGTCCGCGTCGGTCGCCAGCGGCAGCTCGATGTCCATCGGTGCTGGAAACACGCCGGCCCGGTGCAGCAGCGAGGGCCCGCCGTGGACCTGGCGCGCCGCGTCCAGCAGCAGTTCGATGGCTACCGGATGCACGCCTTCGCGGGCAACCAGATTGGCGGTGACCCCGATCATCGTCATCGGCTGAGACGGCAGCCCAGCCTTGAGGTCGACGACACCTGCCGGCAGGTCGAGCTTGTGCAGGTAGGGCAGCCGGCGGATGTAGGCATCGGCACGGCGCGCATTCATCATGTGCACGCCGGGAGCGCGCAGCAGCTTCTGCACCGCGGGCCCGTCGATGGCCGACACGTATAGCGCCGCGTCAATGCGGCCGGCAATCAGCGCATCCGCCGCCGCGAGGCCGCCCAGTTCGACCAGCGCTGTAGGCGGTTCGGCGAGGCCGTTGTCGCGTGCCACGGCCATGCCGAGCGCATACGTTCCGCCGCCGGGTATGCCGAGCGCGATGCGCTGGCCGCGCAGTTCGGACACGTGGTCGATCACCGACTTCCCGCGATAAAAAATCCAGATCGGCTCGTAGAAGAGGCTGCCAAGCGTCACCAGCTGCTCGCTATCGGTCTCCTGGACCAGTCCGCCCTGGACCAGCCCGACCTCAACGCCGCTCTCGGCCGTCCGCAGGCGCTCCAGGTTCTGCGCTGCACCCGATGATGGACGCAGCACCAGGTCAACGCCATGCCGGGCCAGCAGCTCGCGATAGCGCTGAGCGTAGCGATGGTAGGCACCGTCTTCGGTCCCGGTCGTCATGATCACCCGCTTTGGCGGCGGCGGCGGTGCAAGCTGCGCCAGGCCCCAGCCGAGCAGCAGCAGCAGCGTGATCAGAGCGACCAGGTACCAGGCCAGTGCGCGGCCCTCGATGTTTTCGGGCAGCCGCTTGCGCACGAACTCTGAGTTCAGCATCGGCCTTCACAGCCTCCCGGTGTAGTCGATGGTCAGCGGTGCGTGGTCGGAAAAACGCTTTGCGGTATAGATCTCGGCGCGGCGCGCGCGGGCAGCGAAACCGGGCGTTGCGATCTGGTAATCGATGCGCCAGCCGACGTTCTTGGCCCACGCCTGGCCGCGGTTGCTCCACCACGTGTATTGCTCCGGACGGTCATCCAGCCGACGAAAGACGTCGACCCAGCCCTCATGCTCGAAGACGTCGCTCAACCACGCGCGCTCTTCGGGCAAGAACCCCGAGTTCTTGCGATTGCTGCGCCAGTTCTTCAGATCGATTTCCTTGTGCGCGATGTTGATGTCGCCGCAGAACACGATTTCCCTTCCGCTCGCTCGCAGCCGCGCCAGATGTGGCGCGAATTCGGCGAGGAAACGGTACTTGGCGGCCTGCCGCTCGGGTCCAGAAGAGCCGGACGGGAAGTACACGGAGATCACGGTGACATCCCGGAACTCGGCCTCGACATAGCGTCCCTCGACGTCGAATTCGGCCGAGCCGAAGCCGAGGCGGACCGAGCGTGGCTCCTTCGCAGCGTACAAGGCCGCTCCGGCGTAGCCACGTCGTTGCGCACAGTGGAAGAAACCGTGGAGTCCCCCGGGGAATCGCAGCGCCTCCGGAATATCGACTTCGTCGGCCTTGACCTCCTGCAGGCAGACGACATCAGGCTCGGCGCGGCGTAGCCAGCGAAACAGACCCTTGGAGGCGGCCGACCGGATGCCATTGACGTTGAGGGAGACGATGCGAAGCATGGACTTGATCGGCTTGGCCGTTCGGATTTCGCCGGTATTTTCCATGCTTTTGGCTGGCGCGCTGCGGCACAATCGCACGGAGTCCATCCATCGGGACGGCGGGGTCCCGTAGCACCATCGTGCAGGCGCTGCGACAACAGTTCATCGAATTTGCGCTCCAGGCAGGGGTGCTGCGCTTTGGAGAGTTCAGGACCAAGGCGGGACGGCTCTCGCCCTACTTCTTCAATGCCGGGCTTTTCAACCGCGGGGCGCTGCTCGGTCGCCTGGCGCGCTTCTATGCACAGACATTGCTGGCCGCGCGGGCGGAGGGGCGAGTGGAGTTCGACATGCTGTTCGGTCCCGCCTACAAGGGAATCACTCTCGCGGCCGGGACCGCCATGGCGCTCGCCGACCTCGGTACCGATGTGCCGTTTGCCTACAACCGCAAGGAGGCGAAGGATCATGGCGAGGGCGGCGTGATCGTCGGCGCTCCGCTCGCGGGTCGCGTCGTCATCGTCGACGACGTCATCACCGCGGGGACGTCGGTGCGCGAATCGGTGGAACTGATCCGTGGTGCTGGCGCGTCACCCGCGGCAGTACTGATTGCGCTCGACCGAATGGAGCGAGCCGGCGTAGATGACGCGCTGTCGGCACGTTCGGCCGTGCAGGAAGTGGAATCCACCTACCAGTTGCCAGTGCTGGCGATAGCGACCCTGGACGATGTCATGCAGTTCCTTGCGGCTGATTCGGCGCAGGCTCAGCAGGTGCGCGCGTACCGGCCCGCCGTGGAGCGTTATCGGGAGCGTTATGGGGCGTGACCGAAATCCGCGTGCCGCGCTGCGGCTAAGGCAGTCCGCGCTTTTCGGGCTGTTGGCCTGCGTCACGCTGGCCGCGATGGCGCAAGCACCGGCGTCCACCGGCATCATGTTCACCTGCGTGGCGAACGGCAAGACCTATACCGCCGATCGTCCTCCGGCGGAGTGTGTCAACAGCGACATCCGCGAACTGAACCGTGATGGCTCCGTACGGCGCGTCATTGCGCGACCGCTGACGATCGAGGAGCAGCGCGCACGAGCGCTCGAGGCCAAGAAGAAGTACGAGGAGGAGGAAAGGATCCTGGCGCAGCGGCGGCGCGATCGTTCGCTGCTGGAAGCCTATGCCACCGAGGCGGAAATCGAAGCGGCCCGCAAGAAATCACTGGAGGGTGCGGAGCAGATCATCCGCCGTTCGCAGGAGCGGGCGAAGAGCCTCGCAGAGGACCGAAAACGGCTCGACGACGAATCCGAGTTCTACAAGAAGCGTGAACAGCCCGACAGCCTGAAGCGTGCGTATGCGCTCAACGCGCAGGCGGTGACCGCTGAGGAGAAGATCATTGCCGAGGCGCGTGGCGAGGTGGCGCGGATCAACGAGCGCTTCGATGCCGAGAAGAAGCGCTTCCGCGAGCTGGTCGCTCAGGGGGCACGGCCGGTGCAACGGAACCCGGAAGCCGACATCCTGCTCGATCCGCGCTTCTCGGGCCGCCAGTAGGCGGGCCGGGCCCGTGCCGTCACGGCCGGCGCGCGCATAATGAACCGGATGGAGGTGCATGATGGACAAGTCTCCAGCCATCTCGCGAACCGTGATCCGCTGGCTGGCACTCGTGGTGCTGACTCTCCCAGGGTTCGCCACGGCGCAGGTCGAAGGCGGGCTTTATATCGCCGGTAACGGCTTCTCGCTCGAACAGGCCGTGTCAACCAGCTTGGCACAGAATCCAGCCGGACAGCGCTTCTTCCTGCTCGTGCTTCCTCCCCACACCCGTGCGTTGACGATGACCGCGCCGGACACGCTGGTCGCCGTGCGTAATCGCGTCCTGGCCGGCAATGGGCAGTTTCTCGTCTGCCAACGCGACATCGACGATGGCGCCGTGGATCCGACCAATCTTCTGCCCGGGGTCGTTGCCGTGCGCGGCTGGCCGCCGCCAGGCAGCAATGCACTTCCCGAGGGTCAGCGTTACTACCCGGACGAGGATCCGGCCAATCTGCCCCAGGCAACCGAAGCACTGCGCCGCCTGCGCGCGACCTGCTCCTGATCCGCCGCCTTCGTTGTGTCAGGGCTTTGCGGTGGGCTGGAAATCGGGCACGCCGAACTGCCACAGAAAGAAGCTGAACACGTCGCCGGTGCGCTCGCGCGCCTGCACTCGTGTGCTGCCCTGGCCGTGACCTGACTCGTATTCGAGCCGCATCAGCACCGGACGGGACTGCCCCGTCGCCGCGGCCAGACGCGCGGCGAACTTGGCGGACTGCCACACATCGACACGCGTGTCGTTCACCCCGTGCACCAGCATGACGGCCGGGTACTTCTGCCCGTCCTTCACGTGGTGATAACTGCTCATCGCCAGCAGGGCCCGGAACTCGTCTTCTTTCTTTACGGTCCCGTACTCGGGGACGTTGGCGACACCGTTGGCGCGCGTCTCGGAGCGGACAAGATCGTGCACTCCGACCGCCGACACCGCCGCCGCGAAGAGTTCCGGCCGTTCCGTGATGGCGCGACCAACGAAGATGCCGCCGGCGCTGCCGCCGTAGATACCGATGCGGTCGTGCGTCGAGTAACCGTTGGCGACCAGCCATTCGGCCACCGCGATGCCGTCCTTCCACGTGTTCGGCTTCGTGGTCTTGCGGCCCGCCAGATGCCACTCTTCCCCGAATGCGCCGCCGCCGCGCACGTGGGCGATGGCGTAGGCGCCGCCACGCTCGAGCCATGCATAGATGCGCGGGCTGAAGAAGGGATCCTCGGTGATGCCGTAGGCCCCGTAGCCATAGACGATGGCTGGGTTGCGGCCATCGAGCTTGATGTCCTTGCGCGACAGGATCGACACCGGGACTTCGATCCCGTCGTGGCTGCGCACCATGACTTCCCTGGCCATGATGTCGCCGGGAGAATCAAAGGTGCCGCTGGCCACGAAGGGCAGTGCGATGGTCGCGCTTTTCGCCGGGTCGTACAAGTAAGGCTTGGCCGCGCGCGTCCAGCCCGCGAGGTCGAGCACCGCACCGTCGAGTTCGGGGTCCGTGGCCTCGATCTGGACGTTGCCCTCAAACGGCAAGGCAATTCGTTCGAGCTTTGGTTCACGCACGTGGGTCAGTCGCGAGAGCGACAGCGTCGCGCCGTCACGCCGGGTGAAATAGAGCCCGTCACGGGCGCCGGCGATACGGGTGACGACACTGCGTGACGCCGGAACCACGACCTCGGCGCGCTTCAGCTCCGGGGCAGTGAGCGGAACCCGCAATACCCGGTAGCGCGGCGCATCAAGGGCGGATCGCAGATAGATCCAGCCGCCTCCAAATGCGGCATCGCTCACCTTGTCCTTCAGCTCGACGACCGGGCGCCACTGTGCGGTCCCGCGCGTGACGGCATCCAGGTCGGCGAGGTAAAGCAGCCGGTTGCGTTCGACACCAAGGTAGACCACGGCGGCGGCGAGTTGCGTTCCGGGGATCTGGAAGACGTCGCCCACGGCGTACGTTGGCAGCTTCAGTTCGGAATTGAGGCTCGCGCTGAAGACCCGTCGATCCACGGACGGATCGAACCCACGGAAGTGGCGCGCCGTGTCCTGGAAGCGCTCGGTCGGCGGCAGCTTGTCGTAGTTCTCACGCAGTCGCGTGTAGAAAAGTCCGCTGCCATCGGCGAGCCAGCTGGCGCTGGCATAGCGAATGCGGTCGATGGGCTCGATCAGGTCGCGGCCGCTCGCGACGTCGATGACGTGCAGCGTGCCGATCTCACCGCCGCCGACCTGGATCGAGTGCGCGATCTTGCGGCCATCATCGGAGGGCGCGAAGTCCATGATCGCGTGCGGTCGCCCCGCAGCCCGCGTCAACGCCTCCGGATCGATCAGAACCGTATCGGTGCCGTTAACGCCGTCGCGCCACACCAGCTTGAACTGGTCTTCGCCGGGGTTGCGGCGCAGGAAGAAGTACCGCTCGCTGCGCGTCCGGACAACCCGGTCGGCGATGCCGGGCGCCGCCGCCTCGATCGCTGCCATGCGCGCCAGCAGCGGCGCCCGCCCCGGGATACGAGCGAGGATCGTTGTGGTGGCGTCGGCCTGCGCGCGCAGCCAGCGCTGGACATCCGGATCCTTGACGTCTTCGAAGTATCGGTAGGGGTCATCGACCGGTGCTCCGTAGTAGGAGTCGACGGCGTTGCGCGGCGCCGGCGGCGGGGGGACGTCTACGCCGGCGATGGACGCCGCGTGCACCAGGCCAGCGGATTGCCCCAGCAGCAAACCGACTAGTGAGGTAAGCGAACACTTCATGGGATCTCCCAAGCAGGGCGGGACGATAACGCAGGCCAGCCAAGGTCGGTAAGCGTGTGCTGCGGTCCGGCCCGATCGCATGGACCGCTGGTCTGCCCAGCTGTGAGGCCTCCGGACTAGCGCAAACAACTTATCGCCAAAGCAGGGTCAAAATGGGAAAATTTCCCACGAGTTGCCTTGGCATTGAGGAGGAAAAGGTCATGTCGAAGTGGATTTCGGGCAGGCGGTCAATACTGTGCGGTGCCGCTGCGGGCGCGGTACTCGCAGCGTGTGGAGGCGGTGGCGGATCGACTGCTACGGTCGCCCCCGTAGCGGGTCCGGCCCCGGGTACGGGCAACGGAACGGTGCGAGTGGCGTTGACGGACGCGCCCGCGTGCGGTTACGACCAGGTGAACGTAACGGTCGAGCGCGTGCGCTTCCATGTGAGTGCCGGCGCCGGTGACAACGAGGGGGGCTGGACCGACATCGTGCTGAATCCGGTGCGCAAGATCGACCTGCTGACGCTCACCAATGGCGTCATTGCGGACCTGGGACAGTCGACGCTGCCGGCCGGCCTGTACACGCAGATCAGGCTGGTGCTGAGTCCCAACGGCGGCGGCAGCCCGGCGAATTCCGTGGTGCCGCGCGGCGGATCGGAAACGCCGCTGGCTACGCCGAGCGGTACGCAGAGCGGACTGAAGCTGATCAACAGCTTCACGGTCGAGCCGGGCAAGCTGACCGACGTGCTGCTGGACTTCGACGCCTGCAAGTCGATCGTCCAGCGCGGCAACGGCACGTACGGATTGAAGCCGGTCATCCATGTCATCCCGCGCACCGGCGCGGCGATTGCCGGTTACGTCCAGACCGGACTGACCGGCATCACCGTCACCGCACAGAAAAATGGCGTGGTGCTGCGCGCGACGCAGCCAAATTCAACCGGGCAGTTCATGCTCGCGCCGGTCGACCCGAGCAAGGCGCCGTACGACATCGTGGTCACAGGAACCGGCCTGACCACCGCAGTCATCACCGGCGTCCCGGGCACGCAGGACCAGACTACGACCGTCAGTTCGCTTGCCGCGCCGGTCACGATGCCGACATCGCCGACCGGGACGGTCAGCGGCGCAGTCGGCCCGGCAGCGGCCGCAGCGACGGGCTCGGTACGCGCGCTGCAATCCGTCAGCGCAACGATCACGGTCGAGGTCGCGCACACGAACACGAATCCGATCACGGGCGACTACTCGTTAACGCTGCCGACTGCCGCGCCCCGCCTGATGAGCTATTCCAACCCGGTCGTGACGCCGCTGCCTTTGGTGCCGCAGGACCCACGCGCTGCGAAGTACACGCTGGAGGCCTCGGCGACAAGCTACGTGACGAAGCTGGGCAGCGAAATCACGGTGTCGAACAGCACGCCGCTCACCGGTCAGGACTTCGCCCTGGTCGTGGCGCCGTAGGCTCGGGCCGGTATCGAACAAAGCGGCTCGTGTGGGCCGCTGATTGTTCCTCAGACGGCCAGCCGCCGCCGCAGGATCTCGTTGACCTGCGCGGGGTTGGCCTTGCCCTTGGTGGCCTTCATTGCCTGGCCCACCAGCGCGTTGAAGGCCTTCTCCTTGCCGGCGCGGAACTCCTCGACGGACTTCACGTTGGCCGCAAGCACCTCGTCGACAATCTTCTCGATGGCCCCGACGTCGGAGATCTGACGCAGGCCTCGCGCATCGATGATCGCGTCGGCGCTCGCGGCTTCGCCCGCCCAGAGTGCTGCGAACACATCCTTGGCGGTCTTGTTGTTGATCGTGCCATCCAGCACGCGCTGGATCAGGCGGGCCAGTTGCGTCGGTGACAGCGGCGCGGCCGCCACCGCGAGGTCGGAGGCGTTGAGCGCCGCCGAAAATTCGCCCATCACCCAGTTGGCAGCGACTTTCTTGTCGGCCACCGCCGCTGCCACGCTCTCAAAGTAACCGGCGAGGTCCTTCGTGGCGGTCAACGTCTGCGCGTCGTATTCGCTGAGCCCATAGTCCCGCACGAAGCGCTCGCGCATCGCTCCGGGCAGCTCCGGCAGTTCACCGCGCACACGATCGATCCATTCAAGCGCGATCTCCAGCGGCAGCAGATCAGGATCCGGGAAGTAGCGATAGTCCATCGCGTCTTCCTTGCTGCGCATCGACCGCGTCTCGTTGCGGTCCGGGTCGTAGAGCCGGGTCTCCTGAACGACGGTGCCGCCGTCTTCGATCAGTTCGATCTGCCGCTGTGCCTCGAACTCGATCGCCTGCTGCATGAACCGGAAGCTGTTGAGGTTCTTGATCTCGCAGCGCGTGCCGAACTCGGCCTGCCCGACCGGCCGCACCGAAACGTTGGCATCGCAGCGAAACGACCCTTCCTGCATGTTGCCGTCGCAGATCCCGAGCCAGACCACCAGAGAGTGCAGCGCCTTGGCATAAGCGACCGCCTCCGCGGCAGCGCCGCTGATGCTCGCGACGCGCACGTCGGGCTCGGACACGATTTCCAGCAGCGGTGTGCCGGCACGGTTCAGGTCGATGCCGGACATGCCGTGGAAGTCCTCGTGCAGGGATTTGCCCGCGTCCTCTTCCAGGTGCGCGCGCGTCAGCCGCATCGTCTTGATGTAGGCATCGCCGCCCTTCGGCTGGACGACGAAGGTCAGGCTGCCACCCTGCACGACCGGAGTCTCGTACTGGCTGATCTGGTAGCCCTTCGGAAGGTCCGGATAGAAATAGTTCTTGCGCGCAAAGATGCTGCGCGGAGCGATCGTGGCGCCGATGGCGAGACCGAAACGGATCGCACGTTCGACGGCGCCGCGGTTGAGAACCGGGAGCGTGCCCGGCAGTGCCACGTCGATGACGCTGGCCTGCGAGTTCGGCGCGGCGCCGAACGCGGTCGACGCGGCGGAAAATATCTTGCTCGCGGTCGTCAATTGCGCGTGTGTCTCCAGGCCGATCACCACTTCCCACGCCATTGCGATGCTCCTAGTGCAGGGTCTCGACGGGGTCGCCAGCGAGCAGGCGCCGCGCCTCGCGCTGCTCATGCGCATAGGTTTCCCACGCCATGCCGGCCAGCACGCGGTGCTGCTCGGCTTCGGCTGCCCGTCCCATGATCTTCAGTGCCCCGGCGAGGTTGGCATGGACGATGGCGCGGATATCGGCGGGCGTCGATTCGTCCACCCGTTTCAGGGCAGCGACCAACTGAGCGAGGCCTTCCTCGCGGCGTCCCAGTTCGATCAGGCACTGGCCGCGGTCTGCCTCGGCCGCGGTCACTTCATGCAGGAAGCCTTCGCCCTCGGCGCTGGGCAGGTGCGCCTCATACAGCGACAGCGCTTCGTCGTAACGACGCTGCAGCACCCGCATTTCGGCGAGCAGCAGGTGGTCCAGGGTGGTGTCTGGCCCGCCAGGTAGACCACTGGCGAAGGCGATGCTCTTCTGCAAAGCCTCGACTGCTGCATTCAGCGCGCGCGTTTCCAGTTCGCCCAGCGCAGCGGCCTGACGCGTGTGTGCGGCGTGCGTCAACGCCGAGCGCTGCAGCCAGCTGGACATCGCGATGTCGTCTCCGAGTTCGCGAACGACACCCTCGGCCTCGTGCAGCAGGCGCGCGGCCTCCTCATAGTCGTAGGCATCCTGGTGCAATGTTCCGAGCGCAAGGAACGCCCGATAGCGCGATTCCAGGGTGGCCTCACGGTTGCCCAGCACGCCTCGCGCAAAGCGAGCCGCGGCACGCACGTCGCCCTCGCGTTGCATGAACAGCGCGAGGGCGGACTCGCACTCTCCGACCAGCGCAAGGTCTGGCGCGTCATGGCGCGCGCGTTCGGCCACCTCAAGCATGACCACTCGTGCATCCGCGAAGCGCTTGGCGAAATACATCCGGATCGCGCTGGCATAGTCATAGCGAAGCCGCACCGCCGCCGGCACGTCGGCCGGCAGCTCGCGCAGCGCGTTCTCGAGGACCTCGCGGGCCTGTTCGGCGCGGCCCAGCCGCGCGAGGAGCACGACGCGGTCCTGCAGCCAGCGGGCGCGCTCCAGTGGGTCGCTCGTGGCTTCGAGCAATGTCTGATTGGCGTCAAGCAGGCGCTGTGACATCGCTTCTCAAATGCGGGCAGGCAGGCGCTGATGCCAGTCGGTCGCCTGCTGGTAGGCGTGTGCCACGCCCAGCAGCCTGGCTTCCTCGCAGTAATTCGCGATCAGCTGCAGGCCGACAGGCCGACGGCCGTTGACCGGCCCGCTGCCGAAGCCGCAGGGAAGGCTCATCGACGGCACCCCGGCGAGGCTGCCCGGCACCGTGTACAGGTCAGCCATGTACATCGCTACCGGGTCGGCGGCCTTTTCACCGAAGCCGAACGCGACGCTGGTCGTCACCGGGCCGGCGATGACGTCGCACTGCGTGAAGGCGCGCTGGAATTCGTTGGCGATCAGCCGCCGCACCTTCATCGCCTTGATGAAATAGGCGTCGTAGTAGCCGTGCGACAGCACATAGGTGCCGATCAGGATGCGGCGCTTCGGTTCGTCGCCGAAGCCTTCGGCGCGCGACCGGCGGATCATGTCCTTCAAGTCCGAATACCGGGCAGCGCGATGGCCATAACGCACGCCATCGAAGCGTGCCAGGTTGCTTGACGCTTCAGCTGGGGCGATCACGTAGTAGACCGGGATGCCGAGTTCGGCATTGGGCAGCGAGATCGGCACTAAAATGGCGCCGAGCTTCTCGTACTCGGCAAGCGCCGCGCGCACTGCGGCCTCGACGTCCGGTTGCAGGCCAGTGCCGAAGAACTCCTTGGGCACGCCGATCTTCAGCCCCTTGACCGACATGCCCAGCGAGCGCGTGTAGTCCTCTGCGGGGCGATCCAGGCTGGTCGAATCCTTCGGATCGAAGCCGAGCATCGCGTTGAAGACCAGCGCGGCGTCTTCAGCCGTCAGGGTCATCAGCCCCGCGGTATCCAGGCTGGAAGCAAAGGCGATCATTCCCCATCGGGAGGGCCGGCCGTAAGTCGGTTTGGTGCCGGTGATGCCGGCGAAAGCTGCCGGTTCGCGGATCGAGCCGCCGGTGTCGGTCGCGGTAGCGACTGGCGCGATGCGTGCAGCCACGGCTGCGGCCGATCCGCCAGAGGACCCGCCGGGGACGGCACCGTGATCCCACGGATTCAGCACATTGCCATAGGCACTGTTCTCGTTGCTCGAGCCCATCGCGAACTCGTCGCAGTTGAGCTTGCCCAGCGTCACCATGCCGGCGCGGGCGAGGTTGTCGACGACAGTCGCGTCAAACGGGCTCATGTAGCCCTTGAGGATCCGGCTCGAGGCGGTCGAGGCGAAGTCCTTCGTGACGAAGATGTCCTTGTGCGCGATCGGGATGCCGGTCAGTGGCGTCGCTTCGCCGCGGGCGATGCGCGCGTCGGCGGCCGCCGCCTGCGCCAGAGTGACCTCGGGCCGCACGTCGAGAAAGGCATTCAGTACCTTCTGCCGGTCCATCCGCGCGAGGTAGGCGTGTGCGAGTTCGACGGCCGAGACCTCCCGTGCCGCGAGCAGCCGCGACAGCTGCGCCAGAGTCGTCCGTGCAAGATCCAAGGCGCCCGTCATTCGATGACGCGCGGCACGAGGAACAGACCGACCTGCTGCTCGGGTGCGTTGGCCAGGTTTGCCGTGCGCTCGTCGCCGACCGTCACGACGTCATCGCGCAGACGCTGCGCTCCGCCGAGCGGGTGCGCCATCGGCTCGATGTCGTCGGTGTCGACAGCCTGCATGCGCTCGATCATGCGGAAGATATCGTTGAGCTGTTCGAGCACGCGCTGTGCCTCGGCCTCGGTCACGTCGATGCGGGCGAGATCAGCGATGCGACGAATCTGCGCGAGGTCCAGGGCCATCGGGGTTGGCGGGTGGCTGAAGCGGAATTACGGGGTGGATGACCGCCGCCTAAGCCTTTCAAAACAAGCGTTTGCAGCGGGTTTGTTGTGTGATTAGTTTATCATCGCGCATTCTCTCCAGACCCAGCGCTCATCTGGGGGATCGCAGCGCCGATATGGGGCGCACCTCGGGACGCAGCGCAGCCACCAAAGGCAGTCATGTTCGGTTTTCTCCGCAGCTATTTTTCCAACGACCTCGCGATCGATCTCGGCACGGCCAACACGCTGATCTACGTGCGCGGCAAGGGCATCGTGCTCGACGAGCCTTCGGTGGTTGCAATTCGCCAGGAAGGCGGCCCCAACGGCAAGCGCACGATCCAGGCCGTCGGCAAGACAGCCAAGCAGATGCTCGGCAAGGTCCCGGGCAACATCGAGGCAATACGCCCGATGAAGGACGGCGTGATCGCCGACTTCACCGTGACCGAGCAGATGCTCAAGCAGTTCATCAAGATGGTGCATCCATCGAGCCTGTTCGCGCCCAATCCGCGCATCATCATCTGCGTGCCGTGCGGCTCCACCCAGGTCGAGCGCCGCGCGATCAAGGAGTCGGCGGAAGCAGCCGGTGCCTCGCAGGTGTTCCTGATCGAGGAGCCCATGGCGGCAGCGATCGGCGCCGGGCTGCCGGTGTCGGAAGCGTCGGGCTCGATGGTGGTCGATATCGGCGGCGGCACCACCGAGGTCGGCGTCATCTCGCTGGGTGGCATGGTCTACAAGGGTTCGGTCCGGGTCGGCGGCGACAAGTTCGACGAGGCGATCATCAACTACATCCGCCGCAATTACGGCATGCTGATCGGCGAGCCGACGGCCGAACTCATCAAGAAGGAAATCGGCTCGGCGTTTCCGGGGTCCGAAGTGCGCGAAATGGAAGTCAAGGGGCGCAACCTCTCCGAAGGCATTCCGCGCAGCTTCACGATTTCCAGCAACGAGATCCTCGAGGCGTTGACCGACCCGTTGAACCAGATCGTCTCCAGCGTGAAGATCGCGCTCGAACAGACGCCTCCTGAGCTGGGTGCGGACATCGCCGACCGCGGCATGATGCTCACCGGCGGCGGCGCACTGTTGCGCGATCTTGACCGACTGCTGATGGAAGAGACCGGCTTGCCCGTCGTCGTCGCCGAAGAGCCCCTCACCTGCGTCGTTCGTGGCTGCGGTATCGCTCTCGAGCGCATGGACAAGCTCGGCACCATCTTCGCGACCGGATGATGTCGTCACGACGGACTGTTATCGTCGTGCCTTTCCTGCTGTTGGAATCCAGAAGATCGTGTGGCTTCGCCGCCGATCTCTTGCTGTTTGAACACGCGAAGGCAGGTTTGCACTTTCGCGTGACCTTGTAATGGACGGGCCACCACCGCTATTCAACCAGGGCGTATCGGCCCGCGCGCGGCTGGCGTTCTTTTCGTTCCTCGCTGTAGCGCTGATCATCATTGACTCCCGCATCAAGGCGCTGGAAACCGTGCGCGTCGGACTGGGCGTCGTGCTCTATCCGGTCCAGCAGGCGCTTCTGGTGCCCGGCCGCGTCATCGGTGTGGTGGGCGACTACTTCACGTCGGTCACGGCGCTGCAGCGGGAAAATGAGACGCTGAAGCGCAGGCAGGTCGAGGGCGCCCAGGCACTGCTGCAGGCGCAACAGATGGCCGAGGAGAACAATCGCCTGCGCAAGCTGCTCAGCGCACGCGAGCGGTCGGGCAACCGTGCGATCCTCGGCACAGTCCTCTACGAATCCCGCGACCGCTTCTCGCACAAGATCGTGCTCCATGTGGGCACCGACGATGGCGTGCGTGCGGGTCATCCGGTCATCGACGACATCGGGGTGGTGGGTCAGGTTACCCGCGCGTTCAACAATACTGCCGAGGTGACGTTGCTCACCGACAAGGACCAATCGATTCCGATCCAGATCGTGCGCAACGGCCTGCGCGGAGTGGCGTTTGGCGGTGCCGACCCGGGCACGCTCGACTTGCGGTTCATGGCGGCGAATGCCGACGTCGAACACGGCGACCTCGCGGTGACGTCTGGACTGGACGAGGTCTATCCGCAGGGACTTCCGGTCGGACGCGTCGGACTGGTTGAGCGGGCGGCCAAGGACCAGTTCGCGCGCATCGTCCTGACGCCCGCGGCAGGCGTCGAGAACCACTCGCACCTGCTGGTGCTGCTGGTGGAGGCCAGCCAACGGCCCGCGCCGCCGCCTGCGGCACAACCTGAAGCAGGGGCGCGACGTGCCCCCGCCAAGCGATGAGTTCCCCCCTCCGCATGCGTCAATGGATGCGCGATACGTTCGCGCTGCGGCCGACCGACCCGATGGATGCCATCGGCCGTGGCGCGGTGCGCCGCGAGTACCTGCTGCGCCCGGCGAACCCGCTGTTCATCTGGTTCTCGCTGGTCATTGCCTTGCTGATGAATCTCATGCCATGGGGCCGCAATGCGTTCGCGCCCGACGTACTTGCGCTGGCGCTGGTGTTCTGGAACGTGCATCAGCCGCGCCGCGTGGGCATGGGTGCTGCCTTCGTCTTCGGACTGCTGATGGACGTGCATGAGGGGGCCTTGTTCGGACAGCACGCGCTCGCGTATACGATCGTTTCCTACGGCGCGATCACGCTGCACCGTCGCATCCAGTGGTTTCCGCTGGGTGCGCAGGCCCTGCACGTCCTGCCCCTGCTGCTCATCGCGCAACTGGCGGCACTCGCGATCCGCATGTGGGTCGGCGGCGAATGGCCTGGCTGGATCTACTTTGCGCAGAGCTTCGTCGGTGCCGTGCTCTGGCCGCTGGTCGCCTGGCTGTTGCTGGCGCCGCAGCGGCGGCCGGTCGATCGGGACGAAACCCGTCCGATATAGCGGCGTCGCTCGTGTACGCGACCGCTACGCGGTCGCACGTGCACTCGCTCCGATTAGTTAGTCGGCTGCGCTTCGGAGCGGCCGGGCGCTCCGCGGAAGGTCAACCCCACGCACGCCACCCCGCGATGCACCTCGCAGTGCCAGAATTTCCTTTCCCTCCTCGCGGGGCGAGGAGGGTGCAGGGAGGAGTGCTTGATTCCCTCTCGCTCGGCGAGAGGGCTAGGGTGAGTGCCGTGCAGTCGAAGGTCGGCGGAGCGCACGGCCGCTCCGGAGCGCAGCCGACTTACTTGCCGTTCCGGGCCGAGTGCACGTGCGACCGCGAAGCGGTCGCGTACACGAGGACCGCCCGCGCCTATGGCGTGATCGTTCCAACCACCCAGTCGCCCCAGCCCTGGAATGGACCGAGCGGATTGCGATCGACCTGGAGTTCGAGCACGTTCGGCTGACCGCCGTAAACGGCATATACCGCGCGGTCCTGCACGAACAGGATCAGAGCCGTAAAAGTCCAACCACGCGACTCGGTCTCGCGTCGGAAGCGGAGAGCGTCGAGCCAGAAATTGCCGACGCGGTCGTTGTTGATGCGCCGGATGTTCAACTGGTACCCGCTGCATCCCTTGCCCGCAATCAGGCAGTCACGAATGCCCGGGTCGACGTCCGATGCATTGATCACGCCGCCGATCGGGAACCGAACCGCCACTTCGACGTGTGAAAGCAGGGTCACGGCCGGATTGACGTCCGTGAGTCCGATGCTGGCAAGATCAGCCTTTGTCGTGGTGTAGGGCTTGATGGCTTCTACCATCGCCCTGGCGTCGTCGAAGGTTTTCCACTGCACCTCAGTCCGCACGGCCGATTTCGGCAGCAGCTCCGCGCAGCCGGCGACGGCGACGGTCAGGACTGCAAGCAGGAACAGGGACACTGGGGACCGCATCATTCGGCCCGATATCACTCCTTCTTGCATGATCGCCGCGCGTGCCGGCCCCGCGTTGTGGCGTGTCAAACGGGGGCGCGAAAGGCACTGGTAGCCGCCCGGACGGCGGCCTGCTTCCAGGCGCAACCTGCAGCCCTGCAGCTCGCCCGGACCAGGCGTTGATCCAGCCGGATTTCCAAGCATGGCGGGAGTACGGCACTCCTATAATGGTTCGATCCTGGTCCCTGCGTCTGTACCGCTGCTCCCTCGAGTGCGAAACCGTGGTTTGAAGCCATTGCCACCGCGGCCGGCCGCGCCTGCCGTTGGCGCCCGCATCTGTTCCCATGCCGACTAGACATTGGTTGCGCCGCCGGCGCCGCTCCAGCGGCGACGAGCTGTCGTTCGGCCCGCGCTCGGCGACGATGCGTAATCCCGAGCGCGAGGTGCACTACTTCCGCCTGCGCGTTCTGGTGGCGATGGCGTTCGTCCTCTTCTGTTTCACGCTGCTCGGCGCCCGCTTCGCCTGGCTGCAAGTAGTCAAGCACGAGGCTTACCTCGCGCAGGCGGAGCAGAACCGCATTGCGGTTCTGCCCGTGGCGCCGAATCGCGGACTGATCAAGGATCGTCACGGACGCATCATTGCGCGCAACTATTCCGCCTACACGCTGGAAATCACGCCATCGAAGGTGGCGAGTCTCGAGCAGACGATCGATCAGCTGGCGCAGGTCGTCGAGGTTCAGCCGCGCGACCGGCGACGCTTCAAGAAACTGATGGAGGACACCAAGCGCTTCGATTCTGTGCCCATCCGCACGCGCCTCTTGGACGAGGAAGTCGCCCGCTTCACGGCGCAGCGCTACCGGTTCCCTGGTGTCGAGCTGCGTGCGCGGCTGTTCCGTGATTACCCGCTGGGACAAGTGGGCTCTCACATGCTGGGCTACATCGGCCGCATCTCGCAGCGCGACCTGGAGCGCATCGAGAAGCTGGGCGACCCGGCTGCCTACGCGGGTACCGACCACATCGGCAAGCTCGGCATCGAGCAGAGCTACGAGAGCGAGCTGCATGGCACGACCGGCTACGAGGAAGTCGAAATCACCGCCGGGGGCCGGGCGGTGCGGACGCTCAAGCGCACGCCGTCGCTGCCGGGAAACAACCTGACGCTGTCAGTCGACATCGAGCTGCAGAAGGTGGTGGAGCAGGCCTTCGGTGACCGGCGTGGCGCATTGATCGCGATCGAGCCGAAGACCGGCGACGTGCTCGCCTTTGTCTCGATGCCGACGTTCGATCCGAATCTGTTCGTCGACGGCATCGATCCGAAGAACTGGGATGAGCTCAACAACGATCCGGATAAGCCGCTGCTGAACCGGGCGCTGCGCGGCACCTATCCGATCGGTTCGACCTACAAGCCGTTCCTCGCGCTTGCTGCACTCGAGACCGGCAAGCGCCGGACCGATACCGTGATCCACGACGGCGGCACGTTCCTGTTCGGCAATCGCGTGTTCCGCGACTCGAACAAGGTGCCGCTCGGCGCGGTCGACATGCACCGATCGATCGTCAAGTCGAGTGACATTTATTACTACCAGCTGGCGAATGATCTCGGTGTGGATGCGATCCACGACTTCATGAAGCCCTGGGGCTTCGGCCAGATCACCGGAATCGACGTCGAGGGCGAGCAGACCGGCATCCTGCCATCGACCGCGTGGAAGGAGCGCCGCTTCAAGCAGAAGTGGTATCCGGGCGAGACGATCTCGATTGGCATCGGCCAGGGGTACAACGCCTTCACCCTGCTGCAACTCGCACACGCGACGGCCAGCCTGGCCAATGACGGAGTCGTGATGAAGCCGCACCTGATCAAGGAGGTCGATGACCTGCGCACCGGTGAGAAGCGCCTGACGGTGCCGAAGGAAAGCTATCGCATTCCAGTCAAGCCTGAGCACATGAAGTTCGTGCGCGACGCGATGGTGGACGTCAATGTCAGTGGCACGGGCCGCGTCGCCTTCCAGGGCGCGCCGTACAAGGTCGGCGGCAAGACCGGCACCGCGCAGGTGATCAGCATCAAGCAGGGCGAGAAGTACAACGAGTCGAAGACCGCCGAGCGCCACCGCGACCATTCGCTGTTCATCGCGTTCGCGCCGGCGGATGATCCGAAGATCGCGATCGCGGTGCTGGTCGAGAATGGCGGCTTCGGCGCGCGGGCGGCGGCACCGATCGCCCGTGCAGCGATCGACTATTACCTGCTCGGCAAGAAGCCGGCCGGTCCGACGCCGATGGACGATGGCCCCGATGACGAGGAAGTGCCGCGCGCGGTGGCCATCGCACCGCCGGTCGCCCCACCGCGGAGCGTGCGATGAACGAAGCGAGCATCGGCCGCCGCGTCGGGCTCTGGGTCCGTCCCTACCTGACGGTGTTCGATCCGTCACTGATCGCGGTTGTCGGCTGCCTGGGTGTCATCGGGCTGGTGACGCTGTACTCGGCGGGTTTTGACTTTCCGTGGCGCGTGACCGACCAGATGCGCAACTTCGGCGTGGCGCTGGGCGTCATGTTTGTCGTCGCGAACCTTTCTCCGCAAGCGCTGATGCGGATCTCGGTGCCTGTCTATCTGGTCGGTGTCGCGTTGCTTGTGGCCACCGAGATAGCGGGCGTCACGGTGAAAGGCGCGACACGCTGGCTGGATATCGGCGTGGGCCGCATCCAGCCCTCGGAAATCATGAAGCTCGGCCTGCCGATGATGCTGGCCTGGTACTTCCACAAACGGGAGGGCGGGCTGCGTTCTTTCGACTTCTTGGTAGCTGCGGTGATCGTGCTGGTGCCGGTGGGGTTGATCGTCAAGCAGCCGGATCTCGGAACGTCGCTGCTGGTGCTGGCCGCCGGTTCATTCGTCATCTTCTTCGCCGGACTGCCATGGAAGTGGCTAGGCGGGATGATCGTCGCCGGCGTCGCCGCAATGCCGCTGGCGTGGACGATGCTGCACGACTACCAGCGGGAACGCATCCTGACGCTGATCGATCCGTCCACCGATCCGCTCGGCAAGGGCTTTCATACGCTGCAGGCAATGATCGCAATCGGTTCCGGCGGCCTGTTCGGCAAGGGCTGGATGCAGGGCACGCAGACGCACCTCGAGTTCATCCCGGAGCGGACCAGCGACTTCATCTTCGCCGTGTATTCGGAAGAGTTCGGGCTGGTCGGCAACCTGGTGCTGGTGCTGCTGTTCATTGCGCTTATCTGGCGCGCGCTGGCGATCGCGCTCAACGCGCCAACGCTGTTCGCGCGATTGCTGGCAGCCGCGATCGCGCTGATCATCTTCACGTACGCGTTCGTCAACATGGGCATGGTGAGCGGCATCCTTCCGGTCGTGGGCGTACCGTTGCCCTTCATCAGCTACGGTGGCACCGCACTGGTCACGCTCGGCATGGCCTGCGGCATGCTGATGTCGATCGGCGCCAGTCGCAAGCTGGTGCAGAGCTGATGTGGCCCGGCGCGCGCCCGCTTGCGGTCGCGGCGCTGGTGGCGCTGATCGCAGCGTGCGGCACCACGCCCAGGAAGGCCGGGTATTACCAGGACGACGGTCCGCCGGATCGCGTACCGGCGAGCATCGCCTCGATTCCCGATGCGGTGCCGCGCGTCGAGCCGCTGCATCGTGCGACCAGCAAACCGTACACCGCGCTCGGCCGCACCTACACGCCGTTGACCGGTGATGCCCCGTACCGCCAGCGCGGCATGGCGTCCTGGTACGGCCGGCAGTTCCACGGCAACCGCACCGCCAACGGCGAGACCTACGACATGTTCGCGATGACGGCAGCGCACCCGATCCTGCCGATCCCGAGTTACGTGCGCGTCACCAACGTGCGCAGCGGCCGGAGCGTCATCGTCCGGGTCAACGATCGAGGGCCGTTCAAGCACGACCGCGTCATCGATCTCTCGTATGCGGCCGCGACCAAGCTCGGCATTGCGGCTGCTGGCACCGGTGAGGTGGAGGTCGAGCGCATCACGATGACGCAAATCGCCAACGGCAACATCCGGCCGAGCGAGGGCGCGGCTCCGGAGATTGCCACGGTAGCCGCGGCCGCGATGGCGGCACCGCAGTCCACGACGGCGGTGCCGTCTGCGGCAGTCGTCCCCGTTGACGCCGCCGCAGCGACGGTCGCCGCCGCAGGCGAGGTAGCGCCTGTGACGACGCCGACTGAATCATCGCAACGTGGCTGGAGCGTGCAACTCGGGGCCTTTGCCCAGGAAGCCAACGCCGAGGCGCTCGCCGGCCGCGCTGCGGCGCTGCTCGCCTTCCTCGATCCGGATGCGCTCAACGCCGGGGCCCCGCGCGTGGAACGCGAAGGCGGGGTCTATCGCGTGCTGGTAGGCGCCACGGCGGACCGGGGTGCGGCGCAGGCGCTGGCCCGCGAACTCGAGAAAGTGCTCGAGCGGCCGACGACGCTGTTGCTGCGCTAGGACCTGCGGCGCCGCTCGAGCGCGATGCCGTAGACCTGCTCGCGCGGCACGCCGGTCATGCGGCTGACTATGGCCGCGGCACGTGCCGGCGGCAGTTCCTCGAGCAGCGCCTCGAGCCAGCGTATGCCCTCGTGATCGAGGGCGGCCGGCGCCCTGGACTCGTCGGCATCGACGATCACGACGTACTCGCCCCTCTCCTCGGGGATCAACACGGCGAGTTCCTTTGCCGTTAGCGCGGTAATGGTCTCGAACCGCTTGGTCAGCTCGCGCGCCAGCACGACCCGTCGATCGGGCGCGAGCAGCCGCGCGAGCTCGGCGAGCAGGGCCTGGATGCGATGAGGGGCTTCGAACAGGACGGTGGCGGCGCTGTCGGACGCGATCTCGCGCAGGAGTCGCTCGCGCTCGCGCGCTGCTGCGGGCAGGAAGCCGGCGAAGCGGAAGCCGTGGCTGGTGAGCCCGGCGGCCGATATCGCCGCGACGCCGCTGCTCGCTCCGGGCACGGGCACTACGCGCCGGCCCGCCCCGAGCGCCGCGCGCACGATCCGCGCGCCCGGATCGGACACGGCTGGCGTGCCGGCATCGGTGACGAGGGCGACGCGCTGGCCCTGGGCCAGGCGGTCGAGGATCGCGGCGGCGGCCGCGCGTTCATTATGTTCATGGGCGGCCAGCAAAGGCGTTTCGATCCCGAAACGCGCCAGCAGCGGTCGCGTCAGTCGCGTGTCTTCGGCCGCGATCGCGTCGACCCGTTCCAGCACCCAGAGAGCACGCAGTGTGATGTCCGCCGCATTTCCGATCGGAAGCGCAACTACATACAATGCCCCGACAGGCAATTCCTGTTCGGCCAGTCCCGCCCGCGCGGTCAGGTCGTCATGCCTAGAATCGTTTGCGCCCAGGCCCATGAATCGTTCACGACTGCGGTCGACCTCATTGCGGAGCTTGTTGCTGCTGGCGGCAAGTGTCGCATGGGCGGTGCAGGCGCAGACCTCGGCGACGCTGCCCGCGGCGTCCGCCCCCCAGGCAGCCAGCGGCCGTGCCGCGATGCTCTTGCTGTTGCCGGCGCAGTCGACGGCGTTTGGCCAGCCGGCCGAGGCGGTGCGCGAAGGTTTCTTCGCGGCCCACAAGGTGAGCGGCGATGATGTCGCGCTGCAGGTCGTGGAGACCGACGGCAGCGCCGAACAGCTGGTCGCGGCGCTGGCCTCTGCGCGAGATCGGGGCGTTGCCGTGATCGTCGGACCTCTGCGTCGTGCCGCGGTCACGGGTGTCGTCGAGGGCGGGCTTACCACCGTGCCTCTGCTGGCGCTCAATTTCCCGGATTCTGATGGCGCCGCGCCACCGACCATGCTGGCTGTCGCGCTGTCGCTCGAGGTCGAAGCCCAGCGCGTGGCGAAGATGGCGTTCTCGGAGTTCGTCGGAAAGCGCAGCGCCGACACGCGCCCGCGCATCGCCATCATCACGCGTCCCGCAAATCTCGAGCGCCGGATTGCCAATGCCTACATGGCTGCGCTGCGCAGCGAAGGAGAGGTGCCGCTGCTGATCGAATGGACGCCGGACACGGCAGCCCGCGTCGGCAAGCAGCTGGCGGCACCCGGACTCGAGGCGGTCTTTCTTGCACTGACCGCCCGCGACGCCGCGCAGATGCGTGCGCTGATTCCGCGTGAAGCGCAGGTATTCGGCACGTCGCTCCTCAACGCGGGCGATCCGCGCGTATCGCCTGACGCTGCAACGCTCGCGCACGACCTCGAGGGCGTGCGCTTCGTCGACATGCCGTGGCTGCTTGAGCCGGATCACAGCGGGGTCATGGTGTACCCGCGCTACGCGGCAGCGCAGTCGATGGAGATGGTGCGGCTCTATGCGCTCGGCATCGACGCCTATCGCATCGCATCCGCCTGGATGAAGGGCGAGCGGCGCTTCGACATCGACGGGGTGACCGGTCGGCTGCGAATCGACCGGTCGCAGTCCCTGCGGGTCGACCGTTCGCCGGTGCTCGCGACCTACCGCGGCGGTGAATTGCGGCGCATCGACCTCGCGCGCTGATGCCGACCCGAGGACGCACCGGCGCTCGGCCGGGACCGTCGGTGAGAACGCCGAAGCAGCGCGCCGGGGATGCGGCCGAGAATGCCGCCGCCCGCCACCTCGCTCGCCATGGGTGCACGCTGATTGCCCGCAATGCCCGCTTTCCGGAAGGCGAACTCGATCTGATCATGCGCGAACGCGACGCCCTGGTCTTTGTCGAAGTACGCATGCGCAGCAGCGCGGCGTATGGTGGGGCGGCGTCCAGTGTTGACCGCTTCAAGCAGAAGCGACTGATGCGCGCGGCCCAGCACTGGCTGCTTCAGCATTACGGCGAGCGCTGGCCGGCATGCCGCTTCGACGTCGTCAGCGTCGATGGCGATGGCACAATCGAGTGGATCCGCGACGCCTTCGCGGCATAGGAGTCAGTAGGAATGAATCGCATCATCGTGCGTCTCACCTGCGCCGCGCTCATCGCGGCAACGACGGGCGCCTGTGCCCCCCTGCTCGTCGGGGTGGTGGTTGCCGGCACCGCGCTCGTCGTCACCGATCGGCGCACCACCGGATCGCAGGTAGACGACCAGACGATCCAGTTGCGCGTCGCCAACGAACTGTCTGCCGCGCTGGGCAAGCTGCCGGTGCACATCAACGTCAACAGCTTCGATCGCAAGGTGTTGCTGACCGGCGAGGTCCCGGACGAGGCTACCAAGGCGCGTGCCGGTGCAATCGCGGCGGCATCGCAGAACGTACGCACCGTCGTCAACGAACTCGCGATCCTGCCGCCTAGCTCGGTTTCCGACCGCACCGCCGACACTGCGCTCGCGACCAAGGTGCGGGCGGCCTTCGTCAACACACGCGAGATTGCCTTCAACTCGGTGGAGATCGTCACCGAGCGCGGCATCGTCTATCTTCTCGGGCTCGTGACCGAGCATGAAGGCCAGATCGTCGCCCAGGTGGCGAGCAAGGTGTCCGGCGTGAAGCAGGTGGTGAAGGTATTCGACTATGCGTCGAAGGAAGAGATCGAGCGACTACGCGCGACCACGGCGACCGGGGCCACGCCGACGGCGCCCGCAGCTGCTCCGGCAGCCACGCCTGCGGCAAAGTAGCGACGGCGGCAGCGTCGCTCGCTGGCGTCCGCAGGTAACGGCGCGCCGCCTGGCGGCATGCTATCGCCGGCGGATACAAGGTGATCAACGGTCACTTCGTCGATTGCGTGCGCGGGCCCTTGTCTTATAGTGCGCCGCTCCCGAGGGTCTGAAGGCCTTCGGGAGCTCCGACTTTCCTGATGGAGGGTGAAATGGGCTGGATCATCGTGCTCGTCGTTCTCGCGGTCGTCGTTTTCTGGGCGGTCGGGGCGTACAACCGGCTGGTCAGCCTGCGCAACAAGTTCAAGAACGCCTTTGCGCAGATCGACGTCCAGCTCAAGCGCCGTTACGACCTGATCCCGAATCTGGTCGAGACCGCGAAGGGCTACATGAAGCACGAGCGCGAAACCCTCGAGAAGGTGATTGCCGCCCGCAACACCGCCGTGACGGCGAACGCGGCAGCCGCGGCCGACCCCGGCAGTGCGAGCGCGATGCAGGGGCTGATCGTCGCTGAAGGCGCGCTCTCTGGCGCACTGTCACGGCTGTTTGCGCTGGTCGAGGCCTATCCGGACCTGAAGGCCAACCAGAACATGATGCAGCTCACCGAGGAGCTGACCGGTACCGAGAACAAGATCTCCTTTGCGCGGCAGGCGTTCAACGACTCGGTAATGAGCTACAACACCGCATCACAGCAGTTCCCGACCAACGTGATCGCCGGCATGTTCTCCTTTGCACCTGCGGAACTGCTGCAGGCGACCGAAGGCGACGAAGAGCGCAAGCCGGTCCGCGTGCAGTTCTGATCGGGCCCCGCAGCGGGCGGCTCGCTCCGGCGAGCCGCGCTGACGCGCCGGCGTCGTTCATCGCGCTCCGTTCACGATGAATTTCTTCGAGCACCAGGAACTCGCCCGCCGCAACAGCCAGCGGCTGGTCGTGCTGTTCGTGCTGGCGGTCATCGCGATCGTCATCGCGGTCAACGTGGCGGCCACGGTTCTCTATCACGGGCTCATCGTGCCTACCGGCCTGCGCTGGGGCACATCGCAGCTGCCGAACGGCTTTTACTTCACCAACACCGTCGTCGTGCTCGGCCTGATCCTCGGCGGCACCTGGCTGGAAATGAACCGACTGAAGGCGGGCGGTTCCGCCGTCGCGCGGATGGTCGGAGCGCGCGAAGTGGACACCTCGACGCGCGATCTGCTCGATCGTCGACTGTTGAACGTCGTCGAAGAGATGGCAATCGCCTCGGGCGTGCCGGTACCGCGCGTGTTCGTGATGGACAATGAGAACGCGATCAACGCGTTTGCCGCCGGACATTCGATCAACGACGCCGTAGTTGCCGTCACGCGCGGCACCCTGACGCGGCTGTCGCGCGATGAACTGCAGGGCGTCATCGCGCACGAGTTCTCGCACATCCTCAATGGCGACATGAAGCTCAACCTGCGGCTGATCGGCGTGCTCTACGGCCTGCTGATTGTCGCGCTGGCGGGACGCTTCCTGCTCGAAATCGGTGGCCGCAGCCGCGGCGGGGGCAACCGCAGCAGCGGGAGCGCGATTGCGGTCCTGTTCGCCGCCGGGTTGCTGCTGTGGATCCTCGGCTACATCGGCGTGTTCTTCGGCCGACTGATCAAGGCGGGCGTCTCGCGGCAGCGCGAATTCCTCGCCGATGCGAGCGCGGTGCAGTTCACGCGCAATCCCGACAGCATCGGCGGTGCGCTACGCAAGATCGCCGGGCTCTCAAAGGAGACCGGCCTGGGCACGCGTATCGAGCACCCACAGGCCGAATCGCTGTCACACCTGTTCCTCGGCGCCGCACGGCCGAGTTTCGTGCGCGGCATGTTCGCCACGCATCCGCCGCTCGCGGATCGCCTGCGACGTATCTACGGGCGCGCGGTCGAACCGATTGCGGCGCCGGAGAATGCCGTGGCGCTCGCACTGGGAGGCCTGAGTCCGGCCGAGATCCCGCCGCCGCGGTCGCCGATCGAGTTCATCCCGTCGGGCGCGGCGCATTCAGGCACGACGGCGCTGCCCGAGAGCGCGAGTCCGGTAGCGGGACTGGTGGCGCAGGGCGTCGCCTTGGCGAGTGGTGCCGCGGCGGCGGCCGCGAAGGTGACGTCGGACATCGGCACGGTGCGGTCGCGTCACCGCGACTTTGCCCTCGACGATTCTCAACAGGCTTTGCTCCAGTCGCTGCGCCGCGCGGCCACGGACGGCACGCGGGCCCAGCTGCTGGTGCTGGCGCTGCTGATCGACAAGGATCGCGAACTCCGCGGCCAGCAACTTGCCTTGGTGACGGAGGTGTACGGCAGCGAGGCGGCGGAGATCACCGTGTCGTATCACGAGCAGGTCCAGCGATTCCCGCCTGGGACACGGCAGCCGCTGGCCGACGTCGCGATGCCGGCGCTGCGTCGATTGCCGCTGGGGGCGCGCGAGACGTTGCTGCGCACGGCGCACCTGCTGATCGCTGCGGACGGCCGGCTCACGGTCAGCGAGTTCCTGCTGTTCACGCTGCTGAAGCGGAGGCTGGATCGAGACGCCGGGCGCGCCGTTCCGGTCAGCTTTTCCTCGCTGGGTCAGGTGGCGGAAGAGGCGGCGCTGGTGCTATCGCTGGTTGCCGCGGTCCGGCTGCCCGAGCGACCCGAGCACGCCTTCAACGCGGGAGCCGTCCAGGTTCGTGATGCCGAACTGCGGTTCGTCGCGATGGATGAAATCCGGCTGGATGCCGTATCGAGCGCGCTCGACCGGCTGAATCAGCTGGCGCCGCTCGCCAAGCCGCAGCTGATCAAGGCCGCGACCGCCGTTGCGTTCGTCGGCGACACAACCAACTGGAAGGCCGCTAGCGCCCTGCGAATGATCTGCGCGGCGATCGATGCACCGCTGCCACCGCAGATCATCGAGGCGGAACGCAGCTAGGCGCTCAGCGCCAGATTTCGCCAAGCAGCGCGGTCACTCCCGCCAGCAGCGCCAGCACGCCGAGGACGATGGCGCCGGTGCGAAGTGCGCGCAGCGCCGCCGAACCGCTGCGCGTGAATGCAAAGCCGGCCAGCGGCAGAACGACGGCCAGCACCAATGCGGTCACGGCCACCTTAAGGGCGAGTTCCTGCCAGGGAAGCATCTCGGCATCCTAGTGTGAATGAGCTCAGAGTAGTCCAGCCGGCGTGGCGAACCAAGGGTCGCGTGCGCACGAAAAACCGCGCGATCTGAGGGTAATTCAGACGGGGAACGGCCCCGGCTCAGCGGCTCTGCAACCGCGCGACGATGATCCCGGCGATGAGCGGAGCGAGGGCCAGCAGACCGGCTATAGCGATGCTGAGGCCGCTGGCGTCGTCGGTCGCTGCCTGAAAGGTGGTGAACAGGCCCACGAGGAAAGCGGTGGCCAGAGTCACGAGCACGCGGCCCCCGGGACGGCGCAGCAGCAGCGGATAGACAAAGATGCCGAGCACGACGATCAGTGCGATCGTGACTGCACCGCTGATCGCGACCGGAATCCCGAACATCCGTCCTAGTCCGCGCGCCGCAGGCCAGCCGCGTGAGCCTGCTGATCGGCGTGGTAGCTCGAGCGCACCATCGCACCGCACGCGGCGTGGGTGAAGCCCATTTTCGCCGCCTCGGACTCGAACATGCGGAACACGTCCGGATGCACATAGCGGCGCACCGGCAGGTGATGACTGGTCGGAGCGAGGTACTGGCCGATCGTCAGCATGTCGACCTCATGCGCACGCAGATCGCGCATCACCTGAAGAATCTCGTCGTCGGTCTCGTCGAGACCGACCATCAGGCCGCTCTTGGTCGGGACACTGGGTACGCGCTGCTTGAACTCCCTGAGCAGCGTCAGCGAGTGCTGGTAGTCAGAGCCAGGTCGTGATTCGCGGTAGAGCCGTGGCACCGTCTCGAGGTTGTGGTTCATCACGTCAGGCGGCGCGGCCTCCAGAATCGCCAGTGCCCGCTCCAGCCGTCCGCGGAAATCAGGCACCAGCACCTCGATCTGCGTGCCCGGGGAAAGCTCCCGCGCCGCGCGGATGCAATCGACGAAGTGCTGCGCACCGCCATCTTTCAGGTCATCGCGGTCGACCGAGGTGATGACGACATAGTTGAGCTTGAGCGCCGCGATCGTCTTGGCCAGGTTCATCGGCTCGTCGACATCGAGTGGATCGGGGCGGCCATGTCCCACGTCGCAGAAAGGGCAGCGACGCGTGCACTTGTCGCCCATGATCATGAACGTCGCCGTGCCCTTGCCGAAGCACTCGCCGATGTTCGGGCACGTCGCTTCCTCGCACACCGTGTGCAGCCTGTGTTCGCGCAATATGGCCTTGATTTCGTAGAAGCGCGTGGCCGGCGATCCCGCCTTCACCCTTATCCACTCCGGCTTTCTCAATGCTTCGCTGGCCGGTACCGGCTTGATGTCGAATTTCTTGAAGACCTTGCCGGTCTTGCCTTCGCCCTTGAGCTTGGCGTAAGGGTCGCGCGTGGCGGGAGGCGTGTCGGCGGGCATGGGGTGTCTGGCCGCGCTGCATGACGTCGCGGCGCGGCTCGATTCGACTTTTAGGCAGGAAGTGTAGCCAACGGCCGACGGTTCAAGGCGCAAGATGTACCAACAGGCGTTCCGACAGACGCGCGGCGACCGTCGGGACGTCGGTGGATACCCCGAGGGTGGCCAGATCCACCGTCGAAAGACCCGCATAACCGCACGGGTTGATCAGTGCAAAGGGTGAAAGATCCATCGCGACATTGAGCGCGACACCGTGATAGCTGCGCCCGCGCGTGACCTTGATGCCGAGCGCCGCGATCTTTGCCAGTCCGGTAAATTCGCCGGTGCTGGCTGCGCGTTCCCACGGCACGAATACACCCGGCGCGCCCCGCACGCGCCGACCGGCCACTCCGAACGCGTCCAGCGTCTGGATCACCGATTGTTCGACGCGGTAGACGAGTTCCTTCACGAAGATGCCCAGTCGCCGCAGGTCGATCAGCGGGTAGGCGACGACCTGACCCGGGCCGTGGTAGGTGACCTGGCCGCCGCGGTCGGTCGGCACGACCGGAATGTGCGATGTGGCGAGCAGATGCTCCCGGCGCCCGGCCTGTCCCAGAGTGAACACCGGTGGGTGCTCCACCAGCCAGAGCTCGTCAGCGGTATCGGCGCCGCGCTGATCGGTGAAGTCGCGCATCGCCTGCCAGGTCGGCAGGTACTCGGCGCGCCCCAGATCGCGCACAATCATCGGTTCAGAGCACGATCTTGACCATCGGGTGGCTGGTCAGGGCTCGATACAGCGCATCAAGCTGCTCGCGCGACACGGCCCGCACGGTGGCGGTGAGCGAGAGATAGTTGCCGTCCTTCGACGTGCGCATCTCGAGTGTCGACACATCGAAATCGGGCGCGTGCTGCAGCACGACCTCGACGATCTCCTGCGCGAAGCCGTCGTCGCGACGTCCCATGATCTTGATCGGGAAGTCGGTAGGAAACTCAAGGCCGCGCGGGCCTGGGGGATCGGAAGTGTCAGTCACCGGAATCGGACAGTCTTGGGCTCCGGGGAGTCGCAAGCGTCATGCCGCCATCGGACTGCGGCCCGGACCCGCCATCTTGCGCTGCTGCCAGCGGCGCGCGTCGTTGCGCTTCTCGGCCTGAAACCACTCCCGCATGCGGCGATACGCCGGCCCGGGCGCGCCCGACCCGACCGGCTGTCCGTCGAGCGTCGTGATCGCCAGCACTTCGCGGCCGGAGGAACTGAGCCAAAGCTCGTCGGCACTGCGCAGCTCCGCCTCCGGCACCGGACGCAATTCGAGGGCCAGACCGTGCTCGCGAGCAAGATCGTAACTGGCATCGCAGGTGATTCCGGGCAGGATCTGCACCGACTTCCGGGGAGCAATCACCGCCCCGTTTTTCACGACCATGACGTTGGCACTCGACGCTTCGGTGAGGTGACCGTCACGCAGCATGACGGTTTCAAACGCGCCATGGTCCACCGCATACTGCTTCATCAGCACGTTGCCGAGCAACGACACGCTCTTGATGTCGCAATGCAGCCAGCGTTCGTCGGCGTGGGTGACGACGGCCACGCCGCGCTCGATCTGTTCCGCAGGGATCTCGGGCCAGGGCGAGGTCGTCATGAATACGGTCGGGGCCACCCCGGTGGGGAAGGCGTGGTCACGCTTGGCCACGCCGCGCGTGACCTGCACATACACCGCCTGTCGCGGCCACGGGTGCCGGTCGATGACTTCTTCGAGCAGGTCGAGCCACTGCTCCGTCGTGTAGGGATTCGTGAGCCGGATACCGTCGCAGCTGCGCTGCAGACGCTCAAAATGCTGAAGTGCGCGGAACGGCGCACGCATGCCGTCGACGGTGTCCACCGGGACCACTTCGTACACGCCGTCGCCGAAGATGAAGCCGCGATCGAGCACCGAGACCGTGGCCTCGGCCAGCGGCTTCCACTGCCCGTTGATGAAGCAGGTCGCCTCGTTCCATTCCATCAGCTGCGCCTCCGCCACCACAGTCTGACGGCATCGTACGCGCGACCGAAAAGGCCTGCCGGCTGCACCGTTTCAAGCGCCACGATTGGCGCGTCGGCCAGGGTCTTTCCTTCGGCGCTGACCTTCAAGCGGCCGACCATTTCCCCTTTTATCAGCGGTGCCAGCAGGGGATCTGGCCGCTCGATAGCCGAACGCAGTCCGCGCTCGCCCACTCGTCGCAGTTCATCGGCAGGCAGCGTGATGTACACGTCGCGATCCGGGCCGATCGGCACCTCCGAGGCATCGCCCTTCCAGACTTCCGCTCGGGCCAGCACGCTGCCGCCACGATAGATGCGCACCGTGTCGTATTCCGAAAACCCGTAGTTGAGCAGACGCAACGCATCCTGAGCACGCACCGCGTCGCTGGGAGCTCCCAGCACGACGGCGATAAGGCGCCGCTCGAATGCAGCGTCGCCCGTGCCGCGTGGCCGCGTCGCCGTGGCGACGATCGACCAGCCGCTTGCCTCCAGGTGGCCGGTCTTCAATCCGTCGACCGCCGGGTCACTCCACAGCAGCCGGTTGCGGTTGGCCTGCGTGATCCGGTTGTAGGTGAACTCGCGTTCGCGAAACAGGGCGCGATACTGCGGGAAATCCGCGCCGAGGCGCATGGCCAGTCGCGCCAGGTCGCGTGCCGTGGAGTACTGCTGGGGGTCGGACTGTCCGGTGGGGTTTGCAAACCGGGTGTCCGCGAGACCGAGTCGACGTGCTTCCGCATTCATCCGTTCCACGAACGCTGCCTCGGTGCCCGAGGCATGTTCCGCCAGCGCGACAGCGGCGTCGTTGCCCGAGGCAACGATGAGCCCGCGCAGCAGTTCCTGCACGGTCACAGGGCGCCCGGGCTCGATGAACATGCGCGATCCGCTGCGCCCGGGTGCCGAGAAGGCGGCGCCCGAAACATTGACCGGGTCGTCGAGCGCGATGCGCCGTTCCCCCAGAGCGATGAACACGACATAGGCGGTCATCAGCTTGCTGAGCGACGCCGGCTCGAGCCGCAGCGTCGGCTCGTGCGCAGCAAGCGTCGCACTGCTCGCGGCATCGAGCAGCAGCCACGCCCGCGCCGATAGCGCGGGGGCTTGCGAATGCGCGCTGGTGACGAACAGCAGGACTGTCGTTAGCGCGATGCCACGGCGGATGCGGGCGAATCGTGAAGTCACTTCGGGAAGATCGGAGCGCGGCGCGGGCAGTACTGCGTACGATAGCGGAGCGGCCGCCAGGCCCGGCACCGCCCTGCGCAAGATCAGCGTTTGCGCAGCGCGCGCAGGTAATCGGCAGCGGCCGCCGGGCCGAGCGCCGCGGTGACCAGGCGTTCGGCCTCGCGCACGCGTTCGCGGAAGTCCTCGATCGTGCGGCAGCTCTCGATACGCAGCGAGACGCCCTCCGCTCCCGGGCCAAGCCGGTCAGTCAGTTCGCGCACGGCGCGCCGCTTGGCCTCGTCGAGCGTCATCGGGTTGCCTTCTTCGCCCGCTGCCGGCCCCTGCGTCGTCGGCATCGCCTCGGCCTCGCGGCCGAACACCGTCGGCACATCGAGCGCGTGGCTGCCGGTGCTGCGCTGGATCAGCCCCGCCGCTTCGAGTTGCGCGACGACGGCATCGATTTCGCCCGGGCGCAGCAACACAGACAGCTCATCGACACTGCGCTTGCCGTCGATCATGATCAGCACGCGGCGGGTCGTCATCGACAACTGGGCGCTGCGGGCCGCAATCTCGGCCACGCCTTTGGGTGTCTTCGCGTAGACCAGCGACCCGTCCATGTATCCCCGACGCCGTCAGCGGCGATTCTGCGTTCTGGTGGCGATCGCGCAGCGCGCGAGGCCAGCGAAGGTTTTAGTGGCTTTGTTCGGCTGCGTCAAATTGAGACATGCCGCGAATGTGTGCGCTTATTCGCGCTTTGATTGTGGTCAGGCGGCGGTGGAAGAAGTGGTCTGCACCCGGGATCACCAGTACCGGAAGACCCTGCGGGCGAGCCCAGTCGAGAACCGCCGAGAGCGCAATGGTCTCGTCGTTCTCGCCGTGGATCACCAACGTGTCCGCGCGCACATCGGGCATCGGCCATTTGCCTGCGGCTGCGCCGACAAGCACCAGGTAATCGGCCGGGCGAGCGCTTGCTGCCAGTTGCTGCGCAGCCCGTGCAGCCACGAAGCTGCCAAACGAGAAGCCCGCGAGCGCGACGGGGCAACTGGCCGGCAGGCGTTCGCTGACACCGTCAAGATCAGGGACGGACCGCACCACGTGCAGGAAGTCGTCAGTCTCGCCGTGGCCGGCATCATGAGCGCCGTGCGATGCGCCCACACCGCGAAAGTTGAAGCGCACCGCGAGCCAGCCCAGCGCTGCGAATGTCCGCGCAATCGTCGCCGCCACCTTGTTGTCCATCGTTCCACCGTAGAGTGGATGCGGGTGTCCGACACATGCGAGTCCGGTGGCGGGCTGCTGCATCGGCCAGTCGAGTGCCAGTTCGATCTGCCCTGCCGGACCGGCGATCAGCCGCTTCTCGGCGCGCGGTGTCATCAGATGCGCAGGCGATCGACCACGCGGCCGTTGACCAGGTGAGAGTCGATGATTTCGTCGATGTCCTGACGGTCGACGTACGTGTACCAGACGGCTTCCGGGTAGACGACGATGCACGGACCCTCGTTGCAGCGGTCCAGGCAGCCGGCCTTGTTGATGCGCACCTTGCCCTCGCCGTTGAGATTCAGGTCCTTGATGCGAGACTTGGCATGCTGCTGCATCTCGGCGGCATGATGGCGCCCACAGCAGGCGGCGCCATCCTCGCGCTCATTCAGGCAGAAAAAGACGTGATGCTTGTAGTGGCTCATGGGCAACTGCGACGAAACACTGATTATAGGGAGCCGCCCCGTGAGGATTCAGTCCCTCGCCGCACGCCGCGTCGCCAGGCCGGCAGCGAGGGCGAGCGGCCAGAGCGTGGACAGCCAGCCAGCCAATTCGTTGAAGTTCAGCAGCCGGCCTTGCCGCCACTCCTGCAGCTGAGCCAGGTAATACGGGTTCTCCGGAATCGTGTTGACCGCCAGCAGCAGGGCCGCCAGCGCGACCCAGGCCAGGCGCGACTGCCATGCACGCGTCCCTCCGGTGGCTGCTGCCAGGGATAACACGGCCAGCGCAATGCCGCCGAAGGCTCCGGGTGTCAGCCACGCCAGAGTGCGTTCCGGGCCGAACTGGACCGCATTGCCGACGGATTTGGCTGCCAGGCCCGCGAGCACCAGGGCCATGAGCAACCGGTGGCGCGGGGCCTTGCGTCGCAAGACAGAACAGAGCGCGAGCCCCACCGCAAGCAGTGACGAGGCGACGACAAAGGCTTCGGCAAGGACGAACTCCGCCGGGCCGAACTGTTCCGCGTCGAACTGCCACCACTGGCCTCCCAGCGCGTTCACCAGGGGTCCGAGGCTGCTTCGCATGTCACCGTTGCCGAACAGCATGGGCTCGGGAAAGATCTGCGCAGCCGGCCACAAAGCGAGCGCGATCAGCGCCGCTGTCGTGTGCCGCTCGAACCAGCGGTGGCGCCATTCGACCAGCCTGCCGCGGTCGATCAACGTCGCGGCAAACGGCGCCGCGATGACCGCACCGGCAACCGAGCCCAGCGCGTTGGTCATCAGGTCGAGATTCGACGGAATGCGGCTCGGGAGGAACGTCTGCGCTGCCTCGATCGCGCCGGACAGCAGAAGCCCGGCCAGCGCTGCCAGCGCGATCGCAAGGAAGCCACGGATCTGAGGGTAGAACGCCAGCACCAGCAGCGCGCCGAACGGCACGTAGGCGACGACGTTGACGCCGAGATCAAAGTGGGTGATGTAGCGCGGCACGGGCGCCGACAAGTAGGCAAACGCATCGATGCCGAGGTCCCGCCATCCGGACCACGGGGCAAGCCCTGAGTACAGCAGCAGCAGGCCGTAGACGGCGCAGGCTGCACGCGCCATGGGCGAAGCGCGGCGGCGTGTGACTGGAATGACGGCGGGTGACTGCACGGTAATTCGGCTTCTGTGCCGTACGGTGCACAAGACAGCGCGCTCACGAACGGCGGACCGATGCTACAGTGGCTCGCGGGCATCCAGTGCACATGCCGGGCCGCGGATCACATGGGGCCTGGGGTGCTCGTGGCGCAGGCCACAGCGCATCGGTTGCCCGATCCCACGTGTCGGTTGGCCAACGAACATCGCAATTGAGCCCAGAAAGTCCCGCTCCAGCCCCCACCGGCGGATCGCCCGAGTCACCGGCGCTTGATCAGTCAGCACTCGAGCGCTGGCTCGCGGAAGCCGAGTTGGGCGAGCCGGTCGAGGTCGTGGTTGTGCCGACGACCGGATCAACGAACGAGGATCTGCTGGTCCACTGCCGCCACGGCGGGCCTGCATCGGTCATATTGCGTGCAACCGACGAGCAGACGGCGGGCCGCGGGCGCCAGCGTCGAGCCTGGGTGGCACGACGTCGCTCGGCGTTGCTGTTTTCGCTCGCGGTTCCGCTGCCCTCTCTGCCGGCCGCGCTGCCGGCCGTCACGCTTGCCTGCGGCGTCGCCCTGGCCGATCACCTCGTTGCGCAGGGAATCTCGGTGCGGGTCAAGTGGCCGAACGACCTGTTGCTTTCAGGACGCAAGCTGGCCGGTGTGCTGTGCGAACTGGCGGTCGATGCGGACGGCCGTGCGACCCTGGTGATCGGCGTCGGCGTCAATGGCTGGCTGACCGACGACGATCGAACCCGAATCGGGCAGCCCGCGGCCGCGTTGAGCGAGGCGGTGTCTTCGGCACTTCTGGCGAGCCAGCGTGAGTCCTGGATCGCTGCGCTCGCAGCTGTGGTGTTGCGCACTGCACGCCGCTTTGCTGCGGAAGGGTTTGCGCCATGGCGCGCGCGCTTCAACGAGTTGCTCGAAGCGCGCGGCGAACTCGTCGACGTCGTCGACGACGGACAGATCGTGGCGAGCGGACGCATTGTCGAGGTCGATACCATCGGCCGCCTGATGCTCGCGACGGCGAGCGGTCAGCGCGCCATCAGCGTTGGCGACGTCTCGGTGCGACTGGCGCCGCCGGATCGGACCTCGCCATGAGGCTGCTGATCGATGTCGGCAACACGGCGCTCAAATGGGCTCTGGCGGATGCTGCCGGGATGCCGGGCAAGGCCCGCACGGAGGTGCATCGTGGCGCCGACGACCTGGCAGCGCGACTGGTGTCGGCGTGGCAGTCGCTGTCGCTCCACAGCCCGGCGCTGGCGTGCTCGGTCGCCGCACCGGACGTGCGCAGTGCCGTGGAGCAGGCCGCGGCGGAGTGCGGCGTCACGGTCCAGTGGCTCGCCGCCGAAGCGCGGCACGCGGGCCGGGTCGGGCTGATCAATGGTTACCGGACGCCGACGCAACTGGGCGCGGACCGCTGGCACGGCATGCTGGGGGCCTGCCATCGTCGGCCGGCGCAGTCGTTCGTACTGATCGCCGCCGGGACTGCGACCACGATCGATTGCGTGGAAGCAGGCGAACCGTGCGCGCATTTCATCGGCGGTTGCATTTCACCGGGCAAGCAGATGATGCTGGAGGCGCTGGCACAGCGCACCGCCGGCCTGCCCCACGCTCGTGGTCATGCAGTCGATTTTCCGGACAATACGGATGACGCGATTGCGACGGGCGTGGCGGACGCGCAGGCGGGACTCGCCGCGCGGCTGATCGAGCGCTTTGCGCGCCGGCTGGGCAAGGCGCCTGCGGTTCTGGTGAGTGGTGGCGATGCGGAGCCTGTTGCCGAGCGCCTGCTTGCAAGCGGCGTCGAGCTTGCGATCGAACATAATCTGGTGCTGGCGGGCTTGGCGCTTCGCGCGTGGTCTTTCCAATCCCCATTGCGACAATGAAGCTTTTTTTCCTGCTGCTGCTGTTGGTGAACGTTGCGCTCTTTGCATGGCAGCAGGGCGCTTTTGGTCATTTCGCTGAGCCTGGACGTGAACCCGAGAGAATTGCGCGGCAACTCGAGCCGGAACGCATCCGTGTCCTCAGCGAAAAGGATGTCCAGCTGCTGCGTGAGCGTGCGAACCAGGCGCGCGCGGCTTCTGTCGCGGCGTCGGCCGTGATGCCTGATCTATCGGTGCCTCAGGCCTGCGTCGAGTTCGGCGACTTCCTTGGCGCAGATATCGGTCGAGTCGAGACCGCGCTGCTCGGGCTCGGGCTCGGGTCGCGGCAGACGGCCCGCGCGGTCGAGTTGCCCGGGTGGTACATGGTCTATGTGCCGCCGTACAAGACGCGTGCAGAGGCCGATCGCGCCGCGGCGGACCTGGTCCGTCGTGGCCTGAAGGACGTCCTCGTGCTGGCCGAGGGTCCGCTGCGCTTCGGCATTAGCCTCGGGTCATTCCGCGACCCGGAACTCGCGAAGGCGCATTTGTCTTCCGTCGAAAAGCTGGGTGTGAAGACCGTGCGCATGTCCGACAAGCCGGCTTCGCTCAGCGCCACCCGCTACCAGTTCCGCGAGCTCGACGCAGCTGCGGCGCGGCAACTGGCCGAGATCCGCAAGGAGTTCCCGGCGCAATCGATACGTCCCTGCGGCACGGGCTGATCGATCGGGAAGGACGAAGTCGGTGGCGGGCTGGCTCAACTCGATGCGGAAAGTTGGGAAAGCAGCGCATCGATCAGTGCCGGCACCTGTGCCCGCCGCTCCGCCGCCACCGCATCTGGTGTTGTTCGCCGCCGCTCTGCCCATATCGGCGCCGGAAAGTGCGCGTCGTCCGCAAACCGCGGAATCAGATGCCAGTGAAGATGCGGCGTGACGTTCCCGAGGCTCGCCACATTCATCTTGTGCGGGCAAAGCACCTGGCGCTGGACCTGCTCGACGGTGAACACGACCTGCATCAGGTGCGCGCGATCAGCGGGCATAAGATCCGTCATCTCGCGTACATGGGCGTTCCAGATGACGCGGACAAACCCGGGATAGTCGGCCTCATCGACGAAGACGACACGCAGTCGGCCATCGTCGTGTAGCACTCGGCCGCCGGGGCCGGCGCACAGCTCGCAGGTGGTCGCATTCATCTCGCTTCCTCGTTCAGGCTCAGGTTAAGCTTGCGGCGTCACGTTGCCGAGGATCCTTGTGAAAATGCCTCCCGTTCAACTCCGACGTACCGTTGTGATCGCGCTGGCGGTAACCCTGCTGGCCAGCTGTTCGACGGCCGAGATCCCCGAGGGCGAGACGGCGTCCACGCGCCAGTACCAGACGGGCAGCAATGTGCCACGCAAGGACCGCGGCGGCGAAAAGGTGCAGACCTACGGTTCGGACGCCGTGCAGCAGCCGCTGCCGCCGCCGTCTCAGCCGCGGACCGGCGCCGGCGGGGGTTAGTCACACCAGCACGCGCTCGATCCCGCCGGCATTCGCCTGGTTCACGTACGCGGGCATCCACTGGCTGCCCAGCAGGTGCCGCGCCATCTCGACAACGATGTAGTCGGCATCGACGTCGGCGTCATCGTTGTAGCGCTTCAGTCCCTGCAGGCAGGACGGGCATGATGTCAGCACCCTGATGGCGCCATCGAAGCCGTCGGTGCGCAGGGTGCCCGCCGCGCGGCGCACCTCGCGTTCCTTGCGGAACCGCACCTGGGTTGCGATGTCCGGGCGCGAGATCGCGAAGGTGCCCGACTCGCCGCAGCAGCGGTCATTCTTGGCGATGTTCGACTTGTCGGCGGTCGACACCAGCGCGTTCACGGTCTTCAGCGGGTCCTGCTGCTTCATCGGGCTGTGGCAGGGGTCGTGGTACATGTAGCGCACACCGGTCACGCCCTGAAGCTTCACGCCTTTTTCGAGCAGGTATTCGTGGATGTCGATGATGCGGCATCCAGGGAAGATCTCCTCGAATTTGTATCCCATCAGCTGGTCGTAGCAGGTGCCACAGCTCACCACGACGGTCTTGATGTCGAGGTAGTTCAGCGTGTTGGCGACGCGATGGAACAGCACGCGGTTGTCGGTGATGATCTTCTCGGCCTTGTCGAACTGGCCGCTGCCGCGCTGCGGATAGCCGCAGCAGAGGTACCCCGGCGGCAGCACGGTCTGCACGCCGACATGCCACAGCATCGCCTGAGTCGCCAGCCCGACCTGTGAAAACAGCCGTTCCGAGCCGCAGCCAGGGAAGTAGAACACTGCCTCGGACTCACTGGTGGTGCGCTTCGGGTCGCGGATGATCGGCACGTAGCGCGCGTCCTCGACGTCGAGCAGCGCGCGTGCCGTCTTCTTCGGCAGGTCTCCCGGCATCTTCTTGTTGACCAAATGGATCACCTGCTCGGTGATCTTCGGGCGGCCGCCGGTCGTCGCGGGCGGGCGGCTGGTCTGCACTTTTGCGGCCGGCTTGAAGAAACCGCTGGCAATTCGCTGCGCCTTGTAGCCCCATTCCAGCATCAGCGTGCGCGCGATCTTGATCGTCTGCGGGTCCTTGACGTTCAGGAAGAACATCGAGGCGGCTGTGCCCGGGTTGAATTTCTTCTTGCCCATGCGACGCAGCAGGTCGCGCATCGCCATGCTGACATCGCCGAAATCGATATCGACCGGGCAGGGCGACAGGCACTTGTGGCAGACGGTGCAATGGTCGGCCACGTCGGAAAATTCGTCCCAGTGCTTGAGGCTGACGCCGCGCCGCGTCTGCTCCTCGTAGAGGAATGCCTCGATCAGCAGCGAAGTCGCGAGGATCTTGTTGCGCGGCGAATAGAGCAGGTTCGCACCCGGCACGTGCGTCGAGCACACCGGTTTGCACTTTCCGCAACGCAGGCAGTCCTTGATCGCGTCCGAGATCGACTTGATGTCACTTTGCTGCATGATCAGCGACTCGTGGCCCATCAAGCCAAAGCTGGGTGTGTAGGCGTTTCTCAGGTCCGCGCCGGGCAGGAGCTTGCCCTTGTTGAAGCGGCCCTCGGGGTCGACGGCATTCTTGTAGCGGCGGAATTCGGCGGTCTCGTCGTCGGTCAGGAATTCGAGCTTGGTAATGCCGATACCGTGCTCGCCGGAGATCACGCCGTCCAGTTCGCGTGCAATCTGCATGATGCGGGCCACCGCGGCGTTGGCCCGCTGCAGCATCGCGTAGTTATCCGAATTGACCGGGATGTTGGTGTGCACGTTGCCGTCACCGGCATGCATGTGCAGCGCGACGAACACGCGACCGCGCAGCACTTCCTTGTGGATCGCCTCGCACTGGGCCAGCACGGGCGCGAATGCGGCGCCCGCGAAAATGCGCTCTAGCGGTGCGCGAACCTCGGTCTTCCACGACACGCGGATCGTATGGTCCTGCAGCGTGTCGATGATGCGCAGGCCGGGGCGCTGGTCGAACTCGCTGGTCAGGTGCGTGAGGCCGAGCTGGTTCAGCTCCGGCAGCGACGCTGCCAGCGGAGCGTCGAAGTTTGTCAGCAGCCATTGCCAGCGGCGGCGCGTGTACGCGATCAGTTCGCGCGCGTGCTCGGCGCGGTCGCCGACGATCTCCGAACGCGACAGGCGGTCGACCTCAACGTCATCGGACTTGCCCAGCGCGAACGGCGAGGCGAGGTAGGCGTCGAGCACGTCCAGCAACTCGAGCTTGTTCTCGATCGACAACTCGATGTTCAGGCGCTCGATTGCGTCGGTGTACTCGCCCATCCGCGGCAACGGAATGACGACATCCTCGTTCAGCTTGAAGGCATTGGTGTGCTTGGAGATCGCCGCGGTCTTGGCACGGTCGAGCCAGAAGTTCTTGCGTGCCTCGGCACTGACCGCCACGAAACCTTCGCCGCTGCGAGCGTTGGCCATGCGGACGACGTCGGACGCGGCATGCGCTACCGCGGCATCGTCCGCACCGACGATGTCACCGACCAGCACCATCTTCGGCAGCCCGCCGCGACGCGACTTGGTCGCGTAGCCGACGGCGCGCAGGTAGCGATCATCGAGGTGCTCGAGCCCCGCAAGGATCGCGCCGCCCGGTCGTCGCGCCAGGTAGTCGGTGATTTCGACGATCGACGGCACCGCCTCCTGCGCGCGACCAAAGAATTCGAGGCAAACCGTGCGGATGTGCTTGGGCATGCGGTGCACGATCCAGCGTGCCGACGTGATCAGGCCGTCACATCCCTCCTTCTGCACGCCTGGCACACCGCCGAGGAACTTGTCGGTGACGTCCTTGCCGAGGCCGACTTTGCGGAAGCTCGCGCCGGCCAGCGCGATGCGCTCGGTGCGCAGCGTCTTCGCCCTGGCGGCGGGCTGGCGGCCGTCCTTCCACGTCAGCTCGAACACGACCTCTGCGACGTCGTGGATCTTGCCGAGGTTGTGTCGGACGCGCTGCACTTCCAGCCAGTTGCCGTCGGGATCGACCATGCGCCACCAGGCCAGGTTGTCGACCGCGGTGCCCCACAGCACGGCCTTCTTACCACCGGCGTTCATCGCGACGTTGCCGCCGACGCAGGAGGAGTCGGCCGAGGTCGGGTCGACGGCGAATACGTAGCCGCTGCGCTCGGCCGCGTCGCTGACGCGCTTGGTGACGACGCCCGCTTCAGAGAACACCGTCGGCACCGGCGTGTCGACTCCTGGCAGCGCCACCGCCTCGACTTCGGAGATCGCCTCGAGCTTCTCGGTATTGATGACCGCCGCGAGCGGCGTCAGCGGGATGGCGCCGCCGGTGTAGCCAGTACCGCCGCCACGCGGAATGATCGTGAGGCCGAGTGCAATGCACCCTCGCACCAGGCCCGGAATCTCGTCTTCGCTGTCGGGCTGCAATACGACGAAGGGGTACTCGACGCGCCAGTCGGTGGCGTCGGTCACGTGCGACACGCGTGCGAAGCCGTCGAAGCGGATGTTGTCGTCGCGCGTGTGACGCGCGAGCTCCCGTCGGGCCGCCTTGCGCAGGTCCCAGGTCGAGCGGAACTCGTCCTCGAAGCTCTGTACCGCCTTGCGCGCGGCCCCCAGGAGCTGACCAACCTTGGCGTCGCGTTCACGGTCGGCGGGCTCGCGTCGCTTCTCGATCTCGCCGAGCCGGTGATGCAGCGCTTCAATCAGCGCCGCGCGGCGCTTCGGGTTGTCGAGCAGGTCGTCCTGCAAATAGGGATTGCGGCGCACGACCCAGATGTCGCCCAGCACCTCGTACAGCATGCGCGCCGAGCGGCCGGTGCGGCGCTCGCTGCGCAGTTCGTCCAGCACGCGCCACGCCTCGGCGCCGAGCAGGCGGATGACGATCTCGCGGTCGGAGAACGACGTGTAGTTGTATGGAATCTCGCGCAGCCGGACCGGCGGTTCGGCGACGGCAGGTTCAGGGCGCAATCCCTGGGGCGGGACAGGAGCGTTCATGAGGGTCGGGCCACAGCGCGGGCCCAAGCGGACGCTTGGAGTGGAATTGTATCTTTTGCGCTGCAGCGAAACCTGATGACCCCGCGACTCGCTCGGGTAGCGGCGCGCAGCGCCGCCAGGTGTCAGGCCACCAGCGGCGGCTCCGGCATCGCGGCGACCTGTTCGCGCAGCTCGAGGATGCGGTCCTCCCAGTAGCGCGGCGTGTTGAACCAAGGGAAGGCCGCCGGGAATGCAGGGTCCTGCCAGCGTCGCGCGATCCACGCCGCGTAATGGATCAGGCGCAGGGTGCGCAACGCCTCGACGAGGTGCAGCTCGCGGCGGTCAAAATCGCTGAAGTCCTCGTAACCGGCGAGCAGGTCGCTCAAGCGCTTCGTCTGTTCGCTCCGATCGGCGCCGAGGAGCATCCACAGATCCTGCACGGCGGGACCGGAACGGGCATCGTCGAAATCGACGAAGTGCGGGCCGCGCTCGGTCAGGCCGTCGTACCAGAGCACGTTACCCTCGTGCACGTCGCCATGCAGCCGGATCGCCGCGACATCGCCGGCACGGTCGAAGGCGTAGGCGACCTGGTCGAGCGCTTGTTGCGACACGCCGGCATAGACATCGCGCAACTCGGCCGGCAGCCAGTCATGCGCCATCAGGTAGTCGCGCGGCTCGCGGCCGAAGCTGGCGATGTCGAGCGCGGGTCGCGACTCGAACGCCCGGCCTCGCCCGACTGAATGCAGCCGACCCAGGAAACGGCCGATCCACTCCAGGACCTGCGGATCGTCGAGCAGCGGGGCCCGGCCGCCACGGCGCGGGAAGACGGCGAACCGGAATCCCTCGAACTGATTGAGCGTGCGGTTGCGCAGCCGCAACGGCGGCACCGCTGTCACCTCGGCTTCCGCGAGTTCGGCCGTAAAGGCGTGTTCCTCGAGGATCTGCCGGTCGCTCCACCGGCCCGGCCGATAGAACTTGGCGACGACGAAGCCGGAGTGGCCGTCCTCCGCTTCGACGCCGACCTGGAACACGCGGTTCTCGTAACTGTTGAGCGCGAGCAGTGAACCGGTGGTGACGAGTCCGGCGCTGTCGAGCGCGTTCAGCACCACGTCGGGCGTGAGGTCCGCGTACGGCAATTCGGAGCCGGGAGTTGCTTGCATCGGCCGCATGGTAGGCCAGCAGCATGCGGTGCGCCGCATGGTAACTTCGGCGCAAGAGGGAACGGAGGACAAGAGGCAACATGCCCGCCCAGGAATACCTGCGCCGCATTCTCACAGCGCGCGTTTACGACGTCGCCATTGAATCACCGCTGGAAGATGCACCTCGCCTGTCCGAACGGCTCGGCAATCGCGTGCTGCTGAAGCGCGAGGACCTGCAGCCGGTGAAGAGTTTCAAGCTGCGTGGCGCCTACAACAAGATGTCACGGCTGTCGCGCGAGCTACTGAAGCGCGGCGTGATCGCTGCGTCGGCCGGCAACCACGCGCAGGGCGTTGCGCTCGCTGCGCAGAAGCTCGGCTGCCGCGCGATCATCGTGATGCCGGTGACCACGCCACAGGTCAAGGTCGAGGCAGTGCGCGCTCGCGGGGCCGATGTGGTGCTGCATGGCGACTCCTATTCGGACGCCTACACGCATGCGCTCGGGCTGCAGGCGAAGAAGAAGCTCACCTTCGTGCATCCGTTCGACGATCCCGACGTGATCGCCGGGCAGGGCACGATCGCGATGGAAATCCTGCGCCAGCACCATCCGGTCGAGCACGGGCCGATCCACGCGGTGTTCGTGGCGATCGGTGGTGGCGGCCTGATCTCCGGCGTGGCTGCTTATTTCAAGGCACTGGCGCCGGAAGTGAAGATCATCGGCGTGCAGACTGTCGACTCCGACGCCATGGCGCGGTCGCTGGCGGCCGGACGGCGCGTGCAGCTGCACGAGGTCGGCCTGTTTTCCGATGGCACGGCGGTGCGGCAGGTCGGCGAAGAGACCTTCCGGCTGTGCAAGCAGTACGTCGATGAGACCGTGTTGGTCGACACCGACGCCATCTGCGCGGCGATCAAGGACGTGTTCGCCGACACCCGATCGATCCTCGAACCCGCGGGCGCGCTGGCGATCGCCGGCATGAAGGCCTATGCGGCGCGCGAGAAACTGAAGGGCCGCACGCTGATCGCGATTGCCGGCGGCGCCAACATGAACTTCGACCGGCTGCGCTTCGTCGCCGAACGCACCGAGGTCGGCGAGGCGCGCGAGGCGCTCTTTGCAGTGACGATCCCAGAGGAGCGCGGCAGTTTCAAGCGTTTCTGCGAACTGGTGGGCAGCCGCAACGTCACCGAGTTCAACTACCGCATCAGTGATGCCGCGGTCGCGCAGGTATTCGTCGGCATCAGCACGTCGAATGCCGGTGACAACGAAAAGCTGGCCAAGAGCTTCGGCCAGCACGGCTACGCCACGGTCGACCTGACACACGACGAGCTGGCCGCCGAACACGTGCGCTACATGGTCGGTGGCAAGAGCGTGCTGGCTGCGGGTGAAGTCATCTACCGCTTCGAATTTCCCGAGCGGCCTGGTGCGCTGATGAAATTCCTCACCAGCATGGCGCCCGGTTGGAACATCTCGATGTTCCATTACCGCAACCAGGGCGCGGATTACTCGCGCGTGCTGGTCGGGCTGCAGGTGCCACGGGCGGAGCGTCGCGCCTTCACCCGGTTCCTCGACGAGCTCGGCTATCGGCACTGGGACGAAACGAATAATCCGGCGTATCAGCTCTTCCTCGCCTGACGCAGACAGCGAGGCTGCGTCCGATACTCGTGCTGGCGGTGCTGCTTCCGGGCTATGGCGTCGCCTGGAACGGCGGCAATCGCGCTGGTGAACGCCACGCTGAACTACGTCCGTCGAATTTTCTGCATTCCGCTGGCCGAAGCTGCGGCAGCGCACTCGGCACGGCATCGCCATCATGCCTCCCACCAAGAAGTGAACTTCAATCGGGCGGGGGACTGAAATGAATGCGATGACCGACGAGACGTTGGCGATGACCGTCAACGAGTCCACGATGCAGGACTGGCTGGCGGCGATGACCATGATGAAGAGCATGCCGACGCCGCTTTATGCAGCGCCAGCGCCGGTAGCGCCCCCAGCCATGCGGCGGGTCGTCAGTCGCCAGGGTCCCGCACCCATAAAGCGCGTCACGGCTGCTGCGGCGGTGGTGCCGGTCGACGGTGCGGCCCGCGTCGCGGGTGCGCGCACGCTCTACTGGGTCACCCTCGCCATCGCCGTCGCCGTGCTCGCGTTTCAGTAGTCGCGCTCGCGGCAGGCTGCGGGCTCGAGTCAGGCAGGCAAGCGGCTTGCAAGGCTCAGGTGCATCCCCACTTTCGGGGTTCACGCTGAGTCGGAGCTGCCTTGGTGACTGCTGTTTACACCGCCCCCAAAGCGGGCCGCGAGGAGCGCAAGCGCCTCGCCCGTGAGCGCCTATTGCGGCTGTCGCGCCTGATGGACGCGGCGATCGAGGTGCCTATCCTGCGTACCCGGGTCGGTCTCGACGCGGCCCTGGGTGTCGTTCCGGTGGTGGGCGATCTGCTGTCCGCCGCCGTGGGTCTCTACCTCGTGGCGCAGGCGCGTGAACTCGGCGCCTCGCGCTGGCTGCAGGCTCGCATGGTCGGTAATCTGCTCGCCGATGCGGCGCTGGGTGCCTTGCCGGTCGCCGGCGATATCGCCGATGTCTATTTCAAGGCGCATATGCGCAACCTCAGGCTGCTGCAAAAGGAGCTCGGTGAGCCCTTCATCGACGCGCCGGCTTCCGCGCGACGCCGCTGACGGATCAACGCGGGCGGTCGCGCGACGGCATGCGATACAGCCACACGGCGAGTCCAACGCCCATCGCCGCAAGCGCCACCTTGAGCCACACCGGCTTGACGAAGAACACGATCGACGTGCCGAGCGTCAGTGACATCAGAACGACGGCCGTCAGCTTCGTCCTGTACGGGATGCTGCGGTGATGCTGCCATTCATGCACGATCGGGCCGAAGGTTCGCTGCGCCAGCAGCCATGCGTAGAAGCGGCGTGATCCGCGCGCGTAGCAGGCGGCCGCGAGCAGCACAAAGGGGGTCGTCGGCAGCAGCGGCAGGAAGATACCGAGCACGCCGAGGACCAGTGCCACCGTGCCGAGTGCCAGGAACACCCCGCGCATCAATCGAGAGCGGTGCTCCGCAGGGAGGGCGCGCCGGGCCGGCGGATTCAAGCGAGGCCCGGGCGCTGCGCTACTCCGCTTCGGCGAAGCGGATCACGCCGGCAGTCGGTTCGTCTTCCGCGGCACACGGTTCCTCGTCGAAGGCGATGTCGCCGTCCAGCTGCGGGCGGCCGGACGGACGCAGCCCGGCGAAGTCATGGAGGTTGCGGTCCATCAGGTGCGACGGCACCACGCGCGACAGGGCATTGAACGAGTTCATCACGCGGCCGGGATAGCGCCGCTCCCAGTCCGCGAGCATCCGCTTCACCTCCTGGCGCTTCAGGTTGTCCTGCGAGCCGCAGAGGTTGCACGGGATGATCGGGAACTGCCTGACCTGGGCGAACCGGGCGAGATCCGCTTCGTGCACGTAGGCGAGCGGCCTGATGACCACGTTGCGACCATCGTCCGATACGAGCTTCGGCGGCATGGCCTTGATCCGGCCGCCGTAGAACAGGTTCAGGAAGAACGTGCCCAGGATGTCATCACGATGATGGCCGAGCGCAATCTTGGTTGCGCCCAGCTCACCCGCCACTCGATACAGAACACCGCGACGCAGCCGTGAGCACAGCGAGCACATCGTCTTGCCTGTTGGGATGACGCGCGTCACGATCGAGTAGGTGTCCTGGGTCTCGATGTGAAACGGCACTCCGCGCCGCTGCAGGTAATCCGGCAGCACGTGGGCCGGGAAGTCCGGCTGCTTCTGGTCGAGGTTGACGGCGACGACGTCGAAGTCGATCGGCGCCCGCTCGCGCAACGTCAGCAGAATCTCGAGCAGGCTGTAGCTGTCCTTGCCGCCCGACAGGCACACCATCACCTTGTCGCCGTTGTCGATCATGCGAAAGTCACCGATCGCCTGCCCGACCAGGCGCATCAGGCGCTTCTCGAGCTTTACGTCCTCACGTGCCACCTTGTCCGCGGCGCGGGCGGTCGCAGAAGCCGTGACGTCCGCCTTCACGGCGCATCCTTGATGAGGAGCACCTCGATCCCGACCGCGTCGACATCCGGATAGACATCCGGCTTCTCGCTGGCGACGCGCACCGCCCGCACTGCCGGGTGCGCGAGCAGGCTGCGGGCGATGTCATCGACCAGAGTTTCCTGCAGATTGATGTGACCCTGATCGATACGGTGGCGAATCGTCAGGCGGATGAAGTCGTAGTCGAGCACTTCGTGGATCCTGTCGTGCCGCGGCGTCGACAGCGCCAGCGGAACATACAGGTCCACGTTCAGCGCCAGCCGCTGCGCGCCTTCCTTTTCGAACGCATGAATGCCGATGTTGGCATCGACCACGTAATTGCGCAGGAACAGACGCCGGCAATCCGCCAGACGGGGATCCAGGAGACTCGTCATGGCGTTGCGTCGCGCGTCGCCGCCGGCTCTGTCAGGAACATCACGTCGCGCGGGCTGCCGACCAGGTGCTGTCCGCCATCGACGAGCAAGGTGGTTCCAGTGATCGCTGGCGCGCTGGCGACGAACGCGACGGCGCTGGCGATGTCCTCGGGCCGGCTGGAGCGGCCGAGCGGCGTGCGGGTGTGCGCGACCTCGAAGCCGGCCTCGCTCTGGGTGCCCGACGGCAGCGTGATTCCGGGCGCGATGCCCACGACGCGCACGCGCGGCGCCAGCGCCTGCGCCAGCAGCACGGTCGCTTCACGCAGCGCGGCCTTGGACAGTGTGTACGAGAGGAAATCCGGGTTCGGATTCCAGAGCTTCTGGTCGAGCAGGTTGACGACCACGCCGAGGTCATTGGCCGTCAGGCTCGCATGCAGCGCCTGCGCCAGCAGCACCGGCGCGGCGACGTTGGTGCGCATGCTGCGCGAAAGCGCCTCAACCGAGAATGTCGCGGCATCGTCGTACTCGAACAGTGACGCATTGTTGACGATGCAGGTGATGTCGCCGAGTTCATGGCTGCATTCGGCGAGCAGGCTGCGCACGCCGGCCTCGACCGCGAGGTCCCGGTTGACGGCGACGGCGCGCCGGCCAAGTTCCTCGACGAGGCGCACGGTCTCGAGCGCCTCATCGCGCGAAGTTGCATAGTGCACAGCGATGTCCCAGCCATCGCGCGCCAGCGCGATCGCGATCGCGCGACCAATGCGGCGCGATGCGCCGGTGACGAGCGCAGCGCCGGCGGCTCTTGCTTTGCGGCGAGTGACCATGGAGACCTCGAAGGCCGGCAAGTGTAGCGGGGCGCGGTGTGAGCGCAGCCCAGTGAACTGCTTGGCTACCATCCGCCCTGATGCCCAACCCGCGTCCGACCCTGCCCGAGCCGACCGCGGATCAGCACGCGCACAGCGAACGGCTGTGTGCCACGGTCGCGCAGTCGGTCGATTCCGCCGGCGGCTGGATTCCTTTCGATCACTACATGCAGCAGGTGCTTTACTCCCCGGGCCTCGGCTACTACGCGGCCGGGGCGACGAAGCTGGGTGGAGCCGTGACCGGTGGCGACTTCGTTACGGCACCGGAGATCTCGCCTCTCTTCGCGCAGGCCCTGGCGACGCAGGTAGGCGAGCTGTTCGCGCAGGCTCCCGCGCGCATCCTGGAATTCGGCGCCGGTTCCGGCCGCCTGGCGCGTGATCTGCTGGTCGCGTTGCGCGAGCGTGGAGCACCGTGCAAACGGTATTCGATCGTCGAAGTGTCGCCGGATCTCCAGGAAAGGCAGCGAGCCCTGCTGGCGGGTGAGGACGTCGAATGGCTGACGGCTGCGCCGTCCGGATTCGCCGGCGTCATGCTGGCGAATGAAGTGCTCGACGTGATGCCGGTGCGTCTTTTCGTCAAGCGCGGCGAACGCGTGATGGAACGCGGTGTCAGCCGGTGGGGTGGACGATTCGGATTCGCGGAGAGGGCTGCAACACCGGATCTCGAAATCGCCGTCGCAGAACTCGAACGCGAGGTGGGCACGCTGCCGGACGGTTACGCCTCGGAAATCGGCTTCGCGGCGCGCGCGTGGATGCGCTCCATGGCCGACTGGTTGCAGCACGGTGCGCTGCTGGCGATCGACTACGGCTTTCCACGGCGCGAGTATTACCACCCGCAGCGCCTGATGGGTACCGTCATGTGCCACTACCGGCACCATGCGCATGCCGACGCGTTCTGGCTTCCGGGGTTGAACGATCTCACCGCGCACGTCGACTTCAGCGCGATGGCCGAGGCGGCGCATCAGTCAGGTTTGCAGGTACTGGGATACACGTCGCAGGCGCACTTTCTGCTGAACTGCGGCCTGATCGATCGACTGAAGGGTGAACCCACGCCACAGCAGACGAGTGCCGCGCATCGTCTCGTGTCGGAGGCGGAGATGGGCGAACTGTTCAAGGTGCTGGCGGTAGGGCGCGGAATCAGCGGTCCCCTGGTCGGCTTTGAAAGCGGGGACCGCACGGCCCGCCTGTGAGTGCCGCGTACACTGGCCGCTCCGACATGAAGTGGCTCCTCACCACCTTTCTGGCGCTGCTGGTGCTTGCGGCGCTGCAACCCTGGCTGCAGCGACTCGGCATCGGTCGTCTGCCCGGCGATGTGCGGTTCAAGATCAAGGGCAAGGAGGTTCTGTTGCCCTTTGCCAGCACTGTGGTGCTGTCGCTGGCGCTGATGCTGCTGGCGCGGCTGTTCTGAAGCGCCCCGACAGCTGCTCTACTGCAGGTCAGAATGCAGCGCGCGGCTGACAGCGACGATACGGGCTTGCCGCACCGCGCGCGGAATTTCCACCGGATCGTTGCGATGAAGGCTCGCGAGGGCGCCGGCATCCACCTCGGAGGATGCGTGCAGCGCGATGCGAAAGCGTTCCGCCGACGTCTGGTACGCGGCCTCGAACGTCTGTAGCAGCAGTTCGAACCTTTCCGGCCGTCGAAAGGCGTCGGCGCGCTCGAGCGCATCGACGATCGTGGCAGACGACTCGGCCGTCGCGAAGGTGTCGCGCAGCTCGACCAGAAGGCGGGCCAGTTGTGCGGACTCCTGCGGTACTCGCAGCTTGCCGATCAGGTCCGCCACTGTGCGCGGAGTGCGGCACGCGCTGGCAAGTACAGCAAAGCGGGCCGGCAGCACCAGTCCCCGCTCCGCCGCGCGATCGAGCGAGGCGGCGGCCGGTCCCAGGTCCTCGAGCTCGCTGTAGAGCCGATCGGTCAGTCCGCTGGTGACCAGAACATCGATCATGCGCGACGGCCGGCGCTCCATCAGTCCGCGCGACAGCTCCTGCATCACGCGTTCCGGCACCAGCGCGTCCGCTTCGCCGTTGGCGACCATGTCCTTCACGAGTTCTGTGGTCTCGGGCGCGATCCGGAACTCGGGGAAGCGCGCCGCGAAGCGTGCCAGCCGCAGGATCCGCACCGGATCCTCGACGAACGCCGGGCCGACATGGCGCAGGATGCCGGCCCGCAGGTCGCGGGCGCCGTTGTGCGGATCGATCAGCCGCCCGTCCTCGTCCAGCGCCATTGCATTGATGGTGAGATCCCGGCGCGCGAGATCCTCATCGAGCGAGACATCCGGCGCCGCGTGGACGACGAAACCCTTGTAGCCCGGCGCCGTCTTGCGCTCGGTACGGGCCAGCGCATATTCCTCGTGGGTCTCGGGATGCAGGAACACCGGGAAGTCGCGGCCGACCGGGCGGAATCCGCGCGCGATCATCTTGTCGGGCGAGCCGCCGACGACGACCCAGTCGCGATCGGTTTCCAGCGCGGTATCGAGCTCGCCGCGCCGTTGCCGGTCCTCGCCGAGCAATGCGTCGCGTACACAGCCGCCGACGCGGTAGAACTTCATCAGTAGTCGATGACTTCGGTTTCAGCCTGTGCGGCCTCGACCCACTGGCGCATCGCCGGCAGTGCGAGGACCGCGTCGCAGTAGGCCGACAGCGCGGGTCCAAGAGCGACGCCGTAGGTGCGGAAGCGTGTGACGACCGGCGCGTAGAACGCGTCCGCGATCGTGAAGCTGCCGAAAAGCAGCGGTCCGCGACTGCGAGCCAGGCAATCGGTCCAGATCGACTGGATCCGCGCCACGTCGGCAGCGACGTCCGCGCGCTGCAGAGCTGTGGCGCCTCGCTCCGGCCGGTGCAAGCGAATGTCCATCGGCATGTGAGTACGCAGCGCGGTGAAGCCCGAGTGCATCTCGGCGCTTACCGCGCGCGCTCGGGCACGCACGTCGGCATCGGCCGGCCACAGCGTGCCCGCGACATACCGCTCGTTCGCTGTTTCGCAGATCGCGAGCGAGTCCCAGACGACCAGAGGCCCATCGATAAGGCACGGTACCTTGCCGCTCGGCGAGCGGGCAAGGATCTCGGACTTCGATTGCGGTTGATCGAGTGCGATTCGGACTTCCTCGAATTCCACCCGGCCCAGCTTGAGCGCGAGCCAGGCCCGCAGCGACCAACTCGAGTAGTTCTTGTTGCCGATGACGAGTGTCCGGCTCATTGCCGTGTCCCTGGCTCGCCCGATGCCCGATACACCGGCTCCAGTTCCTTCAGGTTCTCCTGGAACATGGTTCGATACTCGTCGGCGAAATAATTCGCTGCCTCGTCCGCGGTCTGGCCCGGGGACTCGTCGCGCGTCAGCCAGCTGAACACGTTGTAGCGTGAGGTCGAGTACATCATCACCGCGCGGACCCAGTCATGTGCTCGATCGGCGCCGAGTTCGTTGGCGAGTGTCACGAAGCGGTCGGCAGCGTCGAGGAACTCCTCGGGCAGTTCGTATTCGCGTTGGGCCATGGTTTCTTAGCGGCGCGCGCGCGCGCGGAAAGTGCCCAGCCGGGCACGCAGGCCCTGGCCGGAGAGGTACGCCGCGGCTTCGGCTTCCATCGGATGCAACTCGATGCCCAGTTCGGCCGGCGGAACGTACGGTTGGGTGCTGGCGATGTTGTCGCGCTGCATCGAGTCCAGGTTGTCACGCGACATCATCGGTTCACCGGGCGCAAGCTCCATCATCATGGCCTGGGCGCGTGCCAGGCCGGCGGGCAGTCCGATCACGGGGCGTGGATGACCCGCGGCGCGGGTGGCGAACTTCACCAACTCGCGCAACGTGTAGATACGCGGACCGGCCAGTTCATAAGTCTTGTGAACGGTCTTTGGGTTGTCGAGCGCATTGACGAAGGCATCGGCCACGTCGCCGACGTACACCGGCTGAAAGCGTGCGCCGGCGTTCGCTATCGGCAATACCGGCGCCACCAGCGCGAGCGCGGCGAAAGTATTGAGGAAGCGATCCTCCGGTCCAAAGATCACCGACGGCTGGAAAATGGTCCAGTCGAGCGCGGAGGCGCGCACCGCGGCTTCGCCGTCGCCCTTGCTGCGCTGGTACATCGATGGTCCGTTGCAGTCCGCGCCGAGGGAGCTCATGTGCAGGTACCGGCGTACACCCCGGGCCGCGCACTGCCTGACGATGCGACGCGGCAGTTCCACATGCGCACGCGCGAACTCCGCTCCATACGGCGTTCCGCGCGACCCCTGCAGGATGCCGACCAGGTTGATTACCGCATCGCGGCCGTCCAGCAGGCGGTCGAGCGTCGCGTCGTCATGCACGTCGGCTTCGACGACGTCGATGGTCGGCAGCATGATCAGGTGCTGCGCGCGGGCGCGCCGGCGCACCGGCACCGTGACATTGACGCCTCGATCGATGAGGCGATTGACAATGTGGCGGCCGACGAAGCCGGCGCCGCCGATGACCAGGATGTTCGTATAGGGCACGATGGGCCGGGGGAGGGTTGCAGCGCCCGATTCTATGCGGTGCCGTGACGGCGAGTGCGGCCCGACACTTCAAGGCAGGTCGGTCGAGCCGGCGGCTTTCGGTGTGACCGTACCCATGCGCTGCTTCAGCGATTGCGCCTTGTTCTCGAACAACGCCGCGTAGTAGACGGTGTTCGACATCACCTTCTTCACGTAGTCGCGCGTTTCGTTGAACGGGATCGTTTCCGCGAAGATTGCGCCTTCGACCGGTCGCACCAGACTGGACCTCCAGGCGCGCGGCCGGCCAGGACCGGCGTTGTACGCGGCGGTGGCGAGCACCGGGTTGCCGTCGAGATCGTCGAGCACCATTTTCAGGTAGCCGGTCCCCAGCTGGATATTCATGTCACGTTCGTTGACCCGTGCCGGCGAGAAATCGGCCACGTTCATCTTGCGCGCGACATAGCGCGCAGTGGCCGGCATCAGCTGCATCAGACCGGCGGCGCCGACGTGAGAGCGCGCATCCATGATGAACCGGGACTCCTGCCGGATCAGCCCGTAGACCCAGGTTTCGTCGAGGCCCAGTGGTGCCGAGTACTGCACCATCGCGTCGCGGAACGGCGATGGAAATCGCTGCGTGAAATCGAATTCGTTGCGCGTGCGGTCGGACGTGTTGATCATGCGGTCGAGCAGCGACAGCGATCGAGCATATTCAGCCGCGGCGAGAAGTTCCCGATCGCTCATGCCGCGCAGCTGCCAGTTCCACTCCCGATGGCCCTCTACACGCAGGCCGAGCTCGTAGAACTTCTGTGCCCGCGCGAAACCGGGGTTGGCCGCCATCGGCGCGAGCTCCTCCGCGGACGGTGCCGGGGCGCGTGGCGGCAGCACGATCGGAATGCCGAGTTCCTCGGCGGCCAGCTTGCCGTAGAAGTTGAACTGCGACGCGATCCGCGAGAAGTGATCCTGCGCTTCGGCCGGTCGATCCTCCGCTTTCAGGGCCCGGCCATACCAGTAGACCCAGGTCGGATCCGCGCGCAGCGAGGCGGGCATGCGGTCGATCGCCGCTTTGACCGCTTGCCAGTTTCCGGCACGCAGCGCAGCCCGCGCCTGCCACTCGACGACTTCATCGACACGCACTGTGTCCGGGCCGACACCGACGAGTTCACCACCGCGTCGATACCAGTCGTCTGCCTCAGGCATCAGTCGCAGCGCCCCCATGTGACCGATGCGGCCCCAGATGATTCCACGCTGTGCCGGCGTCAGGTGCAGATTGAGCGCGTTGGCGTATTCGGCTGCCTCGCTCGGGTTGTCACGCGCCAGGCGCACGATCGCCACCGTCGCCAGTTCACGCTGGATTTCGGTGAGGCGCCGTTCATGCGCGACCAGGAACGCGGCCGGGCGATCGATCGCCTGCGCCAGCAGCTTCTGGTCGACCGGTTTGCCATACGCGTCCTGCGCCCGTACCCCTACGCGCTTGGCTGTGGACAGCTGGTTCTGTTCCACGAGTGCGCGGACCCGCTCCCATACCGAGATGCGGCTATCGGCCAGCAGCGCTTCGGTGAGGGCTAGGCAGCCTTCCCCGGCCGAGTCCCGCGTGTTGGCGAGCAACTGCCGGGCGTCGCGTGCGACCACGTCGGCCTGCGACCCGCTGGCGTTGCGGTATTTCGAGAGCGCGGCGTAACAGCGCAGTTGGCTGTCGTCGGTATTCCAGACCAGTTGCGCCACCTCGCGCTCGAAGCCGGAGAAGTCCCCCCGGTCCGCCAGCGCGAGCGCCCAATCGAGTCGCAGCCGGTCGGCGACATAGGTGTTCGCGTGACGCGCGATGAAGGCCTCGGCCTGCGTGGTGGCGTCGGGATCACCGCGCAGCCGCGGCGCGAGTTGCCAATACTCGACATAGGCGGCCAGCGGATGCGATTGGAGCTGCGCTGCGAGGAGCTCCAGCCGGGCGCGATCGCCTACCCTGGCGGCTTCGCGCGCATCGAGGAACGCCTGGTCAGCCGCAGAGAACTCGGGAGCCGCGCTCGCTGTGCCGCGCGCCGCAGTCGAGGTCTTCGCAGGTGCGGCAAGCGCTGGGGTCACGCAGACCAGCGCCGCGGCGGCCAGCGTATAGACTGCCGTGAATGCAATTGTGCGAAGCATTGATCGAGATTAGAGCATGCACGCGCGTCATGGCGCGTGAATAGTTGACACGGCGCTGTGTAATTCCGGGTGGCCCTTGGAGAACGACCCGATCAGAAAGTTGCAACGAGAGCGCCTGCTGGCTGTGCGAGCCGCAATGCCCGACCGCGATGCGCGCGAGCAGGCGCTGCGGGGCCACGTGGCGCAGTGGCTCGTGCATTCCGACACACGCGCGCTGGCGTTCTTCTGGCCGATACGCGGTGAGCCCGACCTCCGCGAGGTCGTGGCCGAGTGGCTGGCCGCCGCGTCGCATCGTGTGGCGGCCCTGCCCGTCGTCGACGGCGAAGGTCTGACGTTTCTGGCATGGACGCGCGATGCCCCGATGCGGGCGGCAGAGTTCGGCATTCCGGTGCCAGCGCACGGTCGGCCGGTCCAGCCCGATGCGCTGCTGATCCCCTGCGTCGGCTTCAACCGGCAACGCTATCGGCTCGGCTACGGCGGCGGCTATTACGACCGGACGCTGGCCCGGACTGTGCCGTGGCCGCTCTGTGTCGGGATCGCGTTCGAATGCACGCGCCTCGATTCGATGGAGCCGCGCACGCACGACATGCAGCTCGACGTCGTGATCTCTGATGCCGCCATCTACTGATCGCGAGTCCCGGCCGCGGTCGACCGAGAGGCGTGCGGTCAGGTCAGGCGATGCGGACCGCGCTCGAATTCGGCGATGACCCAATCGCGAAAGGCGGCCACGTGTGCCACCGCGGCGCGCTTGCGGTTGACGATCAGAAAGTAGCGGTACCCGGTCGGCATGCGTAACTGCGGGAATGGGGTGATCAGATCGCCACTCGCGACGAGGTCATCGACAAACGGTGTTCGCACCAGCGCGACACCCTGGCCGCGCACCGCCGCCTGCACCGACTGGTCGACGTAGGTGAAGTACAGGCGCGCAGCGCCGTCGAACGGCGCGATGCGCGCGAACTCGCACCATCTCGCCCAGCTGCTGTAAGGCGCGCTCGGAACCGTCTCGTCCATCGCCAGGATCGGCAGCGTCGCGAGTTCTTGGGGCACACGCAGCGGGCTTCCGCGGGCAGCGAGCAGACGGGGACTGAGGGCGGGCGTCGACTCCTCAGCCTGCAGCAGCAGGGCATCGGTCGGGACCGGCGCACCGGGACGTAGCCAGCGGATGGCGAGATCCACATCATCCGACTCCAGGTCGACCATGCGGTCCGAGGCATCAATGCGGATATCGATGCCCGGATGCTCGCGCTGGAAATCCGGTAGCCGGGGGACGAGCCACAGGGAGGCGAACGAGGCGTACGTGGTTATCGTCACGCGCGGCGTTCCGCCATCGCCGCGGATCTCGTCGACAGTGCGATCGATCGCCAGCAGGGCCTGGCGCACGGTGGCAAACAGTCGCTCACCCGCGGCGGTCAGCTCGAGCGCGCGGGTACGACGCTCGAACAGTGGGCGCCCGATCTGGCGTTCGAGCGCCGCGATCTGGCGGCTGATAGACGATTGGGTCAGGCTGAGTTCGGCCGCCGCCAGCGTGAAGGAGAGGTGCCGGGCGGCCGCGTCGAAGCCGCGCAGCGCGGTCAGCGCAATCGGACGGCGCCGCCGCGGGCGCGGAGGGGTCGCCTGCATGCCGGCGACTATACATGCGTTCAACGCATGCATTGCCTGCGAGCTTTTCGTTTGTCGAGGGCCTCTCAGAGGAGTCCAATGCGTTTGTACTTGCTGAATGGATGCAAATACCGCATAGGAGGACATCATGGACTGGGGCCCGACACTGACGAGGACCGTCGACCTGGGATACGAGCAGATGCTGTTGCTGGAGTCGCGCCCGCGCACCCGCGTCAAGGTGATCTATGGCGGCATCTGGCTGACGGAGGAAGGCCTGGCACAGGACGTTTTCGCGTCAAGCGGCGACGAGGTGGCGCTGAAGTCGCGCGGGCTCGCCGTCGTCGAGGGTCTCGGCTATGCGCGGGTCCAGGTGATGGAGCCGCCGATCGGCTGGAACGGCGGTCTGGCCTTGGTCCGGCGCGCAATCAGCGCCATGGCTGCCGGGATCCGCCGCTTGCCGGTATGGCATCGCGTGCCGGCCCGCTCGCAGCCGGCAGCATGACCCGTCGAGCCGGCGACGGCACTCCGCCGGCTACTTCGGCAGGTCGAGCCGTTGCCAGAGCGCTAGCGTCGGCTCGGCCTGGTTCATCGTGTAGAAGTGCAGGCCGGGTGCGCCCGCGACCAGAAGCTGCTCACACAGGTCGTTGACAACCTCGAGACCGAAGCCACGGATCGAATCGCGATCGTCGCCGTAGCTCTCGAGGCGACGACGGATCCAGCGCGGAATCTCAGCGCCGCAGGCGTCCGAAAAGCGCGCCAGCTGCGTGAAGTTGGTGATCGGCATGATGCCCGGCACGACGGGCACCGAGCAGCCCAGCGCTTCGGCTTCGTCAACGAAGCGGAAGTAGGCATCCGAGTTGTAAAAGTACTGCGTGATTGCCGAACTGGCGCCCGACTTCACCTTGCGCACGAAGTTGGCCAGGTCATCGGCCGGCGACTTCGACTGCGGGTGGTACTCCGGATAGGCAGCCACCTCGATGTGGAACCAGTCTCCGGTCTCGGCCCGGATGAACTCGACCAGTTCGTTGGCGTAACGAAAGTCACCGGCGCCACCCGCAGCGCCCGACGGCAGGTCGCCGCGCAGCGCGACGAGCCGCCGGATTCCGGCCTGGCGATACCCCTGAAGCAGCTCACGCACCGACGCGCGCGTCGTTCCGATGCACGAAATGTGGGGCGCGACCGGAAGGCCTTCGGCGTGGATCGCCATCACCGTCTTCCAGGTGCCTTCCTTGGTCGAGCCGCCGGCGCCGAAAGTGACCGAGAAAAACGCCGGTTGAAGCGCTGCCAGCCGCGCCCGGACACCGCGGAGCTTTTCCTCGCCCTCCGTCGTCTTGGGTGGGAAGAACTCGAAACTGAAGGTGCGTTCCGCCACTATTTGCGATCCGGAATCAGGTTGGACAGCAGCCAGCCGATCACGCTGTAGAGGATCGCGCCCAGCACGGCCGCCCAGAAGCCGTTCACGTTGAAGCCCGGCAGGACTTCAGCGACGCCCCAGAAGAGCAGCGCGTTGAGAACAACGAGGAACAGGCCCAGCGTCAGGATCGTCACCGGCAGTGTCAGCAGCACCAGGATCGGCTTCACCAGCGTGTTCACCAGACCCAGAACCAGCGCCGCAATCGCTGCCGACTTCCAGTCCTCAACCTGCACTCCGGGATAGATGTACGCGACGCCCAGCAGCGCAATCGCATTGAGTACCCACACCAGCAGCAGACGCATGTTCGTTCTCCACGTGCAGTTGAATTCGCCGCGCCTGCCCGGCCGCCCGAAGGGCGCGGCGCAAACTAGTCGGAGGAAAGTATCGTGCATCGGGCGCAACGCGCCCGATGCGAAACTTTCCGACGCTTAGTACCGGTAGTGATCCGGCTTGTACGGCCCTTCGCGCTCCACGCCGATATAGCGCGCCTGCACGTCAGAGAGCTCGGTCAACTGGGCATTCAGCTTCTTCAGCTGCAGACGCGCGACCTTCTCGTCGAGATGCTTCGGCAGCACATACACGCCGACCGGATACTTGTCGGTGTTGGTGAAGAGCTCGATCTGTGCGATCACCTGGTTGGCAAATGAGCTCGACATCACGTAGCTCGGATGGCCTGTGCCGCAGCCGAGGTTCACCAGGCGACCCTGCGCCAGCAGGATGATGCGCTTGCCATCAGGGAAGATGATGTGGTCGACCTGCGGCTTGATCTCTTCCCACGTGTACTGCTTCAGGCTGGCAACGTCGATCTCGTTGTCGAAGTGGCCGATGTTGCAGACGATCGCCTGGTCCTTCATCTTCTTCATGTGCTCGTGCGAGATCACATGGAAATTACCGGTGGCGGTGACGAAGATGTCAGCCTTGTCCGCTGCATAGTCCATCGTCACCACGCGATAGCCCTCCATCGCCGCCTGCAGCGCGCAGATTGGATCGACCTCGGTGACCCAGACCTGTGCCGACAGCGCCCGCAGCGCCTGCGCCGAGCCTTTGCCGACGTCGCCATAACCCGCCACGACGGCCACTTTGCCCGCCACCATGACGTCGGTCGCGCGCTTGATGCCATCGACCAGTGACTCGCGACAGCCATACAGGTTGTCGAACTTGCTCTTGGTGACGGAGTCGTTGACGTTGATCGCCGGGAACGCGAGGCGTCCTTCCTTGGCCATCTGGTACAGGCGCTTGACGCCGGTGGTGGTCTCCTCGGTCACGCCTTTGATCTTCGCCAGGCGCGTCGAGTACCACGATGGGCTCGCGGCCAGCTTGGCCTTGATCGACTTGAACAGCGACTCCTCTTCCTCGCTGGTCGGGTGGGCCATCACCGAGGCGTCTTTCTCGGCCTTGCTGCCCAGGTGCAGCAGCAGCGTCGCGTCGCCGCCGTCGTCAAGGATCATGTTCGAGTAGCCGCCATCGGGCCACTCGAAGATGCGGTGGGTGTAGTCCCAGTAGTCGTCGAGCGATTCGCCCTTGACGGCGAATACCGCCGTCCCTCCTGCGGCGATCGCCGCGGCGGCGTGGTCCTGTGTCGAGTAGATGTTGCAGCTCGCCCAGCGCACTTCCGCGCCCAGGGCCTGCAGCGTCTCGATCAGCACCGCTGTCTGAATCGTCATGTGCAGCGAGCCGGTGATGCGGGCACCACGCAGTGGTTGCTGGCTGGCGAATTCCTCGCGGATCGCCATTAAGCCCGGCATCTCCGTTTCGGCGATGCGGATTTCCTTGCGCCCCCAGTCGGCGAGCGACAGGTCGGCGACGACGAAATCGTTCGCGGTCTTGCCGGTGGATTTGAGTACGGCGCTCATCTCGCGCCCTCCTTTAGCAGTCAAAGAGGTGGGCGAGCGCCGTTGACACGGCCGACCTTGCGATCGGCTGCTCCGAGCCTGGCGAGGCGGCCGAATCCGTCTGGATTCCTCCGCCTCCGTCGCAACGCTCCTCGGAGACTGATTACGGTCGGGTACGACCGCGGACGCGGATTATCGCCTGCGCGACCGCGGCCAGCAACCCCGGGTCGTCACTAGGCCGCCTTGCGTTTCACGCCGGCGGCGTCGGCCAACTGCTGGGCGCGATCGGTGCGTTCCCAAGAAAACTCCGGCTCGTCGCGACCGAAGTGACCGTAGGCGGCGGTCTTCTCGTAGATCGGACGCAGCAGGTCGAGCATCTGCACGATGCCGCGCGGACGCAGGTCGAAGTGCTCGGCGACCAGCTTGCTGATCTGCTCGTCCGAAATCACTCCGGTGCCTTCGGTATAGACGGTGATGTTCATCGGCTTGGCCACGCCGATCGCGTAGGCGACCTGCACCTGGCATTGCCGCGCGATGCCGGCCGCAACGATGTTCTTGGCCACGTAACGCGCCGCATAGGCCGCCGAGCGATCGACCTTCGACGGGTCCTTGCCGGAAAACGCGCCGCCGCCGTGCGGGCACGCGCCACCGTAGGTATCGACGATGATCTTGCGTCCCGTGAGTCCGCAGTCGCCCTGCGGGCCGCCGATGACGAAGCGGCCGGTCGGATTGACCAGGTACTTCGTGTCCTTCAGCCATTCCTTGGGCAGCACCGGCTTGATGATCTGCTCGATCACCGCCTCGGTGAACTCCGGCTTCATCTTGTCGCCGAGGCTCATCTCGGGCGCATGCTGCGTCGACAACACGACGGTGTCGATCGAATGCGGCTTGCCGTCGACGTAGCGCATCGTGATCTGGCTCTTGGCGTCCGGACGCAGCCACGGGAGCCGCCCGTCGCGGCGCAGATCGGCCTGGCGCTCCACCAGCCGGTGCGCGTAGTAGATCGGTGCGGGCATCAGGTCCGGCGTCTCGTCGCAGGCATAGCCGAACATAAGGCCCTGGTCTCCGGCGCCCTGGTTCAGGAAGTCATCGGACGCCCGATCGACGCCCTGCGCAATGTCATTGCTCTGCTTGTCGTAGGCCACCAGCACCGCACAGCCTCTGTAGTCGATGCCGAAATCGGTGTTGTCGTAGCCGATGCGCTTTATGGTCTCGCGCGCAACCTCGATGTAGTCGACGTGCGCGTTGGTCGTGATCTCTCCGGCCAGGACGACGAGCCCGGTGTTGACGAGGGTCTCGGCAGCGACCCGCGAGCGCGGATCCTGCGTCAGAATCGCGTCGAGAATGGCGTCCGAGATCTGGTCGGCGACCTTGTCCGGGTGGCCTTCCGAGACCGATTCGGACGTGAAGAGAAAATCGCTGGACATGGTCCGCTCCTTCAAGAAGATTTCGGGTGCGTTGCGCACTCCCGAGGAGCGGCGACGCTTTAGCGGTATTTCCCTCGGCTATGCTTTCGAGGATCGCCCCGCAAGTTGTCGGTTAACACGGCGAAACGCGATTATAGGTCAAGCGTCTCGCGCATCGACGCCCACCTGAACAACCGTCTCCCGGCCTCTCGCCCGCCATTTTCCGTGCTCAAGCTGCTGTTCAAGTGCATCGCGGCCCTGCCACTTGCGACCGTACATTCGATCGGTGGTGTGCTGGGTCGGCTCGTCTTCTGGCTTTCTCCCACCTACCGCCGGCGCTTGCGAGAGAACCTGACGCAGGCGGGCTACATCGATTCGGCGCTGGTCCGTGCCGCCGCGGCCGAAGCGGGCAAGCAGGCGCTGGAGACAGCCTGGATCTGGATGCGACCGAGAGCGGACATCATCGCGAAAACTGAGGTCGCGGACATGTCGGTCGTGGATGCGGCGCTCGCCGACGGTCGACCGGTGATGTTCCTGCCGCCGCACCTCGGCAGTTTCGAGGTCACCGCGCAGTTCTATGCGGCTTTTCGCCCCGAGGCAAAGTCACGGCCGATGACGGTGCTCTACCGCATCCCGCGCAAGGCGGTGCTGCGCGGCATCGTCGAGACCGGCCGTGCCGCGGAGGGCCTCAAGCTTGCGCCGGCGGATATCAAGGGCGTGCGCATGCTGATGCGGGCGATGAAGGAGCGCGAAGTGGTGGGCATCCTCCCGGACCAAGTGCCCTCGGGCGGCGAAGGGACCTGGGCACCCTTCTTTGGCCGCTGGGCTTACACGATGACACTGCCAGCCCGGCTGGCGCGCCAGTTCGATGCGATCGTTCTGTTCGTCTACGGGGAGCGATTGGGCGGCGGTCACGGCTATCGCATCCACCTGAAGCGCCTCGAGGAACCCTTTACCGGTGACGCCGCGCGCGACGCGGCTTTGGTGAACCGCAGCCTGGAAGCCCTGATCCGGGAACGGCCTGCACAGTACCTGTGGGGCTACAACCGCTACAAGGTGCCGAGCGGCGCCGAGCCGGCGCCGGGCGCGGCCGTTGCATGAAGCTGTGGCCTGCCCGGCTGGGCATCCTGCTGATCAACCTGACACGTCACTGGTCGCAACCCGCGCGCACGCGCGTAGCGCACTTTCTTTCGGACCTAATCTGGTTCGTGGCCTGGCCCCGTCGGCATGTGACCCTGGCGAACCTCCGTGCGTGCTTTCCACAGATGGCGGAGACCGAGCGCAAGCGCCTCGGCCGCCGGACGTTTCGCAGTCTGGCCCGCGCCGCACTCGACCATTCGGTGCTGTGGAATGCGGATCGCGCCACCATCGAGCGCTATATCCGCGTCGAAGGCGAGCACCATCTGCTTGATCCGGCCAACCGGCCTGTCGTGGTGATCGCGCCGCACTTTGTCGGGCTCGACGCCGGCGGTGTGCGTGCGAATACGCTCGTGCGCGGCGCATCGATCTATTCGCGACAGAAGAACCCGGTGTGGGATGAGTGGCTGCTGAAGGCGCGCAAGCGTTTCAGCGATCCGGTGCTGATTCCGCGGCAGGGGATCGACATGCGCGGCGTCATCCGCGCCGTGCGCGATGGATTTCCGCTGTATTACCTGCCGGACATGGACCTCGGGCCGGCGAACTCCATTTTCGTGCCGTTCTTCGGCGTGCCGACCGCCACGATACCGATGGTGTCGCGCATCGCGCGCATGACTGGCGCCAAGGTCATGATGGCGGTGACGGAAATGACGAATGAAGGTTATGTACTGCACTTTGAGAAGCCCTGGCAGGATTTTCCGGGCCTGTCGGTGGAAGACGACACCGCACGCATGAACCGGGAACTTGAACGCTGGGTGCTGCGCATGCCGGAGCAATACTTCTGGACCCACAAGCGCTTCAAGACGAGGCCGGACGGCGAGCCGAGCATCTACTAAGCACCTCGCGTGTATGCATCGCTGCGCGGCCGCACGTGCGCCCTCGGCGGAACGGCAAGTCAGCCTTCAGTGGCTCGCGCAATGCGGGCCGCGCCGGAGCGAGTGCACGTGTATCGGCGAGGCCGATGCGTACACTTGCGACGATTATGAAGTTGCGCTTCACCAAGATGCAGGGCGCAGGCAACGACTTCGTGATGTTGAATGGCGTCACGCAGCGCATCGACCTGTCGCGCGAGCAGTTGCGGCGCCTGGCGGATCGCCGCTTCGGCGTCGGTGCCGACCAGATCCTGCTGGTGGAGCCCGCGTCTCGCGGCGACGTCGATTTCCGCTACCGCATCTTCAACAGCGACGGTGGCGAAGTCGAGCAGTGCGGCAACGGCGCGCGCTGCTTCGTCCGATTCGTGCGCGACCAGGGGCTCACCGACAAGAATGTCATCCGCGTGGAGACGCTGTCCGGGATCATCGAGCCGCGACTGGCCAAGTCCGGCGAGGTGACGGTCGATATGGGCAAGCCGGCGTTCGACGCCGCACGGGTGCCTTTCGATTCATCAGGACTGGAGCCGCGTCGTGAGCAGGACGACATGCTCTGGCCGCTCGACGTCGACGGTGGCACGCGCTGGATTTCGGTGCTCTCCATGGGCAATCCGCACGCGGTGCAGCGCGTCGACGACGTGGACGGCGCGTCGGTCGCCAGCGAAGGGCCGTTGATTGAAAGCCATCGGCGCTTTCCGCAACGCGTGAACGCCGGCTACATGCAGGTCGTCGATCGCCACCGGATTCGGCTGCGGGTCTGGGAGCGTGGCGCGGGCGAAACGCTGGCTTGCGGTACTGGCGCGTGTGCCGCCGCCGTGGCCGGCATCCGGCGCGGGCATCTGAGCTCGCCGGTCAGTGTTTCCGCCCGTGGCGGTACGCTGACGATCGAGTGGAGCGGCGGACCGGTCTGGATGACCGGTCCGGCGGCAACGGTTTTCGAAGGTGAGTTCGATCTCTAAAGAGAGGCCCATGCAAGTCCAGGACATCGCCAATTACCTCGCCGGTCATCCGGATTTCTTCGACCAGCATCCCGAGTTGCTGACCAGCCTGCAACTGTCGCACCCGCAGAACGGGCAGGCGATCTCGCTGGTGGAGCGCCAGTCGATGATGCTGCGCGAGCGCATCAAGACCCTGGAGTCGCGCGTTGCAGACATGGTGCGCAATGCCCAGGAAAACGACGCAATCTCGTCACACCTGGTGTCCTGGACGCGGGCGCTGCTGCTCGAAGACGATGCTGCGGCGCTACCGGACCGGGTCGTGGGCACGATGAAGGAAGTGTTCAGCGTGCCGCATTGCGCCTTGCGCCTGTGGTCGGTGAAGCCGGCATACGCAGCTCTGGCGTGCGCACGGCCAGTGACGTCGGACACCATCCTGCTGGCCAACAGCATGCGCGCGCCGTTCTGCGGGTCCAACGTGGGTTTCGAGGCGGCAACCTGGTTCGACGACGGCGCTTCCGTGCAGAGCCTGGCGATGCTCCCGCTGCGCGTCGGCGCGGATCCCGCAACCTTCGGCCTCCTGGTGCTGGGCTCCGCCGACAAGGATCGCTTCCAGATCGGCATGGGCACGACATTTCTCGAGCGCATCGCAGAACTGGCGAGTGCCGCGCTTGCGCGCCTGCGGGCCTGACATGTCCCGCGCGAAGCTGGTCACAGTGCGTCGCGCGGAGTCCTGAGATGGCCGCGAAGTCGACGGTTGCTCAATTCCTGGAGGACTTGCGCAGCCAGCGTCGCGGCTCGCCGCACACGATTGCGGCCTACCAGCGCGATCTGGCGAAGCTCTCCGAACTCGCCGCCGGCCGTTCGCCGGTCGTGCTGACTGGGCACGACATACGCGGATTCATTTCGCGGCTGCACGCCGCGGGCCTGTCGGCGGCATCGCTGGCGCGCACGCTGTCGGCGTGGCGGTCGTACTTCACCTGGCTGACCCAGCACGGGCTGCTGCCCTCCAATCCAGCGCTCGGTGTGCGACCACCCCGGCGCGAACGGCGCTTGCCCAAGGCGCTGACGGCCGACCAGGCGGTCACGCTGGCGGCCCACGAAGGCGACGCGTCGTGGCTCGCGATTCGGGACCACGCGCTGGTGGAACTGATGTATTCGAGCGGCCTGCGTCTCTCGGAGCTGGTGTCGCTCGACTGGCGGCACTTCGAAGTCGAGGGAACACTGCCGCGGTCGGCAAGCTGGATCGACCTCGAAGCGGGCGAGGCGACGGTGCTTGGCAAGGGATCGAAGATGCGCTCCGTGCCGATCGGCGCGCCAGCGCAGGCCGCGCTCGCGCGCTGGATCGGGCAGCGCGATGCTGTGCGTGGTGCCGACGCACGCGCGCTCTTCATCTCGACGCGCGGCGGGCGCCTGACGGCACGCAGCGTACAGGCGCGGCTGGCCGCCCTGGCGCGGCGGCTCGGCCTGGGGGTCCACGTGCATCCTCACGTGCTGCGTCATTCGTTCGCGTCGCATCTGCTGCAGTCCAGCGGGGACCTACGTGCGGTCCAGGAACTACTGGGGCACGCGAACATCTCGACCACGCAGGTGTATACGCGACTCGATTGGCAACATCTGGCCAAGGCCTACGATGCCGCGCATCCGCGCGCCAAGCGGCGTTCCTGAGATGCCCGGCCGACTGAACCGGCTCGGCGCCGTCAGGATGCTGCGATGAGCCGGATCGTCCTCAAGGCAGGCAAGGAGAAGTCGCTGCTGCGGCGACACCCCTGGGTCTATGCAAGCGCTGTAGCTCGAGTCGAGGGTTCTCCGGCAAGCGGCACGACCGTCGAAGTGCGCAGCGCCGACGGTCGCTTCCTCTCGTGGGCCGCGTATTCCGCGGCATCGACGATCCGCGCGCGGGTGTGGAGTTTTTCGGAAGCGGTGCGGGTGGACGGCGGCCTGCTGCAGCAGCGTGTTCGATCGGCAGTGCAGCGGCGCGAGCCGATGGCGTCGGAGTCCAGCGCACTGCGCCTCGTATTCGGCGAGGCCGACGGCCTGCCCGGGCTCATCGTGGATCGCTACGCCGACCAGTTGGTGACGCAGTTCCTGTCTGCCGGAGCTGATGCGTGGCGTGAGGAACTGATCGGCTCGCTCATCGAGGCGACCGGTTGCGGCAACGTCTACGACCGCAGCGACGGGGCGACGCGCGCGCGCGAAGGGCTGCCGGAAATCAGCGGGGTGCTGCGCGGCGCCGATCCGCCAGCGCAGATCGAGGTCGTCGAGCATGGACTGCGCTTCCTGGTGGATGTGCGACGCGGCCACAAGACCGGCTACTACATCGACCAGCGCGCCAACCGGCGTGCGGCACGTGCGCTGGCCGAGCGGCACGTCGAGCGGAGCGGCCGTGGCCCGCGCTGCCTGAACTGCTTCTGCTACACGGGCGGTTTCTCGATCGCGATGCTGGCCGGAGGCGCCGAGCTGGTGCACTCGATCGACTCCTCGGCCGATGCGCTGCGACTGGCGGCCGAGCACGTCACGCTCAACCAACTGTCGTCGGACCGGGCGCGCTGGGACGATGCGGATGTTTTCACGGCGCTGCGGGCGCTGAAGGCACAGGGCGAACAGTTCGACATCATCGTGCTCGATCCGCCGAAGTTCGCTTCGAGCCACCACCACGTCGACCGGGCTGCGCGCGCCTACAAGGACATCAACCTGAATGCCTTGCGGCTGCTCGCGCCGGGCGGCTCGTTGCTGACGTTTTCCTGCTCCGGCGCCATTGACGTCGACCTGTTCCAGAAAATCGTCGCCGGGGCGGTCATCGACTCCGGAGCTGAAGCCTGGATGGTCGCCCGGCTCGGCGCGGGCCAGGACCACCCGCTGATGATGACCGTGCCGGAATCCGAATACCTCAAGGGGCTGCACCTCGTGCGGGTTGCCTAGTCCGGCGGAGCCCCGCAGGCGCGCCGTGTGCCTGCGGCTTCGATCCTCTACACTTCCGCCCCTCTTTTTGCGGCCTTCCGGTTTGCCGGCGGGCCCCCGCCGAGATGAACGAAAGCAACCTGGTACCCGTCACCGTCCTGACGGGATTTTTGGGCGCCGGCAAGACGACGTTGCTGAATCGCATCCTGTCGGAGCAGCACGGCCACCGGATCGCGGTGATCGAGAACGAGTTCGGACCCGAGGGCGTCGACAACGAACTGCTGGTGACCGAGACCAACGAGCAGATCGTCGAGATGAACAACGGCTGTATCTGCTGCACCGTGCGCGGCGATCTGGTCCGCATCCTTGCCGACCTGAAGCGCAAGCGCGAGGCCAAGGAACTCGACTTCGAGCGCGTGATCATCGAGACCACCGGCATGGCCAATCCCGGTCCCGTGACGCAGACGTTTTTCATCGAGGACGACATTTCGTCCTACTACCTGCTCGACAGCGTCATCACGGTGGTCGATGCCAAGCACGGCCATGACACGCTGGACCAGCAGGTCGAGGCGCAGAACCAGGTCGGCTTTGCCGACCGCATCCTGATGTCGAAGACCGACCTCGTCGATGCGGAGGAAGTCGCGTCGCTGCGAGAACGCATCGTGCACATGAATCCGCGCGCGCCGATCAAGCCGGTGAACTTCGGCCAGGTGCCTCTGAAGGAAGTGCTTGACCTGCGCGGCTTCAACCTGAACGCGATACTCGAAATCGATCCGGAATTCCTCGCGGCCGAACATCCCGATGCGGCCAAGACGCGGCCAGGCAAAGGCCACGAGCATGACCACGGCCATGTTCACGACGAGCACTGTGACCACGATCATGACCATGATCATCATCACGCGCATCATCACCACGACGATGCGATCAAGGCCTTCGTGTTCCAGTCCAGCAAACCCTTCGACTCGGGCAAGCTCGAGGAGTACATGGGCGCGCTGACCCAGGTTTACGGCCCAGACATGCTCCGGTATAAAGGCGTGCTTTTCATGAACGGGACCAACCGTCGCATGATCTTCCAGGGCGTCCACATGCTGATGGGGGCAGACGTCGGGAAGCCCTGGGGCAAGGACGAGAAGCCTTCCAGCAAGATCGTGTTCATCGGGCGCAATCTTCCGAAGGACACCATACTCAAGGGCCTAGAGGCGTGCCTCGCGCGCTGATTCCGGCCCACGATTCCAAGACTCAACGAGGTAGAACACGATGGCTGCAGCAAAGAAGGCGCCGGCCAAGAAAGCGGCCAAGACCGCTGTCAAGAAGGTTGCCGTGAAGAAGAAAGTCGTCGCCAAGAAGGCGCCCACACACAAGAGCAAGACGGTGAAGAAACCAGCACCGGCGCCGAAGGCGAAAGCCCCGGCGACGCGCGTGGCGGCCAAGCCGGTCAAACCGGTAGCCAAGACAGCGGCCAAACCCGTGGCGAAGGTGGCGGCGCGGCCCGCGCCGGTGAAGCCAACCCGGGCACCGGAAAAGGTGCCTGTGAGCAAGTCGGCGCGACCCGTCCGCGCGCCGGCACCCCCGCCTGTGTCGATGCCAGTTCCGGCCAGCCCGGCGCCGGTGGCGGCCAAGGTGGCGCCCCCGCCGAGCCCGAAGGATCTGGCGGCGGCACACGAATATCTGCTGGCCCGCTCGGCCACGCGCAGCGAAGAACCGGTGATGGTGAATGGCAAGCGCCTTCCCACCGAAGGCGAGCTGCTGAAGATGCCCGAGTCGGCGTACATGAACGAGCAACAGCTCGGTTTCTTCAAGTACCGGCTGCAGCAAATGGAACAGGAGCTGCTGCAGAACGCAGACGAGACCACCGAGCACCTGCGCGAGACCGTCATCGTTCCGGATCCGGCAGACCGCGCCACGATCGAGGAAGAGCACGCGCTGGAGCTGCGCACCCGCGATCGCGAGCGCAAGCTGCTAAAGAAAGTGCAGCAGGCCCTCGCTCGCATCGACAGTGGCGACTATGGCTACTGCGAGGAGACCGGCGAGCCGATCGGCGTCCCGCGCCTGCTGGCCCGGCCTACGGCCACCCTGTCTCTCGAGGCCCAGCAGCGCCGCGAGATCAAGCAGAAGATGTTCGGTGACTGACGCCCGCATTCAGGCACCGAACATCTTTCGTTGAAGGTGCAGGAGGGTGACTTCCCCTGCTGGACCACACCCGCTTGTGACCCGTGCTTTCTCCGCCTTGTCGCGATGTTGACGGCGCAGTCGGTTCTTCATCGGTACGGTGCCATCACTGCCCTGCGGGCGCCTGACTTCGAACTTGGCGAACACGAGCATTGCGTAGTGGTCGGGCCCAGCGGGTCGGGAAAGAGCACGCTTATGAACGTTCTGGCCGGCATCCTTCAGCCCAGCGTGGGCAGCATCGTTCTGGAAGGTGACGACCTGTATCCACCGGCAGGCCGCGGCGATCGGTGGCGCGGCCGGCGTATCGGCGTCGTGCCGCAGAAACTTCACCTTCTCGCGAGCCTGAGCGCGGTCGACAACGTCGCGATCGCATGCCACTTCGCCGGGACGTCCGAACTGGCCGCTGCGCCGCTGCTCGAGCAACTCGGCCTCGCCGATCGTGCGTGGGCCAAGCCGGCCGAACTGAGCCTGGGCGAGCAGCAGCGAGTCGCGATCGCCCGCGCGGTCGTCAACCGCCCGCGACTGCTGCTTGCAGACGAACCGACATCGAGTCTCGACGACAACAATGCACAGCGCGTGATGGACCTGCTGCTCGAGGTTGCGCGTACCGCGCGCGCGCTGCTGATTGTCGCCACGCACGACTCCCGCATTCGCGGTCGGTTCGCTCGCGCGATCCAATTGGAGCGCCCCGCGTGACCACACTCGGCCTGGTTGTTGCGCAGCTGCGGCGCCGGCCGCTGCAGACCGTGCTCGGCGTGGCCCTGCTCGCACTCGGCATCGCGACACTGGTTTTCGTCGTGCTGGCGCAGTCGCAGCTGACCCGCCAGTTGGAGCGCGATGCTCGCAACATCGACCTCGTCGTCGGCGCGAAGGGATCGCCGCTGCAGCTCGTGCTGTCCGCCGTCTACCAGGTCGACGTCCCGACCGGCAACGTGCCGCTGGCTACAGTCGATCTGCTGCGCGGCAACCGGCTGGTCAGGCAGGCGATCCCGCTGGCGATGGGCGACAGCTATCGCGGATTCCGCATAGTCGGCACCGAGCCGTCGTTCCTGGAATTGCACGAGGCAGCATTGGCGTCGGGACAGATGTGGGGCGCTCCGATGCAGGCGGTCATCGGCTCGGAGGTCGCACGCGAGACTGGCCTCGCACCCGGCGCGGAATTTTTCGGTACCCACGGCATCGCGGAAGGCGGGGCGGTGCATGAGGACGCGCGCTATCGGGTGGTCGGCGTGCTGGCGCGTACCGAATCGGTCGTCGATCGGCTGGTCCTGACCGACAAGGCGAGTGTCTGGCAGGTGCACGAGGGCGATGCCGCGGACGAGGTCGAGCGCCGCGTCCTCGAGGCCGAGCGCGAGGTCACCGCCATCCTGGTGCGCTACGCCTCGCCGATGGGCGCGGCGATCGTGCCTCGCCAGATCAATGCGGAGAGCCGGCTGCAGGCGGCGTCGCCGGCCAATGAAATCGCGCGCCTGTTTGCCGTTGTCGGTTTCGGCATCGAAACGATGCGCGGGTTTGCATGGATACTCATCGGTTCTTCGCTGCTGGCACTCTTTGTCACGCTGTTCAATGCACTGGAAGAGCGGCGTTACGACATCGCGATCATGCGGCTCGTCGGTGCCAGTGGCGCGCGCGTGGCATGGCTGCTGCTACTGGAGGCCTGGCTGCTGGCTGGCGTGGCGCTGGCACTTGGCCTGACACTCGGCGCGGCCGCCGTTGCAGTGGTCGACAGTTGGCTCGCCGAGGCGCGGGCCTTCTCGCTCTCGGCTACGGAGATCGGTCCCGCAATGGGATGGGTGGTCGTGGTCGCCCTGGCGGTCGCCACTTTGGCGGCTGTGCTGCCAGCCTGGCGGGCGGCGCGTATGAACGTGTCCCGGGTTCTTGCAATGGGTTAAGCATGATTAAGAATCTCGCTGCACTCTTCTTGTTGCTGACCGCGCAGCTTGCCGGTGCGCAGTTGCCAGCCTCGACCGGCGCGACGTCACCGGCCAAGCCCTCGGCCGATCAAGTTCATCGCAGTGACGACATCGCCCGGCACCGTCAGATGGCACGGGCGCATGAGGAGGCGGCCAAGTGCCTCGAAGCCGGAAACCCGGAAAGACAATGCCAGGAACGGCTGCGGGAAGCTTGCAAGGGCATCGCAGTGGGACAATATTGTGGAATGCGGCACGCGCACTGAGGCTGTTCATCGCCCAACACGTGTGATTGAAGCTCAAGACAATGGATGCACATTTGATACCTCGTGGCCTTCAGGCGTTCTGCCTCGTGGCTGTGCTGGCGGCCGGAGTCGCGGCGGCGCAGGCCCCCGCGACCGGACCCGCGACCGGACCCGCGCCCGGCATGGGCCTGCCGATTGACCCCCAGCTGCTGAACGACCTGCCGGACCTCAAGGGTGTCGTGTCATGGAAAACGCTGGGACAGGTCAAATCCGCACAGGTGGGCAACAAGGTTGTCCCGCAGTTCAGCGCGGATGTCAGCAAACTGGACCAGCAGGAGGTCCGGCTGCAGGGCTACATGTTGCCGATCACGGCTGGGGAGAAGCACTCACACTTCCTGTTGACGATGCGGCCACCGCACTGCCCGTTCTGTCTCTCCCTCGGCCCGGAGTACATCGTCGAGGTGAAGTCGAAGAGCGCCATCAAGCACACCTATGAACCGGTGGTTTTGTCCGGGCGGCTGGCGGTGCTGAAGGAGGATCCGTTTGGGCTTTACTACCGGCTCAGCGACGCCCAGCTGGTGGCGGCATCCAAGTAGTCCGGTCGGCTGGTGCCGTGGTAGCCGACAGGCGGGATAGCCGCCCAGATCAACGGTTTGCCGGGGAACGAATGTTGTTACTATGGAACGAACCCTGGCGCTCAGCGGCCGTGCGCCGGGCAGGTGCGCTTTTGACCCCGACGCGGAACGGTGGTGGGCGGTTTACGACCCGAAGCCCGCGTCATATGGGAATGAGGTCTGATCTCGGGTCGAACCCGCACCTGCCGTAACTTGGCAAAGAGGCCTGGAAGCACAACAGCAGCGGCAATTCGGGGCAAACGAGACAAGCAGGCAGCGTGGTCTTTTCCTTCTTCAAGAAAGATCCGAAGGATTCGAATGCGTCGACCGCCAAAGGCGGATCCGGACGCTCGTCCCGATCCAGCGCGCGTCCGCTGCCCGCACCGGTCAACCGCAATGCGTCCGCGACGCTTCCCAAGCCGGCGAACACCGAGAGCACGGTGCCGGACAAGGACCTGCACCGCACGCTGGCGATGGAGACCGCAGCAAAGATCGACGCGATCGAGTCCGAAATGGCGCGCGACTTCATGCGGCCTTCGGGCGGTGGCCCGTTGTTCTCCAACTCCGCCGCCAATTCGACGCTCGGACGCCTGTCGCAGCAGCCGGTGGAGCAGCCCGTGCCGCAGACGACCACGGCGCGGGATCGCGGTCCCGAAAGCGTCGACCTGAGCCTGGAGGAATGGCAGGGCAACGCGAACGCGATCGAGATTCACGGCGAGGGCTCGGGCTCCGCGATCGAGGAAGCGGCGATCCTGTTCGCCAATGGGTTGATCGAGCCGGCCGAGGCCGGCTTGCGTGCCGCGATTCACTCGGATGCGCTCGGCGATGCGGCCCAGCGTGCCTGGTTGATGCTGTTCGAGCTGTTCCAGCAGCGCGGCGACAAGGCGAGCTTCGACAACCTGACGATCGAGTACGTGCTGCGCTTCGAAAGCTCTCCGCCGGCCTGGATCGATTACAAGGACGAACCAACTGCTGCATCCGCGGGCAAGACCGCGGACGGTGCGCCGATCGTGCGGCTGCCCGATGTGGTCGATGCCAACGTCGTCAAGGTGCTCGAGCAACTCAAGAACCATTCGGTCCAGCATCAGTCGCTCACCCTCGACACCTCCGGCGTGCGCGAGATCGACCTCGTCGGCGCGGAACTGTTGCTGCGCGTCCTCAACGCCTTCAAGCGCGCCAGCCATGAACTGATGGTGCTGGGCGCTGACCAGCTGATTACCCCCTTGCGTGCCGCTGTCGAGCCGGGTCGCCGTGACCAGAGCGATGCTGCCTGGATGCTGCTGCTCGAGGTATTCCGGCTGCTGAACCGCCAGCACGACTTTGAGGAAACCGGCATCCAGTATTGCATCACCTACGAGGTGTCGCCGCCATCGTGGGAGCCACCGCCACCCAGCCTGAAGACGCGCGCAGCGACACCGGCTGACAAGCCGGTCGAGGTTGACGATGGCATGCAATGGCGCGGCACTGTGCGCGGCAACGGCGAGCCGCAGTTCGGCCGGTTGCTGGTCGAGGCCAAGACGGAGAAGCGGCTTGCCGTCGACTGCACCTATCTCAAGCGCATCGAATTCGCGACTGCCACCTCGCTCCTGACCCTCCTGACTAAGCTGCGCCAGGGGGGTGTCACGATCGAGTTCCGCAACGTCAACCACCTGATTGCCGCCCTGTTTTCCCTGCTCGGCGTCGACATGGTGGCCGACGTGCAGTTGCGACGGGTCTGATCGTCCCCATCTAGACTTCCGGTTCTCTTCGGCCGGAGTTCGCAATGGAAGCCTTTCACGGAACGACCATCGTGTCCGTACGCCGCGGATCCGCCGTGGCCATGGGTGGCGATGGCCAGGTCACCCTCGGCAATATCGTTGTCAAGCAGACCGCGCGCAAGGTGCGTCGCCTTTATCACGACCGCATCCTCGCCGGATTTGCCGGGGCCACGGCCGATGCCTTCACCCTGTTCGAACGGTTCGAGGCCAAGCTCGAAAAGCACCAGGGTCATCTGGTGCGCTCCGCGGTCGAGCTTGCAAAGGACTGGCGCACCGACCGCATCCTGCGCCGGCTGGAAGCCATGCTGGCGGTGGCCGACCGCGAGGCGTCGCTGATCATCACCGGCAATGGCGACGTTCTGGAACCTGAACTGGGCCTGATCTCCATCGGCTCCGGCGGCCCCTACGCCCAGGCCGCGGCTCGCGCCTTGCTCGACCACACCGAACTCGCGCCGCCCGACATCGTGAAGAAGGCGCTGACAATTGCCGGCGACCTGTGCATCTACACCAACCAGTCCCACACGATCGAATCGCTGGACTGACCCGCACTCCGCTCGTCAGCCGACGCCTCAGCCATGCGTGACATCGCTCCCCGCCGCGGCCAACGGCCGCACCTTGCAGTTGAACAGCGCGCGTACGCGCGGCCGCTCCGAAGGGAGCGCGCCTAACTCGAGCACTGCGAGTGCACGTGCGATCGCGTAGCGGTCGCGTACACGAGCAGTGAGTTTTTATGATGACTCCCCGCGAAATCGTCCACGAACTGAACAAGTACATCGTCGGCCAGGACCGCGCCAAACGCGCAGTCGCGGTGGCGCTGCGTAACCGCTGGCGCCGCCAGCAGGTGCCGGATCCGCTGCGCACCGAGATCACGCCAAAGAACATCCTGATGATCGGACCCACCGGCGTCGGCAAGACCGAGATCGCGCGTCGCCTCGCACGTCTGGCGGACGCGCCGTTCATCAAGGTGGAGGCGACGAAATTCACCGAGGTCGGCTATGTCGGCCGCGATGTCGACACGATCATCCGCGATCTCGTCGACATCTCGGTGAAGCAGACCCGCGAGGCGGAGATGAAGAAGGTCTCAACGCGCGCGCAGGACGCCGCCGAGGACCGCATCCTCGACATCCTGGTGCCGCCGTCGCGCGACGTCGGCTTCGCCTCGGGCGGCCGAGACGAGGAGAACGCGACGCGGCAGAAATTCCGCAAGAAGCTGCGTGAAGGCGAACTCGACGATCGGGAAATCGACGTCGAGCTGAACGCGGTGTCGCCGTCACTGGAAGTGATGGCGCCGCCGGGCATGGAGGAGCTGACACAGCAGATCCAGTCGATGTTCGCCAACATGGGGCGCGACCGGCGCAAGACGCAGCGCATGCGCGTGGCCGAGGCGATGAAGGCGTTGACCGACGAGGAGGCTGCGCGGCTTGTCAACGACGAGGACCTGAAGACACGCGCGGTCGCGAACGCCGAATCTAATGGCATCGTCTTCATCGACGAAATCGACAAGATCGCCTCGCGATCGGAACTGCAAGGCGCCGATGTTTCGCGCCAGGGCGTGCAGCGAGACCTGCTGCCACTGGTCGAGGGCACGACGGTCAACACCAAGTACGGCATGGTCAGGACCGACCATATCCTTTTCATTGCTTCTGGGGCGTTCCACCTGGCCAAGCCCTCGGACCTGATTCCAGAAATGCAGGGCCGCTTTCCGATCCGCGTTGAACTGGACTCGCTGACCGTGGACGACTTCGAGCGCATCCTGAAGACCACGGATGCCAGCCTGACCCAGCAGTACCGCGCTCTGCTCGGCACCGACGGCTGCGAACTGCAGTTCACCGATGACGGCATTCACCGCATGGCCGAGATCGCCTACGCGGTCAACGAGAAGACCGAGAACATCGGTGCGCGCCGGCTCTACACGGTCATTGAGAAGCTGCTTGAAGAAGTGTCATTCGATGCGGGCAGCGGGCTGACGACCAGCAGCGGCGCGGTGCTAATCGACGCGGCCTACGTCGACGTGCGCCTGGCTGAGCTGGCGGGCAACGAGGACCTTGCCCGCTATGTGCTGTAGCCGCGTCGTGACCGAATCGGCAGGCGAAGGCCCTCTCGGGCGGTCGTTGCCTTTCGTCAAGCCGCGTTAGCACTGAGGCGCGCGCCGCCGGGTCGACGCGGTCCGCTGCCTATACTCCGGGACGATTACGCCCGGCGGCTGCGCGCGACCCGACGATGAATCTCCTACTCTTCCTGCTTGGATTGGCGGCACTCGTCGGTGGCGCATCGCTGCTGGTGCGTGGAGCGTCCAAGCTGGCGCTGTCGGCCGGCATTACGCCGCTGGTTGTGGGACTCACCATCGTCGCGTTAGGCACCAGCGCGCCTGAGGTGGCGGTGTCGGTGGGTGCCGTCCTCGACGGCAAGACCGACCTCGCGATCGGCAACGTCGTCGGCAGCAATGTTTTCAACGTGCTGTTGATCCTCGGCGTCAGCGCGCTGATCACGCCGCTCGTTGTCAACGTCCAGTTGATCCGCCAGGAAGTACCGATCATGATCGGGGCATCACTGCTGCTGCTGGTGATGGGGCTCGACGGCAGGCTCAGTGTCTGGGACGCCGCATTCCTGTTCGCGCTGATGATTGGGTACACCATGTTCCTAATCCGGCAGTCGCGGCGGCAGACCAGCAATGCACAGGCCGAGTACGCCGAGGACTTCCAGCCGGCGCGCGCCGGTGCCTGGGATGACTCGATTCCGGCACAGATCGGCCTTATCGTCGCCGGACTCGTGGGCTTGGTCTATGGCTCGGAATGGCTGGTAAGCGCGTCCGTGAGCTTTGCGAAGGCAATGGGCGTCAGCGACCTGGTGATCGGATTGACGATTGTCGCCGCGGGCACGTCGATGCCGGAGGTCGCGACCTCGATCGCTGCGGCTCTCAAGGGTGAGCGCGACATCGCGGTCGGCAACGCGATCGGCAGCAACACGTTCAACATCCTCGGTTGCCTCGGACTGTCCGGTCTGGTGTCGGGCAGTCACGGATTGATCATGCCTTCGGCGGTGCTCGCCTTCGACATCTGGGTCATGCTGGCCGTCGCGCTCGCCTGTCTGCCCGTCTTCATTACCGGGCGTGAGATCGCGCGCTGGGAGGGCGGCGTGTTCCTGGTGTACTACGTCTGTTACGTGGCGTATCTGGTGCTCTCTGCGCAGAAACATGCGGCGCTGGAGCCATTTTCATCGGCCATGATGAGCTTCGTCATCCCGATCACGGTGATCACGATGGTCGTCGTGCTGGTGCGTAAGCCGCGTACCGGGCCATGAACCTGCTGCTGCTGGCGATGCTGCCGTTCGCGGGCGCTGCGCTGCTCGGCGTTGTGCCGAACGAGCGGCGCCGTCCGGCCGCGTGGCTGGCTGGCCTCGTGACGTTGGCGGCGCTGGTGCTGGTGCTGGCTGCCGCACCGCAGATCTTCCAGGGTCAGGTGTTGCGCTGGTCGACCGACTGGCTGCCGACGCTTGGCCTGTCGTTCGGTTTTCGCATGGACGGCCTGGCGTGGGTGTTCGCGCTGCTGATCTGCGCCATTGGCGCGCTGGTCGTGCTCTACGCCGCCTACTACCTGGACGCAAATGATCCGGCGGCGCGTTTCTTCCGCTACCTGCTGCTTTTCATGGGCGCGATGCTGGGGCTCGTGCTGTCAGACAACCTGCTGCTGTTGGTGGTGTTCTGGGAAGCCACCAGCCTCTCGTCCTTCCTGCTGATCGGCTACTGGAACCATCGCGAGGACGCGCGCGAGGGCGCGCGCATGGCGCTGACGATCACCGGTGCGGGTGGTCTCGCGCTGCTCGGCGGTGTGCTGCTGCTCGGCCACATCGTCGGCAGCTTTCAGCTCGATGCCGTGCTGGCGGCAGGCGACGTGATCCGCGCGCATCCGCTCTATGTTCCGGCGCTCGTGCTGGTGCTGCTCGGCGCGTTCACGAAGAGCGCGCAGTTTCCGTTTCATTTCTGGCTGCCGCATGCCATGGCGGCGCCGACGCCGGTGTCGGCCTACCTGCATTCGGCAACGATGGTGAAGGCCGGCGTATTCCTGCTGGCGCGCCTGTATCCGGCGCTCAGCCACTCCGACGAGTGGTTCTGGCTCGTCAGCCTGACCGGCCTGACGACGCTGATCGTCGGTGCCTATCTCGCGATCTTCCAGCATGACCTCAAGGGCCTGCTCGCCTATTCGACGATCAGCCATCTGGGGCTGATCACGCTTCTGTTCGGACTCGACAATGCGCTGGCAGTGGTGGCTGGCGTATTTCATATCCTCAACCACGCGACGTTCAAGGCCTCGCTCTTCATGGCGGCGGGCATCATCGACCACGAGACCGGCTCGCGCGACATGCGCCGGCTGAACGGACTGTGGAAATACATGCCGTGGACCGGTGCTTTGGCCGTGGTGGCGAGCGCCGCGATGGCGGGAGTGCCACTGGTCAACGGATTCCTGTCGAAGGAGATGTTCTTCGGCGTCGCGGTCGCGGCCGAGGGTCCTCAGCTGCTCGCCCTTGCGCTGCCGATCGGGGCGACTGTCGCCGGCATCTTCAGTGTCGCCTACAGCGCCCGCTTCATCCACGATGTCTTCTTCAACGGCGAACCGGTCGGGCTGACGCGTACTCCGCATGAGCCGCCTCGCTTCATGCGCGTTCCGGTCGAAGTTCTGGTCGTCGTCTGCCTCGCCGTGGGCATCGTGCCCGGAGTGACGGTCGGACCGCTGCTCGCCGTCGGCGCGTCGGCCGCACTCGGTGCACCGCTGCCGGACTACAGTCTGGTGCTTTGGCACGGCTTCGATCTGCCGCTGCTGATGTCGATGATCGCGCTCGCAGGCGGGGTGGCGCTGTATTTCGGTCTGCAGCGATTCGTCAATCTGCACCGGATCACGCTGCTGCCGCGCGGCGGGCGCGACGCCTTCGTGTTCCTCGTCGAGCGCGGAATCGGCGCGGCGCGGGCCCTGACGCTGGCACTGCAGAACGGCAGCCTGCAGCGCTACCTGCTGATGCTGGTCCTCGTGGCACTGGTGGCGGGCGCGCTGCCGTTCCTGCGCGGTGCCGAGGTCGGCGGGATCGGTTCGCAGACGCCGGCCGGGCCGCTCGTCATCGCGATCGTGCTGATGGGCTGCGTGTTCGCGATCGCCTCCGCCGTCATGTATCGCCGGCGCCTGGCCGCACTGCTGTTCCTCGGCGCCGTGGGGCTGGTGGTCGCGTGGGTGTTCGTCTATCTGTCGGCGCCCGATCTCGCGCTGACGCAGGTGCTGGTGGAACTGGTCACGGTGGTGTTGATGATGCTGGCCCTGCACTGGCTGCCTCCCGCGAGTCCGGCGGAGCCGGATCGCGTCCGGCGGCTGCTGCACCTGATCGTCGCGGCAGCTGCCGGCGTCGGCACCGCCGCGCTTGCGTTCCTCGTGATGACTCGACCGTTCGATTCGATCTCCGCCTATTTCCTCGCGAACTCGGTGCCTCTCGGTGGCGGGGCGAACGCGGTGAACGTCATCATCGTTGACTTCCGGGGCTTCGATACGCTCGGCGAGATCACGGTGCTCGGGATCGCAGCGATCATCGTGACGGCGCTACTGACGCCTGGAGCGCGCGCGATTGCGCACCATACCCAGGCGTCGCCGCTGGTTCCCGCCGGCCAGGTGTCGCTGATGCTCGCACTGGTGTCCCGATTGCTGCTGCCGCTTGTCGCTCTGGTGGCCGCATTCCTGTTCCTGCGAGGTCACAACGAGCCCGGCGGCGGCTTCATTGCCGGGCTCGTGCTGGCGATCGGCCTCATCGTGCAGTACATCGCCAACGGCCAGCGGTGGACCGAGGAGCGGCTGCCGCGCGACTTCTCGCCCTGGGTCGGTGGTGGGCTCGGGCTGGCGGGGATCACCGGAGTCGCGAGCGCACTTTTCGGCAGCCCGTTCCTGACCAGCACCTATGACTACCCCGACATGCCGCTGATAGGGCCGGTGCCGCTCGCCAGCGCGAGCCTGTACGACCTCGGCGTCTTCCTGACGGTGGTTGGCGCGACGATGATGATGCTGTCTGCCCTGGGTCGGCTGCAGGAGCATCGATGATGGAGGCGCTGCTTGCACTCTTCATCGGTGCGATGGCCGGCGCCGGCGTGTTCCTGCTGCTGCGTGCCCGCACTTTCGATGTCGTGCTCGGCATGACACTGCTGTCGTACGCGGTCAACGTCTTCATCTTCGTGACCGGCCGCGTCGCGATCAACAAGCCGGCCATTATCGACGGCGTGCGCGCCGCGTCGCTGACCCAGTATGCCGACCCGCTGCCGCAGGCACTGGTACTCACGGCCATCGTCATCAGTTTCGCAATGACGGCGCTGCTTCTGGTGATCGCACTCCGGGCGCGCGCGGAAGCGGCCAGCGATCACGTCGACGGCGAGGAACCGGCGGTCGATGCCGCGGAGAAGACATCGTGAGCGGCTCGCACTGGATCGTCGCGCCCATCGTGCTGCCGTTGCTGGCCGGCTCGATGGCGCTGCTGCTCGAACGTCGTTCTCCACGCGGCGCCGCGGCGGTGTCGATCATCGCCACGCTGGCGCTGCTGGTGATCGCAACGCGGCTCGTGGCGGTCGCGGCCGACGGCGCGGTGGGAGCCTACCTGCTCGGCAACTGGCGCGCGCCGTTCGGCATCGCGCTTGCGCTCGACCGCTTGTCCGCGCTGATGCTGCTGCTGACGGCGCTGATCGCCGTCGCCAGCGTGATGTATGCCTGCGGCAGCGGCCCTCGCGGGCGCCACGATGAACGCGGCCCCCACTTCCATGCGCTGTTCCAGTTCCAGCTGATGGGACTCAACGGTGCGTTCCTGACGGCGGATCTCTTCAACCTGTTCGTGTTCTTCGAGGTGCTGCTGATCGCGTCGTACGGGCTGCTGCTGCACGGTGCCGGCGTGGTGCGTCTGCGTGCGTCGATTCACTACGTCGTGTTCAACCTGACCGGCTCGGCGTTGTTCCTGATCGCGGTGTCGACGCTGTACGGCCTTACCGGCACGCTCAGCATGGCCGACCTGGCGCAGCGCATTCCATCGATCCCGGCCGAAAGCGCGGGCCTGTTGCAGGCGGCAGCGCTGCTGCTGGTCGTTGTGTTCGGTGTGAAGGCAGCCATCTTTCCGCTGTACTTCTGGCTGACCGACACCTACGGTGCGGCGACGGCGCCAGTCGCCGCACTCTTCGTCATCATGACCAAGGTCGGCGTCTATTGCATCGCCCGCGTGACGACGTTGATGTTCGGCGCGGATGCGGGACCGGCAAGCTTCGTCGTCGAGCCGTGGCTGTCGTGGCTGGCGCTGGCGACTCTGGCGCTCGCCGCCTTTGGCGCTCTGGCCGCGTGGCACCTCAGGCGGCTCGTCGCGTACCTCGTACTGGCGTCGGCCGGCATGCTGCTGCTTGGTGTCGGGCTCGGAACCGCGGGCACGATCGCCGCCAGCCTCTTCTATCTGGTGCACAGCACGGTCGTCGCCGCGGCGCTGTTCCTGCTGGTTGACTCAATGGTTGCATCGCGTGGCGAGGCCGGCGACGAAATGGTGCCGGCGCCGTTGGCGTCGGCAGGCGGCTACGGCACCCTGTATTTCCTGCTGGCTGTCGCGGTTGCCGGCTTGCCGCCGTTCGGAGGCTTCATCGGGAAGAGCATGCTGCTGGTGGCGAGCCGATCCGAACCGCTGGCGGTCGGCGTGTGGACGGCCGTGCTGCTGTCGAGCCTGGGGATCGTCGTCGCACTCGCCCGGGCAGGCTCCACGGTGTTCTGGAAGGCGGCTCCCGCCAATGCGATGCAGACTGCCGCGGCCCAGGCGTCGGCGCCAGAGCGCGGTGCGCTGGCGCTGCTGGTCGGCGCTGCCTGCGCCACAGTCGTGGCGGCCGGCCCGATCGCCAGCTACACCGAAGCGACCGCGCAGCAGCTGCTGGACCGCAAGGGCTACATCGCGGCCGTGCTGGGTGCGGAGACGGCACCGCCCGCGTGGAATCCGCGCGCCGACATGAAGAAGGTGAAATGATGCGGCTCCTCCCGGCCCCGGTTCTATCGGCCGTGCTCTTCGTCAGCTGGTTGTTGCTGGCAAGCAGCCTGTCCCCCGGTCATGTCGTGCTGGCTTCAGTGCTGGCCGTTGTCATACCCTGGTGGACCGCACGCCTGGTTGCCGATCGCGTCCGCATCGGCTCCTGGGGAGCGGCGACTCGGCTCGCCGTGATCGTGCTCTACGACATCGTCGCATCTGCGGTCACCGTGGCACTTCAGATCCTGGGTCCTGAGGAGCGCATTCGTCCGGGTTTCGTGTGGGTGCCGCTGGCAATTCGCGATGCCTACGGCACAGCAAGCCTGGCCAGCATCATCACGATGACGCCCGGCACGTTGTCTGTCGACCTGTCGCGGGACCGCCGGCACCTGCTGGTGCACGCGCTGCATGTCGACGATCCGGCTGAGCTCATCGTTTCGATCAAGTCGCGCTACGAGGAGCCGCTGATGGCGATCTTCGAAGGGGAGCAGCGATGAGTCTGCTGGCCACCGTGCTGCCGTGGGCGGCCGGCGCATTCACGATTGCGCTGCTGCTGGCTGGCTGGCGACTGCTGCGCGGCCCGACGCTGGCCGATCGAATCCTGGCGCTCGATACGCTGTACGTGAACTCGGTCGCACTGCTGGTGCTGGTCGGCATGTACTTGGGCACGGCGATCTACTTCGAGGTGGCGCTGATCATCGCGATGATCGGCTTCGTCAGCACCGTGGCTCTCGCGAAATACCTGTTGCGTGGAGACATCATCGAATGAGGGAACTGCCGTTGATGCTTGATGTCGTGCTGGCGCTGCTGGTGGTGATCGGCGCCGCCTTCGCGCTGGTCGGCGCGTACGGACTCGCGAAGTTCCGTGATTTCCTGAAGCGCCTCCACGGTCCCACCAAGGCCAGCACCGTCGGTGTGGGTGCCGTGCTGCTCGCCTCGATCGGTTACTTTGCTGCGGCCGGCAAGGCGAGCCTGCATGAACTGCTGATCACCCTGTTCGTCTTCATGACGGCGCCGGTCGCTGCGCACCTGCTGGTGAAAGCGGCGATGCATGTCGATCCGAGGCTGCGCCCGCCCAGCGGCCCGCCGGAAGAATGCCCGGCCCGTTCGGACGCTAAACTTCCGGACTGATCGAGGAGCATCGAATGTTGCGAGTAGCGTTGGTGGCACTGTTGCTGGCGTGGGCGAGCGCCGGGCATGCGCAGATTCAGGTGAAGGATGCATGGGCCCGTCCGGCGGTGCAGGGGCAGTCGGCGACCGGCGCCTTCATGTCACTCACCTCCGCCGACGGCGCGCGCCTCGTCGGCGCGTCGAGTCCGGTGGCAGGCGTGGTCGAGATCCACGAGATGGCGATGGATGGCAACGTGATGAAGATGCGCGCCGTGCCGGGCATAGACCTTCCGCCCGGGCGCAGCGTGGATTTGAAGCCCGGCGGGTATCACGTGATGTTGATGGACCTGAAACGGCCTCTCAAACTCGGCGAACGCGTGCCGGTCGAACTGCGATTCGAGACCCGCGACAAGCGACTGGTGACCCAGCCGGTCGAGGTCGAAGTGATGGCGCGAGCGCCCGCTGCAGGCACCAGCGCGCACAAGCGCTAGCGACAGTCGTACCGCTGCCGGCAAAGAAATCGCGGCGCGTGGTCGAGAAACGCGGATCACAGTCCCGGCGCCGCGACCCTGCAACCTGCTGAGCGTGTCTCCGCAAGGGTGCGGTTGAAGAAGGGCCGCGACGGTGCTGGGCGCTACTCCGAAGAAACCACATAGTCGCCGGCCGCGGCGACGGCGGCCTGCACGGCTTCCGTGCTGAGCGCCTCGGGCGCATCGAGCGTGATGCGCGGCGGATCCAGGGTCACTTCGACCTCGTCAGCGATCGGTTTCAATGCACGGGTGACCCGCGCGACGCAACCACCGCAGTGCATGCCTTCGACGCGAAAGATCTGCTGCATGGCAACTCTCCTGGCGAGAGGCTGATGCTAGCGCGTCATGAGAAAAGGCCCTGGAGCCGGGCGGGTAACATGCGCGCCCAACGGGAGGACCGCGCCTCCCGTTCCCACTTCGAGCCCGCGAACGCCATGGATACCGCGCAGATCTCCCCGCAGCTGAAGGCCGACATCCTTTCCGAGGCGCTGCCGTATATCCGCCGCTTCCATGGCAAGACCATCGTTGTGAAGTACGGCGGCAACGCGATGGTCGACCGCAATCTCCAGGAGGCCTTTGCCCACGATGTCGTGCTGCTGAAGCTGGTCGGCATGAACCCGGTCGTCGTGCATGGCGGCGGGCCGCAGATCGACGAGGCGCTCGAGCGCGTCGGCAAGAAGTCGACCTTCATCCAAGGCATGCGCGTTACCGACGCCGAAACGATGGAAGTCGTCGAGTGGGTGCTGGCAGGCGAGGTGCAGGGCGAGCTCGTCATGCTGATCAACGCCTTCGGAGGTCAGGCCGTCGGGCTGACAGGCAAGGACGGCGGACTGATCCGGGCACGCAAGTTGCGCATGCCGGACAAGGATGATCCGACCAAGAGCCACGACATCGGCCAGGTGGGCGAGATCGAGGCAATCAATCCGGCCGTCGTCAAGGCGCTGCAGGACGATGCCTTCATTCCGGTGATTTCGCCGATCGGCTTCGGTGCCGATGGCATGTCGTACAACATCAACGCCGACGTCGTCGCCGGCAAGATCGCGGAGATCCTGAAGGCCGAGAAGCTGGTGATGCTGACCAACACTCCCGGCGTGCTCGACAAGAACGGCAAGCTGCTGACCGGCCTCTCGGCGCGCGAGATCGACGAGCTGTTCGCGGATGGCACGATCTCGGGCGGCATGCTGCCGAAGATCTCCTCCGCGCTCGAGGCGGCCAAGAGCGGGGTCAACGCCGTGCACATCATCGACGGCCGCGTGGACCATTGCCTGCTGCTGGAAATCCTGACCGACCAGGGCGTCGGCACGATGATCAAGAGCCACTGAATTCGCCGGGAAGGCGATCGACATCGTTCCCCGATGATCCGGACTCGGCCATCGACCGGTAGTCGGCGGCGCGCCCTGAGGGTGGCAAGCACCGATGGCTCGCCGTCCGCGCCACGCGCGCGAGTTGTCTGGCTGTTCGATCTCGACAACACCCTGCACGATGCATCGCACGCCATTTTTGCTGCGATCGACCACCGCATGACCAGCTACGTCGAACGGGCCCTTGGCATCGACCACGGCGAGGCGAACCGGATGCGCACGCTCTACTGGCGTCGTTATGGCGCCACCTTGCTCGGCATGGTCCGCCACCACGGCGTCGACCCGCACCACTTCCTGCGCGAGTGCCACGACTTCGATGTCGCCGCACTGCTGCGGGCGGAACGTGGCCTCGCACGCCTCTTTGCCCGGCTGCCCGGGCGCAAGGTGCTCCTCAGCAACGCGCCGCGGGCGTATGCCGGCACCGTGCTGCACGAACTGGCCCTGCACCGGCACATCCCGACGCGCTACACCATCGAACGCATGCGTGTGCATGGCACTTTCAGGCCGAAGCCTTCCAGGCTGATGCTGCGCGCAATGCTGGCGCGCGAGCGCATCGTGCCGGCCACGGCGGTGCTGGTCGAGGACTCGCTAGCCAACCTGAAGGCGGCCCGCGCGCTCGGGGTGCGCACGGTGCTGATCACCCGGCACGGGACCACCTGGCGGCAACGCTACCGCGGCACCGTCGGCCTGCGGATTGCTTCGTTGCACGAGCTGACGCGGCGGCAGCCGCGCTGAGCCGGCCGGCTGAGTCGGTCGCCGCGGCGCGACGCGGTAAGCTTGACCTTTCCCGATGACGGTTCCTGTATGGCGCGCCCCGGTCTGATTCGCAGGTTCTTCGGTTTCCTCTGGCGCGGAATCGATTTTTCGCGCCGCCTGGTCCTCAATCTTCTGTTCCTGCTGATCGTCGGCATCGTGCTGTTCGTGTGGCTCTCGTCGGACAAGCCGCCGCGGCTGGCTTCGGATACGGCGCTGGTGGTCAATATCCAGGGCGACGTGGTCGAGGAGTACACCGTCGGTGCCCAGGAAGCGGCCCTCGCCGAGGCTCTGGGACGCGACCGGTTCGAGACCCGGCTGCGCGATGTGCTCACCGTCCTCGACGCCGCGACGCGCGATCCGCAGATCAGCCGTGTGGTGCTGGTGCTTGATGAGATGGGCAGTGCAGGGCTGGCAACGGTGCGCGAACTGGGCGCGGCGGTCGAGCGCGTGCGAGGCGCGGGCAAGCCGGTCGTCGCCTGGGCCGAGTCGTATACGCAGGGCCAGTATTTCCTCGCGGCGCACGCCGACGAGGTGTACATGCATCCGTCGGGTGCGCTGCTGATCCGCGGTCTCGGCGGCACGCGCGGTTACTACAAGGACCTGCTCGACAAGCTCGGCGTCAAGATCAATACGTTCCAGGCAGGCCGCTACAAGAGTTTCGGCGAGCCGTTCACGCGGACCGGTCCGACGCCCGAGGCACAGGAGGCGGACGCCTACCTGCACAACGGCCTGTGGTCGACCTGGCTGGCGGACATCGAGCGGGCGCGCAAGCTCACGCCAGGCAGCGTGATGGCCGCCATCAACGACCTGCCGCAACGGCTGCAAGCCACCGAAGGCGACCTGGCGCAACTGGTGCTGAGGGAGAAGCTGGTTGACGGGCTGAAGCGCCGCGACGAGTTCCGCGCGTTGATGCTCGAGCGCGGCGCCCCGCGCAGCGATGATGATGCCGAGACTTTCCGCCAGATCTCGATGTACGAGTACCTGCGGTATGCCGACAAGCCGGCGATCGGCAGCGCAGTCGGTGTCATCGTCGCGCAGGGCGAGATCGTCGATGGCGATGCTCGAAGGGGCACGATCGGCTCCCGCGCCGTCGTCGAGCTGATCCAGCGCGCGCGCGAGGACGAGGACATCAAGGCACTGGTGGTGCGAGTCGATTCCCCGGGCGGCAGTGCCTTCGCCTCGGAATTGATCCGCGAGCAACTCGCGCTGACGCGCAAGGCCGGCAAGCCGGTCGTGGTGTCGATGGGAGATGTCGCAGCTTCGGGCGGGTACTGGATCGCGATGGGTGGCGACGAGGTCATCGCCGATGCGGCGACGATCACCGGATCGATCGGTGTCTTCGCACTGATCCCCAACTTCACCGGAACGATGGAGAAGGTGGGCGTCAACACCGCCGGCGTGGGAACCACGTGGATCGCCGAAGCCACCGATCTGACCCGCCCGCTCGACAAGCGCCTCGCGCAGGTGGCCGAATCGAGCATTGGCCATACGTACCGCGAATTCCTCGAGGTCGTCGCCAAGAACCGCAAGGCCACACCGGAGAAGATCAATGACGTGGCCCAGGGGCGGGTGTGGACCGGTGCGCAGGCGAAGGAGCGAGGGCTGGTCGACGAACTCGGCGGGCTGGACACCGCGGTGAAGTCGGCCGCCCGGCGTGCCTCGCTCGGTGACGACTTCCGAGTCGAATACATCGAGCACGAGCCACGCGGGCTGGACCGCTATCTGTCGCTGCTCTTCGGCCGGCTCGGTGCGGCGCTGCGCGACGACTTCGGCTGGGACGGGCTGGCGCGGGCGCTGCTCGACGCGCTTCCGCCGCGGACGCCTCGCGAACTCGCCCTCCTGCTGCAGGCCAAGGATCAGCCCACGCGGGCGCTGTCGTACTGCTTCTGCGACGTGCGGTGATTTGATCGAGCGGTAAGGCGCCGCCGGCGGCCCCTATTCGGGCCGTCGCGGCACCGCCGTTAATCCGGAAGATGGTTCGCGGCTGCGGACATCTGGGATAGTATGCATTCACGTCTGGGGCTTTTCCCCAGCGTGCCAACGCCCAGATCTACTTTCCTCCGATGGATTCCACCAGCCCCATTGCGGGCCCGCGCAAGCCGGGAGCACGCAAGCTGCAGATCCTGCAGACGCTTGCCGCCATGCTGGAAGACCCGAAGGGCGAGAAGGTCACCACGGCCGCGCTCGCCGCACGACTGGGGGTCTCCGAAGCCGCCCTTTACCGGCACTTCGCCAGCAAGGCGCAGATGTTCGAGGGCCTGATCGAGTTCATCGAAACATCGGTCTTCGGGCTGATCAACGAGATCAGTGCGCGCGAGACCTCGGGACTACGTCAGGTGCGTGCGATCGTTGCGATGCTGCTGGAGTTCGCACAGACCAACAAGGGCATGACCCGCGTGCTGATCGGAGATGCGCTGGTCAACGAAAACGAGCGGCTGCAGGAACGCATCAACCAACTCATCGAGCGTATCGAAGCGTCGCTGAAGCAGAGCTTCCGGGTCGCCACGACCGAGCGCGAGGTCGCCGAAAACTTCGATGCAGCCGCACGGTCGGCACTGGTCGTCGCCTTCGTGGTCGGTCGCTGGCATCGATTTGCCAAGAGCGGCTTCCGCAAGGCGCCGGCCGAAGCGCTCGAGGCGCAGCTGCCGGTGCTCGTCAGCTAGGCCTCGACCGCCGCAGCAGCCCGCCGCTGGCCGGCCAGCACGAGGGCGGTTCCCATCAGAACGAGAACGCAGGCCGCGATCATCGTCGCGGTGACTGGCTCGTCCAGCAGCAACGCGCTCCAGAAGATCCCCCATACCGGAATCAGGAAGGTCACCGTCATCGATCGGGTCGGGCCGATCTCCTGGATCAGCTTCAGGTAGAGCACCGTGGCGAGTGCCGAGGCGAGCAGCGCCAGCAAGGCGGCGTTGGCAAGCGCGAAGGCCGTGATCTGCCGCGGCGGGTCGAGCAGGGTCAGCGGAGCATTGACGGCGGCTCCGACGATCAGCACACCGGTGCCGAGCGACGCGGCCGGGACATGGGTGCCCAGGGCCTTGGTGGCGACACCGGCGACCGCGAAACATAGCGACGCCGCGAGAGCGGCCAGGAGCGCCCCAACGCCGGCGGCCGGCAGCGGTGCCGACCCCGCGCCGGTGAGCAGGATGACGCCGCCGATGCCGAAGGCAAGGCCGAGGATGGCGGTCGGCGTGATCCGATCACCCAGCCAGAGGCGCGCGATGACGGCGCCCCAGAGGGGCACCGTGGCGTTGATGACTGCGAGAAAACCCGCCGACCACTGGGTCGCGCCATAGGCGAACAACGGGAAGGGCAGTGCGGCGCCGAAGCAGCCGATGACAGCGATCGCCTTACGGTCACGGCGCCATTGCACGCGCAGGCCGGTGGCTTGCAGGTACGCCAGCATGATGACCGCGGCCAGCGTCAGGCGCACCGCCGACAGTCCCAGCGGCCCCAGGGCGGGAACCGCATTGCGGATCAGCGTGAAGGCGCCACCCCAGATGGCAGCGAGGACGATGATCAGAATGAGGTGCCGAGCCGACATCGGCTCAGCGAACCGCGCATACTGGACAGTCCGGATCGCGCGGTACGCGCACCGAGTGCCATTGCATGCTGAGCGCGTCGAGCATCAACAGTCGTCCGACCAGGGAGGTGCCGGCTCCGGCGGCGAGCTTGAGCGCTTCGGCCGCCTGCACGGTGCCGACGATGCCGGTGACCGGGGCAAAGACGCCCATCGTCGAGCACAGTTCATCCTCACCGTCGCCTGGCGGAAAGAGGCAGGCGTAGCAGGGCGCTTCCGCCGCCCGCACGTCAAACGAGGCAACCTGCCCGTCGAACCGGATGGCGGCGCCGGAGACGAGCGGCCGGCGGTGTCTTACGCAGGTGCGGTTCAGCGCATGGCGTGTCGCAAAGTTGTCGGAGCAGTCGAGCACGACAGTAGCGTCGGCCACCAGCCCATCGAGCGCGGCCTCGTCGACACGCTGCGCCACCGTCACGACGCGAACCTCGGGGTTGATCGCCTCGAGGGCGACGCGGGCCGACTCGGCCTTCGGCATGCCGATGCGCCCGGTCGTGTGAAGGATCTGGCGCTGCAGGTTGGTGAGGTCGACAGCGTCGCCGTCGACCAGTGTCAGAGTGCCCACACCGGCCGACGCCAGGTAGTACGCCGCCGGCGAGCCGAGCCCGCCGGCTCCTATCACGAGCATGTGTGCCGCGCGCAGGCGCTCCTGCCCCTCGACGCCAATTTCGTTGAGCAGGATGTGCCGCGAATAACGCAGCAACTGGTCGTCGTTCACGAACCCGCCTGGAAAAGAAAACGGGCCGCAGTATGCGGCCCGTTTGCTGACTCGGGTGACTAGCGCGCGGCCTTCGCGACGTTGTCAGCCTTGGGCTTTGCCACTTCGACCGGCTTTCCCTTCAGGTGATTCATCGCCTGTTGCAACTGGTAGTCGTCCGTGCTGCCGAACTCGTAGCGTCGCGCCGGCGCTGCCTTCGTCGACGAGCTGTCGGTCGGTGCCGCGGGTTGCGCTCCGGCGCCCGGCGGTGTCGTCGCTCGCCGCGTGGCGTCCTCAGCCTTGCTGCTCTCGAGGTGCCGCATCAGGTCGGCCTCGCGTACGTTGAACCCTGAGAAGTTGCCCTCCGGCGTGTCTTCGACTGCAAAGTCGGGAACGATGCCTTTGGCCTGGATCGAGCGCCCGTTGGGTGTGTAGTAGCGCGCCGTCGTGAGCTTGATCGCCGCGGGACCCTCACCGTCGAGCCGCAGCGGGATGATCGTCTGCACCGAACCCTTGCCGAACGTCTGGGTACCGATAACCGTCGCTCGCTTGTGGTCCTGCAGGGCGCCAGCCACGATTTCGGAGGCTGAGGCCGAGGCGCCATTGACCAGCACGATCATCGGCACGCTCTTCACCTGGGGCGGAAGCTTCTGCAGCACGTCCTCACCACGTCCCCGCAGATAATCCTCCGGCGCGGCGATGAAGCGACGGCGCGAATCCTCGTTGCGCCCGTCGGTGGAAACGACCAGCGTGCGAGGCTGCAGGAAGGCCGCCGACACGCCGACCGCCGAGTGCAACAGGCCGCCTGGGTCATTGCGCAGATCCAGCACGAGTCCCTTGAGGGGCGCCTGCTTGTAGAGCTCGCCGATCTGCTTGACCAGGTCATCGACCGTGCGTTCCTGGAACTGCGCAATGCGCACGAAGCCATAGCCCGGTTCGAACATCTTCGCGCGCACCGACTGGACGCGGATGACATCGCGCACCAGCTTGAATTCGAGTGGCTTGTCTTCGCCCTTGCGCGCAATCGTCAGGGTAATCGGCGTGCGAGGCTTGCCGCGCATCAGCTTCACGGCCTCGGGCAGCGTCATGCCGCGCGTGACCTTGTCGTCGATCTTGATGATGAGGTCGCCGGCCTTGACTCCGGCGCGCGTCGCCGGCGTGTCGTCGATCGGAGCGATCACCTTGATGACGCCGTCTTCGGCGCCCACCTCGATGCCCAGCCCGCCGAATTCGCCCTGCGTGCTGGACTGCATGTCCTTGAAGGCGTCGGCGTCGAGGAACGCCGAGTGCGGATCGAGCCCGGAGAGCATCCCCGAGATCGCTTCCTGCATCAGCTTCTTGTCGTCGACCGGCTCGACGTAGTTCTGCTTGACCGCGCCGAAAACCTCGGAAAACTGGCGAATCTCCTCGAGGGGGATCTGGCCGCGCGTATCGCGGAACGCGTACGCGGAAATGCCCAGGCTAACCAGCACCCCGGCGATCGCGCCGGTACCGATCAGACCCACACTGCGTAACCTGCCAGCCATGCCACCTCCGGGAGCCGAGGCCGCGTGCGAATGCCGCCTGCCGTGAGAAGACCTTAGCGCGCCGCGACCCAGCCGAGCGGGTCAAAAGGGCGGCCCTGGAAACGTAGTTCGAAGTATAGGCCCGGCACCTCGCTGCCGCCGGTATTTCCCACTGAAGCTACGACGTCTCCGACAGCAACTCGGTCACCAACGTTCCGTAGCAGCGCCTCGTTATTTCCGTAGATCGAAAGATATCCGTCCCCGTGGTCGATGACCAGCAGGTTGCCGAAGCCGCGCAGCCAGTCGGCGAACACGATCTGGCCATCGCCCACGGAACGGACCTGCACGCCGGCGGGCGCCTGGACAAAGACCCCCTTCCATGTCGGACCGACCGAGCCGCCGTCACCGCGGCGCGCCGACCCGAAGCGATGGGTCACCGCGCCTTTCACTGGCAAAACCAGCTTTCCCTTCTGTTGGGCGAAGTTGCCCGCTGAAGCTTGGCTGATGGGTGCTGTTGGTGCAATGACGACATCGTCTTCGCGCCGCTTCGGATCCTTGGTCTGGCGTGCCTGGCGCTTCGCCGCGGCTTCCCTTTCGGTGCGCCGCCGCGCAGTTTCGGCCTCTTTGCGGGCCCGCTCTGCCAGGACCCGGGAAATCTGGTCGATCAGTGTTCCGAGCCGCTGCTCGTCACGCTCAAGACGGGCAATGGACTGTCGCTGCCCGGCAATTTCCTTGGCGAGCCGGTCGAGTGCCCGCTTGCGTCGCGCCTGTTCCTTCTCCAAGGACTGGCGGTCCTTTGCTTCATCTTCTGCCAATTTGGCTATTTCTGCGCGCTTCTGCTCGGTTTCATCATGAAGTGCAGTCAATTCCAGCCGCCGCACCTGCAACTGACTTACCGACGCCTCGGTCTCACGAGCCAGATAGCCGAAATAGCTTGCTTCGCGCGCCAGCCGGTCCGGCTCACTTCCCTCCAGCAGCAGGTGTAGCGGGTCCCGCAAGCTCAGCCGGTGCTGCTCGCGCAACAGCCGGTCGAGCTGCCGTTGCTGTTCACCGGCGCGGTTTGCCACATCCCGCTCGCGGGCCTCCAGGGCCGCCAGCTGCTGTTCGAGCCGCTCACGTGCCCGGGCAAGCTCGTGCAGGCGACGGTTCACCTGCGAAATGGCCAGTTCGGAGCTGGCGAGAGCGTCCGTCGCCTCAGAGCGCGTTGATTCCTTTGCGGCCAGTTGCCGCTTCATTTTTGCGAGCTCGGTTTGCAGGTCGCGCTGTTGCCTTTGAAGCGCTCGCTGTCGCTGCGGGGTAGGGCTGGCGGACGCCGGAGAGTTCGGCGTCGGTTTGGCCGCGGCCGCGCTACCTTGGCGGCCTTGGGCTTCTGCTGGCCCAGAGCCGTGCCGGCGCTGGTGAGGAGTGCAGCGATCGAGAGACACGCCAGCAGGCGCGCGACGTGCCGAAGAGCCGCGATCCGCTTCAAGGGCTGGGACGAGCCTGTCCCTGCGCGGCGACGGCGGCAGTCGCGCGTGCTATCTCCTCGGCGTCGCCCAGGTAGTAGTGGCGCATCGGCCGCAACTGGTCGTCCAGTTCATAGACCAGGGGGCGCGCGGTCGGGATGTTGAGGCCGACGATGTCGTCGTCCGAAATACCGTCCAGGTACTTGATCAGCGCGCGGAGCGAGTTGCCATGTGCTGCGACGATGACGCGCCGGCCGCGCTGAATCGCGGGCGCGATCGAGTCCTTCCAGAACGGCATCACGCGCACGACGGTGTCGCGCAGGCACTCGGTCGCCGGAATGTCCGACGGGGCGAGGTGCTTGTAGCGCGGGTCGCGACCGGCCCAGCGCGGATCGTCGGGCGTCAGGGGATCCGGCGCGACGGCGTAGGCTCGGCGCCATGTCAGCACCTGCTGTTCGCCGAAGCGCGCCGCCGTCTCGGCCTTGTTCAGGCCCTGCAGCGCTCCGTAGTGGCGTTCGTTCAGTCGCCAGCTGTGCACGACGGGGAGCCACATCAGATCCATCGTGTCGAGCGTAATCCACAGCGTGCGGATCGCCCGGCGGAGCACCGAGGTGTAGGCGATGTCGAAGCCGTAGCCCTCCCGCTGCAGCAGTTCGCCGGCGGCTTTCGCCTCCCTGCGCCCGTTATCCGTCAGATCAACGTCGGTCCAGCCGGTGAAGCGGTTGTCGAGATTCCACTGGCTCTCGCCGTGGCGCAGCAGCACGAGCTTGAACATGATGGCATCGGCGCGAAAGGAAGTTGACTATTCTATAATTCGCTGCTTTGCGTCAGTGCGAGTGAGACGAATTCATCGTGTCCGACTGACGCCGTTGCAGCGCGAGCGTGAAGGACAAGCAAGGCTCCTGGCGCGCGCTGCCAACCCCTGAATGGACCACCGGCCACACCGTGCAATTCTTCATCGACAACCTCCTGCTCATCGCCGTCGCCTTCGTCAGCGGCGCATTGCTGGTGTGGCCACTGGTACGCGGACGCGCCAGCGGCCCGACGCTGTCCACGCTTCAGGCGACGCAGCTGATCAACTCGCGCAACCCGCAGATCGTGGACCTGCGCAAGGCCGACGAGTTCGCCAAGGGGTCGCTGCCGAATGCCCGCAATCTGCCGGCCGAGAAGATCAGCGACCGCCTGGCCGAACTGAAGAAGGACAAGCCGGTGCTGCTGGTGTGCGCCACTGGAACAAGCGCCGGCCGCAGCGCCGCGCTGCTGCGCAGTAGAGGCTTTGCCGAGGTGTTCGTGCTGGCGGGCGGAATTGCCGGATGGCGCGACGCCGGGCTTCCTCTGCGCAGCTGAATTTGACTGGAGTGATCGTGACAGATGTGACCATGTACAGCACGGGCGTGTGCCCGTACTGCCAGAGAGCCGAAGCCCTGCTTAAGGCGCGCGGAGTTTCTTCGATCGAGAAGATCCGCGTCGATCTCGACCCCGCCCGGCGCGATGAAATGATCGCGCGCACCGGGCGGCGAACCGTGCCGCAGATTTTCATCGGCAACACCCATGTCGGCGGATTCGATGATCTGTCCGCCCTCGACCGTGATGGCAGGCTGTTGCCTCTTCTCGGTCAGTAAACTGATTTCAACCCGGTGCTGAAGCGGCCTCGTCGCCAGGCACCTTGCCAGGAAGATCCATGACCGACACTTCCCCCGCTGCGGCCGCGACGTCACCTGTATTCCAGGTCCAGCGCGTCTACCTGAAGGACGCCTCGCTCGAGATGCCCCATGCGCCGAGCATCTTTCTTGAAAGCGAGAACCCGAAGGTCGACGTGCAGCTCGAGGTCTCGGATGCTCCGGTGATCGAAGCGCTGCACGAAGTGGTCGTTCGCGTGACGGTCACGGCCAAGGTCAAGGACAAGGTGCTGTTCCTCGTCGAGGGCAAGCAGGCCGGCATCTTCGAGATCCGCAATGTCCCGGCCGAGCAGAAGCCGCCGATCCTGGGGATCGTCTGCCCGGGCATCGTGTATCCGTACCTGCGTGCCAGCATCGCCGACCTGATCTCGCGCACTGGCCTGCCGCCGATTCACCTGGCCGAAATCAACTTCGAGGCGTTTTACCAACAGCGCCTTGCCGCGTTGGCCAAGCAGTCGGCCCAGCCCGCCGCGACGGCGGGCGCCAACGGCGCGGCCAGCGCCTGAACCCATGAGTCGCATCGCTGTGCTCGGCGCTGGCGCGTGGGGCACGGCGATGGCCTGTGTACTCGCCGTACGGCACGAGGTTGTGCTGTACGCGCGCGATGCGGCGCAGGCGCGCGACATGCGGGCCACGCGCTGCAATGCGCTTTACCTGCCCGGCATCGGCTTGCCCGGTGCGCTGACGGTCGTCGATGGACTTGAAGCAGCCGTGCAGCAGGCCAGCAGCGGCCTCATCATCATCGCGACGCCGACCCGAGCACTTCAGGAAGTCCTGGCCGCGCTGGCGGCTCTGCGGGCCGCCGTGCCCGTGGCGTGGCTCTGCAAGGGCTTCGAGGAAAGCGATCATCTGCTGGCTCACGAAGTGCTCGCGCGCGCCTGGCCCGAAGCCGTGCCCCGCTGCGGCCCGGTGTCCGGCCCGAGTTTCGCGCTCGAAGTGGCAAGGGGCTTGCCGACGGCGCTCACGGTAGCCGGCAATCGCGGCTTCTGTGAGGCAGTCACGGTGGCCCTGCATGGCGGCGCGCTGCGCATCTACTCTTCGTCGGACGTCATCGGCGTGGAGGTCGGCGGCACCGTCAAGAACGTGCTTGCGATCGCGACCGGCATCAGCGACGCCCTGGAACTCGGCCTGAACGCCCGCGCTGCGCTGATCACGCGTGGACTCGCCGAGATGACGCGCCTTGGCGTGGCGCTCGGCGGTCGAGCCGAGACTTTCATGGGCCTCACGGGGGTCGGCGACCTGATCCTGACCGCGACCGGAGATCTTTCGCGCAACCGACAGGTCGGTCTCGCGCTCGGGCGCGGTCAGCGCATCGGCGACATCGTCCAAGGCCTTGGACACGTGGCCGAGGGTGTCCGGTCGGCGCCGGCGGTGCTAGCGCGAGCGCGCCGGGCGCAGGTCGAGATGCCGCTCACCGAGGCGGTGGTCGCCGTGCTCGCAGGCGACCTCACTGCGCCACAGGCCCTTGAGCAGTTGCTTGCCCGCGATCCGAAGCCGGAAAGCGCGCTGCAATGAGCTTCTCGGCCGTGTGCGTTTTCTGTGGGTCCCAGTCGGGAGCCCGCGCCGAATACCGTGAAGCCGCACGTGAACTGGCGCAGGTTCTGGTCCGGCGCTCGCTCACCGTGGTCTACGGCGGCGGCCACGTCGGAATGATGGGAACGCTCGCCGATGAAACGCTGGCACAGCGCGGTCGCATCGTCGGCATCATCCCGCGGCACCTGATGCGTCCCGAGGTCGCGCACCGCGGCCTCACGGAACTGCTGGTCGTCGAATCGATGCACGAGCGCAAGCGAACGATGGCCGAGCGCAGCGACGCGTTCATCGTGCTTCCCGGCGGTTACGGAACGCTGGAGGAGATGTTCGAGATGGTGACGTGGCTGCAGCTGCAACTGCAGACCAAGCCGGTCGGCATTCTCAACATCGAGGGCTACTTTGACCGGATCCTCGATTTCCTGCGGCACGCCGCTCAGGAAGGGTTCATCCGGCCGGAACACTGGGATCTGCTGATCGTCGAGCACACCGCTGAGCTGCTGCTGGACCGCCTCGAGCTGCATGCGACACAGATGAACAAAAGCCACCCGGCCAAGGTCGACCCGCGCCGCAGCTGAGCGAGCTCAGCTGCCACCGGCAAATCCGTTCTGCCGCCAGGCCTCGTAGACCACCACCGCCACGGCGTTCGACAGGTTCAGACTGCGATTGCCCCCACGCATCGGCACACGCAGCCGATTGGATTCGGCAAATCGCGCACGCAGCGCCGGATCGAGCCCGCGGGACTCGGAACCGAACACCAGCCAGTCACCGTTCGCAAATGCGATGTCGTCGTATCGATGCATGCCGTGCGTTGTGCAGCAGAACATCCGCGGTGCCGGCGGTTGCTCGCGTGCGAGCAGGTCGTCGAAGTGGGTGTAGACGCGCAACTCCGCGTACTCGTGGTAATCGAGCCCGGCCCGGCGCAGTTGCTTGTCGCTGAGATCGAACCCGAGCGGCTGCACCAGGTGCAGCCGCGCGCCCGTGTTTGCGCATAGCCGGATCACATTGCCGGTGTTCGGGGGTATCTCGGGCTCGACCAGGACGACGTTGAACACGGTCAGGGCGTTCTTGCAACGACGCGATTGATAGCCTGCGCGGCGCCGGCCTGCTTGAGCACCCGCGCAATTTCGTCGAGCGTCGACCCGGTCGTCATCACGTCATCGACGATGGCGACGATGCGATCGCGCACTTCGCCCGTGACGCTGAATGCTTCGCGGACATTGCCGCGGCGGGCATCGCGTGCCAGCGACTGCTGCGGGGCGGTGTGCCGGACTTTCAGCAGTGCGCGCTCCGCGAGCGGAGCGCCGGTCAGGCGGGCGTAGACACGCCCGATCTCCAGTGACTGGTTGAAACCGCGCTCGCTTTCCCGCTCGAACGACAGGGGCACAGCGATCACCACGTCGGCGCGCAGGGACTCGCGGGCGGCAAGCAGGCGCGCAAAGGCATCGGCCAGGTCGAGTCGCGCACTGAACTTCAAGGCCGCGACCATGCCGGAGACCGGGGGCGCGTAGTCAGCCAGCGCCGTCGTCGAGTCGAAGTGCGGGGGCCGGGTCAGGCAGGCACCACACTGCTCCGCGACGGGCGAACTCAGTCGCAACGCGCAGCGCCGACAGCGCACGGCGTCCGACGGGAAGAAGTCACGCTCGCAGCCGCTGCAGAGAGGTGTGCCCGGGCACAGCGCACCGGCGATGCAACGGGGCGCAAGCAAGCTCGCAGACCGACCGCCGGTCTTCCCATTTCGCGCTGCACTGATCGCCATCGTCGAAGCTTAACGATGACCTGCGGTCGAGAGCGCTGAACCTATACTGACCTGCACCATGCCACTCGGCCCGGGTACTTCCGATATCACCCCCACGATCGTCGCGCCGCCGCGCATCCCGGCGCGCGTCGAAACCGTGGCGTGCCAGTTCAACCGCCGCGCGAACCGTTTGGGAGTGGGTGACCTGCTGTTAAAAGAGGTCGGCGAGCGGCTGCAGAGCCGGCTCGACTACATTCGTCTGCAGCCGAAGCACATCCTTGACATCGGGTGCGGGCTGGGCCGGTCACGAGCAGCGTTGATCGGACGGTATCCCGGGGCTCGATGGACCGGTGTCGAACTGTCCGAGCAACTGGCACGCGCCGGACGGGCCGCGCAGCGCCGCGAACTCGGCATGGCACGCTGGTGGAGACGCGCTGCGGACTGGATCGTGGCCGACACTGCGCGGCTCCCGGTCGCCGACGACTCTGCCGACTTGCTGTATTCAAACCTGATGCTGCACTGGCACCCGACACCGCATGTCGTCTTTCCGGAATGGAAGCGCGCGCTACGCGTCGATGGGCTGCTGATGTTCAGCTGCTTTGGTCCAGACACGCTGTCCGAACTGCGCGCCGCCGTTGCAGAGACAATCCCGGCCGCGCGACCCATGCCCTTCGTCGACATGCATGACTTCGGCGACATGATGGTGGCGAGCGGCTTCGCCACGCCGGTCATGGACGTCGAGAAAATCACGCTGACCTATGCTGACCCGCGCCATCTGCTCACTGAAGTGCGCGGACTCGGCGGCAATCCGCGCGACGATAGACCGCCGGGCCTGCCATCGGGGCGGCGGGCGAGGCAGTTGCTGGAAGCGCTGGCGGCACGCCGCGATGCCAACGGCCGCATCCCGCTGACATTCGAAGTTGCTTACGGCCATGCCTGGAAACCGGCGCCGCGCACGGTGGGCGTCAGCGCCATCAGCGTCGAAGACCTGAGGCGACAATTGCCCGGCAAAGGAAAGTAGTCGCGCGAACCCAGTAAAGTAGAAGCAAGGGCGTGGCACTGCCAGGCCGGCACATCGCCAAAATGGCGCAACAAAGGAGGAAAAAATGGGACTGATTTCGTTCTTCAAGGAAGCCGGGGAAAAGCTTTTCGGCAAGAAGGTGCAGGAAGTGCAGGCGGCACCGGCGAAGGTCGACGCTGCGGTGCTGGCGGAGGCCAACCGGGAAGCCGCGACCGCGATCGAGAACTACATCAACACGCTCGGACTGACGGTCACGGCACTTACCGTCACCTTCGATGGCGCGACCAGCGTTGCGAAGGTCTACGGCGTCGCCAAGGACCAGGCGACCAAGGAGAAGGTCATTTTGGCCGCAGGCAACGTCAATGGCGTGGGCGGGGTCGAAGACAACATGAGCGTGGACCTGTCCCAGCCGGAAGCCAAGTTCTACACGGTGGTCAAGGGCGACACCCTGTCGAAGATTGCCAAGGAGTTCTACGGCAATGCCAACGCCTACATGAAGATCTTTGAGGCCAACAAGCCGATGCTGAGCCACCCCGACAAGATCTATCCGGGACAGAACCTCCGCATTCCCGCCGAGTAAGCCTCTCAAGGCCCGCGGAGTCGGGCCTGGAGCGGGAAACCTCCGGGCCCGGTTGTCCCGTCTGGCGTCGCTGACCCGCTTCCGGGTCAGCGTCCGCGTTTGGGGCGGCGACTGCCCGCCCCGCTTTGCATATAATCCGCCCGTTTTGCGCCGACCCGGTCGACGCGAAGGCAGGCAGGCGCGTGACCGACTCAAAAATCTGGCTCATCAAGAGGAACTGTTCAGCCAGCCCGCGGCAACTGGCGGTTGTGTTTGCGTCACTCGCGGCGGTTTCGTTCGCCGTTGGTGTCGCGTTCGCCGCTCAGGGGCTCTGGATGGTGCTTCCGTTCGTTGGCCTCGAGGTTGCGGCAGTGACGGTGGCCTTCCTGTGCTACGGCCGGCATGCGGCCGACTTCGAACGCATCGAGGTGCGGGGCGGGCAGGTTATGGTCGCGCTGCAGGAGGCGACACAGCGGTCGGAGGTCAGCTTCGACCTGCCCTGGGTGCGGGTGGAGGTGACACAGCGCGGCGTCGATCTCGGTGCGCGTGTGAAGGTTGAGTTGGTGTCGGCGCGGCAGCGCGTCGAGGTGGGGCGGTACCTCGTGGATGTCAGACGCGCAGTGCTCGGCCAGGAATTACGGGCCACACTGGAGTCAGCCACCCAGCGAGGCATGTGATCATTCGAAGCCGGGGAAGTGAACAGGCAATGGCTATGACAGTGTTCTCTCGATTCGCGGTTGTCCGTGCAGCGCTCGCGGCCTTGCTCTCCGGCGCGGCCGGCAGCGCCGTGGCGGTCCAGAGCAAGTTCAACCTGGCACCGCCGATGACCCCGATCGCCAGCGAGATCTACAGCCTGCACAACATGATGCTGATCATCTGCACCGCCATTTTCGTGGCGGTGTTCAGCGTGATGTTCTATTCGATCTGGAAGCACCGCAAGTCCAAGGGTGCGGTCGCGGCCAACTGGCACGAGAACACGACGGTCGAGATCGTCTGGACCGTCATCCCGTTCATCATCGTCATTGTCATGGCACTGCCGGCGACCAAGACCGTCGTTGCGATGAAGGACACGAGCAACGCCGAGTTGACGATCAAGGTCACCGGATCCCAGTGGAAGTGGGGTTACGACTACCTGCGCGGGGAGGGCGAAGGCATCTCGTTCCTGTCCCAGCTGGCGACTCCGGCTGCGCAGATCGAGGGGCGCGAGGCCAAGACGGCGACCTATCTGCTCGAGGTGGACAACCCTCTGGTGGTGCCGGTCAACAAGAAGGTTCGCGTCATCACGACCGCGAACGACGTGATCCACGCGTGGTGGATGCCCGCGTTCGGGGTCAAGCAGGATGCGATTCCCGGCTTCGCGCGTGATACCTGGTTCCGCGCCGACCAGATCGGCACGTTCCGTGGCCAGTGCGCGGAGCTGTGCGGCAAGGATCACGCCTTCATGCCGATCGTCGTTCAGGTGGTCTCGGCTGAGGACTACAGCAAGTGGGTCAGCGGCAAGAAGCAGCAGATGGCAGCGCTGGCGGATGACCCGAACAAGACCTGGACCCGGTCCGAACTGATGGCGCGCGGCGAAAAGGTGTATCAGGCGAACTGCCAGGTCTGCCATCAGGCCAGTGGCCAGGGCGTTCAGGGCGCGTTCCCGGCCCTTGCGGCCAGCAAGGTCGTCGCCAGCAAGGATGACCAGATTGCGCTCCTGCTGAGTGGCAAGAACGCAATGCCTTCATGGAAGGCGCTGTCGGACGTCGAACTGGCGGCCGTATCCACCTACACGAAGAACTCGTGGGGCAACAGCGCAGGTGATGTTCAGCCCGCGGAAATCAAGGCTGCGCGCAAGTAGTCGCGCCGGCAACAGACAGTTCGACCAGGAGTATCAATGAGCGCAGTCGTCCATACCCCGACCGCAGGTCACGCCGATCACGCCCACGATCACCCGCACGGCTGGCGCCGGTGGCTGTTCGCGACCAATCACAAGGACATCGGCACGATGTACCTGTGGTTCAGCTTCACGATGTTCCTGTTCGGCGGCGTGCTCGCACTCGGCATCCGCATGGAACTCTTCCAGCCCGGCCTGCAGTTCTGGAAGCCGGAATTCTTCAACCAGCTGACGACGATGCACGGCGTCATCATGGTGTTCGGCGCGATCATGCCGGCGTTCGTCGGCTTCGCGAACTGGCAGATCCCGCTGCAGATCGGCGCACCGGACATGGCGTTCGCGCGCATGAACAACTTCAGTTTTTGGCTGCTGCCGCCTGCCGCGCTGCTGATCGTCATTTCGTTCTTCGTGCCCGGTGGCGCGACGGCAGCAGGCTGGACGCTCTACGCGCCGCTGACGGTGCAGATGGGCCCGGGCATGGACCTCGCGATCTTCGCGCTGCATATCCTCGGCGCGTCGTCGATCATGGGCTCGATCAACATAATCACGACGATCCTGAATATGCGCGCGCCCGGCATGACGCTGATGAAGATGCCGATGTTCGTGTGGACCTGGCTCATCACCGCCTACCTGCTGATTGCGGTGATGCCGGTGCTCGCGGGTGCCATCACGATGACGCTGACGGACCGCCACTTCGGCACCAGCTTCTTCAATGCCGCCGGCGGCGGTGACCCGGTGATGTACCAGCACATCTTCTGGTTCTTCGGGCACCCCGAGGTCTACATCATGATCCTGCCGGCGTTCGGCATCGTCAGCCAGATCATCCCGGTGTTCGCCCGCAAGCCGCTGTTCGGCTATGCGTCGATGGTCTACGCGACGGCCTCGATCGCGATCCTTTCGTTCATCGTCTGGGCGCACCACATGTTCACGACCGGCATGCCGGTGACCGGGCAGCTCTTCTTCATGTACGCGACGATGCTGATCGCCATTCCGACCGGCGTGAAGGTCTTCAACTGGGTCGCGACGATGTACAAGGGCTCGATGACCTTCGAGACGCCGATGCTGTTCGCGGTCGGCTTCATCTTCGTGTTCACGATGGGCGGATTCACGGGGCTCATCCTGGCGATGGCGCCGATCGATATCCAGCTGCAGGACAGCTACTACGTGGTGGCGCACTTCCACTACGTGCTGGTGGCCGGTTCGCTGTTTGCCCTCTTCGCGGGCACCTACTACTGGCTGCCGAAGTGGACCGGGCACATGTACAACGAAGTGCTCGGCAAGTGGCACTTCTGGCTGTCGATGATCTTCTTCAACATCACGTTCTTCCCGATGCACTTCCTCGGGCTGGCCGGGATGCCGCGTCGCTACGCCGACTATCCGCTGCAGTTCGCCGACTTCAACCTGATGGCGTCGATCGGCGCCTTCGGTTTCGGCTTCACGCAGCTCCTGTTCCTGTACATCGTCGTCAAGTGCATCCAGGGCGGGCCGAAGGCCGCGGCGAACCCGTGGGGTGCCGAGGACGGCGGTCTCGAGTGGACGGTGCCGTCGCCGGCGCCGTTCCACACGTTCGAGACGCCGCCGGTCGTCAAGTAGATGGCGGACGCGATGCAGCCTGATAGCCGGGAGCGCCGGCAGAATCGCCGGACGGCGCTGGTCCTCGCGTCGGTGGTTCTGATCTTCTTCCTCGGCGTCATTGCGCGCCGCTATCTGGTCGGCGGCTGAGGCAATCCGTGACGAACGAACAGGCGCCGGCGTCGGAGATCCAGGGCGACAACCGCACGATCATGCGCAAGCTGGTCGTGGTGGCGGTGCTGATGTTCGGGTTCGGCTGGGCGCTGGTGCCGCTGTATCGCAAGATCTGCGAGATCACCGGCATCAACATCGTGACGATGCGGGACGCGGATGCCGAGCGTGCGGCGCGTAATACGCAGGTCGACCGTTCGCGTACGGTCACCGTCGAGTTTGATGCCAACGTGCAGGGCGCGTGGCGATTCCGGCCGCATGTGAACCACATGCAGGTTCATCCCGGAGAGCTGGTGCAGGTGACCTACGACCTGGTGAACACGCAAGGGCGGGCGATGGCCGGCCAGGCGATTCCCAGCTATGCACCGATGCAGTCTGCCGCGCACTTCCAGAAGCTTGAATGCTTCTGCTTCAAGCAGCAGAAACTGGAAGCGGGTGAAACGCGGCAGTTCCCGGTCGTCTTCTTCATCGATCCGGCGCTGCCGCAGGATGTGAAGACGATCACGCTGTCGTACACGTTCTTTGAAGTGGCGGGTGCCGTCGCAAAACCCGGTGCGGAGCGCGCAGCGACGCCGAACGGGTAAGGAATGGCTGATGACCGGAATACTGGCCGAGTACCCGACGGCACGGAACGCAGGGCCGGGTTCCTGCAGACGATACGGGCGGTGCTCTGGTCGTTCTTCGGGGTGCGCAAGCGCGCCGGGTATGAGCAGGATGCGGCGCAGCTGAATCCGGTGCACGTGATCATCGCCGGCATCATCGCGGCGGCGATATTCGTGGCGGTGTTGCTGTTGGTGGTACGGACTGTAGTGAGCTAGCACGAGGGGGGAAGAATGGCCAATACACACGGGGGAACAGCGCCGGATTACTACGTCCCGGCGCCGGCACAGTGGCCGATGGTCGGGATGATCGCGATGGCCTTTGTCGGCATCGGCGCCGGTCTGGTCGTCAACTGGAACACCATGGGTTACATCCCGCTGGCGATCGGCCTGGCGACGCTGGTCTACATGATGATCGGCTGGTTCTCGATGGTCGCGAGCGAGTCCGAGCACGGCGCTTACAACCGCAAGGTCGACGCCTCGTTCCGCTGGGGCATGGGCTGGTTCATCTTCTCCGAGGTGATGTTCTTCGCCTCGTTCTTTGGTGCGCTTTTCTACGCCCGCGTGATCACGGCGCCGATGCTGGGCGACTTCGACCACAAGCTGCTGTGGCCCGATTTCAGCCCGTCCTGGCCGCATAACGGCCCGGCAGGCATCGTCGACAGCTTTACCAAGATCGGCCCGTTCTGGCTGCCGACGATCAATACGGCGCTGCTGCTCACCTCGGGTGTAACGCTGACGATTTCGCACCACGCGCTGCGCGCCAACCATCGCAGCAGCGCGATCCTATGGCTGGCGATCACGGTGCTGCTTGGCGTGACCTTCCTTGGTGTGCAGATGTACGAATACGGGCACGCCTACTCCGAACTCAACCTGAAGCTCTCGTCCGGCATCTTCGGCTCGACGTTCTTCATGCTGACCGGCTTCCACGGCTTCCATGTGTTCGTCGGCGCCATCATGCTGAGCGTCGTGCTGTTCCGGCTGATCAAGGGGCACTTCAAGCCGGACCATCACTTCGCCTTCGAAGGGGCCGCGTGGTACTGGCACTTCGTCGACGTCGTCTGGATCGGGCTGTATATCGTCGTCTACTGGCTCTAGACGGAAACGGCTGAAATCACTGCGGCGCCTGCGGGCGCCGCAGTCTTTTTCCGTCGGCCGTGGCGCTAGTAGGAACGCGGTTCGATCCAGCCCATCCAATAGCTGAACAGGATGAACAGGAAGAGCGCCACCGACAGACCTACGCGCACCGTGAGTGCATTCACCGTGCGATTGGTCGTTCCCCGATCGCGCACGAGGAATACCAGCGCTGAGCCGAGCGAGAAAATGATGCCGATAAAGGCAAGGATGATGATGATTCGCATCGGAACTGGGCGCCTTTCCGTCCGATTATCCCATTGGCAGCGATGAACGTTCGTGTCCATTACTCACGCACGTGGCTCGCGATGGCAGCTGGAGTCGCTTTGACCGTGCTTGCCATTTCGCTGGGCAACTGGCAGACCCGTCGGGGCGACACCAGGGAAGCCATCGAGGCGCAATGGCACAGTGCGGAAGCGGCTCGTCCGACCGACGTGGCGACGCTGAACGATGCGACGGCAGTGGCCGCGAACTTGCCGCGGCGAGTCACGATGCGGGGAACCTTCGTTCCAGCAGCCACCGTGTTCGTCGACAACCGCACGCTCGACGGGGTGGCCGGATTCCAGGTGGTGACGCCGCTGCGGCTGGACGACGGCACGGCGGTGCTGATCAATCGCGGGTGGGTGGCGCGCGATGCCCGCGATCCTTCACGCCTTCCGGACCTGACGACGCCTGCGGGCGCAGTCCCCATCGAGGGTCTCGCTGTGTCACGCGTGCCGCGCCTGCTCGAACTCGCCGCCACTGTGACGCCGGCGCTGCCGGGCATCTGGCCGAACCTGGACTTCGACGACTACGAGAAAGCGGCCGGCTTCTCGGTGGCGCGCGTCGTCGTCCAGCAGACGAATGACACGACAGACGGCCTGCGTCGTGTCTGGCCCCGGCCAGCCGCTGGAGTGGAGAAGCATCGCGGCTATGCGCTGCAATGGTACGGGCTCGCGGCACTGAGCGCGGGCCTGACGTTTTATTTCGGCGGGCGCGCGCTGCGGCGGCGGACGGTATGACCGGACCGGGCACAGTTTCGGGTGGGCAGCCCGGTCACTGGCGCCGCTACCGCGTGCTTTATGCGGTCATCGCTCTATGCAGCGCACCGGTGCTGGCTTCGTATCTCGCGTACTACGTCTTTCCCCCTAGCGGGCGCACCAATTACGGCACGCTGATCACTCCGCGCCCGATCCCGGCGGCGCCCTTGGCGGCGCTTGACGGCCGGCCGTTTACTTTCAAGGAGCTCGCCGGCCGATGGGTGATGGTGGCTGCAGCGCCAGCGGCGTGCGACGCGGCCTGTGCCTCCGCGCTGCTGCAGATGCGACAACAGCGGCTGATGACCGGCAAGGAGCGCGATCGCGTCGAACGTGTCTGGTTCATCACCGACGACGCGCCGATCGCGCCCGAGCTGCTGCGCGACCACGAGGGCACGTTCTTCGTGCGCGCGCCTGCCGCTACGGTGCGTGAACTCCTGGCCGCAGATGACGGACCACTCACCGGCCACGTCTGGCTAGTCGACCCTATGGGCAACCTGATGCTGCGCTGGCCGCAGGATCCGGAACCGCAGCGCGTGAAGAAGGACCTGTCGCGACTGCTCACGGCGTCGAGTCACTGGGTGCGTGTCGAACGCAAGCACTGATGGACGCGGCGGCGTTCGGCTGGCTCGCATTCAAGGGCATCGCGGTCGCCGCGCTGCCTCTGGCGTATGTCGGCTTGTCACGCGACCCGGCCAAGTACCGGAAGCTGGCGTGGGTCACCGCGTTCCTGACGCTCGACCTCATCATGTTCGGGAGCTTCACACGGCTGACGGATTCGGGCCTCGGGTGCCCCGACTGGCCCGGTTGCTATGGCCATTCCAATCCGCTGTCGGCGGGCGAATCGATTCGCGCCGCGGAGGCCGCCCTGCCTACGGGGCCGGTCACGATGACCAAGGCATGGATCGAGATGCTGCATCGCTACTTCGCGATGGGCATCGGCCTTCTGATCATCATTCTCACGGTCCAGGCCTGGCGGCGCGCACGACTCGACAGTGCTGCACCTTCTCCGTGGCTGGCAACGGGCGCGCTCGTATGGGTCTGCGTACAGGGAGCGTTTGGCGCGTGGACGGTGACGATGAAGCTGCAGCCCATCGTCGTGACCGCGCACCTGCTGGGTGGCATCGCACTGCTGGCGTTGCTGGTGGCGCTGGCCTTGCGGGAGGGCCCGTCGCAGCCCGTGGCACCGGAAGCCCGACGCCTGCGACCGCTGGCGCTGGTCGCGCTGGCGGTCGTGATCGTGCAAGTCGCGCTGGGCGGATGGGTCAGCAGCAACTACGCGGTACTCGCATGCCCGGATTTCCCGCAGTGCCAGGAAGCATGGATGCCTGCGATGGACTTCGAGCACGGGTTCACGCTGTGGCGAGCCCTCGGAATGACCGGTGATGGCGCGCTGATTCCGTTCCAGGCCCTGGTCGCCATTCACTGGACGCACCGCATCTTTGCGGTGCTGGTCGTGGTGGCACTTGCGTGGTTCATCCACGTCGCCTGGCGTGTCGACGGCCTGCGCGGCCCGGCACGCGGCACCCTGGCGGTCCTTTTGTTGCAGCTTGTGACCGGGTTGTCCAACGTGGTGCTCAACTGGCCGTTGCTCGCCGCTGTCCTGCACAGCGGCGGGGCCGCGCTTCTGGTGGCGCTGCTGGTTGTTGCCGTGGTCAGGGCTTCGCCACCTCGAGGCGGTAAAATCGTCGACTCTTCGCGGAGCCACTGAACACGATGTCCGGCCAGCTGTCCGCCGCCCAGCGTTCCCTGGGCCATCTTGCCTCGCAGTACTGGGCGCTGACCAAGCCGCGCGTCACGCAGCTGGCGATCTTCTGCGCCGTGATCGGCATGTTCCTGGCCGTGCCCGGGTTGCCGTCGCCGCGTGCCGTCGTGATGGCGACGCTCGGCATCTGGCTGCTTGCCGGAGCCGCGTTCGCGGTGAATTCCCTTATCGAGCAGCACATCGACGCGAAGATGGCGCGCACGCGGATGCGGCCGTTGCCGCGTGGCGACCTGACACCGTTACAGGCATTGGTATTTTCCGGCGGCATTGGCGGCGCCGGCATGTGGGTCCTGTATGCGCAGGTGAATCCGCTGACGATGTGGCTCACGTTCGCCACCTTCGTCGGCTACGCGGTCGTCTATACCATGCTGCTGAAGCCGTACACGCCGCAGAACATCGTCATCGGCGGCATGAGCGGGGCGATGCCGCCGGTCCTGGGCTGGGCCGCCGTCACCAACAGCGCGCCGCCGGAAGCCTGGCTGCTGGCGCTCATCATCTTCGTCTGGACGCCGCCGCACTTCTGGGCGCTGGCGCTGTATCGCATCGATGACTACCGCAAGGCGGGCTGGCCGATGCTGCCAGTCACGCACGGCGAACCCCTGACGCGTCTGCACATCCTTCTTTATACGATCGGCCTAGTCGCAACGACAGCGCTGCCGTACGCCGTGCGGATGTCCGGGCTGCTGTACCTCGTCTCTGCCCTGGCGCTGGGTGCGGTGTTCGTCGTCTATGCGTGGCGGCTTTACCGCGCACCGACGCCGGCAGTCGCGCGTGCCACCTTTAACTACTCCATCGTCTATCTCGCGGCGCTGTTCGCGGCGCTGCTCGCCGACCACTACGTCTGAGGCTGGAACCGCACCATGGGTAGCTGGCGTCTGATGCGTGCGATCCCGGGTTTGCTGGCAGCCGTTGTCGCCGTCGTGCTGACGGCCTGTTCGCCGCCGACCTTCAAGTCGGTCGATATCACCGGGGCGGAGTACGCGCGCAGCTTTTCACTGGACTCCGCGACTGGCGGGCAGCGTTCGCTGGCCGATTTTCGCGGCAAGGTCGTCGTCGTCTTCTTCGGATTCACCCAATGCCCGGATGTCTGTCCAACCACGTTGTCGGACCTGGCCGAGGCGAAGAAGCGGCTTGGCGCTGCAGGCGAACACCTGCAGGTCGTCTTCATCACGATCGATCCGGAGCGGGATACCGCCGCCGTGCTGGCGCAGTACGTCCCGGGCTTCGACCCCAGCTTCGTTGCGCTGCGTGGCTCGTCCGAGCAGACGGCCGAGACCGCCAAGGAGTTCAAGATCTTCTATCAGAAGGTCGCCGGCAAGACGCCCACCTCGTACACAATGGACCATACGGCCGGTGCCTACGTCTTCGACAAGGACGGACGTGTCCGTCTGTTCATTCGTCACGGCTCCTCGGTGGACGACATCGTGGCCGACCTGCGCCAGCTGCTCTGACACGAGCTGCTTACTCGAACTGCCCGGTCGTGGCCGAAACCCGGGTCGCGCTGGAAACGACGCGGGCGTCGGCCGGCAGTCCGCCGATCCCGAAGTGTTCTCGCACCGGCTCCAGCAGTTCGACCTCGAAGCCCGCGAATACACAGGTTTCGGCGTTGACGTAGTCGTCGGCGTGGTAGGCGGCCGCATCGCGCCGAAGCACACCGTGGACTTCGAACGGATCGAAGACCGCGAGCGTCCCGGGGTCCGCGGAGATGCGCAGTCCGGCCCGGCCGAAGACGATGTCCACGGGCGGGCCACTCAAGTACCAGACGCCGAAGAGCACACCTGAATAGTGAGCGTCGGTGTGAAAGAACGCGCCGCGGCAGAGGTACCACTCGAACCGCGTGCGCAGCGCCTGCCGCGGGACGGGGTCCAGCGCCGCGGCGATTTCCTGATGCACCTCTGTGTCGCTCCAGTCGCCACCCGAGTGCACTCGTCCGATTTCGCAGCGTTCATTGCTCACGGCCAGCGCGCGCGCCACGAGTTGTGGTGAGGGGGTCCGAAATGCCTGGGCCACGTGGCGCGCGAGCGGGCGCAGGCCGGACGTCGATGCTGCGAGTAGGGGTGAAGCGTCGAGGGCCATGTATTGCATGGCCCGATTATCCGACGCCAAAAAAAAACGCCCCAGCAGGGCTGGGGCGACGGTCCGCCTCGTCGGAGGAGAGGGGGAGGAGCGGAGGCGGATACTACGAAATCGACTAGCAGCCGCGGAGCAAACGGGAATGCTTACTCGTAAGAAGCCAGTGCCGTGCGCATTTTCTGTAAAGCTTTGGCCTCGATCTGCCGGATTCGTTCCGCGGACACGCCAAATTCGTCTGCCAGTTCATGCAGGGTGGAGGTTCCGACCCGACCGTCGGCGTCCTCGTTCAGCCAGCGAGCTTCGATGATGCGGCGACTCCGAGGGTCGAGCTGATCTATCGCCTGGCGCACGCCCTCGGTTTGCAGTACATCATGCTGGCGGCGCTGCAGCACCTCGGTCGGCTCGGACTCTTCGTCGGCTAGGTAGGCGATCGGTGCGAACTCTTCTTCGCCGTCTTCAATGCGGCCTTCGAGCGCGATGTCGCCACCGGACAGCCGCGTTTCCATTTCGGCCACTTCTTCGGGCTTCACGTTCAGTTCGCGAGCAATGCCCTGCACCTCGTCGGGGGACATCGTGCCCAGCCCCTGCTTCATGCTGCGCAGGTTGAAGAACAGCTTGCGCTGCGCCTTGGTCGTGGCTACCTTGACCAGTCGCCAGTTGCGCAAGATGAACTCGTGGATCTCCGCTTTGATCCAGTGCAGCGCAAAGGAAACCAGTCGCACGCCGCGCTCCGGATCAAAGCGCTTCACGGCCTTCATCAGGCCGATGTTGCCTTCCTGGATCAGGTCGGCGTGGGGCAGGCCGTAGCCCAGGTAATTTCGGGCGACCGCGACCACCAGCCGCAGGTGCGACATCACGAGGCGTCCCGCCGCATCAAGGTCGTTGCCCTCGCGAAACTCGCGCGCGAGCCGAACCTCTTCATCGGCGGTCAGCAACGGGACGCGATTCACCGCCTGGATATAGGCATCAATGCTGCCGACGCTGCCGGGATGCAGCACAAGTCCATGCGACGCCGCCGGAATCAGAGCGTTGGCCGTTGCAGTGCGGGAACGGATCTGGGTCACTCAGACACTCCTTTCAATTAAATCCTAGCACTCTCCATTGCCGAGTGCTAAAGATTTAGAAGGGAGCTTATGGCAAAAGTTCAACCCCGACAGATTTGCTCGGGATATTGACTATCAACACTTATTTTGGATGTGAGCGCACGCTTACCACGGCTGGAAGCGCTTCATCTGGAGCCAGGCCCCTATCGCGCCGACAGCACCCCCGAGCAGGCCGGCCCCCAGAAGCAGCGCGAGCGGGAACCACGGCGGCACGCTGGCAGTGCTGAGTACTGACGCCAGCGCGCCCTCGCGGCGTCCGAGAAGTTCAAGCGTGATCCAGGCAACTCCGATGGCAAGGGCTGCTCCCGTCGCCAACGTCAGTGCGCCCACATAGGCGCAAGGCCGCCTCACGAATCGCGGCCGGGCGCCGACCAGCTGAAGCAGCCGGGCCTCGTCCGGGCGCAACTGGATGGTCATCTGGACGGCTCCGATCAGGGCCGTGACAATGAGCAGCGCGACAAGGCCTGTCACACCAACCGCCACGGCCAGCCCCACCTGTCGCAGGGCCGAGAGCCGCCGATACCAAGCAATCTCGGACAGCACCGCATCGACTCCGGACCATTGGCGCACCTCGGCGGCGGCCCGGTCGATCGCGGCCGGGTCCACAGTAAAGCCGAATCGTGCCACCAGCGTATCCGGCAGCGGGTTGGAACGACTGTCAGCCGCGCCCGCCGCCAGCCCTGATCGCTTGCTCAATTCGGCGAAGGCCTGGTCACGTGGAATCAGGCGGACTTCGGTCACGTCCGAGACGGTGACGAGGCGGACGCGCAGCGCTTCCACTTCGCGCGGCGCGGTCCCGATCTTCACGAAGACGCTGATTTCCGGCCCCAATCTGGCAGCCTTCCATGGGGGCAAGGCGGCGAGCGTCAGCGCGACCACCAGCAGCGGCAGCGCGAGCGCGGCACCCGCGATGATGACCGACAGGTAGAAGCGCCCCGGCTGCTGCGCAATCATTCGCAGCGCCTGGCGGAGCGCGTAAAGCCGCTCGGAAACCGCGCTCATCCGGTGGCCCCCTCTGCGAGTCCAATGACGCGTGCGCGCGCCGGCAGCGTGAGGAGGTTCTGTGTTGCGAGCATCACGGTCACCCCGGCGCCAACGAACTGCTCCAGCAATTTGACGACCGTTTCAGCACCGGCATCGTCGAGGTGTGCCAGCGGTTCGTCCACAAGCAGCAGTGCCGGCCGGTTCACCAGCGCGCGTGCGATAGTGACACGCTGCCGCACGCTACCCGACAGCCGTGCCGGAAGCGTGTCGGGATCGACGTGATCCAGACCCACGCGATGAAGCGCGGCGGCGGCGCGGGATCTGGCCTCGCCTCGCGAAAGTCCTGCTGCAGCGACCGGCAGCGCAACGTTGTCCAGCACGCTGCGATCATCGAGCAGCGTCACTTCCTGCGGCACGATGCCGATCGAGCGGCGCAGGTGCAGCAGCGCGCGTCGCCTGATCTCCGCCAATGGTTCGCCGGCGACGATGATCGTGCCGGACGTCGGACGCTCGAGTGCGGCGATGAGCCGGATCACGGTCGTCTTTCCGGTGCCTGCCGGACCGGTCAGCACGACGAAATCGTTGCGCGCGATGACGAAGCTCAGCTGCTCGACGACCGCCTTGTCACCATAACGCTTGGTGACGCGATCGAAGACGATCAAAGGCGGCAACGGTCCGATTGCAGTGTTCATCAGCGCAGGCCATGCGAATGGCGCCGCTTAGAATGGGTTGAGCCACGGCGTCATGACCTTCCGGCCGATTGTACGGTCGTCATCGGCGCGTCATCGTCAACGACTATGGTCCGAAGCAAGAAGCACAAACCCCATCGATCGAATCATCCATTGGCCACCGGCCCCGAGCTTCATCTGGATCGGGATCTGTCCCTGCTCGCGTTCAACGAACGCGTGCTGGCGATGGCTGCCCGCACCTCGGTGCCGTTGGCGGAACGCCTCCGCTATATCTGCATCGTCTCGTCGAACCTCGACGAATTCTTCGAGGTCCGGATCACCGACCTGAGCGAGGAGATTCGCGAGACCCGTGGTGCGTCGCCGCTCGCCTCGACGTACGCAAGCATTTTGGAACGGGCCCATCGACTCGTCGAGGCGCAGTACGCGCTGTTCAACCAGACCATCATGCCGGCGCTCGAGCGCCGCGGCATCGTCGTGCTGAACAATGCGCAGCGCAATGAGGAGCAGCAGGCGTGGGTGCGCGAGTACTTCATGCGCGAGGTGCGGCCGCTGCTGTCGCCGATCGGGCTCGATCCATCGCATCCGTTCCCTCAGGTTCTCAACAAGTCGCTCAATTTCATCCTGCAGCTCGAAGGCAAGGATGCATTCGGACGGCCCTCGGCGATTGCGATCCTCAAGGTTCCGCGCGTGCTGCCGCGCGTGATCCCGTTGCCGCAGCGGCTGACGCCGGGCAAGCAGGCGTTTGTGCTGTTGTCGTCGGTGATCCGCTCGCATCTGCAGGATGTGTTCCCCGGTCGGGAGATCGGCGGGTTCTCGCAGTTCCGAGTGACGCGCGACTCCGATCTCAGTGTCGACGAGCGCGAAGTGCATAACCTGCGCCAGGCGCTGCGCATGGAACTGACGCAGCGGCACTTCGGCAACGCCGTACGGCTCGAGGTGCTGGCCACCTGCCCTCCGCACCTGCAGACGCTGCTGCAGGAGCAGTTCCAGTTGCCGCAGCAGGCGGTGTTTCGTGTCGACGGCCCCGTGAATCTCGTGCGCCTGAACCAGCTTGTCGATCAGCTAATCAGCCCGGCGCTGCGCTGGACGCCGTTCGCGCCCGCCTGGCCGACGAAGCTCTCCGCCGGGTCCGACATGTTCGAGGCAATCAGACGCAGCGACATCCTGCTGCATCACCCGTTCGAGAGCTTCGAGCCGGTCATCGAGTTCCTACGTCAGTCCGCAACCGATCCCAAGGTCGTGGCGATCCGCATGACGCTGTACCGGACCGGCATCAGTTCGATTCTCGTCGACATCCTTGAGGACGCGGCGCGGCGCGGCAAGGAAGTCACCGTGATTGTCGAGCTGAAGGCGCGGTTCGACGAGGAAGTGAACATCAACCTCGCTGAGCGGCTCGAGGCGGTCGGCGTGCAGGTTGTTTACGGCATGGTCGGGCTGAAGATCCACGGCAAGCTCACGCTGGTCCTGCGGCGCGAGGACGTGCGCGGCAAGCAGCGGCTGGTCCCTTACGCACACCTGGGTACCGGCAATTACCACCCGACCACGACGAAGCTCTACACGGACTTCGGGATGCTGACGGCCGACTCCGACCTCTGCGAGGATGTCGAGAAGGTGTTCATGCACCTGACGAGCCTCACGAAGGTCGAGCGGCTGAAGCAACTGTGGCTGGCACCGTTCACCCTGCACCGCAACCTGCTGGCCGCGCTGACGACCGAAGTGGGATTCGCAAAGGCCGGCAAGCCGGCGCGCGTCATCGCGAAGATGAATGCACTGACAGACGAGGCAACGATCCAGGCTCTTTATGCCGCCTCGCAGGCTGGTGTGAAGATCGACCTCATCGTGCGCGGCGCCTGTGCATTGCGGCCGGGCGTGAAGGGGCTTTCCGACACGATCCGCGTGAGATCCATTGTCGGGCGCTTTCTTGAGCACCATCGCATCTATTACTTCCGCAACGGCGGCAAGCCACGCGTCTACCTGTCGAGTGCGGACTGGATGGGACGCAACCTGTTCCGGCGCATCGAAGTGGCGTGGCCGGTGCTGGAGCCGAAGCTGGCCCGCCGCGTCATCGATGAAGGGTTGAAGCCATACCTCGAAGATGGACGTGACGCGTGGGTGCTGCTGCCCAGTGGTGACTACCGTCCGCCGCGACGCGGCACAGGGGCTCCATCGGCGCAGCAGGCACTGCTGTCAAAGCTTGCGGCAGAACTTGGGAACTGATGATGGAACTCATCCTGTGGCGGCATGCCGAAGCCGAGATCGGCGAACCCGACCTTGGCCGCAAGCTCACGGGGCGTGGGGACAAGCAGGCCCGGCGCGTTGCCGAGTGGCTGCACGCGCAGTTGCCGGACAGCGCCCGCATTCTCGTCAGCCCGGCGACTCGTGCCCAGCAGACGGCGCGTGCACTGGCTGAAGTCTCTCATCGCAAGCTGCGTACCGTGGACGAGATCGCTCCGGGCGCGGACGTGCGCGACGTGCTGCGTGCAGCAGAATGGCCGCGAGCCAAGGTACCCGTCGTCGTCGTCGGCCATCAACCGACACTGGGCCACGTGGCGAGCTTCCTGCTGGCAGGTGAAGTGCAGGACTGGTCAGTGAAGAAGGCCGGCGTGTGGTGGATCAGTTCACGCGAACGCGACGGAGCGGAGCAGACCGTACTTCGTGCGGTGATCAGCGCGGATCTGCTCTAGGCTGGCTGCAGCGCCCGTATATTGAAGGTCATGCCGACGCGCGCCCAGTGCGCGGCTTCTTCCTCCAGCAGGTACTGGGTCAGCGGATGGCGGGTGAGCCATTCACTGTCGAGAGCGAGTTCGATCGAGCGTCCGAATTTCATCGCAAGTCGCGGCAGCGCGGTGTTGCGGCGCGCGTGATTGAGGATCACGGCCAGGCGCAGCACCAGTATCTTGCCCAGGCGTTCGCGATCTTCGAGCACTTCGTGCACTTTTCGCAGGTTGCCACGCTGGCCCAGCACCAGCAAGGCGATGTGTTCCTGGTCCGACGTTGAAAAGCCCGCCATGTCCGCGTGCTGCACGAGATAGGCCGAGTGCTTGTGATAGTCGCCGTGCGAAATGGCAAAGCCCACTTCGTGCAGCAGCGCGGCCCACCCCAGCCGTTTGCCCATTTCCTCGCGCGCTGCCGGAACGAGCTCCTTGTAGAGCTGCAATGCGGTGGCTGCAACACGCTGCGCCTGCGCACGGTCGACGCTGAACTGGTCAAGCATCCGCTCGACCGTCGAATCCCGCAGATCATGCTGTTCGCGCCGTCCCAGCAGGTCGTACAGCACGCCGACGCGCAGGGCCCCCCGTGCGGGACGCATCTCATCGACGCCCAGTGTCTCGAAGACCGCTGAAAGCACGGCCACGCCTCCGGCGAGCACTTCCTGGCGATCGGGCTTCAGGCCGGCCAGCTTGATTCGCCGGATCTCGCCAGCATCCAGCAGAACATGGCGCAGCTTCAGCAGGCCTTCGCCGTTGATCGTCCCGTCCGACCAGCCCTGCGCACGAAAGATCTCGGAAACCGCGCCGACGGTGCCGCTCGACCCGAACGCCTCCTCCCACTGCGCGCGCGAGAACCCGGCAATCGCCTCCTCGAACTCCGCCGCGGCGGCGACCTGCGCCTTCTTCAGCGAGGCACGGTCGATGCGCCCGTCCTTGAAGAACCGCAACGACGTATTGACGCAGCCGACCTTGAACGATTCGGCCTTGTCTGCGGTGAAACCGCGGCCGACGATGACCTCGGTGGAGGCCCCGCCGATGTCCACCACCAGCCGGCGCAGGTTCGAGGGCGGCAGCGTGTGCATGCAGCCCTCGAACACCAGTCGCGCCTCTTCCCGACCGGAAATGACCTCGATCGGATAGCCGAGCGCGTGCTGCGCTTCGATGAGGAAGTCATTGACGTTGCGGGCCAGGCGCAGCGTCTGCGTGCCCACGGCCCGGACCTGTTCGACCGGCATGCCGCGCAGCCGCTCGTTCATGCGGGCCAGCGTCTCGAGCGCGGTCTCGATCGATTTCTTCGACAGCTTGTTGGACTCGTCGAGTCCGGCAGCGAGGCGCACCGTTTCCTTCCAGTAGCCCTCGCGCACGATGTGGGAGCCTTCGACACGGCCGATCTCGAGCCGGAAACTGTTCGAGCCGAGGTCGACGGCGGCTAGATTCATTGCGCGGCTCCCGCGCCGACGAGCGCGTCGGCAAACTCGACAGCGGAAAATGGCTGCAGGTCGTCGATGCCCTCGCCGACGCCGATGAAGAGGATCGGCAGCGGCCGGTCTCCCCGGGCAGCGGCGATGGCGGCCAGCACGCCACCCTTGGCGGTTCCGTCGAGCTTCGTCACGACCAGACCCGTCAGGCCGACGGCGGCATCAAAGGCCTGGACCTGAGCCAGCGCATTCTGCCCGGTCGTGCCATCAACGATCAGCACGATTTCGTGCGGCGCGCCCGGCAATGCCTTGTCCTGGGCCCGCTTCACGCGCTTTAACTCCTCCATCAGATGCGCCTGCGTCGGCAGGCGGCCGGCAGTGTCGGCAATCAGCACGTCGACTCCGCGTGCATTCGCAGCGGAGACGGCATCGAACACCACGGCGGCCGGATCTCCGCCACTTTGCGAGATCACCTCGACGTTGTTGCGCGCCCCCCAGATGGCGAGCTGCTCGCGAGCGGCGGCACGAAAGGTGTCGCCGGCAGCGAGCAGCACCGAGCGGTTCTGCCCGGCGAACCACTTGGCCAGCTTGCCGATGGACGTCGTCTTGCCCGAACCATTGACACCGCAGACCATGACGACGAATGGCTTGGCGCGAGAGACATCGAAGCGACCCTCGGCCGGCGCGAGCCGGCGTGCCAGTTCGTCACGCAGCGCCAGTCTCACCTCGTCCTGCGTCTTCAGCCCCTTGAGCTTGATCTGTGCGCGCAGCGCGTCGACGAGGTCGGCCGACACGGAGACGCCGACGTCTGCCGTGATCAGCGCCATCTCGAGCTCCTCGAGGAACGCGTCGTCGACCACGCCGCCGGAAAACAGGCCGACGATGTTGACGCGCGTCTTTGTGAGACTCCGCTTGAGCTTTGCAAGCCAGCCGCCCTTGGCGCTGTCGACGTTGGCGGGGCTTATCATCGTGCGATGCGGGGAAAGCGAACGGGGCGCGCTGCGGAGGAAGTGACACGCGGGCGCCATCACCCGATGCCTCAATCGAGTGTAACAAAGCAACATCGCGCTCCGATGACCGCCCGCAAGCACGGACCGATGCCTCCGCGGCAGGTTCGCATCATCGGCGGTCGCTGGAAGCGCACGCCGCTGCCGGTCGTCGATCTGACCGGCCTTCGCCCCACACCCGATCGTGTGCGCGAGACGCTGTTCAACTGGCTCGCGCACCTGCGGCCCGATACGGCGTCGCTGCGTGGCCTAGACCTCTTCGCCGGTACCGGCGCGCTGGGTTACGAACTGGCGTCGCGCGGCGCACGTTCGGTAATGCTCGTCGAGTCCAACGCGCAGGCCCTGCAGGCCCTGGAGGCGACCCGTGCGCGACTCGCTGCGCGCGAGGTCGAGGTCGTTGCCGGTGACGCGTTCACGGTGGCCGCGCGCCTGCCAGCTGCTGCATTCGACGTCGTGTTCCTCGACCCCCCATTCGACGGCGCATTGCAGTCGCCCGCTCTCGTGGCGGCGCGGCGTCTGCTGGCACCGGAAGGCCTGATCTACCTCGAGGCGCCGGCGCCGGTCTCTGCGGAGCAGCTCGATGACGCGGGACTCGACCTGGTGCGGACCGGGCGCGCCGGGAAAGTCGCGTTCCATCTGTTGCGAATTGCGCGTGCATAATCGCCAGCGCCAAGACCGCTTCATGAGGCGCTGAGGAGAGCCGACATGGTGATCGCCGTCTATCCCGGTACGTTCGATCCGCTTACGCGCGGCCACGAGGACCTGGTGCGACGCGCCGCCGGGCTCTTTTCCAAGCTGGTCGTCGGCGTCGCCGACAGCCGGAACAAGAAGCCGTTCTTCGTCCTCGACGAGCGCATCGCGATCGCCCGCGAGGTGCTGTCCCACTACCCCAATGTCGAAGTGGCCGGCTTCCGCGGACTGCTCAAGGACTTCGTGCGCGAGCAGAACGCGCGCGTGATCGTGCGTGGCCTGCGTGCGGTGTCCGACTTCGAGTACGAGTTCCAGATGGCCGGCATGAACCGCTATCTGCTGCCGGATGTGGAGACGATGTTCCTGACACCGTCGGACCAGTACCAGTTCATCTCGGGGACGATCGTGCGCGAGATCGCCCAGCTCGGCGGGGACGTCAGCAAGTTCGTCTTCCCCTCGGTGGAGAAGTGGCTGAAGGCGAAGATCCAGCAGATGGGCGGCACCACGGAATGACGCGCATCGCAGCGTGACCACCGGCACGGCGCGCGATCCGCGCATCGACGCGCTGCGCGGCTTCGCGCTGCTCGGCATCCTGATCGTCAACATCCAGTCGTTCATTTCCGGCGCGCCGAACGCGCTCGGATTCCTGCCGGCCGACGCCGGTCTCACCGACCGGGTTGCTTACTTCATCACGGCCACCTTCGTCCTCGGCAAGTTCATGCCGCTCTTCGGCATGCTGTTCGGGGCGGGATTCGCACTGCTCTACGACAAGCTCAGCGCGACCTTCGAGGCGCCGTGGCGACTGTATCGGCGCCGCCTGGCGTTCCTGGCGGGATTCGGTCTGCTGCATGCGCTGCTGCTCTACTTCGGCGACATCACGCTGGCGTATGCCATCGCGGGTTTCGTGCTGCTGCTCCACGCCGACAGCGATCTCCCGAGGCTCGCGCGTGCCACTGCAGGCTGGTGGTTGTTCGCGGCGGCGTGGTTGCTCATTTCGATCCTGCCGGCCGTCGGTTCCACCGCGGCCGACGCGTTGCCACTGATCGAAATGGTCGAGCGCAACACCGAGGCCGGCGTGACGCTCGGCTTCGCGACACAGTGGCCGCTGCGCTTGCAAATGGGTCTTTGGCAGATGCAGGCGAACCTGTTCGGCCTGCCCTCGATCATCGCGCTGATGATGACCGGAGCCCTGGCCCAGCGCGCCGGTTTGCTGCGACTCCCGGACGCGCCGGCCTGGCGGAGGGCCGCGCTGATCGGCCTGATCGTGGGCCTGCCGGCCGCACTCGCATATGGCAGCTGGGCGGTGACGCACGCAGGACTGGAGTCGAGCCTGTCGATTCCAGCCGCTGCGCTGGCGCTGCACACGATCAGTCTCGTACTGGCCTTCCTGTACGCCGCGCTGTTTCTTCGACGCGCGCCCGACGCAGTGGTGGCATGGCTCGCACCGGCCGGGCGCATGCCGCTCACGAACTACCTGCTGCAATCGGTCGCGATGGCGCTGCTGCTGCCGGGCTGGGGGCTCGGCCTCGGAGCGCGGCTGGGCTATGCGCAGTTGAGCGTACTGGCCATCGCGATCTTCGCGGCGCAGACACTGCTGAGCCGCTGGTGGCTCGCGCGCCATGCGCAGGGTCCACTCGAGGCGATCTGGCGCGCGTGGACCTACCGCGGAGCAGTGCGCCGCACCACCTGAGCGCACCCCTCAGAGCACGAGCGTGATATCGACGGTCGAACCGCGTGCGATGTCGCCGCCGGAGCCGTGCTCGACGATGGCGTTGACCCCGAAGGTCACGCCGCCGGCGCGCGAGTTGTCGCGATAGACAGCGAGGGTGTCCCCGACTTCGGTCGATGGCGTGCCGGTCGCCGGGTCAACGTTCGGCACCGAGCAGCGCACGCAGGGCTTCACCACGCGGAGCGCTGTGGCGCCGATCGAGAGCCGATCGATGTAATCCTCTTCGAAGGCCTCGATGCCTGACAGGACGAGGTTGGGCCGGAAGCGTTCGATGCCGACCGTAGGCGCGCCGCGCTGCTTCAGGCGCCCATTGAGCTCAGCCAGCGACGCGGTCGACACGATCAGCAGCGCAAAGGCATCGGCAAACTTGTAGGGCGCCTCGATCGCGCCGGTGTAGCGTACGTTCGAGAGGCGCCTGGCCTCTGGATCAAAGCGCATCAGCCGGCACGGTCGCTCCAGGTAGCGGGAGAACCACGCGTCGGCGACCTCGCCCTGCGTGACCGCCGCGATGCTGTCGTTCCAGACGCACACGTTGAGGACGTCACCCTCGCTCGCAAACGGCACCTCGAGCTGCAGCATGCCGGGCGCCTTCAACCGCAGCGCCGAGGACGTCAGGCGCGTCTCGATCAACGCCATTTGCGGCAGCTCACGCTGGCTCAGGAACTCGCCATCCCCATCGACGACCACCCACTCGCGGTCGCCGATGCCGTCGATTTCAAGCCCTGTCGCGGCAAGCGTCGCTCGTTCAACCGCAATGCCGCGACAACCCTTGACCGGGTAGATGAACAGCTGATCGATAGTGGCCTGCATGGCGATCAGACGTTGAAGCGGAAATGCATGACGTCGCCATCGTGCACGACGTACTCCTTGCCTTCGAGTCGCATCTTGCCGGCTTCCTTGGCCCCCGTCTCGCCCCTGAACTTCACGTAATCGTCGAAGGCGATCGTCTCGGCGCGGATGAAGCCCTTCTCGAAGTCGGTGTGAATCACTCCCGCGGCCTGTGGCGCGGTAGCACCGGTGGACACGGTCCAGGCGCGCACTTCCTTGGGCCCGGCGGTGAAGTAGGTCAGCAGGCCCAGCAATTGGTAACCGGCGCGGATCACGCGGTTCAGTCCTGGCTCGTGCATCCCCATGTCCTCGAGGAACACCGCCTTGTCCTCGTCCGAGAGATCGGCGATCTCGGCCTCGACCTTGGCGCAGACCGCGACGACGGGCGCGCCCTCCCTGGCGGCGAACTCGCGCACTTTCTCGAGCAGCGGATTGTTCTCGAAACCGTGCTCCTCGACATTGGCCACGTACATTGTCGGCTTGGCCGTCAGCAGGAACAGCGGCTTCAGCACCGCGCGCTCTTCCGGATAGAGATTCACGCTGCGCACCGGCTGGCCCTGGTTGAGCGACGGCTGGATCTTCTCGAGCGCGTCGACCAGTCGCCGGGCTTCCTTGGCCTCGGGTCCCTGGCCGGTCTTCGCGACCTTGCTGTACTTCGCCAGCTGTTTGTCGACGGTCTGCAGATCGGCCAGCGCGAGCTCGGTGTTGATGACCTCGATGTCCGAGACCGGGTCGACCTTGCCCGACACATGCACGATATTCGGGTCATCGAAGCAGCGCACGATATGCGCGATCGCATCGCACTCGCGGATATTGGCGAGGAACTGGTTGCCGAGGCCTTCGCCCTTGCTGGCACCGGCGACCAGGCCCGCAATGTCGACGAACTCGACCGTGGCAGGCAGGAGCTTCTCCGGTTTCGCGATGGACGCGAGGGCGTCGAGCCGCGGATCCGGCACCTCGACGATGCCGACGTTGGGCTCAATCGTGCAGAACGGGTAGTTCTCCGCGGCGATGCCCGCCTTGGTCAGCGCGTTGAATAGAGTCGACTTGCCGACATTGGGCAAACCGACGATGCCGCATCGAAGGGCCATGGGGGTATCCGGTTCAGGCGTGGAGCAAAGCGTGCGATTATCGCAAGCCAGACGAGACTTTCCCAATCACTATGCCGGTTGAACTGCGGGAAGTGACCCGAGCGACGGTATTGGCCGTCTGCAAGCTCGATGCGGGCGACGGCGGCAAGCAGGTGGCGCCAAACGCCGTTTCGATGGCCCAGGCCCATTTCACGCCGGAAGCCTGGTTCCGGGCCGTCTACGACGGCGATGAGCTGGTCGGTTTTGTCATGCTCTACGACCCGACGCTCGCCGAAACGCCCGAGGAGCACGACTTCTTCCTCTGGCGCCTGATGATCGACAAGCGCTTCCAGGCCCGGGGTCTGGGCCGCGCCGTCGTCGAACGGCTGGCCGAGCATGTCCGCACACGTCCGGGAGCGGAGCGCCTGCTCGTGTCGCACGTCAAGGACGCCGATCGGGTCGCCCGCTTCTACCAGTCGCTGGGTTTCGAGTACACCGGCCACGAAGAAGAAGGCGAACTGGAACTGGCGCTGAAGCTGCGTTGAGCCCACTGCGTTCCGACGCCGGGTGGATGGCGATCAGGGCGGACCGGGGCGCCGCGGCTGAGCTTCAGTCCTTTTACGAGGCGAATCCCGAGTACTGGCACCTGACGCATGGCCATGCTCCCGGCCCGGGCGAAGCGGAGCGCGGCTTCGACGCACGGCCTCCGGACGACATGCCGTACAGCGACCTGCCGATGTGGGTCATCCGCGACCACGCTAGCGGGCGGATCGTCGGTGAAGTTGCGGCGGCCACCGACCTGCTGGTGCCGGGTGTCATTCACCTGGGATTTTTCGTCGTCGAAACAGCGCGGCACGGCAGCGGCTTTGCGGTGGAGGTCTACGCCAGCTATGAAGCGTGGGCGGTCGGTCGGCACGCGCGCTGGCTTCGGCTGGGTGTGGTCGCGGCCAATCCCGGCGCCGAGGCGTTCTGGCGTGCGCAGGGTTACAGCGAAGTGCGCCGCCATGACAACTACGTGCTGGGCAAGTGCACCCACGAGCTGATCGTGATGGTGAAGCCGATCGGGTCGAACACCGTGGCCGACTATCTGGCCGCGGTGCCGCGCGATCGACCCGATGCCGCTTAAAGTGGTCGGGCCAGCGAGACGTCGGGCTGGGTCAGCCAGGAGAATGCCGCCTCGGCGAACCGCTCGCACTCGGCGATCGCGCGCTCCCACGCGGCGATGCGCGCCGCGTGGTCGACCCCGTAGTGATAGAAGTCGCTGCGGTCGGGCAGCTTGCCGTTGGGCAGCCGCTGCAGCATCCCTGCCGACGGGGCGATGAGAACCACGTTTGCCAGCCAAGCATGGTCGCGGGGTCGTGCGCGCCAGCGCAACGACTTGTCGAGCCAGCCCGGCGTCACCCACGGCACGAAATGCGGGTAAAGCACCACTCCACCGAGCTCGCGGTAGGGCAGCAGCAGGTGGTAGTCGATCAGGCCGCCGTCCCAGTAATCACCTGGCGGCGCGCCAGGGATGTTTCGAACCGGGTCGCAGATCAGCGGGATCGACCCCGACGCGAGCAGCGCGTCTTCGAGGTTGATTTGCGTGAGCGGCACGGTTGCGTAGCCGAACGGATCTCCCCGCACCGTAAGCCGCGACGGTGCGCCCGCCTGGAACACGACGCGCTCCAGATGAGCGGCCAGTCGGCGACGAGAAACCGTGTTCGCGATTGCGGCCCGCGCGAACGCCCGGCGCGTCCCGGCAGCCAGCGGACCGCGCGCGCGTGCCGTAATGATGGACAGCGACACCCGATCCGCAGGGGGCGGCGCTGGGTCTCTGCTCACTGCACGTGCCACCCCACGACACGCGGCGGCGACCTGCGTCGTCGAGGGTCGGTGCGGATAGTTCTGCTCGCGCACGTAGGCGGCCTGCAACCGGTCCAGCGCGCTCAGCGGGTCGGCGTGCGCCAGCGCGGCCAGGCGCCAGGCGCCGATCGAAGCGCCGATCAGCTCGATCCGCGCAGTCTGTGGCAGCCATTCGCGGGCGAACAGCCGGTCGAACGGCAGCAGTGCGAGGCCTTTAGGTCCACCGGCGGCAGCGGGCATGCACGTGATGTCGCGGGGAGACAGCCCGCGTTCCTCGATGTGCCGGCGCGCAGCAGCGCCGAGGCGGATGTCGAGCAGGGACGAGTCGCGCAGCGAAGGCACGGCAGGTCGAGCGCTGCCGCCGTCAGCGCGTGTGCAGCTTCAGCATCGCCGCCTCGAACTTGCCGCTCACCAGCAGGTCGACGATGCCTTCCGCCCGATCGACTGCTTCGTCGATCAGCGTCTGCTCCTCGCGGCGCGGTGGATGCAGCACGAAATCGGCAACTTCCTGCTCCAGTTGCAGCTCCCGCGGGTGGCCGATGCCGATGCGCAGCCGCCAGAAGTCCGCCGTCGTCAGTCGCGCCTGCGTGTCCTTCAAACCGTTGTGGCCAGCCGTGCCGCCGCCCCGCTTGAGCTTCACCGCTCCCGGCGGCAGATCGAGCTCGTCGTGCGCGACCAGGATTTCGGTCGGCAGGATCTTGTAGAACAACGCCAGCGCCACGACGGCATTGCCAGAACGGTTCATGTAGGTCGTGGGCTTCAGCAGCCAGACATCGTGGCCGCCGCAGCGCAGGCGTGCGACGTCGCCATGAAACTTGCGCTCGCTCGAAAAGCGCGCGCCTTCGCGCCGGGCAATCGCGTCGACCAACCAGTAGCCGGCGTTGTGCCGCGTCGCCTCGTACTCGGCGCCGTAGTTACCGAGGCCGACGATCAGGCGGATGCCGCGAGTGTGTTCAGGTTCGTCCACGATCCGACTGAAGAAAAGGCCCGCTGTCGAGGACAGCGGGCCGCATTGTGCCGTAGCACTCGCCGCGGCTCGCGCGGCGGCGAAGCCGACGGTTACTTCTTCTTGTCGCCGCCCTTTTCTTCCTTGCCGCCCTTGGCCGGGGCGGCGCCAGGCGCTGCAACCGGCGCCTTCTGCGCGGTGGCGGGAACCTCGACGGCAGCGACCGGTCCGGCAACTACCTCTTCCTCGGCCTGCTCGCCGTGCGTGGACACCGATGCGACGACGGGGTTTTCCTTGCCCTTCAGCACTGGCGAAACGCCAGCAGGCAGCTTGAGGTCGAGAACGCGAACGGTCTGGTGCGCCTGCAGTTCCGACAGATCGACTTCGATGAACTCCGGCAGGTCCTTCGGCAGGCACGCGACGTCGACCTCGGACATGATGTGGCTGATCAGACCGCCACCCAGCTTGACCGCCGGCGAATCCTCCTGGCCGACAAAGTGCAGCGGCACTCGCATGTGGATCTTCTGGTTCTCCGACACGCGCTGGAAATCGACGTGCAGCACCAGCGGCCGGTACGGATGCATCTGGAAGTCACGCAGCAGCACGCGCTCCGATGTTCCGTCGAGTTCCATGTCGAGGATCGACGCATGGAATTTTTCCTTGCGCAGTGCGTGGAAGAGCGGGTTGTGCTCGACCTCGATCGCCTGGGCGGCACCGCTCCCGCCGTAAAGCACGCCGGGCACCTTGCCGGCATGGCGCAGGCGGCGGCTCGCACTCGTGCCTTGCGCATCTCGTTTGTTGGCTACGACTTTCATTTCACACTCCAGTTGTCATCCGCGGACCGCGACCAGTCACGACGGACGGTTGCAATGCGGCGACATGCCGCATCGTGTTACTCGATGAAAAGGGAACTGACGGAATCCTCACGCGCAATGCGCGAAATCGTTTCGCCCAGCAGTGCCGCACACGACAGCTGGCGGATCTTCCGGCACGACGCCGCGGCGGCGGACAGCGGGATCGTGTCAGTGACGACGAGTTCGTCGATGACCGAATTGTTCAACCGCTCGATTGCCTTGCCTGAAAGCACCGGGTGCGTTGCATAGGCCATTACGCGCAGCGCCCCGCTGTCGCGCAGCGCCTGCGCCGCCTGACATAACGTGTTCGCGGTGTCGACCATGTCATCCATGATCACGCAGTTGCGGCCCTCGACCTCGCCGATGATGTGCATGACTTCAGCCACGTTCGCGCGCGGCCGTCGTTTGTCGATGATCGCTAGATCGGCCTCCATCCGCTTTGCGAGCGCACGCGCACGCACGACGCCGCCGACGTCGGGCGACACCACGACCAGGTTGTCGTAGTTGTGCTTCCACAGGTCGCCCAGCAGGATCGGGCTCGCGTAGATATTGTCGACCGGGATGTCGAAGAATCCCTGGATCTGATCGGCGTGCAGGTCCATGACCAGCATGCGGTTGATGCCAGCGACCTGCAGCATGTTGGCGACGACCTTGGCGCTGATCGCGACGCGGGCACTGCGTGGCCGCCGGTCCTGCCGTGCGTAGCCGAAGTACGGGATCGCCGCGGTGATCCGACCGGCGGACGCACGCTTCAGTGCGTCGGCCATGATCATGATCTCCATCAGGTTGTCGTTCGTCGGCGCACAGGTCGGCTGCAGGATGAAGACGTCCTTGCCGCGCACATTCTCGAACAGTTCGACGGTCACCTCACCATCGGAAAAGCGCGAAACCTGCGCTTTCCCGAGCGGGATGTTGATCTGCTGGGCCACGGCCTGCGCGAGCTTCGGGTTCGCGTTGCCCGTGAACACCATCAGGTTGTCGGGGACCATCAAGGCCATGGCTGCGGTGCCTGCGCGCCGGGCGCGTCGGTTTGGATCCGGCCGGTACGCCGGCCCCGAAAAGCACCCGCCGCGATGCGCACGGAACGCCTGGGCGTCGGTTACATCACGGCGGTGCTACGAATGGCTGGGGAGGAAGGATTCGAACCCTCGAATGGCGGAATCAAAATCCGCTGCCTTAACCAGCTTGGCGACTCCCCAGCACTAACCTCTAATTCTCAAGTCTGCGCTGTCCCACGTACTGCGTGTGCGGGGCCTGCCGCACGACATCCACGCCTACCAGGCACTCAGCGGATGCTCTGCCAGGCCACGTACGACCCAACCGCGCCAGTCTTCCGGCAGGTCCGCGACAGCCGCGCGGGCCAGGTCTTCGTTGGCCGTTATGGCAAACACTGCGGAACCCGAACCGGTCATGCGCGCCGCTCCGAACCGGGCGAGGTGGGCAAGCACTTGGTCGATCACAGGAAACCTGCGGCGCGCCACGGCCTCGAGATCGTTGGCGCCGAAGAGGACCGGGGTCCGGGTTTCGCCGCGCTCTCGGAGGATCTGCGGCACGGGGTCAGCGGCCGCAGAAAAGTCCGACATTTTCGTGGCTTTGGTATTTCGTGTCAAACCGGAGTCCTCAAACATTTCCTTTGTCGAAACATGCACTTGAGGCCAGATCACCGCATAGTGAGCCGGCTGCAGTGAAAGCGGCGTCAACTGCTCGCCGCGACCCTCGGCAAAGGCGTTCTTGCCATGGACGAAAAACGGCACATCCGCGCCGAGTTCGAGCGCTAGGTCAGCCAGCTGCTGCCGGCCGAGCCCGGTGTTCCACAGCCGATTCAGCGCGATCAGCGTTGTCGCCGCGTCCGATGAACCACCACCCAGCCCGGCGCCTGCGGGAATCCGCTTGCTCAGGTGGATGTCAGCGCCAAAGCGCGACGCGGTGCGCTGCTGCAGCAGCCGGGCCGCTCGCAGCGCAAGATCCAGTTGGACATCGCCGACGACATCACCGCTGCGCTGCAGTTGCCCATCGTTGCGCCGTTCGACATCGATCCAGTCGGCCAGGTCGATAAGCGCAAACACGGTCTGCAGCTCGTGATAGCCGTCCGAACGGCGCCCGAGCACATGCAGGAACAGGTTCAGCTTGGCCGGGGCCGGCAGCGCGAGGGCGCGTTCCATAGCCTCTGGCAGGCGATCAGCCGGCCGGATCGTCGACCACAAGCCGGACCGAAACCGCTGGCTGGCCGTTCAGCATGGGGCGATCGAGCTGCAGCCGGCGTGGCCTGTTCGTCACCGTTGAATACTCTTCGATGCGGATGGTCCAGCCGTCCTGCTCGATATGGCTGATGCGTTCGCTGCCCATCTGCGTGCGCGCAGGCCGAGAGGGCTCGGGCCGGCCTTCGAGCCAATCGGCAAGCCCGCTGACGGGGAGGCGCCAGCCGAGCAGGCGTTCGATCAGCTGGTCGGCATCCGGTCCGCTGGCCATCTGCATCTCCGGACCGGTGGCCGTTGCGCGTCCCGGCTCGATCTCGATGCGGGCCAGCGTCGTTCCGACCGGGGTCGCCAGGTCGATCACCTGTTGGGTCCCCCGTACCTCGACCGTGAAACGTCCGCTGACGCTGCTGGGGCGGCCGTTGCCCTGCGCCTGGGCGGAAAACCGTCCGCTGTAGGAGCGCTCGACTGGCGGTGGTGTCGTGGCACAACCGGCGAGTGCGATCGTGAGCGCCAGCCCGACCAGCCAGAGGCGCCGTTCGCGAATCACAGCCCGATGCGCAGTCGCGCGATCGTCGATTTCAGCAGTTCGTTGCCGGGCTCCTTCGTCCGCGCGTCGCGCAGCAGCGCACGCGCGCGCGCCTGCTCACCGCTGACCCACAGCACTTCGGCAAGATGGATCATCACCTCGGGGTCGGGCTTGGCCTCGTAGGCCTGCTCGAGGTACTTGCGCGCCTTCGGCAGATCACCCATTCTGTAGTGGACCCAGCCGAGCGAGTCGAGGATGAACGGGTCGTCCGGCGCCAGCTGGTGTGCCTTCTCGATCAGCTGCAGCGACTCGCCAAGCCGGATATTGCGATCGGCGAACGTATAGCCGAGCGCGTTATAGGCGTGGGCGTAATCGGGCCGCAACTCGATGACGCGGCGCAGGTGGCCCTCCATCGCATCGATGCGATCGAGCTTTTCCGCGGTCATTGCGGCGTCATACAGCAGCGCGACGTTGTCCGGCGTGGACTCAAGCGCCTGCGTCAGCAGTTTGTAGGCTTCCTCATAGCGCCGGCTCTCGCGCAGCACCTGCGCCTCGGCCAGCAGGACCTGGATCCGCTCGTCGGGCGAATTGACGGTGACCCCGCGCAGCAGCTTGCGGGCCTCCTCCGGGCGCTGCATCTTGGTCAGCACCGCGGCCTCGCGCACCCGCGCCGGGATGTATTCGTCGCCGCCCTCTATCTTGCGTAACCACTCGAGCGCCTCGGCATAGAGCTTCTCCTCCTCGGCAATTTGCGCGAGGTACAGATAGGCCGTGTCCGGATCACGTTCGTCGCCCGGTTGACTCTCGATCAGCTCGAGGTAGCGCTGAAACTGCGCCCGCGCATCGCTGTGCAGGTTGCCCTGCAGGGAGAGCAGGGCGAGCGAGTAGGCGAGGTCGGGGTTCTTCGGGTCTGCCTGCTGCAACTGCTCGAACTGGGCGCGCGCGGCGGTGTACTGCTTGTCGGCCACGAGCATGCGCGCGTAGGCGAGCCGGACGTCGCTCGACGCGCTGGGGCGTTCGAGAAGGTGTTTCAGTGCATCGAGCGCGGCGCCGCGATCGGTGGTCTGCAGCAACGGCACGGCGCCAAGTACGGTGCGCTCGTTGTCCGGCTGCAGCGCCACGGCCGCCTTGGCCTCGGCCGCCGCGCGCTCGGGCAAGCCGGCCGCATGGGCGCCAGAGCCGAGCGCCAGCCGGACGTCGGCGTCCCTCATGTACGGTTGTGCGAGGCGCTCGAGCAGGCCGAACGCGCCCTTGCGGTCCTGAGCGCGGGCCAGCTGCCGCTGCAGGCGCGACAGTTCCAGCGCTGGGTTGGCCGCGGCTGTGATCGCCGGAGCGAGGATCGTGTAGGCGTCATCGAATCGCCCACTGCTTGCATAGAGCAGTGCCAGCGCCTGAGAGGCTTCGCGGGAGGAGGGCGACAACTGCCGCCAGAGCTCGGCGGCTTCAACGCTCTGCTGCAACGCGCGCCCCTGCAATGCGAGCTCGGCGGCACGTCGAGCCAGCCGCGGATCACGTGTCTCGCGCGCCAGCTTGATGTAGACCGCGTAGGCTGAACCGAGGTCGCCTTGCTGGACCGCCAGCTCCGCCGCCATCAGCTGGTACATCAACGCGCCGGTGATCGGGACATCGGGCACATCCGACGGCTTGCTCGCCTCAGCAGCGGGTGCCTGGACTGTTGGTGCGGAGGTCTTCGCCGGGCTGGGCGGAGCAGGAACCGGTGCCTGCGCCGGCGGCGCGGCGTCAGGGCGGACGGCACATCCTAGAATCGTGGACGCGATCAGCAGCGGAACCAGGCGTCGCGCGCAATCGGCGCGACGTGCAACGGAAGGCAGCATCAGGTGGACGCACGCGCGTAAGCGCGCGGCAAGCGGCATCGACCCCACATTATCAGACCGACCCGTCCCTGTTCCCTGAAATTCCATGCCTGAACTGCCTGAGGTCGAGGTCACCCGGCGCGCACTGCTGCCAGCCGTCGAGGGCCAGCGCGTCATTTCAGTCGATGTGCGCGAGTTCCGGCTGCGCTGGCCGGTGCCGCGCGATCTGTCGCAGCAGCTGTCCGGTCGCCGCGTGCGACGGCTCCTTCGCCGTGGCAAGTACCTGCTATGGGAATTCGATCATGGCACCCTGATCTCGCACCTCGGGATGTCGGGGGCCTGGCGGGTATGGCCAGGGGACAGTGCACCGCCGCCGCGACTGCACGATCACGTCGACATCGTGCTGACCGGCGGGCTGCTGCGACTCACCGACCCACGGCGCTTCGGAGCGCTGCTCTGGCACCCAGACGCTGCCGGCCCGCTGGAGCAGCATCCTCTGCTCGCGTCGCTGGGCATCGAGCCGTTCGACCCGCGCTTCGGCGGGGCGGTGCTGTATGCGGGGACGCGCCGCCGGGCGGTCTCGATCAAGCAGGCTCTTCTGGCGGGACACATCGTCGTCGGCGTCGGCAACATCTACGCCTCGGAAGCGCTGTTTCGCGCCGGCATCAATCCGAAACTGCCGGCGCGGCGATTGGGGCCGGCACGCTGCGAACGGCTGGCGGCCGCAGTGCAGGAAGTGCTGACCGAGGCGATCCGGGTCGGCGGCAGCACACTGCGCGATTTTGTTTCGGCTGCTGGGGACGAGGGCTACTTCATGCTCGATGCCATGGTGTATGAGCGCGAGGGCGCGCCTTGCCGCCGCTGCGCCACGCCGATCCGCCGCATCGTGCAGGGGCATCGTTCAACGTACTACTGCCCGACCTGCCAGCGCCGTTGAACCTCGCAAACTGCGTGCAGTCGCACCCGTGCGTCGATTTGCGCCGTATGTCGGTACGTTTTCTTGTCATATGGGGAACGCTCATGCCTCGGGCCCTGTGATAGATTGAATCGACCCTGCTTCCCGGCGTGGCCCATGGCCCAGCTTGCTTCCAGCTTCGAGGAATACGGCCAGTGGCGCGACACGCTGGCGAGCGCCATTGTGCAGTTGCGGCAGTGGCTTGCCGACGCGCAGATGCTCGACACCGATGCGGCGCGTCGCATGGATGTCGCGCTCGACCGCCTGGCTGAAGACAAGCTCGTCATCGCCTTCGTCGCCGAGTTCTCGCGCGGCAAGTCCGAACTGATTAACGCGATCTTCTTCTCCGAGTACGGCAAGCGCATCCTGCCGTCGTCGGCCGGTCGCACGACCATGTGTCCGACCGAACTGTTGTACGACGAGTCGTTGCCACCGTGCATCCGCGCGCTGCCGATCGAGACGCGCAGCCGGCACGGCTCGACGTCGGAGTTCAAGCGGCTGTCGGAGGAGTGGCAGGTATTCCCGCTGGACACGAGTTCCGCGGACGGCATGCTCAACGCCTTCAAGATCGTCGCCGAAACGGTGCGCGTTCCGGTCGACGAGGCGCGCAGCTACGCGCTGTTCGATGCCGACGATCCCGACCAGGCGGTCGCGCTCGACAAGAACGGCATGGTCGAGATCTCGAAGTGGCGGCATGCCGTCATCAATTTCCCGCATCCGCTGCTCAAGCACGGGCTGGTGATCCTCGATACCCCGGGTCTGAACGCGATCGGAACCGAGCCTGAACTGACGCTCTCACTGGTGCCGAACGCCCACGCGGTGCTGTTCGTGCTGGCTGCCGACACCGGCGTGACCAAGAGCGATCTCGACGTCTGGCGGCACGTGGTCGGCGACGCCGGCCACAGGAACCACATTGCGGTGCTGAACAAGATCGACGGCCTGTGGGATGCGCTGAAGACGCCGGGCGAAATCGAACTCGAAGTGCGGCGCCAGTGCGCCGGTGTCGCGAACACCCTTGGACTCGAACCTCTGCGCGTATTCCCCGTCAGCGCGCAGAAGGGTCTCGTCGCGAAGGTCCAGAATGATCCGACGCTGCTGGAAGCGAGCCGGTTGCCCCTGCTCGAGGAAGCGTTGATCGACCTGCTGGTCCCGGCCAAGCAGCAGATTGTCCGTGACCAGACGGTGGCACAGGTCGAGCGGGTCGCGTCCGAGGCTCGACAGACGCTGGGCACACGCGAGCGCGGCGTCATCGAGCAGCTTTACGAACTGCGCGGACTGCAGGGCAAGAACCAGAGTTCGGTCGAGCGAATGACGCGCCGCGCGCTCGCGGAGCAGAAAGAGTTCGAAGAGGTGGTGCGCAAGATCGTCGCCGCCCGCGTGGTGCTGCAGAAGCTGTCGGAAAAGCTTTTCGCTCCGCTGCGCGTCAGCGCCCTGCGTGCTCAGGTGCTGGCGACACGAGGCACGATCAAGAAGTCGGCACTGTCGCCATCGATCACGTCAGCAGTACGCGAATACTTCACAAACGTGCGCGAGCTGCTGCGCGACGCCAACAGCCGTGCAATGGAAGTCGAACAGATGGTCCTCGGCGTGCAGCGGCGCTTCGCCGAGGAACTGGGCTGGAGCCTGAGCCCGCCGATGACGTTCTCGCTCGATACCTATATCGCGGAACTCGAGCGCGCTGAACAGGCGTATCGCTCGCAGTTCGGTGCGTTTGCAGTGCTCACACGCGATCGCTGGACGCTGATGGAGCGCTTCTTCGAAACCGTGGTGGCCAAATCGCGCGAGATCTTTGCCGCCGCCGAGCGTGACACCGAGGCCTGGGTCAAGTCGCTGCTCCCGCCGATCGAGTTGCAGGTTCGCGAGCAGCGTTCACAGTTGAAGAAGCGCGCCGAGTCGATCTCGAAGATCCGCGATGCCCAGGGCTCGCTCGACGAGCGCATCACGGAGCTGGAGCAGGCGCTGGAGGACACCCAGACGCGGCTTGCCGAACTGAAACGCCGGTCGGACCGCGTGCAGGAGATTGGCGCACGCATCCCCGACGAGCTGGCGCTGGCGGAAGAGCCGCTGGCTGCGTAGTCCGCGGCGCGGTCGCCGCGGCTGCCGTACAGTCGCGAATTTCCGCCGGCCGGCTGGCCCCGGTTGCATCCTCGTCGCCATCGTCCATGAAGTTTTCCCAGCGAGTCGTCGCCTGGCAGCGGCGGCACGGGCGCCACGACCTGCCGTGGCAGGGCACGCGCGACCCGTACCGCATCTGGCTCTCCGAAGTCATGCTGCAGCAGACGCAGGTGGCAACGGTCATCCCCTACTTCCAGCGCTTTGTCAGCCGGTTCCATGACGTTCACTTGCTGGCAGCCGCCACGCTGGACGACGTGATGGCGGCGTGGGCCGGGCTCGGCTACTACTCGCGGGCGCGCAACCTGCATCGCTGCGCTCGCCAGCTCGTGGCGCAGCACGGCGGGGTGTTCCCGCGCTTGGTCGACGCGCTCGTTGAGCTGCCAGGTATCGGTCGCTCGACCGCGGGCGCGATTGCCGTCTTCGCATACAGCGAGCGCGCCGCGATCCTGGACGGCAATGTCAAGCGTGTCTTCGCCCGACACTTCGGTATCGAGGGCTATCCCAATGCCGCGACGACCGAGCGGGAGATGTGGCGCGTAGCCGAATCCGAACTCCCGGATGTCGGGATCGAGAGCTACACGCAAGGACTGATGGATCTGGGCGCGACGATCTGCCTGCGGCGGCAGCCGCGATGCAGCGACTGCCCGGTGCAAACAACGTGTGTCGCCGCACGGGACGGGCGCGTCGACCTGCTGCCGGCACCGCGCCCTGCGCGCACGCGTCCGCTGCGTGCCGCAACGCTGGCGCTGATCGTGGACGACGCGGGTGACGTCCTCGTCGAACGTCGTGCGTCGGACGGCATCTGGGGAGGACTGCTCAGCCTGCCTGAGTTCGACGCGGATCTGTCGGACTCCGAATTACTGGCAGCCGTCGAACGGCGCTTCGGGCTGCGCGGCGCGGTGCTCCGGCGCCTCGAACCGCTGCGCCACGAGTTCAGTCATTACAGCTTCCTGATGCAGCCCTGGGTGGTGCACGTCACGGCCGCGGTGGCGCTGAACGAGGGATGTCGGGTTGCCTGGCTCACGCCACGCGACGTGGGCGACGCCGCGTTGCCGGCACCGGTGCGACGCCTGCTGGTTTCGTTCGCCGGCGACGAACGCGGTACCAGGTGCGAGATCGAAACTATCTGAAGACCGAGTGCTGCTTCAGGTAGGTGTGCACGATTTCGAGTCGCGCACGGCCGTCGTCGAGCTCCATCAGCTTCTGCTTCGCCTTGAGTGGCACCGGCAGCACCTCGCAGAGCCGGTTCGACACCCAGCTGCTCGATTCCAAGTTGAAAGGCTCTTCGAACGGCGGCCTGTTCAGCACATCATCGTCATCCGCCAGCTCGCGCCGGCGCTCGGCGACCTGCGCGCGCAGGTCGTCAAACACCCGGCGCAGCAGGTCGACGCACGGCGCGTGCTCGGGTGCGATCGGCGCATCCGTATCGTCTTCGATCCAGTCGACCTCGGCGACCTTCAGCCCGTTCCTTTCCGTCCGCGACTCGAGGATGCGAAAGCGCCGGCCGCCGACCGCGCGGACATGCAGCAGACCCAGCTGGCGCATGTCCCAGGCGCCAATGGTGGCACTGCAGCCGACCTCGGCGATACTTGCGTTGCGGCTCGCCTCGCTCGCCTTGGGGTCCGTGAGCATGCAGACGCCGAAGCTCATTTCGTCGCGTAGGCAGTCGCGCGCCATGTCCATGTATCGCGCCTCGAATATCCTGAGCGGCAGCACGCCGCCCGGGAACAGGACGGTGGACAGCGGAAACAGCGGCAGGCGCATCAGGCCGCGCTTTCGATTGCGCGATGGCGCACGATGACCGGACGGAGCAGGCTAAAGCGGCGTGCCAGTTCCTCGACGATGTATACCGAACGATGGCGGCCGCCGGTGCAGCCGATGGCCACCGTCAGGTAGTGGCGGTTGTCCGCGACGTAGCTGGGTAGCCATTTGTCGAGAAAGCCCGCGATGTCGTCCAGCATCTGGCCCGCCTGTGGCACCTGCTGCAGATAGGCCACCACCGGGGCATCGCGGCCCGTGAGTGGCCGCAGCAGCGGGTCGTAATGGGGGTTGGGCAGGTTGCGCACGTCGAAGACGAAATCGGCTGCGACCGGCACGCCCTGTTTGAATGCAAACGATTCGAATGCCAGCACCAGGTCGGCGGGCGGAACGTCAGTGAACTGGCGCACCCACTGCCGCAGCGTGTTCGGATGCAACTCGCTGGTGTCGATCACGTGGCTGACGCTGACCAGCGGCGCCAGCAGTTCACGCTCCAGGGCGATGGCTTCGAGCAGCGTGCTTTCGGCGGCTTGCGTCCGCCCGCGCAGCGACATCGGGTGTCGGCGCCGTGTCTCGGAGAAACGCTGCACGAGTGCTGCGTCCGAGGCGGTCAGGAACAGCACCCGGACGTCATGGCCGGCGGCGCGAAGTGCTGCGATGATCGCCGGAACGTCGCCGAGCGAGGTTTCGCTGCGGGAGTCGACCGAGAGCGCGACATCGTCGTGGCCCGTGGTTTCGAGGAACGCGCAGACGTCGCCGAGGAACCTCGACGGCAGGTTATCGATGCAGTAGTAGCCAGCGTCCTCGAGCAGCCGGATCGCCACCGACTTGCCCGAGCCCGACATACCGGTTACGAGGACGATGCGCATCCCATGGCGAGCGAGTTGAGGCGGAATTGTTGCATGCGTGTACGCGTCCGTCTGCGCAAAAAGTACGCAGGCGCGGTCCGGCCGTCAGCTGTCGTTCATGTGTTGCTGATGGCGCTGCAGGAACTCGGCCATCGTGTCGATGCCGCGCAGCTGAAGGATGGTGTTGCGTACCGCGGCCTCCGTGAGTACCGCGAGGTTGCGACCCGACGCCACCGGAATGATGACCTTGCGCACCGGCAGCCCCAGCACGTCCTGCGTCTGGCCTTCCAGCGGCAACCGCTCCATCGTGTCCGACGCACCGTAGCGACGCAGCTCGACGATCAGTCGCAGCTTCATCTTCCGTCGCACGGCGGTCTCGCCGAAGATCGACTTGATGTCGAGCAATCCCAGCCCACGCACTTCCAGCAGGTTCGCGAGCAGCGGCGGGCAACGCCCCTCGATCGTGTCCGGCGAAACGCGCGAGAAGTCAACGACGTCATCGGCAACCAGGCCGTGGCCGCGACTGATGAGTTCCAGACCCAGTTCACTCTTGCCCACACCCGATTCGCCGGCGACCAGCACCCCCATGCCGAGGACGTCCATCAGCACGCCGTGCATCGTGCAGTGTGCGGCGAGGACCTTGGCCAGGTAGATGCGCAGCACCTCGATGATCTCGGCGGCGGGCTGCGGCGAGGCCAGCGCGGGTAGTCCGGCGCGCTCGGCGGTCTCGATGAGTTCGGCGGGCGGCTGCAACCCCTCGGCGATCACCAGGCCCAGCGGGTGGCCGGCTATAAGTTCACTGGCGTAGTGCAGCCGGCGCGCGGGCTCCATTTGCGTGTAGTAACGCACCTCGGCCTCGCCGAGGACATGGAGCCGGTTCGGGTGAATCAGGTTGAGGTGCCCGACCAGATCCGCGCTCGCAAGCCCCGCAGTCGCCGGCGTATCAAGTGGTTTGGCAGCGGCACGCTGTGCCGCGATCCACGAAAGTCGAAGCGCGTCGCGGTTGTCATCGTAGAGCGACTGGAAGGTCGGCATGGCAGTCCAAGAATGCGGCGCGGCAGCGCGGGCTGCGCGAGGCTACTGCATCGGCCGCCGGCGCGGGAGGGGTATGGCGATCAGGCCGCAGGCCGGATCGGCTCCCATGTGGTGAGCGCAACGTGCACCGCGTTCGGATCGGTCGCCGTCAGCAGTGTCTCGCGAAACGACTTGTCCGAGAGCATCTGAGCCAGTTCGGAGAGAATGTCCAGATGCTGTTGCGTGGCCTGCTCGGGCACCAGCAGGAAGACCATGAGGGCGACCGGTTGACCGTCCGGCGCATCGAACGGGATCGGCTCGGCGAGCCGCATAAAGGCGGCGACAGCCTCTTTCAGTCCCTTGATGCGGCCGTGCGGTATCGCAACGCCCTGGCCGAGCCCGGTAGATCCGAGCCGCTCGCGGGCGAACAGGCTGTCGAAGACCTTGGCGCGTGCGATCGCCTGGTTGTTCTCGAAGATCAGTCCGGCCTGTTCGAATGCCCGCTTCTTGCTCGACGCCGGGAAGTCGATCAGCACGTTCGACGCGGGGAGCAGCCGGGAAAGGTGGTTCATGAGGGGCCAGGGACGCCGGTACGGAAACCGAGGCTAGGCGGGTTGGGCGCCGTCCATCGATCGGGAAGCGGAGGCTTCAGGTTTCTTTTCCAGCCTGCGACGATGTCGACCGTCTAAAACGAAGGCGCGGATCATACACCTGGCATCAACGAGCGCCGTAGTGCTTTCCCTGATTGGAAGAGGGGTTCCACTTCAGCGGCGCGACTCCGAAATGCATACAGTGGGCCCGCACCGCGTGCGCGGCCGGGCCCATTGCAGTGCCAAGCATGGCCTACTGGGACTGCTGGATTTCCTGTTGGCGCTTGAGCGCATCGACCGAATGGTCCTTGATGCGGTCCTTGTGGCGCAGCACCTGTCGGTCCAGCTTGTCGACCAGCATGTCTATCGCCGCGTACATGTCGTCGTCGACGGATTCCACGTGGATATTGTTGCCGCGCATTCGCAGCGTGATCTCGGCGCGTTGTCGGAGCTTCTCGACGGTCAACTGCACATTGGCATCGATCACCTGGTCGAAATGCCGCTCGACCCGGTTCAGCTTGCCCTGCACGTAATCGCGCAGGGCCGGCGTGACCTCGACGTGGTTTCCGTGGATCAACAGATTCATGCAACCTCCTGGTGAGTCAGTCGGTTCGAACACTGCCGCAATAGTGTGCCGCGGCTCGCTTACAACGACCTGCGCATCGCCACTGCGGGGATCTTCATGGCTTCGCGGTATTTCGCCACCGTGCGGCGCGCGACCACGATGCCCTGTTCGCCCAGCAGTTCGGCGAGCTTGCTGTCCGAGAGTGGATTCCTGGGGTCTTCAGCTCCTATCAGTTGCTTGATCAATGCGCGAATCGCTGTCGATGACGCGGCACCGCCTGCTTCGGTCGCCACGTGGCTGCCGAAGAAGTGCTTCAGTTCGAACACTCCCAACGGCGTGGCCATGTACTTGTTGGCTGTGACACGGGATATGGTGGATTCGTGCAATCCAACCGTATCGGCAATTTCCCTGAGGACCAGGGGCCGCATCGCGATCTCGCCGTGCGTGAAGAAGTTGTGCTGCCGGTCGACGATTGCCTGGGACACCCGCAATATGGTGTCGAAGCGCTGCTGGATGTTGCGGATCAGCCACCGGGCTTCCTGAACGCGTGTCGTCCATTGCCCCCGCTGCACCGGATCGGCGCCGCGGTCGCGGCGCCCCTGTTTGAGTATGTCCGCATAGGCCTGGTTGACGCGCAGACGGGGCATGACTTCCCGGTTTAGTACCGCGGTCCAGCGCCCCTTGATCCGTCGAACAAACACATCGGGAACAATGTAATCGGCGCGCGTGTCACCAAAGGCTACACCCGGCCTCGGATTCAGTGTGCGAATCAGCGTATGTGCCGCACGCAATTCGTCATCATTGCAGCCCAGGGTCCGCTTGAGCTTCAGGAAATCCCGGGCCGCCAGCAATGGCAAGTGCTCGCTCACCAAGCGGCGCGCCAGTGCGGCTCCCGGATAGACGCGATCGCTCCCCACGATGGCATCGAGCTGCAGCCGCAGGCATTCGGACGTATCACGCGCGCCGACACCGGTCGGATCGAAGCTCTGGAGCAGGCACAGCGCTGCGCGCAACTCGTCGAGGTCCACACCGGCGTTCTCCGGACACATCGCCAGCAGCTCATCGAATGACTGGTGCAGATAGCCGTCTTCGTCGACGGCTTCGATCAACAGGTCGACCAGAGCCCGGTCGCGCGGGCTCGCCTGGGTGCACGCCAGCTGGCTGCGCAGGTGCTCGCGCAGCGTCGGCCGGGTGGAGGCCCAGTCGACCGCGCTCGATTCATCGTCTTCGGAGCGCCCCTCGCCGGCTCGACCCCAGTCGAACTCGATGTCGGTCGCGCCCTCGGCTGCGTCCGACGCCGGGCCGGTTTCGGTGCCGTTGATCTCGGAGGTGCTGCCTGGAGCGGTGGTCGCCGCCTCGATCGAGCCGTCAGACCGCAGATGCAGCGAGCCGCCCAGCGGGTCGTCATCCCTCTCGATCAGCGGGTTGTCCGCCATCGCCTGCTCGATCTCCTGGTTGAGTTCAAGCGTTGACAACTGCAGCAGCCGGATCGACTGCTGCAGCTGGGGCGTCAGCGCCAGGTGCTGCGACAGTCGAAGCTGAAGACTCGGCTTCATCGTGATGCTGCAATCAGCGCGCACGCGCGGCCGCCCGAAGGGCGCGCTCTAACTGACCGCGACGAGTGCACGTGCGACCGCGCAGCGGTCGCGTACACGGGGAGCGTATTCATTACATCCGGAAGTGTTCGCCGAGGTAGACGCGGCGCACGGTTTCGTTGCCGACGATCTCGTCGGGTCGGCCGGCGGCCAGCACCACGCCTTCATTGATGATGTAGGCGTGGTCGCAAATGCCGAGCGTCTCGCGCACGTTGTGGTCGGTGATCAGCACACCGATGCCACGGTCCTTGAGGAAGCGCACGATGCGCTGGATCTCGAGTACGGCGATCGGATCGACCCCGGCGAAGGGCTCGTCGAGCAGGATGAAGCGCGGCCGCGCCGCCAGTGCGCGCGCAATCTCGACACGGCGTCGCTCTCCGCCCGAGAGCGACAGCGCGGTGTTGGTGCGCAGATGCGCGATCTGCAGATCATCGAGCAGTTCGGAGAGCCGGTCATCGAGCACATGCTTCGGCAATGCACGCCCGGCATCGTCGATCTGCAGCTCGAGCACCGCAAGGATGTTCTCCTCGACCGTCAGCTTGCGGAACACCGAGGCTTCCTGCGGCAGGTACGACAGCCCTAGGCGGGCGCGGCGGTGGATCGGGAGATGCGAGATGGACTTGCCATCGACGAGGATGTCGCCATCGTCGAGCGGCACCAAGCCGACCACCATGTAGAAGCAGGTCGTCTTGCCAGCGCCATTGGGGCCGAGCAACCCGACGACCTCCCCGCTTTCGACGGTCAGCGAGACGTCCTTCACGACGGCACGATTGCCGTAGCGCTTCTGCAGGTTCTCGACCTTCAGCGTGCTGTGCGTCGTCGCAAGCGGGGTCGCAACATCGCCGGCGCGGGTACGTGCTTCCACGACTAGTTGGCCCGCGGGTTGGTGATCTGCGGCGCCAACTTCAGCGGCGTTTCCGACCCGGTCTTGGCTGCACTGGAGCGCGGGGCGATCGTGCCGCGCACACGGCCCTCCGGATTGTTCGGGTCGCCCGACGCCTTGCCGCCCGTGACGAAGTACTTCGAGTTGCGCTGGTCGTAGGTAATCGCGTCGCCACGCAGTTCGTCGCGGGGCACGTCGTTTTCCAGCATGCGGACGCGGGCCCGCGAAAGCAGCTTCACGGTATCGGACTTCTCGTCGTATTCGATGCGCTCCGCCTGCCCGTCGACGAATTCCTCGACACCGGGCTGGCTCGTATCGCGGCGCTGACGGAAGGTCGCCACCCTGCCGGGAGCGGCCTGGATCAATCCATACTGGTAGCCCTCCGGATCCTTGCGGATCTGGACGCGATCCCCCGTCGCGCGCATCGTTCCCTTGACCAGCACCACGTTGCCGGCCAGCACGCAGACCTGCTGCAGGTCATCGCACTCGCCGCTGTCGGCCTCGTAATTGAGTGGTTTGTCGCGATCCGAGCGCTCGGCGCGTGCGCCCCCAAGCATGCAGGCTGCAACCAGCAGCGCGATCAGCCAGTGGATCATCGAGCTTCGGCTCCCTTCGGTGGCGCGCTGGGTTCGACGGTCCCGCGAACCTTTGAGCGGAACTTCACCGTGCGCTTGATGTTGTCATAGTCCATGCCGACCGCATTGATGCGGGAGCCGCCGCGTTCGATCTCGACTGGCGCATCGGTCGAAAACTGCTCGGTGTCGGGCAGCGCCACGAGTTTCTCGGTCGACATCCGCATCGGCGGCTCGCCATCCTTGCCCGCGGCGCGGATCAGCGTCACATCGCCGGTCAGCACGACGCGGGCCCCGCCCTCCTCGACCCGCGCGTGATTTGCCTTTGCATCAATCTGCGGCTGGTCGGCACGCAGGCTGATCAGGCGCGGTCGCGTCACCTCGACCCGATCGTCGCTTGGAAAGTGCGTCACTCGTTCGCCCATCAGCTTGTTCGTGGCCCGACCCTCGGCATCGAACTGGGTCAGCGCGGCGCCATCGACGACGACATCGGGGCCTTCGCGGGAGACCGGGTTCGCAAGCGCGTTGATGCGAGTGGACTGCGAGTACCAGTACGTGGTGCCCGCGAGCAGCGCGAGCAGCAGTATCGCGATGATGGCGGTGATGCGGTCACGCATTGGGGCGGCGCGAATGGAGACTCGACGAAAGAAGGCAGTGGGAACTCATCCGTGAACCATTGCGGTGATGTCAACCCCCTGCGTGCGCAGGATAAATTCAGCGATGGCGCGGACGGCGGCACGCCCTCCGGGCTGCGGGGCGATCCAGTGAGCGACGGCCTTGACCTCGTCACGGGCATCGTCGACGGTCGCCGCGAGACCAGCCCGCCGGAGCACCGGGAGATCGGGCAGGTCATCTCCGACAAACGCCGTTTCGTCCGCGGAGACCTTCATTTCGGCGAGCAGATCGTTGAAGGCCTGAGCCTTGTCGCCGCAGCCCTGCAGCACGCGTGCAATGCCGAGCTCGCGCGCACGCTGCGTCACGATCGGCGAGTCGCGTGCAGACAGTATCGCGACCTCGATGCCGCGGCCGAGCAGCATCTTTATGCCGTGCCCGTCGCGCACGTCGAAGACCTTCATCGCTTCGCCCTGCGGGCCGTAGTAGAGGCGGCCATCGGTCAGCACGCCGTCGACGTCGAGCACCACCAGGCGGATGCGGGCTGCACGCTGCTCCGGCGACACTCAGATCACCTTGGCGTTCATCAGGTCGAGGTTGTTCAGCGCCCCGACCAGCTGCCCCCGGCTGTCGATGACGAGCAACTGGTTCTTGCGCGTGCGGTCCATCAGCTGAGCCGCCTCGACCGCCAGCACGTCGGGGCCGATAGTGAGCGGATTGCGCGTCATCACGTCGGCGACCTTCAGGGGGCGGATGTCTCCGACGCGCTCGAGCAGTCGTCGCAGATCACCGTCGGTGAAGATGCCGGCCATCGCGCCGTGCTCGTCGAGGATCGCCGTCATGCCGAGCTGCTTGAGCGTGATCTCATGCAGCGCGTCCATCACGCTGGCTGAACTGCCAACGCGGGGAATCGCCGCGCCGGTGCGCATGACGTCGCGTACATGAGTCAGCAGCTTGCGCCCGAGCGCACCGGCGGGATGCGAACGGGCAAAGTCCTCGCGTCCGAAGCCGCGAGCGTCCAGGCAAGCAATCGCCAGCGCGTCGCCGAGCGCGAGCATGGCGGTGGTCGACGAGGTCGGCGCCAGATTGAGAGGGCAGGCTTCCTTGTCGACATGCACGTCGAGGTGAACGTCGGCGAGCTGCGCCAGTGACGATTCCGGATGTCCGGTCATCGCGATCAGCGGAGTGCCCTCGCGCTTCGCCACCGGCACGATCGTCAGCAGTTCATCGCCTTCCCCGGAATACGAGAGCGCGAGCAGCAGATCCTTCCGAGTAATCATTCCGAGATCGCCATGCGCGGCTTCGGCCGCGTGCACGAACATGGCCGGCGTGCCGGTCGAGGCGAGCGTCGCAGCCAGCTTGCGCCCAATATGGCCGCTCTTGCCGATCCCGGTCACGACGACTCGACCTTGGCACGCCAGCAGCAGTTCCACGGCCCGCGCGAATGCACCGTCGATTCGGTCTGCGAGCGCGGCCACGGCGCCCGCCTCGATCGCGATCACCTCGCGCGCCAGCGCCAGGGCGCTGGCGTTTGGTTCGGCGGGCGTCGGTATCACGGACATCGGCGTCGAGGGGGTCGGCAGAGAGGTAAATCCCGTTGTGAAGCGGCTGCGGCGATAATACACGCGCACTGTCCGCTGGCACGGGCTTTGCTTTCGGCGCACGCGCCATACTCCTTCAATCCCCTTCAGCGACTTTGGTGCATGACGTCAGGCCTGGAAGTCACCCTTGTGCTGCTCGCCTCCGTGGTGCTCGGGGTCGTTGTGTTCCGCCTGCTCTCGCTGCCGCCGCTGCTCGCCTACCTCGCTGTCGGCATCCTGATCGGCCCGCACGCGCTCGGACTGGTTCCCGACACCAAGCAGACGCGCTACCTGGCCGAGTTCGGCGTCGTGTTCCTGATGTTCTCAATCGGGCTCGAGTTCTCCCTGCCGCGATTGCGGTCGATGCGCCGCATCGTTTTCGGACTCGGCGGGGCCCAGGTGGGGCTGACGATCCTGATCACCCTCGCTGGCGGCTGGCTCCTCGGCGCGTACTTCGGGGTCGGTCTTGCCGGCGCGTTCACCCTCGGCGCGGCGCTCGCGATGTCGTCGACGGCGATCGTCATGAAGATGATCTCTGAGCGGTTGCAACTGGACACTGAGCACGGCAAACGTATTGTCGGCGTGCTGCTGTTCCAGGATCTCGCGGTGGTTCCCCTGCTGGTGGTGATTCCTGCGCTGGCGGCCGACCCCGGCGAACTGGGCTTGACCCTCGGGCTGGCGATGCTGAAGGCCGCAGCGCTGCTCGCCCTGCTGCTCGCCGGCGGCCAGCGCGTGCTGCGCTGGTGGCTGCACCTGGTCGCGAAACGCAAGTCGCACGAGCTCTTCACGCTGAACGTGCTGCTGGTGACGCTGGGGCTGGCGTGGCTGACCGAAATTTCCGGGCTTTCGCTGGCGCTCGGTGCCTTTGTCGCCGGAATGCTGATCTCGGAGACCGAGTTCAGGCATCAGGTCGAGGAAGACATCAAGCCGTTCCGCGACGTGCTGCTGGGCCTGTTCTTCGTGACGATCGGCATGCTGCTGAGTCCGCGCATCGTGCTCGACCGCTTGAGCTGGGTCATGCTTGCGCTCATCGTCCCCGTCGCCTTCAAGTTCGGGCTGATCTATGTCCTGGCCCGCCTCTTCAAGGCGAGCGCCGGCACGGCGATCCGCTCGGCGCTGGCGCTGTGCACTGCAGGCGAGTTTGGTTTCGTGCTGCTGGGGCTCGCGGGGCATTTCAACATTGTCAGCGACGACCTGCTGCAGGTGGTTCTGGCCGCGATGCTGCTGTCGATGTTGGCCGCGCCGCTGCTGGTGCAGTACGCGGACTGGTTCGTTATGCGCCTGGCATCCAGTGAATGGCTGCTGAAGTCGCTGGAAATCGCACAGATCGCACAGCGGGCCATCACGACGGATCGGCACGTCGTCATCTGCGGCTTCGGCCGCAGCGGCCAGCATTTGGCGAAGATGCTTGAGCAGGAGGGCATCGGCTACATCGCACTCGACCTCGACCCGGATCTCGTGCGCGAGGCTGCCGCCGCGGGTGATTCGGTTGTCTATGGCGATGCGGCCCGGCGCGAGACGCTGGTGTCGGCGGGGATTCGACGCGCCGCGGCGCTCGTGGTCACCTACGCCGATTCGGCATCCGCCCTGAAGGTGCTGCATCACGCCCAGGAACTTCGGCCCAACCTGTCGGTCATTGTCCGCACACAGGATGACCACGATCTCGACAAGCTGATGAAGGCGGGTGCGACCGAGGTGGTGCCGGAGGTTTTCGAAGGCAGCCTGATGCTCGGGTCCCATGCTCTGGTGCTGTTGGGTGTGCCGGTCGCGCGGGTCATACGGCGCGTCCGCGAAGCGCGCGACCAGCGTTATCGACTGTTGCGTGGCTACTTCCACGGCACCGGCGACGACGATGCTTCAATCGAAGAGGAGGCGCACGAGCGCCTGCACTCGGTATCGATCGAACCAGGCGCCTCCGCCGTCGGGAAGCGCCTCGTCGAACTGGACCTGCCTGGACTTGGAGCCGAAATTACGGCAGTCCGGCGTCGCGGCATTCGCGGAGCCGAGCCAAGTCCGGAGATGGTGCTGCAGGCGGGGGATGTGCTGGTGCTGCGCGGCCTGGCCGAGGCCGTCGAGCGCGCCGAGGAACGGGTGACTCAGAGGTGAACTACGTTCTCCGACTTTGCATTGCGGTGTTGCTGGGCGCGTGCACTGCGTCTCAGGCTCGCGCCGATGACGGCGCCTGGGCGGCGCTACGAGATCGCGCCGCCGTGCTGATCATTCGTCATGCGCAAACCGAGCCCGGCATTGGCGATCCACCGGGCTACCGCCTCGACGACTGCGCCACGCAGCGCAACCTTTCGGAGGCGGGGCGGGCACAGGCCGCGGCGATCGGACGTCAACTGACCGATCGGGGAGTCCGGGTGTCGCGTGTCGAGTCCAGTCGCTGGTGCCGCTGCATCGACACGGCACGGCTCGCGTTCCCGGGACTCGAAGTGCGCCCGTTCGACGCTCTCAACTCGTTCTTCGGAGAGCGCAATGCCGAGCCGTCGCAAACGAGTGCACTGCGCTCGCGCATCGGCCAATGGCGCGGCCCGGGTGTGCTGGTCCTCGTGACGCATCAGGTCAACATCAGCGCGCTCACCGGTCGGTCGGTCGCACCAGGCGAGGGACTCGTGTTACAGCCGGAAGCGGCGGGCCCGCGCGTGGCCGGCGCGGTGCAGTTCTAGGCCACGTTGACGGCCGAAGTCAGGCGCCGCGCCGCCGCCGCTGCCGGGCCAGCACGGGCGCCAGGTAGGTACCGGTGTGGCTTTCGGTACTGGCCGCAATCTTTTCCGGTGGTCCGGTCGCGATGATGCCTCCGCCGCCGTCGCCGCCCTCAGGGCCTAGATCGACAACCCAGTCTGCCGTCTTGATCACGTCGAGGTTGTGCTCGATGACGATGACCGTGTTACCGGCGTTGCGCAACTGGTGCAGCACCTTCAGCAGCAGCGCGATGTCGTGGAAGTGCAGTCCCGTCGTCGGCTCGTCGAGGATGTAAAGGGTGCGGCCGGTGTCGCGCTTCGACAATTCGAGCGACAGCTTGACGCGCTGCGCCTCGCCGCCTGACAGTGTCGTCGCGCTCTGGCCTAGGCGCACATAGCCCAGGCCGACGTCGAGCAGCGTCTGCAGCTTGCGCGCGATCGCCGGCACGGCGCTGAAGAACTCGAACGCATCCTCGACCGTCATGTCGAGTACCTCGGCGATGCTCCTGCCCTTGTAGTGCACCTCGAGCGTCTCGCGGTTGTAGCGCTTGCCGTGGCAGACGTCGCATGGCACGTAGACATCCGGCAGGAAGTGCATCTCGACCTTGATGACGCCGTCGCCCTGGCAGGATTCGCAGCGTCCACCCTTGACGTTGAACGAGAAGCGCCCGGCCTCGTAGCCGCGCTCGCGTGCGGTCGGCGTCTCGGCGAACAGCTCGCGGATCGGCGTGAAAAGCCCGGTGTAGGTTGCCGGGTTGCTGCGCGGCGTACGGCCGATCGGGCTCTGGTCGACGCTGATGACCTTGTCGACGTGCTCGAGACCTTCCAGCGTCGTGTACGGCGCCGGCTCAGCGACGGAGCCGTACAAGTGGCGCGCGACCGCCGCATACAGCGTGTCGTTGATCAGCGTCGACTTGCCGGAGCCGGATACGCCGGTGATGCAGGTCAGCAGCCCGATCGGCAGGTCGAGCGTCACGTCCTTCAGGTTGTTGCCCTTCGCACCGACCAGCTTCAACCAGTGCGTGAACGGCGGCGTGCGGTCCGACGGCACCTCGATCTGTCGCCGTCCTGCCATGTACTGGCCGGTCAGCGATTTCTTGTTTGCCTCGACGTCGGCGAGGGTGCCGCTCGCGATGATTTCGCCGCCGTGTGCACCGGCGCCCGGGCCCATGTCGACGATGAAGTCGGCAGCGCGGATGGCATCCTCGTCGTGCTCCACGACGATGACGCTGTTGCCGAGGTCACGAAGGTGTTTCAGTGTGCCGATCAGCCGGTCGTTGTCGCGCTGGTGCAAGCCGATCGAGGGTTCGTCGAGCACGTACATGACGCCGGTGAGGCCGGAGCCGATCTGCGACGCCAGCCGTATGCGCTGCGACTCGCCGCCCGACAGGGTGTCGGCTGACCGATCCAGCGAGAGGTAGTCGAGGCCGACGTTCACAAGGAAGCGCAGGCGTGAGCCGATCTCCTTGATGATCTTGCCGGCAATCTCCTTCTTCGCGCCGGTGAAGGTGACCGCCTCAAAGTACGTCGACGCCTCGGCGAGCGGTGCCGCAGAGATCTGCCAGATGCCGCGCTGCTGCTTGCCGTCACCGATGAAGACATTGCGCGCCTCGCGTCGCAGCCGCGAACCTTCGCATACGGTGCAGGCGCGCTGGCCGCGCAGCTTGCCAAGTTCCTCGCGCACGACCAGCGAGTCCGTTTCCTTCATCCGCCGCTCGAGACTCGGAATCACGCCCTCGAACGGATGGCGTCGGACCATCTTGCGACCGCGTTCATTGGTGTAGGTGAACGGGATCTCTTCTTCACCCGAGCCGTTCAGGATCACGCGCCGTGCCGCCTCCGGCAACTGGTCGAACGGCTGGTTGAGGTCGAAGCCGTAATGCTGCGCGACCGTGACCAGCATCTGGTGGTAGTACTGGTTGCGCGCATCCCATCCCTTGATCGCACCGCTCGCCAGAGCCAGCTCGGGATGTGCGACGACCCGGGTCTCGTCGAAGTATTCGACCGTGCCGATACCGTCGCAGGCTTCGCAGGCACCCATCGGGTTGTTGAACGAGAACAGCCGAGGCTCCAGTTCGGCCAGCGAATAGCTGCACACCGGGCATGCGAAACGGCTTGAAAAGGAGTGCTCCTGGCCGTTGTCGACATCCAGCAGCAGTGCGCGTCCGTCGGCGAGGCGCAGCGCAGTCTCGAAGGATTCCGCGAGTCGCTGCTTGGCATCCGACCGCACCTTCAGTCGGTCGACGACGACGTCGACCGAGTGCTTGTCGTTCTTCGCCAGCGGCGGCAGGGTGTCAGCCTCGACGATCGCGCCGTCGATGCGGAAGCGCACGAAGCCCTGCGTCTGCATGTCGTCAAAGAACTCGATGAACTCACCCTTGCGCTCGCGCACGACCGGCGCCAGCACGAGGATCTTCGTGTCCTCCGGCAGCGCCAGTGTGGCGTCAACCATCTGCGAGACGCTCTGGGACTGCAGCGGTACCTTGTGCTCGGGACAATACGGCGTGCCGACGCGCGCGAACAGCAGGCGCAGGTAGTCGTGGATCTCGGTGACGGTGCCGACGGTCGAGCGGGGGTTGTGCGACGCCGCCTTCTGCTCGATCGCAATGGCCGGGGACAGCCCCTCGATGAGGTCGACGTCGGGCTTTTCCATCAACTGCAGGAACTGCCGCGCGTAGGACGACAGCGACTCGACATAGCGCCGCTGTCCTTCCGCGTACAGCGTATCGAACGCGAGCGAGGACTTGCCGGAACCCGAAAGCCCCGTGATCACGACCAACCGTTCGCGCGGCAGGTCGAGGTCAACGTTCTTGAGGTTGTGGGTTCGGGCGCCGCGGATGCGGATTTCATCCATCGGACATGGCAGGAATCAGAAGGCGAACTTGTTACTATAGCGACAAACACAGTCGCGACTGGGGGCACCACCTGGCCGCGGCGCAAGAGGCTCCATCCGCCGCATGTCGCGACCGCGCAGCGTGCGTCGTGCAAGATGGGTGGAGCGAGAACGGGCACGCGCTGCCCGCCTGCGGAGGAGTACACGATGGCATCCGTCAACAAGGTCATTCTTATCGGCAACCTCGGGCGCGATCCCGAGACGCGTTACACCGCCGACGGTGCGGCGATCACCAACATTTCGATCGCCACGACGCGCCGCTACAAGGATGCCTCCGGCCAGCAGCAGGAAGAGACCGAGTGGCACCGCGTCGCCTTCTTCGGGCGGCTGGCGGAAATCGCCGGCGAATACCTGCGCAAGGGTCGGTCGGTGTATGTCGAAGGACGCCTGCGCACCCGCAAGTGGCAGGACAAGGACGGCAACGACAAGTACACGACCGAGGTCGTCGCGGAGAACATGCAGATGCTCGGTTCGCGCGAAGGCATGGGGGGTGGTGCCGATTTCGAGGGCGGCGGTGAGGAGCAGCGTGCTGCCGCGCCGGCACGCAGCACCGGTGCGCGGGCCGCGCCAGCGGCCAAGCCGGCGACCAACGTCGCCGACATGGACGACGACATTCCGTTCTGATACCGACCCTGTCGGACCGGTTGCCGCATTCGAGCACTGTGTCTGGCTCGTCGGTGTTTGCCCCTAGGCGATAACCGGTATTCTGGAACGAGGGTCAGGCCGCTAAGGTCGGTTGCTGGTCCCGTTCGAGCGCTGCTCACGCGCTCGCTTCCTGCTACCGGACTGCGCCACGCGATGTAACCGACGCGCGCCGGCGCCTGACAGACCTACAAGAACATGGATCTAAGTTTCCTCCCGGACTGGCCCCCGTTGTTTCCGCCCGCTGTTGCGGTCGCCGTACTTGCATTGCTGGCGGCTGCGTTCGGTGAGATCGCCGCTCGCTGGTTGAGGTTGCCGCGGCTGCTCGGTTACCTCGCAGCCGGTGCGCTGTTCGGGGCGGGCGGCTACGTGCTGCAATTGCTGAATCTCGAGCCGTTGCCCACCCCGACGCTGCGCTTCGCGCTTGATTTCGCGGCCGCGATCATCTTGTTCGATCTCGGGCAGCGGGTCTCGTTCGGTTGGGTGCGACGCAATCCGGCCCTGCTCGGAGCAAGCGCCGTCGAGGCCGGACTCACCTTTGTCGCCGTGTTCGCAACGATGCGCTGGCTCGACATCGCTCCGTTGCCGGCCGCCCTGATCGCGACGATCAGCATGTCGACGTCGCCGGCCGTGGTGCTGGCGCTGACGCGTGAGGTGCGTGCGCAGGGGCAGGTGACCGAACGCGTGCTGCTGTTGACCGCGCTCAATTCGATCTATGCCGTGGTGCTGTCGACGCTGCTGCTGGCCTGGGCGCGGCTCGATACCCGCGGCCTGCTGGTCGACTATCTGCTGCATCCCGCCTACCTGATCTTCGGATCCCTCGCTGTTGCTGCACTGGGCGCGCGACTGTTTCACCTCGTCGCCGCCTTCGTTCACCACGACCGTGCGGTGGAACTGATACTGATGCTCGCGGTGGTATCGATCGTCTTCGCCACGTCGAACGCGTTGCAGCTGTCGCCGCTGCTTGCGCTGCTCGCTTGCGGCGCCTTCGTCCGGACCCTGGATCGTGGACGGCGGTTGTCTCGCAGCGACTTCGGCCTTGTGTCGGCGCTCGCACTGGTTCTCTTCTTTGCGCTGTCTGCGGCGACCGTGGACCTGGGCATCCTGGTCGGTGCCGGTATCCCCGCGCTGGCCCTGGCGCTTGTTCGCACAGTGTGCAAGGTCGTTGCGGTCGGTGCACTGGCTCCGCTGACGGGCATCGTGTGGCGCAAGGGCATTTACGCCGGACTCGGCTTGCTGCCGATGTCGGCGATAGCCCTGATGCTCACCCACCAGGTGAGTCAGCTGCATCCTCAGCTGGGTGCCGAGGCCGGGGCCGTCGTGCTGGCGAACGTCGTTGTGTTCCAGGTCGTCGGCGCGCTGACACTGCTTTTCGCGCTGCGCGCAAGTGGTGAGGCGAGGGAGGATTCATGAGCGAAGATTTGCTCGATTTCAAGCGCTCGGCGGCGCTGACGATGGGAGTTGAACTCGAACTGCAGCTGGTTGAGCGGCGCACCGGCGATCTCACGCGGGCCGCGTCGGACCTGATTGCGCTGGTGACGCGCAAGCCGTTCCCGGCGGACATCAAGCCGGAGATCACGGAAAGCATGCTGGAGATCAGCACGTCCGTACACACGAACTATGCGCCCCTGCTGTCGCAGCTGCTTGCGGCGCGCGACACACTGGTGCGAGGTGCCGACCGGCTGGACATCGAGGTGTCCGGCGGCGGTGCCCATCCGTTCCAGCGCTGGTACGACCGGCAGATCTACGACCGCCCGCGTTTTCGTCATGTCGCCGGACTGTATGGCTATCTGGCCAAGCAGTTCACGGTGTTCGGCCAGCACGTACACATCGGCTGCGAAGACGGCACGCAGGCCCTACGGCTGCTGCACCGCCTGTCAGCCTATATCCCGCAGTTCATCGCGCTGGCCGCCAGCAGCCCGTACCATCAGGGCGTCGACACGTCGTTCGACTGCTCGCGGCTCAACAGCATCAATGCGTTCCCGCTGTCGGGCCGGGCGCCATTCCTCACTGACTGGGCCGAGTTCGAACGCTTCTTCGCGAAGCTGCGACGGCTCGGCGTAGTCGAGAGCATGAAGGATTTCTATTGGGACATCCGTCCGAAACCCGAATACGGCACGATTGAGGTCCGGGTCTTTGACACACCATTGACGGTAGAGCGCGCTGCGGCATTGGCGGGCTACCTGCAGTCGATCTGCGCGATGCTGATGGATCGCGAGGGCGAGTTCACCGAGGAGATCTACCTCGCCTACAACTACAACCGGTTCCAGGCGTGTCGCTTCGGCCTCGAAGGCCAGGTCGTCGACAGCATCACCGGCGAATCCACGCCGCTGCACCTGGCCGTCCTGAGGACGCTGGAGGCGTGCCGGCCGTACGCACGCGACCTGGACGCGGCCCCTGCGCTCGACGAGATCGAGCGCTGGATTCGTGCCGAGGGCAACGACGCCCGCTGGCAGCGCGAGACCATGCAGAGCCGGCGGTCGCTGGCGGAGCTGGTGCTCGAATCCGCCGAACGATGGCGTGGGCGGCTCCCCGTGGCAGCGCCCGCGACGATCTCCACCTACGCCTAGCGCGGACCGTGCAGTAGTTGCAGTACTTCATCGTGCAGCGGCCCCGCGCTCGCGATCAGTGACAGTTCCCCGAGCGGATCACCGCCGGCCCAGCTGGTGACCATGCCGCCCGCGGCCTCGATCACCGGCACGATCGCGGCGACATCCCAGTGAGCGAGCGTCGGATCCAGCATCAGGTCCGCGCCCGCCGTCGCCAGTGCAAAGTATCCGAAGCAGTCGCCCCAGGTGCGGTACAGCCGGGCGCGCGCGATGATTGCTTCGATGCGATCCGTGTTCTTTGCTCCGCGCTGCTCGCCGGTGGTCCAGTGCGCCGTGGCGAGCACGGTCGCGTCTTCGAGCCGGGCGCAGGGCCGCACTTTCACGCGCCGCTGCGAGCCATCGGCGGCATACAGTGTGCAGCGATCGCCGTGACCGATCAGCGCCAGTCCCGGGGCCGAGTGGGCGATGACGCCGAGCACAGGCCGGAAACCGGCGCCGTCGTTGCGCTCCAGCGCGATCAGGGTGCCGAACAGGAAGCAGTTGGTGATGAAGGCGCGCGTGCCGTCGACCGGATCCAGTACCCATCGGTAGCGGTCGCCGGCCTTGGTCCCGTGCTCCTCGCCGATGACGCCGTGGTCCGGATAGCGCCTCTCGATCAGCTCGCGCATCACCGACTCGGCGGTGCGATCGGCCAGCGTCACCGGCGAAGCGTCTTCCTTGGTGTCGACCGCGGTGCCGGTCAGGAAGTAGCGACGGATCGTCGCGAACGCTGCGCCGATCAGCTCGTGCGCGAACGGGACGAACTCGCGCTCCTCGGCGCGCGTCAGCGGCGCGCTGTAACGGCGCTGCCCCACGGTGCTCTCAGGCACCTTTGGCCGGTGCGAACAGGGCTTCGCAGTCGGAACGGTCCCCGGGCGACAGCGACTCCGAACTGCAGCTCGGAGTCATCTTCTCCTGCAGCCGTGCCAGCGTCGCGTCGTGCTTGCCGTCCTTGTTCCACTTCTGCAGGCGCTGGCTCATGCGCTCCAGCGAACTGCGGCTGCGCGCAGAGTAGGCGTCCGGGTTCGCCGCCGCTTCGGCAACAACGCCGGCAGCCGCGGCCTCGATGCGAGCCGCGTCCGCCGGGGCTAGTTCAATCAGGTAGTTGACATAGGCGCCGCCCCACTGCAGGCGCGTCGCCGGACCTTTGGAGGTCTCATAGGCCTGGCGCGCCCACTCGATCGCCGCGACCTTGCTCTCCGGCGTGCCTCGCTTGCGGGCGTTGGAAGCGAGGCCGAGCATGTAGTAGTAGGGCGAATGCGAGCGTTCCAGTTCGATCGACAGCAGGGCATCGGATTCGTCGAGCAGACCGGCATCGGCCAGCACCGCTCCGGCACCGGTAATGACAGATTGACGTTCGTTGAGGTCGGTCGTTTCGCGGTCGACGCGTGCGACCTCGGCGCGTACCTGCGCGATCAGCGCGGCCGGCAGCGGACCCGACTTGTTGTCGAGCCGCGTCAGATCCACCTTGCCACTCAGAGCCCCGATGCGGCCGCCGTTGGACAGCGTCGTATCCGTGACGAGGCGGTCGAGCGCGGCACTCCACGCGGCAAGCAGCTCCTCGCGCTCGCGTGACTTGGGCGCCGTGGTGTAGCCGACGATCTGGGCGGCGTAGCCGGCGATCAGGTCGTAATGCTCACGCACCAGTTCAGGTCGCGCCAGGATGCTGCGCACGCTTGCCAGAGCGTCGGCTTTGTCGGCCGCGGGCTTGACTTCGCCTTTGGCGGTCGCCGAGGCGGCGATGGCCTGCAGCGTGAGTCGGGAAGCCGCCTCGCGCTGATCGCTCGGGCAGGCCTGCGCCAGCCGGATCAGCGTCGCCGGCACCTCCAGCTTCGGGATCATCTGCTGCTCGTCGGTTTCCCACGCGTAGAACGCCAGCAGGCGCCAGTCCTCAGCGCTGACGGGGTTTCCGGACAGCGCGGAAGCCAGCGCCTCGCGCGCCGACGAGCCGCCGGCGATGCCATGGTCGAGCACCTGCATATATTTCGCGGGCTCGACCGAGCCGGCCAGCCGGGTGATCTCGGATCCATCGGGTCGCAGCAGCACCATCGTCGGATAGGCGCTGACACTGAAGCGCTTGCCCAGCGCCTGCCCGCTCGGCGTATCGCCGTCCACATACACCGGGACGAACGAGCGCGACTTCGCGATGAACTCCGGACGCGTGAAGATCGTGCTCTTGACCTGGTTGCAGGGCGGGCACCAGGCGGCGGTCCAGAAGAGGAACACCGGCTTGCTGGCGGCCTTTGCCTGCTCGAAGGTGCGGTCGACGTCGGTCACGGCCGTCGGGCGCACCCACGCGATTTCCGTACTCGGCGCCAAGGCCGCGCCAGGCCCCTGGGTTTCGGGAGTCTTGGAACAGCCGGCGAGCAGTAGCAGTGCGACGGCCGGCAGGATGAGACGGTTCATGCGAACTCCTCGGAACGGCGCCGCAGCGGCGCGTGCAATGGCGCGGATTATCGCCGCTCGCGGCGCCACCGCGCGTTCGCCTAGCGCAGTCGCAGGCGGTCGGCCAGTCCGAGGTAGCGATCGAGCGGTGGCGTGGCAGCGTCGGCCACCTTTGCGAGGTCGTCCCACAGGCGGACCCGGACCGCATCGGCGGCGTGCGGCTGCGCGATGAACCGATCGGCCTCCGTCGCGCTGAAAATTCCGCCCTGAAGTTCCAGGCTGCGCTTCGAGTCCGCGGACAGTGCGGCCCAGTATTCGGCGCCGCTCACGCGGCCGTCGCCGCGCGCGCACAGGTAGCGCTTGGCGTCGACATGCAGGCGGATCGGCTGCAGCACGGCGTCGCCATAGAGGTCGCGCAGGAAAGGCAGCGCGACGTACTCATGACGGTCATCGACGCCGCGCAGCGTCGGGGTGTCGCCCTGGTCGTTGATCAGGTGACCGAGATCGTGCAGCAACGCCGCGAGCACCAGTTCATCGCCGGCACCGGCGCGCTCGGCCAGTTCAGCCGACTGCAGTGCGTGCTGCAGCTGGGTCACCGGCTCGCCGGCGTACATGCGGGCGCCCTTGGCGGCGAAGAGCTGCTCGATTTCCCCGAGCGAAAGTCCCATTTACGTCGTCCGCGTTTCGCTGGTGTACACCGCCGGCTGCTCGCCGAGCAGCCGCGTCTTGGAAAGCACCCCGGCCGACTCGAGGATCGGGTAAGCGACCGAGCAGAACAGGGAGTTGATGCGCTTGAAGTCGGCCAGCAGATCGAGGTGCAGCGAACTGGTCTCGATCGACTGGCGCGTGTTGTCCGACAGCCGCAGCAGGTGCTGGTCGGCGTAACGCATCTCGAGCTCACGAAAAGCGACCTTCTCCGACATCAGCGACTGGGCTGACTTCAAGTCGCCGTTCAGGAACACGGCGACGCCCAGCTGCAGGTTGGCGACCAGGCGCGTATGCAGATCGGTAATCTCGGCAATGCCGGCGTCGGAAAACGACAGGCCATGACGGATCTTGCGTTCGGCAACGTCGAGCAGTCCGCGTTCGATGATGTCGCCGACGTGCTCCATGTTGATCGTGAACTGGATGACCTCGGTCCAGCGCCTCGATTCGGCGGCGTCGAGTGCTTCGCGGCTGATCTGCGCGAGGTAGCGCTTGATGGCCGAATACAGCCGGTCGACCTCGTCGTCACGCCGGCGCAGCACTTCGGCGAGCTGTGTGTCGTTCGTGCGCAACACGGTCATCAGTCCGGTGAGCATGTCCTGCACGGTATCGGCGAGTCGGATCGCCTCGCGTGCGGCGTTGCCGAGCGCCAGCGGCGGCGTCGCCAGGGCGAGCGGGTCGAGATAGCGTGGCTGGCCCGCGACCTCGGGGCTGCGTGCATCCGGCAACCAGCGTTCGGTCAGCGTTGCAACCCGGCCGGTGAATCCGATGAACGTCAGTGCCAGCATCAGGTTGAAGGTCAGGTGAAACGCGACCACCAGCGTGCCGGGCTCAAGCTGCAACGACGGGATCCACGGCATTGCGAACGGCAGCAGTACCAGCGCGAGCAACAGTCCCACCGCCTTGAACACGAAGTTGCCGAGCGGCACGCGTCGTGTCACCGCATCCGACTTGATTGTCGTCAGCAACGCCAGCAGGCCGCTGCCGAGATTCGCACCGAGGACCAGCGGCAAGGCGACGTGCATCGGCAGCACGCTCGACGCGGCCAGCGTGGCCACCAGCAGTACGACCGCCAGGCTGGAGTACGACATCACCGCGAACAGTGCGCCGATCAGCACGTCGAGCAGCGTGTCGCCGGACAGCTGAGCCAGCAGCGTCTTGACGCCCGCGGCCTGGGCCAGCGGCGCTGTCGCCGCGGTGATCAGCTGCAGCGCGAGGATCATCACCCCGAATCCCAGCACGATGCGGCCGATCTGGCCGGCCCGCTCGTTGCGTCGCGAAAGATAGACCACCACGCCAACGACGATTGCCAGCGGGGCGATCCAGCGCAGATCGAGCGCGAATACCTGCACCATGATCGCGGTGCCGACATCGGCGCCGAGCATCACCGCGAGCGCGGCCGCGGTCGTCAGCAGTCCCTGCGCGACAAAGGAGGACGTCAGCAACGCGGTCGCGGTGGAGCTCTGCAGCAGCCCGGTGACCCCGAGCCCGGCGATGAAGGCCGTTCCCCGACCCTGCATGCTGCGCGCGAGGATCCGGCGCAGCGGGGCGCCATACACCCGCAGGACCCCGGTACGCACGATGTGCGTGCCCCAGACCAGCAGGGCGATCGCCGCCAGCAGATTCAGCAGGTTCGTCAATTGCGGCCGTTACCTCCGTGGCGGCCCGAGGGCCACCGCTGCGCGATCCGTCGAGGGGTGTTCCAGGGCTTGCATCGGTTCACCACGGCAACGAATACGTCTTGACGTTGGTGAAGCTCTTCATTGCTTCCTGGACACCTTCCTTGTAACCGAGTCCCGAGTCCTTGATTCCGCCGAAAGGCGTCAGTTCCAACCGGTATCCCGGTACTTCCCGCACATTCACCGTGCCGACGTTCAACTCGGCGATGCAGCGGGTGATGACATCCAGCCGGTTGGTGCAGACCGACGACGACAAGCCGTACGCCGTCGAGTTCGCGATCGCGATCGCCTCGTCGAGCGAGCCGAAGCGGATCACCGGCGACACGGGGCCGAACGTCTCTTCCTTCACCAGCGGCATGCCCGGCTGCACGTGATCGAGTGCGGTTGGCGAGTACAGCGCCCCCCGACGTTCGTTGCCGACGAGCAGGCGCGCGCCCGAGCCCATCGCCTGGCTGACCCGACGCTCGAACTCGATCGCGGCCGGCTCATCGATGACCGTGCCCATGTCGGTGGACGGGTCGAGCGGGTCGCCGTATTTCACCGCGCGAGTCTTCGCGACGAGCTTCTCGACGAACGCGTCGGCGACGCTGGAGTGCACCAGCATCCGCTTGACGGCCGTGCAACGCTGTCCGGAGTTCTTGTACGAGCCGCTTGTGGCCAGCGTCGCCGCTTCCTCGATGTCGGCGTCATCCATCACGATGATCGGGTCGTTGCCGCCAAGCTCCAGGACCTGGCGCTTGTAGACCGCCTTGGCAGCGATGGCCTTGCCGACGGCCACTCCGCCGGTGAACGTCACCAGGTCGACGTCCGGATGCGTCAGCATCTCGTCGGCGATCTCGCGCGGATCACCGGTGAGCACCGACAGCATCGGCGGCGGCAAACCGGCCTCGTAGAGCACATCGGCCAGCAGGTAGGCGGCAAGCGGCGTCTTCTCGCTCGGCTTCAGCACCACGCGGTTATTGGTCGCCACGGCTGGAGCTACCTTGTGGATGACCTGATTCAACGGATGGTTGAAGGGCGTGATGGCCGTGATGACACCCTGCAGCGGTTCCCGCAACGTGTAGACCTTGCGGCTCTTGCCGTGCGGCGTCAGGTCACAGGAAAAGACCTGCCCGTCGTCGACCAACGTCTGGTTGGCGGCGAACAGCAGCACGTCGCTGGCGCGACCCACCTCGTACTGCGTGTCCTTCAGGCAGAGCCCGGATTCGAGCGTGATCATCCGTGCGATCGCGTCGCGACGGCTGGCGATGAGCTCGCCGGCCTTCATCAGGATGCGGTAGCGCTCGTAGCGAGTCAGGCGGGCGCGGTAAGCGCGCGCCGCCCCGATCGCACGACGCACGTCGTCGATCGTCGCCTTCGGCACCGTCGCGATGACTTCGCCGGTGTACGGATAGCGCACTTCGAACGTGCGATCGGTCGTCACGCGCTCGCCGGCGATGCGCAGCGACTCGTTCCGGATGGGGCCGACGGGTGCGTTCATTGCAGACTCACTGGGCGTGGTTCAGAGCCAGGTCGAACGCGTCGAAGTTGCGCCAGCGACGGTTCGCATCCAGGTTCGGGATCGGCCGGTTGAGGATGAGCGGCACGCGCTGCTCGGAGATGCCGCCGTGCGATCTCAGCGGCAGTTCGAGCTGCGACAGGTCGTGCCGCGACCGGCTGGTGCCGAGTACCACGCTGCGCTCCGAGACGACAACCAGGTCGCCGATTCGGTCGGCCGGCAGCTCGAAGCGGGTGGCGGCCTCGGCGCGCGTGAGTACGACTTCAACGCCGAGCAGGCCGCGCAGGCGTGCCGCGGTCTCGCTTGCCGCATCGGCCGGCAGGTAAATGGTCGCGAAGGAGCCCAGCGCGCCATGGTGCACGACATACGGGTCAGTGATGGGCAGGATGACCCGCGTGCGTTCGCGACCCAGCCACCCGTCGAGCAGGTCCTGCAGGAAGATGACGTTCGGGCTGGCGTCCAGCTTGGTCTTGGCGTTCATGCCGTGGTCCGCCGTCAGCGCGATGACGGCACCGAGTTGATCGAGGCGCGTCAGGTACCGGTCGAGCATCGCGCAAAAGCGGTTCGCCTCCGGATCGCCCGGGGCGTGCTTGTGCTGCACGTAGTCCGTCGTCGACAGGTACATGATGTCGGGCCGGCGCGTTTCGAGCAGGCGCACCCCGGCCGCGAAGATGAACTCCGAAAGCTCGGCGCTGTACACATCGGGCACCGGCATGCCGACCAGCGGGAGCACGTTGTCGATGCCGTTTTCCTCGACCGTCGCCTGGTCGGCCCTTTCGGACGAAAAGCAGATGCCCTTCATGCCGTGACCGAGCAGCTTGCGCAGCTTGTCCTTGGCCGTGACGACGGCAACGCCGGCGCCCGTGTCCGCAAGACCGGCGAGGATGCTGGGCGCGCGCAGCCACTTCGGGTCGTTCATCATCACTTCGGTGCCGCTGTCGACGTCAAACAGGTAGTTGCCACAGATACCGTGCACCGACGGCGGGGCTCCAGTGACGATCGACAGGTTGTTCGGGTTGGTGAACGAGGGAACCACGCAGTCACCGACCAGGGCAGTGCCTTCGGCCAGGAAACGCTTCATCGTCGGCATCTGGCCGGCGGCAACGGCCTGGGCGATGTAGTCGGGCTCGCAACCATCGACGCAGACGATGACGGTCGATTGCTTGGGAGCCGCATAACGGCGGCCATTCACTTCGATCATGGTGCAGCTATTCCTTTCGTCCGGCCCGCACGAGTGAAGGCTGCGGGAAGCTGGCCGCGCGCAGCGCGCGCTCCTTGCTTTCGATGACATGGTCGTACATCACTTTGCCGGCCTGCTCGGCGTCACCGGAGGCGATGGCCTTCAGGATGGCGCGATGCTCGGCCGCTGAGTGCGGCAGCACGGCGCCATCGGCGAGATTGCGGCGGCGGTACAGCGCGAGTTCCTTGACCAGCTTCCCGTAGATCGCCGCCATCTTGCGATTGCCGGCGAACTCCACGAGCCGGTCATGGAACTGGAGGTTCAGCAGGTGGTACGTGTCGCGGTCGTCGGCCTTCACTGCCTGCTCCATGCGGTCGACGATTCCGCGCAGTGTCTTCATCTGCGCCGGCGTGATGCTCACCGCGACCCTGCGGCCAACCAGTTCGTCCATCGCAGCACGCAGGTCGTAGATCTCCGCGGCTTCCTCGTGCGGGATATCCCGAACGAACACGCCACGGTTCTTCTCCTGCCGCACGAGTCCGGCTTCCTCCAGCATGCGGAAGGCTTCGCGGATCGGGCCGCGCGAGACGCCGAGCCGCTCCGACAGCCACGCTTCCGTGAGCTTGGCGCCGGGGCCCAGTTCGCCGTCAAGGATCATGCGTTCGATCTCCTGCTGTGCCGCGGTGGCGAGCGAGTTGGCGCGCAGCAGCGCGATCGTCGGATGCGGGACAACATTTGAAGCGGGCATGTCGGGCAGTTTAACAGATTGTCAACAATCTGCAAAAAACAATTGACACCCGTTTTTGGCGCTGCGTAGACTGCCCGCGCTCAGGCTGGGTGATGCAGACGGACATCAGAAACCAGAATCCGTCACCGGAGCGTCAAGCGCTTGCGCTAGTTTTACGGGCTGTTCGTTTTCGTCCTGTGACGAACCGCCAGATATTCCCGTACGGGGCTCTAAGGAGGAGTCGATGAAACTGCTATCCCTCGCCGGCAAGCTGCTCGCCGGTGCTGTGCTGGCCGCTGTGGCGCACGGCGCCAGCGCACAGAAGACCCAGCTCACCGTGTACACCGCGCTCGAGACCGATCAATTGAAGGCCTATCAGGCGGGCTTCGAGAAGGCCAATCCGAACATCGAAATCGTCTGGGTGCGCGACTCCACCGGCATCATCACGGCGAAGCTGCTGGCCGAGAAGTCCAACCCCAAGGCCGACGTCATCATGGGTGTGGCCGCAACCAGCATGGCGATCTTCGACAAGGAAGGCATGCTGGTGCCGTATGCCCCCGCTGGCCTTGCCCGAATTTCAGCGCAGTACCGTGATCCGAAGAACCCGCCGGCATGGGTCGGCATGGATGTCTGGGGCGCAACGGTCTGCTTCAACACCGCCGAAGCGGCCAAGCGCAACATACCGAAGCCCGAAACCTGGAAGGACCTGACGAAGCCCGTTTACAAGGGCCAGATCGTGATGCCGCATCCGGCCTCTTCGGGCACGGGATTCTTCGATGTCAGCGCCTGGCTGCAGTTGTGGGGCGAGAAGGACGGCTGGGCCTTCATGGACGGCCTGCACGAGAACATCGCGCAATACATGCACTCCGGTTCGCGTCCGTGCGCGGCCGCGGCGGCGGGTGAGTACGTCGTCGGCATCTCATTCGAATACCGCGCCAACCGCGAGAAGGCGCGCGGCGCGCCGATCGACCTGGTGTTCCCGAAGGAAGGCCTGGGCTGGGACCTCGAGGCGGTCGGCATCCACAAGGGCACGAAGAACATGGCCGCCGCGCAGAAGCTGCTCGACTGGTCGGTGTCGGACGAAGCGATGGGCCTGTATGCCAACAACTTCGCGATCGTGGCGGTGCCGGCGATGTCCAAGCCGCTGCCGAACGTGCCGGCGGACTACGCCAGCCGCCTCGTGAAGAACGACTTTGCCTGGGCCGCTGCCAACCGCGACAAGATCCTCGCGGAGTGGAGCAAGCGCTACGAGTCGAAGGCCGCGCCAAAGTGATGCGATTCGGGCCGGCACAGCCGCCCGAATCACTCGCCGGGTTCGAGCGCACAGGGCGTTCAACCCGGCGTTATTTTTCCTACGAGCGATGAGCGCGACCACGACGACCGAAGCCCTGCGTCTCGAAGGCGTGCACAAGGCGTTCGGCGACTTCGTCGCGTTGAGGTCGATCGACCTGGTGATTCCACCGGGCGAGCTGGTGTGCTTCCTCGGACCTTCCGGCTGCGGCAAGACGACACTGCTGCGGATCATCGCCGGACTCGAGCGTCAGACACGCGGCCGCATTCTGCAGAATGGCCGCGATGTGTCGGACGCCGCGCCGGCGGCGCGTGACTACGGCATCGTGTTCCAGTCGTACGCGCTGTTTCCCAACCTGACGATCGCAGAGAACGTTGCTTACGGGCTCGTGAACCGGCGCAAGGCTCGCGCTGACATCACGGCCCGGGTGCAGGAGCTGCTGAGCCTCGTTGGCCTGCCCGATGCGGGCCGCAAATATCCGAGCCAGATGTCCGGCGGCCAGCAGCAGCGCGTGGCGCTGGCGCGGGCGCTGGCTACGTCGCCCAGCCTGCTGCTGCTAGACGAGCCGCTGTCGGCGCTGGACGCCAAGGTGCGCGAACGCCTGCGCGGCGAAATCCGGCAGCTACAGCGGCGCCTGCGCGTCACGACGATCATGGTGACGCACGACCAGGAAGAGGCGCTGTCGATGGCCGACCGGGTCGTCGTGATGAATCAGGGAGGCATCGATCAGGTCGGATCGCCGAGCGATGTCTACGAGCGCCCGGAAACGCCTTTCGTCGCGGACTTCCTCGGCAAGGTGAACGTGCTCAAAGGCGTTGCACTGGGTGGCGGCCGCTACCGCGTCGGCACGGCTGAATTGCTGCTGCCGGCGGGAGACCACGGCTCGGGACAGGACGTGCGCATCTACGTGCGACCGGAAGACCGGCATGTCGAGGGCGATGTCGCCTCGCTGCCGAACCGCCTGCGCGGCCGCATTGCACGGATCGACTACCTGGGCACCTTCTGCCTCGCCGAACTGCGCTGCGAGGCACTCGGTCAGCCGATGCTGATTTCCTATTCGCTGAACCAGCTGCACGACCTCAAAGTACGTGAGGGCGGCGAGGTGGAGATCGCGCTGCGCGTCGACCGGGTTCGCGTGTTCGCCGATCAAGCCGTTGGCCGCTAAGTGCGTGAGGGCGCAGCCGTGAGTGCCGCGACGATACCGACGCCGATGACCCGATCGCCATCGCGCCTGGCGCTGGCGGGCGAGGCGTTGGCTGCCCGCGGCGGTCTCGTACTGCTCGCGCTTGCGCTGCTGGTATTCCTGACGGTGCCGCTAACGATGATCCTGGTGCGCAGCGTCGAGGGACGCGGCGGCGAGTTCGCCGGCCTGGCCAACTTCATCCAGTACGTGCAATCGCCGGCACTGGTGCAGTCGACCCGCAACACGCTGACGTTCGCGATGCTGACGACGCTGGTGACCGTGCCGCTGGCGTTCCTGTTTGCCTATGCCATGCAGCGCAGCTGCGTTCCCTTCAAGGGTGTGTGGCGGAATATCGCGATGATCCCGATCCTGGCGCCGTCATTGCTCGCCGCGATCTCGTTCATCTACCTGTTTGGCAATCAGGGCGCACTCAAGTTCATGCTCGAGTGGGTTGGACTCAACTCGATCTACGGCATGCCGGGCATGGTGATGGCGATGACGTTCGCCTCGTTTCCCCATGCCGCCATGATCCTGATGGCGGCGCTCGCGCTGTCCGACGCGAGGCTCTACGAGGCGGCTGATTCGATGGGCACCAGCGAATACCGCAAGTTCATGACGATCACGCTGCCGGGCGCAAAGTATGGCCTCGTGTCTGCCAGCATGGTCGTGTTCACGATGGCCGTGTCGGAGTTCGGCGTGCCGAAGGTCATCGGTGGCAACACCAACGTGTTGGCGGTCGACATCTACAAGCAGGTGATCGGACAGCAGAACTTCTCGATGGGTGCCGTGGTGGGGCTGGTGCTGCTGCTGCCTGCGGTTGCAGCGTTTGTCATCGACCATATCGTGCAGCGCAAGCAGCAGGCGCTTCTGACCGCACGCAGTGTGCCCTACCAGGCGAAGCCGGCGCGTGGTCGCGACTTTGCGCTGCTGCTGCTCGTGATCGTGATGTCCGCGCTGATGCTGCTGGTCGTCGGCATGGCGGCGTTCGGCTCCGTCGTGAAGTTCTGGCCGTACAACCTGTCGCTGACGTTCAATCATTACACCTACGGATTCGAGGAGGCCGGGCTCGAGCACGCTTATCGAAACAGCCTCGTGATGGCCGCGTGGTGCGCAGTCATCGGCGCCGCCGTGACGTTCGCCGGCGCTTACTGGCTGGAGAAGACCAAAGGTGCCAATCTGCTGCGACCGCTGATCCGGTTTCAGGCGATGTTGCCGATGGCCGTCCCGGGCATGGTGCTCGGCATCGGCTACATCCTGTTCTTCAACGCGCCGTCCAACCCGCTGAACTTCCTGTACGGCACGATGGCGATACTCGTGCTATCGACGCTCGTGCACTTCTACTCGTCGAGCCACCTGACCGCAGTCACGGCGCTGAAGCAGATCGACAGTGAGTTCGAGTCGGTGTCGGCGTCGCTGAAGGTCCCGTTCTACAAGACTTTCTGGCGCGTGACAGTGCCGGTGTGCCTGCCGTCGGTCCTCGACATCGGCCGTTACTATTTCGTCAATGCGATGACGACGATCTCGGCCGTCGTGTTCCTGTACTCGCCCAGGACGACGCTGGCCTCGATCTCGATACTGCAGCTGGACGAGGCGGGAGCGATCGGCTCCGCTGCCGCGATGGCGACGCTGATCGTGGTGACCTCTGCCGTCGTCACAGGAACGCTATTCGCGCTGGAATCGTGGCTGATCCGGCGCACACAGGCGTGGCGCAACACCGCGCCGCGCTAAGGAGACTGTGATGATTGTCGGCAACGACCCGATCCTGCTTACGCCGGGCCCCCTGACCACGTCGCTTGCCACCAAGCAGGCGATGCTGCGTGACTGGGGCTCGTGGGACACCGCGTTCAATTCGATCACCGCGAGCCTGCGCTGCGATCTTGTGGACATCGTCGGCGGTGGCGACGAGTACACCTGCGTGCCGCTGCAGGGCAGCGGGACGTTCTCGGTCGAGGCGGCCATCGGCACCGTCGTGCCGCGCAACGGCAAGCTCCTGGTGCCAAATAACGGCGCCTACTGCGCCCGCATCATCCGCATCTGCGGCTACCTCGGGCGTGCCGTTGTCGAACTGCCGGTTCCCGAGGACCAACCGACGACCGCCGCGATGGTCGACGCTGCGCTTGCGACGGATCCGTCGATCACCCACGTCGCCCAGGTGCACTGCGAGACCGGTGCTGGCGTGCTGAACGATCTCGCCGGCATCGCGCAGGTCTGCGCGCGGCGCGGCAAGGGGCTGATCGTCGATGCGATGAGTTCGTTTGCCGCGTTGCCGATCGACGTGACGTCGGTGCCCTTCGATGCGTTGATCGCGGCGAGCGGCAAGTGCCTCGAGGGTGTGCCGGGGATGGGCTTCGTCATCGTGCGCAGGAAGGTGCTCGAAGCGTGCGCCGGCAACGCGCACTCGCTGGCCATGGACCTGCACGACCAGTACGTCTACATGGAGAAGACGACGCAATGGCGTTACACGCCGCCGACGCACGTGGTGGCGGCATTGCGCGCTGCAGTGGATCAGTTCAAGGCGGAGGGCGGCCAGCCAGCGCGCCTGGCGCGCTACAGCGCCAGTTGCGAGGCCCTGGTCGGTGGCATGGCAACGCTGGGATTCAGGCCGTATCTGAAGCCTGAAGTGCAGGCGCCGATCATCGTCACGTTTCATGCGCCGGCCGATCCGGCGTACCAGTTCAATTCGTTCTACGCCGCCGTGCGCGACCGCGGCTACATCCTGTACCCGGGCAAGCTCACGCAGGTAGAGACCTTCCGCGTCGGCTGCATCGGCGCGATCGATGCCAACGAGATGCGCAACGTCGTCTCAGCAGTTGCCCTGACACTGAAGGACCTGGGGCTGCAGGCCGTGGCGCCGCCGATGCCGCGGGCGGCCTGATGTCGACTCGATCGCCGCGGCGCTGACGCGGGCCCAACATTGCCCCTGTGACCAGGCGCCGCAGGCTACGCCCCAATCGAATTGGCAAAGAAAAAGGGCCCGACAGCGCAGTCGGGCCCTTGTCTTAAGCGGAGTGACGATAGCTAGTCGCGTTGCCTCCGACGGCGAATCGCAGCCAGTCCGACGAGGGACAAGCCGAGAAGCGCCAGGCCCGCGGGCTCGGGCACGGGCGTCGGATCGGGCGGATCGGGAGGCGAAATCCCCGGTGCGAAGGTTGATCCGCCAAAGGTGAAGTAGCTGTCGGCGTTGCTGCCGCCGCCCAGCATCACCAGGAAGTCATTCGCGGCGTCTAGCGTAAACAGGCCGTTCGGCAGGTCAACGACACCGCGGCTGAATGACGTTCCGGCGATCGCCGTGAAGCCCGAGGTATCGACCGCAATGCCATTGAGCACCAGCGATCCGAGGTCGACGGTCGGGATGACGAGCGAGGCATAGTCGAACACGAAATCCTGGGTGCCCGACGGTGTTGCAAGGCGGTACTCATCAAGCCACGTGTCCGCGCCGGGAACCATCGACATGGCCGGGTCGGTATTGGCGCCCTGACCGCCCTTCAGGTACTGCGCGACCATCACCGGCTGCGAGGCATCGACGCGCGCGCCGCTCTTTTCCGGCAGTGAGAACTCATGCACATCCCCGGTATTCAACGTGGCCACCACCACCCCGTCGAGCTTGACCTCGGTGTTGTCGGCTGTGGCAATTACGCGCACCAGATCGCTCCTGGCCGGTGCGACTTCCGCGCCCTTGGATGCGGTCAGCAGATAGGATTTCGATAGCTTGTCAGTCGAAATCATCTGCTCGACCAGGTTGTCGCAGAACGTGGTACCGACGGGCACCTGCGCGCACTCGTGGCCGCCAAAGACGGCGACGGGCTTGGTCGAACTAACGAGTGACCCCGTCAGGTTGGTCGAGCCGCCTGCGTACTTGTATGTTTCGCCGGCGTTAAGAACGACGTTGATCGGTGCACCACCTTTAGGAGTGAAGGTGACATTGGTGCCATCCAGCCGGGCATGGATCATCACCTGGCTGCCCTCGCCAAAGCCGCCCCCCTGGCTGGCGACGACGTAACTGGTGCCGAGCGCCGCGCTGTCGAACAGGTACGTCATGTCGGTCGAGAAACCCGCCCGGTTGACGAAGTAGCCCGCAATCGGAGTGGGAGAGACGATCTTGAAGCCGGTGTCCCGCGTTCCGGTGCCGCTCTGCTGGTAGGTGTTGGCGATCGGCAGGTTGAAGAAGCCGTCTACGCCCAGGACCACGTTCTGGCTGAAACCGGCGAGATTGGAAACCGTCGCCGTCTGGCCCGGCGCGCCGAACAGGAATACCGATGCATTGGCGGTATTTCCGATCGTGTTCTTGTTGAAATCGAAATACAACTCGGCTGCCTGTGCCGTTGCCACCCCGCCGACAGTCAATACGACTGCAAGCGCCGACGCTTTCAGGCGTCCAGTGAACCGCGCTGCTTCACTCATGTTCCCCCCGCTTCATGTGCCCCGATGGAACCCCGGACCCAGAAACGCAAGGCCCTCGCTGTGCACAGAGCAGAGGCCGTGCCAGTCTTGATTTACTCATCGAAAACAGAGCGTTAGACACCTCCCGGTACGTTGAATCGCCGAGGTATGTAAGGTATTTCGACGGGACGACGTGGGCCACGGACGTCTCGTGATCCCGCACCTTTCGCGACATTTCGTTTATGAAACAGTGTCCCGTCGCCGCCCAGCCGGACGGCCCCTTTACCAGCGTGTGATGGAGTCTCTGGTAAGGAGCCGCGCGGTCGGGCGCGCCACCACGTTCGATCTCGCCAGGGGGCGATGCCATTTGCTCCTGTCCTGGCTGAGAGCGCGCATTACGCGAGGCGATCATGTGGCATCAGTCCTCCACGGAACTGCCCGGTTCGCAGACCCGTCGTCGAGCGAAGAATGTGGTTTACGTCCATACTCGGGCGTCGAGACGCCGCTTGGCGCCTCATTGAGGAATTGGAAGCAGCATGAGCAAGGCGAAGAACGTCCAGCTGAAGCCGGTGTACGTCCCACCGAGCCGGATCGTGTGGAGCGACGAGCGACTGGCCGCGCTTGACAAGGAACAACTCACCAACCTGCTTGCGAACCTCCAGGCCCAGCGGTCCTGCGGCCGGGTTTCGGAAGCGACGGCCTCCGAAGTGGAAGAGCGCATCAAGTCGAGATTGCCCACGCCGAGCGCCACGCCGCGGCGCAAGCGGCCCCGGAGCGAGATCCGCCTGGAAGCGCGGGTTGCCGAGCAACTCGGCGAACTGGCTGCCGGACTCGCTCGCCGCTACGACGTAAGCGCCGATAGCGCGGCAAAGGCGGCAGCGGGGATCAAGGGGTTCAGGCCCGAGCCGATGACGGACAGCAAGGGCCACGCGCGCACCGGCGCTTCGGTGAGAACTGGAATCGCCTCGATTGAACGGTACGTCGGCTACCGCAGTCGCGATTCCTTCGCAGCCCTGGCGTTCGTGGTGCTCGCTGACAAACCGCAGGAAATCGGCTGCTACGTGCTCGTGGCAACCGACGACCTGATCGACGACGCGACACTGGACAGCGAGTACGCGCCGCTCGCCGGGCAGCACGGCTGGTCGGCGAGTTCGCGCGCGCGCATGCGGGCGCGGGTCGTGTCCGGCTTCGACGAGGGGGCAGAGCGGTACGAGCAGCTCGTTGCACGCATGACGGTCCCGCTGCAGTAAGCAAGGGGAGCCCGCGGGCTGGTGCATATACGGCCGGTGAGCCGCTGCCCGTTTTCAAGCCCCTGGCCGCGAATAAATAGAACTCGACACGCGTCGGTTATTCGCGTACCTTCCGGCTGCTTTCGCTTGAGTCGCGCTTGTCCTCGGTTTTCTCCCCATCCGCTCCAGCAGCGGAGTCTGAGTTCTCACCGGTTCACGTTTCTTGATCGTTCGCTCGCTGCCGGGATTTTCCTGCGGCGAATTCTTCTCACCATCAAGGAACGAGAAAATGGCACAAGGTACCGTCAAGTGGTTCAACGACGCCAAAGGCTTCGGCTTCATCACGCCGGAAGATGGCTCCAAGGACCTGTTCGCACACTTCTCCGAGATCCAGGCCGGCGGCTTCAAGTCGCTTGCTGAAGGTCAGCGTGTGCAGTACGTCACCAAAGAAGGCCCCAAGGGTCTTCAGGCATCGCAGATCCAGATCATCTAAGTCAGGACTGCGATGGAAAGACCGCGGCATCTGCCGCGGTCTTTTTTCGTCCCGACGCAGGGGCGCGCCTGATTTAGTGGGGCTCGACTAACGCGAGCCGGGCGGGGACGTCAGCACCATCAGGATATCCGCGTACCACGCCACGTTGAGGCCCAGCGCATCGTCGAGTTGCCGGTCGCGACTGATCATGTCCATGCGTGACGAATGCACGCCGAGCAGCTTCCAGGGTAGCGCGTCGCGTCCAGCGGTGCGCAGTACGACCGGCGCCCCGCTCATGCCGCGGTGCATGCGTGCGTCCGTCAGGAAACATCCTTCTCCCTGGAAACGTACGCCGAACGATGAGGCGATCGCCGCTTGTCTGACGACGGGCAGATGGTGGAGCGTGTCGTAGAAACCCAGAGGGAAGCCGATGATCTGCAGGGCCGTGCCGACCTCCAGCTCGTCAAGCGACCGCTGCAGGTGATCGGGGCCGAAGAAACGTATCGATGCCGATCTTGGCAGCACCTCTCCATCGAGTTCGATCACGGCCACGTCGACCTCACCACCGAGGTCCTTGCCCTGCCGCCAGACCGCCCTCTGTTCGGAATACAGGCGCAGCGACAGCACGGTGACGCGCGTCAGGTCATCGGCGTCGAGGTGAATCGTGATTTCAAGGCGATCGGGAAGGTGTGAGGAAGGCTGGTCGAACACCACATGCCTGCTTGTCACGAGGAACTTCCGTCCGTCGCGCTCAAAGAAGAAGCCACTGGCCGTGGTGAGCAGCTGCGAGCCGAGGAACGTCGAAACGCGGGTGGCAGTGAGAAGGATCGATTCAACCATGAAGTGGCCGAAAAGAGTCAGGAACGGGTGTGAGCCTACAGGTCCGCGCCAAAACGGTGCAACAGCGTGCCTTTATCAGCCCGCCTTGAGCGCGATCACGCCGACGACGACCGCTCCGACTCCGGCCCAGCGCCGCGGGCTCAGGTGCTCTTTCAGCATCCGGGCGCCGATCAGTGTTGCGAACAACACCGAGGTTTCTCGAAGCGACGCGACCAGCGCCACGGGTGCCTTGGTCATTGCCCACACCGAGATCGCATAGGCAGCCGCCGAAAGTCCACCGCCGATCAACCCGCTACGTCGGCGTTCCGCCAGCGCGCCGATGAAGTCGCCGCGTCTCGTGACCAGCATGTAGAGCGTGAAGGGAAGGGCATCCAGCACGAATAGCCACACGATGTAAGACCACGCGTTGCCGGCGAGGCGTGCGCCGCTGCCGTCAATGATCGTGTAGACGGCGATGACGACCGCGTTGGCCAGGGCGAAGCCGACCGCGCGGCCGTGTCCGTGCAGCGCGGGGCCGAGACGTGAAGGCCGGAGGGCGAGCGCGATCACGCCCAGGGAGATCAGCAGCATTCCAGTCCAGCCCAGCGGACCGGGCCACTCGCGCATCCAGACAATCGCCAGCAACCCGGTCAGTAGCGGAGCGACACCGCGCATCAGCGGATACACGAGTGACAGATCGCCGGACCGGTACGCGCTCACCATGAAGAAGTAGTAAGCGAGGTGGGTGACGATCGAGGCGAAGATATAGGGCCAGCTGGCCGGATCCGGTGGTGGTACGACGAACAGGAAGGGAACGGCGACAAGCCCGGCACCTGCGACGATGGCCGCGGTGTCCATCAGGACGTCGCGGCCGCCCTTGATCATCGCGTTCCACGACGCGTGCAGCAGCGCCGCGAGCAGCACGGCGAGCGAAACTTCGATCGACACGGAGTGGTATTGCCGGTGTCAGCGCCCGGTGGCGCGCACCCAGCCGGCCAGACCGCGAAGACGGCCGTAGCACGGCGGCCGCCGGGCGGTCATCACAACGGCAGGACCGAGTCGGCCGGTGCATAGGGCAGATTCAACGCCTTGGCCACGGCCTTGTAGGTCACCTTGCCGAGCGCGACGTTGAGGCCTTGCTTCAGATGCAAATTTTCTGACAGCGCACGCCGCCAGCCCTTGTCGGCGATCTGTAGTCCGAACGGCAGCGTCGCGTTATTCAGGGCGTAGGTCGACGTGCGCGGCACGGCGCCGGGCATGTTCGCCACCATGTAATGCACGACGCCATCGATGACGTAGGTCGGCTCGGCGTGCGTGGTCGGGCGGCTGGTCTCGACGCTGCCGCCCTGGTCGATCGCCACGTCGACAATGACTGATCCGGGCTTCATCTTCGGCAACATCGCCCTGGTAATGAGCTTGGGCGCTTCAGCTCCTGGAATCAGAACACCGGAGATCACGAGATCGGCCCGCAGCACCTCGCGCTCGACGTTGTCCTGGTTCGAGAACACCGTGATCGCGCGGCCGTTGAACATCGCATCGATGCGGCGCAGCGCATCGATCGACTTGTCGATGACGATGACCTGGGCACCCGTGCCGACGGCCATCTGCGCGGCGTTGGTTCCGACGACTCCCGCCCCGAGGATCACGATGCGGCCCGGGGCAACTCCTGCGACGCCCCCCAGCAGCATGCCCATGCCGCCCGCCGACTTTTCCAGGCAGCGCGCCCCGGCCTGCACGGCCAGGCGTCCCGCCACCTCGGACATCGGCGCCAGCAGCGGCAGCCCGCCGTTCGGTGCGGTCACGGTCTCATAGGCAATGCAGATCGCGCCGCTCTTGACGAGATCGGCCGCCTGTTCCGGATCGGGTGCGAGGTGCAGGTAGGTGAAGAGAATCTGGCCTTCGCGCAGCATCGCGCGCTCGATCGCCTGCGGCTCCTTCACCTTGACGATCATCTCAGCCCGCTGGAACACCTCCTCTGCGCTCGCGGCAATCTCGCCGCCTGCGCGCCGGTAGTCCTCGTCGCTGGCGCCGATGCCGATGCCGGCGTCTGTCTGCACCAGCGCCTTGTGGCCGTGCGCCACCATCTCGCGCACCGACGATGGCGTGAGGCCGACGCGGTATTCGTGAACCTTGATTTCCTTCGGAACGCCGACCAGCATGAGCTTCCCCTAGGCTTTTGTTCTTGACGAGGCCGGATCGTACGGCGCTTTCAGCGACACCGCTGCCGCGAACCGCTCCCCGGCCAGGTCGATCGAGTAGCGGCCCGAGTCGATCCACGCGGCGCTCGCCGGGCCGTCGCTGTTGCTGATGATTCCGAGCGCCACCGGTTTGCCGAGCGTGTGGCCAAACGAAGCCGAGGTGACAAAGCCGACCGGTGCGTTGTTGCGCAGGATCAGTTCGCCACCCCACAGGCTCGTATGCGCGGCATCGACGACGAGAGACACGACGCGACGCGCCACGGCCGCGGACCCGCCGGCATCCTTGAGCGCCTGCAGCGCCCGCTTGCCGCGGAACTCCCCAGGCTTGTCAAGCTTCACCGCGAGGGACAGCCCCGCCTCGTACGGAGTGATGTCAGGCGTAAGTTCGCGGCCCCACGCACGGTAGCCCTTTTCCAGCCGCAGGGAATCGATCGCGTAGTACCCGGCGTTCACCAGCCCGAGGTCGCGCCCGGCCTGAAGCAACTGCTCGTACACGCCGACCGCGAACTCCACCGGTACGTAAAGCTCCCATCCCAGCTCGCCGACGTAGGTGAGCCGCGTTGCGCGCACCGTGGCATAGCCGACGTCGATCTCCTGCGACGTCGCGAAGGGGAACGACGCGTTGTCGAAGCGGGCCGTCGACACCCGCTGCATCAGCTCGCGCGAGCGCGGTCCCATGACGGCGAGCATCGCAAACATCGGAGTGACGTCAGTGACCGTGCACCGCAGGTCACGGCTTCTCAGTGCGCGCTCGATGACATCGCGGTCGCGCACTGCCGATCCGGAACTCGTGACGATCATGAATTGATCGTGCTCGAGGCAGGTGATCGTGAAGTCGCTCTCGTAACCACCGCGTTCGTTCAGCATGCCGGTGTAGACGGTCGCCCCGGGCTGGTCGGGCACGACGTTCGCGACCAGCCATTGCAGTGCGGTCCGCGCTTCGGGACCTTGCAGCAAGAGCTTGGCGAAGGAACTCATGTCGAAGACAGCGACGGTTTCGCGACAGGCCTGGTGTTCGGCCGCGACCCACGGATGCCAGTTCTGGTGGCCCCAGCCGTACTCGATGCGCGCCTGGTCCGGGGAGGGTGCGAAGAAATTGGCGCGCTCCCAGCCCATCTTCGAACCGAAGCAGGCGCCGCGTTCCTTCAGGTGCCCGTACAGCGGCGAGCGGCGAAATGGCCGCGCGCTTTCGAGCTCGCGGTTCGGCCACGGCATCTTGTAGTGCATGCCGAGCACCTCGGCGATGCGGTCGGGCAGCCAGGTCTCGTTGCCGTTGAAGCGGGCGAAGCGGCGGATGTCGACCGGCCAAAGATCCAGCGTGGGCTCGCCGGCCATGATCCATTCGGCGAGTGCCTTGCCAGCGCCGCCGCCGGAGGCGATGCCCATCGAGTTGAAGCCACAGCCCACATACAGGTTATCGATCCCCGGGGCCGGGCCGACGATGAAGTTGTTGTCCGCGGTGAACGACTCGGGGCCGTTGTAGAACTGCTTGACCTGGGCGTTCTCGAGCGCGGGGACGCGGATCATCGCGTTGTCGAGGAGGATCTGGAATGCATCCCAGTTGTCCGGCAGCAACTGGAATTCGAAGTTCTCGGGGATGCCGCCGCGGTGCTCCGCGCTCTGCAGCCAGGGGGTCGCGTGCGGCTCGAAGCCGCCCATCAGCAACCCGCCGACCTCTTCCTTGAAGTAAATGTAGCCGTCCGGATCGCGCAACACCGGCAGGTCGCGGTGGACGCCGGGGACGACGTCGGTGACGATGTAGTAGTGCTCGCAGGAAAAGAGCGGCACCGTGACGCCAAGCTTTCTACCGAGCGCGCGGGACCACTGGCCGCCACACAGGACGACGATGTCGGCAGCGATGCGGCCGGATTCGCCTGCCTTGCTGCTCCAGTCCAGGTGCGACACGCGCTTGCCGCCGCCAGTCTGCGACACCGCGCCGGTGACGCGCACGCCTTCGCAGATCTTCACGCCGCGGTTACGGGCGCCCTTCGCGAGCGCGAGGGTCAGGTCTGCAGGATTCGCCTTGCCGTCTCCCGGCAGCCACACAGCTCCCTGGAGATCGGCTGTCGCCATGATCGGGTAGAGACTGCCCGCCTCAGTGGGCGAGACGACGTCACAGGCGACTCCGTACGCCTGTGCTACCGCGGCGGTGCGTTTCAACTGGATCATGCGGTCGGCCGTGCGCGCCACCGCGAGAGAGCCGCACTGCTTCCAGCCGGTGGACAGCCCCGTTTCGCTTTCGAGCCGCGAGTACAGGTCAGTCGAGTAGCGGATCAGCCGCGTCATGCTCTCGTGGTTGCGCAGCTGTCCCACCAGCCCGGCCGCGTGCCAGGTCGTGCCCGACGTCAGCCGACCCTGCTCCAGCAGCACGACATCGGTCTCGCCGAACGAACTCAGGTGGTAGGCAACGGAGCAACCCATGATGCCGCCCCCGATCACCACGATCCGCGCCGCCTGCGGCGGCCGAACCTGCGTCGTCAGTGCTTCATCCACTACTGCCTCCCCCGTCGTTCTTGTTCTTGTGGTGCGGGCGGAGCGCCCGGCCGCTCCGAAGCGGGCCCGCCTGATCAGTGTCGAGCGGCCGCAACGCGGCCGTACCGTGAAGGATGCACGTGCGACGCGCAGCGTCGCGTACATCCTTCACGCCTGTTTCATATGCCACGCCTTCGGCCGCGTGAAGGTTTCGATGCCGTAGGTCGACAGCGTCAGGCCGACGCCCGAGTGCCCGACGCCGCTCCACGGCAGTCGTGGGCTGACGCGATCGCAGCAGTTCCAGTAGACCGAGCCCGCGTGCACCTGGGCGAGGAGGCGAAGAGCCCGTGCCTCGTCCTTCGTGTAGACCCCCGCCGTCAGGCCGTACTCGGTGTGGTTCATCAGGCGCACCGCTTCCTCGTCGCCCGCCACTTTCTGGATACCGATGATCGGGCCAAAGCTCTCCTCGCGCATCAGGTCCATGGAGTGATCCACCTGGCTGAACACGGTGGGCTCGAACCAGTTGCCGGGTCCTGGCAGGCGGTGGCCGCCGAGCAGCAGCGTCGCGCCCTTGGCCAGTGCATCGGCAACCTGGCGGTCGAGCACTTCGAGCTGGGGTGCGCGCGTCAGTGGGCCAATGTAGGCCGCCTCGTCGGTCGGATCGCTGATCGTGAACCCGCGAACTTCCTTGACGAAGGCCTCGATGAAGGCATCGTGGATCGAGGCGTGCACGTAGATGCGCTCCACCGAGCAGCAGCTCTGGCCGGTGTTGTACATCGCCCCGTCGGCAAGCGACGCGGCCGCGGCGGCGACGTCGACATCCTCGCAAACGTAGGTCGGGTCCTTGCCGCCGAGTTCCAGCTGCAGCTTGATCATGCGCGGCCCGATGGCCTGCGCGATCTTTGCGCCGGTGGCATGCGAGCCGGTGAAGAACACTCCGTCGACCGGCTGCATCAGCAGGGCGGAACCCGCCGCGCCAGCGCCGACCAGCACCTGGAACGCCTCCTGCGGAATGCCGGAAAGATGCAGCAGTTTGCCGATCTCCAGTCCGGTCAGCGTCGCGTACTCCGACGGCTTGTACAGCACCGCGTTGCCGGTGATCAGCGCCGGCACGAAGACGTTGGCGCCGACGAAGTACGGGTAGTTCCAGGCCGAGATATTGGCGATGACTCCCAACGGCTCATACGTGATCTGCTCGCGCATGCCGCCTTCGTCAAGCACCTGCCGCGGGGCGAGTGTGCGCTCGGACTCGGCAAGGAAGAAATCAATACGGCCGAGCAGACCGTTGATCTCGTTGCGCGATTGCCTGATCGGCTTGCCGACCTCGGCGGTCAGTACGGCCGCGAGGCGCTCGAGGTCGCGCACCAGTTCGCCGCGGAACCGGCGTATCGCCTCGATCCGCGCCTTCAGCGGCTGGGCGGCCCAGAGTGGCTGTGTCGTGCGCCCGCGTTGATAGGCCGCCGCCACGGTGTCAGCCGTGTCGTCGGGCAGTTCGGCGATGACGCGGCCGTTCGCGGGGTTGATGACGGTCAGCATGCGGAAGCGGTATCGCGCTGCGCTGCGCGCGTTGCGGCGAGGAAGTCAGTGAGCAGGGGTTCGCTGGAAAGCTGCGAAGGGTTGTTCCAGTCGTGGAATTCCGGGTGCCATTGCACGGCGGCGATGTAGGACTGAACCGGGCCACGCGTCGAGTCGTACCGGATGGCCTCGATGATGCCGTCATTCGGGCAACGCACCTCGACGTCGAAGAAGGGAGCGAGTTCCTTGATGCCCTGGTGATGCACGCTGTTGACGACGTAATGCGGCAGCGGTCGGTCGGGCGCCTTGATGCCCGGGTGCGGATACAGATCCGCGAGTCGCGTGCCCGGCACGAACTCGATCGTGTGAAAGTTCTGGTCGTAGAGCTTTGCGTTGCGGTGCTCGATCGCTCCGGCCAACTGGGTCGCGATGTCCTGGTACAGCGTGCCGCCGAACGCGACGTTGATCACCTGAAGGCCGCGGCAGATGCCGAGCACCGGCTTGCCGGCATCGACGAACGCGCGCAGCAGCGCGATCTCGTAGTCATCACGGATGCGGTCACCGCTCCACTCCGGACGCAGCGGCTCCTCGCCGTAGCTGCCGGGCCACATATCGGACCCGCCTTCCAGCACCAGGCCGTCGAGCAGTCGGGCGTAGTCGGCGAGTGTCACGTCACCGCGTTGCGTCGGCCCGTCGGGCGAGGGAATCACGAGCGCCAGTGCGCCGGACGACTGCACCCAGTGCACGATCGACTGCTCGACATACTGAAGTGTCTTGCCGGTGAATACGGGGCGCGCCGGGTCCGCATGGAAGAAGCATGCCGAGATGCCGATCGTCGGCCGCGTGCTCATGAATACGCCTGCTCGAAGAAGCGCTCGAAGTCGGCCGCCGTGCAGGGCCGTGGATTGGTCTGGTGGCACACATCCTTGACGGCGAGGTCGACGAGTCGCGGGAACTGGTCGCGCTTCACGCCCGCCGCAGCGAGCGACGGCGTAATGCCGATTTCCTGCTTCAGGCGGGCCAGCCACGGGATGAAGTCCCCGGCTTGTGCAAGCCCCGCGACGTGTGCGAGCTCGGCAAATTTCGCGGGCGCTGCGTCGAGGTTGAAGCGCATCACCGGCTCCAGCATCAGCGCGTTGGCGAGCCCATGGTGCAGGTCGCACACCGCGCCGAGGGCATGCGCGCACGAATGCACCGCGCCCAGGTCCTTCTGGAACGCAATCGCTCCCATCATCGAGGCCATCATCATGTCGGCGCGCGCCTGGAGGTTGCGGCCGTCGCGCACGGCGAGCGGCAGCGCACGCGCGGCGATGCGCACGCCCTCCAGCGCAATGCCGTCGCACAGCGGGTGGTAGGCCGGCGACAGGTAGCTCTCGATGTTGTGCGTCAAGGCATCCATGCCCGTGGCAGCGGTCACCGCGGGGGGCAGGCCGAAGGTGAGCTCCGGGTCGGCGAACACCTCGCGTGCCAGCAGCTTCGGCGAGAAGATCACGCGCTTCACATGCGTGTCGTCTTCGCTGACGACACTCGAGCGGCCGACCTCGGAACCGGTGCCGCTGGTTGTCGGCAGCGCGAAGAAGGGCGGCAGCGGGTTCACCAGCGGCCTCACCTGCGGGTGGTCCCACGCGTACTCGATGACGTCACCGTCGTGCACCGCCATCGCGGCGATGACCTTGGCGATGTCCAGCGCCGCGCCGCCGCCGAAGCCGATCACGCAGTCGGCACGGTGAGCCTTGTACGCGGCCACGCCCTGTACGACCTGCGACGCTGTCGGATTGCCGTGGACGCCGGAAAACACCCCGGCGTCGAGCCCAGTGTTCAGGTGCTGCATGAACTCCGAAAGTACCGGCAGAGTTGCCAGGCCGCGGTCCGTGACGATGAGCGGACGACGCAGGCCGAGTTCGCGCAGATGCACGCCGACCAGCTTGCGCGCGCCGGGGCCGAAGTGAATTGTCGTCGGGAATGAAAAGCGAGTGATGGACATGCGGATGTGCAGGACGTTGATGTTCAGTTGATGCGCACCCAGCGCAATTCGAGTACATCGTTGGGCCACTGGACCACGGAGACGTTCGGACGCATCACCCATGTCAGCGTGCGTCGGTACAGCGGAATCATCGGCAGGTCGGTGTGCATCAGTCGCAGTGCGTCGCCCACCATCTGCCGGCGCTTCGTCAGATCGGGTTCGATGCGGATGCCGTCGATCAGCTGATCGAGCCTGGGGTTTGAATAGCGGCCGCCATTGAACTGCCCGGCACTGCCGCCGTCGTAGGAGCGCACCAGCGAGTTCAGCGAGGCCCACGGATCGACCGCCGCCGTCCAGCCGAACTCGAAGAAACTGGTGGACGCCTGCGTCAGCTTCGGGAAGAACGTTGCGCTCGGAAACGGCTGGAAGGTCACTCGGATATTGACCTGCGCCAGCATCGCCGCGATCGCCTGGCAGGCGGCCGCGCGGTACGTCACGTTGACGCAGTCAAGCGTCACTGCAAAGCCGTCGGGGTACCCGGCCTCCTTGAGCAGCGCGCGGGCTGCCGCCGGATCGAATGGCAGGCGTTTTTCGAGCTCGGGCACATGACCGTCGACCAGCTTCGACAGATGCGAACCGGCCGGCGTGCCCTGACCGCGCAGCACCTTGCCGATGATCAGGTTGATATCGATCGCCTGATAGATCGCGCGCCGTACCCGCAGATCCTTGAACGGATTGCCGCGCGCCTCGCCGAACTGCAGTTCATTGCGGCTCTGGTCGAATCCCAGGTACTGGGTCCCGATGTCCGTCACGTCGACGAGCCTCAGTGACTTGTCCTGCTTCAACCGGGCGACGTCCTGAAACGGCGGGTCGATGACGAAATCGACCTGACCGGAGGCCAGTGCGGCCAGACGGGTCGCGTCGGACTGGATGACGGCAAAGATCGCCTCCCTGACATTGCCGACGCCCTTGTCGTTACGGCCCCACCAGTCCGGATAGGCGACCAGCACCGTCCGCTGGTCCGGGTCATAGCTTTTCAGTCGATACGGGCCGGTGCCATTGGCATTGCGCACCGCGTAGGTTTCCTGCTTGCCGTTGTAGTCCTGAGGCTGTGAGACTCCGTGCTTCTCCGCCCAGGACCGGCTCATGATGGCTATCAGCCAGAGCTTCTGAGGCAGTACCGCGTCGGGCGCCTCCGACAGGATATCGACGGTGTGTGCATCGACCGTGCGCGCGCCGGTCACCCCGCGCAACTGGAACCTGCGCTGTGAAGTCCTGGCCAACGCGCGTTCGATCGAGAACACGACATCGTCGGCGGTCAAGGGCGTGCCGTCGTGAAACCTGACGTTGGGACGCAGCTTGAAGCGCCAGGTCGTCCGATCGAGCATCTGCCACGACGTGGCGAGCGACGGTTCCAGTTCGAAGTTGCGGTCACGGTTGACCAGGCTCTCGTAGATCTGATTGATGATGCGCGTCTGGTAGAGCAGCGCCAGAGAGTGCGGGTCGAGCGAATTCGGGTCGAACGCGCTGGCATAGCGCAGTGTCTGCGCTGCCGCGCTCGGCATTCCAGCCCATGTCGCAGTGCACAGGGCGGCGAACGCCAGCCGGTGCAGCAAGGTCAAAGTTCGGCGGAACGCGGTCATTGCCGGGTGAGGGTGCCGTATGGGGCCTGGGAGATGACGACTATAGGGCATGGCCCCTGCTCTCACGAACAAGCGGTCGCGGGCCTGCGCGTAATGACGTGGCCGCAGAATCGACCAATGCCATGTGAACAAGTTGGAGGGCCCTGTGATGACACAACGACGCGAGTGGTTATCCCGCATTGCGCTGGGCGGCCTGGCAGCCTGGGTGGGCCCCGCCGCGCGCGCGGCCAGCCCGGCTGCGGCGCCCCGGGCTGACGCCCTGAAGCTCCCCGATGAGGAATGGCGCAAGCGACTCACCCCTGAGCAGTACCGCGTGCTGCGACGCGAGGGGACGGAGGCGCCCTTTTCGAGTCCGCTGAACGGCGAGAAACGACGCGGCACGTACCGGTGCGTGGGCTGCGATCTGCCGCTCTTCACGAGCGCGATGAAGTTCGACAGCGGCACCGGCTGGCCCAGCTTCTTCGAGGCGCTGCCTGGCGCGCTCGGCTTCACGACCGACTACAAGTGGATCTTTCCGCGTACCGAATACCACTGTGCACGTTGTGGCGGCCATCATGGCCACGTCTTCGACGACGGCCCGCGACCGACGGGCAAGCGCTACTGCAACAACGGCGTCTGCCTGAAATTCGAAGCCGAGGCGGCGTGATGATCCGCAACCTCTTCATGGTGGTCGCGCTGGCGTGCGCCGGAGCGGCATGGGGGCAGGGGAAGAGCTCGGTTCCCGTGCCACGCACTGAAACGGCGATCTTTGCCGGCGGTTGCTTCTGGTGTACCGAGTCTGATTTCGACAAGATCGACGGGGTTGTCTCGACGACCTCCGGCTATATCGGTGGCCGCAAAGCCAATCCGACCTACCAGGAAGTGTCTTCCGGGTCGACCGGCCATACCGAAGCGGTGAAGGTGGAATTCGACCCGGCACGCATCAGCTACGCACAGCTGCTCGAGAAATTCTGGCCGACCATCGATCCGACGGTGAAAGACCAGCAGTTCTGCGATATCGGCTCGCAGTACCGCACCGGCATCTATCCGGTGAACGACATGCAGTTGAAGGCCGCTGAAGCCTCAAAAGCGGCGTTGCAGAAGTCCAAGCGGTTCACGGCATCGATCGTCACCGAGATCGTTCTGGCAGGAACCTTTTACCCGGCCGAGGACTACCACCAGGACTACTACCTGAAGAACCCGATCCGTTACAAGTTCTACCGAAACAACTGCGGCCGCGATGCGCGACTGAGGCAGTTGTGGGGTACCAAGGCCGCACCCTGAGGCGCAGCGCGCCCCGCGGGATTGGCCGGAATTGCAAAGTAGCTTCGCCGCGATACAACTAGAGTGCGTGGTGCGCCGGAACCGGCTCGAACGAGGGAAGACATGACTGGAGCGGCCAAGGCATTCGCGGCAGCCGCGGTGGGCCTGGCGTTTTCCGCCTGCGCGCCGGATGCGTGGCAGAACTACAAGGCGACGGGCTTCAACGAGTATCTCGATGTTGTGCAGGCCAAGTGCCAGCCGCTGTGGTTCGGTTCGATGAACCTGCAGACCTTCGACAGCTCGTCGGCCGGGGGGCAGCAGTCGAGCTTCTCCGCGCTGCTCGACAGCACTTCGCGCCTTTACTACAACCGCATCACCCCGGACGACTTCCGCGCTGCCGTGCAGAGCCAGGCCATCGGGTCGTCGGATGCGCGAACCAGCCGGACGATCGACTGCATGATTGCCCAGCTTCCGCCGGATCGACCGCGATCTCCGCCGGGTGGTTTGCTCCAGTAGTCGCCTGTCGGGCACCGTGGATCGCGCAGTCCAGGTCTTCGCGCCCTAACGCGCGCGACGCCACTCGGTCGGCGACATGCCGGTCCAGCCGCGAAATGCGCGCGACAGGGCGCTCGGATCCGAGTAGGTCATCGCCGCTGCGATTTCGCCGAATGGCATGCTGGTCTGCTCGATGAGCTGCCGTGCAACGAGCAGGCGCGCTTCGGTGATGAGGTCCTGCAACTTCAGGCCTTCGCGGGCCAGGTGGCGCCTCAGGCTGCGCTGGCTCAATGACAGCAGTTCGGCAAGGCTGCTCGCGTTGGCCGAACCCGCCAGCACGCTGGTGCGCAGTATGCGGCGCACCTGGTCGCCGAGACTGGTATACGTACTTTCTTCGACGGCAGCCAGTAGTCCATTGAAGTTGTCGAGCGAGCCAGGGTCGGCCCCGGGGATCGCGGCATCCAGCCAGCGCCTCTCGAATACCAGCATCGACAGAGGCGCGCCGAACCTCACTCGCGCCTCGAACATCTCACGGTAGACGCTCGGGTTGGCGGGCCGGTCATGGGCCAGGCGAACTTCGACCGGCTTCCAGTCCGTCCCGCAGATCGACTTCATGATCCGCAGTCCGATCATCAGCGAGGTTTCGTCGATCAGATCAACGGCCGGAGTCTCCGGAGTAAAGACCGCATAGCAGAGGCCCACAAGTCGTTCACTCAGTTCGGTGAGCGCAACAGCCGCGCCGCGGTCCTGCAGGTGGAGGTGGAGCACCAGCGTCCGAAGCGCCGCGCGAACCGACCTCTCGTTGCGCAATACGTACCCAAGCAGGCCGAACATCGGCAGTTCGAACTTCCTGCCTGTCATCAGACCGAAATGGGGCTTGCCGGTCGCTTCAACGCAGGCCAGCAGGAGGCGACCGACCTCAGGGAGGGGCAACCGGGCCGCCGGGTCTTCGAATGTCTTGTGATCGAGTCCGAACTGGCTCAGCACGCGGCCGGGATCCACTCCGCATTCCCGGAGTACTGACGGAATGGCTCGGATGGGTCCGAGGCCAACGTCCCCGAAGGATTCTGTGACGACGGATCGGTCGGATGATGACTTGCGGCCGTTGCGAACCGGTCTGTCTATCGGTGCTCTGCTGAACGGACGCATGGCAGCGGGAATATGGCGATTCTGCGCACAGCTTTGCAGTTTGGCCGGAATTGTCAAGTCACGCCTCGCCCTTCCCCACTAGATTCACACTCTCGATCAGGGGCAACCCTGACGCGAATCTGTCGGGTGGAGCAAAGCGGCCGCGCGACAGATCCCTGCGCGCGACGCCCGGAAGCGGCGCCCCAGTGCGTGGCGGTGACGGGCGGCAAGACCCGAATTCCACGACGATGACGACTGCCGCCTTGCTGGCGGCCTGAGGAATTTATGTCCATCCATTCGAAGTTGCAGGTCATTCTTGCGGCGGTGCTGATGCTGGCAGGAGCGCCCGGGGCGCAGCAGGTCACCGGCAGGCTGGGTTCGCCCAGCGCCAGCACGACGATCAGCGGCAAGCAGTTGCCGCCGCCGGACCCGGCCTTCGGCGGCGTGATCAAGGACGGTGCGCTGCAGTCCAAGCCCTGGTGGGCGCCGCGCGTGGTGCCGCCGAAAGGTGCGCCGAACGTGCTGCTGATCATCACCGACGATGCGGGCTTCGGCGTGCCCAGCACCTTCGGCGGCGTGATCCCGACGCCGACGATGGACCGCGTCGCCAAGGAAGGCCTGCGCTACAACCGCGTCTTCTCCACCGCGCTGTGCTCGCCGACGCGCGCCGCGCTGATCACCGGCCGCAACCACCATTCGGCCGGCTTCGGCGTGATCTCCGAGCAGTCCACCGGCTTCCCCGGCTACAACAGCATCATCGGCCGCGACAAGGCCACCATCGGGCGCCTGCTGCTGGACAACGGCTACGCCACCTCGTGGTTCGGCAAGAACCACAACACGCCCGCCTTCGCTGCCAGCCAGGTCGGGCCCTTCGACCAGTGGCCCACCGGCATGGGCTTCGAATACTTCTACGGCTTCATGGGCGGCGACGCCAACCAGTGGCAGCCGAACCTGTTTCGAAACACCACGCAGATCTTCCCGTTCCAGGGCAAGCCGGGCTGGAACATGATCACCGGCATGGCCGACGATGCGATCGACTACATGACGCGCATCCACCAGACCGACCCGAGCAAGCCGATCTTCATCAAGTACGCGCCCGGTGCGACGCACGCGCCGCACCATCCAACCCAGGAGTGGGTCGACAAGGTGCGCGCGATGAAGCTGTTCGACGACGGCTACGAAAAGGTGCGCGAGCGCATCTTCGAGAACCAGAAGCGCATGGGCGTGATCCCGCAGAACACCAGGCTCGCGCCATGGCCGGCGCAGTTGCTCACGCCATGGGACAAGCTGACCGCGGACGAGAAGAAGCTCTTCATCCGCCAGGTCGAGGTCTTCGCCGCCTATGCGATGTACAGCGACTACGAGATCGGGCGCGTGATTCAGCACTTCCAGGACCTGGGCAAGCTGGACAACACGCTGGTCATCTACATCAACGGCGACAACGGCACCAGCGCCGAGGGCGGACCGCTGGGCACGCCGAACGAGGTGGCCTTCTTCAACGGGCTGAACAAGCTGCCCGCCGAAGTGCAGCTGAAGTGGTACGACGTGTGGGGCACCGAACAGACCTACAACCACATGTCGGCTGGCTGGTCGTGGGCCTTCGACACGCCGTTCTCATGGTTCAAGCAGAACGCGTCGGCGCTGGGCGGCATCAACCAGAACATGGTCGTGTCGTGGCCGGCGCGCATCAAGGACAAGGGTGGCCTGCGCGAGCAGTTCACGCACGTCATCGACGTCGTGCCGACGATCCTGGAGGCCGCCGGCATCAAGGCACCGCTGGCGGTGGACGGCATCAAGCAGGCGCCGATCGAAGGCACCAGCTTCGCCTACACCTTCGATGCGGCCAATGCCAAGGCGCCGCAACGCCACAAGACGCAGTACTTCGAGATGATGGGCCAATGGGCGTTGTACGACGACGGCTGGTTCCTCTCCACCAAGGTGAATCGTGCGCCCTGGGATGCCTTCGGCGCGGCCAACCCCGACCCGTTGAACAACCAGGTGCTCGAGCTGTACAACCTGAACGAGGACTTCAGCCAAACCACCGACCTGGCGGCCAGGCATCCGGACAGGGTCAAGGCGATGAAGGCCAAGTTCATCGCCGAGGCGAAGAAGTATCAGGTGTTCCCGATGGACGCCTCGGTGGCCGCGCGCATCGTCGCGCCCAGGCCGAACATCACCGCCGGGCGCAGCGAGTTCGTCTACACGCGGCCGATGGTCGGCCTGCCGCAGGGCGATTCGCCGCTGCTGCTGAACACCTCGTACACGGTGACGGCCGACATCGAGGTGCCGGCCGGTGGTGCCGAAGGCATGATGCTGACCTCGGGCGGGCGCTTCGGCGGCTACGGCTTCTACCTGCTGAAGGGCAAGCCGGTGTGGCTGTGGAACCTGGTCGACCTGGAGCGGCTGAAGTGGGAGGGCGCCGAGGCACTGACGCCCGGCCGCCACACCATCGAGTTCGACTTCAAGTACGACGGCCTCGGCGCCGGCACGCTGGCCTTCAACGATTTCAGCGGTGTCGGCCGCCCCGGCACCGGCACGCTGAAGGTGGATGGCAAGGTGGTGGACACCAAGGCGATGCCGAAAACGCTGCCGATGATCCTGCAGTGGGACGAGAGCTTCGACATCGGCTCCGACACACTGACCGGCGTCAACGATGCCGACTACCAGCCGCCCTTTGCGCTGACGGCCAAGCTGAACAAGCTGACGGTCAGGCTCGACCGGCCGCAGCTTTCGCCGGCCGACATCAAGAAGCTTGAAGCGGCGATGAAGAACAAGGATTGATCGGGCGCGGCGCGCAAGGGCATGCTTGCAGCGCGCAGTTCCGCAACGGATCTTATTTGAGCGAGTAGAAGGAATATGAAACGGATCTCTGCCGCGTTGTTCGTCTGCGCCGGGTTGGCACTGCCGCCCTGGGCGCTGGCCCAGTCACCATCCACCATGCCGCCGTTCCTGATCACGCCCGACAAGGTCGAGACGAGCATCGGCACGCTGACCTTCAAGGACGGCGCGCCGACCGTCGAGACCGCGAGCAAGGTCTACGACACGCTGGACTTCACGCGCGCGCTGAACGCCTACAACAACAGCTTCCGCGGCGCCTCGGCCTACGCCCTCGGCAAGGGCTTCCAGAGCATCGGCGCCGAGGACAACAGCATCGTCATCTTCTCCGACGCTGATGGACAGCCAACTCGCTGTTCCTGACGGCCAACGCCGACACCGTCTACTACCTTGGCGTGATCAACCTGAGCAAGGGGCCGATGGTGGTCGAGCAGCCGCCGATGGGGCTGGGCACGATCAACGACATGTGGTTCAGCTGGATCATCGACATCGGCTTTCCCGGGCCCCGACCGCGGCGAAGGCGGCAAGTACCTGATCGTGCCGCCCGGCTACGACGGCCCGCTGCCCGACGGCGGCTTCTACGTCGCGCACTCGAAGACCAACCGCGTGCTCTATGCGGCGCGCGCCTTCCTGGTGAACAACGACCCGAAGCCCGCGGTCGACAACATCAAGAAGCACCTGAAGGTCTATCCCTACACGCCGGGCGGCGTCGGCACCAGCATCGCCACCGCGCTCGAAGGCACGGTGCGCGCTGCGCAAGAACCCGCCGGTGCCCGAGACGAAGTTCGTCGAAGCCAGCGGCAAGGCCTTCAACACCATCCCGCCCGGCGACTTCGGATTCTTCGAGATGATCAACGAGAATGTGCAGCAGGAGCCGGCGACCAGCTACGACGTCGAACTCGCCGGCCAGCTGGCGGCGATCGGCATCGTCAAGGGCAAGCCCTTCGCAGCCCGACGCACGCATGAAGAAGATCCTCACCGACGCGGCGGCCGTGGGCAACGCCACCGGGCGCGTGCTGAACTGGCGGTCGGCCGAGTCGCTGGCCGATGGTCGTACTACCCCGGCTCGACGTGGGCCAGCATGCTCTGGCAGGGCGGTGCCAACTTCGAGACGCCGCCGCCGCTGTTCACCAAGGAAGGCATGTTCAAGCCCTTGCCGCCGACCGGCGCGCGCACGCTCGATTCGCGCACCGCGTTCTACTACGGCTACACGCTCGATTCGCCGGGCATGATCATGCGCATCCCCGATGTCGGCTCGCAGTACCTGATGGGCTTCCTCGACAAGGACAAGAACGCCTTCGACGGCGCCAAGACCTACAAGACGACGCTGCCCAAGGGCATCCCGGCGCGCGCGTTCTGGTCGTTCACGGTCTACGACAACCAGACGCGCTCGATGTTGCAGACGCCGCAGCGCTTTCCGCGCGCCGGCAGCCAGAGCTACCCGTCGCCGGCCGCCGAAGCCGCTGCCGATGGCTCGACGACGATTTACTTCGGTCCGACGCAGCCGGCCGGCGTGCCGCGCGGCAACTGGATCCAGACCGACCCGAAGAAGGGCTGGTTCACGATCCTGCGCCTGTACAGCCCGCTCGAATCCTTCTTCGACAAGAGCTGGCGGCCGAGCGAGGTCGAACGGGTGCAGTGAAGGCCAAACGCTTTGGGGCCGTCTCGCGAGAGGCCCGCACATCATTGCTGTTGCAAGGTGACGCAATAGCGCCGCGCGCCATGAAGCCGTCGGCAACGGCGCACAGACACTTCTGAAACCGGAGGAACAACCATGAAGATGCTTCCCGCCGTGGCCCTGGTGGCCGCCGCGATCGGTCTTGCCGGCCCATCGTTCGCGCAGCAGGCGGGCAAGTCCCCCTCGGCCAGAACGGCCGCCGTGGCCAGGGCGATGGACAACGCCATGACCCCCGGCGACTACCAGAAGCGGCTCGAGCCGATGATCGGCAGCTTCAACGTCAGGGTGCTGATATGGGTCGACCCGGGCAAGCCGCCGATCGAATCTACCGCCAGCGCCGTCAGCACCTGGGTGCTGGGCAAACGCTTCGTGCAGACGATGCTGGTCGGCGGCCCGTCCGACGATGCCTTCAACGCCATCGGCTACATCGGCTACGACAACGCCGCCAAAAAATACCAGGCCACCTGGATGGACGATGGCAGCACGGCGCTGACGCTGTACACCGGCGGCTTCAACGCCGACGGCAAGTCGGCAACGATGCAGGCCAGCGTCGTCAACAGCAGCACCGGCAAGGCCACGCCGCTGGAACTGCGCATGGCCCTCGGCGCAGACGGCGGCCACGTGACGCAACTGTGGGGTCAAGGCTTTGGCACCAAGATGTTCAAGATGATGGAACTGCAATACACGCGCACCAAGCCCTGACACCCGTCACCCCAGGAGATCCGAGATGAATCCGAGCGAAATCAGAAGGGCGCTGCCGCGCCGCAGCCTGCTGGCCGGTGCGGCATTGCTGGTGGCGACGCAGCCCGCATGGGCGATCTTCGGCGTGTGGCGGCGTGCGGCGCGCCGCACGATGTTCGTGGCCGGCGCTGCCACTGCCGCCGCCGTGACCACCGAGGCCGCAGCCGAGTCCAGCGCCGCGGCGGCGAATCAGGCCGCGGCGGCGCAGTCGGCGCAAGCGGCCGCCAAGCAGTCGGCCGCCGCCGCACAGCAAGCCGAGGCGGCCGCAGCCCAGGCCAAGGCCAGCCAGACCAAGACGCCCCAGCAGAAGCTGGCCGAACTGCAGTCGCTCTACGACCAGAAGCTGATCAGCGCCAGCGACTATGAAGCGGCGAAGAAAAAGATCCTGGCACAGCTGACGCAATAGCACCAAGGGAAATCAATGAAGACACGCGCGTTGCTGCAGGGCGCCCTGTGCGGGGCGATCGCCGCCGTCCTGCTGGCCGGATGCGGCAAGAAGGACGACCCCATCGCGCAGGCCGAGAAGAAGGTCGCCGCTGCCGGCGTGCCGGCGCCGGGCATCGCCGAGACCAAGGCCATCGCCGAAGAGGCCTTCATCTACGGCCTGCCGCTGGTGATGAACTATGCGGTGATGAACGAATTCGTCGTCGACAAGAGCTCCGGGCAGTACAAGGGCCCGTTCAACACCGTCGTCAACGAGGCGCGTGTCTTCACCTACCAGGACACCGCGGTGGTCACGCCGAACAGCGATACGCCGTACTCGATGCTGTGGCTGGACCTGCGCGCCGAGCCGATGGTGATCTCGGTGCCGGCCGTGGACCCGAAGCGCTACTACTCGGTGCAGCTGGTCGACGGCAACACCTACAACTACGGCTACATCGGCAGCCGTGCCACCGGCAGCGAGGCCGGCGACTTCCTGGTGGTCGGCCCTGGCTGGAAGGGCGAGACGCCGGCAGGCATCAAGAAGGTGTTCCAGTCGAGCACGCCTTTCGGGCTGACCATCTTCCGCACCCAGCTCTTCGATGCCGCGGACATGCCCAACGTGGTCAAGGTGCAGGCCGGCTACAAGGCGCAGCCGCTGTCTGCTTTCCTGAAGCAGCCCGCGCCGCCGGCCCCGCCATTGCCGGACTTCTTGCCGGCCAGCACCGCCGGCATCAAGGACAACTTCTACGCCTATCTCGACGCGGCGCTGCAGTACGTGCCCGAATCCGAGGACGACAAGGCGCTGCGCGCACGGCTGGCCAGCATCAGCATCGGCCCGGGCAAGCGCTTCGACTTCAAGGACCTGTCGGTCGAGCACAAGGCCGCCGTGCTGCTGGCCATGAAGGAGGGCAGCGACAAGGTCAAGGCCTACCTGGACGGCGGCATGAAGAACATCGACGGCTGGAAGGTCGGCTCGCTGTTCGGCGACCGCGCCTTCTTCAACGGCGATTGGCTCAAGCGTGCCGCCGCCGCACAGGGCGGCATCTACGGCAACGATGCCGTCGAGGCGATGTATCCGATGACGCGTTCCGACGCGCGGGGCGAGGTGCTGGACGGCAGCAAGCAGGACTACACGCTGAGCTTCGCGGCAGGGCAGTTGCCGCCGGTGAACGCCTTCTGGTCGGTGACCATGTACGACGGCAAGACGCAGTTCTTGATCAAGAACCCGATCAATCGCTACCTGATCAACTCGCCGATGCTGCCGTCGATGAAGAAGAACGCCGACGGCTCGCTGACGCTCTACATCCAGAAGGATTCGCCCGGCAGGGACAAGGAATCGAACTGGCTGCCCGCGCCGGACGGTCCGATCTACCTGGTGATGCGCCTCTACTGGCCGAAGGCCGAGGCGCCGTCGATCCTGCCGCCCGGTGAAGGCACCTGGAATCCGCCCGCGTTGAAGCAGGTGAATTGAATGGGTTCAGAACCGCTATAGGACACGTGAAGGCGATCACATGAGTCCGTTCACCCGGCCACTTGTGCGGGCGGCAGGCACATGCGCAGCGATGTCGATGCTGTGCATGACCGCACGTGCCGAGCTGTCGGCTGCCGAACTCGCCAAACTGGCGCAGAACCCGGTCGGCAACCTGATCAGCGTGCCGTTCGAGAACAACACCAACTTCAACACCGGACCGCTGTCGGGCACGCAGAACATCCTGAACATCCAGCCGGTGTATCCGATCGAGGTCAGCAGCGACTGGAACGTCATCACCCGCACCATCATGCCGCTGATCTGGCAGCCGGAGTTCGTGCCCGGCCAGGGCGACACCTTCGGACTGGGCGACATCCAGCTGTCGGCCTTTCTGTCGCCGTCCAGCCCGGGGCCGGGCGGGCTGATCTGGGGCGCGGGTGCGATCGTGCAGATGCCCACCAACACCGACGACGTGCTCGGCAACAAGAATTGGGGGCTGGGGCCGACGGCGGTGGTGCTGAAGCTGGAGAAGGGCAGCCCCTGGGTCTACGGCGCGCTGTTCAACAACATCTGGTCGTTGTCCAGCAGCAAGCAGGGAGGGCACTACAACAACTTCCTGGTGCAGCCGTTCCTGAACTACAACTTTCCCGGCGGGCTGTACCTGACGATGTCGCCCATCATCACCGCCAACTGGGAAGCGGACAGCGACCAGCGCTGGACCGTGCCGCTGGGCGGCGGCGTCGGCAAGATCTTCCATATCGGCAAGCTGCCGGTGAACACGCAGATCGTCGCGTACTACAACGTCGTGCATCCGGACAACGGAGCCAACTGGCAGCTGCGCGCGCAGGTGCAGTTCATGTTTCCCAAGTGACCTCCCTCAACCCCCAGCCCGAGCGCATGAATACGCTGACGGCCCGCGCCTCGTGCAGTGTCATCCCCCAAACCCAACTCCATGGTGTCCGACCGTGCTTGCGCAGTGACTGCGCGGCGACAATGGTGGTCGGCGCCCTGGCCGTGTAGTCACATTAGATTCGGAGTCGGAACATGAGAAAACTCAGCATTGCCCCCGCCGTCTTTGCGCTGTTCCTCGCGGCCTGCGCGGCGCCTGGACCTCAGCCCGGTGAAATGGAAATCCGCCGCGGAACGATCGAACAGATCACGGCGGTGCAACTCCAGAACAATCATCATCAGGGCGTCGGCGCCGTCGTTGGCGGGTTGGCCGGCCTCGGCATCGGCAGCCTGATCGGCGGTGGCACCGGACGCGATGTCGCGATGGTGCTCGGCACGGTGGGCGGTGCGCTGGCTGGCAACGAGATCCAGAAGAAGCACGATCAGCCGGTGCCCGGACAGCAGATCATCGTGCGGACCACGAACGGGGTGCTAGTGGCCGTGACGCAGCCGGTCAACCCGGGATTGCGCGTTGGACAGCGCGTCTACCTCGAAGGCAACGGCGACGGGGCCCGCGTCGTTGCGCAGTAACGCGTGATCGCACGACACCGCGACAGCGGCAGTGGATGACTCGGCGGTGTACATCACCTCGCTCGACGAGGTGTTCTGGGGACTGCTGCTGATCGCGCTGACGATGGTCATCCACGGGGTTGGCGTGGCCATCACGCTGCGCGTAGGCCAGGCCCTGCAGCGTCATGCGCAGGGAGCCTCGCCGCTGCTTGGCATCAGCGCCTTGGTCGTGGCGACATGGATTCTCGTGATCGTCCACCTGATAGAGATCGTGGCGTGGGGCGGATTCCTGCTCGGGCGCGGCGCGTTCGAGAACCTCAGCACCGCAATTTATTACTCCTTGATGCAGTACACGACGGTTTCGAGCGAACTCAGACTTCCATACGGCCTGCGACTGCTGGGAGGCATCATTCCACTGTCGGGCCTGATCACCGTGGCATGGTCGACCGGTGTGCTGTTTGCCCTCGCGCAGAGGTTCCAGGCACGGTACGAGGAGGCGGCCCGCCCCCGCGGCCGGAGCCCTGAACTGGAATGACAACGGGGGTGTCGATGCCCAGGATCTCTGCAACCCTGTATGCCGTGCTGACGCTGTCCGCTCAGGCGCAATTCAAGTTTCCGAAGTAGTCCTCGGCCGTGTCCGACCCGGGAGAATTCATGATGTCAATTGTTCGAACCTTCGCGTTGACACTTTTGACCGGCGCGGTGGTCGCCGGCTGCGTCAGCCGTTCCAGCGACACGGCCCCGATGCCGCCGCTGGACAACTCGTGGAGCCCGGCAATGAACGTCAGCGCGGCCGGCGGCGGACCGCCGCCGCCGTCGGCGTCGCCAGCAGCCCCGGCTCCGCGTGACCCGTGGCCTCGCGACGTCACGCTGACCGGCGCCGATGCGCTGATCTACCAGCCGCAGATCGACTCGTGGAGCGGCAATGCGCTCGCGTGGCGCGTTGCCGTGGCGCTGCGGCCCGCCGGACAGAAGGACGAGACCTTTGGCGTTGTCTGGGGTACAGCGCGCACCGACGTCGACCGCGTAACGCGCACGGTCGAGCTCAACGATCTCGTGGTCACGAAGAGCAACTTCCCGACACTTCCTGACAAGGGGGCGCAATACCTGCCGGGGCTGCGCACCGCGCTGGTGAGCGCGCTGCAGACGATGGCGCTCGACAGCCTCGAGGCGTCGCTCGCGGCCTCGAAGACGGTGCAGCCGACGACGCACGCGGTGCGTAATGAGGCGCCGACGGTCGTCGTCGCCTACGGGCCGGCGCTACTGGTGCCGATCGAAGGCAAGCCCGTCGTGCGCGAGGTCCCGGACACGCGCTTCGAGCGCGTGATCAACACGCATGCGATGCTCGCCCGCACGCGCGCCGACAAGACCTGGTACTTGCATGTCTACGACGGGTGGGTGTCGTCGACCTCGCTCGATGGCCCGTGGACGCAGGTCGGCTTCGCGCCGCTCGGACTCGACGACATGGCGAAGCAGCTCGCGCAGTCGGGGACGGCGGATCTGCTCGACGGCGGCGAGGGCGCGACGCCGAAGCCCGCACTGGCCAATGGCGTGCCGGCGATCCACGTCACTGAAGTCCCGACCGAGCTCATCGTCTTCAAGGGCCAGCCCAATCTCGTGCCGATCACCGGCACGCCGCTGCTGTGGGCAACCAACAGCGCGACCGACGTGATCGTCGACACGACGAACAACGCCTACTACGTGCTGATGGCCGGACGTTGGTTCCGCGCGCCGAGGCTCGGCGGGCCGTGGGCCTTCGTCGCCAGCAACGCGCTGCCGCCGTCGTTCCGGCAGATACCCGCGAAAGGCACGCCGGCCTCGATCGTGCTGGCGTCGGTGGCGGGAACACCGCAGGCACAGGAGGCGGTGATCGCGAATTCGATACCGCAGACCGCGGCGGTGGCGCGCAAGGGCGGGCCGACCTTCACGCCGGAGTTCGACGGCGCGCCGCAGTTGCAGCCGGTGGCCGGCACCCCGCTGCGCTATGTCACCAACTCCAAGGTTCCGGTGATCGAGGTGAGTCCGAGTGCCTATTACGCCGTTACCGGCGGCGTGTGGTTCTCCGCGAGTGCGCTGACCGGGCCATGGATCGTGGCCACTGCCGTGCCGGGCGTCATCTACACAATCCCGGTCTCGTCGCCGCTGCACTACGTCACCTATGTGCACGTCTACGGCTACACCGGCAATGTCGTCTACGCCGGCTACACGCCCGGCTACCTCGGCACCGTCGTCGATACCGGCGGCACCGTGGTCTACGGCACCGGCTACGCCTATTCGCCGTGGATCGGCAGCGTCTGGTACGGCGCTCCGGTCACCTATGGCGTGGCGGCTATGCCGGTCCATAACCCCTACGTCGGCTTCACATTCGGGTTCGCCATGGGTCTGACGGCCGCGTACTGGGCGGAGCCTTACTGGGGCGGGGCGTACTACCACGCCGGCTACTACGGGTATCCGTGCTGCGGCTCGGCGACGGCCGATGTCTATCGCAGCTGGCCGGGTGGCGTGTCGTCCGGCACGCGCACATACTGGGCCGACAACGGCGGCGCGTTCGGCACGACCGCGGCCGGCAACTACGCTACCAGCCGCGGCACGACCGGCAGCTACAACGCGCAGCGCAGCTGGAATCCCTATACGGGGCAGGGCTCGCAGGGCTACAACCGCACATTCAACACCGCGTCTGGCACGACCGGTTCCGTCAATCGCAGCGAGACTTACAACGCACAAACCGGCCAGCGCGGCTATGGCTCGAACGTGGAGGCGACCGGCGCCGGCGGCAGTTCGATCGATCGCAACGTGTCCGCGACCGCTGGCCCACAAGGTTATGACCGCGGCGCGTCGACCACGACCTACAACGCGAACACCGGCCAGACCAAGACCTGGAGCGACGGCACGCCGCAGAACACGCACGTCGCCGGCGCGGACGGCAACGTCTATCGCAGCGACGGCAGCGGCGGCTGGCAGCAGCATTCCGCCGGTGGCTGGGGCAGTGCCTCGAGCAACACGGCGTGGGCCAGCCAGGAGCAGCAGGCGCGCAGCAGCGCCGCGGATCGCACGGGCAGCTGGGGCAGCGGCGGCTGGGATCGCTCCGGCAGTGGCTCCGGTGAATGGGGTAGCCGTTCCGGGGGCGGCGCCGGGGGTGGCGGCAGCTGGGGCGATCGCTATAGCGGCGGCAGCTTCGGCGACCGCTTCGGCGGCGGCGGCTTCCGCGGCGGTGGCCGCCGCCGTTAGTGCCCAGCATCAGGCTGAGAGGAAACCGACGGGTTCAAGCGCGTCGCGCGGGTGCGCGCTGCGGGCAAATTCTGTAAGGGCTTGTTGCGCCGATCGATGGCGCGCAACTCCGCCCGTACTCAATCCGGCTATGCCGGCGGCGCGTCGGACGCCGCCCTCTCCGGCGCGCGCGGCGGCAGCCGTGTCACGCTGCGCGCGTAGGAGGCGATGCCGGGCATCGCGCTGAGTCCATGCGCAACGATGCTGAGCAGGACGGTCGCCATCACGGCCAGGCGGATCGTTCCTTCGCCCGGCAACTGCGCGTGCTGCTCCAGGTAGACCAGTCCCAGCACGATCGACGCCAGGCCGCGCGGACCGAACCAGCCCATGAAGAGCACCGTGCTGCGGGTAAGACCGGTGCCGGCCAGCGCGATCGCCACGGGCAGCATGCGCAGGACAGTCAGGCTCAGCACGGCGTAAACCCAGGTCGCCATGGTGAAGTCTGCCCAGGTGCGGGCGACGAACAGCCCGAACAGGAAGAAGACAAAGTAGTTGAACAGCTGGCCCCATTCTTCGGTGAACTCGACGCTATGGCGCGCGACCTGGGGGAAACCGATCTGCACGGCCAGGCCGGCCACGAAGGCAGCGATGAACATGCTGGCGCCGGACTCCTCCGAGAGAATCATGCAGAGTAGGGGCAGTGCTACCACGCCGAGCTGAGCGAGTGCGGTCGACATCCAGCGCCTTCGCTCAGCCAGGCCAAGCAGCCAGCCGCCCGCAAGGCCGGCTCCGACGCCGATCGCCGCCCCGTAGCCCAGCTGCTCGAGCAGGAAACGACCGAGAACGGTGGGCGCGCTCTGGTCGGCGGTCGCGGCCAATGCAATGAACAGCATCAGGAACGGGACAGACAGTCCGTCATTGAGCCCCGCCTCGACGTTCAGCGCCTGCCGTATGCGCGCGGGCACTTTCGGGCTGCTGACGATGATCTGACCGAGGCCGGCATCGGTCGGTGCAAGGATCGCCGCGATGATTCCCGCCTCCCACCAGGTCAGACCGCCGAAGCACACCATCGCCGCGATGGCGCCCAACGCGATCGTCAGCAGCATGCCGGTGCTGAGCAGTCGCGCGGGCAGGTTGCGGTCGCCCTTCAGCGCGTCGCGCCGAATTCGTGCCGCGTCGGTGAACAGTGTCATCACGAGTCCGGTTTCGGCGATCAGCAGGAATGCCTTGCGGTGGGTCAGCAGCCCCGCCTCGAACTCCGGAAGCAGCAGCAAGGTCGCGCCAGCGGCAGTGAAAAGGAGCGGCGCCGTGATGACAGTGCTCGCCAGCCGTCGTGACACCAGGCTGTACCCAAAGACGAGGACGACGAAGACCGTGACGATCAGCACGCCGCGATTGTGCGCGAAGCGCGGCATTCGCCCCACTTCGTAGCCGAGAAAATGGGAATCGTTCCCACGCGACAGCTGAAGAGGGTCCGGCCACCGTCCACATGGCCGATGCAAAACGACCCAAGACGAGTGAGACGCGACGCTTCGCAGTCTGCGCAATGCGCTTTAAGTTCCCGTCAACCCGTCCATGGATCATTGCGTGCGCAATCTCGTTTCACCCCCCGGCGTCGCCTTGTACCGCAATGCTTGAACTCGGATCGTTTGACGACGCGCGCCGCAGGGTGCTGGCAGAAGCTCAAAAGACATTGACCGGTCTGAATCAATTGATGTCCGAACCTGCCGAGTCGATCGATGACACGGTGGAACTGCTCACCGGCATTCGCCGGCAGGTGCAGGAACACCTCAACCACATCCAGCACCAGCAGATGATCGTCTGCGCGGCGGAGTGGCTCGTGCGTCATAGCGTTGCCGGTGTGCCGCTGCGTTGGCTCTGGAATCCGCGTCAGTCCGGCGAGCGCGGTGGTCCGGACCTGGTGGGACTCGAAGGCGAGGCAGTGCGTGTGTGTGCCGAAGTCAATGCGGTGGACGAGCCCATAGGCGTCGTCGACTCGCAGATGCGGCGCGGGCTGACCCGGCTCGCCGCGATGGAGGGGCGTCGCTTCTACTTCGTGCGGTCGGTATCGATGAAACGGCGCGCCGTCACCAAGGTCGTCAAGGACGGCTGGGACATCGCTGTCGTACAGATCGCACTGCAGCCGGAACCGCGGTTGCTGCCGCGGGTATCGGCGTTTTCGCTTGCCGGTGCCAGCCTGGCCGGCAACCGCTGATCAGCCCAGCCAGCCGGCCATGACGGCGCCGACGGCGAGCAGTGCGGCATAGCCGAGCTCCAGCTTGAAGGTGCGCACAAGGATCGCGTTGTAGGCGAGCCCCGGCGCGCTCGCGGCGAAATCGCGTTGCAGCCGCAGCGCCGCCGGGATCAGCACCAGCGGCGCGAGCAGCGTGGGCGACGACTGCAGTGCCATCGGCACCAGCAGCGCAAAGGCGCCCAGCACGCTGAACCCGTACATGCCCCGCGAAGCCGATGCTCCAAAGATGACCGCGAACGTACGGCGTCCGACGCTGCGGTCGTGCGCGATATCGCGGTGGTTGTTGACGGCCAGCGCGGAGGCCGCGAGAGCTCCCAACGCGACGCTGGCCATCCAGGTGGTCATGCCGACATCGCCGGTCTGCACGTAATCGGAACCGGCGACCGCCACGATGCCGAAGAAGATGAAGACGACCAGCTCGCCCAGCGGCGTGTACGCGATCGGACGCGGGCCACCCATGTAGGCAAGGGCGGCCACCAGTGAACTGAGTCCCATCGCCAGCACCGGCCAGCCATGCGCAATCACCAGCGGAACGCCGAGCAGCAGGGTGAGTCCGCAGCAGATGACAATGGCCCGCCGGACCTGCTCGATCTCGAGCCAGCCGTTGGCCGTGGCACGCGGCAGACCGGTGCGATTGCCGTGACGCTCGGCGCCGCGCGTCGTGTAGCCGACGTCGTTCTGCAGGTTCGAGATGACCTGCAGCAGCACGGCCGCGGCGAGCGTCAGCAGCATCGTCGTCGCGTCAAATCGACCGGTCCGTTCCCACGCGAGTGCCGTGCCGACCAGCACGGGGCTGATCGCCACCAGCAGACTGGGCAGCCGACAGGCAATGCGCCAGGCGGCAAGAGATCCCGGAACAACGACCGGCGAGGAAGCGGCGGACGAACTGGTCATGCGAAGGCAGAAACGGCGGAAGGCGACCCGCGCATTATCCCCAACGGCGGGCAGACTTGGGTCGTCAGGGTGAACTGGCGAGCGGCCGGAGCGTGGAGTGCAAGGCTGCCAGTGCGGCGCGATCGAGCTTGCCCGCGGGCGTCATCGGCAGGCTCGTTACCAGGCCGATCCGGCGCGGCCGCTTGTGCCGCGCGAGATGATGGTCGAGGAAAGCGCCAAGCTCCTCGTCGGTCGGCGGCGTGCCATCCGCGACGAACGCAGCCGCGACGACCTGGCCCCAGGTTTCGTCGGGTACCCCGAACACCGCCGCCGTGCGGATGCCGCGGCACGCCTCCAGCACACGCTCGACTTCGGCCGGGTACACGTTCTCGCCGCCGGTCACGATGAGGTCGGCGCGCCGTGCGCGGACGTGCAGGCAGCCTTCCGCGTCCAGCATCCCGATGTCGCCGGTATCGAACCAGTCCTCCGCGGCCAGCGGCGGCCTACCCAGGTATCCCGCCATCCGCATCGGTCCACGCACCTCGATGCGCCCGTCGACCACGCGCAGCTCCGTGCCGGGCAATGGCCGCCCCGCGCCGCGCGGCCCCGGGTTGAAGCGCTGTTCGTACGGCGTGGCGACGACCTGTGAGCAGGTCTCCGTGCAGCCGTAGGTGACGACGACGGGTACCCTGCGCTGCGCGGCCTCCTTCAGCAAGCGCGGGGACGCGGCGGCGCCGCCGACGAGCACGGCGCGCAGGAAGGCCGGCGGCCGCCAGGCCGGGAAATGTTCGAACAGCAGCGTGAGCATCGTCGGCACCAGCGAGACCAGCGTCGTGCGCCACGATTCGATCCACTGCGGCAGTTGCGCAGCGTCGAAGCTCGGCGCGAGCGCCACGGTGCGGCGCGCCGCGAGGCAGCGCGTCAGGATCGACAGGCCGCCGATACGGGCAATCGGCATCGCGAGCAGCCAGCAGTCGTCTGCGTGCCAGCCAAGGTTGGCGGCGCTCGCCCGCGCCGACGCGACCAGTGCCGAACGCGTCAACACGGCGCCACGCGCCTGACCGGTCGTGCCCGATGTGTACAGGATGACCGCGGCGTCCGGATGCAGCGTGCCGACCGCGCGCTCGGTGGCCGCAATTTCCGCGGCGCGCTCGGCCTCGGTGAGCTTGGGATGCATCAGCAGCACCGGCACACGCGCTTCGAGCAGCGTGTAGAGCGCGATGACGCGCTCAAGGGTGTTGCGGCCCACCAGCGGGACGGGCCGGCCCGGTTTGAACTCCGGACCGAGCGCGGCCAGCCGCGCGCGAACGAGGTCGGCGAGCTGCGCGAACGTGTAGCTCTCGCGGCCGACAAGCAGCGCGATGGTGCTGGCCGCGTCGCGCGCAGCCGCCGTGATGGACAGGGACTCGTTCACTCGAAGGATCACGCTGGCCCCGGGGCCAGCGTGAAGACTACGGCAGGCGCGGAAACTTGCGGAAGTCCGGCTTGCGCTTCTCGAGGTAGGCGTTCCTGCCTTCCTGGCCTTCCTCGGAAAGATAGAAGAGCAGCGTGGCATTGCCGGCGAGCTCCTGCAGTCCGGCCTGGCCGTCGCAGTCGGCGTTCAATGCCGCCTTGAGGCAGCGCAGCGCGATCGGGCTGTTGGCCAGCATCTCGCGGCACCACTGGACCGTCTCCGCTTCGAGCCGCTCGTATGGCACGACGCAGTTGACCAGCCCCATGTCCAGTGCCTGCGTGGCGTCGTACTGGCGGCACAGGAACCAGATCTCCCGCGCCTTTTTCTGCCCGACGATGCGCGCCATGTACGACGCGCCGTAGCCGCCGTCGAAGCTGCCGACCTTGGGCCCGGTCTGGCCGAAGCGCGCGTTATCAGCGGCAATGGTCAGGTCGCAGATCATGTGCAGCACGTGCCCGCCGCCGATCGCGTAGCCCGCCACCATCGCCACCACCGGCTTGGGCAGCGTGCGGATCTGCCGCTGCAGGTCGAGCACGTTCAGGCGCGGGACCTTGTCGCCTCCGATGTAGCCGCCGGCGCCGCGCACGCGCTGATCGCCGCCGGAACAGAACGCTTCCTTGCCCTGGCCGGTCAGGATGATGACGCCGATCGCGGCGTCGTCGCGTGCATCATCGAACGCGGCCTGCATCTCCTTGACCGTTTCCGGACGGAAAGCATTGCGCACCTCGGGCCGGTTGATCGTGATCTTCGCGATGCCTTCATCGCACTTCTCGTAGAGGATGTCCGTGAAGCCGGCGATCGGCGTCCACACGGGAATCGGCGGCAGGGCGGGGTTCGTCATGGGTCTCTCTGCGGGGTTCGATGCGCCATGTGATCGGAGCGCAGTCACTGGAAAGAGCCGGTTCAATCGACCTTCGCGCCCGAGGAGCGAACCGCAAGCGCCCAGCGCTCCGCGCTGGCGGCGATGAAACGTGCGAACGACTCGGGGGTGGTGCCCGGTACCGGCTGGGCTCCACGCGCCAGCAACGCGGCCGCGACTTCTGGATCCGTCAGCGCCTGCTGGACAGCGGCGTTCAGTCGCTGCACCACCGGGGCCGGTGTACCTGCCGGCACGAAGATGCCGTCCCACGCGCTCGCTTCGAAGCCCGGCAGGCCGGACTCGGAGATCGTCGGAAGATCCGGTGCGCCGGGGAAGCGCTTCGCCGTCGACACCGCGAGGCCGCGTACGCGGCCTTCGCGCGCCTGCGAATACGCGTTCGGCATGACCTCGATCATCATCTCGACCTGGCCGCCGATCACATCGGTCAGCGCCAGCGCACCGCCCCGGTAGGGAACGTGAACGATCTCGAGGCCGGCCTGCGTCTTGAAGAGTTCGCCTGCCAGATGCGACGTTGTGCCATTGCCTGCCGAGGCGAAGTTGAGCTTCCCCGGGTTCGCCCGGGCGTACCGGATCAGTTCCGCCGTCGACGTGGCCGGCACTTTCGGATTGACGATCAGCATCGCCGCGATCTCGGTCATCCGCGAGACCGGCGTGAAGTCTCGGGCCGGATCGAAGTTGAGCGTGCGGTACAGGCTCGGATTGATCGCATGCGTGCCGTTGGTGCCGTAGAGCAACGTGTAACCGTCGGGCGCCGCGCGCGCGACAAGTTCCGCGCCGACGTTGCCGCCGGCTCCGGGCTTGTTCTCGATGACGATCGGCTGGCCCAGGGCCTTGGCCACTTTCGGCATCAGGAGCCGTGCCAGGTTGTCGGCGCCGCCGCCGGCGGGGAACGGCACGATCAGATGCACCGGCTTCGTCGGATACGTGGCGTCAGCGGCCTGCGCGCCGTGCGTCATTACCAGGGCAAGTGCCAGCGCGCCGGCGAGTTCGCGGCCCGTGCGTGCCATGAAGGTGCGTCGTTTCATTTCATGCCGCCGTTTCTTGCTGGGGTGCCGGGTAGCGACAGCGCATCAGCGTCATGGTCTTGACCGTCATCACCGCTTCGCCGCGCTGGTTCACGACTTCGTTGAAGGTCTGCACCATGCCGCGGTCCGGCTTGGTGCGCGAGCGTCGCGCCTCGGTCACCGTGATGCGCACTGACAGCTGGTCGCCGGGCCGCACCGGCGCCAGCCACCGCAGCTCGTCGATGCCGGGTGAGGCAAGCCCGGCCGCGCGCGGCAGGAAGTGGTCGACCAGCAGTCGCATCATCAGGCTGGCGGTGTGCCAGCCGCTGGCGATCACGCCGCCCAGATGGGCTGCGCCGGCGCTCCTGGGGTCGACATGGAAGGGCTGAGGATCGAACTGGCGGCCGAAGGCGATGATGTCCGCCTCGTCGACGCCGATCGGCCCGCATTCCACCGCCAGCCCCTTCGGATAGTCCTCGAAATAGCGCGCGTCGAGGTCACGAGGAAGTTCGTGATGCGTCAAGGTCGTGCCAGGTTCCGGAAGATGCTGAGAGGAATCTCGCGGCCGGATCGCCGCGGTGGCGAGCCTCCCGGCCCGCCGGCTCGACACCGGCCCGAAGCGCAATTTACCGCAAGCGAATCCGCTTCCACCCGACGGCCGCCCGGCTGCGGGCGACCAAGTCCGACGGGGACTGCGCTGGATCAGATGATTTCAAAGTACCGCTTGAGCTCCCAGTCCGTGACGCCGTCCTGCCACTGCCGCCATTCCCATTCGCGGGTTGCGGCGAAGTGGTCGACGAACAGGTCGCCGAACCAGTCGCGGGCGAGATCCGAGCGGCGAAAGATCCCGGTGGTCTCGTTGAGCGAGCGCGGTGCGCGCGGAATGTTCTCGGCGCCCTGGTTGGTGCCGGTGATCGGCTTGGCCGTCAGCTTCAGGTTCTTCTCGACGCCGTGCAGCCCGGCCGCCAGCAGCGCGGCGACCGCGAGGTACGGGTTGACATCGGCGCCAGGGCAGCGCGTCTCGAGACGCGTGCTCTTCGGCGAACCCGGAATCACGCGAAAGCTGGCGGTGCGATTGTCGATTGCCCATGTCGGTTTCACCGGGGCCCAGAAACCATCGACCAGGCGCTTGTAGCTGTTGATGGTCGGCCAGAACATCGGCGCAAACTGCATCAGCGCGGCGATCTGTCCCGCCAGGAAACTCTCGAAGAGTCTGCTCATGCCCGCCCGGCCCCTGGCGTCGTAGAAGAGATTCTTTTTGCCGTCCGACAGCGACTGGTGCAGGTGGCCGCTGCAGCCCGGGTATTGCTGGCTCCACTTCGCCATGAAGCTCGGCATGATCCCGTACTGCGTGCCGATCTCCTTCGCACCCGTCTTGAACAGCACGCCGCGGTCGGCGCACTCGAGCGCGTCGGAAAACTGGATCGCGGCTTCGTAGACGCCCGGGCCGGTCTCGGTGTGCAGCCCTTCGATCGGCACGCCGAACTGCAGCAGCTGGTCCATCAGGGCGTTGAAGAAGCCGCGGTTGGCGTTCGCGCGCAGCAGCGAGTAGCCGAACATCCCCGGCGTCAGCGGCGTCGGGTCGACGCCCTTTTTCTGCGCCCACGAATGCGGCGTCTCGGCGAAGTTGAACCACTCGAACTCGAGCCCGCACATCGCCCGGAACCCCAGTTTCTCGGCGCGCGCCAGCACGCGCTTGAGCGTCTGGCGCGGACAGACCGGATGGGGCTCGCCTGCGGCGGTGACGAAGTCGCCCAGGAAGAACGGCACATGGTCGTCCCAGGGCACGCGACGTCCGGTGGCGAGGTCGAGCCGCACCATCGCATCCGGGAAGCCGTGGTGCCAGCCGGTGACCGTCGTGTTGTCGTAGACGCTGTCCGTCATGTCCCAGCCGAGCACGACATCGCAGAAACCGAAGCCGCCTTCAACGGCCGACACGAACTTGTCGGCATGCAGGTACTTGCCGCGCAGCACGCCGTCGATGTCGGTCACCGCCACCTTGACCTTGGTGGCGTCGCTGGCGCCGAGTGCCATCAGCGCGGCGCCTGGGCCGGGCGCTCGGTCGGTCTTTCTTGTGGCCATGCCTGTCTCCTCCGCAGCCGCGGCAGTGTGCAACAGCCGATCGCAAAGTCCAAGGGCAAGACCCTTGATCGGACCAAATCCAGCCCCTATCTGCGGCGTCGTGGCCAAGGCCCCTCCCTTACAATTCAAGCAATTAGCGAATCGAGAGCAACGGATGCCGATCTACGCGTATCAGTGCACGGAGTGCCGCCACGAGGTCGAGGTGCTGCAGAAGATCTCCGATGCTCCGTTGACCGACTGCCCTTCCTGCCACCGCAGCAGCCTGGTCAAGCAGGTCACGGCAGCCGGTTTTCAGCTGAAAGGCAGCGGCTGGTACGTGACGGACTTTCGCGATGGCGGCGGCGGCAAGGGGAAGGACGCCAAACCCGCCAACGGCAAACCGGCCGAGGGCGAGGTGAAGTCCGACACCGCGAAGCCGGCCGACAGCACCGCGGCTTCCCCCAAACCGGCCGAGGCCGCGCCGGCCGCAACGCCTTCCCCCGCGGGAGGCAGCGGCAGCAGCGGGCCCGGCACCGCCTCCTGATGCGCTGATCGGCTATCCTCGAACGCAACGGAGCCGCGCGGTGACGCGGCTCTTTCTTTTTGCGGCCGACTGGCTGCGGCGGCATAAGCGAGACCACGCATGTTTCGGAAGTACCTGATCACCGGCCTGCTGATCTGGCTGCCCCTCGGGATCACCCTGCTGATCCTCGAGACGATCATCGGCTGGATGGATCAATCGCTGCTCCTGCTGCCGCCGGCCTGGCGGCCGGAAGCGCTGCTCGGCTTTCGGATCCCGGGCCTCGGAGCATTGCTGGCGGTGGCCGTCGTGCTGCTCACAGGTGTGCTCGCGCGCAACATCGTCGGGCGGCGGCTGCTGCTGTGGTCGGAAGGGCTGCTGGGCCGGATCCCGATCGTGCGGTCAATCTATTCGAGTGTGAAGCAGGTGTCGGACACGATGCTTTCGCCGAAAGGAAATGCATTTCGCAAGGTCGTGCTGGTCGAGTTTCCGCAACCGGAACAATGGACACTGGCATTCGTCGTCGGCGAGCCCGCGGGTGCGGTGGCAGAGCAGCTCGGCGAAGGCTGGGTCACCGTGTACGTCCCGACCGCGCCGAATCCGACCTCGGGCTACGTGCTGATGCTGCCGCCGTCGCGCGTGCGCGACGTGGAGGTCAGCATCGACGACGCGCTGAAGTACCACGTCTCGCTGGGCGTGGTGGAGCCGGGGGCACGGTCGACCCGGCCCGCTGTGCTGACCAGTGCGCCGCCTGCGTCGGCCGAGCACCCATTCCGCGCTCCAAGCTAACGACAGGCCTCTCAGGGATAATCACGGGTTTTGCGCGGCCGCGCCGGCAGGTCGAATTGCCGCGGGCCGCCAGCAACGAACGGAGCATTCCATGCGTACCGAATACGCCGGCCGAGTCAACGAAAAGTTCATCGGCCAGACCGTCACCCTGTTTGGCTGGGTGCATCGTCGCCGTGACCACGGCGGCGTCATCTTCATCGACCTGCGCGACCGCGAGGGCCTGGTGCAGGTCGTTTGCGATCCGGATCGCGCCGAAGTGTTCGCCAACGCCGAGAAGGTGCGCAACGAGTACTGCCTGAAGCTCGTCGGGCAGGTGCGCAAACGCCCGGACGGCACGATCAACGATGGGCTGGTGTCCGGTCGCATCGAGGTGCTGTGCACCGAACTCACGATCCTGAACCCATCGGTGCCGGTGCCGTTCCAGCTCGACGACGACAACCTGTCGGAAACGACCCGGCTGACGCACCGCGTACTCGACCTGCGCCGCGTGCCGATGCAGAAGAACCTGATGCTGCGCTACAAGGTGGCGATGGCGGTGCGCAAGTACCTCGATGCGCACGGTTTCGTCGATATCGAGACGCCGATGCTGACGAAGAGCACGCCCGAGGGCGCGCGCGACTACCTGGTGCCGTCGCGCGTCCACGCCGGCGAGTTCTTCGCGCTGCCGCAGTCGCCGCAGCTGTTCAAGCAGCTGCTGATGATCGCGGGCTTCGACCGGTACTACCAGATCGTCAAGTGCTTCCGCGACGAGGACCTCCGCGCCGATCGCCAGCCGGAGTTCACGCAGATCGACGTCGAGACCTCGTTCCTCGACGAGACCGAAATCCGCGCCATCATGGAAGACATGATTCGCACGGTGTTCGACGAAGTACTCGGCGTGAAGCTGCCGCAGCCGTTCCCGGTGATGACTTACGGCGAGGCAATGGCGCGCTACGGCTCGGACAAGCCGGATCTGCGGGTCGGTCTGGAACTCACCGATGTCACCGCACTGGTCGGTGATGTCGACTTCAAGGTGTTCAAGGCGGCGACCGAGATGAAGGACGGCAAGGTGGTCGCGCTGCGCGTGCCGGCCGGCGCCGAGATGCCGCGTTCGGAGATCGACGGCTACACCGAGTTCGTGAAGATCTATGGCGCGAAGGGGCTGGCCTACATCAAGGTCAACGAAAAGGCCAGGGGCCGTGATGGCCTGCAGAGTCCGATCGTCAAGAACCTGCACGACGCGGCGCTGGCCGCGGTGCTGGAGCGCACGGGGGCTGCTGACGGCGACGTCATCTTCTTCGGCGCGGACCGAGCCAAGGTCGTCTACGACTCGCTCGGCGCGCTGCGTACCAGGATTGGCCACAGCGAGTTCGGCCGCGGGCATGGCCTGTCGGCCGAAGGCTGGAAGCCGCTGTGGGTCATCGACTTCCCGATGTTCGAGTTCGACGAGGATGAGCAGCGCTACGTCGCCGCTCATCACCCGTTCACCAGCCCGAAGGAGGGCCACGAGGATTTCCTGCAGACCGATCCGTCGAAGGCGCTGGCCAAGGCCTACGACATGGCATTGAATGGCTGGGAGATCGGCGGCGGCTCGGTGCGGATCCACCGCGAGGAAGTGCAGAGCAAGGTGTTCCGCGCGCTGAAGATCGGCGCCGAGGAGGCCAAGGAGAAGTTCGGCTTCCTGCTCGACGCGCTGCAGTACGGCGCACCGCCGCATGGCGGCATCGCCTTCGGCCTGGATCGCATCGTCACGATGATGGCCGGCGCCGAATCGATCCGCGATGTGATCGCGTTCCCGAAGACGCAGCGCGCGCAGTGCCTGCTGACCAAGGCGCCGTCGCCGGTCGACGAGAAGCAGCTGCGCGAACTTCACATTCGTCTCAGGGGCGAAGCGAAGACGACGTGACGTCGCGGCGGCCGCAGCGGCGCCACTCGGTGCGCGGATTCGGGGCAGCGGGAGAAGGGGTCGGATGAGCAAATCGGGTGAACCCGTACGGGTTGAGGTTCGCCGCCGCGGCCGCACCTTCGAGGCCGAGGCGGTGTGTCAGGTGCAGGCGGCAGCCGCCACGGTCTGGGAAACGATCACCGACTATCCGGCGCTGCCGACCTTCATGCCGGGTATCCGTGCATGCCGAGTGGTGGAGCGCAACCTGGCGGGCCGTGACAGCGAGCGGCTGCTGGTCGAGCAGGAAGGCGAGTTCCGCTTCATGCTGTTTGCGCAGCCGCTGAAGCTGCAACTCGAAATCGAGCATGAGGCCCGCCGTGTGGCGGTTGCGCGTGCACTGAGTTTCGACCTGGGCGTGCTCAAGGGACGCGCACTGGAAAGGTTCGAAGGCCGCTACGAGCTGCTGCCCGGGCCCGCACGCGGCCCGGTGAGCTTGCGCTATGGGGCTCTCATCGTCTCGCGCCTGCCGCCTCCGCCGGGCATTGGCACGGTCGCGGTGCGCCACAACCTGGAGGCGCAGTTGCGAGCGGTGGTCGATGAATGCGAGCGGCGCGCCGTCGCACCCGGGCGACAACGCGCCGTTGCTGGCGCGCGCTAGCCGCTTCACGAAGGTGCTGCGGTGAGCGGGTGGCAGATGAAGATCCCCGAGTCTGTCCTGGTGGTGATCTACACCTCTGGACTCGATGTGCTGTTGCTCGAGCGCGCCGACCACCCGGGCTTCTGGCAATCCGTCACGGGCAGCCTCGACGCACCGGGGGAAGATTTGCGCCGGGCCTGCTCGCGCGAAGTGGCCGAGGAAACCGGGCTCGCCGTTGCCGTTGAAAACCTTGACAACTGGGCGCTACAACATCGTTACGAAATCTATCCGGAGTGGCGCCATCGTTATGCGCCCGCCGTTACGCATAATACGGAGCATGTGTTCGGACTCTGTGTGGATGAACGCTTTGCGCCGCGGCTGGAGCCGCGCGAGCATCGGGCGAGCCGCTGGTTGCCATGGCGCGACGCTGCCGATGCGTGCTTTTCATGGACCAATGCCTCTGCGATCCGTGAGCTGCCACATCGCGTTCGCGGCTAGCCTGGCAACGCTGGCGTTGCTCGGCGGCTGCGCGACGCCGGCCGATCCTTACGCTGCAGGGCCGGCGAATCAACTGCTTGTGCGGTCCGACGCGCTCGGCGACTGCATGCGTCGGCTGCAGGCCTTCGATGCGCGCGTCGATGCGGCAGGCCGCCGCGACGCCGCAGCGCCACGCGTCGACGGCTACCCGTTCCTGCGCGTCGATCGTTACACCGCATTCAGTGCGCCGAGTCAGGCCGATCCGCAAGCCCTGGCTCAGGCGAAGCTGGATCGAATGGCGGCGCTGGATGCCGAGGCGCGCGGCTTCGAGGCCACCAACACACGCGTCGGTAGGGAAGAGCAGGCCGCGCTCGACGCCTGCCGCGGCCAACTCGTCGCGGCCACTCGTGCCGAGGCGCAGCGCGTGACCCAGGCGGCGCGACTACCCGATGCGTACAGCGACACGGGGCGCGCCCTGGGCCTGTATCCGTTGACGCAGATTCCGTTCTCATGGGGTGTAGCGGGTTGGCAGCAGGCAACCCGCGAGCTGTATGCGACCCCGTTTCCTGAGGTTCCCGTGCGGGGCGAGCGCATTCGCTACGTCCCTGCCGACGGGGTCCCCGATCGGGTCGCGGGGCAGTTGTCATCAGACGTTGGCGCCGCGACGGTCCTCCGCATGCCCGCCGTCACGCCTGCGCGGGCAAGGCAGTTGCTGCAGCAGCATGCACCGGTGCTGGTCGTCGATACCGTCGATGACAATGACCGCATCGGCAAGCTGGCGTGGCGCATGAGCGGCAGGGACCTTTTCATCTTCGTCGACATCACGTCCCCGACGACGTACGCGCGCGTCGCCTGGACGGAGATCGGTGGGACCGCAGCGCTGCAGCTGGTCTACACGTTCTGGTTTCCCGCGCGCCCGGCGGCACATCCGCTCGACCTCGTGGCCGGCCATCTCGATGCCCTGGTCTGGCGCGTCACGCTCGACGCGGAAGGTCGGCCACTGGTCTACGACTCGATCCACGCCTGCGGCTGCTTCCACATGTTCTTCCCGACCGAACGTGTGCGCGAGCGGCCCGGGCGGCTTGAACACGAAGGCCCGTTTGACGAGACCATGTTCTCGCCACAGGTCGTGCGCAGCCCGGGACCGGGCGAGCGCGTCATCGTTTACCTGGGTTCGGGCGATCACAACATCCAACGCGTCGCCGTTGACTCCCCCGCGCCGGCACCCGGGGTGCCGTATCGCATCGCCGACGAGAACTCGCTGCGCGCTTTGCCTCTGCCGGCCGCGGCGGGAGGGGGAACCCGCAGCATCTACGCTCCCGACGCGCTGGTGCCGGGTTCGCAACGACCGGAGCGCTTCATCTTCTGGCCGATGGGTGTGCCGTCCGCGGGCCAGATGCGCCAATGGGGCCACCATGCGACCGCCTTCATCGGGCGCCGGCATTTTGATGATCCACGTCTGATCGAGCGCTATTTCTTCATTGCGCCGGGCGCCGACTGAGCGAAACTGGAAAAATGCAACTTCGCGTCGCGACGTACAACATTCACAAGGGCGTGATGGGGCTGCGCAAGCGCTCGCGCATCCACGACCTGCGTGTGGCCCTTAATTCGATCGATGCCGACATCGTGTTCCTGCAGGAAGTGCAGGAACGCAACGAACGGCTGGCGCACCGCCCGGGTCACCACAATGGCACGCAGCTCGACGTGCTGTGCACCGGTGGCTACCTGCACCGTGCCTACGGCATGAACGCGGTGTATCCGCACGGACACCACGGCAACGCGATCGTTTCGCGTCACACGATCGGGCAGCACCTGAACCACGACATCTCAGACCATGCGCTGGAAAAGCGTGGCTTGCTGCACGCGATATCGCACATCGATACACCACGTGGCGAGTTCGACATCCACCTGATCAACACGCACTTCGGCCTGATCAGGCGAAGCCGCGTGCGCCAGGCCGAGTTCCTGATCGATTTCGTGCGCAGCGAGGTTCCCGAGGACGCGCCGCTGATCATTGCCGGCGACTTCAACGACTGGCAGCAGGGGGTCGACGACATCCTGCACCGGGACCTCGACGTGTTCGAGGCTGCCGCGGATTTCAATCGCCGCCAGCGCCGGGGCCGGGCGCTCGATCGCCTGCTGCCGTGGCGCAACGGCTCGCGCACGATGGTCGCCCGAACCTATCCGAGCGTGATGCCGTGGCTGACGCTCGACCGCATCTACGTGCGCGGATTCAAGGTGCGTGACGTGAGCGTGCCGCGCGGCATCGAGTGGTCGCAGCGCTCGGACCACATGCCGCTGATCGCCGACCTCGAGGTCACGTGACGGACGGCGCGCTGCCGGCGCGCCGGCGCCCGCGCTTCGACATCACCACGCGTCCGCTGATCTACGGCGGCAACCGCCTGCGGCTGCTTGAAAACGGCGACGAGTTCTTCCCGCTCCTGCTGGCCGCCATCAACAGCGCGGCGCGTTCGGTGCACCTCGAGACCTACATATTCGCCGAGGACAACATCGGCCTGCGCGTTGGCGACGCGCTGGCGGCCGCGGCCGATCGCGGGGTCGCGGTCCGCGTCGTCGTCGACGGTTTCGGCACTGGCGCCTACGCCGACACGCTGAAGGTCCGCCTCGAGTCGATGGGAGCGCAGGTGGTGGTATTCCGGCGCACACGCTGGTGGCGCCTGGAACGAAGGCTCCTGCGGCGGTTGCACCGCAAGCTCGCGCTGATCGACGACCAGCTCGCGTTCGTCGGCGGCATCAACATCGTCGACGACCATCATCACCCGGATCCGGAGCCGGCGCAGCTGGGGCCGCGCTACGACTACGCGGTGATGTGCGAGGGCCCGATCGTCGCGTCGATTGCACTGGCGATGAAGCGGTTGTGGTGGACGCTGCAACTGCTGCAGGCCGGTCGCCGCCCGGGACCGATGCCCGGGATGATGCTGGACAACGTGCCTCCACCGATTGCCAAGGGGGCGCGCGCGTCGCTGCTGCTGCGCGACAACCTGCGTAACCGACGGACGATCGAAGCGGCGTACCTCGATGCCATTGCGAGCGCCCGCCATGAGGTGCTGATCGCCTGTGCCTATTTCCTGCCTGGTCGTTCCTTCCGCAAGGCACTGATGGAGTGTGCGCGCCGGGGCGTCCGCGTTTGCCTCCTCGTGCAGGGGCGCATCGAGTACGCGCTCCAGCACTACGCGCAGGAGGCGCTCTACGCCCAGCTGCTCGACGCGGGCATCGAGATCCATGAGTACGGAGCGAGCTACCTGCATGCCAAGGTTGCGGTCGTGGACGAAACCTGGGCCACCGTGGGATCGAGCAACATCGATCCCTACAGCCTGCTGCTGGCGCGCGAAGCCAACATCGCGGTCTTTGACGGCTTGTTCGCGCGCACGCTGCGCGCCTCGCTCGCACGAGCCATCGAACAGCAGTCGCGTCGCGTGCTGCCGCAAAGCTTCGCCGTGCGCGGGCTGCTGCGCCGCACCGGCAACTGGATCGCCTATGGCATCGTGCGGTTCGGGGCGGTCGCGCTGGCCGGGGGGCGCGATTACTAGGCCGCGGGACGCCAATTGCACCGGAATCCCATGGCTTTTTCGGCCGTGCCGCCGCGGCACGGTGCGTCAATCTGGTGCTGTCCGCATCGCATCACGGGTCCGCCCATGTCCAACTCATCGGCCACTTCGCAACAGAACTCCCTGTCCTCCGCGGAACTCGGAGAGCACGAAGCCACCCGCGGCGTGGTGACCGCCGTGCTGTTCGGCGCCGGCCTCTGGTGCGCAATGATCGGCGTGCTGAGCTGGGCCCTGAACTGACCGCCTGATACCGCCAAAGCCGCCTAGCTGCGGCTGTTCCGGCAACTTTCCCGATTCCGTCGCTTCCTGCGAAGACCTGCCGGTCTCGGATACGCTCGCGCGATGCGTGCAGCGTCGCTAAGTGCATGGGTAGCCGGCTTCGTCGCGGTGCTGGTGGGCTACACCAGCTCGGCGGTGATCGTTTTCGAGGCGGCCCGCGCCGCCGGTGCCAGCCCGGCGCAGACAGCGTCGTGGATGTGGGCTCTCGGCATCGGCATGGGGCTCACGACCATCGTGCTGTCGCTGCGTTACCGCATGCCGGTGCTGACTGCGTGGTCGACGCCCGGCGCGGCGCTGCTGATCACCAGCGCCAGCGGCGTTCCGATGGAAGAGATCATCGGCGCCTTCGTGCTGACCGGCCTGGCGATCGTCGCGATCGGACTCAGTGGTGCGTTCGACCGCCTGATGAAGCGGCTGCCGGCGGAGCTGGCGGCTGCGATGCTGGCTGGCGTGCTGTTGCGCTTTGGGCTCGAGGCATTTGGAGCGATGGCGACACAGTTCAGCATGATTTTCGCGATGTTCGTCGTCTACTTGATCGGCAGGCGCGCGTGGCCACGCTTTGCCGTTCCCGCGGCGCTGGCGGTCGGCGCGTCGATCGCAGGCGCGCTCGGCCTCTTCGGCGCCTTCGAGTGGCCAGCGGGCCTGACGCGGCCGGAGTTCGTGACGCCGGAGCTTTCATGGTCGGCGGCGATCGGCATTGCCCTGCCGCTCCTGGTCGTGACGATGGCGTCGCAGAACGTGCCCGGTGTGGCGACCCTGCAGGCGCACGGCTACGCGCCGCCGGTCTCTCCGATCATCACGACGACCGGTGTAGCCACGACCCTGCTCGCACCGTTCGGGGGCTATACCTTCAACCTGGCGGCGATAACGGCAGCCATCTGCATGGGCCCCGAGGCCCATCATGACCCGGCGCGACGCTACACGGCCGCCGTTGCGGCGGGCCTGCTTTACCTGCTGGTGGGATTGTTCGGTGGCGCCGTCTCCGGCGTGTTCGCCGCGTTCCCGCGGGAGCTCGTGCTTGGGATCGCGGGACTGGCTCTGCTGGGGACGATCGGCAACGGCCTGGCGGGGGCGCTCAAGGACGAAGGCAGGCGCGACGCCGCGTTGATCACCTTCGTCGTCACCGCTTCCGGACTTACGCTGTGGTCGGTCGGGTCGGCGTTCTGGGGACTGGTCGCCGGCCTGCTCGCGCTCGCGGTCCGTGGCTGGCGCGCCGGCTGAGGGCGTCAGTCGCCACCGCCTCCGCCACAGCCGCCGCCATCCCCGCCACCCCCATCGCCGCCGCAGCCGCTGCCGCTGCACCCGCCACCGCAGCCCCCACCGCATCCGATGTCGCTGGCGCAGTAGGTCGCGCTGCTGCCGGCGGCGGCAAGGTGCATGCAGTTGAGCGCGTAGCTGAAGCCGTCCGGGATCGCGAGGCGCCCATCGATGGCGAAGAGCAGGGGCACGGCGGTAGCGCTCAACGGATTGATGCCGGCGCGCTGGCACGCCAGTCGCCAGGTGCGCTTGATGCTGTCGCTGGCCAGCGTGCGCGAGCGCATCGCTTCGGTCGGCGTGTGATGCAGGAAGCGACCCAGGGCCTGTCTGCAGAACGCCTCGTAGTTCCGGGTGAACAGGATGAACTCGTGCCAGGCGACATCGACCACCTGTGAGGGCATCGCCAGCAGGCGCCGGCCGGCCTTGCGGCTCAGGTGGAAGTACTCGCGCAGCGCGTCGAAGACCAGATCGAGGTCTGCGTCGGAAAGGTGCGGGTAGCGTTTGCGTACCCGTTCGCGGATGCCGCGCGGGAAGGCGTAATCGTCAATGAAACCTTCGCGGGCATGTCGGCTGCGCTGCTGCACAATGGCGGCCAGCACGACGGCGCTGATGATCGCGAAACCGATGAGGAAGGGTGTCACCGTCATATCTCCTTTCTGTTGTTCTTGTTCTTATCTTTTTCTTATCGGCCTGGCACCGTCGCCCTGAAGCGTATGACCCCCTGATGACCGCGCCATGACACGCGCTGCCGATCTCGTCTGCCAGCGTCCGGAAGGGCTGTACTGCCCCGCGGGGGACTTCTACATCGATCCGTGGCGACCGGTCGGGCGAGCGGTCATTACGCATGCGCACGGCGATCACGCGCGGCCCGGCCATGTCGACTACCTCGCTGCCGACGACGCCCGCGAAGTGCGGCGTCGCCTTGCGGTTCCCGCGGATCCTGCGCTGGCGTACCGACAAGCCACTGCATGAAGCGGACACGATGCGGACGCTCGAAGCGCTGCTTACCGGCGCGCCGTGAGCAGCAGGTGATTGCCGCCTACCGGGCGGGCGCCGCGACGCCGTAGCGAGCATTCACGTAGCCGCGAGCATTAGGGGCGTCGACTACCGCACTGCCACAAAACTCGTGGTCCCGTCACCCGCCTGTGAACGACCCGGAGCACGGGATTGCCGTCGTAGTGCTGCGGAGTAGCTTTGCGCGCATCTATCTTCCTGATACGCGGCTCGAAGGCTGGACCCGCGTTCTGTCAGGCAAGGAGGAAACCATGAGCGCAAGGAAGTGGCTGCCGATCTTTTTGACTGGATGCGCGCTGGCGTTCAACGCCGCCGCCGACGAGACCTGCAACTCGCCGTACATGTCGAAGCTGATCAAGGGGCAGGAGTCGTATGTCCACGTCTGGACGCTGGGCGTCGAGGGGCTGGGCGACGGCTTCGACAAACTGGTCACGATCGACGTCGATCCGAAGTCGAAGAGTTTCGGCAAGGTCGTCGCCAGTGTCTCCGTCGGTGCCCGCGGCGAAGCCCATCACATGGGATTCACCGACGACCGACGCTACCTGTGGGCTGGTGGACTGAGCAACAACCAGATCTACGTGTTCGATGTCGGCACGAATCCGGCGATGCCGAAGCTCGTGAAGACGATCAGCGATCTCGGCGCCAAGTCGGGTTACGTGGGTCCGCACACGTTCTACGCGATGCCGGGCCGGATGCTGATCGGCACGCTGTCGAACAATGCGGACAAGGGCGGCCGCACCGGCATGGTCGTTTACAACAACAAGGGCGAATTCGTCGCCAAGTACGACCTGCCCACGGGCGAAATCGGCGGGGTCAAGGGGGACGGCTACGGCTATGACGTGGCGATCAACCCGTCGAAGAATGCGCTGCTGACCTCGAGCTTCACGGGCATCGACAATTACCGCCGCCCCCTCGGCGAAGTCGTCAGCGACGCCGAGGCGATGAAGCGCTTCGGCAACACGATGGTGCTGTGGGACCTGAAGGCGATGAATCCGCAACAGATTTTCGCCGTGCCGGGTTCGCCGCTGGAGATTCGCTGGTCGCTGGTGCCCGGCGACAACTGGGCGATCACCGCCACCGCGCTGACGTCGAAGCTGTGGCTGATCAAGCAGGACGCCTCCGGCAAGTGGCAAGCGAAGGACGTCGGCACCATCGGCGATCCGGCCAAGATCCCGCTGCCCGTCGACATCTCGATCCGTGCCGACGCGAAGGGACTGTGGGTCAACACCTTCTCCGACGGCATGACCCGTTACTTCGACCTCACCAATCCCGAGCAGCCGAAACAGACCTACGCCAAGCAGACCGGCAAGCAGGTCAACATGATCTCGCAGAGCTGGGACGGCAAGCGTGTGTACATTACCTCGAGCCTGCTGGAGCGCTGGGACAAGGCGGGCGCGGACAACGAACAGTTCCTGCGGGCCTTCGGGTGGGACGGCAAGGAGCTGAAGCCGATCTTCGAGGTGGATTTCACCAAGGAGAAACTCGGCCGCGCGCACCACATGAAGTTCAGCTGACCCTCGACTGGGGAGGGAACGGGATGCGCGCGGTTGCCATCGCGCTTGCGCTTTTCTCGGGCGCGGCGTGGGCGGCGGCCGATCCGATGCAGGCGCACGCCCCGAGCATGCAGTTCGTTCCGCCGGCACCGGGCACCTACCAGTTGCAGCGCATCCAGCGCGCTCCGGACGTGGTGCTCAAGGATGCGCGCGATCGGCAGCGCCGGCTCGGCACGCTGACGCGTGGCAAGGTCACGCTGCTGACCTTCTTTTACACCTACTGCGTCGACGAATGGGGTTGCCCGTTCGCCTACCGCACGATGGTCGGCCTGCGCGAGCGGCTGACCGAACGCGGCCATGCCGGCCGGGTGCGCTTCGTCAGCATCAGCTTCGACCCGACCAACGACACGCCCGAGGTGCTGCGCCGATACAGCTGGAACCTCAAGGCCGAGACCGGCCTGGCCTGGGAGTTCCTGACGGCACGCAACATGGCGGAACTCTTGCCACTGCTCGAAGACTTCGGCCAGGACGTCAGTATCGAGAAGGATGCGAAAGACCAACCGACGCGCACCATCAATCACATGCTGAAGCTCTTCCTGATCGACCGCAACGGCATGGTGCGGGAGATCTATGCGCTCGACTACCTGCATCCCGCCATGATGGTGAACGACATCGAGACGCTGCTGATGGAGGAAGACGCCGCGCCGGTCGGAGCGCGCCGATGATCGCCGGAGCCACGCCGGGCGCTCAATTCAGCCATTGATCGACCGCGGCGGCGACCTCGGCACGGATGGTGGCCTGCCGCTGCGGATCGGCGGCACCGCAGAGGCCGGCACAGACGAGATCGTCGGCATCCTCGAAATCACAGTGCGTTGCGCCCTGAACCAGAGTGTCTCGGCTCAGACGTGGCAGGAATGAACCCCAGCTGTGCGAGTTCGCATACGCGTTGCAGCGGTCCGGCGAGGCGCGCAGCATCAGCGCAGGGGGACTGACGCGCGCCGCGGCGTGCACACCCTCGCCTGCACGGTCGACCGGATCGAGCCCGATCCAGCCACTGATTCCCGGAGTGCGGACCGTCGCCAGCAGCGTGGCCAGTCCGCCGGCGGAGAAGCCGACGAGCACGGTGCCGGCAGGCACCGCGCCAAAGCGACCGGCCCGGGTGTCGATCACGATGTCGGCCAGCGCCGCGGCGTTGGCCGACGGGTCGGCGAGGAAGGGCAGGTCCGGCACGATGACCAGCGCGCCGCGCTCTGTCAGTTCGCGGGCCAGGCGGCTCATGCTGTGCCGGTCGCGCAGGAATCCGTGTGCCAGTACCACGGTGCCGCGTGGCGCTCCGGCCGGGCGATAGACGTCCGCCTCAAATTTTCGGCCGCCAGTACGGAAATCGGCAAGTTCGGCCGCATGCGCACCGGCGACGAGACATGCCGTCAGCAGCACACTTGCCGTGCGGACGCTCATGCCATGCTCGCGGGATGTCACCCTGCCCGCCTCCCGACAATGACCCCGTGCAAGTGAACAGCCGCTAGACTCGACGCCGCTTTGCCATGCCGCAAAGTCCGCCTCAACCCTCCAGGAGACGACCCCATGAAACGCATCACCGTTGCGCTTGCCGCGCTGCTATTTTCTGCTGGTGCATGGGCTTTCCACTGCCCGGCCGACATGAAGAAGATCGACGACGCGCTGGCAAAGAACCCGAAGCTCACTGCCGAGCAGATGGCCGAAGTCAAGAAGTATCGCGCCGAAGGCGAAACGCTGCACAAGGCCGGCAAGCACCAGGAATCGGTCGACACGCTCGCCAAGGCGATGAAGATCCTGAACATTTAGTAAGCACCTGGGTGTCGAAAGCGCCGCCCGCGGGCGGCGTTTCTTTTCCTGCGGTCTAATGGTGTTGCCTGTCGCACGTTTCCACTCCAGCCTGAGAACTCGCATGCGTGCACGCCGGCGGGTCCGCCGATGATCGAGGAGCGCCGTGGTCTGCCGCGTGGCTCCAACGTCGGCACGCAGTTGCGCGCCCGGCGTGCGAGGCAGGCGCGCGAGGAGATGGCGCGCACTGCCGGGGCTGCAGCTGCGGTCGCGGGCGCCCGGTGCTTTCCGCAGCGCTCGCAGCTTGCGCTGCCCAGCGCCGACGGCTGGTTTGCCGCGATGGGCTGGCAGCCGTTCCCGTTCCAGCGCGAGGTCTGGCAGGCCGTCGCGGCGGGTCGCTCGGGTCTGCTGCATGCCACCACGGGCAGCGGCAAGACCTATGCCGTGTGGTTCGGCCTGCTCAATCGAGCGCTTGCCGGCGAAGTCCGCGGCGGCGGGCTCCGCCTGCTGTGGCTCACGCCGATGCGCGCGTTGGCCGCGGACACCGCCGCGGCGCTCGAAGCACCGCTCGCGCAACTTGGACTCGGCTGGAGCGTGGGCGTGCGCACCGGAGATACCGACACCGGCGAGCGTGCGCGCCAGTCACAGCGCTTGCCCGAAGCGCTGGTGACGACGCCGGAAAGCCTGAGCCTGCTGCTGACCCGCGCCGATTCGCTAGATCTGATGTCGGGTGTCGAACTGGTCGTCGTCGACGAGTGGCATGAGTTGATGGGCAACAAGCGCGGCGTTCAGGTACAGCTTGCTCTTGCCCGCCTGCGGATGTTGGTGCGCCAGCGCACGGTGCGGCACGCCGCAGTCCCCTGCCCTGAGGCGGAGGGCGGAGCTGGGATTTCAACTCGCGTCAGCGAGGTGCCAGCGGAGCCGTGCGCGCCTGCCAGCTCGCCCCCGGAAGGATGGAATGGGCCTGGACAGGAGCACGGGCCGCAGTCGCACGCTCCGCTTGCGGTCTGGGGGTTGTCGGCAACACTGGGGAATACCGAGCACGCGATGGAAGTCTTGCTGGCCGGCAGCCCCGGCACGCTGGTGCGCGGTGCCGTGCCGAAGGACATCACTGTCGACACGCTGCTGCCGGACGAGCCTGGCCGCTTTCCCTGGGGCGGGCATCTTGGCATCCGGATGCTGGATCCGGTAGTGCGCGAGATCGAGAACTCTTCGACGACGCTGGTCTTCACCAATACGCGCTCGCAGGCCGAAATCTGGTACCAGTCGCTGCTGGCCGCGCGACCGAAGTGGGCCGGCCTGATCGCACTTCATCATGGGTCACTCGACAAGGAAGTCCGCGAGTGGGTGGAACGCGGCCTGAAGGAGGGCCGGCTGAAAGCCGTCGTGGCGACGTCCAGCCTGGATCTGGGCGTGGACTTCCTGCCGGTGGAACGCGTGCTACAGATCGGCAGCCCCAAGGGCGTCGCACGCCTGCTGCAGCGCGCCGGCCGCAGCGGTCATGCGCCGGGTCGGCCGTCGCGCGTGACGATCTTGCCGACGCACACACTGGAGCTCGTCGAGGCGGCGGCAGCGCGCAGTGCCGTCGCGGCCGGCCGCGTCGAGTCGCGTCGCGCACCGCAGAAGCCGCTCGACGTGCTGGTGCAGCACCTGGTCACGCTGGCTCTGGGCACCGGTTTCCGCGGCGACGAGGTGCTGGCGGAAATTCGTTCCGCGTGGAGCTATCGCGAGCTGACCGACGAGGAATTCGCGTGGGCGCTCGACTTTGTCGGCCGCGGCGGCGAGGCGCTGCGTGCCTACCCGGAGTACCACCGGGTCGTGCGCGACACCGAGGGCGTCTATCGCGTGCCCGACCGGCGCATCGCCCAGCGCCATCGCATGTCGGTCGGCACCATCGTCGCCGACGCGACGATGCTGGTGAAGATGATGAACGGACGCAACGTCGGTTCGATCGAGGAATCGTTCATCACGCGGCTGCGCAAGGGCGATTCCTTCGTGTTTGGCGGGCGCCTGCTGGAACTGGTCCGCATCCACGAAATGACGGCGTACGTGCAGACCGCCAGGCGTCGCAGCGGCGTGGTGCCGCGCTGGTCTGGCGCCAAGATGCCGCTGTCGACACAGCTTGCCGATGCCACCCTGCGCGAACTGGAAGAGGCACTTGCCGGCCACTACGCGGCGCCGGAGATGCACCTTGCCCGCCCGCTGATCGAGCTGCAGGCGCGCTGGTCGGCGGTGCCGACACGCGACGCGCTCGTCGTCGAGTCATTGCGCTCCCGCGAAGGGCGGCATCTTTTCGTCTATCCGTTTGCCGGGCGGCACGCCCACCTCGGGCTCGCCTCGCTGCTTGCCTACCGCATCGGGCAGGCGAACCCCTCGACGTTCTCGATCGCGATCAACGACTACGGCTTCGAGCTGCTGTCGCCGGTCGACATCGACTGGATGGGCGCGTGGCAGCGGCGGGCAGACACGCTGCTCGGCGAGGAACGCCTGCTCGAGGACGTGCTCGCCAGCCTCAATGCCGGCGAACTGGCAATGCGGCGCTTTCGGGAGGTCGCGCGCGTGGCCGGCCTGGTGTTCCAGGGCTTTCCGGGCGCGCCGAAGTCGATGAAGCAGTTGCAGGCGAGTTCGGGGCTCTTTTACGAGGTATTCCGCAAGTACGACGCCGGCAACCGGCTGCTCGGGCAGGCAGAGCGCGAGGTGCTGGAGCAGGAGCTGGACATGGCCCGGCTCCGTGAGGCGCTGACACGGATGCGCTCGCAGCGCTTGGTCTACCGCCTGCTGGCCCGGCCCGCGCCGTTTGCCTTTCCACTGATGGTGGAGCGCCTGCGCGAACAGGTCACCACGGAAAAGCTCACCGCGCGGATCGAGCGCATGCTCGCAGAACTCGAGCAGGCAGCTCGATAGGCTATACAAGATATTGTGGCTCCGGTGGTGTCCGGCCCAGATCTGGTACACCAATCGTAGGACCGCGCACATTCGGTGCGTCGCTTTTCAGAGGGAAAACGGCGTTGTTCACATGCAATTTCCCTCTGAAAACTTGACTTCTCCTCTTGTAATCCGTCGGTTTTCCTCTAGGATCGCGACCACGCAACGAGAGCGCTCTCTCTTTTTCACTCGAGAACGCTGTCGCTGTGGCATGCAACTCTTACTGAGGAGATCTCATGGCAACGAAGAAGGCAGCAAAGAAGACCGCCAAGAAGGCCGTCAAGAAGGCCGCGGCGAAGAAGACCGTGAAGAAGGCCGTCAAGAAGGCGGCAGCCAAGAAGACCGTGAAGAAGGCCGCCAAGGCCAAGGTCAAGCGCAAGCCGAATGCCGCGTTCATGCGCCCGCTGATGCCGAGTGGCCCGCTGGCCGCGATCGTCGGCTCGGTGCCGATGCCGCGCACTGAAGTGACCAGCAAGATCTGGGCGTACATCAAGAAGAACAAGCTGCAGGATGCCGTCAACCGCCGCATGATCAACGCGGACGACAAGCTGAAGGCGCTGTTCGGCAAGACGCAAGCGTCGATGTTCGAACTGACCAAGTACGTCAGCAAGCACCTGAAGTAGTCGCGCGCGGGCCTTGGGCCCGCATCCGACCGGACAATCGCCCGGCGCCAGCACTGGCCCGGGCGATTTTCTTTGTGCGTCGCTTAGGCTGCGTTGCAGCCAGCCCGAGGCTGTGGAACCGCGTGGGTGGCCGATCAGGTGCTGGCCCGGGACCGCGACCTGAGGTTCCAACCCGGGCATCGCTCTCCCTGTTAATCGCGCCCCGACCCGACCGGTGCCCGATCGTCCCTGTCCCCGTCGCAGCTGCGTCGCGCCTCCGACGCGCGTGCCATTGACGGCGATCAATGTGCGGCGGTCCTCGAGAACCAGAGTTGATTTAACGGGCGGGGGAGTTGTCACTGCAATCTACGGCAGGAGGTAGCCATGCTCATTCGAACGGTTGCATTTCTCCTGGGCTCTCTGTTCGTCGCCACTTCGGCCTATGCGCAAGGCAAACTGCTGCTCGAGCCGTCGCAGGCGCCGATCACGCTGAAGGGCGGGTGGGAGATGAAGCAAGGTCTTGCCGGCCACAGCGGCAATCGCGGCGACATCGCTGTGAAGATCTCGAAAATCAACCCGGACGGGACTTTCGAAGGAAAACTCGACTTCCATAGCGCCGGCCGCTGGTGCCGCGCGGTCGACGAGCCAATCCAGGCGGGAAGGATCACCGCCAACGGTCTCAAGCTGGTTGCCAACGGTGGCCCGACCACGGTGTGCGGGATGATGACGCTGGAGTTTCGGCGCGGTACCGAAAAGTACTTGCAAGGGCGGGTCAAGTCCGAGGCCGAAGCTCGCGGCGCACCCATGTGGCTGGACGCTCCGAAGTGACCGTCGGCACCGCGCTATGGGCGGATCAGCGCGGCAGCGTGCGTAATGCCGAAGCGACCAGATCGGCGGTGCCGATCCGGTTGCTCGGATGCGGCACGGTGTCGGTGCTGAGGAGTTCGCTGACACCTGCCGCACGCAGAGCGGCGTCAGCATCGTCGACCAGCAGCGCATGCGTGACGGCGACGTCAACACGGCGCGCACCGCGCGCCAGAACCTGGCGCGCGACCGCCGCCAGCGTCCGCCCGGTGCTGGCGACATCATCGATGATGACGACATGCCGCCCCTCAAGTTCAATTTCGGGCAACGTGACCTCGACGTCGCGGTCGCCGTGGCGCGTCTTGCGGCACACCGCCACTTCGCAGTCGGCCGCCTCGGCGGCGGCGCGCACCCAGGGCGCGGCTTCTGCGTCCGGCCCGAGCATCAGCGCGCCGGTGGCGTGGAAAGACCCGCCGATCAAAGGCGCGGCTGAAAGCGCCGTCGCGGCCGGTGCTGGCACCGCTTCTTTGAGGCTACCGACGCGATGCAGGTGCGGGTCGATCGTTATGACCGCGTCGAACAACTCCGCAAGCCAGCGTCCGACGATTCGTTGGCTGACGGCTTCGCCAGGCGCGAACGCTGCGTCTTGCCGCATGTAGGCGAGATAGGGTGCAACCAGCGTCAGGTGCCGCGCGCCCAGTTCGCGCGCCGCGCGTGCAGCCAGCAGCAGCTCGACCAGCTTCTCGTTCGGGCTATGCAGCGAGCGCAGCAGCACGGCGCGTGGCGCCACCGGTGTAGGCAGTCGCAGCTTCAGTTCCCCGTCGGGAAAGCGGTGGCGCTCGATGGGCGCCAGGGTGAGGCCGGCGGCCGTCGCGAGCCGCGCGGCGTACTCCTGCTCGTCGTCGAAATACAGCAGCATTCAGAACTCGGCGAAGTCGCGCAGGTCGGCATGCTCGCCGATCGAGTAGCCGCTGCCCTGACCGGCCCACTCGCGCGCGAAGGCGGCGTCCGAAGCAAACCCGGCATGGACGCGATACAGCGGCTCACCGCGCCGCACGGGATCGCCGAGCTTCCGCAGGAGGTCCACGCCGGCGCCGCGCACTCTGGGCGCTCCGGTCAGGCGCGCCAGCCGCACCAGCCGCTCGTTGTCGATCGCCGTGACGAAGCCATCGGCGGCCGCCTCGAGCTCGAACACGTGCGGAGCCAGCGCTGGCGGTTCGTACTCGAAGACATGCCGGCCCTGCGCGTCGATGATCGCGTTCATCTTTGCCAGTGCCCGTCCGGAGTCAAGGATGTCTCGCGCAATCGGGAAACCCTCGCCGCCGCGCACATCGGCGTCGAATTCGATGACGCGCCCGGCCAGCCGCAGCGCCTTCTGGCGCAGGTCGGACGGCGCGCGCGGGTCGCCGTTCAGCACGCGCATCACATCGCGCGCCTCGAGCGCCGGACCAATGCCGTGCCCGACCGGCTGGCGGCCGTCGGTGATGACGACATCGAGTGTCAGATGCAGCCGGTCCGCGACGTACTCGAACAGCTTCCGCAGCTTCTGCGCCTCCGGCATCGAGCGCACTTTGGCGCTGGGTCCGAGCGGAATGTCGAGCACGAGGTGCGTGGACCCCGCCGCGATCTTCTTCGACAGGATCGACGCCACCATTTGCCCGGGAGAGTCGAGCGACAGCGGTCGTTCGACCGCGATCAACTCATCGTCGGCCGGCGAGAGATCGGCGGTGCCGCCCCAGGCGAGGCAGCCGCGCAACTCGCGCACAATTTCTTCCATGCGCTCGAAGGTGAGTTCGACGTTGGCCAGGCACTCCATCGTGTCGGCGGTGCCCGCCGGCGACGTGATCGCGCGCGAGGAGGTCTTCGGAATCAGCATGCCGTGCGCGGCGACGATCGGCACGATCAGCATCGACGTGCGGTTGCCCGGGATGCCGCCGATCGAGTGCTTGTCGACCACCGGGCGTTCGTGCCAGTCGAGGCGACGGCCGGCGGCGACCATCGCCTCGGTGAGGTACACGACCTCCTCGCGGTCGAGGTCGAAATGTCCGGTCGAGACTACGAACGCGGCCAGCTCGAGCTTGCTGTAGCGGTGCTGCGCGACGTCGCGCATGATCGCGTGATAGTCGGCGCGTTCCAGGCGCTCGCCATCGATCTTCCGTCGCAGTGCGCTCATCGAGGCCGGCGGTGTCGCGTGAGCCACCTGGACCGGGGTCCCCGCTGCCGCGCCGAGCTGGTGATAGGCGTCCTCCGACAGGCCGACCTCGGTCTCGGCGACGATGGCCGCGTCGTCGACGATGTTCAGCGTGGCCAGGATCGAGCGACCGTTGTCCCGTACCTCGATCTTCGACAGGGCCTGGAAACCTTCAGTCAAATACAGCGGGCACCGGCGATGCAGATAAGCGACGTTCTCGCGGTAGGTGTCGATGCCGACGCGGCGGACACACAGTTCCGCCGTGGCGTGGCCAGCCGGACCGGGCTCAGGCGTCATAGCGTGTGACCGGCGCGGCGACTGTGGTGGGCCACCTCAGCTCGCGGGCAATGCGCGCCGACAGCGCATGAGACGCCTCCGGTTCGCCGTGGACCAGATAGGTCATCTTCGGTTTGCGCGAGGCGCTGGCAAGCCAGCCCATCAGACCGTCCTGTCCGGCATGCGCCGACAGGCCGCCCAGCGTGTGCACCGAGGCGCGCACCGGCACGGACTCGTTGAACATTCGCACTGCGCGGGCGCCATCGACGATGCGCCGGCCGAGCGTGCCGGCCGCCTGGAATCCGGTGAACAGAACACCGCACTCGCGGCGCGGCAGGTTGTGTCGCAGGTGATGACGGATGCGACCGGCTTCGCACATGCCGCTCGCCGCGATGATGACGGCGCCATTGCGAATCGAGTTCAGGAACATCGAGTCGTCGACATCCTCGGTATAGCGGAGCGCGAACGGCAGCTTTCGGGCGCGCTGCGCGAGATGAAACTCGTGCGCCAGTTCGTCGAGCGCCTCCAGATGCCTGAAGGTGACCTCGCTCGCCTGTGTCGCCAGCGGTGAATCGACGAACACCAGCGGTACGCGCACCCGGCCAGCCTTGGCCAGCCGGTACAGGAGCACGAGGAATTCCTGCGTCCGGCCCAGCGCGAATGCCGGAACGATCACGTTGCCGTGCCGCCCATGCAATACGTCGCGCATCACGTCGACGAGTTCGACCTCGGTCTCGTCCATCGACCGGTGGTTGCGATCTCCATAGGTCGATTCGAGCACCAGCACGTCGGCGTCGCGCAGCGGGTCGCGATCGCGCACCACCAGCGGCGACGCCTCGCCGATGTCGCCGGACACGACCAGCGTCCGCTGGTGGCGACCCTCAGTGACGCGGATTTCGGCGAAGGCCGCGCCAACAATGTGACCGGCGCTCTGCAGCCGCACACGCACCGACGGATGCGGACTGAACTCGACGCCATAGGGCACGCCAATCAGGCTCGTGGTGAGGCGGTCGACGTCCTCCGCCGTATAAAGGGGAGCTTCGTCGGCAATCCTGCGACGACCACTGCGATCGCGACGCACGCCCCGGGTCTGCACGTGGGCACTGTCCTTCAGCATCACCGGGACCAGGTCCGCGGTCGGACGCGTGCAATAGATCTGGGGTCCGCGCCGGCCCAGGCCGGCGAAGCGCGGCAGCAGTCCGCAGTGATCCACGTGTGCATGGGTCAGCACGATGAAATCGAGCCGCCCGAGCTCGCGCGCATAGGCTTCGCGATTGCGGCGGGGCGCCTCTCGGCCGCCCTGGAACATTCCGTAGTCAATCAGGAAGCGAGTATCACCCGCCTCGACCACGAGGCTGGAACCCGTGACTTCTCCGGCAGCGCCGAAAAATGTCAGGCGCACAGACTCCCCTTTTGCCCTTATGCCGATCCTTTTTGCAGTCTAGCCACCACAGGGCGCGCGTCGGCCCGACGTTATGCTTCTTTGCGTTATGCCAACCGTTGTGCTGACGACGCTCAATGCTCGCTATGCGCACGCCTCGCTGGGGCTGCGCTGCCTGCGCGCCAACATGGGCGATCTGCGTGATGACACGGCCATCCGCGAGTTCGTCATCCGCACGCCGCCCGCAGACATCGTCGCCCGTCTGCTCGCGCTGGCGCCGCGCATCGTTGGTTTCGGCGTCTACATCTGGAACGTCGAGCAGACCGCCCGTGTCATAGAACTGCTAAAGGCCGCCGCGCCGCAGGTCGTGGTGGTGCTCGGCGGCCCGGAAGTCAGCCACGAGACGGAGCAGCAGGCGATCTGCCGGGGTGCCGACCATGTGGTCACCGGCTGGGGCGACGTCACCTTTCCGCGTCTGGTGCGCCAGCTGCTGCATGGGCCGCCCCCACTGATGAAGGTCCACCCCGGCGGCCAGCCCGATCTCGCGCAACTGGTGCTGCCTTACGCCGAGTACACCGATACCGACCTGCTTCACCGGCACGTCTACGTCGAAGCGTCGCGGGGTTGTCCGTTCAAGTGCGAGTTCTGCCTGTCGGCGCTCGACCGTACCGCGTGGCCGTTTCCGCTTGACCTATTCCTGCGCGAAATCGACATCCTCTGGCAGCGCGGCGCGCGCCGCTTCAAGTTCATCGACCGCACCTTCAACCTGCGCACCGAGAACTCGGTGGCGATCCTGGACTATTTCCTGCGTCGGCTTCGCGAGGCACCGGACGATCAGCCGTTCCTGCACTTCGAGATGATCCCGTATCGGCTGCCCGACGCGCTGCGTGCTCTCATAGCGCGCTTTCCTGCCGGGTCGCTGCAGCTGGAGATCGGCATCCAGACCTTCAATCCTGCCGTGCAGGCGCTGATCTCGCGGCGCCAGGACAACGCGGTGGCGGAATCCAACCTGCGCTGGTTGCGGGCGAACACCCATGCGCACTTGCACGTCGATCTGATCGCCGGTCTGCCGGGCGAAGACCTGGCCTCGCTCGCGGCCGGCTTCGACCGGCTCGTCGCGCTCGCGCCGCACGAGATCCAACTCGGCGTCCTGAAGCGCCTGCGTGGTACGCCGATTGTCCGCCACACGGAACGCTACGCGATGCGCTACGCGGCACCGGCGCCCTACGAAGTCATCGCGACCGCAGCGATCGACGCGGAAACGATGCAGCGGATCGGGCGCTTTGCCCGCTACTGGGACCGCGTCGCCAACGCCGGCCGATTCCATCGCGTACTGCCGCTGCTACTCGGCGATGCCCCGTTCGATCGATTCATGGCTTTCTCCGACTGGCTCCACGGACGGACGCGGCGAACGCATTCGATTGCGGCCGAGGAACTGTACGGCGAGGTCCATGCCTGGCTCCTGCTGCAGGGAATCGAGCCGGCAGTCGCCCGCAGCGCGCTGACGGAGGACTACCGTGACAGCGGCGCTCGTGGCCGGCTGCCCTTTGCTGCACCCGCGGTGCGCCGCGCGGCGCTGTCGTCGAGTTCGGTGACACCGGAGCGCCAGCGCCGGCATCTCCGCCTGGTGCACTAGCCGGGGCCCCATCGGTTCGGAGGATCGACACGCCGAAAGCCGGCTGGCATGCTGATTGCAGATCACGGAGTTCGTGATGACCTGGCAACCAGTCGAGACGATTCCGATCCGCGTCGGCGCGTCGATCACGGTCGAGCGCGCCGAGGCGGTGCGTGCGGCGCTGCTGACACGGGCGCTGCCGCTCGTCCGCCTGGTTCATGGCCGCGCAGAACCGCTCGCCACCGCGACCCTGGTTGCTGACGGCCAGACACTGGCATTGCTGACCGCAGCGCACATCTTCGAGTACGTCGCCGCGGGAGACCTCGCCGTGCCGTTGCCGCGCGAAGGTGCGTGGGCATGCCTGCGCTCGGCACGCCTGCGTGTCATCCTGCACCCGGAACGGGACCTTGCGCTCCTTGCCATTGGCGATGCGACGCTCGCACGCCGGCTGCGCGGCAACTGGATGCCGGTGACGCGCTCGCACCTCCACTTCGACGACGCGGACACGGCTTCACCGCGCACCTATGTGGTGGCCGGTTACCCGGTGTCGCAGGCGCGCCGGGTCGACGGGTCTGTCTACATGAAGCCGGTCGTGCTGTTCACGAGTGCCATTGATGCCGAGCGTCTCGCGTACGCGCGCACCGCCGAGCGAATCGACGGCCAGCAGATCCACACGCCGGAGCTGGACGGAGTCTCAGGCGCGCTCGTGTGGGCGGTACATGACGATGAACCCGACGCCGGGTGCCTGCTGCGCGCTGCGTCCGTGCAGGTGGCTTTTGCACACGATCGTTATCTCAGGACCGAGCCGCTGCAGGCGGCGCCGGCCCTTTTTGCTCGTATCTTGAAGAACTGAGCGAACCGTGCCGGACCCGGCGCCCGCCGCAGCAGCCCTACGCAAACACGTCGTACGTGACCTGCAGTCCGGGATCCTCATAGACACCGGCTGCGGGTGCCCGCGCCTGTTCCTGGGCCTGCGGGGCTTCACTCCAGGACGGCGGCATGATCTCGAACACTTCAGTTGCGACCAGCGACTCGGCGATCGAGGACAGCTGACGCGGGCCTTCCGTGATTGCCACCGCGCCGGTGAGCGCGATGACGGTCATCGCCGCGCCAAACAGGGCGCCGACGAAAGCACGATTGGATCTGCCTTCGTTCGATGGCGTGTGCGACGCGTGATTCATTGCCGTCTCCGCTCGGTGTCCGCACTGCATTCGCAGGGCGTCGATGCGACGTGCATCGAATGACATGGACAGTAGGCCGCAGGCGCGGCCGCAACCACGGAGCAATCCGTGCGCGGATTGCGGAGAATTCGACAGTGCGTCGCTGCAGGAAGGAGGGCGGGCTCGGCCGCTCAGTCGTGCGCCCAGCGTGAATGCCGTGGCAGCGCGGTCTGCAGGAAGGCCATCTGGTCGGCGAGGATGCGTCGATTGCTGAGGATGAAGCCTTCGTTGCGGCATACCGCATACGGCACGTAGAGCAGCGGCATGCGGGCTTCCTCGGGCCGTCGGTTGCCCTTGCGGGTGTTGCACGAACGGCACGCGGTCACGACGTTCGTCCACTCGTGCCTTCCGCCGCGCGAGACCGGCAGGATGTGCTCGACGGTGAGTTCGAGCTCGGGAAAGTGTCCGCCGCAATAGGCACAGATGTGGCGGTCGCGTGCAAACAGGCGGTGCTTTGTTAGACCGACGTGGGCATGACCGAAGGGGATCCGATGGCGGCCCCGGATCATCAGAATCGAGCTGGTGATCAGCTCGGAGCGCAGGCCCGTGGCTTCCTGCAAGCCGCCGGCCATCCCGAAGAGGTTGTCGCCCAGTTCAGTGACGACTTTGCCCGACGCGTAGTAACGCGCCGCTCGCTGCATCAACGCCCAGCGGACCGGCTGGCCCTGGGAGTCGACGATCAGGATCTTCGGTATGTACTCCGGCACATAAGCCATGATGCCGCGGATTGTGCCACGCGCCGCGGCATGGCGTACGTCCCTTGGCGGCTACTCGGCCGACCGGTGCCAGTCGGTCGCGCGGAACATCACCTGCGTGCCGTCGTCCAGTATTACCACTGGCGTCGGCTCGTCTGCGTTCCGTAGCACCACCAGACGGCCGCGCGAGCCATCCTTGCGATGCTGGACAGCATCGCCGTCATGCAGGCCGTGGCGCATCAGCTCGCGCAAGACGTCGAGGATCTTGCGATCGTGCGTGATGAGGTCCAGCTTGTCCTGCAGTGACAGCGGCGCGGAGGCGGGTGCGACGGGATCCATGGCGAAAGCAGGCTGACGAACACTCATTCTGGATGTCCGTGACAGCGACTGGAATTCGGTCAAACCCGCGGCAGTGTTTTCGCTTGCCTTTGATCTAATGCCGGTCCCCGCCGTCGCGGATGCGCCAGGGGTCCATGCCGGTTTCAGTGCGTTTCACGACACCGGCCGGATCGAAATAGACGAACATCGCAGCGTAGAAGCCGCCATGTACGAAGTAGCGGTACATCCAGGCCGTTTCATTCATCAACGGATACGAAAACGTCTCGGCCGGCGGCCCGAAGTCGCGCAGCACGTCGGCACGTGTGTCGCGGCCGCTCTTTATTTTTAAGAACGCCTCGTCGGTCATCATCTGCTCGACGCTGCGCACCCGCCCCTGCGCGTCGAAGTCGATGTTCCACACCCACTGGTTGAAGGGCTGGCCGGAGTACTGCCAGCGGTTGCGCCCGTCCGGTAGCTTGACGATGCCGGTCGGCCGGCCCGCCGCGGCACTGACCGCAGCCTCGTCCTGTCCCGGTTTGACCGACCCTGGAGTGCTGCAGGCGACGAGCGCGAGTGCGGCGACCAGACTCAGCAGAATCCGACTCAACATGTGCACAATCTCCGTGGACGCGACTACGCTCCAGCAGCCATCTTAGGTCGAGGGAGGCTGTGATGAAATGGCTCAAGCGCGCCGTGCTCACCGTGGCGGCGGTCATCGTCCTGCTGCTGGGGATCGGACTGGTGCTTCCCTCCGGCTTCAAGGTGCAGCGCTCGGTGCTGATCAACGCGCCAGCATCGAAGGTCTATCCGCTGATCGCCGACCCGCGCCAGTGGAAGCAGTGGGCGGTGTGGAACCGCCGGGACCCGGCGATGCAGATGCAGTATTCCGGGGCGGAGAGCGGGACGGGTGCCAAGTGGGAATGGCAGAGCAAGACCGAAGGCAACGGCGCCATGGAGTTCACCGCTGCCGTGCCGCACAAACACGTGGATTACATGTTGTCGTTTCCCGACCTCGGCATGAGCTCGCGCGGCGAACTGCGCCTGATGGCGGAGGGTTCCGGCACCCGGGTGACGTGGACCAATGAAGGTGACATGGGAAGCAACCCGGTCAACCGGTACTTCGGCCTGGTGATGGACCGACTGGTCGGCCCGGATTTCGAAGCGGGGCTCGGGAACCTCAAGACTCTGGCCGAACGTGACTGACCGGCCGGGCGCCTCCGAACCGGGGTGCAGCAGCGGGAATCGCACTTGAGCACTCTGGCCACGCGCGCGCTGGTTGCGACCACGGCCATCCAGGTGGCCGCGGCCTGTGCGGCGCTGACCGTGCCTTCGATCGCGCCAGTGATCGCGACACGCTTAGACGTACCGGCCTCGATGGTCGGCACCTACCTCTCGCTGCTGTACGTCGGCGCGTCGACGGCTGCGCTCGCCGGTGGCGGTGTCGTGCTGCGGTTCGGCGCGGTGCGGCTGTCGCAGGCCTGCCTCATCGTGTGCGCCGTCGGGCTCGCGCTGACACTGCTGCTGGGTGTCAACGCGGGAGTGATGGGGCTGCTGTCGATCGCGGTGGCCGCGGTCGTCGTCGGGGTGGGTTACGGGCCCATCACGCCGGCCTCCAGTCATGTGCTGGCGAAGACCACGCCGCGCGAACGCATGGCGCTGATGTTCTCGATTAAGCAGACGGGCGTGCCGGCCGGCGCGGCGTTGGCGGGGCTGATCGTGCCGCCGCTGACTGTGGCCTTTGGCTGGGAGGTGGCCGTGGCCCTGGTCGCCTTGGGATGCGTCGCCGTTGCACTGCTCGCACAACCACTGCGCGCGCCGCTGGACGATGACCGCGACCGCACCGCTCGGCTCTCCCCGGCGACACTGGTGAACAGCCTTGCATTGGTGGCACGCTCACCCGGGTTGCGAACGATGGCGCTGGTGTCCTTCGTGTACGCAGGCATGCAGATGTCCGTGTCGGGCTTCATCGTCGCGTACCTGCACACGGAGATCGGCCTCGGGCTGGTGGCGGCCGGCACCGCGTTGACGGCGGCCAACGTCGCCGGCGTGGTGGCACGCGTCAGCTGGGGCTCGGTGTCCGACCGCACCGGAGCGCCGCGAACCACCCTTGCGGCGATCGGCTTCCTGATGGCGGGCACCTCGGTGGTCGCGGGGCTTTTCACTGCGTCATGGCCGATGCTGGCGATACTCGCGGTATCGGCCGCGCTCGGCGCCACCGCGATCGGCTGGAATGGCGTTTATCTGTCCGAGATCGCGCGGCTTGCCCCGCATGGCGAGGCCGGACGCGCGACGGGCGGGTGCCTGTTCTTCACCTACGTCGGCGTGGTGGTGCTGCCGTTCCTGTTCGGCTGGCTGCAGCGCGCCACCGGCAGCTATGCGGTGTGCTTCTTTGTTGCGGCCGGCGTCTGTGCCGCCGTGGCTGCAGTGCTGGCCTGGGGCGCCCGCGGTCGCGTGCGATGATCGCTTCATGAAACGATGTCGCGCGTTGCTGCTCGCGCTAGCGCCCGCGGTTGCGGTCGCGGGGACGTCTGCGCTCGGCCCCTTTCGTCTCGATGTGCCTGCGCGCGGGTTCGAGGAACACTGCGTGAAACTGGAGTCCGGGGAACGCGTCCTCTATCGCTATACGGCGTCCGCGGACGTGGACTTCAACATCCACTATCACCGCGGCAACGAGGTGTTCTACCCGGTCAAGGCGAGTGCAAGCCGGTCGGCCGATGCCAGTTTCACGGCACCGCAGGCCGACACGTATTGCCTGATGTGGGAACGCAAGGGCGACGGCGCGGCGCGGATCGACGGTGCGGTCGAGCGCGCGCGCAAGTAGTCCGGCGCCAGCCGAGGGCGGGCAGGGCCAAATGCCGCGCGAGATCGAACTCAAGCTCTTCCTTCCTGACGGCGCCGAAGACACGCTGGCGGCTGCACCTCTGCTGCGCGAGGTGAAGCCGCGGCGTGTGCAACTGGACGCCACGTATTTCGACACGCCCGACCGGCTGCTGCAGAAACATGGCATGGCGCTGCGACTGCGCCGCGCCGGGCGGCACTGGGTGCAGACGCTGAAGGCGACGGAAAGTGCGCGCGGTGGACTGAGTGCTCGCCCGGAATGGGAATCGCCGGCGCGGCTGCTTCGCGGCTCGCCCCGCATCGACATCACCCAACTCGCTGAGACGCCCCTGCCTGCGCTGCTTGCCCGGCACCGCGCGCTGGCAAAGCTGCAGCCACTGTTCCGCGTGCGGGTGCGACGCACCCTGTGGGAGATCGAGTTTCGGGGGAGCCACATCGAAGTGGCGACGGACCGTGGGCACATCGAGGCGGAGCGCCGCGGGCGTCGTGTATCGGTGCCGGTGGCGGAGATCGAACTGGAACTCAAGGACGGGCGACCTGATGATCTGACGGCAGCGGCATTGCGCCTGTCTGGGCGTGGAAGGACCGGCCTGGCGCTGGTGCCGATGCTGAGCGGCAAGGCGGAACGGGGCTATCGCCTCGTCAGCGGAAAGCCCGTGCCACCGACCAAGGCCGCTGCGCGCGGCTTCGTCGCAGCACTGGAGGGCAACATGACCTCCGGTGCGGCCCTGCGCGCGATCGTCGCCCACGGACTTGACGTACTGCTTGCCAACACCGCAGCCCTGCGTGATGTGCACGCTCCGGAGTACGTGCACCAGGCCCGCGTTGCGCTGCGCCGCATGCGTTCGGCCGTGCGCCTGCTGGATAGCAAGCACGACGACTTTCCGGAGGCGCTGGCGCTGGAGTTGCGCTGGGCCGCACGACTGCTAGGGACCGCGCGCGACGCCGACGTGCTGGTGACGCAGACCCTGCCGCGGCTGCTCGCCGACGCGCCGCTGAAGCTGCGTCGCGATGCGAAGCCACTGCTCGGTCAGGCCGCTGCACAGCGTGCGGCCGCGCGCGACCGCGTGCTCGCCGCCCTAGCAACGGCACGCTTTGCGCGGCTCGCGCTGCGCCTGCAGGCGTGGACGATGTCGAGGCCGATCAAGGGCCGCACGCTGCGACAGCTGGCGCCGCGCGTTCTATCCAGGGCCCGCAAGCGGCTGTTCGATGAGGCAAAGGAGTTTGTGTCGCTGTCGACGGACGAAAGACATCGCGTGCGCATCCTCGCCAAGCGACTGCGCTATGCGCTCGACGTGCTGTCGGTGGCGCTGTCGCGCGAAGCGACCGAGCGCTATATCGATGCGCTGGCGGAATTGCAGGACTTGCTCGGCGAATTGAACGACGATGCCGTCGCGCGCGTGGCTTTGCACGAATTCCCGGCCGCAACGGTGACCGCGGCGTTGTCGGCAAGACTCGAAGTGGCCGAGCGGCGGGCAGTCGAGGCAGCGCCACCGCGCCTGCGGCGCCTGCGCGAGACACCCACTCCGTGGTGACTCACGGATGGCGATCAGAAGGAGACGGTCAGCACCAGGGTGTCGAGATAGCTCCCCACAGGGGCGGTCTGCCCCGCGGGCAGCACACCCCGCATTGTCTGCGTTGTCGACCTCACCGGATTGCCGTTGTTGATCTGGAGCTGACCGCTGGGGAAGCTCGCGCAGGAGCCGTTGCCCCAGACCGTCGATGTCGCCCCCTGGTACACGTTGTAGTCGAGTGTCGCGGGCGGCGAGCTCTGGCGCTGCATCTGGCGGTTCGCACACGAGCCCGATGATCCATTGGACAGAGTCATCGCCCAGTTGATGAATTCGTTGCCGCCGCCGAGGTGAGTGCAGGTGAGTGTCACGGTCGCGCTGGCGGTCGGCGCCGGGCCGAACGGATCGTAGGTCAGGAAGTTGATCGCCCCGCTGCTGGACACCTGGCACGAGTAGGCGGCGTACGACGGCGCAGCGAGCCCCGTCAGCGCAGCCGCCAGCAGCCAGCGGATCATGTGCGCTGTCCTGATCATCGGCACTGGAAAGGTCCGAGGATCGAGAACGCCTCCGTCGGCGCCGCGGCGAGCCGGACCTCGAAGCCGCAATCGCGATCGCGCAAGCGGGCGACAAAGCGCGCGAAAGACGGCATGTCGGGAACGAACATCTCGCCATTGTCGCCAACGATGAAGCGAAGCGCACTGTCGGCGAGGGCGACTTCGGTGCCGGCTGGAAGATGCCTGCCGTCCGGGCCCAGGATCTCGACGCTGACGCTGATATGGCGGCGGGCTTCGTAGTCGATCAGGATGCCCGACCGGAACTGCGGTGCGGCGCGCTGTTCGCGGCTGCGGATCGACACCTCCATCGGCAGGTCGCGCTCCTCGATGGTGACGCGATTGGCGACGTACGGTGTCATGCGGTTGATGACAATCTTGCCGTCGCTGTCCGTCCGGCCGATCGGATTGCCTTCATGGAACACGCGGACCCCCTCGATGTCTCCGACCTGCACCAATCCAAAGCTCTCGGTGACGGGCCGGCTGGCGAACGTGTAGCCGTTGATGAAACCCAGGCCCCCGGTCGCTGTCGCGCGCGCCGCGTTGTCGCCCTTGTAAGAAGAGGCTTCCAGCGCGTACGTGCCGTAAGACCACGTGTAGGCCAGCCCCGCGTCGACCTGCTCCTGTGTCGTGGCGCGCAGGCGATAGCCGAAGCCCTGATCGGTTGGCAGCGTCTGCTGCACGGACCAGCCGGCATACGACGACGTGTTCCCCCCGCCGCGCGTGCTCGAGGCCTCGAGCCCGGCACTGGTGCGTCCGCCCAGCGCGAAGTTGACTGTCGCGAACGCCGAGGTCTGGTCGATGACGCTATACGAACGGGAAACCGACATCGTGACGAAGACGTTTGGCACAACGGTGGCCGTGTAGGTGAGTGCAACCGTGTCGATCGACGGCAGCGCTCGATAGCGCTGGGAGGCCCACGCCAGCCCGACCGAACCCGCGGTGCCGAAGTTGGTGCCCGCTGCGACGAAGGTTTGACGCTGCACCACCGGCAGGTTCTGGTCGCCGATGCTGCGGAAGTCCTGGCTGGCCCAGTAAGACCGCGCCGCGAAGTTGAAGCGGCGCCCGATGTACTCGTAGCCCGCCAGGCCAAGCCAGCCGGATCCCGCCGTCCCTTCGCTGAGGGCCGCGCCCAGCGTCGCGGTTCCGAAGAGACCGAGGGCAACATCACCGGTGACGCCGCCGGCGCGCACGTTGGGATCGCCTTCGCCGCGCACCTCCAAAGTGAAGCCATCGCTGAGTCCGCCGCGCCAGTAGCCCCAGGCCATCGCCTCGCCGTAGTCGAAGCTGTCGAGGCCATAGTTCTCGCGTATCGCGCCCGCGCTGAACTGGAATTCCTCCAGTCCTTCGCGCAGCAGCCGTCGGTTCGCATAGAAAGGTTGCGTGATGACCTGCTGCTGGCCAAATGCATCGCGCACGACGAGTTGCACATCGCCGGCCCCGCTCACCAGCGGCACGTTGTTGAGCGTGAAGGGACCGGATTCGACCGGCTGCGCCGCGATGCGGCTGCCGTTGACAAAGACATCGACGGTCGACGGCACCACGGCCGTGCCCGAGAAGCCCTGCAGCGGATAGGTGATGAGGTCGGGCTGCAGCGAGAAGTTCGTGCCGTACTGGACTCCGCCGAAGCGGATGCTGCGTCCCCAGCCGCCCGGCTGCGTGAAGGAATCGCCGACCAGCAGCGTGCGCAGGCCCTGCGGGTCGTCACGCCGATAGGTTGTGTCGAAGCGCACGAACTGGTGCGTCGTCTCGCCGGCTGGCGCTGCGGTGTTGGCCGAGGCGGTGGCGATCAGCGACCCCGGTGCGCCGGAAAGGCCGGCCTCGAAGAAGCCGGAGCCGTAGCTCGAGGCCTTCGAGGTGTAGCCGAACAGCGTGTAGTTGAACACTCCCGCCGGCATCACGGGCGACAGCGCCGGCCGCGACGCGGCCGGAAACTGCAGCTCGGACGCCGCGAACAGCTGGGGCGGCAGCTCGAGGAGCAGGCGCTGCGCCCGCTGGTCGACGTTGACCTTGGCGCCAGCAAGCTCGGAGACCGCGACGAACGTGCGGCCGTCAACCTCCAGCGTGGTGTCGCCGGCGGGCGTGACCCGCCAGGCGCGGACTGTTGCGGCATCGAGCGCGACGACCTCGCCGCGCTCCGAAAGGGCAAACACCGTCCCCATGGGGCGACCGTTGACGATCGCGTCGAGCACGACGACCTGCCGCGCGGTGGCCCCTGCAAAAAGCTGGGCGATGACGTCGTCCGCCGCGTGGGACGGCACGCAGCCGACCAAGGCTGCGGCGGCAAACGTCGCGGCGGCCGCGCTACTGCGCAGCCGGCACGTCGATAGAGACCGGCTGGTCCGCATCGTCCTGGCCGACCACTCGGAGCGCGCGCGCGTTCCTGGCGGCGTCCGGGAGTTCGATCTGCAACCATGACCTGGGCAGGACCACGAGGCGCGGAACCGTATGGACGACAGTCGTCCCGTCGAATACCTGCACCTCGCGCAAGCGGAAGTGTTTCCCGCCCGAGTTCTGCGCCGCCAGATGCGCGCCCTCACGGCGCCAACTGACGGCCGGCTGGGCTGCCTTTACCGGTTCGATGTAGACGGGGATGTCCATCGCCAGCGTGATCCGGAAACCGGACTTGCCGGCAGATGACTGCGACGGCACTTCGCTGAACACGACGCGATAGGCACGCTCGGTGTCGGGCAGGGGCGCGGTGCGCGGCGCAATGCGCACCAGCTGCTGCTCGCCCGCGGCCAGCTTGAAGATCGGCGGATTGAGCAGCAGGTCGCGCGTTTCGGCCCGGCTTTCCTGCCCGCTCTGGCTCCAGGCATAGGGGCGCGCCTGGATAACGACCTCTTCCGCGCCGGTATTGGTGACAACGACCGACCCGGAGGTTTCCCGCCCGGAGATCGTGAGACCAGTGGGCGAGAGTCCAAAACTCGCAGCGACCGCCGAGGCGGTCGCTGCGAGCATGCTCGAGAAGACCAGGCCCCTAAGAGCGCCCCGCGCGCTCATCGGGAGCCTAGAACGTGACCGACACCTGGACCGTGTCGGAGTAGCTCGCGACCGGAGTGTCCTGGTCGACCGTGGTCTGGACGCAGAGGTTCACGGTACGCGGACCACCCGATCCCGAAAACGTCGCGGAGGCATCCAGGGTATCGATGCCTGCGGTCGAACCCCAGTCCGCGCCAGCGCCGAATACCGGACACGACGTGTAATCGGCGCCGGAAAGCGCCGGCCGCTTGACCGCGTAGCCCACGAAGTTGCCACCGGCTGCCATGCGGCGAGTGCCGCTGAAGTTAATGCCGTTGTTCACGGCGACTACCGGCAGCGCGCCCCGGTTGCAGGTCAGCGTCACGCTGCCCGTCGTAATCAGGTTCGTCACGGCCGTCGGAGCCTGCGCGCCGAAATTGGCGTTGACCGGTGCGCTGACACTGCATGTTCCGTTCACCTGTACCTGCACGTTGACGTTGACCTGGGCCTGCGCGGTCAGCGGAATCCCGACCGCCAGCAGCGCCCCGGCGAGACAGAGACGAATGGCCTTCATCATGATGAGTAATCCCTTACAGTCCGTTGGATGCCCGCGTGGCGGGGTCGATAGCTGCAAAGCCCATCGTACCCATAACACGGTATGGCAAAGCCGAGAGAAGGGCCCGCCGCAACGGGCATTTCGGCCCCGGGCGCCTCTGAACGGCGGCCGGATGGCCCCGGACGGCGGCACTACCGCGGCCGCATCACCCGCGGCGGAAAGTACGGCTTCTTCAGCGCCCGTCCCTGGCCCAGCACGAACCCCGTCTGCTTGGCGAGCTTCAGCTGCTCTTCCCGCTCGATGCCGGCGAGCACGAAGGTTTCGCGCGTCAGGCCGAGGGCGTTGACTTCGCGTGACATCTCGAACCAGGTTTCCTCGCGCACCGAGATCGGTGCCAGCATCTTCGCGAAATCCGGGGCAACGAAGTCGATCGCGCTCATTTCCATGCTGGCGCGCGGTTCGGCGAAGCGGTAGCCGACCGGGACCTGGTAGCTGCGCAGCAGATCGATGAACTCGCGCACGCGGTACGGCCAGCGCAGCCGTTCCATCGCGCCGCGCAACAGCACGGACAATCGATGGGTGGTAAGGCGGTGGCTGTCGAGGGTCCGCACGAGTGCTTCGAGCGAGCGCTCGACCGAGCCGAACGAGATCGTCACGGCGACGCGCTCGACACGCTCATTTTCGAGCATCGAGAACGCATGTTCGAGGGCCGCGAGCTGGATCTGCGCGCGCAGCGAGCGATCAGGCTCGAAGTCGGCGGTCCACACATAGAGCTCGTCGAACCAACGCTCCGATCCCACAAGCGTGCGCGTAGGCCACACCAGCGCACGCACCCGCGAGCCAAAACGGCTCAGCGGATCGACAGTGGGGTCGACTTCGAGGTGATGCGTACCGAGTTCGCGACGAGGTTCGGGGGTGGCCATGGTGTGTTCGCGTTCCTGGGGCGCGAACATCGCTGGATTCTCTGTCAATTCGGTCTTCACAGCCAAGCGCAGGTGTCAGCTTTTCGTCGGTAGTGCGGGAGGAGGGTATGGCAGGCGCACGGCGCGGCCCTGTCCAAGCTCAAAGCCGGCGCGCACGGCGCAGTCGCGCTGTGCGCGGGACTCGAGCGCCCCGACGATGGTGGACTTGGTGTCCAGTCCCAGTGCGCGCACCTCGAGCGCCAGGTCGCTCCATGTTTCGGCGCGGGTGGTGGCCGGCGCCAGCACCTTGGCAAAGATCGGCTGGACCAGATCAACGCCGCTGATCTCCATGCTGACACGCGGCGCCGTCAGTCGGTAGCCCACGGCGATCTTCAGCCCGCGCAGCATGTCGGCAAAGCCGCGCAGGCGGTAGCGCGAGCGCAGCCGCTGCGGAGCGCCGCGCATCAGCACGAACATGCGGTGCGCCAGCAGCACGTTGTTCTCGAACAGCGCCGTCAGCGGATCGAGCGCGCGTTCGATGGTCCCGAAAGAGATCGTCACGCCGATACGCTCGACGAGGTCATAGTCCAGCCACAGGAAGGCATCCTTGATGGCTTCGATCTGGATCTTCGCCCGTTGCGTCGTGCTGGCGGAGCCGCCTTCGGTCCAGATATACAGTTCATCGAACCAGCGCTCGGCAGTGACGAGCGAACGAGTCGGCCACAGCGTCGCGCGGACGGCGCCGCGGAAGCTGCTGGCCTGTTCGGCAGTCCCTGCTTCGAGCGGACTCGGGGGTGTCATGGCTCAAGGATGCCATCAATGCGGTATTCCGGCGCATTTTCGGGACTGCCGTCGGGCTGCCACCCTGATCCGATCGCCCGAGCGGCAGGCGAGTCGCGCTGTCAGTGTCCCCGGCCGCCCGCCGCCCGGGGCCCGTAGGTCCTGAAGCGCTCGAGCACGCGCTGCATCTCCCCGGCATCGAGGCGGGGCGGCTCGCCAAGCGCGCAGGCCGCGAGGTAGATGCCGGCGAGGTGCTCGATCTCGATCGCCAGCGCCAGTGCCTGATCGAGCGATGCACCGCAGGCAATCACGCCGTGATGCGCCAGAAGGCAGGCGCGTCGTCCGGCCAGCGCATGCAGCGCGTGGTCCGAGAGTTCCTGGGTGCCGAAGGTGGCATACGGGGCACAGCGAATGTCGCTGCCGCCGGCCATCGCCACCATGTAGTGGAAGGGCGGCAGTCCCCGGCCGTGACAGGCCAGTGCGGTGGCATGCGGCGAGTGGGTATGAACGATCGCGTCGAACTCCGGCCGGGACGCATAAATGTCTCGGTGGAAGCGCCATTCGGAAGACGGAGCCCGGGTGCCGGCGGCGTCTCCCGCAGTCGACACGAACACGATGTCCTCAGGCGCCAGATCCGTGTAGGGCACTCCGGTGGGCGTGACGACGAACCCGTGCTGTGCACCGCGGGTGCAGCGCGACGAGACGTTGCCCGACTTGTTGACGTTGATGCCCGCCGCGTTCATCGCGCGGGCGGCCTCGATGACCGCATTCCGGAGTGCCGGGCCGTCTTCGGACGGTGCTGTCATGCGGCGCGCCGGTGTTCGGGAAAGAGTTCGATGAGCCGGGCCGGCTCGGCGACCCCGCGCTCGGTGATGATGCCCGTCACCAGCCGCGCGGGCGTGACGTCGAATGCGGGATTGGCGACCGCGGTCGAGCCGGCCATCAACCGCACACTGGCGGGCGCGCCGGTGGCATCGAGTCCGTTCACCATCAGGACCTCGCTTGCTGCGCGTTCCTCGATCGGGATCGTCAGGCCGTCCGTGATCGCCCAGTCGATCGTCGGTGAGGGCACGGCGGCGTAGAACGGCACGTTGTTGTCATGCGCCGCCAGGGCCTTGAGGTAGGTGCCGATCTTGTTGGCCACATCGCCTTGCGCCGAAACGCGGTCGGCACCGACGATGACCATGTCGACCTGACCGTGCTGCATCAGGTGGCCGCCGGCGTTGTCGACGATCAGCGTGTGCGCCACGCCGTGCGCAGCCAGTTCCCACGCGGTGAGCAGCCCCTGGTTGCGCGGCCTCGTTTCGTCGACCCACACGTGCAGCGGAATTCCGTCGTCGTGTGCCGCATAGATCGCCGAGAGCGCCGTGCCGTGATCGACCGCGGCGAGCCAGCCGGTATTGCAATGAGTGAGCACGTTGATCGGGCGACGAATACGGGAGTGCAAAGTGCGCATCAGTGCGGCACCGTGCGCGCCGATCAGACGGTTCAGCCGAACATCCTCCTCGGCAATGCGTCCGGCTTCGTCCCAGGCCGCCGCCGCGCGCTGCGCCGCCGGTAGGGCCGCGCTCAGTGCGCGCAGCCGATCGAGGGCCCAGCGGAGGTTCACTGCGGTGGGACGGGCCGCCAGCAGCTGCGCGTGCGCGGCAGCCAGTGCGGTGTCCGAAGCATCGGAGCGCAGCGCCAGAGCCAGCCCGTAGGCGCCTGTCACGCCGATCAGCGGCGCGCCACGCACCACCATCGTGCGGATCGCGTGCTCCACCGCAGCCGCGGAGGCCAGTTCGCGCGTCTCGAACCGGTGCGGAAGGAGACTCTGGTCGACCACACCGACAGCGCTGTCGCCGATCGGCCAGATCGAGCGCATCGGAGTGCCGTTGACCTTCATGCGCAGATTGTAGGACCCGTACCTGGCCGCCATGTGACCGCAGAAATGCATAGCCCCGCACAAGGCGGGGCTAGGCGGGCTGGGCAGAGCCGTTCAGAAGCGGAACGCAATCCCGAGCGTGTACATGTCGACGTCGTAGTCCGGATTGGTGCCGTCGTCGCCCTTGGAGCGATCCCAGTCAAGGCGTGCGGTCCATGACGGCAGGAAGTCCCACGAGACGCCGGCGCCGTAGATCATCTGGCCGCTGGTTCCGCGGGTCGAGGCGTCGTAGTTCGTGATCGCGCCGGTCTGCAGGTCCTGCACCTGCGCCAGGCCGCTGATCTTGGACATCATCGATCCGTAGCCGACCCGCCCCATGATCGCGGCCGGGCCGATCGGAATGCGGCCCACCAGCGAAAGCGACCAGATCTGTGAGTAGACGTCGGCGTTGCTCGGCAGGGGCATGGTGCCGGCGGGGGGGTTCAACAGCACACCCTGCGTGTTGGCGGCACCGAAGTCGTTGAAGCCGCCTTCGATACCGATGTAGGGCAGGAACATGTAGCCGGCGAAAAACTTCCAGGCAAACGGTGCGTCGTCACAGTCGAGACCCGGCGGAGTCGAAGAGCACAGGTCCGGATAGTTGCCGATACCCGCGCCGAAGCCGACATAGCCCTTGCCATCCTGGGCCTGCGCACTCGCGCTCGCTGCCGCCAGCATGAGCGTCACGATGACTGCTCGCATGTTTACCCCTTCCTGAGTGAAACGCACCGCGCGAGTCTAGTGAGCCCGCACTGCGGTAGCAATGCGCTCATGCCGGGATTTGCCGTCAGGATCGCGGGCTTATCGCGTGTTTTGGACGGCGCCAGAACACTTCGCGGTGCGTCGCCCTAGCGCCGGCTGCGCGCTTCCTCGGCCTCGATCTGCTTGTTGAAGAAGCGGCGGAACCAGACACCCATGCCGACGATGAAGACGATCGTGAACAGTGACATCAGGCCGATGTCGGTGGTGAACAGCAGCTTCAGGGCTTCCATTACGGTTCCTCGGCGATCGGTGGGTCCGTGCAGGGCTCAGGCACGCGTACGCCGGGCCACCAACGCCGCGCGTTCGTTGCGCTCCTGGCATTCGGTGCAACGGGCCGCCGCCGGATTCGCGGTCAGGCGTTCGCGCGCGATGTCGTCACCGCAATCCACGCAGCAGCCGTACTCGCCAGTGGCGACGCGCTCGAGCGCCGCATCGAGCAGTGCCAATTCCTCGGCGTCGCGGGCGACGTACGCGATGTCCATCGAGGTCTCGGCCTCGGCGGCCGCGTCGTCGTCGGTGTCGGCACGGCGATTGGGCAGCGCGGCGTCGTCGTGCTGGTCGAGCCCGTGGCGGTGCAGGCGGTCCGAGACTGCGCCGCCGACCTGGTTGCGCAGCGCGCGCAGGCGCGCACGCAATGTCTCCAGCTCATGGGCCGACAGTGGCATTTTGTTCCCCAACCCTCTGGGGTGAGGGTACGGGCCGCGATCGGTACCGCGTTGATGCTTGTCAACGTCATTTCGAGCCTTTACACCCTTGCGACGCGGCTTCAATCTGCTAACGTGCAACTTATGTTGCGGCGCCGCAACGCGTTGCTGGAGCCCTCCGGAGCCGTCCTGCCGACGGCTCTGACGGAGATCCTCGCTTCATGAGCATAGACAGCGTTCACTATCTGCGACCGGCGATGATGCCGCGGTCGATCGCCGTGGTCGGCGCGAGCCCGCGCCACGATTCGCTCGGTCGATTCGTTTACACGAATGTGATGGCGGCGGGGTTCAAGGGCGACGTCTACGCCGTCAATCCGCGCCATCGCACGATCGACGGTCTTCCCTGCCTGCCTTCCCTTTCCGCGCTGCCGAGCAAGGTCGACCTCGCGGTTGTCGTGACGGGGGCGCACAACGTGCCGGGCATCATCGACGAGGCCGGCCGAAAAGGCATTCCGGCCATGCTGGTGCTGTCGCCGGGTCTGTGCGAGGAAGGCCCGGAGCGGCGCGCGCTGGAGCGCGAGGTGCTGCAACGTGCCCGTGAGGCGCGTGTCCGGTTGCTCGGACCGAACTGCCTCGGGCTGATGCGTCCGGACATCGGGCTCAATGCCAGCTGGGCCAAGACGATGGCGCGGCCGGGTGCGGTGGCATTGGTGTCGCAGTCGGGCGCGGTGACGACTTCGCTGCTTGACTATGCCTGGACAGCGGGCTTCGGCTTTTCGTCGGTGATCGCCACCGGCGCAGAGTCGGATGTCTCGTTGGCGGAGATCCTCGATTACCTTGCCGGTGACCCGGTGACGCGATCGATCCTGCTGTACATCGAAGGCATACACGACGCGCGGCCGCTGATGTCCAGCATTCGCGTCGCTGCCAGCGTGAAGCCAGTCATCGTGCTGAAGGCCGGGCGGCACGCCGCAGGAGCGCGGGTCGTCATGAGCCATACCGGCGCGCTGGTGGGCAACGATGCGGTGTTCGACGCGGCGCTGCGCCGAGTCGGCGCGGTGCGGGTGCCGAAGATCGGCCATCTGTTCGCGGCGGCCGAAGCGCTGGCCAACGGGCGCCTGCCGCGCGGCAATCGGCTCGCGATCCTCTCCAATGGCAGCGGGCCGGGTGCGCTGGCGGCTGACGCCACCGAAGACAACCATGTCGAGCTGGCCAAGTTGTCCGACGCCACGCGCGCTGCGCTCGACGCGACGCTTCCTCCGGGCTGGTCGCATGCGAACCCGGTGGATGTACTGGCCGATGGCGATGCCGGTCGCATGGCCAGCGCGCTGCAGTTGCTGATCGATGATCGGGCCAACGACGGCGTCCTGGTGCTGTTTGCGCCGACGCCACGAGTGGGTGCGGAACAGGCAGCGCGGGCGATGCTGCCGATCGCTGCGGCGGCGGAGAAACCGGTCGTCAGCGCATGGCTGGGCGAGAAGGACGCAGGTCGTGGTCGCGCCGCGTTCAAGGCCGCCTCGTTGCCGGCGCTGCAGAACCCCGAGCGCGGCGTCGAATGCTTCGGCTATCTCGCGCAGTACATCCGCAACCGCGAACTGCGGCTGCAGGTGCCGCCGCCGCGCATCGACGAGTTGAAGTTCGACGTGCAGGCGGCGCGCCGGATCATCGATACCGCGCGCAGCGCCGGACGCCACACGCTGGACGAGCAGGATTCGAAGGCGCTGCTGGCCTCGTTCGGCATCGAGACTGCGATGGGGCTGTTCGCACGCAGCGCAATGGAAGCGCGGCAGGCGGCGCAGCAACTCGGCTTTCCGGTCGTGCTGAAGGTGCGCGCCGATGGAATCACCCACAAGAGCGACGTCGGCGGCGTGATCCTGGGGGTGCAGACCGCCGACGAAGTCGAGAGCGGGTTCGAGTCGATCGCGCAACGGCTTGCCGAGCGTGCGCCGACGGCGCGCTTCGTCGGCGTTCTGGTGCAGAAGATGGTCATCCGGCCGCAGGGCCGCGAACTGATCGTCGGGCTCACGCGCGATCCGAACTTCGGGCCGGTCGTGACCTTCGGCATGGGCGGCATTGCGGTAGAGATCTTCAAGGACTCGGCGATGGCTCTGCCGCCGCTCAACGGGTTCCTGGCGCGCGATCTGATCTCGCGCACCCGGGTCTCGCGCATGCTGGAGGCGTTCCGCGGCGCGCCGGCGGTCGACATGGACCGGCTGATCGACGTGCTGCTGCGGGTCTCCGAGCTCGCCTGCGAAATCCCCGCGGTGCGGGAACTGGACATCAATCCGCTGCTGGCCGACGAGCACGGCATCATCGCGCTGGATGCCCGCGTGCTGGTGTCTGACGGGCCGCTGGCCGCCGATGCGACGTATTCGCACCTCGCGATCCACCCCTACCCGCGCGCGCTGGTCCGCGAGGTGACGGTGAAAAGCGGCCGCGTGCTGCTCCGGCCGATCCGCCCCGAGGACGCCGAGGCCGAGAAGCGCTTCATCAGCCGATTGTCTCCGCGCACGTCGTACCTGCGCTTCCACGCGCCGATACGTGAACTGACGATGGAGCGCCTGGTGCGCTACACGCAGATCGACTACGACCGCGAGATGGCGTTCGTGGCCATCGATACGACCGATGAACTGCACGAGATCCGCGGCATCTCGCGCTATACGTGCAATCCGGACGGCAAGACCGCTGAATTCGGCGTCATCGTCGAGGACGCCTGGCAGGGGCGCGGCGTCGGCCATGTGTTGATGCAGGCGATCGAGGAGACGGCACGTGCCCGCGGCCTCACCGAGCTGATCGGCCTGGTGCTGAAGGACAACGACGAGATGGGCGAGCTGATGCGCAAACGCGGCTACGCGCCACACCGCGACGAGGACGATCCGGGCGTCCTGCGCTACATCAAGCCGCTGGTCGAACCGGCGCCCGGACCGCTGGAAGCGGCAGCCGCGGAGTAATCGCCGGGCACGCCGCTGCCGACCGGCGGGCGGCTCTTACAATCCGCCGACTCTTCATTCGCGCGAACCGCAAGGTCGCGATCCCTCGATGTCTCGCCTGATGCTCGCTCGCCTGTTCTGGATGCTCGGATTGCTCGCGAGCCTGCTCGCCAACGCGCACGCGCAGGCGCCGGACGCGAGGCGTGGGTTCCTGTACGAGATCCGCAAGGGCAACCAGACGGCGCTGCTGATGGGCACGATCCATGTCGGACGGCCGGAGTTCTATCCGCTGCCGCCCGCCGTGCTCGCGCATATCGAACGCGCCCAGACGATCGTGCTCGAAGCCGACGTCACGGATACCGCGCGCGCGATCACGGCGACGCAGAAGTACGCGGTCTACCCGTCGGGCGAACCGGGCCTCGATGCGCGCCTGGCGGCCCCGCTGAAAGGCCGCATCGAGGCGCTGGCTGCACGAAACCAGCTGGACGTCGCGCCGCTGTGGCGAATGAAGCCGTGGATGCTCGGCAATGTCCTTGCGCTCTTCGAAGCGGCGCAGGCCGGTTACATGCCCGCGCTGTCGGTCGAGGCGTACCTGACTCGCATCGCCAAGCAGTCCGGCAAGCCGGTGCTGGAACTCGAAAGCATCGAGCAGCAGTTCGAACTGTTCGAGGGCGCCAGCTTTGCCACCCAGGTTGCGTTCCTCGAGGACGCCGTCAAGGCCGTGGAAACACGGAACGCAAGGCGCGAGATCAACCGGATCACCCAGGCGTGGGAGACCAGCGACCAGGCGGCGCTCGAGCGCCTGCTCGGCGAGATGCGCGCGCAAAACACGCCCGGCGCCCGCTTCACCGTCGATACGATCCTGCTGGGCCGGCATCCGGCCATGGTGCGCAAGATCGAGAGCCTGATGGCGGAGGGCCGCACCCATCTGATTGCGGTGGGTTCATTGCATCTGCCCGGGCCGGACGGTCTCGTTGCGATGCTGCGGGCGCGCGGCTACACCGTGACCGCGTTGTGAGGAATCCGTGCAGGTGAGCCGGGCTGCGACCAACCGCTTGGCCGTCAGTCTCGGCGGCACGGCGTGGGAACTGCTCGCCCAGCGCGCGGCGTTCTGGGTCGAACGTCGCTGGCTGGTCATCGCCGACGCGCATTTCGGCAAGGCGGCGGCCTTTCGCGCGCGCGGCGTACCCGTGCCGCAGGGAACAACCACGGAGAATCTGTCCCGGCTCGACGCACTGATTGGTGCTGTGGAGCCGCAGGCCATCGTCTTTCTCGGTGACCTGTTCCACGCGCGCGAGTCCCATGCGCCGGCGACGCTCGCGGCGTTCCACGCTTGGCGCGAGCGACACCATCGGCTCGACATCGTCCTGGTCGAGGGCAATCACGATCTTTCCGCGGGCCTTCCGCCCGCTGGGCTGCGGATTCATTGCGAAACCGAGCCTTGGCGCGTCGGCACGATGGCGTTCTGTCATCACCCGAAGTGGCTGCCGGACACCACAGCGATGGCCGGGCATCTGCATCCTGCCGTCCGCCTGCACGGCCGCGCCGGCGACACGGTGCGCCTGCCGTGCTTCTGGCTGCGCGACCGGCTGACAGTGCTGCCCGCGTTCGGCTCGTTCACCGGGGGCGCCTGCATCGCGCGCGAGCCGGGCGAGCGCGTCGTCGCGCTTACCGAGGATCGGCTGTTCGAGATCCCGGAACTGCGCAGCGCCGCCTGATCAGGCGCGGGGCCAGAACAGGTAGGCGTCCATCGCCAGCACGCCGCTGTCGACGCCGGCATCGATGTGCTCGACCATCGCCGCCGGTCCGGCGGCGCCGACGGCCACCATCAGCGGCAGGAAGTGTTCCGGTGTCGGGTGAGCGCGCCGCGCATGCGGTGCCTGTTCGAGCCAGCCGGCCAGCGCGGCACGATCGTCCGAACGCAATGCGTTGTCGACCCACGCGCAGAACTCGCTGACGTATTGCTCGGGGTCGCGTTCATCGATCGACATCGAGCCGCGTCGGTGCGCATCGGCGATCCACTCGCGCAGGTTGTGAGTCAGGTGCCCGGACCCGATGATGAGCACGCCGTCCCGCACCAGGGGTGCCAGTGCGGCGCCGACGCGCAGATGATGGTCGGCGTCGAGCGAAGGCTGGATCGAGATCTGTGCGACCGGAACATCGGCCCCGGGGTAGAGCCGCAGCAGCGGCACCCATGCGCCGTGATCGAGACCGCGACAGCCGTTGGCGCTGGCAGTGAGGCCGGCATTCCGCAGCAACTGCAGCGCGCGTTGCGCTTCGTCCGGAGCGCCCGGAGCCGAGTAGCGGATCCGAAAGAGCTCGGGCGGAAACCCGCCGAAGTCGTGGATCGTCTCCGGCTGCTTTGAGGTCGCGACCATCGGCAGTTCTGTCTCCCAGTGCGCCGACGCCACGAGAATCGCCCGCGGCCGGGGCAGCCGCCGTCCAAGCTCGGTCCACGCTACGCCTGCGCGTCCGGCGCTCACCGCGTGCATCGGCGAACCGTGGGAAATGAAGAGGGTAGGCAGCGAGCTCATGGAATTTTCCGGTCGGCGCTGTCATGCCATCGGCGCGTGCCTCCGGCACGACAGCGACAGGCTGTGCGCGATCTACTTGACGAGGCCCTCTTCCTTCAGGGCCGTTTGCACGTGCGGACGCGCGGCGACACGTGCAACAAAGGCCTGCAGCGCCGGCCAGCGTGCCAGATCGATGCCGGTGTACTTGGTCCAGTTGATGACGGTGAACAGGTAGGCATCGACCACCGTGAAATCCGGACCCGTCAGGTACGGCTTGTCGCCCAGCTGCTGGACGATCCAGTCGAAGCGCGCCGCGATCTTGTCGCGGAACTTTGCCTTGGCTTCGTCCGGCATCGACGGGTCGAACAGCGGCGAGAACTGCTTGTGCTGCTCGGACGTGATGAAGTTGAGCCACTCCTGCAGCTTGTAGCGCTCGATCGAGCCGTTGGCCGGAGCCAGCTGGCTCTGCGGCGCGCGGTCGGCGAGGTACTGCACGATGGCCGGGCCTTCAGTCAGGCGCGTGCCGTCCTCGAGTTCGAGCAGCGGCACGTAGCCCTTGCCGTTGATCGACAGATAGTCGTCACCGGTCACGGTCTTCTTGCCCTTTGTGTCGACGCGCACCAGCGTGATCGGCAGCCCCGCTTCGCGGGCGACGATGTGCGGCGACAGCGAACAGGCGCCGGGGGAGTAGTAGAGCTTCATCAGTTTCTCCTGTACGTGGTTCTATTCCAGTAGGTTCTGCCAGCAAGCTTCGTGACTCAGGCGGCCTGCAGACGCGCCGCCGGGCGACCGGCAATGCGGTTGCCGAGGGCGTAAGCGCCGTCACCGAGCAGGGCCTGAACAATCAGGGTGACGGTCCAGAACGCTGGGTATTCCCAGCCCCCCTTGGGTGCGGAGAACAGCCAGCCGTTGCCCGCGTGCACCCAGGTAGCGCCGATCAGGACGGGAACCAGTGCCGCTGCGGCCCACCGCGTGCCGACGCCGAGGATCAGCAGGATGCCGCCGACCAGTTCGGCGCCGACGGTGACATAAGCGAGCGCCGAGGGCAGGCCGAGCGACTGGAAGAACTGCACCGTTCCGGGCAGGGTGAAGACAAAGACCTTGAGCAGCGCGTGTGCAACGAGCATCGTCCCGAGAGCCACGCGCAGGATCAGCGCAGCGTAGGGGGCGGTCTTGGTATCGATCATTTGTTTCTCCTTAGGGGTTGGCTGACCGGCGCGGCGCCGGGAGGGAGCGAACTTTAGGAGTCCTGGAATAGGAGATAAAGGTGGCAATCGGGGAAATATTGTCCCTCTTCATGGGACAATACGGGCATGGATCGCTGGCTGGCCATGGAGGCATTTGTCCGGATCGTCGAAGCCGGCAGCTTTGTCGGCGCGGCTGAACGTCTGGGCCTCTCGACCTCGTCGCTGTCGCGTCTGGCGGCCGACCTGGAGCAACACCTCGGAGCCCGGTTGCTCAACCGCACGACGCGGCGGCTCTCCCTGACCGAAAGCGGCCAGTCCTATTACGAGCGTTGCGTCACGCTGCTCGCCGACCTCGCCGAGGCCGAAGCGGTTGCGGGACAGGCCGCGGCCGAGCCGCGCGGCACGATCCGGCTGACCTGCTCCTACAGCATGGCTGAACAGCGGGTCGCTCCCGCCATTGCCGCCTTCGGCGAAGAGCATGCGCAGGTGAAGTTCGAACTCATCGTCTCCGATCGGACCGTCGATCTCGTGGAAGAGGGGTTCGACCTCGCGATACGCGTCGGTCAGGTCGGCAGCGATCGCCTGGTGGCGCGCCGCCTCGGATCAATGAAGCTGGTGCCCTGTGCGGCACCGGCATACCTGGAACGGCGCGGCGTGCCGCTTGCTCCGGCGGATCTCGCCAGCTTCAATGCGCTGACCTATGCGTATTCGAGCGCGCCGCGGTTGTGGCGCTTCACCGATCGCCGAAACCAGATCAAGGAAGTGCGCGTCAGCGGCAGTCTCCACGCCAACAGCGGCGACGCGCTGCGCTCCGCAGCCATCCGCGGGCTCGGCGTCATCAACGAGCCCGATTTTCTGCTGCGAGAGGCGCTCGAGCGCGGCGAACTGGTTCGCATCCTCCCGGACTACGAGGCCGGTGGGGGCGATATCTGGGCGGTGTACCCGAGTCGCAGACACCTGTCGCTCAAAGTGCGCCTGTTCGTCGACCATATCGCCCGCACGTTCGCCGCGTCCGGGGCCGATTCCGCGCTGCAACAATAGGTCTCGCCCTCTAGTGCCCCGGTTGACCGCAGGGCTGCATCTCGGAAATAGTACGAACGTTCGTTTTCTTGGGCGGCCGCACCCGCGGCCCGTTGATCTCCCGCATGCCCATCGCCAGCGCGCTGAGTTCCATCGCGACCGCCCTGCGTCCCCGCAAGGGCGACCAGACGCGCGCGGCCATTGTCGAGGCGGCGCTCGCCATGGCAAGCCGCGACGGGCTCGAAGGACTGACGATCGGCACCCTGGCCGACCAGATGCGGATGAGCAAGAGCGGGGTGTTTGCGCACTTCGGCTCGCGCGAGGACCTGCAACTTGCCGTGCTGAAGGAGTACGTGCGGCGCTTCGTCGACGAGGTGCTGCGGCCGGCCGTGAAGAAACCGCGCGGCCTGCCGCGGCTCGAAGCGATCCTTGACCGCTGGGTCGGCTTTCTCGCGCGCGAGATCACGCGTGGCTGCATCATGATCGCCGGCGCGGTCGAGTACGACGACCGCCCGGGCCCGCAACGCGACGAGATGGTCGCGATCATCACCGGCTGGAAGGCGGAGCTGCTCAAGGCGATCCGCCAGGCCGTGTCGGAGGGACACCTGAGGCGCTCCGTCGATGCGCCCCAGATGGTGTTCGAGATCTACGGACTGATGCTGGCGATGCATCAGGACGCGCGCCTGCTGCGTTCGGCCGACAGCGCCAAGCGCGCCCGCGCCGGCCTGCGCCGCCTCATCGACGACGCATGTGCCGACGAAGTCCGGCCACCCCCCGGTTCAACACGCCGCCCAGTCAGGAAGAGGGCGGTTCGCACCACGAAGTAAGGAGAACAGCAATGCCGTCCTACAAGGCTCCGTTACGCGACCAACAGTTCGTCCTGCACGAAGTGCTCGGCGCAGTCGACGCACTCAGGGAAATGCCGCGCTACGCCGACCTCGATGCGGACACGGTCAACCATGTCATCGAGGCAGCCGGCAAGTTCTGCGAGGACATGCTGCTGCCGATCAACCGCACCGGTGACGAGGAAGGCTGCACCTACGATCCGGCAACGAAGTCGGTGAAGACGCCGAAGGGGTTCAAGGAGGCCTACGACGCCTTTCGCGAGGCCGGCTGGCAAGGGCTGGCCGCGGAGACCGAGTACGGCGGCCAGGGGTTGCCGCACCTGCTGCAGATCGCGTTCTACGAGATGCAATACTCGACTAACCAGGCGTGGGCGATGTATCCCGGGCTGACGATCGGCGCCTACGAGTGCCTGCTGAAGCACGCGGCGGAGGAACACAAGAACCTGTACCTGCCGAAGATGACATCGGGCCAGTGGACCGGGACGATGTGCCTGACGGAGCCGCACTGCGGTACCGACCTCGGCATGCTGCGCACCAGGGCCGAACCACAGGCCGATGGCAGCTACAAGCTGACCGGCGAGAAGATCTTCATCTCCTCGGGCGACCACGACATGGCCGAAAACATCATTCACCTGGTGCTGGCGCGGCTGCCGGACGCGCCGCACGGCACCAAGGGCATCTCGCTCTTCATCGTGCCGAAGTTTGTGCCCCAGGGCACGGGCGAGACCGCGACGATCGGCGCGCGCAACGGCATCTTCTGCGGTGGCCTCGAGCACAAGATGGGCATCAACGGCAACGCCACCTGCCAGATGATCCTGGACGGTGCGACCGGCTGGATGATCGGCGAGCCGAACAAGGGGCTCAACGCGATGTTCGTGATGATGAACGGCGCGCGCCTGGGCGTCGGCGTGCAGGGCCTCGGCATCACCGAGGTCGCCTACCAGAACGCGGTGGCCTACGCGAATGACCGCATCCAGGGCCGCTCGCTTGCGGGTCCGACGAATCCGGAGAAGCCGGCCGATCCGATCATCGTGCATCCGGACGTGCGCCGTAAGCTGCTCACCGCACGCGCCTACGCTGAGGGCGGCCGCGCCTTCGCCTACTGGGTGGCGCTGATGGCCGATACACAGATCTCGCACCCTGACGAGGAGCGGCGCAAGTTCGGAGCGGACATGATGTCGCTGATGACGCCGATCGTGAAGGCGTTCATGACCGACAACGGCTTTCTGTGTGCGTCGGAGTGCCTGCAGGTCTTCGGCGGCCACGGCTATATCCGCCAGTGGGGCATGGAGCAGTTCCTGCGCGATGCACGCATCAACATGATCTACGAGGGCACCAACGGCATCCAGGCGCTCGACCTCCTGGGCCGCAAGATCCTGCTGGACAACGGCGCCAAGCTGCGCGTCTTCGGCAGGATGGTCACCGAGTTCATCGAGGAGAACGGCACGCACCCGGACATGGACGAGTTCGTCACGCCGCTCGCGGACATCGGCAACAAGGTCCAGAAGCTGACGATGGAACTCGGCATGAAAGCAATGGCCAATCGCGAAGAGGTCGGCGCGGCATCGGTGGCGTATCTGCGCGTCGTCGGCCACCTCGTGTATTCATACTTCTGGGCGCGCATGGCCAAGGTGGCGGTGGAGCGTGTCCGGGCGGACGGCGGCGGCGTCGATCCGTTCTACAAACACAAGCTGATGGTGGCGCGCTTCTACTTTCAGCGGCTGCTGCCTGAAACGGCAACGCTGATCCGCAATGCGCGGGCCGGCTCCGCCACGCTGATGGAACTGCCGGCCGAGGCGTTCTGACGGCCTCGACTCGTCGACCGAGCAAGAACGAAAAGAACTGTCCAGGAATCAATCGGAGAATGAAATGAGCAACTTCGTCGTACGCAAGGTCGCCGTGCTGGGCGCCGGCGTCATGGGCGCGCAGATCGCGGCGCACTGCGTGAACGCGCGTGTGCCGGTCGTGCTGTTCGACCTGCCGGCCAAGGAAGGCCCGAAGAACGGCATCGTGTTGAAGGCCGTCGAGAACCTGAAGAAACTGAACCCGGCGCCGCTCGGCAACAAGGAAGACGCCCAGTACATCCAGGCCGCCAACTACGAGGAACACCTCGAGCTGCTCAAGGGCTGCGACGTCATCATCGAGGCGATCGCCGAGCGGATGGACTGGAAGCACGACCTGTACAGGAAGGTCGCGCCGTTCGTTCGCAGCGATGCAATCTTCGCCTCGAACACGTCAGGGCTGCCGATCGAGAAGCTGGCCGAGGTCATGGACGCGAACCTGAAGGCGCGCTTCTGTGGCGTGCACTTCTTCAATCCGCCACGCTACATGCACCTCGTCGAGCTGATTCCGACGCCGGCGACGCGTCCGCAGATCATGGACGACCTCGAGACCTTCCTGACGTCGACGCTCGGCAAGGGTGTCGTGCGCGCCAAGGACACGCCGAACTTCATCGCCAACCGCGTCGGCATCTTCGGCATGCTCGCGACGATCAAGGAGGCCGAGAAGTACGGGCTGGCCTATGACGTCGTCGATGACCTGACCGGCTCCAAGCTCGGCCGCGCCAAGAGCGCGACGTTCCGCACGGCCGACGTGGTCGGCCTCGACACGATGGCGCACGTGATCAAGACGATGCAGGACACGCTACCGGCATCGATCGACCCGTTCGCCGCGCATTTCGCGACGCCGCCGGTGCTGAAGTCCCTGGTAGAGAAAGGCGCGCTGGGGCAGAAGGCGGGAGCCGGCTTCTATCGCAAGGAAGGCAAGGCCATCAAGGTGCTCGACCCGAAAAAAGGCGAGTACGTCGATGGCGGTGGCAAGGCCGACGAACTGGTCGTGCGCATCCTGAAGAAGAAGGACCCGGCCGAGCGCCTGAAGCTTCTCCGGGAAACCGATCACCCACAGGCCAAATTCCTGTGGGCCATTTTCCGCGACGCGTTCCACTACATCGCAGTGCATCTCGAATCGATCGCCGACACCGCGCGCGACGTCGACTTCGCATTGCGCTGGGGTTTTGGCTGGAGCACCGGCCCGTTCGAGACCTGGCAGGCGGCCGGCTGGAAGCAGATCGCCGAATGGGTGCAGTCTGACATCGACGCTGGCGAGGCGCTGTCGAAGACGCCGTTGCCGAAGTGGGTGTTTGACGGACCGGTCGCCAAGGCGAACGGCGTGCATACCGCCGAGGGGTCCTGGTCGCCGGGGAAGAAGAAATTCGTGCCGCGATTGACGCTGCCGGTCTACGCGCGCCAGATCTTCCGCGCTCCCCTCGCGGGCGAAGGCGCGCCGACCGGTGCAACCGGCGGCAAGGCGGTGTTCGAGGACGACGCCGTGCGCCTGTGGACGCTCGAATCCGGACTCGCGGCCGAGGTCCTGATCCTGTCGATCAAGACCAAGGTCCACGCCATCGGCCCCGGCGTCATCAGCGGCCTGCTGAAGGCCATCGATCTCGCCGAGTCGCAGTACCGCGGCCTCGTCATCTGGTCGCCCGATGATCCATTCTCGGTCGGCGCCGACCTGCAGGCGATGATGCCGGTGTTCATGTCCGGTGGCGCCAAGGCGATCGGCGCCGAAGAGAAGAAGATGCAGGACGCGTACATGAGGCTCAAATACGCGCAGGTCCCGACCGTCGCTGCCGTCAGCGGCATGGCGCTCGGCGGCGGTTGCGAGCTGATCCTGCATTGCTCGAAGGCGGTCGCCTCGCTCGAGAGCTACATCGGCCTGGTGGAAGTGGGCGTCGGCCTGATCCCGGGCGCCGGCGGACTGAAGGAAGGTGCGTTGCGCGCGGCCCAGGCCGCGCAGGCCGCCGGCATGACCGATGTCTTCCCGTTCATGCGCAACTGGTTCCTGAATGCCGCGATGGCTAATGTCTCGAAGTCCGCACTCGAGGCCAAGCAGATGGGCTACCTGCGATCGACCGACCTGATCGTGTTCAACAACCACGAACTGCTGTGGACGGCGATCGGTGAAGCGTTCGCAATGCACGCCACCGGCTACCGGCCGCCGCTCAAGCCGATCGGATTCCCGGTGGCGGGTCGTGGCGGGGTGGCGACGATCAAGGCGCAGCTCGTCAACATGCGCGATGGCGGCTTCATCAGCCAGCATGATTTCTTCATCGCCAGCGGTATTGCCGATGTCATGTGTGGCGGCGATGTGGAGACCGGCGCGATGGCCGACGAGCAGTGGCTGTTCGATCTCGAGCGCAAGTTCTTCATGACGCTCGTGAACCATCCGAAGTCGCAGGAACGGATGATGGGGATGATGCAGACAGGCAAGCCGGTCAGGAACTGACCGATGAGAAAGCCCAGAGGGGCTTCAGGGGCCCCGGCGAAGCCGGGGAAGTTATTGGAGGCCCAAAGGGCCAGCGCGAAGCGATGGCCCCTCCTGGACCTCCCCGGCAACAGAATGAAGAGTTGGAGCTAATCGAAATGACCCGACAAGTACAGGATGCATACATCGTTGCCGCGACGCGCACGCCGATCGGCAAGGCGCCGAAAGGCACATTCCGCAACCTCCGGCCGGACGACCTGCTGGTGGCGGCGATCCGCAATGCCATGTCGCAGGTGCCGAGCCTCGACCCGAAGGCGGTGGAAGACGCGATCATCGGCTGCGCGATGCCGGAAGCGGAGCAGGGACTCAACATGGCGCGCGTCGCCGTGCTGCTCGCCGGATTGCCCAACAGCACGGGCGGCATGACGATCAACCGCTTCTGCTCGTCCGGACTCAACGCGGTTGCGATCGCGGCCGACCGGATCCGCGTCGGCGAGGCGGACGTGATGATCGCCGGTGGCGCCGAATCGATGAGCATGGTGCCGATGACCGGCAACAAGCCGGCATTCAATCCGGCCATTTTTGCCAAGGACGAGAACTACGGCATCGCCTACGGCATGGGCCTGACCGCGGAAAAGGTCGCCGCGCAATGGAAGATCACGCGCGAGATGCAGGACGAGTTCGCGCTGCGTTCGCACCAGAAGTCGATTGCCGGCATCCAGTCGGGCGAATTCAACGACGAGATCACACCGATCGAGGTGGTCGAGAAGTTCCCGAATCTCGCCACCGGCGAACTCGACGTCCGCACTCGCACGGTGAAGCAGGACGAAGGTCCGCGCGCGGACACGACCCTCGAAGCGCTGGCGAAACTGAGGCCCGTGTTTGCGGTGAAAGGCAGCGTCACCGCTGGCAACAGCTCGCAGACCTCGGACGGCGCCGGCGCGCTGATCGTCGTGTCCGAGCGTGCGCTGAAGCAGTACAACCTGACACCGCTGGCGCGCTTCGTCAGCTTTGCGATCAAGGGCGTGCCGCCGGAGATCATGGGGATCGGTCCGAAGGAAGCCATCCCCGCCGCGCTGAAGCTCGCCGGACTGAAGCAGGAGGACCTCGGCTGGATCGAGCTGAATGAGGCGTTCGCCGCACAGGCGCTGGCCGTCGTCAAGGATCTCGGACTGAATCCGGACGTCGTCAACCCGATCGGCGGCGCCATCGCCCGCGGGCACCCGCTCGGTGCCACCGGCGCCATCCGCGCCGCGACGCTGGTCCACGCGATGCGCCGCAAGAACATCAAGCACGGGATGGTGTCGATGTGCGTCGGCACCGGGATGGGTGCGGCCGGGGTCTTTGAATTGGTTTAGCGCCTCAGGTGTACGCGATCGCTTTGCGATCGCACGTGCACCCTCGGCGGTCTGATCAGGCGGGTGGGCTTGGGGCGGCCCGGCGCCCACCCGCGATTCAACTGCAGGGCGCGCGCTTCCAGCGCGCGGAATGCGGCGGGTTGCTTCTTCCCGAGGGCTCGCCGCAGCAATGGAGCGTGGATGAAGCACTCGACCGTCGTCACCGACGATGGGGTCAATCTGTCGGCGCACACCTTCGGCGACGTGCCTGCGGCGCGCGCCGCGGTGCTGATCGTCCCGGCCATGGGTGTCGAGCAGCAGTACTACGCGCCCTTCGCCCACTGGCTCTTCGAACAGGGTTACTTTGTCGTCACCTTCGACTACCGCGGCATGGGACGCTCGCGTCACGGCCCGCTACGCGCGTTGAAGGCCGACGTCATGACCTGGGCGCAGACAGACACGTCGACCATGGTCGACTGGGTCGGCGGCACCGTCGGCAGCAAGCCGTTGCTCTGGGTCGGGCACAGTCTCGGCGGGCAGATCCTCGGGCTGTTGCCGAATGCGGAGCGGGTCGCCGCGATGGCCACCGTCGCGGCCGGCAGCGGCTACTGGCGCGAGTACACGCCGGGCCTGAGGCGCCTCGCGCCACTGCTCTGGTATGCAATCGTGCCAACGTTGCTGCCGCTGTTCGGTTACTTTCCCGGGCGACGGCTCAACATGATCGGCGACGTGCCGGCGGGCGTGATGCGCCAATGGCGTTCGTGGTGCCTGGATCCGGAGTACCTGTTCGGCGTCGAGGACGCGCAGTGGCGTGTCACCTACGCGCAGCTGCGGCAGCCTATCCTCTCGCTTTCGTTCACGGACGACGAATACATGTCGGCACGCAACATCGAGTCACTTCATTCCTTCTATTCCGGTGCGCCGCGAACAATGCGCCGTGTCGATCCGCAGGCGCTCGGCGCCGACCACATCGGCCACTTCGGCTTCTTCCGGAGGCGCCAAGGTGCGACGCTGTGGCCCATTGTCGGCGACTGGCTCGCCGCTTCCATCCGCTGAGGCTGCCATGGGTGTCGCCGCGCGTTTCTACGAAGCTTTCATGGTGCGGGATTTCTACACCATGGGCCTGCTGTATGCGAACCACGCCACGTTTCGCGACCCGGTGTTCCCGCGCCTGACGGCCCAGGGGGCGCGGCTGATGTGGCAGATGCTGCTGTCCGAGGCCGAGGACCTCGAGGTGGACGTCAAGATCCTCGAGGACACACCCGACCGTGCACGCGTCGACTGGACGGCGCGCTACACCTTCACGCCGACCAAGCGCCTGGTGGTGAACCGGGTCCACACCGAGATGGTCATTGCTGCCGGCAAGATCGTGCAGCAGGTCGACAGCTTCAGCTTCTGGCGCTGGTCCGGCCAGGCGCTGGGCTGGAAAGGCTGGCTGCTCGGCTTCACGCCGCTGGTACGCGACAAGGTGCAGCGCCAGGCCGCCAAGTCGCTGACGGAGTTTGCCCAGTTCGTTGCACTGACGGGACGCGACGGCAAGTAACCAGGAGGAATCGTGAGTATCGAAGTCAGCACCAGCAACGGCGTGGCGCGCATCGGCATTGCGCGCCCGGAGAAGAAGAACGCGATCACCGTCGCGATGTACCAGGCGATGGCCGATGCGATCGGCGCCGCGCACGACGACGGCACCGTGCGCGCGATCCTGATCCACGGCGAAAAGGACGTGTTCACCGCGGGCAATGACCTCGAGGATTTCATGAAGAACCCGCCGGCGGGCATGGATGCGCCGGTGTTCCAGTTCATGCAGGCGCTTGGCCTGTCGGAGAAGCCGGTCGTCGCCGCGGTCAACGGCGCCGCGGTCGGCATCGGCACGACGATGCTGATGCACTGCGACCTCGTCTACTGCGCCGACAACGCGATGTTCTCGATGCCCTTCGTATCCCTCGGCGTGTGTTCCGAATTCGCCTCCAGCCTGACGATTCCGCTCGGGGCCGGCTACCACAAGGCCGCAGAAAAGCTGCTGCTTGCCGAGCCGATCAGCGCGGAAGAGGCGTTGGAGATGAAGATCGTCAACCGCATTTTGCCGCCAGGCGAGGTCCTGGATTACGCCGTCAGGCAGGCGGAGCGCTTCAATGCGCTGCCACCGGCGTCGGTGCGCGAAACCAAGCGCCTGATGAAGCTTTCGTGGCGCTCGATGACCGAAAAGCTGATCATGGAGGAGGCCAAGTCGTTCGAGAAGATGCTGCGCAGCGCCGAAGCCAAGGAGGCGTTCTCGGCGTTCTTTGAGCGGCGCAAGCCGGACTTCTCGCGCTTCACCTAGGCCGGGGGGCGCGATGCCGCTGCGTCACGAGATGACCCTCGACAAGCTGAACAGCCGTTCCGGCGACAACTTGCCGGGCTGGTTCAGCATGAAGGTCGTCGAGGTGCGCGAAGGCAGCCTGACGATGGAGTACGTGATCCGCCCGCAGTACCTCGCGCCCAATGGCTTCCTGCACGCGGCGTCCGTCATTGCACTGGCCGACACCTCGGCCGGCTACGCGACTATCGCGCACTTGCCTGAGGGTGCGACCAATTTCACGACGATCGAGCTGAAGTCGAATTTCATCGGCACCGCTACCGAAGGCACGCTGCGCTCGGTTGCCACCTGCGCACACCAGGGCAGGACAACCCAGGTCTGGGATGCGGTCGTCACTCACGTCGAAAGTGCGAAGACCATCGCGCTGTTCCGCTGCACGCAGATGATCCTCTGGCCCAAGAGCTGATGCTGGACGTCGCGACGCGCGTTGCCTTCGGCCCACTGCTGATGGCGCAGGCGCGCCGGCTCCGGCGCGCCGCGCTGGAACTGCCGGAGCCGCGCGGGCCGCGTCGCGGCGCGGTGGGCCAGGGCGAGACAGCGCTGCGCCTGCTCGTGTGCGGCGACTCGAGTGCGGCGGGTGTCGGCGCGCGCACCCAGCGCGATGCGCTGGCGCGCCCGCTCGCGCAGATCCTCGCGCGGCGACTCGGCGGCACCGTACGCTGGCAACTGGTCGCGCAGTCCGGGCTCACCTCTGAAGGCGTGCTGCAAAAACTGAAGCACGAGCGGCCTCAACCTGCCGATGTCGCGGTGATCGTCGTCGGCGTCAATGACATCACGAAGGAGGTGCCTTTGGCGTTCGCGCTGTGGCAGCGGCAGCAGCTCGCCGACTGGCTGCACGTTCATGCAGGTGTGAAGCAGATCGTCTTCCCGGCGCTGCCCGAAATGGAATTGTTCCCTGCGCTGCCCAGGCCTCTGGCCTGGTATGCCGGGCAGGCAGCGCGTCGCAACAACCGCGCACAGGAGCGCTGGGCCGCGCCCCTGCAGGGCGTGTCGCACCTTGCCATGGACGGCGTGGCGCACCCGAGCCTCTTCTGCGAAGACGGTTTTCACCCGGCTCCGGCCCTGTATGCCCGCGTGGCCGACCGGCTGGCCGATCAAATCGCCGCACTGACAGCAGCCACTGCGGCGCCCCAACCCACTTCGGAGAGACGATGAACCTCAAGGGTATGACGATCTTCATTTCGGGCGCATCGCGCGGCATCGGGCTCGCGATCGTGAAGCGCGCTGCGGCCGACGGCGCCAACATCGCCATTGCCGCGAAGACGGTGGAGCCGAATCCGAAGCTACCGGGCACGATTCACAGCGCGGCGGCCGAGATCGAGGCGGCCGGCGGCAAGGCGCTGGCAATCCAGTGCGATATCCGCGAGGAGGAGCAGGTCGTCGCCGCGGCGAAGAAGGCCGCCGAGACGTTCGGCGGCATCGACATCCTGGTCAACAACGCGAGCGCGATCAACCTGACGCCGACCGAAGCCACGCCGATGCGGCGTTTCGACCTGATGTTCGGTGTCAATGTGCGTGGCACCTTCCTGTGCACGCAGGCCTGCCTGCCGTATCTCAAGCAGTCGGGCGAGCGGAAGCGCAATCCGCATGTGCTGACGCTGTCGCCGCCGCTCAACATGGAGCCGCGCTGGTTCGCGCCGCACGTCGCCTATACGATGGCGAAATACGGCATGAGCATGTGCGTGCTCGGACACGCCGAGGAGTTCCGGCCCCATGGCATCGCGGTCAATGCGCTGTGGCCGCGGACGGTGATCCAGACCGCGGCGCTGCAGATGATCCCCGGCGTGCGGCCCGAACACTGCCGCACACCCGAGATCATGGCGGACGCGGCCTACGCCGTTCTGACCTCCGAAGCCGCCACGACGACCGGCAACTTCTTCATCGATGACGAGGTGTTGAAGAGTGCAGGAGTGACGGACCTGGAGAAGTACTCGGTGGTGCCAGGCAGCCGCCAACTGATGCCCGATCTGTTCCTCTGAGCGTCGGGCGGGTCGAAAAGCCCCGGTGGCGCCCGTCAATTCAGGAAGCTGGCGGGCTGCGCGGCATAAGGGCGTCCGAGGACGCCCTTTTTTGTTGACTGCCCGCACTCGTGCACGGCGTTGCCTGAGGTAGATTCGAAGCGTCGGGGGACCCCATGAAGACACCATTGAATCGACTGCCGGTCACACGGCTGGCGCGCATGATCGCCGCACACGAAGTGAGCTGTGAAGCGATCACCCATTCCTTCGTGGATGCGGTCCACGAACACGAAGGCGACGTCAGGGCGTTCTCCTGGTTCGAGCCGGCGCGCGCGCTCGAGACCGCGCGCGAGCTGGATCGACTCGACTGGCGCGGACCGTTGCACGGACTGCCGATCGCGGTGAAGGACAACTTCGATACGGCCGACATTCCCAGCGAATACGGGTGCGCGATCTTCCTCGGGCATGTGCCACAGGCCGATGCCGCGAGCGTCGCAGCGCTCCGCAGCGCCGGCGCCTATGTGTTCGGCAAGACGGTGACAGCCGAACTCGCGAACTTCACGCCAGGCCCGACCCGCAACCCGCGCGGACTTGAGCACACACCGGGCGGGTCGTCGAGCGGCTCGGCCGCTGCAGTGGCCGCGCACATGGCGCCGTTTGCCATCGGCACCCAGACCGCCGGTTCGGTGATCCGGCCTGCCTCGTTCTGCGGCGTGGTTGGCTTTGTTCCGACGCGTGGCCTGGTGCCGCGCTCGGGCGTCAAGGCGGTCTCGGACACGCTGGACGTCGTCGGCGCGTTTGCGCGCAGCGTCGAGGACGTGGCGTTGATCGCCTCGAGCCTGGCGCTGCAGCCGCAATGGCAGCATGCCGCGGCCAGGGCGCGCGCTCCCGCGATCGCGTGGACCGCCACGCCGTGGGCGGCGCAACTGGCCCCATCGATGCTCGCCGCGCTGGAGCGAGTGGCCCGACTGCTCGCGGCTCGCGGAGCGCGCGTACGCGAGGTTTCGTGGCCCTATGAACCCGCCGGCAACGACCCGGCGTTCGCGCGACTGGCCGACGCCCAGCGGACGATCCAGCTGTTCGAAACCGCACGACAGCTCGGGCCGGAGGCGCAGTACCGCCGCGAACTGCTCTCGAGCCGCCTCGCGTCGCTGATCGATGAAGGGCGCGGTGTTTCAGCGCCCGCCTATGTCGAGGCGCTCGAACTGGGGCGCCGCTGCGCGGCTGCGCTGGACGCGCTCTACGGCGATGCTGACGTCCTGCTGACGCCGAGCGCCCCCGGCGAGGCCCCGCACGGGCTGGGCGCAACCGGCGATCCGCAGTTCAACCGTGCGTGGCATCTGCTGGGCGGTCCGCAGATCAACCTTCCGGTTCCGCACGACATCGCCCACGGCGAGAGCGGACTCCCGCTCGGGCTGCAAGTCGTCGCGCGTCCGGGCGACGACGCGCGTGCGCTGGCTGCAGCGAGCTGGATCGAAGCCCAGCTCGCCACCTACTGAACTGCAGCGCATGGCTGTCATCCGCGACAGGATTCCCCACTTCTCGACCTCCGTACCGGTGGTCGTCATCGGTGCCGGCGCCGCCGGCGCGCTGGCCGCGCTCGCCGCCCGCGACGTGGGTGGAAAGGTGCTCGTGCTCGATCGCGACGCCTCGCCGACTGGCGCCACGGCCTACTCGTCCGGAATGATTCCGGCCGCCGGCACCCGCGCGCAGCAGTCGCGTGAGATCGATGACTCCCCCGAGCATTTCGCACAGGACATTCAGGCAAAGTCCAACGGCCGCTCCGCGAAGCATCTGGTGGAGTCGTATACGCGCAGTGCCGCAGAGACACTCGACTGGCTCGAAAGGACGTGTGGCGTCAGCTTCGAACTGGTGGAGGGCACGCCGCCCGGACACTCGGTGGCGCGCATGCACGCGCTGGCCGACCGCGGCGGGACCTCGCTGTTGTCGGCGCTGTACCGGACACTGGCTGCCCGCGGCGTGCGCGTGCAACCGGGTGCCTGTGTCACCGATCTCTTTGTCGACGGCGAGCAGCGCGTGCGTGGTGTGCGCTACCGGCGCGGCGAACAGGAAATCGTCGATGTCGGCTGTTCGGTGCTCATCCTTGCGACCAACGGTTTCGCCGGCAATGCCGATCTCGTCGCGAAATACTTGCCGGACGTGCGTGCACTGCCGTTCGCCGGGCACGCCGGCAGCCAGGGCGATGCCCTGGGCTGGGCTGACGACATGGGTGCCGCCACCGAAGACATGGACGGGTTCCAGGCGCACAGCTCGGTCGTGATGCCCCAGCGGCTACAACTGCCGTGGGCGCTGATGACCGAAGGAGCGATCCAGGTGAACCGCCTCGGCGAGCGCTTCGGCAACGAACATGAAGGCTATTCGGAGAGCGCGCTCTTCGTGCTGGCGCAACCCGAAGGCATCGCATTCAACATCTATGACGAGCGGATTCACGAGGTGGGACTGGCCATGCCAAATTACCCGGAAGCCGTCACCAAGGGATTGATCAAGCGCGGCGCCACGCTGCGCGACCTGGCTGAATCGCTCGGGATCGACCGCAGCGGGCTGGAGCAGACGGTGGCGCTCGTCAATGCGCTCGCATTCGAAGATGACATGGATGATTTTGGTCGTTCGTTCCGCGCATCGCAGATGCTGCTCGGACCGTATTACGGCGTGCAGGTCACGAGCGCGCTGCTCGGTACCGAAGGCGGGCTCGCGATAGACGCGGGCGGTCGGGTGCTGCGGCCCGACGGCACAGCCCTGCCGAACCTCGTGGCGGCCGGCGGTGCGGCGCGCGGACTGTCCGGCGACGCCGGGGGCGGGTACCTCGAAGGCAACGGACTGCTGGCGGCAGTGGTCGGCGGCTACCTGGCCGGACGTACCGCAGCAGAACTCGCGTACTGAGACCAGGCGGGCTAAGCCCTCAGCTGGGCCGCTTACAGCGCCGGCAACGGCCGCGGTTGGCGACGTTCGTCGGTGGCAACGTACACCAGCGTCGCTTCGGTCACCTTGACTACTTCCTTTTGCAGGCGATTGCGCTCGGCGTAGACCTCGACGTCCACCGTGACCGAGGTGCGACCGGTCTTGAGCACATTGGCGTAGAAGCTGACCAGGTCGCCGACGAACACGGGGTGCTTGAACAGGAACGACGTCACCGCGACCGTCGCCACGCGACCGGAGGCGCGCCGTGCTGCCGGAATCGCGCCGGCGATGTCGACATGCGCCATGATCCAGCCGCCGAAGACATCCCCGTGGATGTTCGCGTCCGAAGGCATCGGCATCATGCGCAGCACCGGTACCTGGTCGTCCGGCAGTTGCTCGGGGTTCATCGCTGTGCATCTCCGGCGTTGGAATTGAGAGCGGCCCGCGCCATGCGGTCGACGGTGGCCGGACTAAAGAGCTTCAGCCACAGCCCGACCCGCTCGCGCAGGGACATCACGACCTCGCGCCGCCGTCGGCGCATGCCGTCGATGATCAGGCGCGCGCACTGATCCACCGGCATGGCATGGTCTTCAGACAGTCCGGAAACGCCGGCGGGCTCACCGCGCCCGTTCCAGCCACGGCGACGTATCTCCGTGGCGACGACACCCGGATAGGCAACCATCACGCCGACGCCATGATCCGCGGCTTCGATGCGCAGTGCCTCGAGGAAGCCGGCCTGCGCGAACTTGCTGGTGCAATAGGTGGTGCGCTCCGGCACTCCGGTCCGGCCGGCCATCGAAGAGACGCCGACGATCAGGCCATGCGATTGCTTCAGATGAGGGTAGGCATGGCGCACGCACCAGATCGTTCCCATCGTGTTGATGCGGAACAGGCGCTCGAAGGCCGAGAAGTCCTCGATCGCATCGAAGCGCGCGTGCATCGACACGCCAGCATTGGCTACCAGCACATCGATCCGGCCGAAGGCTTCGACCGCGCGCTCGATAAGGGTCCGGCAGGCATCGTCCGAGGTCACGTCGGTTGGCACGCCGATCGCCTCGGCACCGAGCGCGCGGCACTCGTCCCGGACCTTCTCCAACGCGTCGACCCGGCGCGCCGCCAGAACCAGCTTCACCTTCTCCACCGCGAGTTGCCGCGAAAGTTCGGCCCCGATGCCGTCGCTGGCGCCGGTGATCACCATCACCTTGGTTGTGAAGGACATTTCCATGCGCGTGGATAATTGCGCGATGCTGTTCCTGAAGCTTGGCAAGTGTACGCACGACTCGGATCGTGACCTGCGAACGCAATCTCGTGCGCGACGGCTCGAGCGACGGCGTGCCGGCGATCACCCTCCCGCCCGGCGGGAGGGCAGGGTGGGTGCCGTGCGGTTGTATTTCGGCGGAGCGCGCGGCCGCTCCGAAGCGCAGCCGACCGATTGGTCGTTTCCGGCCCGAGCGCACGTGCGACGCGCGCAGCGCGTCGCGTACGCGAGGACCGACTGACGATGCGCTGGTCCCCTCCCAAGGAAGCCCTGCCGTCATCCCGCGCCGAGCGCGATGACTGGCAGACCCTGCGCATGCTGTTGCCCTATCTGTGGGCCTATAAGGGGCGCGTGCTGTTTGCGCTCGGTTGCCTGGTGGCCGCCAAGCTGGCGACCGTCAGTGTCCCGATCCTCCTGAAGAGCATCGTCGACACGCTCGCGCCGGCGGCGAAGTCGACGACCGATCTGCTGGTGGTGCCGGTCGCGCTGGTCGTGGCCTATGGCCTGCTCCGGCTTTCGACCTCGCTCTTCACCGAGCTGCGCGAGTTCTTCTTCGTCAACGTGACGCAGGCGGCGATGCGGACGTTGGCGCTGAAGACCTTCCGCCACCTGCATTCCCTGTCGCTCCGCTATCACCTCGAGCGGCGCACCGGAGCGGTGACGCGCGAGATCGACCAGGGCATCCGCGGCATCTCGTCGCTGATCAGCTTCACGCTGTACTCGATCCTGCCGACGCTGATCGAGATCACGCTGGTCGTGGCGTACCTAGTTTGGAACTACGAGGTTTGGTTCGCGGTGATCGTCGGCGTGAGCCTCGTCGTCTACATCGTCTTCACGGTCAACGTCACCAACTGGCGCACCGTCGTGCGGCGGCGCTGGAATGAACTCGAGACCAAGGCGCAGTCGCGCGCGGTCGATTCGCTGCTCAATTTCGAGACGGTCAAGTATTTCGGCAATGAGGACTACGAGGCGCGTCGCTACGATGAGACCCTGGCGGCCAGCCAGCGCACTGCGGTCATGTCGCAGCAGTCGCTCAACGTGCTCAATGCGGGCCAGCAGCTGATCATCGCGATCGCACTGACGCTGATCCTATGGCGCGCCGCGGTCGGTGTCGCCGAAGGCCGGATGACGATCGGCGACCTGGTGCTGGTGAATGCCTTCATGATCCAGCTCTACATCCCGCTCAACTTCCTCGGCGTCATCTACCGCGAGATCAAGCAGAGCCTGGCGGACATGGACCGGATGTTCCTGCTGCTCGACCAGAACCGTGAAGTCGCCGATGCGCCGGACGCCCGTCCTCTGGATGTCCGCGGCGCCGAAGTGCGCTTCGCGCATGTGGATTTCGCCTACGATCCGCGCCGGCAGGTGTTGCACGATGTGGACTTCACGATCGCTGCTGGCACGACAACGGCGGTGGTCGGCGCGACCGGGTCCGGTAAATCCACGCTGGCGCGGCTGTTGTTCCGTTTCTACGACGTTGGCGCCGGCGTCGTCCTGATCGATGGGCGGGATGTGCGCACGGTGACGCAGGAAAGCCTGCGGGCGGCGATCGGCATCGTGCCGCAGGACACGGTGCTGTTCAACGACACGATCGAGTACAACATCGCGTACGGCCGGCCCGGTGCCCCGCGCGAGCAGGTGATCGCGGCGGCACGCGCGGCGCACATTCATGACTTCATCGAATCCTTGCCGGATGGCTACGGCACGCTGGTCGGAGAACGCGGGCTGAAGCTTTCGGGCGGCGAGAAGCAGCGCGTCGCGATCGCGCGCACGCTGCTTAAGGATCCGGCGATCCTGGTCTTCGACGAGGCGACCTCGGCGCTCGATTCGCGCACCGAGCGGGTGATCCAGGACGAACTGGAAGGCATCGCGCGCAGCCGCACCACGCTGGTCATTGCGCATCGGCTGTCGACCGTCGTGCATGCCGACCAGATCCTGGTGATGGACCACGGCCGCATCGTCGAGCGCGGCACGCACGCCGAACTGCTGCAGCGGCGCGGCGCCTATGCGGCCATGTGGGAGATCCAGAGCCGCGAACGCGCCAAGGCCGAGGCGGCGGCGGCTGAGCAGGCGCTCGCCGGTTGAGCGAGTCAACGGTGCGCACGGGCTAAACTCACAGCGGCACAGTGCAGGAGCGTGGCGCATGCGACGGGTTTGGGCTCGGTCCCTGGCAATGGGGGTGGTGGTGGCCGGCGGCCTGCATGCGCTGCCGCCGCTGGCACAGACGCCGAAGGTGCAGCCGACCCTTGGCCGGGCCGGGTCTGAGCGCCCCCCGGTGGCAACCCTAGTTTGGCACGGATAGTGCGTCTTTGCCCCGGGTACGCTAGATTAGCCCTTCGGGCGTTCAAGGGCGCACGAAAATCGTGCAATACGCACACACCCGCGGGGCGGGTTCTCAAAAATGGAGCAAAAAGATGATCAAGACTTCAGGCAGGATCCTCGCGGGGGGACTGGTTGCAGCTGCTGCACTGGCGTCGGCGCCCGCGCACGCCGGCAAGACGCTCGATGCGATCAAGTCACGCGGTAGCGTTGTCTGCGGGGTGAACACCGGTCTGGCCGGATTCTCGGCCGCCGATAGCCAGGGCAACTGGACCGGACTGGACGTCGATGTCTGCCGCGCCATCGCGGCGGCGGTATTGGGCGACGGTAACAAGGTCAAATGGGTGCCGCTTACAGCACAGCAGCGCTTCACCGCGCTGCAGTCGGGCGAGATCGACATCCTGTCGCGCAACACGACCTGGACCCTGACGCGCGACGCCTCGCTGGGCATGTTTTTCACCGGAACCACCTATTACGATGGCCAGGGATTCATGGTTCCTGTCAAGAGCAAGATCACGAGTGCCAAACAGCTGAAAGGCGCGACGGTCTGCGTGCAGTCGGGTACGACGACCGAGAAGAATCTGACCGATTTTTCGCGCGCCAATAACCTCAACCTGAAGCCGGTGGTGTTCGAGAAGCAGGAAGCCGCGACCGGTGCCTATTTTTCCGGCCGCTGCATCGCCTTCACGACGGATGCCTCGGGGCTGGCGTCGGTGCGCAACAAAGAAGCCAAGGATCCCAAGGAGCACTTGATCCTGCCGGAACTCATCTCCAAGGAGCCGCTCGGCCCCTCGGTGCGCAGAGGCGATGATGAATGGTTCTCGATCGTCAAATGGGTCGTGTTCGGCCTGATCGAAGCCGAGGAGTACGACATCACAAAAGCCAATGTCGACAAGATGGTGGCCGAGAGCAAGGACCCGGTCGTCATGCGGATTGTCGGGACCTCGGAAGACACTGGAAAACTGCTCGGTCTCGACAAGAACTGGATGGTCAACGCGATCAAGGCCACCGGCAACTATGGCGAGATCTTCGAACGCAATGTCGGCCCGAAGTCTGCCTTGGGCCTGCCGCGCGGCGTGAACAACCTGTGGAACAAGGGCGGCATCATGTATGCGCCGCCGGTCCGCTGAGCAGGAGCTCAGGGATGAGCAGGCGCCTGGTTATCCGCCTGGCGCCTGCTGAAGCTATGCGCGCATAGTCAGGACACCCATGGCGGATCGCCGGCCTCCGAAGCGCCAGCCGTTCTCGTGGCGCAGCCGCGCCTTCCGCGGGGTGATCTATCAGATCATCGCCATTGTGCTGATCGGTGGCGCGATCTGGTACCTGGCCCACAACACGCTGGTCAACATGGCCGCGCGTGGCATACAAAGCGGTTTCGATTTTCTCAGCACGACAGCGGGCTTCGACATCGGCGAGACGCCGATCACGTACGAGTCGCTCGACCCCTACTGGCGCGCCTTTCTGATCGGCCTGCTCAACACGCTGCGGGTGGCAGTCGTCGGCATCTTCCTGTCGACCATCCTCGGTACCCTGCTCGGCATAGGCCGCTTTTCGCACAATGCAATCGTGCGCGGCGTTTGTTACGCGTACGTGGAGCTGTTTCGCAACGTGCCCGTGCTGCTGCAGTTGCTGATGTGGTACCTGCTCTTCACTGACATCCTGCCTCCCGCGTATGAAGCGATCACGCTGGGCGACATACGCCTCAGCAAGAACGGTCTTTCGATCCCGGTGCCGGTCTGGGGCGTCGGCCATGCGCTTGCCCTCGCTGGAGCGGTTGCCGGCGGCTTCGCTGCGTGGGGTTACCGCCGCTGGGCGATCCGTCGCTTCGAGGCCACCGGCCAGGTGCCGAAGCTGTTTCTGGTACCGCTGAGTCTGGTCGTGGGCGGCGCAGCGATCGGATGGCTGGCCGGCGGGGCGCCGACGGCCATGAGCGTGCCGGTGCTCGACGGGTTTGCTCTCACTGGTGGCATGACGGCCACGCCGGAGTTCATGGCGGTGCTGGTCGGTCTGGTGCTTTACACCTCGGCCTTCATCGCTGAGACCGTGCGCGCGGGCATAGCCTCGGTGTCGCGCGGGCAGATCGAGGCGGCCGAGAGCCTCGGCTTGTCCAAGGGGCGGGCAATGCGGCTCGTTATCTTGCCGCAGGCGCTGCGCGTAATCATCCCGCCGATCACCAGCCAGTACCTGAATCTGACGAAAAACTCGTCGCTGGCGGTGGCGATCGGTTATCCCGATCTGGTGTCGATCACGAATACGGCGATCAACCAGACCGGCCGCGCAGTCGAGTGCATCGCGATCATCATGGCGGTCTACCTGACGCTGTCGCTCACAACCTCGGCGATCATGAACTGGTACAACAAGCGCGCGGCGATCAAGGAGCGATGATGAGCAGCGTCGCCGACAGGCAGATCCCCGCGCGCGCGCCGCCGACGCGACAATCGGGACTCGCCCTGTGGATCCGTACCAACCTCTTCGCAGACTGGAAGAGCGGCCTGGCCACGCTGACGGCGGTCGCGCTGGCGGTCCTGTATCTGCCGGCGGCGGTCGACTGGATGATCGTAAATGCCGTCACGCAGCCGGATGCGGGGGCCTGTCAGGCGGCTCGCGGTTCGGGTGCCTGCTGGGGCGTGGTCGTCGAAAAGTACCGTCTGATCATCTTCGGCCGCTATCCGTATGAAGACCAGTGGCGCCCCCTGGTGGCGACCTTGCTGCTGGTTGGCCTTCTGGTCGTCAGCTGCATTCGCGCGTTCTGGCGACCCTGGCTGGCCGTCCTCTGGGTCGCCGTCCTCGCGGCATTCTTCGGGCTGATGTACGGCGGCATCTTCGGTCTCGAAGTCGTGACGACGGATCGCTGGGGCGGGTTGCCGCTGACGATCATGCTGTCGTCGCTGTCGATCGTGCTGGCATTTCCGCTTGCCGTACTGGTCGCGCTCGGGCGCCGCTCAAACCTGCCGGCGATCCGGACCGTCTGCATCATCTATATCGAACTGATCCGGGGTGTACCGCTGATCTCGGTCCTGTTCATGGCCTCGTTCATGTTTCCCCTGTTCATGCCGGTGGGACTGACGGTCGATGTACTGATAAGGGTGCTGGTCGGCATTACGCTGTTCGCTGCTGCGTATCTGGCGGAAATCGTGCGTGGCGGTCTCCAGGCGATACCTAAAGGACAGATCGAGGCGGCGGACTCGCTCGGGCTCAGCTACTGGCAGACGCAGCGCAAGATCGTGCTGCCGCAGGCGCTGGCGATGGTGGTGCCGGGCATCATGAACAACTTCATCTCGATCTTCAAGGACACATCGCTGGTGGCGATCGTCTCGCTCTACGAGCTGACCGGCTCACTCGGCCTGGCGCTCAATTCGGATGCCGACTGGCGGCCGTTCAAGATCGAGGGCTATCTTTTCATCACCGTCGTTTACTTCATCTTCTGCTTTGCGATGTCCCGCTACAGCCTGTGGGTTGAGGGACAGCTGAATCGCAGCAAGACCCGTTGACCGCACCTCGACGAGACACCCATGACCGCACCCGAGCGCGCCAAGGTAGGCGACCCGATCATTGTCTTCGACAAGGTCAACAAGTGGTACGGCAACGACTTCCACGTCCTGCGCGACATCGATCTGAGCGTTGGTCGCGGCGAGCGCATCGTCATCTGCGGGCCTTCGGGCTCCGGCAAGTCGACGCTGATCCGCTGCATCAACCGGCTCGAGGAGTACCAGGAGGGCAGGATTACGGTCGACGGAATCGAGCTGACCGACGATGTCAAGGCAATCGAGAATATCCGCAAAGAAGTCGGCATGGTGTTCCAGCAGTTCAACCTGTTTCCCCATCTGACGGTTCTGCAGAACCTGACGCTGGCGCCGATGTGGGTCGCGAAGATGCCGAAGGCCGAGGCCGAGGAGCGCGCAATGACGCAGCTGCAGCGCGTCCGGATCGCCGAGCAGGCGGAGAAGTTCCCCCTGCAGCTGTCGGGTGGTCAGCAGCAGCGGGTCGCGATCGCGCGCGCACTGTGCCTGACGCCCAAGGTCATGATGTTCGACGAGCCGACATCGGCGCTCGATCCGGAAATGATCAAGGAAGTGCTCGACGTGATGATCGAACTAGCAGGCCAGGGTATGACCATGCTGTGCGTCACTCACGAAATGGGCTTTGCCAAGGCCGTCGCCGACCGTGTGATCTTCATGGACCAGGGTCAGATCGTGGAACAAAACACCCCGAAGGAATTCTTCGACAATCCCAAGAGTGAGCGAACCAAGGACTTCCTGTCGAAGATCCTGGGACACTAGCTTTCGTCCCGCAGGACTGCGCGGCCCGCGCCGCGGTCCCCGATGCCTGAACTGTCCTGGCTGCACTGGGGAACGATCGCCATCGTCGCGGACTGGGCGATCCGCCTCGTCATGCTGCCGATCGTTCCGACCCGGCGGTCGGCAGAGGCGGCCAAGGGCTGGCTGCTGCTGATCTTCTTTCTGCCGTGGGTCGGCCTCGCCGCGTACCTGCTGATCGGACGGCCGCACCTTCCACGCTGGCGGCTAGAACGGCTGCGGGACTATGTCGAGCGGGTGGAGCCGCTGCGCGGGCGCCTGGCGACCGTTCCCGGGATCGAGCCGCCGCCCATTCCGATCGCCTACGAGCCGAGCGTACGGCTTTCCACCGATCTCGCCCGCATGCCGAACTTCGGCGGCAACGCGGTGGAACTGCTGACGAACTATCAGGAGATCCTCACGCGCATTGCGGTCGATATCGATGCCGCGCGGGACACGGTCCATCTCTGCTATTACATCTTCCAGCTTGATGCCTCCACGGCGCCGGTCGTTGACGCGATGGCGCGCGCCGTGCGGCGCGGCGTGCGTTGCCGGGTGCTCATCGATGCGTTCGGATCCCGTCCGTCGATTCCGGTCGTCGTTCCCCACCTGCGGGGACTGGGCATCGACACGTTCATTGCCCTGCCGTTTCGCTGGCGCAAGCCGGAGCGCCTCGACCTGCGCAACCACCGCAAGATCGTCGTCATCGACGGCGGCATTGGCTACACGGGTTCGCAGAACATGGTGAGCCCGGATTTCAAGCCGGGGCTCAACTACAGTGAACTGGTCGCGCGCATCGAAGGCCCTACGGTCCTGCAGCTGCAGCTGGTGTTCGGCGCCGACTGGTACGTCGAGACGCGCGAGTTCATCGGGGAGGCGAGGCTGCCGCCGCTGCGGATAGCCGGCGACTGCCCAGCGCAGATCCTGCCCAACGGCCCGGCATCAGCGACGCAACGGGCGCAGCGCATGGTCGTGAACCTCGTCTATGCGGCATGCTGCCGGATCGTCATCACGACGCCGTATTTCATCCCGAGCCAGGCGTTGCAGGAGGCGCTCGAGACGGCGGCCCAGCGCGGCGTCGAGGTTCACCTGATCGTCGACCATCGCAAGGACCAGTTCATGGTGGCCAATGCCCAGCGGTCCTATTACGAATCACTGCTTGCAGCCGGTGTACGGATCCACGCCTATGGTGAAGCGTTCCTGCATACCAAGGCCGTATCGGTGGATGGTGAGATTGCCTGGGTGGGGTCGTGCAACATGGACCTGCGATCGTTCGAACTGAACGAGGAGGTGATCGCACTCTTCTACAGTCGGGACATCGCGGCGCGGCTGCAGGCGATCGAGGAGGGCTACATCCGCGGCTCGGAGCCGGTGCTGCTGGAGACATGGCGCCAGCGCCCGTTCCACGAGCAACTGGTGCAGAACCTGACGCGGCTGGTCAGTCCGCTGCTGTAGCTCTGGCGTAGCTGCGTGCGCCGGCAGGATGCGGGCGCACGCAGATCCGAACCAGGCTCAGCCTTCGCCCACCCTCTGGAACTCGCTGGAAGCTTCGGACGTCGCGATGCTGTCGAAGTCGAGCGATGGGACGGTTGAGCAGCCCGCCAATGCGGCGACGAGCAGTGCCGCGCCGATGGCGGCATGGATTGAACGCTGGGTCGGACTTTTCTCGTGGTGTTTCATTTTTCACCTCTCTGAACCCCGCTAAGGGAAAGTTGATCACTGAGTAAGCGCCGCAGCGGTTGCTTGCGACGTGGAGGCACAGTAGGGGCCTGTGAGTCGGAGCGCGCAGGCAGAAGCCACCTTCACCGTGCTGAGAATCCGACAACCTGCGGTCCGCCCAGGCGGCGATCGATCGTGCGAGGCGCCGCGGTGACCGCGATCACCGATAATCGCGCCTTCGCCGACACAGCCCCTGCCTTCCATGTCAGTCATTGATCCGGCCATCGTGCCGGCAGCGCGAACCGCAGTGTTGCCCTACGCGGTCACGATCTTCCTGTCGGCGTTCCTGCTGTTCCTGGTGCAGCCGATCATTGCAAAGCAGATCCTCCCGTGGTTCGGTGGATCCTCGGCCGTGTGGACCACCGCACTGGTGTTCTTCCAGTCGACGCTGCTCGCCGGTTACGCGTATGCCGATCTGACGCAGCGCCTGGGAGTGCGGCGCCAGGCGCTGCTGCATGTCGGCCTGCTGCTGCTGTCCCTGCTGACCCTGCCGATCCTCGCATCACCGGACTGGAAGCCGCAGGGCGACGAGGCGCCGATCGTGCGCATCCTGCTGCTGCTCGTCGTCACGATCGGGTTGCCGTACTTCCTTCTGTCGACCACGACACCGCTGCTGCAGGCCTGGTACTGGCGACGGTTCCGCACCGAGGTCCCCTACCGGCTGTTCGCACTTTCCAACTTCGCTTCCCTGCTGGCCCTGCTCGGCTTCCCGGTGCTGTTCGAGCCCTGGCTGACCCTGCCCCAGCTAGGCTGGACCTGGTCGCTGCTGTACAGCCTTTTCGTGCTCATCTGCGCCGCGACCGCGTGGCTCTCGCTGCGTGCCGCGCATGCCGGCGAAGCGCTCGACCTGCCGCGCGCGGAAGCATCGGCGGGACCAGTACCGACGCTTGCGCTTCAACTGCGCTGGCTGGCGCTCGCGGCCATGGGTTCGGTGATGCTGCTTGCTGTCACCAATCACGTCACGCAGAACGTCGCCAGCGTGCCGTTCCTGTGGGTGATGCCGCTCTCCCTCTATCTGCTTACTTTCGTGCTGGCGTTCGACCACCCGCGCTGGTACCGACGGACGCTCTTCGTGGTCGCGGTTGCCATTGCGGTTCCGGCGATGGCGTGGCTGATCCCGTCGCTGAACCTCAAGCTGGCGGCCTCGGTGTTCTTCGTCGGGTTGTTCGTCGCCTGCATGTTCTGCCACGGTGAACTGGCGCGGCTGCGCCCGGACCCGCGGCACCTCACCCGCTTCTACCTGATGATCTCGGTGGGCGGCGCGCTCGGTGCCGTGCTGATTGCGATCGTGGCGCCGTTGACGCTCCGCGGCTATTTCGAAGTCAACATCGCGCTGGTGCTGCTGGCGCTGCTGATCCTGCTGCAACTGCCCGGCTGGAAGCGCCTGATCGGCGTCGCCGTCGTCGGTGTCACGGCGTATTTCTCGATCGAGGGCGCGTATCAGTATTCCAGGGGCCTGCGCGTGATGGAGCGCGACTTCTACGGCGTCGTGCGCACACGCGACTCGGCCGAGCCGGTGCCCTACCGGGCGATGCTCCACGGCGGCATCATCCACGGCGGTCAGCTGCTCGGCGATGCCTTCCGCAACACTCCGAGCGACTACTTCGGTCCCGGCTCCGGCTATGGGCGCCTGTTCGCCGCCCTGAACGACGTGGAACCCGGTCCGCGGCGCGTCGGCATCATCGGGCTGGGCGCCGGCGTCGTGGCGTCCTACGGCCGTCCGGGCGATACCTTCACGTTCTACGAAATCTCACCGAGGGTTGTGGACGTCGCCCGCACCGAGTTCACATTCCTGCGCGATACGCCGGCGCAGGTCGAGGTGATACTCGGCGACGGCCGCCTGTCGCTCGAGCGCGAGGCGCCAAGGCGCTACGACGTGCTGGGCATCGACGCGTTCTCCGGCGATTCGATTCCGATGCACCTCGTGACCCGCGAAGCGATGGCGCTCTATGAACGGCACCTTGCACCGGGCGGCGTCATCGTGTTCCAGGCCACCAATCGCTACATCGATCTGTTTCCGGTCGTCAAGCGACTGGCGAACGAAGTGGGTATGGAAGCCGTGCTGGTCTCCGACGTCCCGTCCGATTCCGGTAACGGCCCGGACTACTGGCTGTCCGCGACCGACCAGATTCTCGTGACACGGGATCGTCGTCTGCTCGAGTCGGACGCGCTGCGCTATGTTGTGACACCCATTCCGGACCGCGCCGATCTGGCGACCTTCACCGACGCACACCACAACCTGTTTCGCATCCTCAAGTAGGTCGGGGCTACTTCCGTCGGGGAATCACCGGCGTCTTGACCTTGTCTTTGGCGCGGGCGCCTGAACCGCCGCTTCTCTGCGCAGCCAGGTGACAAAGCGCACGACTTTGTTCCACTTGCCGTGCGACTCCGGGTACACGAGGCGATGTGCGTGGACCTGGATCCTTTTCCGACAAGGGAAGACCGGTACGACGTCGAGAACTTCGTCGCTGGCCGGCCCAGCAATCTTGTGCGGGGCGCGTTCTAGCTCGGGGCGTCGGTTATTGCACCAGGCGCGGTAAATTTGCGTATGTCCCATGCGAACCCCGACCCCATCGATCCGCTGACACTGCTGCGCGCGAGTTTTGACGCCGCGGTGGCGGCGGCCGATCCGCTGCAGATGCTGCGGCTCCACCTGCCGACGCCGCCGGTGCGCGCGCTCGTCGTCGGGGCTGGCAAGGCCGCGGCGAGCATGGCCTTCGCGGTCGAACGCGCCTGGCCCGAAGTCGCGCTCGACGGGCTGGTCATCACGCGCTACGCGCACGGACTGCCGACGCGGCACATCCGCGTCGTGGAGGCCGGGCACCCGGTGCCCGATGCCGCCGGGGAGTCCGCCGCCGCGGAGATCCTTGCCCGCGCGTCTAGGCTGCAGGCCGGCGACCTGCTGCTGGTGCTGGTTTCCGGCGGCGGCTCGAGCCTGCTCTCGCTGCCGGTGGCCGACGTTTCGATGGAGGACCTGAAGCGCGTCACGCGCGACCTGCTCGCGAGCGGCGCGCCGATCGAGCAGATGAACGTCGTGCGCAAACACCTGTCGCGGATCGCCGGCGGGCACCTGGCCGCGGCCGCGACGGCGCGCGGTGCCACGGTGCTCGCGCTGATCATCTCGGACGTTACGGGTGACGCGCCGGCCGACATCGCATCGGGGCCCTGCGCGGCCGATCCCAGCACGTATGCCGATGCGCTGGCCGTGCTGCGACGCTGGAACGCCACGCCGCCGGCCAGTGTCGCTGACTGGCTGGCACGCGGCGAGCGCGGCGAGATCGCCGAGACACCCAAGCCCGGCGATCCGCGGCTCGCGGGCGTCGGGAACCGCATCATCGCGACCGCGCGCGGTTCGCTGCAGGCGGCCGCGGATGTGTTTCGCCGTGCCGGTATCACGCCGGTGATCCTCGGCGACACGGTGACCGGTGAAGCGCGCGAAGTCGCGAAGGTCTACGCCGCGCTGGTGCGCGAGCTGTGCGCTCACAATGCGCCATTTCCTCGGCCGGTCGCGTTGATCTCCGGTGGCGAGTGCACGGTTACGCTGCCGCCGGGAACGCGCGGGCGCGGCGGTCGGTGCAGTGAGTTCCTGCTGTCGCTGGCGGTCGAACTCGAGTCCATGCCGGGCGTCCACGCCCTGGCTGCGGACACCGACGGGATCGACGGGAGCGAGGACAACGCCGGAGCATGGCTCGCTCCCGAAACCGCCGCACGAGCCGCGCGCGGCGGGACCACTGCCCGCGCCGCGCTCGACGCACACGATGCCTACGGATTCTTTGCCGCTGCCGACTCGCTGATCGTGACAGGCCCGACGCGGACCAACATCAACGACTATCGCGCGATCCTGGTCACGTAATCGAGCGCATCAGTGCATGCAACGTCGGACGTGACCGCGGCAGCCGGAATGCCGTGATCACATGTGCCGACTCGTGGTGATCAAATCGATCGACCGATCTGATAGAAGCTATCGACGGTGATCACGACCACCCCGGAGCAGACGCTCCGACCGACACAGAACGACCCATCGGCGGCATTCACTGCCCCAAGCTGATCGCCGTCAACCAGGCGTTGGCGCGGCCCTGGAGTCGACGTCGGCAGCCGCTGCATGAACGCCAGCAGCGACATCATCGCGAGCGTCGCGCGCCTCTGTAAGCACGGCGTCCACGGCGCCGACTCCAGCCCGCGCGACGCGCGACTACCCAGGCCTGAACGCGGCGTGAAAACCGACAAGCACGATCTGCGGCGGGCGCAGCTTGGCCAGGTAGGCTATCGCGCGCGCATCGACGACGCCAATCACGCTCGTCTCGTCGCTGTCGGCGAGCGGCGGCACGAGCGGCCCGTCGCGAGCGCGGCAAACGTCGCTTCAGAGTGGCCGTCAGCACAAAGAACAAACCCTGCGGAAGCGGGGCCTGTCGTCAGGCGTTGCCGATTACTGCCTGCGCCGATGTGGAAAAGCCATCAACGACCAAGAAAGTCGCCAGTTCTTGTGGCTCTATCGTGTGTCGTAGCGCCTAAAGGGCGACGAGTTCGGCATTCACTCCCTGCGCCTTCACGGTGGCGAGGATGTCCTGGGAGTTCACCTTTCCTGGGTCATAGGTAACGATCACCAGGTGCGGCTTCGCGTCATGGCCTTCGGCGGTGGTGACGCCATTCAACGCCGCAATCACACTCGTTAGAGATGCTAGGCGGTCATGAGGCAGGGTCTGATCTACGTGAACTAGTACATCGGCGAGACTCTTCGACATTTGTGTTCCCTCTTACGCCTTATCTGCTTTGCGGGTCGTCCTGCACGTACTTCTGTCCCGGCGGACCGTTAGAGATCTTGCCACAGTACCAAAGGGAACCGGCGACGTGTGCGCCGCCACTTGCTTGTCGGTGCGAACGGCTAACACTCTGCGCCGGCCCGTGCTGGCGCAACTGATTGTTCGACGACAGCAAGCAGCAGCACAAGATCAGGCTCGCCGGCATTGACGCGCCGGAGAGCGGGCAGCCGTTCGGCGATCGCGCGAAGCAATCCCTTGCCGCGCGGGCATTCGACCGCCGCGCCGAGGTGAACTGTCCAAAGACCGGCCGCTGCGGTCAACGGGTCCGCGAGGTGACGGTCGGCGGCATCGATGTCGGCCTGGAACAGATCAGGCGCGGCATGGCGTGGCGCATTTGCGCGGCACGAGAAGGAGCAAAGTGCCGAGGATCGGGCGACTTACGCAGCTGCAGAGATCGAGGCACGGTAGGCGGGTCGCGGACTGTGGCGGGATCAGATGCCGGCGCCGCCGTGGGAGTGGCGGGAGGGGCAGCGAAAGCGCCCGCCGACGGCGGCGACCGTCGGTGCCGAAGCCAGTTGATCGCTGGGAAGCAGACCGCCTGAGCGGCGCAGGACGACCCTGAGCTGACATCGCGCGTGCCGCGAAGTGGACGTGAGTTCTCTGCCGCGCAGCGGACATTCGACAAAGCGAGTCTGCTTTCGGGGATTCGCATCGGCAGAACCCGACCCACAGCCGAACTAGGAAGTCTGAATCAGCGGGCCCCAAACCGGACACCCAGGCGGCGCCGCTCGGTCAGTGCCTCGAGTGAGCCCGGAAGCTGCATGCCGAAGTTGGTGGGAACACTGGTAGTACGCGGAGAGATTGGCCGCCCTGTTTCCCAACCTCAAGATGCACTGCGCTGCCGCGACGTATAGGTCGCCAGATCCAGCCGAGCCTGAACCCATCTTTAGGCCACCGGGAGCGTGTAGGTGAAGAAGCCCGCATTGCGTTCGAACCCGAAGGACTCGCAGAGAACCTGCGCCGCGTGGTTATCCACCGCCGTCTCAAGCACCAGACGGGCCGCACCGACTTCCTGAGCACGCAAGCTTGCGGCAGCCAACAAGGCTCGCCCGAGGACCCGGCCGCGAACGCCGGGGCCTCCATTGACTGCCGGATGGTGAAGTTTGCCGCCGCGGCCGGGAGGGCCTCCAACACGGCGCTATTGCACGCTGGTGGCCTGGGCGCTCAGCTGCTGGGTCAGCTGGCCAATGCCGGCCGGAATCCGCAGGCGATGCGGCGTGTAGCCCGGCAGCATGGTGCGCAGGCGTTTGAAGAAGGGGTCCACCTTGGTGAACAGCAGACGGTGCTTAAACGTCGTTCGGTAGCGAGCGCCGCCGCGCTGGCCCTCGGCAGCCGACAGAATGCGCATGCAGTCGGCGAAGAAGCTGAACAGGTGGCGTTGCGCACGCCAACAAGATGCGACACGTGCCGGGTAGTTGCCGTACACGTGCTGGTAGATGTCGTAGGCCACGTTGCGGTGCTCGACTTCCTCGAGCAGATGCCACTTGAACAGGCCGGCAAAGTGCGGTTCGCTGCGTTTGTGCTCGTACAGGCCGGTGGCCAGCATGGTCAGCGACATCTGGCTGGTGTAGGACTCGAATCCCTCGACAAAGCCGATGCGAAAGCGGTCCGACCGGTGGCGCAGGAAGCCGTCGAAGTCGTCACGCACCCGATCGAGCCGCGCCTCCAGCCCCGGGTATTGGCGCGCGAGGATGATCTTGTTGAAGTCGGCATGCTGCTGGTAGTGCTGCGCCTCCTGCCGGCAGAATCGATCCACCTCTTCCTTGAGGGCGGCGTCGCGGATCAGCGGCATCACTTTGCGCATGGACTTCACGATGAAGGGCTCCAGGTGCACGACATACAGACCCAGCGCCGTGTGCATGTACGACAAGGTGGCATTGCCTGCGATATAGAGCGGGTTGAACGCCTCGGCGGCCGGCACGTCGAAAGCCATCTTGCGAATGGGAATGGGGTGGGTCATCGCTTGCCTCGGATTCGTGGCTGTGGCAGTTGCCACCCACGAAGACTGGCAGGCCACGCAAGGCCTGTCGTGAGGCGAGCGACCCAGGCCACATGCGAGTTCGGAACGGGGTCAGCGATTCATGGGGCGCAGGCCCCAGACTTCCGTCGGCGCCCCTGGGCGTCCGTGACTATCGCCTGCGGTCGCGCGGTCAGTCGCGGCCGAGGCCGGCCTTGCGGGCCAGCACGATGGCCTGCGCCCGTTGCGGCGTGCCGAGCTTGGCGAAGACATGGGTGACGTGATTGCGCAGGGTCTTCTCCGCAATACCCATGGCGGCCGCAATCTGCGCGTTGCTCAGCCCGCGCGCCATGTGGTCGAGGACCTGGGTCTCACGAGCCGTCAGGTCGCCCAGCGCAGGCGCGGCGAGGGTCACCGGTTCGCTGCCGCCCAGGAAGTCGTTCAGCGCCGCCTTGAACACCGGCCACGCCGGCTCATCAGGCCGCAGGATGTGGTTCCTGCCCTCCAGCGGCAGGAAGCGCGCGCCGGGGATGGCCGCGGCCAGGCGCCGGCCGGCTTCGAACGGCACCATCGCATCGCCGCGAACGTGAAAGACGAGCGTCGGCGCGCCTATGTTGCGTGCCTCGCCGCGCACGTCGAAGGTGTTGAATGCATTCCAAAGCTGGCAGGCTGCTTCGGGCGTCGCGCTTCGACGCTGCATCTCGTCGATCCACTTCAGCTGTTGTCCGCCATTGGTCTCAGGCATCAGCAGGCTGGCGAACATCTCCCGGAAGGCGCCGACCTTTCGGCCCCAGCCTATCTCGATCATCTTTGAGAAGGTCCGCGCCTGCTGGGCGAGTCGCTCGCCGGCATCGCTGATGTACGCGCCGTGCAGGTAGCTGTCGTAGAGCACCAACTGGCTGACCCGCTTGGGGTGACGCGCCGCATAAGCCGCGGCCACGGTCCCGCCTTGGCACAGGCCGAGCAGCGCGAAGCGAGGCAAGTCGAGCGCATCAACGACGGCTTCGAGGTCGGACACCATGTCATCGAGCGTGAAGCTGCGCACATCACGGTCGGATAGCCCCGAGCCTCTCGGGTCATAGCGCACCAGGGTCCGCCGCTCGACCAGGGTTTCGGACCAATGGCGCCAGACAGGGCTGCCCCAGTCGAGCTCCAGGTGCGTGAACCAGTTGTTGACGCGCACCAGCGGCGGGCCCTCACCCGCGGTGGCGAACGCGATCCGTGTGCCGTCGCGAGACGTGCAGAAGTGGATGCGTTGATTCATAGGGGGCCGAGGACTGCCGCGTCAGGGTCGGGCGATTGTGCGCCTCGGCGCGACGCCATCCTCGATGCCGCGAAACCGTGGGAAGCGCACGTTGTCCACCCGCGGGCCAGCCGGGTGAACAACTTGGTGTCCGTCTTGAGTCCCGCCATGACCGACCCCTGCACCCAGCGGATTCTCGAGCACGCCCGAGGCCGACATCGATCCGGCCGAGACACAGGAGTGGCGTGACGCCTTCGACGCGCTGGAGGCGGCGCAGGAGGCCTAGGGGCGCCGCTTAACCAGTCCAAGTTTTCGGCCGCACCCCCGTTCGGCCAGTTTTCACTGCTGCGCGCCGTTCAATCCCTCCAGCGTCGATCGGCATCACCGGAACGATGGCGTTGATCTGCCCGGTGCCCGAGCTGCCGAGTGCGCACACTCCTCTCGATGGAAGGCCGTCAGGGATGGGCACTATGAGCTTCAGCTCACCATGAACCGGTCGGAAGTGAGTGTCGGCTCCTGGCCGCGAGTCGTCCTCTGCGAGGTCATCTTCGAATCTCGGAGCGCGCATCGACGATCAGGCCAATGACAAAGCCGGCCACTACCAGCCCGGCGTAGACGATCGGAGAGTCATCCAATTGTGGAAAGAGCCAGTGGCAGAACCACGCGGCAGCGAAGCCAACGACCGTTCCGATAAAGGCGCCTTGACCGAGACCGAAGAAGTCCAAGAGTCACCCGTTGCCCGCTTGACCTAATGCTAAACGACGTCGGCTTCCGGGTAGACGACCTGTATCGGTCCACGGCCGGTGCTGGCCGCACCTAGTCTCTTGTGCTCGATTGACTACTCACCAATTACGAGCCTGTAACGCTGGCCGACGCTGATCGGGGCGATCGTCGTGGTGAATGCCAGGGCAGCGTTGCCTGTGCCGGAAACTCGCACCAGCGTCACGGCGCCCGCTGCGTTCGCCGTCGTGCTCGGTGTCGACATCCATGCCTGGCACGGGCGGCATCGCGGTCGTAACCGTGGGGATCAAGAACACCTCCGTCGAGAACGACGCAAACCTGCAGTTGCAGCCGACCCCTCAGGGAGCAGAAACGCTGCCGAGTTCGGCTCATCTTCTGACGCATTGCGTCCTATGGCCGCGTGATCGCAGCGACGATCTGCTGTTTCTTGCGGTAGTCCGGTCTCGCTCGATGGTTGGAATTACGAAGGCATCGAGTGCGGCGGAAGGATCGCCTCCGCGCACCTGCTCCGCTGCGGTGAGCCCGGCGACGCCGCTGGATACCACCGTGACTCGGCGAGGTTTTGCATTATCACCCGCACTCAGTGGATCGATCACCGAGATCAGCGCCGGTAAAGTCGAGACGTAAACTGGCGAATGGACGCAGTCAGCAGTTCAGCCAGTTTCAATCCGAAACTCACTTTTACTTCCGACGTGTAAATGAGTCCGAGCTGCCTTGGGGATGCCGCCCTTTGGAATGAAAGGGACGGCATGCAGGCGGTGGTTCTGCACGATGATCGAGGTGGCTTGATCTAGGTCGGCCTCGCGCACGGCGTCGTGCACCTGATCGGCCAGCGGCACGAAGAACATCCTGGCCAGGGTTTCAGAGTCGAAGCAGTCGACAGCCTCGCCCGGCGGTGGGTAGGAGCTCGACAAGGTCACCTCAATCGTGATCATCCCGGCACGGCAGCGCGAATCCCGCTGCATTGGTGTCCGATTGCAGGCGCCGCCAGGAGTTCGTCCCTCGACCAATGCCAGCGCCGCCATGCCTTGCCTTCGCGGTGAAGGTGGTGGAAGAAGTAGTACCGCGATGCCAGCGAGATGTCGTCGGCGGATCGGCACCCGCAACCAGCTCGCCATGATGACGTGCGACCCAACCAACGTCGGTCAGCGCGGAGGCCAGTTGACGCGACGCGACTCGCACTGAGGAACACGAACTGCTGCGGCTGAGGCAGACCCGTGTTCGCGGTCAACTTCCAGTTGCCAGCAATAC
>CAVXZK010000015.1:0-58700 GCA_963766365.1 uncultured beta proteobacterium
GGCAAGCACGTGCAGCAGAAGGGCTCGCTGGTCGATGCCGAGCGCACTCGATTCGATTTTTCGCATGACAAGGCGATGACGCCGGACGAGATCCGCCGGGTCGAGGACATCGTCAACGAGGCGATCCGCAGCAACGCGGTGGTCAGCGCCAACGTGATGAAGTACGACGACGCGATCAAGGCGGGCGCGCTGGCGTTCTTCGGCGACAAGTACGGCGACGAAGTGCGCGTGCTGGCGATGGGTGACCATTCGACCGAACTCTGCGGCGGCACCCACGTCGCGCGCACCGGCGACATCGGATTCTTCAAGATCGTTGCCGAAAGCGGAATTGCTGCCGGCGTGCGGCGTGTCGAGGCGGTGACAGGGCGGGGCGCGGTGGAATTCGTGCAGGCGCTCGATCGCGAACTGCACCATGCGGCGTCCCTGCTGAAGGCGCCGCCCTCCGAGCTGGGCCAGAAGATCGCGCAGGTGCAGGACACCGTGAAATCGTTGGAAAGGGAACTGGCGCGACTGAAGAGCAAGCTGGCATCGAGCCAGGGTGACGATCTCGCGGCGCAGGCGATCGACGTGCGCGGCATCAAGGTGCTGGCGGCGGCGATGGAGGGCGCCGATGCCAAGTCGCTGCGCGAGACGATGGACAAGCTCAAGGACAAACTGAAGAGCGCCATCATCGTGCTCGGCGCCGTCGAGGGTGGCAAGGTGCAGCTGGCGGCCGGTGTCACTGCCGATGCGACGGCCCGGGTGAAAGCCGGCGATCTTGTGAACTACGTGGCGCAGCAGGTCGGGGGCAAAGGCGGCGGCCGTGCGGACATGGCGATGGCCGGGGGCACGGACCCGAGTGGACTGCCAGCGGCGCTTGCAAGTGTCAGGTCGTGGGCGGGACAGCGCCTGTAGGCGACGTTCTCATCCGGCGTGCCGAGCCTGCGGACGCCGCGGGCATTGCGCGCACCTTCCAGTCGCGCAGCGCGGCTGCCGGAACGCTGCAGAATCCGTACCCGTCGATTGCCGACTGGGTTGAGCGCCTCGGGCGCGACGCCGCGACCAACTACATCTTTGTCGCGATCGCGGGTGAGGAAATCATCGGTCACGCCGGGATGCACGGCAACAAGAACGTGCGGCGCCAGCACGCCTGGGGGCTCGGCATCGGCATCCGCGAGGACTGGCAGCGGCGCGGAGTCGGCACGCGCCTGATGGCGACACTCATAGACCTCGCCGACAACTGGCTCGGTGCGCTGCGTCTGGAACTGACTGTCTTCAGTGACAACGTGGCAGCGCTGGCGCTGTATCGCAAGTTTGGGTTCGAGGTCGAAGGTGTGCATCGTGCCTTTGCCTTGCGCGAAGGACAGTACGTGGACACGACGGCGATGGCGCGCCTGCATCCGAAACCTCCGCGACTGCCGGCGACCGGGACGCCTCCTTGAGTCTCGCGTGCCGCCTGCGGACGGTGCGCTGAGATGTCCGCCGCCTATCGTTTCTGCCCTCAGTGCGCCACTCCGCTCATGCTGCGCACAGTTGCCGAGCGCGAGCGCGGCAGCTGCCCGGCGTGTGGCTGGGTGCACTGGGACAACCCGGCACCAGTCGTCGCGGCACTGATCGAGTACGACGGCAAGGTGCTGCTGGCACGCAACCGCGCCTGGCCGGAAAGGATGTTTGCACTGGTTACCGGCTTCCTCGAGCGCGACGAATCGCCGCTGCAGGCCGTGGCCCGCGAAGTGGCCGAGGAAACGGCGCTGCGCACCCGATCGGCCACTCTGATCGGCGTCTACGAGTTCACGCGCAAGAACGAGGTCATCGTCGCCTATCACGTGCAGGCGGAAGGCGAGATCCGCCTCGGAGAAGAACTGGTCGACTACCGCCTGATCGAGCCGGCCCGTCTGCGACCGTGGCCGATGGGCACGGGGCTCGCGATGGCCGACTGGATGCGTGCGCGCGGCCTGCCGGTAGAATTTCTTCCCTTTCCCGCCTCCACCTCCTGAACCCGATGACACTGCTGCCCACGGCTGACAAGGAAATCGACACACGCGGGCTGAACTGTCCGCTGCCGATCCTGCGCGCCAAGAAGGCGCTGGCCGACATGACGAGCGGCCAGGTGCTGAAGATCCTGGCGACCGACCCGGGGTCCGTGCGCGATTTTCAGGCGTTCGCGCGCCAGTCCGGCAACGAGCTGGTCGGTCAGGAGACGGCAGGTCAGGAATTCCTTCACTACCTGAGGCGTCGATGAGCACTCCAACGCCTGGCCCGTCCATTGTTCCCGCCTCCCGACGCGGGCCATCACGCCTGAAGCTGTTGTTCTGGCTGGTCATCGTTCCGCTCGCGCTCGCAGCCCTTTATTTCTTCGTCGCGCTGAATTGGAACTTCTCGAGTGGCGAGCGGGCCGGATGGGTGCAGAAGTTCAGCAAGAAGGGCTGGCTCTGCAAGACCTGGGAAGGCGAGATGGCCATGGTGACGATGCCGGGGTCGTCGAGTGAGAAGTTCATGTTCACGGTGCGGGACGACAAGGTCGCGGAGCAGATCAACCGCGTGATGGGCAAGCGCGTGACGCTGCACTACGAGGAGAAAGTCGGCCTGCCGACTACCTGTTTTGGCGAGACCCGCCATTTCGTGACCGGAGTGGCCACGGTCGACGAGATTCCCCTGGGGCCGGGCCTCGTGGTGCCGGTGCCTGGTGCGCCCGCAACGCCGCCGCCAGCGACGACACCGCCGGCGGCGCCGGCTTCGAGTCCGCCTGCGCTCACGCCAGCCCCGGCGTCCGAGTACACGCTGCCCTCGACCACGGAGGCGTCGCCGCCCGCGGCGTCCAAGTAGCGGCCGACTGCACGACGCGCGGCGGAAGGCGATCGCGCCGCTGTGACGCGACGACTCAGGCCGGCGGCAGGCGCTGGTACTGCTCGCGCACCTTGGCGAGCGTCGCGCCAAAGCCCGCGAGTCGCTCTTTTTCCTGCGCAACGACCGCGGCTGGGCGCGCGCTCGACAAAGCTGGCATTGCCGAACTTGCCTTCGGCCTTGCGGATCTCGTTTTCCAGCCGCGCGATCTCCTTGCCGAGCCGATCGCGCTCCGCGGCTACATCGACCTCGATCTTCAGCATCAGCCGGAAATCACCAACGACCTTGATCGGTGCGGCGGCGCCGCCGGTCGCGTCGTTCACGTCGGATACGACCTGCACGTCGGACAGGCGCGCGAGCGCCTGCATGTAAGGCGCGAAAGCCCTAAGGATCGTCGCGTCGCCTGAAGCCAGCAGTGGAACCTTCTGCGCCGGCGAGAGATTCATCTCGCTGCGCAGGTTGCGTAGCGCGTCGACGATCGATTTCAGCTGCGCGACCCGACGGTCGGCCTCGACGTCGATCTTCTCCAGCTGCGCACGCGGAAACGGCTGGACCATCACCGACGAGTCGTCAGTCGCAGCACGCTTGCCGGCAAGCGCCGACACCGGCTGCCACAACTCCTCGGTGATGAACGGAATGACAGGATGCGCAAGCCGCAGTGCGACTTCGAGCACGCGCACCAGCGTGCGGCGAGTGCCGCGCTGCTGAGCCTCGTCGCCGGTCGCCAGCTGTACCTTGGCGAGCTCGAGATACCAGTCGCAGTACTCGTTCCAGACGAAGCCGTAGATCGCATTGGCGACGTTGTCGAGCCGGTACTGCGCGAAACCCTCGGCGACCGCAGCCTCGGTGCGCTGCAGTTCACCGATGATCCAGCGGTCGACCGCGGAAAGCTCCACCGGCAGGCTCTCGTCAAGGCCGCAGTCGCGGCCCTCGGTGTTCATCAACACGAAGCGCGTCGCATTCCACAGCTTGTTGCAGAAGTTGCGATAGCCCTCGCAGCGCTTCAGGTCGAAATTGATGTTGCGCCCGAGCGTGGCGTAGGCCGCCATCGTGAAGCGCAGCGCGTCGGCGCCGTACGCGGCGATGCCCTCGGGAAAGTGCTTGCGCACCTTGGCTGCCACCTTCGGCGCATCCTCGGTCTTGCGCAGACCGGTCGTGTTCTTCTTGACCAGGGACTCCAGATCGATGCCGTCGATGATGTCGATCGGGTCGAGCGTATTGCCCTCGCTCTTCGACATCTTCTTGCCTTCGGCATCACGTACGATGCCGTGGATATAGACATCCTTGAACGGGACGCGGCCCGTGAAATGGGTCGTCATCATCACCATCCGGGCGACCCAGAAGAAGATGATGTCGTAGCCGGTGACCAGCACCGTCGACGGCAGGTAGAGGTCATACGCCACGCGCCCCGCGCCGCCCGCCTGCTGCTCCACGCCGGGCCAACCGAGTGTGGAAAACGGCACCATCGCCGACGAGTACCAGGTGTCGAGCACGTCGGGGTCACGCGTCAGCGGCTTGTCCCCAGCCTTGGCCTTGGCTTCCGCCTCGGAGCGGGCGACGTACACATTGCCCTGCTGGTCGTACCACGCTGGAATCTGGTGGCCCCACCACAGTTGCCGCGAGATGCACCAGTCCTGGATGTTTTCCAGCCACTGGTTGTAGATCGTGTGCCACTGCTCGGGAAAGATGCGCACGTCGCCGCGGGCGACGACCTCGAGCGCGACCTGTGCGATCGACCTGCCCGGGTGGCGCGTGCTGGCCGGCGCAGGCTTGCTCATCGCCATGTACCACTGCTCCGACAACGTCGGTTCGACGATCTCGCCAGTGCGTCCGCAGCGCGGCACCATCATCTTGTGCGCCTTCTCCGAGACCAGCAGCCCGGCCGTGCGTAGATCCTCGAGCACGCGCTTGCGCGCGACGTAGCGATCCAGCCCGCGGTACTTCTCCGGGGCGTTGTCGTTGACGGTGGCAGTCAGCGTGAAGATCGGGATCGGTGCCAGATGGTGGCGCTGGCCGATGGCGAAGTCGTTGAAGTCGTGCGCCGGGGTGATCTTCACGCAGCCGGTACCGAATTCGCGGTCGACGTAGTCATCTGCGATAACCGGGATCGTGCGTCCGGTCAGCGGCAGCGTGAGTGATTTGCCGACCAGCTTCGCGTAGCGCTCGTCTTCAGAATGCACCGCGACCGCGACATCGCCGAGCATCGTTTCGGGCCGCGTCGTCGCGACGACTACCCCTGGTCCCCCGTCGGCGGCCGGATAGCGGATCTCCCACAGCTTGCCGTCTTCCTCCTCGGTCTCGACCTCGAGGTCCGACACCGCGGTCTGCAGCTTCGGATCCCAGTTAACGAGCCGCTTGCCGCGGTAGACGAGCCCCTGTTCGTAGAGCTGCACGAAGGTTTCCGTGACGACTTTCGACAGCTTGTCGTCCATGGTGAAGTAGGTGCGGCTCCAGTCGACCGAGTCGCCGAGGCGGCGCATCTGCTTGAGGATCGTGCCGCCCGAGTATTCCTTCCAGTCCCACACCTGCTTGATGAACGCCTCGCGCCCCATCGCGCGGCGGTCGACGCCGTTGGCTTCGAGCTGCCGTTCGACGACGATCTGCGTGGCGATGCCGGCGTGGTCCGTGCCCGGCAGCCACAACGTGTTGAAGCCCGCCATGCGGTGATAGCGGGTCAGTGCGTCCATGATCGTGTGGTTGAAGCCGTGGCCCATGTGCAGCAGCCCGGTGACATTCGGCGGCGGCAGCTGGATCGAGAACGACGGACGGGACGGGTCCAGGCCGGCGCCGTAGTAACCGCGCGCCTCCCACACTGGAGTCCAGCGCGCCTCGATCGACGCAGGTTCGAAGCTCTTGGCGAGCGTGGTGCTTGCCGGCGATGCGATGTCGTTCATTGCGCTGCCGGATGCCGGCCGTCGAAGGAGAAAACGAGAATTTTACGGGTGCTGCGCGCCGCCCGTGGCCAGCGGCTTCAGCCGCGCTCGTGAAGGCGGGCTACCTCGGCAGCGACAACCCGCGCGATGGTTTCCCGCAGACGCGCGTCAAAGGCCTGGCGCAACTCCGCTGTCAGCGTCGTGAGGACACGGTCGATTGCCGGCTGCAGGCGCTCGCGCAGCAGGCGTCCGGCTTCGTCGGCAAGCACCGGCTGCAGTTCGCGGAACACGGCGTCGCGCAACGACTGTTCCAGACGAGTCCAGTCCACCTCCGGCACGGGGGCGGCAGTGATCGATGATCTATAGGTCGGAATCGCGGGCGGTTGGGCCGGCCGGGCGGCCGGGCTGGCGGCAGTGGACGGCGCGACTGCGGGGCGAGCCGCGCTCGGCGCCGCCACCGGCGGGGGAGCCGGTGAGGGTGGGGTTGGAGGGGGTGGTGGTGGAGGCGGCGGTGGAGGCGGCGGGACAGGCGCCGCCACCGGAGGCGGCGGCTTGGGCAGAGAGATGTCGAGCTCGAGCGACGGCAATGTCAGTCGCTCGGTCAGGACCGGAATCGACTCGTCGTCCGACAGCGAGCGGCCACCCGGTCGGGTCAGGCGATCGAGCGGATTGTCCTGGTCACTCACTGCCACCCACCTCATGCGGGATCGGTTCGAAGCCCTGCTCGCGATAGGCCTTGAAGCGCAACCGAGCCCGGGCCCGGTCCGCGTCGAGCCGCGACACGACCTCGATGACCCGCTCGTAGCGACGGAACAGTTCCGCGAACCCGGGTGGCGGATCGTCGTCGAGCGTCAGCAGCACGTCACTGGCCGGCGCGCGTCCCGCCTCGAGCGTCAGCAATACCGGGGTCGCGCTGGCAAGCGGCGAGTCGACGTAGACGTGCGGGAGGAAATCGAGCGCTGAAAGAGTCCATAGCGCCGCGTCGAACTGGGCCAGCCGATCGGCATCTGGCGCGTAGACGACCAGCCGCTTTCCGGCCGCGCGAGCCTTGCGCGTAACCCGGCAGGCATAGTGCAGCCGATGCTCGGTGTTGAAGTGGAAGTCGATGCGCGTCATGCGCCGGCGCAAGTCATCCCGCGCGCTGCAGCAGGAACTGCGACAGCAGCGGCACTGGCCTCCCGGTCGCACCCTTGGCGGCGCCGCTCTTCCAGGCAGTGCCTGCGATGTCGATGTGCGCCCACGGATACGCCTTGGTGAAGCGCGACAGGAAACACGCCGCCGTGATCGCGCCGGCATTGCTCGGGGTGCCGATGTTCGCCATGTCGGCGAAGTTGGTCTTCAGCTGCTCCTGGTACGCATCGCCCAGCGGCATGTGCCATGCGGCGTCGCCCGCGCTGCGGCTGGCGCCCAGCAATTCCTCCGCGAGCTCGTCGTTGTTCGCAAACAGGCCGGAGTTGACGTTGCCCAGTGCGATGACGCAGGCTCCTGTGAGGGTGGCGATGTCGACGACCGCCGCCGGCTTGAAGCGCTCGACATATGTCAGGGCGTCGCACAGGATAAGTCGTCCCTCGGCATCGGTGTTCAGGATCTCGATCGTCTGGCCGGACATCGACGTGACGATGTCACCGGGGCGCGATGCGGTGCCCGACGGCATGTTCTCGCAGGTCGCGACGACGCCGATCACATTGAGCTTGAGCTTGAGTTCGGCGACCGTGCGCATCGTGCCAATGACGCTGGCGGCGCCGCACATGTCGAACTTCATCTCGTCCATCGCCGCGCCGGGCTTGATCGAGATTCCGCCCGAGTCAAACGTGATGCCCTTGCCCACCAGCACCACGGGCGCCGACTTGCCGCCACCCTGGTGCTTCAGCACGATCAGTCGCGGCGGCTGCGCGGAGCCGCGTGCCACGCTGAGAAATGAACCCATTTTCAGTGCTTCGAGCTGCTTGGTCTCCAGGACCTCGACACCGAGCTTCCATTGCTTGGCCAGCTTGCGCGCCTCGTCCGCAAGGAACGAGGGTGTGCAGATGTTGGGCGGAAGGTTGCCCAGCCGCTTCGTCAGCGCCGTGCCGTTGGCGATCGCCGTGCCTTGCTTGAGGCCGCGCTCGGCGGAGTCGCCGGCGGCGTGCAGCAGCACCGCGCGCGTCGGCCCGTTGCTGTCTTCCTTCTTGCTCTTGAGCTCGTCGCTGCGGAACACGCTCTCGCGTGCGGCAAGCGCGAACTGGCGCGCCAGCCATTCGGCGTCGCGGCCGTTCACGCTCCATTCGGTGGCAGCCATCGCGATCTCGGCGGCACCCGGACAGGCCTTGGCGGCCGCGCGCACTGCATCTCCATAGGCGCGGTCGCTGAAGTCGTCCCGGCCACCCAGGCCGACGACGACGACGCGCGCGGCGGCGACGCCCGGAACGCCGCGCAGCGTGACCACCGTGCCGCGCTTGCCTGTCATGTCGCCGCTCTTGACGGCGGCCTTGATGGCGCCACGCGCCGCCTTGTCGATCGCGCGCGCGCTTGGCGTCAGCTCGCCGTCGGCGAACACGCCGACAGCGATGGCATCGGCCTTGACGGCCTCGGCGCGTGCGGTCGTTGTGCTAAATTCCATTGACGATTTCCCTCTGAAAAGTCTCGCGATGGCAACGTGCGTTGGGCCGGCGAGGCGACTCGCGACCCTGCGGTTGTTCCGGATGTGGCCCGTTGCGAGCCGGGCAGTATATAGCGGCACTGTCGCCGGCGATCGCCGGATCGCACCCGACCGCCCCCTCTGATGATCTTTCGCCGCTCGATCGTCGCCGAGCTGACCAGCACCGCGAGCGCGGTATTCACCGTGCTCTTCTCGATCCTGTTCTCGGTCGGTCTGGTGCGCATCCTGGGTCAGGCGGCGGGCGGTCGCGTCGACAACGAGGCGGTATTCCAGCTGCTCGCCCTGACCTCGCTGACGTGGCTGCCCGTGGTGCTGACGCTGACGCTGTTCATCTCGGTGCTGATGACCCTGTCGCGTGCCTATCGCGACTCCGAAATGGTGGTCTGGTTCGCGTCCGGACAGAGCCTTATCGCCTGGCTCGGCCCGGTGCTCCGATTCGCGTGGCCGATCGTCATCGCGGTGGGCCTGCTTTCAATGTTCGTCTCGCCTTGGTCGACCTCGCAGATCGACGAACTGCGGCGCAGCTTCATGCAGCGGGACGACGTGAGCCGCGTCGCGCCCGGCCGTTTCATCGAATCGGGCGGAGCCGATCGCGTCTTCTTCGTCGAGTCGGTGAACTTTGAGGACAGCCAGGTGCGCAATGTGTTCGTCAGCATGCGCAGCCAGGGGCGGGACGGCGTGATCGTCGCGGCCAAGGGCCAGATCGAAGTCGCTCCCAACGGAGATCGCTTCCTCGTGCTGGAGCAGGGCCGGCGCTACGAGGGGCGGCCCGGATCGGCCGAGTACCGCACGATGGAGTTCAACCGCTATTCCCTTCGCATCGAGAGTCGTCCCGACCGGCCACTCGGTGAGCGCAGTGCCCGCACCAAGCTGATGTCGGAACTGATTGTGGAGGCGACTCCGTTCGCTAAGGCGGAGATGCTCTGGCGCATCGGCATCCCGGTGGCCTCACTCGTCGTGACGCTGCTGGCGATCCCGCTCGCTTACACGAATCCCCGGGTCGGGCGATCGTTCAACCTGATCATTGCTGTACTGGCGTTTGCGGTCTACCTGAACGTGCTGAATACGGTGCAGGCGTGGGTGCAGCAGGACCGCATGAGTTTCGGCATCGGCGTGTGGATCGTGCACGCGGTCGTGCTGCTTGCGGTGGGCCTCCTCTTCCTGCGACGGGTCTATCTGCAGCGGTGGTGGCCGCGACAGCTGACCCCGGCTTACTGGCGGCTGCGGCGCAGTCCATGAAGACGCTGCGTCGTTACCTGTGGAAGGAAATCGCAACGGCCACCGGCTTCATGCTGTTCGCGCTGCTCTCGCTCTTCACCTTCTTCGACTTGGTGGCACAGCTCGACGAGATTGGCCAGCGCGGCTTCAAGCTGCGTCATGCGCTGGCCTACGTGGCCTTCACGCTGCCGTCGCGGATGTACGAGGTCATGCCGATCGCGGCGCTGATCGGCACGATCTACGTGCTGTCGAAGCTGGCTGCGAATTCCGAGTTCACGATCATGCGCGTCTCCGGCATGAGCACGCGGCGGCTGATGATGAGCCTGCTGGGCATCGGCCTGATGATGGTCGCGCTGACGTTCATGCTCGGTGAGGTGGTCTCGCCGCCAGCGGAAAGGCTGGCGCAGCAGACGCGGCTGAAGGCGCGTGGCGGGCAGATCAGCGTGCGCGATTTCCGCTCGGGCGTGTGGGTGCGCGACGTCGTCAAGGAAGCGGATGGGACCGTCGGCGCCTACCGTTTCATCAATGTGCGCCAGGTCTCGCCGGACGTCGGGACCAAGGGCTGGCGCATCATCGAATTCGACAGTGAATATCGCCTGCGCTCGATCGTCACCGCCGACGCCGGCAGTTATGTCCCGAACGTCGGGTGGGAACTGACCGATGTGGTTGAAACGAAGGTTCCCCGCATCGCCGCTGACGCCCGCCTCACGGATGCGCGCACCGAGGTGACAAAGGTGCCCGAATACACGTGGAAGTCGGAACTCAAGCCGGACATCTTCGGCGTGCTTCTGGTGCAGCCCGAGCGCATGGCTGGCTGGGACCTGCTGCAGTACATCAGTCACCTCGCTGAAAACCGCCAGCAGACCGAACGCTACGAAATCGCCTTCTGGGGCAAGCTGTTCTACCCGTGGGCGGTGCTGGTGATGATGGCCCTGGCGCTGCCGTTTGCCTATCTCCACGTGCGCGCCGGCGGCGTGAGCTTCAAGATCTTTGCGGGCGTCATGCTCGGCGTCGCGTTCTACGGCATGAACAAGCTGTTTGCGCACATTGGCCTGCTGAACACCTGGCCGCCCCTCGTCGTGTCGGCGCTTCCGAGCCTGGTCGTCCTGTCGCTGGCGTTCGGGGCGCTGTACTGGATCGAGCGGCGCTGAGCGCGCCGCCATTGGCTGCTTGCCGGTTAATTCCCGCCGTCCCTTGGCTTCTTCGCGGGGAAAGGATAGGCCCCGCCACCGTGTCCGGCCTTCGCCGGGATCTTCAGCGACAGGATCATCGTCGCCGCTAGAACGGTGATCGTGAAGACGAGCGACCAGACGACCGGAATCTTGTAGAGGTCGATCAGGAGCATCTTTGCGCCGATGAACACGAGCACGATCGCCAGCCCGTAGGAGAGCAGGTGGAAGCGCTCGTGCATGCCGGCGAGCAGGAAATACATCGCGCGCAGGCCCAGGATCGCGAACACGTTCGAGGTCAGCACGATGAACGGGTCGGTCGTGATTGCGAAAATGGCGGGAATCGAGTCGACTGCAAAGATGATGTCGACGATGCCGATCAGCACGATGACGACGAACAGCGGCGTGAAGTGCCTGATGCCATTGATCACCGTCGTGAAGCGCTCGCCGTCGAACGACGGCGAGATGCGAAGGCGCTGGCGCAGCAGCTTGAGTGCCGGGTTGGCTTCGAGGTCCGGCTCCTGACCCGCAGCCCACCACATCTTCACGCCCGTGAAGACGAGGAACGCGCCGAACAGATAGAGCACCCAGTGGAACTGCGTGATGAGCCAGGCGCCGACCAGGATCATGCCGGCGCGCAGCACCAGCGCACCAAGGATTCCAATCATCAACACCCGCTTCTGGAACTCCTGGGGCACCGCGAAGTAGGTGAAGATCATCAGGAACACGAAGATGTTGTCGACCGCCAGTGCTTTTTCGATCAGGTAGCCGGTCAGGAACTCGAGCCCCTTGGTGTTGGCTATTTCGCGCGAGACGTTGGAGTCGAGGTAGAACCACAGGCCCGCCAGGAATACGAACGAAACCGCGACCCAGATCAGCGACCAGACCGCCGCCTCCTTGATGGACACGCGGTGTGCGCCCTGCTTGCTCATCGCGAAGAAGTCGACGAGCAGGGCGACAACGACGAAGGCCGCGAACAGCGACCACATCAAGGGGTTACCGATCGATTGCATGGCTGACTTTCGAAATGGCGCAGCGGCCGGCGCCCCCCGCCACTGGGAATTCGAAAGCGCCTCGCGGTCTGGCCTGGAGCCCGCCTGGCGGCGGACTGCTGCGACGCCGGGCGGCGGAACTGCGCCGGTGCCGGCCGTACTGACGGCGTCGCATCGAAGGGCCGGATGTCTCGCTCGGCGCCTCCTGGCTACTCCCCTTCAAGGGCGGGCGAATTAGACCAGCGGCGTGCCACGTCGCCCATCAGGAAAACCCTGTGGCGATCCGTGGACGCCTGCAGTGCGGTCTGCCAAGCCAGGTCCGTCAACTGCAGTTCCCGGTGGCCCCGCAGGCCGTGCAGAACTCGCAGCCGTCGCGCTTGATGACCGCTGCCGCTCCGCAGCTGCCGCAGACCTTGCCCTTGATCGGCGCGGTTTCGTGCTCGATCACCTTGACGGCGTCCGGCAGCGCCAGGATGCCGGCGGACTGGATCGCGCGGCCGTCGTCGTCGAGGATGCCGAGCACCTTGTAACGGTGCAGCAGCAGCGTCGCGATGTACGCCACGGTGCTCGGGTACAACGCAGAGCGCTCCTCGCCCGGCACGGCGGCCCAGAATTCGCCGTTCTGTTCGCCGAAATTGAGCAGCTTCTTCAGCTTCAGGCCGATCCAGTTGGCATCGACGACCCGCATGTCGAGTGAGATCAGCTTGCACAGGCCGTCGAGCACCTTCGGGTACTCGCCGGCGAGCCAGATCGAATACGGGCGGCGGCTGCCGTCGGGCAGGTGCAGCTCCTTCACGCCGAGGACGAAATCGTCGCCGGTGTTCGCGTTCGAGATGTCGACGGTCCAGCTCATCGTCCCCAGCGGGCCGGCCTTGGGTTCCTTCTTCGAGAACAACGCATTCAGTACGGGCGTCGGGTGCTGGTCGAGTTCCTTGAAGACCCCGAGCTGCTCGCAGCGCCAGCGCACGATGTTGGCGAAGGCCGAAACGACCCCGCTCTGCCATAACTTGTCGCCCGTTGGCGGCATCGTGATCGCGAAGCCCTGTTCGTCACGCGCCTTGGCGAGCGCGTCGAGCTTCATCTTCAGCCAGGCGCGATCCTCGCTGCGCATGTCCATTGACAGGGCCTTCGCGATCGCGCCCAGCCCGCGCGGCTGCTCCGCGCCGTTGACCCAGACCTCGAACGGCACCGCCGGCTCGCCGACCTGGCCGATGAAGATCGCGAAGGATTCCCTGCGCTCCGGAATCTCGACCATGAAGGTCCACGCCAGGTTGCCCTCGGCGAGGTCCGGACGGCCGGGCCATTTGAGGCTCGCCACCGCGGGCCGTGGCGTGGAGTCGAGCCGCACGCGTCGATCCGGATCGTCCTTCAGGTCCTGCGGCGAAGCGTTGTGCGACGCCGCTGGCTCCTTGATGGCTTCGAGCACCGAACCGATGACATTGTTCGGGCGGTACGTAGTGATGCCCTTGAGGCCGGCGTGCCACGCGCCGAGGTAGAGGTTCTTGAAATCCTCGAAGGGGTAATCCTCGGGCACATTGACGGTCTTGCTGATCGCGGCATCGACGTAAGGCTGCACCGCCGCGATCATCTGCATGTGATCGTTGGCGCTCATTTCGAGCGCGCTGACGAAGCCGGCGGGCAGCTTGGACTCGTCGCCGCCCATGCGGCGGAACAGGCGATAGGCATAGTCCTCGACGACGTACTCCTGCTTGCTGCCGTCTGGCATGCGCTTCTTGCGAATGTAAGTCCAGGAAAACGTCGGCTCGATGCCTCCCGAGGCGTTGCCTGCAAACGCCAGGGAGATCGTGCCGGTCGGCGCGATCGACAGCAGATGCGAGTTGCGGATGCCGTGCGCGCGGACCTGCGCCTTCAGCTCGTCAGGCAATCGCGACGCGCAGTGCGGCTCGGCGAGGAACTTGTCGGCATCGAAGAGCGGGAAGATGCCCTTTTCGCGGGCGTTGTCGACGGATGCGCCGTACGCGGCATCGCGCATCGTGCGGCTGATGTCGGCGGCCAGCGCGCGCGCCTCGGCGCTGTCGTAGCGCAGGCCCAGCATCGTCAAGGTGTTGCCCAGTCCGGTGAAGCCCAGCCCGATGCGCCGCTTGTTCGCGGCTTCCTGCGCCTGTTCCGGCAGCGGCCACAGCGTGGCGTCGAGCACGTTGTCCAGCGCGCGGATCGACACGCGAGTGACTTCGCGGAACCTGTCCCAGTCGAACGTCGCCCGCTCGCCGAACGGGTCAACGACGAAACGCGTCAGGTTGATCGAGCCGAGGCAGCAGCAGCCATAGGGCGGAAGCGGCTGCTCACCACAGGGGTTCGTCGCCGCGATGGTCTCGCAGTACGACAGGTTGTTGTCGTCGTTGACGCGGTCGATGAAGATGACGCCGGGCTCGGCATGGCTGTAGGTCGACTGCATGATCTGGTCGAACAGGTCGCGCGCCCGGGCCTTGCGATAGACCCAGCTGCCATCGGGCCGCTGGTAGCTGGTCGACTTGTCGAACGCTTCGGCGGCATGCCACAGCTCGACCTCGCCGTCGGTCTCGACCGCGCGCATGAACGCGTCAGTCACCGCCACCGACATGTTGAAGTTCGCCAGCGAGCCGTCGCGCTTGGCGTGGATGAAGTCCTCGATGTCCGGGTGATCGCAGCGCATCATTCCCATCTGTGCACCGCGCCGTGCGCCGGCGGATTCGAGCGTCTCGCAGCTCTTGTCGAACACGCGCATGTAGGAGATCGGGCCGCTGGCGCGCGAGTGCGTGCCGTGCACGAGGGCGCCCTTCGGGCGGATCGGCGAAAAGTCGTAGCCGACTCCGCCGCCGCGGCGCATCGTCTCGGCCGCCTGGTTCAGCGCCAGGTAGATCGAAGGTACGTTGCCCTTGGTGCCGCTGATCGCGTCGCCGACCGGCTGCACGAAGCAGTTGATCAGTGTCGCGGCGATGCCGGTGCCGGCCGCCGAGTTGACGCGGCCGCCAGGGATGAAGCCATCGACCATCGCTTCGTAAAAACGCTTTTCCCAGACCTCGCGCTGCTCAGGCTTCTCGACCTGCGCCAGACCGCGTGCGACTCTGCGGCGCACCTCGTCGACGCTCTTCTCCTCGCCCTTCGCATACTTCTCGAGGAGAACGTCGATCGAGATCGGCTGCTCGTCGAGCAGCACCTGTGCCTTTTCCAGTTTCATCGTTGTCCCGAGAAATGAAGTTGCATGCTCGTCGCAGACCTTCGCGTCGACGCTGAAGCGAAAGGAAAATTATAGGCAGCCGATCCCGCTGCGCCTGCTTCCATTCTGACGCCGGAAGAAGTAGTCCTTAACGGAAGTCGTGAAACGCGCATATAAGTCAGCGCTATAAAATCGCGCCTCCATATTACGGAGAAGCGCATGAACCTGCAGCAGTTCCGCTTCCTGCGCGAGGCGGCGCGCCACAAGTTCAGCCTGACCGAGGCGGCGCGGGCGCTGCACACGTCTCAGCCGGGCATTTCGAAGGCCATCATCGAGCTCGAGCAGGAGCTCGGCGTGCCTATCCTGGCGCGCCACGGCAAGCGCGTGAAGGGGCTGACCGCGCCGGGCCAGGTCGTGCTCGAGGCGGCCGAACGCATCATGCTCGAGGTGGACAACCTGAAGAAGCTGGCGCGCGATTACGTCGGCAGCCCGGAGGGTACGCTGCGCATCGCGACGACGCACACGCAGGCGCGCTATGTGCTGCCCCAGGTGATCCAGCAATTCGCGCAGAAGTTTCCCCAGGTGCGGCTGAAGCTGCTGCAGGCCAATCCGCCGCAGATTGCGGCGATGCTGGTGCATGGCCAGGCGGATCTCGGCGTGGCCACTGAATCACTGGCCGACGCCCCGGGGTTGCTGTCGATCCCGATCTACGACTGGCAGCATGTGGCGGTAGTCAAGCCGGACCATCCGCTGGCCAAGTTTGCAACGACGCCCGGCAAGCTCACACTGAAGGACCTGGCGCGCAATCCGCTCGTCACCTATGAGCAGCAGTTTGCGGGCCGCGGCAAGATCGACGACGCCTTTGCACGGGCCGGCATCGAACCGTCGATCGTGCTCGAGGCGATTGACGCCGACGTCATCAAGACCTACGTGCAGATCGGCATGGGGGTGGGCATCGTCGCTGGCGTCGCCGTCGATGCGCGGCGCGACGGGCTCGTCATCCTGCCCTGCGGGCACCTGTTCGGACGCAACGTCACCCGGCTCGCGGTCAAGGAGGGCACCTACCTGCGCGGCTTCGTCTACTCCTTCGTCGAGATGCTGGTGCCCGGCTGGGACAAGCGCCGCATCGAGGAAGCCTTCCGCGGCTGATGGCGCGCGGCCTACACTGGCGACAACCTGTTTTGGAGGCAACCATGGCCACGACTCCCGCCCCGGTTCCGATCCACGGACTGCACCACTATGCCTACCGATGCAAGGACGCCGAGGAGACGCGGCATTTCTACGAGGACATCCTCGGGCTGCCGCTGTATCACATCATCCAGAGCGACCATGTGCCGTCGACCGGCGAGTATTGCCCGTACACGCACATCTTCTTCCGCATGACCGACGGCTCGTGCATCGCGTTCTTCGATCTCGGCGACGACGTCGCCTGCGAGCCTTCGCCCAACACGCCGTCGTGGGTCAATCATGTCGCGTTTCGCGTCGACAGCGTCGACGCGCTCGAGCAGGTCAAGGCGCGCCTCGAGGCCAACGGTGTCGAGGTCGTCGGGATCACGGACCATCACATCTTCAACTCGATCTACTTCTTCGACCCGAACGGCATCCGCATCGAACTGTCGGCGCAGCTCGCCTCCGAGATGCAGATGCAGGAAGAGAGCAAGACCGCGCATGCTCGGCTTGCCGAGTGGACGCGGCGCAAGAACGAGTGGCGGCGCGAACGCGCGCAGGGCGCCGCCCCGCCGGTGCTGAAGCCGCAGCAGAACGACCGGCCCGAGGTCGCGGCGCGCGCGACCGTGCGGCGCTAGCGCGTGCGGGTCGCGATTGTCGGCGCCGGCTCGATCGGCGCCGTGATCGGCGCGCGCCTGGCGGCATCCGGCCATGAGGTCGTGCTGGTGGCACGCGGCACGCACCTGGCGGCAATCCGGCGCGATGGCCTGACGCTGGTTGACCACGTCGTGGCAGCCAGTGGCGTCTACCGGCTGCCGGCGAGCGACGATCCGTCGCAGTTCGATTCGCAGGACCTGGTCGTCATCGGACTCAAGGCACATGCCATCGGCGCGATGCTGCCGAAGCTCGCCACACTCGTGGGGCCGCATACGACGGTGGTGCCTGCGATCAATGGCCTGCCGTGGTGGTACTTCCATCGCGAAGGCAGTGCGCTGGCCGGTATCTCGCTGCATACGCTCGACCCGGCCGGCACGATGTTCACGGCGCTCGATCCGGTGCACATCCTTGGATGTGTCGTCCACATCGCCGCCGAAGTGCGCGCACCCGGCGAAGTGCACTACACCGGCGGCAAGCGGCTGATCCTGGGCGAGCCCGATCGATCGATGTCGCCGCGGCTGGAGGCGGTCGCCCATGCGCTGGACGCCGCCGGTTTCACGACAGAACGCTCGCCCGATATCCGCCTCGCGGTCTGGATCAAGCTGCTCGGCAACCTGTCGTTCAATCCGGTCGCGGCGCTGACCGGCTACCTGATGAACCAGATCGTCGCCGACGAGGACGTGCTGGGCGTCATCCGCGCGATGATGCTTGAAGGCATGGCGGTTTCAGCGCACTACGGTTACCCGATGCCGATGACTCCCGACCAGCGCATCGACCTGGCGCGCCAGTTGGGCGCCGCAAAGATTTCCATGTTGCAGGATCTTGAACAGCGTCGACCGCTGGAGCTGGCCGCCATCGTCGGCGCGGTCATCGAGCTCGCCGACATGGCGGGCATCGCCGTGCCGACTATCCGCCACGTACACGGGCTGACACTCGGCCGTGCCCGCGCGTTGGGTGTAGCCTGATCCGCGCTGGTTCAGTGCCGCTTGCTGCCGCGGACCAGATCGAGTGCCGCGTCGAACAGCGGCGAGCCGGGATTGGCAAGCTCATCGACGACTGTCAGGTGATGGGCGCCCGCCATTGCGACGTCGCGCATGACGACGTTGTTCCAGGCGTGACCGATGAGTGCGTTCTGGCGCTTGAACTCCGATGATTCCAGCGCGCCGACGGCCGTGATCAGCGGCGCGTCGGTGGCCGGTGGCATATGGATCGGCGACAGGGCGCGCGCCCGTCGCGCATCGAGCTGCAGGTCGACGTTCACGAACGGGGCCTGCAGCAGCGGCGCGAGATCGTAGATGCCGCTGATCGCCAGCCCGGCCTTCACCAACTTTGCAGGCAGGTCGGACGCCACCACCGGCCACAGCGCGGCCATCATCAACGCCGTGAGGTGCGCCCCGGCGGAGTGCCCGGCGACGACGATGCGCTCCGGATCAAACCCCAGTCGATCGCCGTTGCGGTACAGCCAGGCCAGCGCCCTGATCTGCTGCCGGACGATCTCTTCCATCGGCGTGGCCGGAGCCAGCCCGTAGTTGAGCAGCGCCAGCGCGACGCCGTGCTGCACGAACGGCGGGGCCAGCCAGGAAAAGTCCGACTTGTCGAGCGAGCGCCAGTAGCCACCGTGAATGAAGACGAGCAGCGGCGCGGCTTCCTGACGCGTGGGAAAGTAGTCCAGTCGCTCGGCCGCCGTCTCGCCAAACGGCAAGTCGATCAGGCAGGCCCGCAGGCGTCGGGTGATCGCGGCCTGCTCGGCCCAGCGCGCGAAGATCTGCGGGTGCTCCGGTATCGCGGCCCGCGCGTTGTACTCCCGCTCAAAGAACGCGCTGTCGTGCTTCATCCGGACTCCAGGCAGTGCCCCCGAGTGTAGTTGGCGCCGGACCCTGCCTCGTTTGAACGGATCAGCGGCTCCACCTATAATCGCGGTCCCGCTTGGTGCTCGCGCCGGGCGGCCGCACACCGGGGAAGTAGCTCAGCTGGGAGAGCGCTGCGTTCGCAATGCAGAGGTCGGGAGTTCGATCCTCCTCTTCTCCACCAACGCGCCAAAGGGCCGCACATGTTGCTGTCGGCCGATGCATAAAACTTCCGCTCTGGAAGTTTTATGCATCCCTTGGCGAGGGGCCTAGGAAGCACGAATCAGGTAATTCGCCCAGGGGCGTCGGGGATTCGCTTACGTACTCACTAGGTGGTCTGGCGAGCATTCCAACCGGGTACTCGTTTTACTTCGGGGACAAGAAACACGAAGCGGTCTTTGACGGCCAGATTGCAGGGGAACTGCTGCCTGGCGAGGAGAAGGATTTCATATTTGGCGTCTACGACCCAGACGGGAAGGTAGAGCCGGGCTGGTATAGCTTTCTTACTCAGCTTCAGATCTTCGATGCGACGGCAGATCGCTTGATGCTTGCCACGCCCACTTTCTCCGGCCAATGGGAGGTGAAGTCCGTGCCGGAACCCGCCACTCTGACACTTCTCGGCCTTGGCCTCGTCGGTCTCGCTTTTGCCCACCGCCGTAAGCAGTAGCGACGGAATGGCAGTTTTTGGGTGATTCACGACCACCATCATTTTGTCGGCTACTGGCCGTGCCCGGCCCTCCGTTCGCTTCAATTGGTGCGCAGAGTCGCCAAGGCGCCCGCGTGGCTTTCGCGGCGGGGCCGGTTTGAGCCCGGCCCTTCCTTTTTCCCATCAGGGCTAGCCCCAGATGGCCGATCCGGCGAAGTGCTGGCACTGTCCCCGATCTGCTTCCCGGTAATGCCCTTATGCGCTGGATCGCTATAACCGTCTCCGTGGTTGTCGCGTGCATTGCGGCACTGTTGCTGAGCCAGCAAAAGGTCCTGTGGCACGTCACCGAGCCCGGCATGACGCCGTCTGATGTTCGTGCCGTTCTGCCGGACGCCGTGCCGCCCCCGCAGCCGAAGTCGCTCGACAACGGCCTGTTGCTTGGCCTCGTGGTTCCGAAAGTCTCGAATCTGGACCGCGCCTTCAATGCTGAGCTGTATTTCGACGAGCGTGGCCTGCAGCAAGTGCTGCTGCTCCCGACGCGCTTGCTAGTGCCGTCTGCCGCGATGATTGAGTTCGATGCGTTGAGACAGGCCGCATCTCGGCGCTACGGCCGGGAAATCGCCGGGACCGGAATTCGCTCGGCCGACGTTCCGGCCGAGGCTCACTGGAGGGCGGGCCCGGTGACGGTCACGCTTCGGGTCGAGCAGCGGGGCGAGTATGCGGCTGTCATGATGTCGTACGCAGTGGCCAGAGGGCGGTCCTAGCAGAGGGGCAGCCAGTTTAGGAAGGGCAGGTCTTGGCGGAACACGCTCACTCCGGCGCCGCCGCTCCACGGCGCCTGTCCGCCTGCATCTTGCGTGACAACCAAATGCTCACCGCGATCGAGGGCGCGGTGAAAGACAAGGCTACTAAGGAAAGTGCCCAGTCAGGCAGGAAGAAGGCGTGTGCCGAAGAGCCCAGCGCAACAGACGCTCCGAGAGCGAAAGCAACCACAAGACAGATGATGGCGCTAACGACACCGGGCAAAGCCGACGGGGGATACGGAATGGCCACCCGATTAACGAAGAACAATGCCGTGTAGCCCCCTGCGGTAATCAATGCGATCAGGGCAACTAGGAACAAAGGCCCAGCCATCGAATCAGTCCTGCCTCACGCTGCCATAGTGGCCGCTTCAGGGCAGTTTAGGTTGTCTCGCGTGGTGGCCGCAATTGGCCGCAGCTTGCCTTGAGACAACTGCGGTACGACGACCTTAGCGGTCTCGAGCTTTTCCCAAAACGGGACGCGGCCGAATCCCTCAAGTGTCCTTGCAATAGCCACTGGACCTTCACCTTGCTTGGCGGACAAGCGTGCCGCGTCAGGATTCTCGAGTGAAACGCGCAGGCGAAGCATTTGCTGCGGCAAGACAGTCGTCGCAAGCTCTGCGAAGGTCTCTTCTGCGACTTTCGACTACAAAGGACGTCCACTCTGCACCCGATCCTCTGACTTCATAAAGGTCCATGTTAAGAAGAAGCCAGCCGTCACGTTGTTTCGCGTTTTTACGAGAGGACTTTCTTCAAACGTCGCTCCATCCAGATTGTCGCCACGCAGAAAGCCAATGATCCTGATGTCCCCGAATCGGCGTGACAGCGCAACCTGTGCCATGCCGCCGGCGTAACCTGAAGTCGCGTGGTAGGCAGGCCGACTGGCTGTCGCATACTGGTCATCTACGCTGTAGAAGTACTGGTTGTAGCGCTGACTACCGTACATGGGGCCGGCTTGCACGATCAGAGTCCAGTCGCTGTGGTTGCTTGGCCGGTAGCTCCAGGCTAGGCGAGGTGTAAAAGTCCAGCCCTGGTAGCGCACGCCTCCATCAAGTTCGACCGCAGCCCGGACAGGAAGAACAAGGCCCAATCGTTGATTTCCGCCGGCACTGCGCCAAAGTCTCACATCGATTGACGGGCCAAGTTCCAACATGTAGTTAAGGCCAGGCATTCCTGCGCGTGCCTCGTTGTCGTCGCTGAAGAAGGGCGCGAAGCCGCTGAAGCTGAGCGTCACCTCGAACGCGTCCGACTTGTAAAAGTCAGCCCGAAGACCTTCACGGTCTGCGGTCAACCATTCCAACCGATAAACGAAATAGGGAAGCGGCACAGCTCGGTGAGACGACTCGTCTGACCCACGATAGTCCGGAAGCGAAAGCGCACCCAAACCGACACCAAGCTCCCAGCGCGGCAACTCTTCAGCGTCTGCCCGATCGCTGACCGCGGCGCCACATGTCAAGGCGACATTGACCCAGCAAAGGCGTCCCAAGACCTTCTTGAGCAACATTCACCCCATCCTGCTTGTGACTCCGCCCCTGCCCCGCTTACCAATGAGACTACCGTTAGCGAGCAAGGCCTGCTGAGACTGGCCTCTTGTTGCGCCGGATGTCCTGGAAATGACAGCAAGAGCTAAGCCGGCACAGGTGAGCAGTCGAATACTTCAAGTTCCTCGAGGACCGAATACGCTCAAAGGACGAGCGAACCTGAAGGCGGTGAAGGAAGTCGCGAGAAGCCCCAGCGAGCCAGCAATGCCAAATTTAACTAGGCGAACGGGGAAGCAGTCGCTATGCATCGGGGAACAACAGGCAATGTCGGCGGACGTCTGCTTTGCGGAAAATGTAGCAAGGACCTTCCACGACTGTTACTGGCCGCGCGCTGCCGAGCTTGGCTGAGCCGAGTCGATCTGCGAAGCTTGCTTCGTCAGCGCGACCGAGTCAAACATGGAAGCCAAGACTGCGTTCAACCCAGTACTCCTCAACATTCCGGATCATTTCGAAACCGAACGCCTGCTGATGAGGGCACCGCGACCTGGCGACGGAGAGGTCGTAAACGCGTCGGTGCTCGAGACGCTCGAGGACATTCGTCGTTTCCCAGCCTCGATGGTCTGGGCGATGGAGGACCAACCTGTAGAGAAGACCGAAGAGTTCGCGCGGCGCGGCGCGGCGAACTGGCTGCTGCGGGCCGACTTTCCAATGTTGGGGTTCCGGCGCGACAGCGGTGAGCATGTATTGAACTGCGGCCTGCACAGGTTCAACTGGGACACCCGCGTATTCGAGATCGGTTGGTGGTGCCGGAAGCGCTTTCAGGGCCAGGGATTCGCCACCGAGGCGGCGCGCGGCGTTACCGAGTTCGCCTTCAGGCACCTCGGGGCGCGGCGAGTCTGGTGTGGAGCGGACGACGAGAACGAACGAAGTTGGCGCGTTGCCGAGAGGCTTGGCTTTGAGCACGAAGGCACGTTGAAGAGTGAACGCTGCGATCCGGACGGTACGCGCAGGACGATGCGCGTCTATGCGCTGACGCGGTGAGAGCGTCCGCTGTCGGGATGATCAGCCACCCGAGCCGCTTGGCCGCTTCTGGGCGAACTGGACGGGGCGGGTCAATGGCAGCAGATGGCCGGGTCGAGTCTCTAAGCACGCATGGCAAGCGCGACTATGGTCCGCTCGAACTGTCGATAGTCCATTTCAGCCCCCCCTTTCAAAGACTGAAGCGATGAGTTCATCGCCGTTCATCGCTTCCCAGCCACAGCCCTTCACTCCACTTCGGCCTGCATCAGTAAACCGCGCCACCGTTTGTTCTGCCCAACCTCCCAAAAACGTGTGCGCGCGAGCTTCGGCCAACAGCTTGCCGGTCTCTTGTTCTCCGATTGAAAAGACGTCTGAGAGAAACCGCGTTCCGTCGCCGGTTCTGTTAGTTCGAAAAACGTACTTTGCTCTCGGCTTCACATCCAGCTCAACTTGCAGTTGTCCGTCGCGCAGACTTCGCCTGTACACCTTCCCGGCCCCATCGATGCCTTCGACGAAAGTAAAGCCGAATCTCTTGAGCAAGTCGTCACTCGCGGTACTTCGCATGAGGCCCCCCTCGGTTGGTGCATTGGCGTAGGTCTTCAACCCCGCGTCCTTGCACAGCCGCGGCAGCGTCACGTACCGCCCCCATAGAGCGTCTCCGGTCGGGATCAGGACTGCGGCGACCAAGGCCGCGAGCCGCCACCACCCCGGGCTCTTGATCACGATCCACAGAGCAGCGACAAGATACAGACCAGCTACGGACAGAATTCCGAGACCACCCACGCCAGGCTCCTTTGGGGAGGCATTCGTGCCGAACGAGCACTCATTAGCGCGTCCGCTCTAGGGCAATTCTGAGGCTCAGGCGATTCGGCTGCTACTGGCCGCCTCCGGTAGTGACCCGCAGTTCAGTTAAACCAGGCGTTCCAGTGCTTCGCCGAATTTCCGATTAGGAACACCGACGCAAGCGCGGCCATGAACCAGAGGTTGGATCGAATCTCGTGGATGGACGAGCCCGGTTTCAATGCACGCGCCTGCAACATCGGCGAATGAAGCAACGCGATACAGAGCACGACCAGTGCAGAGTAGCCGAGCACCCAAAGCAGCCCGGAGACAGATGCGACGGGTTGGCCTCTAGGTGCAGCAGTAAAGAACGCTGCCCCAGCTATGACGTTCCAAACCACAACCACGACCACCATGAATCCCAGTCGTAGGTGTCGGTGTATGACGATTCTCACTTTGCCCGCAAACGATTAGCTGTCCGCTTCAAGGCAATTCTGGCCCACGTCGCTGACGTCAGCAATTGGCGTGCGCCGTGCTAAGGCGGCGCTTTCCAGTGGGTGAGAGTCCCACCCGGCGAATGCTCCAGCCGGAAGCAACCGGAGCAGTCATGGAGGTAACGAGATGACTGAAGCCTTCGGGTAAAGCGTGCCACGAATTGGTGGCAGCGCGAGTGTGCAGGCCGTAACGCGAGTGAACGCTGGGCAAGCCTCGAAAATGCCGATGCGCAGGCCGACCCGAACACCCTATCGGGGAAGGCTGAGATCACTGGACGGATGAGCAAAGGCAGGGCCGCCAGTGGCTGCGCCGGGGTAGTGGCGACAGCATGTACACAAGGAAAGCGCGCGCAACACGGGAAGCCCTGTGGCGTGGTCAGGGATGGCCAACCGGATGCCGGTGACGGACAGGCCGGGCGCTGTGGGGTGACGGAGAGGCTCGTAGTACCGCTGAAGCCGGGTAATGCCGGGGGAGGAAAGGGGCCTCAGTTCAGGACCAACGCAACACGCAGCGAGGGACGCGGAGATTGGGCAACCTAGCAACTCCGGAAAGTGTTCAGAAGCTGCAGACGGCGTTACACGCGAAAGCGAAGTCAGCGCCGGGGTATCGCTTCTATGCGCTGTACGACAAGATCTACCGCGAAGACATTCTGGCGCATGCCTACGCCCAGTGCCGTTCGAATCAGGGCGCACCGGGTGTGGACGGTCAGGGCTTTGCGGACGTCGAGGCGTATGGCGTCGAGCGGTGGCTCGGGGAACTGGCGCTTGCACTCAGGCAGGAGACGTACCGACCGGAACCGATAAGACGAGTGTTCATCCCGAAGGCCAATGGCAAGCTCAGGCCGCTGGGCATCTCGACCCTGCGGGATCGGGTGGGCATGACGGCAGCGATGCTGGTGCTCGATCCGATCTTCGAAGCCGATCTTCCACCGGAGCAGTACGCCTACCGGCGAGGCAGAAATGCCCAGCAGGCGGCGGTCGAGGTGGAGGCCACGCTGTACCGAGGGCACCGGGAAGTGGTGGACGCCGACCTCGCGGATTACTTCGGCAGCATCCCGCACGCCGAGTTACTGAAATCGGTGGCGCGCCGAGTGGTGGATCGGCGCGTGCTGCATCTGATCAAGATGTGGCTGGAATGTGCCGTCGAAGAAACCGACGATCGAGGACGGAAGAAGCGCACGACCGAAGCCAAGGACAGCGGGCGCGGCATCCCGCAGGGCTCACCCATCTCACCGCTGCTGGCGAATCTGTACATGCGCCGGTTCGTGCTGGCATGGAAGAAGCTCGGGCTGGAAGCGAGTCTAGGCAGTCGCATCGTGACCTACGCCGATGACCTTGTGATCCTGTGCCGGCGCGGCAAGGCGGAAGAAGCCCTGCGGCGTCTGCGCGAGCTCATGAGCACGCTGAAGCTCACGGTCAACGAGGAAAAGACACGGATCTGTACGGTGCCGGAAGGCACGTTCGACTTCCTGGGCTTCACGTTCGGGAGGCGGTACTCGGCGCAGACGGGGCGGGCACGGCTCGCTCTGTGGCCATCGCGCAAGAGTGTCCAGCGCATGGTCGAGAAGATCCATGCGATGACGGCCATCTCCCTGACGTGGCAAGGCACCACGGAGTTGGTGGGCAGGTTGAACCGCATGCTGCGCGGCTGGGCCAACTACTTCCAAGTGGGGACGACCAGCCGCGCGTATCGCGCGCTCGACAACTACACCGCTGCGCGGTTGCGCCGGTGGTTGCGCAACAAGTACAAGCTCAGGCGACGCAGTGCGGGGGCCTATCCACCCTCGCAGCTCTACGGGCACTTCGGGCTCGTGCGCTTGGGCCGGCTTGGGCACGACCTGGCGTGGGCGAAGGCGTGAAGTCTTGTCCGAGAGCCGGATGCGGGAGATCTGCCAGTCCGGTTCGATGAGCGGGGTGTGGAAACGGAGCTATGGCGAAGTTACTCGGGCACCGCCAGACGAAAGGGGCGGCAACAGACAAACCGAACCTACTGCCACCGCGCCACATCTCTTATATGGACACCGCCCGGTTTGCCAAGTTGATCTTCATGTGATGCCTCAACGAGGTACTGGCTGCAGTCTTATATCCGGCCTTGTCGTGCAGACCGAAGCCTGCGGGCCCTGATGGAATTCGCCAAGAACGTCCTCATCTCTACCGCGTGCTTTTACGCACACCGAGATGTTCAGGTTTGCGTTCTTGCGGTCCGACCTGTCTTGCCATCACACGGTGATCAACCTCAGCAACCTATCGGCTCATCGACATTCACATCAACCTCGGTTCGCTACGCCGTTTCACACTGACGTAGTCCTTCTCGATAGGTGCGACTGTGCGCCAGAATCGCCCACGCGGTTCGAGCCATCTTGTGGGCCAGGGCCACCGCCGCTACGTTAGCTGGTCGTCGTGCTTGAATCGCGGTCAGCCATGGTGTCGGTACCTTCGCGTGGTACATCACCGATCGCGCGCCGTGGATCAGCAAGGTGCGCAGGTACGGGTCACCGCGCTTGGAGATCGATCCGAGCCGAACCCTGCCACCGGTACCCGTTTGCCGCGGCACCAGCCCGAGAAACGAAGCGAACTCGCGTCCCGACTTGAACGTCTTCGGATCCCCGATCGTCGCCACCAGCGCCGTCGCGGTGAGTCGGCCGATGCCGGGCACTGCGGCGATCGCGCGGCACGCGGCTTCCTGCTTCTGCCAGACACCGATGCGCTTCTCGATCTGATCGATGTCGTGCTCCAGTCGATCGATGCGCTGCAACTGGTCCCGCAGACCGCCGAACAGCATGGCCGGCAGAGCTTCCTCCAACTCCGCCATGCGCGCACGCATCTCGGCCAGCCCCGCCTGGCGTCCCGCCCGAAACGTCACGCCGAACTCGTACAACAGCCCGCGCAGCTGGTTCACCTGCATGGTCCGGAACTTGACCAGCAACGCGCGCATCCGGTGCAAAGCGAGCATCGCCTGCTGATCCTCGGTCTTGGCCGCCACCGTGCGCATCCCCGGCTGCTGCACCGCCGTCCAGATTGCCCGCGCATCGGCCGCATCGGTCTTGTTCGTCTGTACAAAAGGGCGGATGAACTTCGCATGCAACAGCACCACTTCATGCCCGAGCGCCTGGATCTTGCGCGCCCACCAGTGCCCGCTGCCGCACGCTTCCAGCGCCACCCGGCCCGCCGGCCGCTGCGCCAGGAAGCCGATCAGCTCATCCCGTCCAAAGCGCCGGTTCACGATCTCGCCGGTGTGGGCGTTGACCCAGTACAGCTGGAACACTCGCTTTGCCACATCCAATCCGTACGTCGTAGCATTCATCTCGGGCCCTCCGCTCCTCAAGTGGTTGTGTCACAACTCCACTTTGGCACTTCGATGCCGTTCGGTCCTGGAGGGCCCTTCCTCGCTGTCTGGCCCTTCATCCCCGAAGGGAGGGCGGTGTCCATGCCATCTCTACCGGGTACTGCCGATTGCGCTTACTTCCGCCTCGACCGCTTCGTCCTGATAGCTGCCATGCAAGGGCAAGATAGTCGGAACGCGAGGTCCTAAGGGGCACCGTCAGTCCGCTTGGCCCGGTTATATGCTCGCCGGTGAACCGTGTGCCGAGCAGAGGCAGCGAAAATCTGCTTCGCGAATGATTCGGATCCGCCGACCGGCGGCGACCAGCTGCTCGGCCTTTCGGTGCTTCGTGCTCTTCTTGTGGCCCGCGAGCTTGCGTGCGTCCTGGTTGCCAACCACGAGAATTGTCGTCTTCTTCGTGACGCTCGCGTCGACCTGGCAGCCCAGACTGGCAGCAATGTCAGCGGCGTCCGCGCGAGTCAGTTCGAGTGCGCCGGTGAACACCACGACCTCGCCGTAAAGGTCGCCCTCCGGATTGCCATCGCGGTGAATCGCGCCACCGAAGGAGCCATGCGCGGGGTCGATCGGCTGTGTGACACGCTGCTGCCAGGCGATTATGTCGAGTTGGGTTTCTCGCATGGCAGCGAGCAAGACTTGCCCCGCTGCCTTGGCATCTTCCAGGGCATCGTGGTGCTTGAACTCGTAGCCGATTCTGGCGCATACATTTGCAAGTCCGTACCCGCTCCACGCACATTCCTTCCACGTACGACGCGCGACCCGCGCTGAATCCAGCCACGAGGTCGTCGGTGGCGAGAGTCCGTACTTCGTGAATCCGCGCGAAATCGCAAGCCTGTCGAAGTGTGTGTGACAGACGGTAACTTTGCCTTCGAGCGACTTGCGAAGGCGGTCAGCGATCTGAGGCAGCCGAGGCTGGCCCCGGACCATTTCCGGCTCGATACCGTGAATCGCGACATTCATGCCGTCGAATTCGTCCTCTGGATCCACGAGCGTCGACCACTCGTCCGCGAGTTGCCCGTTCAAGAATCGGGCAACTCCGATCTGGCAGATCGAGGCGATGTCGGCGTTAGCTGTCTCGACGTCAATTGCGACGAAGTCCATGGGCGACCTTGCGGTGACTACGCGTTCTTGTACTTGTCGTAGTCGCCCGTAAACGTGACGTGGACCCCGGTTGCCTCGCAGGTCAGCGTGATTTCGGCACTTAGATCAATGTCCAGATCGTCCCCTCGCAGCCCTTGCCACTTGGCAAGGTAGAAGAGGGTTCCAAGCTTCTTCTTGTTCTTCGTGGCAGTCTCGACGCCGCCCTTCCACCCGAGCGGGATCAGGTGCCCCAAAATGGCCCTTTCCTTTAGCTCCGGAGACGCGATGGCGAGTTCTCGTCCTCACTCCCAGCAAGAGATCAGCCCCTTGTCCGGACCCGCCCAAAGCTCTTCCCACGACTCATCCGGCCGAATAGCCTTCGCAATGGAACGTTGCACTCTCATGGTTGCGGGACGGCGATAGTGGCGCTCAACGCGACTTTGAAGTTTGCACGGTCAGATCGCCCGGTTTCTGCGAAATCGCAAATTCTTGTTACTGGCGGGCAACCGCTCGCCGGTGCGTCAAGGAATAGGAGCAGGGGCCTGGCCTTCGGGGCGTAATGTCAACTTTCGGGCAGGGCACCGATGCGCGCTCGCGACCCGAAGCGGTCTTGCGAAGTGCGCGAGTCCGGGTCACCGAACTGCCACACGACAGCAACCCATTGAGCCGGCCCGCGACCGCGATACCCCATCTGACCGGCCACCGATCAGCCAGCCAGCCCCCTTACACTGGGCCGGAGTCGTCTCCTGGGAGCGCAGTCAGATGATGCAGTGGCCGACCGCGAGTGAGCTTGGCGCCCTGATCAAGCTACCCGATGGCTATCGGTTCGAGTTCCTTCGGCGAGCCGACGTGCACGAGCTCGCCGCTGCACTCGGGCGCTGGCATCCTGACATCGCCATTGGTGGTGCCAGCTGCTACCTACGAGAAGCGTTCTACACCGACCAGGTGTATTTCGAAGGTGGCCCCGACCGGGACGTCATGGTGGTGGTCTTCGTCCAGGGTCAGGACCTTGTCGGCATGTGGTCCTTGGAGAAGGAGACAGACAGCCTCGCCCTGTACGCGCGACTCATCGTCATCGACCCCAAGCATCGCAGCGCCAAGCTGGCCTCGAACGTGATGCCGATAGCCGAGTCCGTGGGCCGGGCCATGGGTGCGGGACTCATCTTTGGGGCCGCCACGCTCAAGATTCCGCACATGCAGCACGCCCTCGAAGCAGTGGGTTGGCAGTTTGTCGGATTCAGTTCGGGGTACGACCAGGAAATGGTCTCGCCCGGGGTTGTTAAGCGCGTTTTCGAGGCCGTGTACTGCAAGGTGCTGGTGCCTGAGGAGGATCTCGTACACCCAGACCCAAAGAACCTCACGCCGCGCGCTCGCGCCTTGTGGGATGCCATCTGCGGCGACACGGCATCGGCCCTTGGACTTCGCCAATGAGGTGGCCCAGTGCCCAGGCCATCGCGGCACTGTCGCCCCTGCCGGCTGGATATCGCTACGCGCAGTTCGGCCGTGCAGACATCGCACCGCTGATGTCTTCGGTCAAGCAGTGGCATCCTGGTATCGCCGCGGGCGTCAACAGCTGCTACTTGCGTGAGGACTTCTACCTGAGGCGAGTCAGCCTCGATGGTGACCTTGAGCGGGATGTCATCGTTGTTCGCATATTGCACGGCGAAAACTTGGTCGGCTTCTGGTCCTATGAACGGGAAGTGGATTCGCTCGCCGTCTGGGGCCGGCTGCTCGTCTTGGCACCCGAGCATCGCGGCACGGGGCTTGCGGTCGCAGCGCTTGAAGGCAGCGAGGCGATTGGCCGCGCCATGGGTGCTGCCTTCCTGTATGCGTTCGCCCCAGTGAGCACCCGCCACGCGGCGCAAGGCCTCGAGCGAGCGGGCTTTCGTCTGCTGGGCTTCTTTCCGGGCCGCGACCGCGAGGAGGTCGCGCCGGGGGTGGTGAAGCGCGTCTACCAACTGGTGTATGCCAAGCTGCTGGTCGCCGAGGACCAAGTTCACTGGCCCGACAAGGGGAAGATGACACCCCGGACTCGGGACATGTATCGATTGCTGTTTCCTGAGCGGGCGGAGTAGCTGCGCGCACAGTCGCTGACGGCCTCCACGCGATGAAGCCTCAGTGTTCAGCATAGCCAGAAGCGGGCCGTCACTGCCGACCGCTCCTGGCCGCTTTGAGGCGAATCCTCAGCGGACGCGAAAGTCGGCTCATGGCCGCGAACCGTCCCCCGCGATTGCCAATGTTCGCCGCTTCGATCAGTGCGGTTGCCCAGAACTTTTGCTGGTTGTCGAGCAGATACTGAAGCCGCTGCCATTGATTGGGGTAGCGCCAAGTGTGATGCGAGGGAGCGAGAGCAAAATACAAGCTCGATTGGCCAAGATATTGGGCCACCTGGCAAAGCTCTTTGCCAGCGAGCACGCCCCGGAAAGCCCATAAGCGCCAGTTAGTGGCGCTTATGGGTACCGAAGGTGCAGATTTATGGGTACGACGACAGTTGCGGCCCTTTGCATTTCTGGACTTCTCATGCGGGTAACAATGCGACGCCTGCAAGTTGCCCTAGACTCTGGCGAACATTATTTGCGACGTCCCGTGACCCCGCCTATTCCATCCCGTCGTTTGAGCGCGTCCCTGCGCGCTGTTGCGGCCGCGTCCGGCGTGTTCGCTCTGCCGCCCGGCATGGCGCAGACGACGACGGACACTCTGGCTCCCGTGGTGGTGACCGGCACGCGCACGGAGGCGCGTGCGTTCGACCTGCCGATGTCGATCGACGCGATCGAGCGTTCGGAGATCCAGGACGGCAAGGCGCGCGTCAACGTCTCCGAGGTCCTTAACCGTGTGCCGGGAACCTTCGTGCAGAACCGCGAGAACTTCGCGCAGGAACTGCAAATCACGATCCGCGGGTTCGGTGCGCGCTCGCAGTTCGGCACGCGCGGCATCAAGCTGATAGCCGACGGATTGCCGGCCAGCACGCCGGACGGGCAGGGCAATCCCGGCCTCTTCGACCTCGGTTCCGCCGAGCGCATCGAGGTGCTCCGTGGGCCGTTCTCGGCGCTCTACGGTAATCACTCGGGCGGCGTCGTGCAGGTGTTCAGCGAGAGCGGCAGTACGCCGCCGACGGCCGGGGCCGACATCCAGTTCGGAAGCTTCGGCTTTCAGCGGTATGCACTGAAAGGCGGCGGCGCGACCGGCGCATTCAACGGCATCGCAAGCGCCTCGTACTTAAGCGTCGACGGTTATCGCGACCACAGTGCGGCCCGCAAGGCGCAGTTCAACACCAAGCTCGGCTATCAACTCGACGCAGGCAACCGCCTGACGCTGGTGGCGACCGGCTTCAACCAGCCGAACGCACAGGATCCGCTCGGGCTGACGCAGGCGCAGGTGCAGCAGAACCCGCGCCAGGCTCAACCTGTGGCTATCACATTCAACACGCGGCGTTCGCTCGACAACCTTCAGGGCGGGTTGATCTGGGACAGCGCGCTCGGGGAACACGACAGCCTGCGCGTGCTGGCCTACACCGGCAGCCGCAGCAATGAACAGTTCCTCGCGATTCCGCTCGAGGCCCAGCAGGCCGCCACGAGCTCCGGCGGGTTGTCGTCCCTCGACCGCGATATCGCCGGCGGCAGCGTGCAGTGGACGCGGCGCCAGGATCTGTTCAGTGGCCCGCTGACACTGACGGCGGGTGCCGAGTACGACACCTCGGCGGAGGCGCGCCAGGGCTTCATCAACAATCTCGGTGTGCAGGGCGCGCTCAAGCGCGACGAAGACAACGCGGTCGACAGCCTGGGCGTCTACGCGCAGGCCGAATGGCAGTTCGTGCCGAATTGGTCGCTGTCAGCCGGCCTGCGCTATACGAAGGTCGACTTCACGTCCGAGGACCGATACATCACGACGGGTAACCCCAACGACAGCGGATCGACCAGCTACGGTGAATGGACGCCCACTGTCGGGCTTCTTTACAGCGTCACGCCGAGTTTCAACCTCTATGCGAGCTACGGCCGCGCGTTTGAAACGCCGACCACCGCGGAACTCGCTTACCGGCCAGACGGACGCAGCGGGCTGAACTTCTCGCTGCAGCCCTCGACCAGCGACCAGGTCGAGCTGGGAGCCAAGGCGCTGCTCGGCGAGACCACGCGCCTCAATGTAGCGCTGTTCAGTATCCGCACCGAAGGCGAGATCGTCATTGCCCGCAACACCGGGGGGCGCTCCTCGTTCAGCAACGCGGGCGACTCGTCGCGGCTCGGGGCTGAACTGATGCTGGAGTCCGAATTCGGCGCCGGATTAAGCACGCATGTCGCGCTGACGTTCCTGAACGCACGCTTTGACACGGCATTTCGCAGCTGCGCACCGCTGGCCGCCTTCTGCAATCCGGTGACCGGAGCCAACACCGCGGTCGTTCCGTCCGGCAACCGGGTGCCCGGCGTGCCGAACGCTTCCCTGTTCGCCGATCTCGCGTATCGCAACCCCGCGTTGGGATTGCGAGGCGCGCTCGAGCTCGTGGCCAACGGGCCGGTCGCAGTCAACGATTTCAACTCGGAGTACGCTGCCGGCTACGCGATCGCCAACCTCTGGGCCGGGCTCGAGCAGTTCGTCGGCCGCTGGCGCTTCCGCGAGTTCGCGCGTGTCAATAACCTGTTCAGCAAGCAGTACATTGGCGCGGTCATCGTCGGCGACGCCAACGGCCGCTACTACGCGCCGGCGCCGACTCGCAACCTGCTGGTCGGGGTGACTGCGACCTACAGCTTCTAGGTGGGGCGCGCGCGGCGGGCTCGCGTCTTCGCGGGATCGGGGCGAGCCCGGGCGTGGGTTCAATTGCCGCAGGCTGCGGCGCTGCATAGACTCGCCGTTCGCACGCGCCAGTGCGAAGTGCATAACAAAGACGTATCAGACAGGAGACGAACATGGCAGGGACTTGGAAGGGAATTGCAATCGCGGTCGCGCTGGCGGTCGGCAGCATCGTGCCGGTGCATGCGCAGCAGAACATCGAGAAGCTCAAGCAGATGAAGGTCTCGGGCACGGATCTGAACATTCCGCCGGTTCCGCAGACCGGAAAGAATGCCGACGCGATCCGCGAGAACCTGAAGCGCGTCAAGCTTCCGCCCGGGTTCAAGATCGAATTGTTCGCGATCGTTCCGGATGCGCGCCACATGGCGGTCGCGCCGAGCACGAACATGCTGTTCGTGGGCACGCGCAAGACGACGGTGTGGGCGGTGACCGACCGTAACAGCGACTACGTCGCGGACGAAGTGAAGCCGTTCGCGCCGTCCCTGAAGTTCCAGGTGCCCAATGGCGTGTGCTGGACCAAGGACGGCTTCCTGATCGTGGCCGAACACAACCGCGTGCTCAACTTCCCGGCCGCCGAGTTCTTCTATGAAGGCCCGGACGTCGCGGTGATCGAGGTGGTCCCGCAGGGCAAGCTGATCCCGGAGGAAGAGGAGTCGTACAACCACGGCGCGCGCACCTGCCGCGTCGGGCCGGACGGCATGCTCTACATCACGCTGGGCCAGCCCCACAACGTGCAGCCCGCCGGCAAGGTCGCGATGTACGAAAAGCTCGGGATCGGCGGCATGGTCCGGATGAACGCGTTCGACGGGAGCAAGCGCGAGGTCTATGCGGTCGGCGTCCGCAACTCGGTAGGCATGGATATCAACCCGAAAGACAAGGTGGTCTGGTTCACCGACAACCAGACCGACGGCATGGGAGATGACACGCCCCCGGGCGAACTGAACCGCATTACCAAGCCCGGCGAGCACTTCGGTTATCCGTTCATCCATGGCAGGAATGTCAAGATTGCAGGCACGGCTGCGGCGCCGGATCTGAAGGACATGAAGGCGCCGGCGAACTGGACGCCGCCGCAGATCGAGTTCCCCGCGCACCAGGCGCAGCTCGGCATGACGTTCTACAACGGCAAGCAGTTCCCGGCGAAATACCAGGGCGGAATCTTCGTGGCCGCACACGGCTCCTGGAACCGCACGACGCCGAGCGGCGCGCTGGTCAATTTCGTCTCGCTGAAGGCGGACGGCACAGCCGACAAGTCCGAGGTGTTTGCCGAAGGTTGGCTTGACAGCACGACCAGCACCTTCCGCGGCCGGCCGGTGGATGTCGCGGTGATGAAGGACGGTTCGCTGCTCGTCTCCGACGATTTTGCCGGTGCGATCTACCGGATCTCGTACCAGCCGTAAGCGAATGCGCCTGCGCAACATGGCCGCTGCCGCAAGCACTGCGGCAGCGGCTTTTTGCGGGCTTCTGGTCGTCTGCGGTAACGCAGCGGCGCAGGACCTGGCCGCGGGACGTCGCAAGGCGGTCGCGTGCCAGGCCTGCCACGGACTCGACGGCATCGCCAGACTCCCGGAGGCACCTCACCTGGCGGCGCAGCCGGCGGGCTACCTGGAACGGGAACTGCGTGCCTATCGTTCGGGCGCGCGGCGCAACGAGGTGATGTCCGTGGCCGCCAAGGCCCTGAGCGATGACGAAATCCGCGACGTCGCGGCCTACTACGCCGCGATCCAGATCGAGGTAAAGGAAGTTCCCAAGTAACGCCGGCTGCTGCAGGCGTACTGCGACGGAGAGCCCGGTCGGTACTCCCCGTCGAGATCCGGACCGGTCAGCGCCGACGGATCAGCGCGTTGACTTCTTCGACGTTCTCCATGATGCGGCGGCGGACGATCTCGAAGGCTTCGGCCTGCGAACGGGCTGCCAGTTCGCCGAGTTCGCGGATGTTCTCGAGCGCCACCGTGAAGGTCTGCTTGGCGACTTCATCGAGGCGACCGAATCCCTGACCCGCACCGCCCGGCTTCATGCCCTGGGCGATGGCCTGCCACTCCGAGACGGCGTTCTTCAGCATGGCAGTCTGGCGGGCGACGACTGTCTGCAGACCTTCGTACGACTTCTTGTTGGCCGCCACCAGCGCGGCGAGGTCCTTGCGGCGTCCTTCCGCGATCGTGCTGGCGACACCCGACAGATTGAACTGCTCCAGCGCCTTGCCGACACCGGTCATCGACATGTCGAACATGCCTTCGGGGCTAACGACGCGCGCGGCCGGCTTGCGTGCAGCGCCGGTAGTGCGTTTTACGGGAGCCTTGCGTGAGCGCGACTTGCCAGCCGTCTTGCGAGCCTTGGTTGCCATCTGCTTTTCCTCCGGGGTTTCGAACAAAAAACTGCCTACTGCGTGTCGCTGCCGCGTCTGCTTCTCTCTGCGCGGACCAGAGTCAGTGCCAGTTCAAAAGCTGCCGCGACAAACGCCAGCACGCGCGCGAACTGCTCATCCGTCAACCGCCGCGCCTCGTCGCTCGAACGGTAGATGTTCACGAACTCGCGCTCGCGCCCGGCATGCGCGACCAGTCGGCCGACGCCGAGATCCTCGAGCGCCTTCCACAGTTCTGGGTTGTACGAACGTGTCAGTTTCATCACGAACGCGACCGGATCGCGCCGGCCGAGTACCGCGGCCAGTCGCAGGATGATCTCGAACGGCAGCACGATGCGGCCGCTCTCCGCCTGCTCCAGCAGGCTCGCGTCGCGCAGGTTGATCGCGCGGCCGAGTTCCTGTGCCGTGAGGCCCGCGGTCTCGCGCATCTGCTTCAGCAGCGCGCCGGCCTTCTCGATCGTCGCGCGCCGCTTGGGGCCGACAGAAGATTTGGCGATCGCAAGCGACATGTCGGCCGCACTGCCGGCCAGGCCCCAGGCCGTATCCGCCCACGATCGAACCTGTCGGGCGAGTGTCATCACGGGCTGTGCTGTCGGCGGGGCCTTCGCCGTGCGCGGGGACTTCCTGGGGGCCTTGCGTGGTTTGCGGTGCGTCGTTGCCATTGCGGAGCGGATTGGGTCGCGGCCGCCGGGCGCAGCGGCCCGGATCCTGCGGCATCTTGAACGTCAGCGCAGGCGAGCGCAAGCGCCGGCGTAGAGCGGTCTGTGCCAGCACCCGTTGTGGCAGCGGCAACTGCTCGGGCCGAATAGGGGGGCAGGCACGGCCGTAATCGGGCCTTCGTCAGGACTCGCGCGCGCGGAGACTCGATCTTGGCCAATTGCGCGCGGCGGGGGTCGTGCGCTCAGGGCAGTGTTCGCCAGCGAGGAAGTCATGAGCCAGACCGCCGAAGATCTTCTCACCTCACTCAGCAGCCGCGACGTGCAGCGCCGCCTGCAGGAGTACCGCGCGCTGCTGGCCAACGATTCGGTCGGCATCCTGGCGATCTGCGAGGGCGAAGTGATGCAGTGCAATCCGAGCGCTGCGCGACTGTTCGGCTGGGAGCCGGAGCGCCTGCTGGGCCAGTCGGCCTCGGTGTTCTTCTCCTCGCAAGATGAATTCCAGGCCTTCGCCAACCGCATCGGAGATGCGCTCAATGCCGGGGGCTCGCCCGCGGTCGAGTGGCGTACGCGCCGCGCCGATGGCACGACCTTCTGGGCGCGCCTGCTGGTCAAGAGCATCACGCCAGGCGGCCCGGGCGGCGAAACGATCTGGATGGTCGAGGACATCACCAGCCGCAAGGCGATGGAAGTGGCGTTGTCGCGGGTCCGCGAGGAACTCGAGCAGCGTGTGCGTGCCGCCCACGACGAACTGGCCTGGTCGAACGAACGCCTGGTTGCCGAGATGTACGAGCGCAGCGAGGTTGAGGAACGTGCGCGGCGCATCGCGCTGTACGACGATGTCACCGCACTGCCCAATCGCCGCCTGCTCGAGTCGCGGCTCGAGGAAGCGGTACGCAATCACCAGCCGGGCGCCGACCGCCTGGCGGTGCTGGTCATCGACATCGACGACTTCACCAAGCTCAACGATGCGCTCGGCCATCGGGTCGGCGATGCGCTGCTGCAGCAGGTGGCGGCGCGACTGATCGACACCGTGCGCACCTCGGATCTTGTGGCGCGCGTTGGCTCCGACGAGTTCGCGGTCGTGCTGGGTCGCCTGCGCCATACGGACGATGCAGAGCGCGTTGCCACCAAGCTCGGCGAGCTGCTGGCCGAACCCTACGAGGTGGATGCCGAGCAGGTGACTGCCACGGTCAGCATCGGCGTCGCCTGCTTCCCGGTCGACGGCGCCGGCCCCGAGATGCTGCTGCGCAATGCCGATGCGGCGCTGTCCTATGCCAAGTCGCGCGGACGTGCTCATGTGCAGCTGTTCGAGCCGCGCATGAACGCCGACTTGCTGCAGCGGCTGCAGCTCGAAGCGGCGCTGCGTCGGGCGATCGACCGGCGTGAATTCGAAGTTCATTTCCAGCCGCGCGTGCTGCTGTCGACCGGCAAGGTGATTGGCGCCGAGGCGCTGCTGCGCTGGCGTCATCCCGAGCAGGGCCTGCTGGAGCCGTCGAGTTTCATCGCGGTGGCCGAGGATGCCGGGCTGATGCAGCCGATCGGCGAAATCGTGCTGCGTGCCGCCTGTGAAGCGGCGAAATCCTGGAGCGCGGTGGGACTGGGCGAGCTGATCGTCAGCGTCAACCTGTCGCCGCGCGAGTTTCGCGGCCGATCGTTGCTGCCGATGGTGAGCCAGGCGCTGATCGACACCGGCCTCGATGCCGAACGGCTCGAGGTCGAGGTCACCGAGGCGAGTCTGATGCGCGACCTCGACAAGGCCGAGCAAGTGCTGGTCGGACTGCAGACGATGGGGGTCCGCCTCGCGCTCGACAACTTCGGCACCGGGTACTCGAGCCTGTCGAACCTTCATCGCTTTCCGCTCAATACGCTGAAGATCGACGGCCAGTTTGTTCGCGGGGCACCCACCGACGAAGGCGATGCGCGCATCGTCCTCGCCCTCGCGGGGCTGGCAACCGGCCTGGGCCTGCACGTCGTCGCCGAAGGCGTGGAAACCGAGCACCAGTACGAGTTCGTCAAGCATTGCGGCTGCGACGAGGCGCAGGGTTATCACCTGAGCCGGCCGCTGCCGCTGGAGCAGTTCGAAGCCTTCGTCCGCAAGCGTTCGCTGCAGACGGCCTGAGGATCCGCGGCCGCTAGACTGCGCCCTTCGTTGATTTGCGCGGAGGGGCGGCATGAACAAGGACATCATTTCCACACCCGCGGCGCCGGCCGCGATCGGCCCCTATTCGCAGGCCGTGAAGACCGGGCTCGTCGTGTTTACCTCCGGGCAGATCGGGCTTGACCCGAAGACCGGCGAACTGGTGAGCAGCGAGTTCGAGCCACAGGTGCGTCAGGCCTTTGCCAACCTCGCCGCTGTCGCCAAGGCGGCTGGCGGTTCACTGGCACACGCCGTCAAGTTCTCGCTGTTCCTGACCGACCTGTCGAAGTTCTCGACAGTCAACCAGATTATGAGTGAACTCGTGCCGCAGCCGTATCCGGCGCGGTCCACGGTCGGTGTCGCGAGCCTGCCGAAAGGGGCGCTGTTCGAAGTCGAGGCCGTGCTCGTCCTCTAGAGCCGCTGCTTGGTTCGCGCCAGCCCCGCTGCAACGGCCACCGGCCGCGACATGGCCGCGCGCCTGGCCGCGATCGGACTGCGCAGCGATTGGGACTTCGTCCTGCATCTGCCGCTGCGTTACGAGGACGAGACGGTCGTCGTACCGGCCGATGCCCTGCGCGAAGGCCTCGAAGCGCAGGTCGAGGCGACGATCACGGCGGCCCATGTCGTGTTCCGCGGGCGGCGCCAGTTGCATGTCACCGCGCGTGACGACGCGGGCGGAACCTTGGTGCTGCGCTTCCTGCACTTCTATCCGTCGCAACTCAAGCAGCTTGCCGTCGGCAAGCGTATCCGGGCATTCGGCACCGCGCGCGGCGGCCTGGCTGGCATGGAGATGGTGCATCCCCGCGTCCGGGGGGTTCGCGAAGGAGAAGCGCTGCCCTCGGCGCTGACACCGATCTATCCGACAACGGCAGGTGTCCCGCAGGCGTGGCTGCGCCGGCGTATCGACCGCGCGCTGAAGGGCGTTGAGTTGCGCGATGTGCTGGCGGAACCGTTGCGCGAGCGCTGGCCGCTGTTGCCGCTGCGGTCTGCCCTCGAGCGCCTGCATCACCCTCCGCCCTCCGCCGATGCGACGCAGCTCGCCGATCGTTCCGATCCAGCGTGGCAGCGCCTCAAGTTCGACGAACTCATAGCGCAGCAGATCGCGCTGCGCTTCGCGCGCGCCGCCAGGCAGCGGCGCAGGGCGCCGGCGCTGCGAACCGATGGATTGAGCCGGAAGCTTCTGGCGACCTTGCCTTTCAAGTTGACAGCGGCGCAGCAGCGCGTCTGGCATGAAGTCGAGGCGGATCTCGCGCGCGAGCATCCGATGCAGCGGCTGGTGCAGGGCGATGTCGGCAGTGGCAAGACCGTGGTGGCGGCCCTCGCGGCCGCGCGGGCCATCGAATCCGGCTGGCAGGCGGCGCTGATGGCGCCGACCGAACTGCTGGCCGAGCAGCACTTCGGGCGCATCGTGCAGTGGCTGGCGCCACTCGGAGTCCGCATCACCTGGCTCGCGGGACGACTCACGGCAGCCAGCAAGCGCAAGGCACAGGCCGCAGCGGCCGAGGGTGAGGCGCAGCTCGTCATCGGCACGCACGCACTGATCCAGGACGCGGTGAGCTTCGATCGGCTGGGGCTCGCGATCGTCGACGAGCAACATCGCTTCGGCGTGGCGCAACGGCTGGCACTACGCGGTTCGGACGATGCGATGGCGCCGCACATGCTGATGCTGTCGGCTACGCCGATTCCGCGCACGCTGGCGATGAGCTATCTCGCGGACCTCGATGTCTCGGTCATTGACGAGCTGCCGCCGGGTCGCCGGCCGGTGGTCACCAAGCTCGTTTCCACGCGGCGGCGCGATGAGGTGATCGCCCGCATCCGGGCCGACGTCTCTGCGGGCCGGCAGGCTTACTGGGTGTGTCCGCTGATCGAGGAAAGCGAAGCCGTCGAGGCCGCCGCGGCGGTCGAGACGCACGCGCGCATTTCCGAAATGCTGCCGGAACTGCGCATTGGCTTGCTGCACGGGCAGCTGCCGGGGGCGGAGAAGACCGCGGTGATGCAGCAGTTCGCAACGCGGTCGATTGACGTGCTGGTCGCGACGACAGTCATCGAGGTCGGTGTCGACGTCCCGAACGCCACGCTGATGGTCATCGAGCACGCCGAGCGCTTCGGGCTGGCGCAGCTGCATCAGCTGCGCGGCCGCGTCGGTCGCGGCGCGGCGCAGAGCTACTGCATCCTGCTTTACGAGGAGCCGCTGTCCGACACGGCGCGCGAACGTTTGAAGATCATCTACGAAACGAGCGACGGCTTCGAGGTCGCACGGCGTGACCTTATGATGCGTGGCCCGGGCGAGTTCCTGGGTAGCCGGCAGTCCGGCGTTCCCCTGCTGAGGCTGGCTGACCTGGAACGCGATGCGGCGCTGGTCGAGCAGGCACGCGGTGCCGCTGAGGTACTGCTGAACACCGATCCGGTCGCCGCACGCGAACACGTGCGGCGGTGGTACGAAGGACGATACGAGTTTCTCGCCGCCTGACGGCGCACACGAATGACGCTCACCGAGCTCAAGTACATCGTTGCAGTGGCGCGCGAGCGCCATTTTGGTCGTGCGGCCGAGGCCTGCTTCGTCAGCCAGCCCACCCTTTCTGTCGCGATCAAGAAACTCGAGGAGGAACTCGGCACGCAGATCTTCGAGCGCCGCACCAGCGAGGTGACGACGACGCCAGCCGGTGAGCGCATCGTCGGTCAGGCGCAGAAGGTGCTCGACGAAGCCGCCCGTATCAAGGAGATCGCGCGCCAGGGTAAGGACCCGCTGGCCGGGCCGCTGCGGCTGGGCGTCATTTATACGATCGGGCCGTACCTGTTGCCCGGGCTGGTGCGGCAACTGCTGAAGGACGCGCCGGAGATGCCGCTGCTGCTGACCGAGAACTTCACGGTCAAGCTGATGGAGCTGCTGAAGAACGGCGAGATCGACGTCGCGATCATGGCGCTGCCTCTGCCGCAGACCGGATTGCTGCTGCAACCGGTCTACGATGAGCCGTTCATCATTGCAACGCCGCGCCATCACCCCTGGGCCAAGCGCAAGAGCATCCCGAGCGAAGACCTGAAGAAGGAGACGATGCTGCTGCTCGGCACGGGCCACTGCTTCCGCGACCAGGTGCTCGAGGTGTGCCCCGAACTCTCGCGTTTTTCGTCGTCGGCCGAGGGCATCCAGAAGACTTTCGAAGGCTCATCGCTCGACACGATCCGGCATATGGTGGGCTCTGGACTGGGCGTCACCGTCCTGCCCAGCAGTTCGGTCCCGGAGAAACCGTCGCGCGACTCGCTGCTCGAGTACATCCCGTTCAAGGCGCCAGCACCGGACCGCCGCGTCGTGCTGGCGTGGCGCAAGTCATTCACGCGCGGGCCGGCGATCGAGGCGCTGCGCCAGGCGATCCTGAAGTGCCCGCTGCACGGAGTGACCAGACTGCCGGACGCGCCGATCGAGACCTGGTAGTGGACGGCTATCGGCGTCCAAGCAATTCCCGATTGGTCAGTCCGCCGACGAGCCGCTAGCATGGTGATCGGTAGTTCAACGGAGAGCGCAATGGCGAAGAAAAGCAAGGCAATGGCGGCCGTGAATGGCGCGCCGACGATTGACATCGGCATCGCCGACAAGGACCGCGCGAAGATCGCGGACGGTCTGTCGCGCGTGCTGGCGGACACCTATTCGCTGTACCTGAAGACGCACAACTTCCACTGGAACGTCGAAGGGCCGATGTTCAACACGCTGCACCTGATGTTCATGGACCAGTACACGGAACTGTGGAATGCGCTCGATGCGATCGCAGAGCGGATCCGCTCGCTCGGCTACCCGGCGCCAGGCACCAACAGCGAGTTCGCACGTCTGACATCGATCGAAGAGACACCGGGCGTGCCCGACGCGATGGACATGGTGCGCCTGCTCGTGGCCGGCCACGAGGCCGTGGCACGGACCGCGCGCAAGATGTTTCCTGCCGTCGACAAGGCGAGCGACGAGTCGACCGCCGACCTGCTGACGCAGCGGCTGCAGATCCACGAGAAGACCGCGTGGATGCTGCGTAGCCTGCTGAAGTAGGCGCGACATCGGTTGCGTGTGATCGCGTTGAAGGCCCTGGTCTTCGACGTGTTCGGCACCGTCGTCGACTGGCGCGAGGGCGTCGCGCGGGAGCTCGCTGCCTTTCTCGCGCGCCACGCGATCCACGACATGGATGCCCATGCGCTGGCGGATGCCTGGCGCCGGCGTTACCAGCCCGCGATGGAAGCATGCCGCTCGGGCCGTCGGCCGTTCGCCCGGCTTGACCTGCTGCACCGTGAGAACCTCGAGGCGGTGCTGCTCGATGTCGGGGCGGATCTGACGGCGATCGCGCCTCAAGAACTCGACGACCTGAACTGCGCCTGGCATCGCCTCGACCCATGGCCCGACGCGATTGCCGGGCTGCAACGCCTCAAGACCCGGTATGTCATCGCTCCGCTGTCCAACGGCAACGTGTCGCTGTTGCTCAACATGGCCAAGCGGGCGGGCATCCCGTGGGACGCGATCCTGGGCGCGGAGGTTGCCGGCGCCTACAAGCCGCAACCCGAGGCCTACCTGCGCACAGCGGACATCCTCGGGTTAGATCCGGGCGAGGTCGCTCTGGTGGCTGCTCATAACGGCGACCTGCAGGCGGCCCGTGCGTGCGGGCTCAAGACAGCCTTTGTGCCCCGCCCCTACGAGCACGGACCGGGTCAGACGACCGACATCGTGCCAACTGAACCGTGGGACATCGTCGCGGTGGACTTCGTCGACCTGGCCAGTCAACTCGGCTGCTGAGCGCCAGGCGCGGTCTCGCCGACCGAACCTAGTTGATCTGGAAACTCAATCGCCCCGAACGGTCGCGCGCGACGACGTAGCGTGTGCCATGGCGCGGGCGGACGCCGGTGGTGCCCTCGGTATCGTCGGGCCAGAGAATGCGCAGCGTGGCGTCGCTGCACCGCGTGTGCGTGCGCGTCACCTTCACGGCGAGGTTGAACGCCTCTCCATCGACTTCGTAGCGGACCGGGGAATCGGTGCGGTTGGCGACTTCGAATCGCGTCGATGCACTGCGTGGCCTGGCGAGGAGTTGCACGGCGTAGTAGCGCGTGCTGTGCTCGCTCCGCGCGACACCGAAACCGATGTGGGTCGCCGGTGCGAGCAGCATGTTCTCGCGATGCCCGGGTGACTGCCACCATCCCGCCACCAGTCGGGACGCAAGCTGCTCCGCAGTGAATCCGGACGAGCTGAATACGTAGCCAATGTTCTCGGCCAGCATGCAGTGCTCGTAGCCTTCGGCGGCGGTGCGATCGGCAGGCCGTCGCGCGTCCGCCTCGTGTCCGTAGCGCTCGGTGCGCGCCATGAACGCGGCGAACTTCTGCGCCGCCTCGGCGAGGTTTGCATCGGGTTCGACTGCAGTCAGGCCGTGCCGACTGCGAAGAGCGTTGGTCTGCTCGATCACCTGGGCGCCGACGATGGACGCGTCAGGCAGGCGCTCGCGCGGGGACTGCGCACCCGCGGAGGGAGCGAGCGCCACGGTCGCGAGCGCCATCGCGAACAACCGGCAGCTCAGGCGAGCTTGAAGGGCCACAGGCGCCAGTGGTGCTGCGCCCGCCGCTTCGTTCCGGTGTCTTTGAGGGATCGCCCCGATCATCGAATGACCAAGGCAAGAAACGCAGTCGTCATCAGGCAAGTATCACGCCTTTGAGTGGCCGCTCGTGAGCTGTTGACGGCCACTCTGCTGAATGACGCCAGTATCTCAGACGGTCGAGGCAGCAGGCGCGGGCCTTCATGTCAGGCGCGGGACGTGAAACTGGAACCGCCCCCGGAGGGGCACCGCGGGGGTCCGCCGCTACGGGAGCGACAACGAGGAGGACGGCGATGGCAACCAGGCGAGCCGCATTTGACGTCATGGACGCTCCAGAAGTCGAGACAGTCTGAGAGCAATAACGGCGCTGCCGCGCCCGGGTTGATCGCCGCCGAGTCCCTGTCCGGCGAGCCTCACGTGCCGGCGGTATCCCAGCGTGCCCGGATCGTCTCGATGCGCGCGCGGTTGACACCAAAGTCCTTGCGACCGAGTCGCGAGGCCGAACGCACCTGAATGACGTTGTGGGCCGAGTCCAGCCAGAATTCGGCGTCATCGACGAAGCGCAGCCACCGGGTCGTGAATTCGACGCGCAGGTAATCGGGCTCTTCCGCGACGATCCGGGCGCCGGGCCAGGCAGCGAGCAGGGCCCGCAGCCGCGTGATCGCGGTGGCGCGGTCGCCTTGCACCCGCAGCGGTTCAATCGACGCGTAGGTGCTCGCGTAGTCGCCGTCCGGCCAGAGCCCGGCCTGGCTGCTGACGCTGTTCGGCGTGCGGGAGGGCGGTTTCAGCTTGCCCTCCCTTACTCCGAGGTCGGAAGGCGATCGACCGCTGAAGAGGCCGAACTGGCCTGCAGCCAGGATCAGCAGCGGCAGGATGAGGAACAGGAAACCGAGGAAGGCGAGCGCGCGCATCGTCAACTCACGGGGTGCGGAACGACGCGATGAAACCACGGTCGATGCGATCCTTCCAGCGCCACAGCCAGTCGCCCGACCACGCCAGGCCGTTCCATGAGCCGATCGCATGCTGCGGCCCGGTGGCAAGCAGGTAGAGCGCTGTCTTCTGTGGCGTATGGCGACGCAGCGGCTGGCCGTCCGCCGCGCGAAGCAGATTTTCCGCCAGTGGTGGTCCCGCGCGCACCGCGTACACGCCCGAGCGCGCACGCGGTGCATCGCCGATCGTTGCGACATCTCCGGCGGCGAACACGCTGTCGTGCGAGACCGAGCGCAGTTGACGGTCGATCAGGATGAAGCCGGCCGCATCAGTTGCCAGTCCGGTAGCGCGTAGCCAGGCAGGCGGTGCGGCTCCGCTGGCCAGCAGGGTCAGGTCGCTGGGCAGCGAGATGCCTTCGCGCAGATCCACATGGTCGCCGTTGACACGCAGCGCCAGGGAATCGATCAGCCGCACCTGGGACTTCACCAGCGCCGCCTGCACCCGCGTGCGGGCTCGCTTGCTGTGGCCCGGCAGCAGTTCACCGCCGCTGACGAGCTGGACCTGCGATCCGTTGCCGGCCGCGCGCATTGCGTAGGCGACAGCGAGGGCGACTTCCACACCACCCGCGCCTGCACCGAGGACCGTGATCCGCGGGCGATCTGCCTCCGCCAGGCGCGGCGCCAGTACGTTCCACTTCGCGACGAAGTCCTCGATCGGCCGCAACGGCAGCGCCCAGCGCTGCGCGCCTTCGATCGCAGCGGCTGCAATCTCGGATCCGGTGGCAATCGAGATCAGGTCATACGCCAGCGCGTCGCCTCGACCGGTGAGAGCGCGCCGGTTGGCAGGATCCAGGCCGGCAACGCGGTCGAGCAGCAGCGTGGCCCCGGCCGCCTGCACGAGCGGTCGCAGCGGTATGGCCAGGTCGTCGAGGGCGTAATGGCCGGCGATCCAGCCGGGCAGCATGCCGCTATAGAGCTGCCGGTCATGGGGAGTGACCAGTGTGACCGCGAGGTCGGGCGGCCGCCGTAGCGCCAGTTCGCGCAGCACGATCACGTGCGCATGGCCGCCACCGGCAAGTAGCAGTCGCTTCATGGAGAGGCGAGCGTGATGTCGCCGAAGTACGCGACCGCACGGCTGCCGGTGTTGTCGGCATCCGTGGCGAAGGCGACCGCGCTGATGGGCGGAACGCCGCCCTGCGCCTCAGGACCGAACGCGCGGATGAAATCCGCGCGCAGGTCGCGGGACTCATCAAACCAGGTGGACTGCTGCCCTGCGGCGCCGGAGCGCAGCACCAGCATGCGCACGCGGTCGGTGTAGCTGTTCGGCAACCAGGTGCCGGGCGCCAGCGTGCGGTCCCAGACGTAGCACACCGTTGCGGCCGGAAGGTCGAGCCTGAAGAGCCGCCGGCCCAGTTCGATCTTCAGCCGGTCCATCCACGACAGCCGCTCGAGTGGCAGGTCGAACAGCACACAGACCTTCGCGGCCAGGTCATCGCTGCGCTTGACCGACAGGTCGCTGCCCGCCGGGAACTCGTCGACGCGCCAGCTCCAGCGCAGCTCTGCCGTGCCAGGATCAATGTTCAGCGGGTGGACGACATTGGCGTACGAGCCGTCCGCCATTGCCTTCACCACCCGCCGGCCGTCGACGCTGACGACCTCGTAGCTCGTGTGCCGGAGAATCTTGGGCAGCGTCATCACCTGCCAGGGTGGCGGAACGCGATCATCCATTGAACTTGACAGCGGTGTCACGTCCTGTGCGGTGGCCCCGAGCGATGCCGCGCAGAGACCAGCAAGCAGCCATCCCGGTGTCATCCGTGTCATGACCAGAGCGTGCCCCCGAGCAGGCCCGTCGCGATCGCCAGATCGAGGTCATCCGGACGGTCAAGGTCAGGCAGTGCGCGCAATTCGCTCAGTGTCAGGCGGTGCTCGGCGCAGTGGCGACGCGTGTTGTCGAGCACGGCGTCGCTGCCCCAGGGCATGTCGAGGAACAGTTCGGGATGCGGGCGGTTCATGCCGATCAGCACGTATCCGCCGTCAAGCGCCGGCTGCAGCACGACATCGCAGGTCTCGAGCCGATCCCGCGCCTGCCAGAGATCGTCCGGGCGCTGAGCCGGACAATCGGTGCCGATGATGATCGAACTCCTTTCAGTGCGGTGTGCATGGTCCGTGGCAGCCAGCATGCGGGTCCCGAGATCACCCTCCGGCTGCTCACGCAGTTCGGCGCCGTAGCACCGTGCAAGTTCCGCGGTGTGCGCATCGATGGGACCGCTGATCCACAGAGCGACTGGTGCACCGGACTCGCAGGCGCGCTGCAGCGCGAGTTCGGTCAGGTGCGCTTGCAGGGCAGCGGCGCGCTCGGCTCCCAGTCGCGGTATCAGCCGGGTCTTTGCCCGTCCGGGAACGGGCGCACGTGCGAGCACTGCGACTTGCCAGGGTCGCATCAGCGCACCTCGCGATAGTTGCGCGCCAGCGTAGCCGGGTCCGCGCCGCGCCAGTAGCGCCAACGCAGCGACCACATAAGCCAGATCGTCTGCCAGACTCCGCGCTGCTCCCAGCGCCGGCCCGATGTCAGCACCGGCAAGGAAATCGCGGCCGGAGAAGCCAGCGCGTGCGCTCGCCGGGAGAACTCGATGTCTTCCATCAGCGGCATATCGGCATAGCCGCGCAGCTGCTCGAACAGGTGGCGCTCGACGAAGATCGCCTGATCTCCGGTGCAGATTCCTGTCAGACGCGAACGCAGGTTCATCAGTCGGGCGATCCACTTCAGCCACGGCGAGCGTCCGTCGATGCGGACATCGAAGCGGCCCCAGCGTGCGCCGGCAGCCCGCGCGGCCGCGATACGCGCGTCGGCGTCCATTGGCAACCGGGTGTCCGCGTGCAGGAAGAGCAGCACATCGGCATCGCCGGCACGCGCTGCACCGGCGTTCATCTGCCGCGCGCGGCCGCGCTCGACGGTGAGCATCTCATCGACATACCTGCTGGCGCGTGCCGGCGTGCCGTCCTGACTGCCGCCGTCGACGACGATAAGCCGGGCACCGCGTTTGCGCAGTCCCTGCAGCGCGGCCAGCGCCGCTTCGATGTCCGCTGCCTCGTTCAGCACGGGAACGATGATCGCCAGTCGGCCCGGCCTGTCGACCGCCGTCATGTCGCTCACCGCAGCCGCGGACGTCTGGGAGCCAGCCCGGGCATCGTTTCCTCGACGATCGCGAGCAGTTCGCGTGCACCGATGACATGCACTCCGTTCGGCAGGCGCGAAACGGCGGTTAGGATCGCCTGTGCCGCGGTGCGCGGCCGCAGCGCCTGCACGTGAGCCGGCAGCATGATCTCCAGCACCATGCGTCCGAGCGAGCGCACCGTACGGCTGATCCACGGGCCCGCGGCTTCCGCAAGCTCGGCCTGCGTCGGGCGCACGATCACCAGGGTCTCGAACTGCATCTGCACCAGCGCGAGCTCCTGTTCGCTCGATACCGTGTGTGAAGCGGCGTTCATCTGCAGCAGCGCGGACAGCGGGGCTACAACGACCAGACGCCGCACGCCGGCGTCCTGCGCGATGCGTGCGGCGTCGAGCAGGTGCTGAGCATCGAACAGTTCCGCCGGCGAGGTGCGTGGGACGAACGTGTCCGCCGTGGTGACGCAGATGAACGCGTCGTCGGCCACGATGATCGAGCTGCCGATCAGCCATGGCCGGTACTTCGCCGTGCCGGAGGCAATCGTCTGCCTCAGTGCGACATACACGAGCCGGTACTGGGGCGAGGCGACCAAGGCGGCGAGCAGTTCCTCGCCCAGCGCACCGGCCATGCCGAGCGCCAGCACCGTGCGGAGAGGTGCGGTCGACTGCCGGGGTTCACGGTGAGCCGCGGCAAGCGCGCTGTCGGTCGTCATGGTGTTTCGGGCAGGAGCTGCGTCTCAGTGACCCTGCGGCGGGTACGCCGGCCGCTTGTCGCGGACCAGTGCCGGCAGGCAGGCAAGCAAGTCGCCCAGGCCAGCGTCACCGCGGCGCCATGCCTGGAACGCCGACAGCATCGTCCACTGACCGCGTGTGACCGTGCCCCGCTTCCACGCTCCCGCGGCGTACTTGTTCGCTTCCGCCATCGTAGGATAGACGTGGATCGTGGCGAGGATCTTGTTTAGACCGATGCCGTGCTTCATCGCCAGCACGAATTCGGCAATCAGCTCCCCTGCATGCGCGCCGGCGATCGTCACGCCGAGGAGTCGATCGGTGCCCGGCTGGGTGAGCACCTTGACGAAGCCCTGCGCTTCGCCGTCTGCGATCGCGCGGTCAAGATCGTCGATGCCATAGACCGTCGTCGTGTGCGGGATGTTCTTCTCGCGCGCCTCCTGCTCATTCAGCCCGACGCGCGCGACTTCGGGATCGGTGAAGGTCACCCAGGGAATCACGCGGTAGTCAGCCTTGAAGCGACGGAAGCTGCCGAACAGCGCATTGACGGCGGCATACCAGGCCTGGTGTGCCGCCGTGTGCGTGAACTGGAACGGACCGGCGACGTCACCGCATGCTGTGATGTTCGGGAAGATCGTCTGCAGCGCTTCATCGGTCGCGACCGTGCGCTGCGGCGTGGTACCGATGCCGAGTTCCTCGAGTCCGTAGCCCTGGGTATTGGCGACGCGGCCGACCGCCACCAGCACCTCGTCGAAGGCGAGGCGCACCTCGCGGCCGTCTTGGTCGGCGATCAGCACCTTCTCGCCGCCGTCGACGACGAAGCGCTGCGCCTTGTGACCGGCGAGCACGCGGACGCCGTCGGCAGCGAAGCGGGCCCCGATGAGATCACTGACTTCGACATCCTCGCGCATCAGGATGCGCGGCAGCATCTCGACCTGCGTGACGGCGCTGCCGAGCCGCGCGAACGCCTGGGCCAGTTCGCAGCCGATCGGCCCGCCACCGAGCACGACCAGTCGGCGCGGCAATGTGCGCAGGTTCCAGACACTGTCGGATGTCAGGAAGCCGACGTCGGCGAGGCCGGGGACCGGTGGCACGAACGGCCGCGCACCGGCAGCGATGACGATGCTGCGTGTCGTCAGTACGCGTGGACCCGCGTCGGTGGTGACCTCGACCGTCCACGGCGTGGTGATGCGCGCGCTGCCGGCAATGCACTCGACGCCAAGTGCCGTGTAGCGCTCGACCGAGTCGTGCGGCTCGATCTCGGCGATGACGCGCTGTACTCGCTCCATCACCGCGGCGAAGTCGAACTCGGCACGCGCGTGCGCGATGCCGAATTCCGCAGAGCGCGCCATCTGCGACAGCAGCTTGGCTGAGCGGATCAGCGTCTTCGACGGCACGCAACCGGTATTCAGGCAATCGCCGCCCATGCGGTGCTGCTCGACCAGCACGACCCTGGCCTTCGTCGCTGCCGCGATGTAGGCCGACACCAGCCCGGCGCTGCCGGCGCCGATCACCACCATGTTGTAGTCAAAGCGAGCCGGCTTGCGGTCGGCCCACGGCGCATAGACCCGGCGTGCCTTCAGCAGGTTGAGCGCCCACTTGGCGACCAACGGGAAGATCGCGAGCAACGTCAGCGCCGCGACCAGGCTGAACGTGATCCGGAACTCGCCCAGCTTGCTGCCGGCAAAGACGTACACGAGGGTGGCGGGCAGCATCGCCAGCTGGCTGACCCAGTAGAACGTCCAGGTCCGGATCGTGGTCAGGCCCATCAGGATGTTTACGAGCCAGAACGGGAACGCGACTACCAGCCGCAGCGACGCGAGGTAAAAGGCGCCATCGCGCCGGAACCCTGCATTGAAGGTGCCGAGCTTGTCGCCGAAGCGGCGCTGCACCGCCTCGCCGAACAGCAGGCGCGAGATCAGGAACGCGAGTGTCGCGCCGATCGCGGAGGCGAACGACACCAGAACCGTGCCCAGCACGACGCCGAACAGCGCACCACCGATCAGCGTCATCGCCGCTGCACCCGGAACGCTCAACGCAGCTACAGCCACGTACAGCGCGAAGTAGATCGCAGGCACGGCGATCGGATGACTGGCATGGAGCGCGTCGATGCGCGCGCGCTGCGTCTGGAAGAAGTCGATGCTGAAGACCCGCTGCAGATCGAAGATGAAGAACGCCGCGATGGCGGCGACCAGCAGGCCCAGCAGCAACCATCGTTTGGTGTTCACCGTGGCCTTTGCGGGTGACTGGCGTGACGGTGGCGCTGGCGTGGTCGGCGGAAGGCCGTCTAGGCCGCGGACAAGCAACCGGCGCCTTCGGTGCGGCCAAGGGCGTCGTCGATGCTGAACTGCGGACCCCCGATGATGCGCCGGCCGTAGGACGCAGCAGCGGGCGAGCCCGCGGGCCAGACCCGTGCGAACTGGTCACCCCACTTCGCGGTGTCGAAGTGCACCGCCAGCGCGTCGATGTAGACATCCGCAACCTCGGTGCCGTAGCGGCGGCTGCGCGCCAGCGATGCGGGCACCGGAAGCGTGGCGATGCGCGTGATCAGGCCAGCGCGATCGCCGGCGAAGTTCGGCATCCCGGCGGAGCCGTTGTTGATGACGACGCGCTCGCCGGCCGCGGTGTCGAAGAGCCGCAGCGCCGGCAGGCAGGTATGCGACGAGGCGAAGATGTCGACGGCCGACTGCCCGAACGCACGCAACAGTGCCGCGTCATCCGCGCCGTGCAGCACGTCATGTGCAAAGCGCCAGCCAGCCAGTGACCAGGCGTCGCCGTGCACGATGCCGATGCGCGCGTCGCCCACCGTGGCCACCAGGTGCATCGGCAGTGCCGCGAGGCGCGCCCGCAGCCCCGGCATCGCTTCTTCTGCCGCGCGCATCGCGGCACGCAGGCGCGACAGGATGAGGTTTGACCGCTCGACATCGGCGTCAGGCACGCTTTCTGGATAGGCGCAGCCGCAGCCATTGGCGCCGTCGTCCGCCGCGGCCTCGGTCTCGACATTGCCGCGCAGTCGGTGATGGCGCATGACCGCGCGCTCGACCGCGGCGCACCAGGCCACGTCGGCATCGAGCCAGTGAAAGTCGCCGTTGAAGACCAGTGTCGCCGGGACTTCCTCCAGCGCCGCCATGCGAGAGATCTCGTGCAGCGCCTGCAGGTTGCCGTAAACGCCGCCGATGACATAGAGCACTTCGGCATGGACCTCCGCTGCGCGTGCGAAGGCGCGCGGCGTGTAGCCGTAGGCCGCCGGACAGCCGCGCCCCGGTCGGGTGTTGGCCCGCGCGTCGATGCTGTCCATCGGGTCAGTCGAACGCTCCGCCGCAGCTCGAGCCCTGCCCGGCGGTGCAGCCGTAGCAGTGATCAGCCGTGGCGATCGGGTTGTCGGCGAACGCGCTTTCCAGCAGGTCGCGCAGGTGCAGGCGTGCCGCCCGGCGACCGCCGTTGCGCATCGCCATGCCGAGCATCTGATTGAAGTCGCAGTCGAACAGGTTTCCCTGCCAGTCGACCGAGACCAGCGAGCGGCACATCAGACTTTCGAGGTTCTCGTCGCGGTGCGCTCCGCGCAGCTTGGCCATGTATTCGGCGAACTGGCCCTTGCTGAGCAGAGTACTGCCGAAGCGCGCGATCGGCATGTTGGCGATCGCAAAGAGCTGGTTGAAGACGATGCCGAAGTTCTCGGCCAGTAACCGCTTGTATTCGGCTTCGAGCGCGGCCTGCGGCGGCGGCAGCGACGGCCCCTGCGGGTTGTAGACGAGGTTCAGGGCCAGGCCCGACCCGGGCCGACCATAGCCCAGCGCATTCAGCTGCTGCAGCGCCCGGATGCTCTTTTCGAACACGCCCGCGCCGCGCTGACGGTCGACGTTGTCCGCCGAATAGCACGGCAACGAGGCGACCACTTGCACGCGGTGCGCGGCGAGGAACCCGGGCAAATCCTCCTGTCCCGGCTCGAACAGGATCGTCAGGTTGCAGCGGTCAATGACCTCGACGTCACGCTGGTGTGCCGCGGCGACGAGCCTACGGAAGTGCGAATTGAGCTCGGGCGCGCCGCCGGTGACATCTATCGTCCGGACGCGGCGCGCATCGATGACGGCCAGCACCAGGTCGATCGTCCCGGCGTCCATCTGCTCGGTCCGGTTCGGGCCGGCGTTCACATGGCAGTGCAGGCACGACTGGTTGCAGGTGTAGCCGAGGTTCAGCTGCAGCGTGGTGAGCTGGCTGCGCCGCAGCGGCGGGAAGTCGGAAACCTTCAGCAGGGGCAGGGTGGCGCGCAAGCATCGTCCTCGTGGCGGCGTCGTTCGACCAGATGATGTCGGTTCAAGGCGGTCCGGTGGTTCAGGACCCCAGTCGGCGCATGGCCGAGCGCATCAGCCCGAGCTGCCGCTCGACGTGCGAGCAGGCGTCGCAGAAGCGCAGGTGCAGCCACAGCCTCCACGCGCGATCCCGCGACAGGGGCCTGTCCATGCGATCCGACATCAATTCATGCGCATGGTTGCATGAAACGCGTATCCACCCGTTCTTCATCGGCGCGCCGCTCCGAACCAGTTCATTTCCAGGCATTCACGCAGCCGCATCCGTGCCCGAAACATCATGACCCCGCAGTTAGTCGCGGAGATGCCGAGTTCCTTACAGATTTCCGGGGTCTCGATCTCGAGCCATTCGCGCATCATGAAAACTCGGCCGAGGTTGTCCGGCAGCTGGTCGACGCAGGCTTGCAGCACATCGAAAAACTGGACCTGGGACAGCGAGGCCTCGGGGTCACCCCATTCGAGCGGCCGGCTGACGCGATGGCCATCCGCGTGGAACAGCGCTTCGACCGCCTCGTCGCCGGAGTCCTCGGCCAGGCTTTCGACCGAGACTTCGCGGCCGCCGCGGCGGAAATGGTCGATGATCTTGTGCTTCAGGATGCCGACCACCCAGGTCTTGATCTGCGACTGGCCGCCGAACCGCTCCCGCCCTTCAAGGGCGGCGATCAGCGTCTCGGACACGACGTCCTCGGCCCAGGCATCGTTGCGCAACTGCAGGCGGGCGATGCGCAACAGTCCGGGGCGCAGCTCGGCGAGAGCGAGATCGATCGCTGCAGCGTCCACCACGCGTTAGCTGCTTGGCTACTTGCGCGCGTGGCGCAGGCGGCGAACCAGCGACGAGGTGTCCCAACGCCGGCCGCCCATCGCCTGTACATCGGCGTAGAACTGATCGATCAGGGCGGCAACCGGCAGCGGCGCGCCGTTGGCGCGCGCTTCGTCGAGGCAGAGGCCGAGGTCCTTGCGCATCCAGTCGACAGCGAAGCCAAAGTCGAACTTGTCGTCGATCATCGTCGCGCCACGGTTGTCCATCTGCCAGCTTTGCGCAGCGCCCTTGCCGATGACCTGCAACACGAGCTTCATGTCGAGGCCGGCGGCCTCGCCGAAGCTGATGCCTTCGGCCAGACCCTGGACCAGCCCGGCGATGCAGATCTGGTTGACCATTTTCGCCAGTTGCCCCGCGCCCGACTCGCCAATGCGCGTCACCGCCTTGGCAAACGCCATCGCGACCGGCTGCGCGCGCTCGAAAGGCGCGAGATCGCCGCCGCACATCACGGTGAGCGCGCCGTTGACGGCCCCCGCCTGTCCGCCAGACACCGGGGCATCGATGAAGTGCATGGCGCGGCCGCGCGCGACCGCCTGCAGTTCGCGTGCCACGCGCGCCGAAGCGGTGGTGTTGTCAAAGACGATCGCGTCCTTGGCCATGCCGGCAAAGGCGCCGTCGTCGCCCAGTATCACGCTCTGCAGGTCGGCGTCGTTGCCGACACAGGAAAAGACGATCTGCGCCCCGGCCGCCGCTTCGCGCGGAGTGCGCGCGGCACGGCCGCCGTACTCCTCGACCCACTGGTCTGACTTCTTCGCCGTGCGGTTGTACACCGTGACGTGATGGCCGGCGCGCGCCAGATGGCCCGCCATGGGATAGCCCATGACGCCCAGTCCGAGGAATGCCACTGAATGATGCGGAACAGGTTCGTAGGTCTTGGTAGTCATTGCTTGCCGTCCATCAGCCGGGAGGAACGAGCGATTCTAACGAGGCGCGCACGACGCCCCGTCTGCCCCGTCTGCCGCCCCGGCATCAGGGCCGGTTGGCGGGGAGGCGGGTGAGCGCCGGAAAGCTAATGGGCCAGGCTCACCTCGGCGAAGCGCGGACCCATCAGACCGGCCTCGGAAACGTCATGGGCGTGCTTGTGGGCGCGGATCTCGTTGACCATTTCGAGCGCCGTGCGCGTCGGCGCCGGCAGGTCCATCGAAGTCGTGCCCAGCGGCGTCACGCGTTCGCCCCAGCGCACCAGGTGCGAGCAGAACGTCAGCCCGCCGCCAAAGCCCGGCATCAGCATCAGGCGCCGGGTTGGATCGACGCCTGCCTCGAGCGCGTCGACCAGCGCGACGGGCACGGTGGCCGCGGACATGTTGCGCGTAGCGCTCTACGGTCAGGAACACCTTGTCCATCGGAAGGTCGGCACGTGTTTGGCGACCGACTCGATGATGCGCAGGTTGGCCTGGTGCGGCACGACGAGGTCGATCTGGTCGGGCGTCACGCCGCTTTTTCCAGGACCTCTCGGAGGCGATCCGTCATGCCGCGAACGGCCTTCTTGAAGATCTCCTGGCCGTCGAAGTCCCACAGCGTGTCGCCGACGACACGTCGTGGTTGGCGTAGGTGCAGCCCATGCCGCGCACGCGCAGGATGTGCCGCGCATCGGCATTGCAACCGAGTTGCTCGCCGAGCAGGCCCTCCGGGTTCGTCCGAGGCCTGGATCACGACCGCGGCCGCAGCCGTCGCCAAAAAGGACGGCGACATTCCGATTGGTCCCAGTCCATGTAGGGCGAGATCAGTTCGACCCCGATGACCAGCGCTCGCGCACTACGAGCCGGTGCGGATCATCGCCGTGGCGGTCGAGAGTCCGTAGAGAAAACTCGTGCAGGCCGTGTTGACGTCCATGACGCCGGCGTTGACGGCGCCGAGCTCCGATCTGCACGCCGGACGCGCTGTTAGGCACCTGTTCGTCGTTGCTGCAGCTGCCGTAGACGATCAGGTCGAGGTCCTCGGCCGCGATCCCGGCGCAGGCCAGTGCACGGGCACTCGCGACAGTGGCCAGGTCGATCGCCGGCACGTGGGAGATGCGGCGTTCCTCATGCCGGTGCGCGAGATGATCCAGTCGTCGCTGGTGTCGAGAAAGGTGGCGAGATCCGCGTTCGAAAGGACGGCCGGTGGCATGCACTTGCCCCAGCCGGTGACAGCCGCGTAGGTCATGGTTTTCCCTTTGCTCTAGCCCGCGCTCGTGGCGCGCCGTGGCTCGCCGGCGCGATTCTCTCAAAAACCACTGCAACCGACTCTTGGCCCGGCTGCGTGTTCTCCCGTTCAGCAGCCGGCGACGAGACCGTCTCGCCGCGAGTCGCTGGCCGCAACATAGCCGTCGCGGCCCGGATCTCCGAGGCGCCAGATGAACTGACCTGAGCCGAAGTCCATGTAGCTGTCGTTCGCGCGCGTGACGCGATGGCCGCGTTGCACAAGCTCCTCGACCACCGGCAGCGGCACCCCGCTCTCGACCTCAATGTCGATGCCATGCATCACCTTCCAGCGGGGTGCATCACAGGCGGCCTGCGGCTGCTGCTGTGCCAGCAGCATGCGCACCAGTGTCTGCACGTGACCCTGAGGTTGCATGTTGCCACCCATGACGCCGAAACTCATTGCGGGTTGCCCGTCCTTCATCAGAAAGGCCGGGATGATCGTGTGGAAGGGCCGTTTGCCCGGGGCGATGACGTTCGGGCTCGCCGCATCGATCGAGAATCCATAACCGCGGTTCTGCAGCGAAATGCCGAAGCCCGGCACCACCACTCCCGAGCCGAAGCCCATGTAGTTGGACTGGATCAGTGACACCATCATGCCGCTCGCGTCGGCGGCGGCCAGGTAGATCGTGCCGCCGCGCGGCGGGGTCCCGGCTGAGAACGCCTGCGCCCGCTGCATGCTGATTCGACTCGCACGCTGCGCGAGGTAAGCGTCATCCAGCATCGCATCAGGCGAGACGCGCATCGCGCGCGGGTCGGCGACATGTTCGTAGGTATCGGCGAAGGCAAGCTTCATCGCCTCGATGGCCGCGTGATGCCAGTCGGCACTGTCGACGGCATAGTCCGCAAGCTTCGTGTGGCGCAGGATGCCGAGGCATGAGAGGGCGGCGATGCCCTGGCCATTGGGTGGAATCTCGTGCAGTTCGTGCCCTTGGAACGGTGTGCTGATCGTGCCAACCCAGCCGTTTTCCTGCACGAAGCCCCAGTACGCGGCGAGATCACTCGCCCGCAGCGCCCCGCCCGTCGCCCGGGCGTGGCGTTCGATGCCTTCAGCGATTTCGCCCTGGTAGAACGCGGCTCCGCCGTGCTGCGCCAGCAGCTTCAGCGTGTATGCCGCTCCGGCCAGTACAAAGTGTTCGCCGATACGCGGGGGCCGACCCTTGGGCAGGAAGTGCTCGGCGAATCCGGGCCCGTCCTTGAGCAGCGGTGCCGCGCGTTCCCACTTGTCATGAACGACGGGCGAAACCGCGAAGCCGCGCTCGGCATACTCGATCGCGGGCGCTATCACGTCAGCGAATGACAGCTTGCCGAGGCGGCCGTGCAGCAGCGTCCAACCGGCCACCGCGCCGGGCGTCGTGACGCTGTCCCACCCGCGCATCGGGCGGGTCTTCGGCAGGTCCTCCCCATACTTGCGGCGGAAGAAGTCGAGCGACCACGCGGCCGGTGCAATGCCGCTCGAGTTGAGGCCAAGCAGTTTCTGCGACGCCGGGTCCCAGACAATCGCGAAGTTGTCGGCGCCAAGGCCGTTGCTGCACGGCTCGGTCATCGTGATGACCGCGGCGGCCGCGACCGCTGCATCGACGGCGTTGCCGCCGGACTGCAGCATGCGCAGCCCGGCCTGTGCGGCGAGCGGCTGGCTCGTCGCCACCAGGTTGCGAGCGAATACCGGGGTGCGTACCGTGGGGTAGGGATTGGTCCAGTTGAAGCCCATGTCGTTTCGCCTGGATGCCGCGTGCGCTGCGGGGCGGATCCGTTATGGATGGAAGGTGACGGTTCGGCCGTGATCCAGCATTCGTCGCAAGGCCAGTCGTGACCGTCAGCCGATCAGTCAACCTCGTGAAACGCCTCTTCGCGCGTCCTGCTGATCTGCGGCAACGCGACGATGAAGATGAGCGCCGCGGCCATCAGCAGAAGCGTCAGCGACAGCGGCCGCGTGAAAAACACCGTCGGATCTCCGCGCGACAGCAGCATCGCTCGGCGCAGGTTCTCTTCCATCATCGGGCCGAGGATGAAGCCGAGGATCAGAGGCGCCGGTTCGCAACGCAGCTTGTAGAAGAGGTAACCGAGCACCCCGAACGCGGCCGTCATCAGCACGTCGAATGAATTGTTGTTGATCGAATACACGCCGATGCAGCAGAAGACGAGGATCGCCGGGTAAAGCAGCCGGTAGGGCACCTTCAGCAGTTGCACCCAGATGCCGATCAGCGGCAGGTTGAGGACGACCAGCATCAGGTTGCCGATCCACATCGACGCTATGAGCCCCCAGAAGAGCGAGGGATTGCTCGTCATCACCTGTGGGCCTGGCTGGATGTTATGGATCGTCATCGCGCCCACCATCAGCGCCATCACCGCGTTGGGCGGGATGCCGAGCGTCAGCATCGGGATGAACGAAGTCTGCGCGCCGGCGTTGTTGGCCGACTCCGGCGCTGCGACGCCGCGAATGTTGCCCTGGCCGAAGGGAATCTTCGGGTTGCGCGTGACCTTCTTTTCGACCGTGTATGCGGCAAAGGCGGCGAGCAGTGCGCCACCCCCTGGCAGGACGCCGAGGACCGATCCGAGCGCGGTGCCGCGAAGTACAGCCGGTACGGCCTCCTTGAATTCCGCCATGGTGGGGAGGAGCTTGCCGACCTTGTCGGTAAAGACCTGCCGCTGGCCCTTGTGTTCGAGGTTCGCAATGATTTCGGCGAAACCGAACACACCCATCGCGACTGCGACGAAACCGATGCCGTCCGCGAGCTCCGGCACGTCGAAGTTGAAACGCGCCACGCCCGAGTTGACGTCGGTGCCGACCAGTCCCAGCAACAGTCCGAGCACGATCATCGCGATCGCCTTGACCAGGGAGCCGGACGCCAGCACCACGGCGCCAATCAGGCCCAGCGCCATCAGCGAGAAGTATGT
>CAVXZK010000016.1:0-171512 GCA_963766365.1 uncultured beta proteobacterium
CGTGAACAACCCGGTCCCTGCCGGCTTCGGCAGGAACCACAACGCGGCGTTCAAGCGGTGCAGCGAGTCTTACTTTGCAGTCTGCAACCCGGACATCCGACTAAAGGAAGATCCGTTTCCCATGCTTTTGGAGGCGCTGAGCGAAGGGTGGGCATGTCGGCACCGGCAGTGGTCAATCCGCGCGGAGAACTCGAGGACAGCGCCCGGCCGTTGTTGACGCCGCTGGACGTACGAACGCCGGCGCTTTGGCGCGCGGCGGTCAGAATATGAGAAGCCGGCCTGGCTTGCCGGGATGTTTCTCGTCTTTCATTCGGATCTGTTTCGCCGGCTCGGTGGCTTTGACGAAAAGTTCTTCATGTACTGCGAGGATGCCGACATCTGCGCCCGCGCCGTCCTTGACGGCAGCGGTATTGCATTTTGCCCTCAGGTCACGGTTATCCACGATGCGCGCCGCGCCAGCCGGCGTTCGATACGTCCATTGCAATGGCACGCCTCCAGTCTTTTGAAGTTCTGGGTGTCCCCGACTTTCTGGGCCTACTGGCGCTATCTCAGGTCAGATAAGGTTCGGCCTACGGTATTTCTTGGGGGAAAGTGCGGAAAAGCCGCAATGATGGAGCGAGGATGCTAGTTCCCGTAATACTCTCCGGTGGCCCCGGTACGCGTCTGTGGCCGGTATCGCGTGAAGGCCTGCCGAAACCTTTCATGAAGGTGGGCAGCCCTTATAGCCTGTTGCAGGAAACGTTGTTGCGCGGAGAGGCTCTGGCGGACGTAGAGCGCGCGATTGTCGTTACCAACCGTGACTACCTGTTCCTCTCCCGCGATGAAATCGACGAGTTACAGGGCGCAGTACGTGCTGCGCGCTTCGTGCTTGAACCCGTCGGTCGCAACACGGCGCCTGCGATCCTCGATGGCCGCTATCGCCGTGGCGCGATGGCACGGCGACGACGCGGTCATCCTTGCGATGCCTGCCGACCACGTGATTGAGGACCGTCCCGCGTTCGAAGAAGCGGTGGAGCATGCGAAGGCGCTGGCGTGCAGTGGACTGGTCTGCAACGTTCGGCATCCGGCCGACGCGTCCTGAGACCGGTTACGGCTACATCGAGCTGGTGCAGACGCTGGTGTCGATGGCCACCGCGTCAAGCGTTTCGTCGAGAAGCCTGACGCGGCCCGCGCGCGAGAGTTCGTGGAGGACCCGGCTTTTCTGTGGAACTCGGGAATCTTCTGCTTCCGCGCCTGCGACATGATCGCAGCGTTCGACGCGCTCGAGCCCGAGCTTGCGAACGCCGGCCGCGAGTGCTGGGCAGCGTCGTCGCCCGCTGCGAACGCCGCGGACGCAATCGAACTCGACAAGGCCAGCTTTACCAGCATGCGGTCCGTCTCGATCGACTACGCCGTCTTCGAACGGGCGCCCGAGGTGGCGGTGGTGCCCTGCTCGATCGGCTGGAGCGACGTTGGTTCGTGGAAGGAGATCGCCGATCGCTATGCGCCGGACGCTGCCAAATGCAGCGACGGCGACGTGATGTTCCTCGACAGTCGCGATTCCTTCGCGTCGGGCCACGGCAGGATGGCCGCGGCCATTGGCGTGAACAATCTCATCGTCGTCGACACCCCGGACGCGCTGCTGATTGCCGATCGTGAGCGCACCCAAGACGTGAAGAAGGTCGTCGAACGACTGAAGGCCTCCGGCAGCGACAAGCACGTGCTGCATCTGACGGTCGCTCGTCCGTGGGGCACCTACACGGTGCTGCAGGAATCGACGCGGTTCAAGATCAAGCGTGAGGTGAAGCCCGGCGCGTCGCTGTCCTTGCAGTTGCATCACCACCGTAACGAGCACTGGGTCGTCGTCAGCGGCAGTGCCCTGGTGGTCAATGGTGAAGCGACTATGACGCTGAAGACAAACGAACGACCCGCATCCCCGCCGGGCACAAGCACCGGCTCGAGAATCCGGGCAAGGAGAACCTGGTGATCATCGAGGTGCAGGAGCGACTGACCCCGGCGAGGATGACATCGTGCGCTTTGAAGACCGGCTATGGTCGTCTGGCCAGTGCTGCCGCGACCTGAGGTCGCGGCCGCCTTGCACAGCCCCGATGTACTCAGCGGCGAGTTTCCGACCCATTTCCGACCAGTACACCTGTTGCATGTGAAATCGAGCAGCGCCCGTGCGGCACGGTTAGTGCCTTTGCCTGTCGAGCCCGAATTTCTGCGATTGCAGCCGTTAGACTTCAACTGTGTGAGTGCATCCCTAAGCTGCAATTCAGGCCTCTCTCAGCTTTTCGACGACGCGAAACCGGGACCGAACGCGTCGACTACCGGAAACCGACATCAACGTGGAAGTGATCCCTGCAGGCATCTTCAAGGCCTATGACATCCGCGGCGTTGTCCAGAACGCGCTGACGCCGGACGCGGTACGCCTGATTGGCGCTGCGCTTGGCTCCGAGGCGGTCGAAGGCCGAATCGCGGCGATCTGCGTCGGTCTGACGGCGTCTGCCGTGTTGCTGCGCGACGGCGCTGGTCGCCGGCATCGTCTCCACCGGCACGGACGTCATCGATGTCGGCATGGTGCCAACCCCGGTGCTCTACTTCTCCACGGTGCACCTTGATACCGGCTCCGGCGTGGAGATCACCGGCAGCCACAATCCTCCCGAATACAACGGCCTGAAGATGATGATGGCGGGGGTCACGCTGCACGGCGAGGCGATCCAGTCGCTCCGCCGGCGCATCGAATCCGGAAACATTGTCATTGCCGCGGAGCCTGGGGTGGAGCGCATGGCGGACGTGCTGCCCGCGTACCTTGAGCGCATCCGCACGACGGTGAAGCTGGCTCGTCCGATGAAGATCGCCATTGACTGCGGCAATGGCGTTGCCGGGCCGACGGCCGTGGCGGTGTTTCGCGCGCTCGGCTGCGAGGTGGTGGAGCTCTTCACCGACGTCGACGGCACGTTCCCGAACCACCACCCGGATCCCGCGCATCCGGAAAATCTCGAGGACCTGATCCGCGCACTGCGCGACACCGATGCCGAACTCGGCCTCGCGTTCGATGGCGACGGTGACCGGCTCGGCGTGGTCACGAAGGATGGCCAGATCATCTTTCCCGACCGGCAGATCATGCTGTTCGCGCAGGACATCCTCGCGGCGAACCCGGGCGGCGAGATCATCTTCGACGTCAAGTGCACGCGGCGACTGGCGCCGTGGATCCGCGAGCGCGGTGGCCGCCCGACGATGTGGCGCGACCGGGCATTCACTGATCAAGGCCAAGCTCGAAGGAGACCGGCGCGCCGTTTGCTGGGGAGATGAGCGGGCATCTGTTCTTCAACGATCGCTGGCCCGGTTTCGACGATGGTCTGTATGCGGGCGCAAGGCTGCTCGAGATCCTGTCCCGCTCGGCCGACCCCTCCGCAGTGCTCAATGCGCTGCCGAGCGCGGTGTCGACACCGGAGCTGCACCTGCATACCGCAGAAGGCGAGAACTTTGCTCTGGTTGAGCGACTGAAAACCGAGGCGAAATTTGATGGGGTGGAGCAGATGATCACGATCGACGGCGTCCGTGCCGAGTGGTCGGACGGGTTCGGTCTGGCGCGGCCGTCGAATACGACGCCGGTGGTCGTCCTGCGCTTCGAGGGGGACACCCCGGAGGCGCTGGCACGCATCCAGGCGGCGTTTCGCCATGCGATTCTCGCGGTCGCGCCAGGGGTACGCCTGCCGTTCTAGGCGGCGCCTTCCCCCGTTCAGTTCAACTTCCAAAGACATGACCGCATCGCTGAATGAAGCCGAGGTAGTACTCGCCGCCCTGCTGGGGCGGCGCGGTGCTTCGGCCGCTCCGCTGCTGCGCGATGTGGTGAAAGGCACGACGCCGCTTGCCGCGTGCGGCATCACGCTCGATTTCTCTCGACAGCGTCTCGACGCCGAGGCGCTGCAGCTGCTTCGGCGCCTGGCGGCGGTGCGAGACGTGATCGGCGCGTACCGGGCGATGGTGCGAGGGGAAGTCGTCAACGCCAGCGAGCAGCGGCCGGCATTGCATACGGCCCTGCGTGCTCCGGCCGACTCGGATCTGGCGGGACCACCGGTCGTGCGGCACGCCGTGCAGGCCGAGCTCGACCGCCTGCGTGCCTTTGCGGAGCAGGTCCGCTCTGGGTCCTGGCGGGGTGCGGGTGGACAGGCGATCACCGATGTCATCAACATCGGCATCGGCGGCAGCGACAGCGGTCCGCGACTGCTGTGCGATGCCCTGGCCGAGCTGGCCGACGGACCGCGCGTGCACTTTCTCAGCAATGTCGACGGTCATCGCGTCGCGCGCCTGTTGCCGCGGCTCGATCCGGGCCACGACGCTGGCGGTCGTCTCGAGCAAGAGTTACTCGACGCGCGAGACGCTGCTCAACGCGGAAGCCGTACGTGCGCTGGTTGGCCAAGGCTTGGCATCAACGACGCGTTGCTCGCACAGCACATGGTGGTGGTGTCGGCGAAGCCCTGGCGCGGCCGCGGTCCTCGGCGTGCCGGATGCCAACCAGTTCCATCTCTGGGACTGGGTCGGCGGCCGATTCTCGGTGTGGAGCGCAATCGGACTGCCGGCGCTGCTGGCGCTGGGACCGGCGCGATTCGACGAACTCCTGCCGGCGCGCACGCGATGGACCGCCACGCACTCGATGCGCCGCTCGAGGCCAACCTGCCGGCGACGCTGGCACTGCTGGCATTCTGGAATATCGCAGTGCTGCAGACGACGAGCGAGTGCCTGCTGCCGTATGACGATCGCCTGCGGAGCATGGTGACGTGGCTGCAGCAGCTCGAGATGGAAAGCCTGGGCAAGAGCCGCGCCGCGGACGGCGAAATGGTGAGCCTGCCGACGATCCAGCCGGTGTGGGGCGGTGTCGGCACCGATGCGCAGCACACCTTCTTCCAGGCGCTGCGGCAGGGGACGCTGCGCACGGCGATCGACATCGTGCTCGTTGAACGCCCGCAGCATGACTATGCAGAGCATCATCACGCACTGTTGGCCAACGCGCGGGCGCAGGCGGAAGCCCTGGTCCTGCATGACCCGGATTCACAGGCCGTGAACGCCGTCAGCGTGCTGGAGCTGCGTGACCTGTCCCCGGCGACGCTGGGCGCGCTGATGGCGCTTTACGAGCACAAGACGACGATGCTGGCGACGCTGCTCGGCCTGAATGCCTTCGACCAGCCCGGCGTGGAGCTGGGCAAGGCGCTGGCCCGTCGGCAGGAGCAGGGATGACCCATACGCCTGCGGTGCTGGCTACTGGCGGCGCCGGCTACATCGGTTCGCACACGTTGGTCGAGCTGCTGGCGGCGGGCTTTGACGTCATCTGCCTCGACAACTTCAGCAACAGCTCGCCCGAGGCGGTCAAGCGCGTGGAGAAGATCGCCGGCAAGCGTGTAACTCTGGTGAATGGCGACGTCCGCGACCGCGAAGTGCTGGGGCGCGTGTTCCACCGCCCGATCGACGCGGTGGTGCACTTCGCGGCGCTGAAGGCGGTCGGCGAGTCGGTCGCGCAGCCTGTCGAGTACTACGACAACAACGTCGGTGGAACGCTGGCGCTGCTCGAGGCGATGGATCGCAAGGGCGTGAACCGGATCGTCTTCAGTTCGTCGGCCACGGTGTATGGCGTGCCAGACAGCCTGCCGCTTACGGAAGCCGCGCCGATCCGCCCGGTCAACCCCTACGGGCAGACGAAGGCGATGGTCGAGCAGATCCTGCGCGACTGGTGCAGCGCTGAAGCGGGCCGAGGCGCCGTTTCGCTGCGTTATTTCAATCCGATTGGTGCGCACCCGAGCGGCACGATCGGCGAGGACCCGCAGGACATTCCGAACAACCTGTTCCCATTCATTTCCCAGGTGGCGATCGGCAAGCGCGAGCGTCTCAATGTCTGGGGCGGCGACTGGCCGACGGCGGACGGCACCGGCGTGCGCGATTACCTGCATGTCGTCGACCTCGCGCTCGGGCATGTGGCGGGCATCGCGTACACCCGGTCGCATACGGGCTTCACTCCCATCAACCTCGGCACGGGCCGCGGCACCAGCGTGCTCGAAATAGTGCACGCGTTCGAGCGTGCATCGGGGAAAGCCGTCCCCTACACGCTCGCGCCACGCCGCGAAGGCGACGTGGCCGCCTGCTGGGCCGATGTGACGCTGGCGCGCACGCTGCTGGGCTGGCAGGCCACGCGCACCATCGAAGAAGCCTGTGCCGACGGCTGGCGCTGGCAGAGCAGCCACCCCAACGGCTATCGCCACTGAGTGCGGCACTTGCGCGCGTGGGCCGAGCGATCAGCGCCGGCCTGCGGCACAATCCGCCTCCGTGCGCATCCTCATCGTCAAGACGTCGTCCATGGGCGATGTCGTGCATGCGTTGCCCCTCGTGACCGATCTTGCGGCTCATGTGCCCGGCGCGCAGATCGACTGGCTGGTGGAGGAGAGCTTCGCCGCCATTCCGTCGATGAGCCGTCACGTGCACCGGGTGCACCGGGTGGCGTTGCGTCGCTGGCGCCATGCGCTGCTGAACGCGAGCAGCTGGCGTGAAGTGACGTCGATCCGTGCGGAACTGGGGGCGGCCCGCTACGACTGGGTACTCGACGTTCAGGGCCTGCTGAAGAGCGCCTGGATGGCGCGCTGGACCGGCTCGCGCATCGCCGGTCCGTCCTCCGATGCGGCACGCGAACGCATCGCCTCGATGCTGTATTCAAAACGGGTCGACATCTCGCGCGAGATGCATGCAGTCGAGCGCTGCCGGCGCATCGGTGCGGCAGTGTTCGGTTATGCGATCGACGATCGTCCCCGTTTTGACCTGTCGGTGTCGGCGCGAAGTGCGATCCAGTTGGATGCGCCCTATGCCGTGCTGCTCGCCAACGCCAGCCGCGCGACCAAGCTCTGGCCGGAAGACCGCTGGATCGCGCTCGAAGCTTCCCTGGCCGAGCGCGGGCTGATGAGCGCGCTGTTCTGGGCGACACCCGAGGAAGAGGCTAGGGCCGCGCGTCTGGTGAAGGGCATGCGGCGCGCGGTGGTGGCACCGCGCTCGCCGATCGACTCGATCGCCGCCACGCTCGCGGCGTCCCGGGTGGTCGTCGGTCTCGACACCGGGCTCACGCATCTGGCCGCGGCGCTCGGCTGCCCCACCGTCGGTATCTACTGCGATTACGACCCGCGACTCGTGGGGCTGGTCGGCGATGGGCCGGTGAAGAGTCTGGGCGGGGTCGCGGACACGCCCTCCCTGGACGCCGTGAGCGCGGCCACGGCGGCGGTCATGAGCGCTGCGCGATGAGCGTCGTACGCGCAGGCTATACGGCCCTGGTGTGGATCGCGATGCCTTTGGCGGCGCTGTATCTGCTGTGGCGTTCGCGGCGGCAACCCGAGTATCGGGCGCACTGGGGCGAGCGCTTCGGCTGGGCGACCTACCGACGCGACGGCAGCGCACGCCGTCCGATCTGGATCCACGCCGTCTCGGTGGGCGAAACCCGTGCCGCCGCGCCGCTGATCGCCGCGCTGGCCGAGCGCTATCCGGAGCATCGCTTCCTGCTGACGCACATGACGCCGACCGGCCGCGCGACCGGGGCCGAACTGGCGGCGCGCTGGCCGGGGCGCATCGTGCAGGCCTACCTGCCGTACGACCTGCCGTTCGCGGTGCGGCGCTTCCTGAAGGCTCACGCGCCGGTCGTCGGCATCGGCATGGAGACCGAGACCTGGCCCAATCTGCTGGCCGAAGCGAACCGTGCGCAGATACCGATGGTGCTCGTCAACGCGCGGCTATCAGAGAAATCGCGTGCCAAGGCGCGCTGGATGGCCGCGTTGATCCGCGAAACCGCGGACCGCTTTTCACTCGTGCTCGCGCAAACCGACGCCGACGCCGCGCGCATGCGCGAGATCCGCAGCGGCGCCATTGAAGTCGTCGGCAACCTGAAGTTCGACTACACGCCGGATACCGCCCTGGTGGAACGGGGGCGCGCCTGGCGACGAGCTCTCGGTGAGCGCCCGGTGCTGCTCTTCGCCAGCACGCGCGAAGGTGAGGAGGAACTCCTGCTGAACGCGCTGGCGGAAAACGAGTCGTTCCTGCGCGGGCAGTTCGTCGCGCTGGTCGTGCCGCGTCATCCGCAGCGTTTCGACGACGTGGCGCGCCTGATCGCTGCGCGTGGCTGGCCGGTGGTGCGCCGCTCCGCGAGGGCCGACTGGAGCGTCGAAGGCGTCACCGACCGGACCGTCGTGCTGGGCGATTCGATGGGCGAGATGGCGATGTATTACGCGGCGTGTGACGTCGCCTGCATTGGCGGCAGTCTGTTACCGCTCGGAGGGCAGAACCTGATCGAAGCCTGTGCCGTCGGCGTGCCGGTCGTTGTCGGTCCGCACACTTTCAACTTTGCACAAGCCACGGAGGACGCGGTGGCGTCGGGGGCGGCCGAACGGGTCGCCGATGCCCGCGCCGCGATCCAGTCGATGACGACCATTGCTGGCGATGCCGCCCGCCGCACAGCGATGGCGCACTCGGCGCTGCAGTTTGCGAGCCAGCACCGCGGCGCGACTGCGCGCACCGTCGAGCGGATCGCGCCGCTGATCGATGCGGCGTCGATTCGGGGCGCGGCCCGCTAACTGCGCTTGACGCGTTTGGAGCGGTTTGCCTTGGGCGCTGCGCTCGTCTTGGTTGCCTGCGCGGTCGACGCGGGCGGCGCTTCACCGCTTGCCTTTGGCTCCGTGCGCGCCGGCGGACGCGCCGGCGGCACCATCGACGACGGTGCCCGCTCCGGGGTGTTCACATCGGGCACCGTGAGCGGCACGGCCGGATCGAGCAGCGCATTGACGCCGGCGATGTCCTCATCGGTCAGCGAAGCGGTGGACGCCTTCAGCCGCAGCGCCGCCAGCAGGAAGTCATAGCGCGCGCGCTTCAGGTCGCGCTGCGTCTGCACCAGCTGCGTCGTGGCGTTGAGCACGTCCAGCAGGATACGGACGCCGACCTGGTAGCCCAGCTGGGTCGATTCAAGTTGAGTGCGCGCGGACACTTCGGCCGATTCCAGCGCCCGCACCTGCGCGAGACCGTAGTTGACGCCGGTGTAGGCGTCGCGTGCGGCGTTCGCCGAGTTGCGGCGGGCCGACTCCAGCTCTGCGTTGGAGCGGTCCTGCAGGGACAGCGCCTCGCGCACGCGGCTTTGCACAACACCACCCTGGTAGATCGGCACGTTCAGTTGCAGCCCGACGGTACCGGTGTTGATGCGCGGATCGATCAGCGTGCTCGACTGCGTGCCGTTGAACTTGTTGACGTTGTAGCCGCCGACGACATCCAGCGTCGGCTTGTGGCCGTCGCGCTGGCGCTGGACCTCGCGGCTGGCGATCTCGTAATTGGCGCGCGCGATCTGCACTCCATAGCTGGTGTCCTCTGCCGAGCGCACCCATTGCTGGATGTCCGCGGGCTGCGGCGTCGTGAGGTTCGGACGGTCGCGCAGCGGCGCCAGTGTCCCGAGGTCGCGACCGATGATGGTCTGCAGTTCGCTGCGACGGACCAGCAGCGTGCCGAGCGCGACCTGCTCCTGCGCGACGATCTGGTCGTAGCGCGCCTGCGCCTCGTTGGTGTCAATGATCGTCTTGGTTCCGACCTCGAACTCGCGCCTGGCTTGCTGCAGCTGCTCCAGCGTCGCCCTTTTCGCAGCATCGAGCGCAATCAGCTGGTCGCGTGCCGACAGCACATTGAAGTACGCGATGGCCACGCGCAGCGCCAGGTCCTGCGTCGACTGCTGCAGGGTCAGGTCGGCCGCCATCACGGAAATCTTGGCCTGCTCGAGCGCCTGCCAGTTCTGCGGTCGGTACACCGGCACGGTAAGGTTCACGCCGCCGCCGTAGACGCTGTAGGTGTTGCCGATGTCCGGCTCGGTCGAGTCGTAGCGGTTGACGTCCGTGCGTCCGGTCAGCCCGAGGTTGGGCAGCAGGCCGGAACGCGCCTGGGGGACGCGCTCCTGCGACGCTTGTTGCTGGTAGCGCGCGGCAGCATAGGCGGCGTCGTTCGCGAGCGCCTCGCGATAGATCTGCAGCAGGTCGTTCTTGGGCATGCGCCGCGCCGCCTCGATCAACTGCTGCGTGTCCGCGGTCGGACTGGGTACCTGCGCAAGGGCTCCCTGGCTCGTGGCCAGGACCAGCGCCGATGCGCTCGCCAGGGCTGCAGCGATCGGCCGCAACGCAAACGGGCGGGAAGGAAGGTACATGGAGTTCTCCAGCTTCAGTAAGTCGGCATCGCCGCATCGACCTGCCGCGCCCAGGCATCGACGCCGCCGGTCAGGTTGTAAACGTCTTCGAAGCCCTGCCGCGCCAGAAATATCGTGACATGGGCGCTGCGGCCGCCGTGATGGCAGATGCAGACGATCGGGTCGGAGGGATTCAGCTCGTGCAGCCGCGCCGGCAGTGCTCGCATCGGCACCAGTTCCGAACCGTCGATGCGGCAGATCTGGGTCTCCCATGGTTCGCGCACGTCCAGCAGGACAGGCGCCTCACGTCCTTCGTCGGCGAGCCAGGAGGACAATTCAGGTGCCGAGACCGACTTCATCAAAAGCGGAAACTCGACGGCCGCTCGGCATTGCGCAGCGGCTTGATGCGGGTCTCGAAGAGCCTGACCGTGTCGAAGCTCGTGTCGCCGACGCGGGTGATGAGCTCGGCCGACATCACCGGGTCCTCGCCGACGACCGCAGCGAGCCGGCCGCCGATCTTCAACTGCGTGCGCAGCGACTCCGGCACGACGGGCAGGGAGCCGGTGACGACGATGACGTCGTACGGACCCCGTCCCGACCAGCCGCGGCTGCCGTCACCGCATTCGAGCCTTGCGTTGTGCACGCCCGCACGGGCAAGGTTGCCGGACGCAAAGGCGTGCAGGCGCGGATCGATCTCGACCGAAACCACCTGTTGCCCCTTGTGCGCGAGCAAGGCGGCAAAGTAACCGGAGCCGGTGCCGATTTCGAGGACGGTTTCGTGCCCCTTGATCGCGACTTCCTGCAGGATGCGCGCTTCCATCTTTGGCGCCCACATCGCTTCCCCGGTGTCGACGCCGTCGAGTCGCAGCGGGATCTCCATGTCCGAGAACGCCAGTGCGCGGTACTGCGGCGGCACGAAGTCCTCGCGCTTCACCACCATCAGCAGGTCGAGAACCGTCTGGTCGAGCACGTCCCACGGCCGCACCTGCTGCTCGACCATGTTGAATCGTGCTTTCTCGATATCCAGCGTCTGCATCCCCTGTCCTGTTGCCTTGTCGCGCAGCGGTTGCGAGACAACCGCGCGAAAGTCTATCAGCGCACCTCAGCCAAGCCGGTGCGGTTCACCCCTCGATTCATGCGCTCCGTCGCATCTGGAGCACGGTCAGGCCGGGCGCAGCGACGACAGCACCATGTCGATGTGCGTCGCGAGGTACGACTCGGCATCCACCGGCTGCTGGCTGCACGGTCCGAATGATCGTTTCCACAGCGACAGCATCACCAGCGGCGCCGAGATGACGCGGACGACCATCGCGATGTCGACGGCGCGGAACTCGGCGCGGTCAACGCCGCGGCGGATCGCAGTTGCCAGCAGCTCATGCCACGGCTCGATCACTTCCTCGAGGAAGAAGCGCGCGATCTCCGGGAAGTTGCCGCTCTCGGACATCACCAGCTTGCCGAGTCCGCCGGCCTTGCTCTCGCCGTAGACGTGCCACCAGGTGCTGATCAGGAGGCTCAGCAATTCAGCGCTGGAGCCTTCGAACCGCATGACCTCGTCGGCCGACTCGCTGATGCGGGCGACGACGTTGTCGCGAACCACCGCCTTGAACAGGTCTTCCTTGTTCTCGAAGTAGAGATACAGCGTGCCCTTGGACACGCCGGCGTGCGCGGCGACGTCTTCGAGGCGCGTTCCGGCGTATCCCTTTTCTACGAACAGTTCGAGCGCGGCGGCGACCAGTTCATTCGGGCGCGCCTCCTTGCGGCGCTCCCAGCGGGGCTTGGGGGTGGGGGCGGGTTCTGTTGAAATGCGCATTGCGGGCGTTAGCGCGAGGGCGGAGACATCGGTCGGAGGAGGGGCGAGACGCCCCCGCCCTCTGCGCTGACAAATAAGTAACTGACTGGTCAGTAATATATGACTCGCGACAAAAGCATGTCAAGCAGGCCAGTTCCCTAGGGTGCGTTCGGTGTCTCCATCTGTTCCCAATGTGCTGACAATTGCTGGTGTGGATCCTTCTGGCGGGGCTGGAGTGCTGGCCGACGTCAAGGCGATCAGTGCGTTGCGCGGGTACGCCTGTGCAGTCGTCACGGCGCTGACGGCGCAGAACACCCGTGCGGTGGCGGGCGTGCTCCCGATCGCGCCCGCCTTCGTCAGGGACCAACTCGATGTGCTGCTGGCCGACGTGCGCATCGATGCGACAAAAATCGGCATGGTCGGGCAGGCCCCGGTCATCCAGGCCGTGGCCGAGCGCCTGGCGCACTGGGCGGTCGCTCCGGTCGTGCTCGACCCGGTCATGGTGGCCAAGAGCGGCGACCCGCTGCTGGACAAATCAGCGGTGGGAGCGCTGCGCGAGGCGCTGGTGCCGCTGGCGACTGTGATCACTCCGAACCTTCCCGAGGCAGGTGTGCTGCTGGAGACGCGCGCGCCAGAAACCGTCAGGGAGATGACTCGCGCCGCGGAGAAACTTCGCAGGCTGATGCGCGGTGACGGCGCGCGCTGGGTGCTGCTGAAAGGCGGTCACCTGCCGGGCAGTGAGGCAATCGATCTGCTGCACGACGGCGATCGAATGATCGAACTGAGGGCAGACCGCGTAACGACCCGCAACACCCATGGGACCGGCTGCACTCTGTCCGCAGCGCTGGCGACGCTGCTGCCACAAAGCGAAGATGTGCCCGCCGCCGCGCGACGCGCCAAGCAGTATCTGACCGAGGCGTTGCGACACGCCGATGATCTCTCTGTCGGTGCCGGGCATGGACCGGTGCATCACTTCCATGCGCTCTGGCAGACGGCGCAGGGGGCGCGGTCTCTCAGATGATGTGGCGGGCGGGCCAGAAGCGCAGGGCAGGCGGCGCGGCATTGGGCGAGAACCCGCAGGCCGACGCTCGAGGCGCTGATTTGACCCCGACAGCGCGAACCGAAGATAATTCGCGCCCTTGGCGGATTAGCTCAGCTGGTTAGAGCAGAGGAATCATAATCCTTGTGTCCGGGGTTCGAGTCCCTGATCCGCCACCACTTCCCCTCTGAGCGATGCGCACCCGACTTGCATTCCTCGTTGTTGCCGCATCGATGGCCATGCTGATGGCATGCGGCAGCCAGAAGACCTACTCGGACGGCAGCGTGCTCGGGACGATGACCCCGGGTCAGCTTCCGGAAGTCACGATCGACGGCAAGACGATGCGTCTGGCGCCTGGCGCGCGCATCGTCAGCACGGGCAACCTGTCGATCACGCCGAACCAGGTGCCGGCCAATTCCCGCGTGCGCTACAAGACGGACGCCTCGGGGCAGGTCAGCCAGGTCTGGATCATGCCCGCGGAGGAGTAAGTCGCAGTAACTGCGGCTGGCCTCACGTTGCCGCCGCCCCGTAGAATCCGCGCTCTGCTTCGCCACCGGCTCTACACCGGCCCGCGACCATGTCATCGAAAAAGCTCTACATCCGCACGTTCGGGTGCCAGATGAACGAGTACGACTCGGACAAGATGGCCGACGTGCTCAACGCAGCCGACGGCGTCGTAACAATCGACACACCCGAGGAGGCGGACGTGATCCTGTTCAACACCTGCTCGGTGCGCGAGAAGGCGCAGGAGAAGGTGTTCTCCGACCTCGGGCGCGTCAAGCACCTGAAGCGCCTGAATCCGGATCTCGTGATCGGCGTCGGTGGCTGCGTCGCCAGCCAGGAAGGCGCGGCCATCATCGCGCGTGCACCGTACGTCGATGTCGTGTTTGGCCCTCAGACCCTGCATCGCCTGCCGCAACTGATCGAGGCCAGGCGACTTACCGGTCGGCCCCAGGTCGACATCTCGTTCCCGGAGATCGAGAAGTTTGATCACCTGCCGCCGCCCCGCATCGAGGGCGCCAGCGCGTTCGTCTCGATCATGGAAGGCTGCAGCAAGTACTGCAGCTTCTGTGTCGTGCCGTATACCCGCGGCGAGGAAATCTCGCGGCCGTTCGACGACGTGCTGACCGAGGTTGCCGACCTGGCGGATCACGGCGTCAGGGAAGTCACGCTGCTGGGGCAGAACGTCAATGCGTACCGCGGCCGGCTGGGCGAAGGCGCCGAACAGGCCGACTTCGCCTTCCTGCTGGAGCACATCGCCGAAGTGCCGGGGATCGAACGTATCCGCTACACGACGTCGCATCCTAAGGAGTTCACGCAGCGGCTGATCGACGTCTATGCGCGCGTGCCGATACTCGTGAGCCACCTCCATTTGCCGGTTCAGACGGGCAGTGACCGCGTGCTGGCGGCGATGAAGCGCGGCTATACCGCGATCGAATACAAGTCGATCATCCGGCGGCTGCGGCAGGTGCGTCCGGACATCTCGATTTCGTCCGATTTCATCGTCGGCTTTCCGGGCGAGTCCGAGGCGGACTTCGAGAAGACGATGGCGCTGGTCGCGGAACTCGGTTTCGATGCCTCGTTTTCGTTCGTCTACAGCAAGCGGCCGGGCACTCCGGCCGCGGATCTGGACGACGACACGCCAGACGCGGTCAAGCTGGCGCGACTGCAACGGCTGCAGCAGGCGCTGAACGACAACGTTGCGCGCATCAGCGAGTCGATGGTCGGCTCCACGCAGCGCATTCTCGTCGAGGGGCCGTCGCGCCGGGACGAGGCGGAACTGATGGGACGCACCGAGAACAACCGCATCGTCAATTTCCGCGGTCCGGAGCGGCTGGTCGGTCGCATGATCGATGTCCGCGTGACCCAGGCACTGCCGCATTCGCTCCGTGGCGAGGTGCTGGTACGCGAAGGCGACCGCGTGTCGGCTGACACCAGCCCGCGGTCGAGCGAGTCGGCACCTGTCGTCTAGGGGCATGGGTCGAAGTGTTTCTTCAGCGGGCCGGGCGTCGAATCCGGCCGGCATTCAGATAAACAACGCGGCGGTTGCGTGAGCGCAGCCCCTCGCGCCATGGAGGGTGAACCGATGCATCGTCAGATCCTGCTCTCGTCGACCGGACGCGGGCTCGCAAGCCTCTCGCTCATCGCGCTGCTGTCAGCCTGTGCCACGACGCCCGCGCCGAAGGCGGCGCCTGCAGCCACTTCCGTGTCGGCGATGCCGACGGCAGCCCCGACGCCGGCTGCGACGACGGCCGCTCCGGGGACGGCACCGGCACCGGCGCGACCGGCGAACGCCACGCCGACGGCACCGCCCCCCGTGGCCGGTGCGCCAAGACCGTTTGCCGACGTCGTCAAGGACGCGAAGCAGATCGATGGTCTGTTTCCGCTCTGGCAGAAGGACGACAAGACCTGGATCGAGATCCCGGCGAACCTGCTCGATAAGCCGTTCTTCCTGTCGATCAACACGAGTCGCGGCATCGGCGAGAAGATGCTGTTCGCCGGCCTGATGGGCAGCCCTTCGTATACGACCGGCGGGGAATACGTCGGGCAGTTCCGCAAGGCCGCCGGCAACATTCAGCTGCTGGCGCGCAACACGACCTTCATTGCGCGGCCCGGCTCCCCGGAGGAGCGCGCGGTCCGCAGGTCGTTCTCCGACAGCCTGCTCGGTTCGGCGCCGATCGTCAGTGCACCTCACCCGGAACGCAAGTCGGTGCTGATCGATGCCAATGCGCTGCTCCTGACCGACATTCCCCGTGCGTCGTACGTGATCGAACGCGGCTACCGCAACTCGTTCTCGTTCGATGCGCGCAATTCGTTCATCCAGTCCGCCAAGAGCAGTCCGGAACGCACCGTGTTCGATGTCACCGCGCACTACGCGCAGCCGCGCATTCCGGTGCCGCCTCCGCCGCCGCCGATCCCCGGCGCGCAGCCCGCACCGTTCTATCCGCCACCGGCCGTCATCGAGGACCCGCGCAGCCTGTTCCTTGGCTTCCTGTACACGTTCAGCAAGCTGCCGGAGCAGCCGATGGCGCCGCGGCTGGCGGATTCGCGCATCGGTCACTTCGCGACGCCGAAAGTCGACTTCAGCGACGAGTCGAAGCTGTCACCGGTGCGCTTCTACGTGCAGCGCTGGCGCCTGGAGAAGAAGGACCCGGCGGCAGCGCTGTCGGAGCCAGTCAAGCCCATCACCTTCTGGCTGTCGAACGAGATCCCGGAGAAGCACCGCGAACCGATCCGGCTCGGCATTCTCGAGTGGAACAAGGCGTTCGAGAAGGCGGGCTTCAAGGACGCCATCGTCGTCCGGCAGCAGCCGGACGATGCGGACTTCGATCTCGGCGAGACGCAGTATTCGTCGGTCCGCTGGATGACGACCGCCACGCCTTCATTCGGCGCGATCGGCCCGTCGCAGGTCGATCCGCGCACGGGTGAAATCCTCGACGCGGACATCGGCTGGGACGCCAACATGACGCGCAACGTCCGTGCGTTGAAGACCGAAGGCGTGGTTACCTACCAACCGATGTACGACGAAGCGACCGGCAGCATCCGCGTCGAGGCGATCGGCTCGGCCGACGGCAGGCTCTGCAATTACCGCGAGCACGCCGCGCGCGAGGTCGGTTTCGCCCTGGCCCTGCTCGAGGCACGCGGCGAACTCGACCCCGACAGTCCGGAAGCCGACCAGCTGGTGGCGGACTTCCTCAAGGACATCACGATGCATGAAGTGGGCCACACGCTCGGCCTGCGACATAACTTCCGGGCTTCGATCGCGGCGACCCCGCAGCAGTTGTCGAACCGGGGCTACGCGGAGCGCTATGGACTGACCGGCTCGGTAATGGAGTACTCGCCGGTCAATCTCTCGCTGAAGAACGAGCCGCAGGGCGCGTACTTCACGCCGACGCTCGGGGCTTACGACTACTGGGCCATCGAATACGCCTACAAGCCGATCGCGCCCGAGCAGGAGAGAGCCGAACTGGCCCGCATTGCCGGCCGCGCGGGTGAACCTCAGCTCGCCTTCGCCACCGACGAAGACGTCGCGTTCTCGATCGACCCGCTGGTCAATCAGATGGATCTCGGCAACGACCCGCTGGGCTTCTACAAGCGTCGCGTCAAGCTGTCGCAGGAATTGTGGTTGCGGCTCGAGCAGCGTCAGTTGCCGGAGGGTGACAGCTACTCGGTGTTGCGCCGTCGCTTTCTCACTGGCTTCGTCCAGCTCGGCAGCGCGATGGGGCTCGCGGCGAAGTACGTCGGCGGTTCCGAACTGACGAACGACACGGTGGGCTCGGGCAGGCTGCCGATCACGCCCGTGACTGCCAAGAAGCAGCGCGAGGCGCTGATGATCATCACCGAGGGACTGTTCCGCAGTGACAGTTTCCGCGTGTCGCCGGACTTCATGCGCAAACTGGCGTCGGATCGTCTCGAACGCGACGCGCTCTATCTGAGCCGCCCGCAGGGCATCCCGTCGATGGTCGAGCTGGCGCTGCCGGATCGTGTCCTCGCTGTGCAGCGCGACGTACTGAACCGACTGATGAGCCCGACCGTGGCACGGCGGATCGTCGAGGTCAACGCTCATTCGCCCAAGGGCGGCGAAGTGTTCACGCTCGCCGACCTCTATGGCACCGTGCAGGTGGCCATCTGGGAAGAGGCGCGGCGCGGCTCGGACGCCGATGTCATGCGTCGCAACCTGCAGCGCGAACACCTGCGTCGCATGACCGCGGCGATCGTCGGTTCGTCGGCGGGCTATCCGGCTGACGCACGCGCGCTGATGAGGCGCGACGCGCGCCAGCTGCAGGGCTGGCTCGTCGCCGCCGCTGCGAAGCCCGGTCTGTCGGCGGAGACGCGCGCGCACTACGTCGAGGCGTCCGAAACACTGGCCGAAGCGCTGAAGGCGTCGATGATGCGCTCGGGGGTCTAGACTCGTCACGTGACACGACGCAGCAGCACCGCAAGAAAGGTCCTGACGTTCGAGACGGACGCGGATAACGACGACCTGGCGAACGTCACCGGGCCGCTCGATGCCAATCTGCGGCAGGTCGAGACCGAGCTCGATGTCGCGATCGCGCGGCGCGGGCATCAGTTTCGCGTCGAGGGCTCATCGGAAAGTGCTCAGGCGGGGGTTGCGGTCCTCGAGCATTTCCTCGAGCGCGCGCGCAACACCGGACGTCCCATCTCCGTCGACGACATCCAGCTCTACTTCGTGGAGCAGCGCGGCTTGCGCGGCGAACACCGGCCGATGGTCGAAGGCGCCGAGGGCCAGCCGCAACTTGCATACGCGCCGGCCCGACCTGCACGGACGTACATCACGCCAGCGCGACTACATCAGCGCGATGCTGGGGCACGACATCACCTTCGGGATCGGCCCGGCCGGTACCGGCAAGACCTACCTGGCCGTGGCGGCGGCGGTCGATGCGCTCGAGCGCGATATCGTCAAGCGCATCGTGCTGACCCGTCCGGCTGTCGAAGCCGGCGAGCGGCTCGGCTTTCTTCCCGGCGACCTGGCGCAGAAGGTCGATCCCTACCTGCGGCCGCTGTACGACGCGCTGTTCGACCTGCTCGGGTTCGACAAGACGCAGCGGCTGCTCGAGCGGCAGACGATCGAGATCGCGCCGCTCGCCTACATGCGCGGCCGCACGCTGAACCAGGCCTTTGTCATTCTCGACGAGGCGCAGAACACGACGCGCGAACAGATGAAGATGTTCCTCACCCGCATCGGCTTCGGCTCCAAGGCCGTGGTCACGGGGGACATCACGCAGATCGACCTGCCGCGCGGCACCGCGAGCGGGCTGATCGAGGCGCAGCACGTGCTCGCCGAGGTTCGCGGAGTCGCGTTCACCTACTTCACGGCCGCGGACGTCGTGCGCCATCCGCTGGTCGGCCGCATCGTCGAGGCCTACGAGGCTGCCGAGGCGCGCGCCGAAGCCGCCGGTGACGACAGCACGGCGCGGCGGCGCCGCGCCTGATGCCGTCGCTGCAACTCAGCATCCAGGGACACGGTCGCTTTGCCGGATTGCCCGCACGGGCGACGCTCGCACGCTGGATCGCCGCGACCCTTGATCGCGATGCGCAGATCGTCCTGCGCTTCGTCGATGCGCGCGAGGGGCGGCGGCTCAACCGCGAGTTCCGCGGCAAGGACTACGCCACCGATGTGCTGACTTTCGCCTACGAGCGGGCGCCGGCCGTACGGGCCGACATCGTCGTCTGCCCCGCCGTGGTCAGGAAGGCGACGCGGTCGCTGCGTCGTCCGCTGCGCGAGCGCCTCGCCCATCTGGTCGTGCATGCGAGCCTGCACGCGCTGGGCCACGAACATCACCGCCCGGCTGCGGCGCGGGTCATGGAAGCTCGCGAGGTGGCCATTCTTGCGCGGCTGGGCTTCGCCGATCCCTACCTGAGCTAGCGCGGGGAGGCAGGAGGCGCCGGGGTGGGCGCGGGGCGAACGGCATTCGGATCGTATCCGGGCGGCAAGTCAAGCCGGATCTTCGGATCACGCGGCGCGCGCTCGCGGAAGGCCTTCACTTCGCCGTGCAGGCTCGAGATCATCATGTTGACGGCCTGCTCGAAGCTCTGGGTGCGCGCCGCGCGCGAGGTCTCGGTGAATCCGATCATCGTCGCGCTGCCCTTGACGTTGGACGTGCCCGCGGCGCGCATCAGCAGGTGACGGCTCCTGACCAAACTGCGCGTCAAGCCTCGGCCTTCAGGGCGGGGAAGGAAAGCGCGACCGGGCGGCGGTTCGATGCCGCTGCCCGGCCTATTTCGCTGGTGTGGCCTGCTGTTCGATGTACTGGCGCACCACCGAGATGGGCGCCCCGCCGCAAGAAGCGGCGATATACTGTGAAAATGTACAGTATCAAGGCGTACCGCTTCCGACTACGCACTCGACCGGCAGTCGAGTCGCGGTTGCGCCGCTTCGCCGGTCAGGGCCGCTGGGTTTGGTGCCGCGCCTTGGCCGAGCAGCGCGCGCGACACGCGCGCGGCGAGAAGTACGCCGGCTACTGTGAGATGTGCAGGTGGCTCACGGCCTGGCGCAACGATCCGGACACCGCTTGGCTGGCCGAAGGGCCTATCCATCCGCAGCAGCAGGTGCTGCGCCGGCTCGATGAGGCGTTCCGGCGCTTGTTCGCCAAGACCGGCGGCTTTCCCTCGTTCAAGCGCCGCGGCGCGGAGCCGGGCATCCGCTTTCCAGACCCGAAGCAGTTTGCGATCGATTCGACCAACGGCCGCATCAAGCTGCCCAAGCTCGGGTGGATACGCCTGCGCATGAGCCAGCCGGTCGCCGGTGAGCCGCGCAACGTGAGTATCACGCGTGAAGGGGCAAAGTGGTTCGCCTCCATTCAGGTCGAGACCCGCGAGACCGTAGAGGCGCTCGGTATTGCGCCGACGCTGGGAATCGACTTGGGCCTGGCGCAATTCGCGGCGATGAGCGACGGCCAGACCATCGCGCCGCTCAAGGCGCTGGCCAAGCAGCAGGTGCGCCTGAAGCGCTATCAGCGCGCAGTGTCGCGCAAGAAGAAAGGATCTGCCAACCGCCGCAAGGCGGTGGCCCGGCTGGTCAATCTGCACCGACGCATCGCGCATCAGCGCTGCGACTGGCTGCACAAGCTCACGACAGGCTTGGCCGACCAGCACCCGGTCATCGCGCTGGAAGACCTGCGCATCAAGAACCTGTCGGCCTCGGCGAAAGGCACGGTCGAGGCGCCGGGCAAGAATGTCCGGCAGAAAGCCGGTCTGAACCGCGGCATCCTTGATGCCGCCTGGGGCGAGTTCGCCCGCCAACTCGACTACAAGCTCGAGTGGCGAGGCGGCCGGGTCGTTCTGGTCAATCCTGCCTACACGAGCCGAACGTGTCTCATCTGCGGCCACGAGTCGCCCGAGAACAGAAAGACGCAGAGCGTCTTTAGCTGTGTGGTCTGTGGCCACATGGAGAACGCGGATGTGCACGCCGCGAAGAACATCTTGGCCGCGGGGCACGCGGTCTGGTCGAGCGAAAGCGCGACCATTGCCTGTGGAGGAGAGGTCAGTCGCGCCTCGGTCGCAAGACCGAAGCGCGCAGCTCCGTCGAAGCAGGAACCCACCGAGGCGAGCCTGGCGCGATGAAACCGTCATCGCGCCAGGCCGCGGTAGGAATCCTCGGCCTTCAGGCCGCGGAGGATGTCAAATCGAACACCGCCGTTTCGACGGCGGTCATCACGTCGTAACGGTCGCCGTGGATCACATAGGCGCCGACCAGCGTCCAGTACAGCATCGACCATTCGCTGGCGTCGGCGTGCTGCACCTGGTCGTAGGAAATCAGCGCGATCACGTCGAGCCGCAGCAGCGAGGCCACGCGATCCAGGTTCGCGAAGCCGCCACCGGGTTCGAGATACAGCGACGGCACCGCTTCGATCTGGCTGATGAACGGGTACTTCGCGAAGGCATCGCGGACGAGGCCGGCGAGCCGCAGCCGCTCGCTCTCCGGCAACCGGAAGGTCGGGTCGGCCGTGTCCGGGACGAACGCGACGCCGATGCGGAACGGCACCTTGATGACCGCGACGGTGTCCGAGGGCGGCGGGACTTCCTGCGACCCCGGGTAAAGGAACGAAACGACGGAGGCCACCTGGCGCTGCCTGTTCGATTTCTCGTACGAAGCGCAGGCGGTCAACGCCAGGGCAACCGACACCAGCAGGACGGCTCCTAGACTGCGACGCATCAATCCACCTCGAATGGACAGCGAGTGATTTCACTTTCTGCGCTCAGCACAGCGCCGTATTGACGACTCGCAAGCTCAAAGCATCGGCCGCGAGTGAACACTGACATACCGTTTGCCCAGGCGTTGCACGCTGGCGTGATCGCGTCACGCCTTTCGGGAAGGCGCTCGTGTATTCTGGATTCGTCGCCACTTGAGGGCGGCTCGGCAACCGTCCCGCCGACCCGCCCCCGATCGATGTCAGACCCTGTACCCGGCGCCTCCGGCCGCCGTCACAAAGCCAAGTCCCTGCTCGAACGCCTGTCCGCGTTCATCTTCCGCGAACCCGAGAACCGCGAGGAACTGCTCGAGGCGTTGCACGACGCCCATGAGCGCAACCTCATGGACGCCGACGCGATGTCGATGATCGAGGGCGTGCTGCAGGTCTCCGAACTGCGCGCCCGCGACCTGATGATCCCGAGCGCACAAATGGACGTGGTGGACATCTCGGAGCCCCCAGCAACGTGGATTCCATTCGTCATCGAAACGGCTCATTCGCGGTTTCCGGTGATCGACGGCAGCCGTGACCAGGTGATCGGCATCCTGCTCGCGAAGGACCTGCTTCGCTACTACACCGAGTCGAACTTCGACGTGCGCGCCAGTTTGCGGCCAGCGGTGTTCATCCCGGAGAGCAAGCCGCTCAACGTGCTGCTGCGCGACTTCCGCGCGAACCGCAATCACATTGCAATCGTCGTCGACGAGTACGGCGGCGTGGCCGGCCTGATCACTATCGAAGACGTGCTCGAGCAGATCGTCGGCGACATCGAGGACGAATACGATTTCGACGACAACGAGGACGCGATCATCGCCGAAGAGGGTGGTCGCTACCGCGTGAAGGGACTCACCGAGATCACGCAGTTCAACGAAACCTTCGGCACGCACTACCCAAAAGACGGGTTCGACACCGTCGGCGGACTCGTCACGCACGGGCTCGGTCGCGTGCCGAAGCGCGGCGACGCGATCGAGATCGGCGAGATGCGCTTCGAGGTCCTGCGCGCCGACGCGCGGCAGGCGCATCTGTTCCTGGTGAGCCGGGTGCCGAAGACCGTGGTCCAGGAATTCCTCGAGGACAACCAACAACGCCATCCGGCCTGACGACGAGCGCACGCTCGTCGGTCTGTCTGCATTCACATGCCGAAGTCAATCGCGATGGGGGTGCTCGCGCTCGCCGGCGGCGCGGTGCACGCAATGGCCTTCGCGCCATGGAGCCTCCCCTGGCTGCAGGTCCTGGCGCTGGCGCTGCTGTTCGCGCTCGCGGCACGCTCGCGCAGCCCCGGGCAGGCCGCGCTGCTGGGACTGGCATTCGGCCTCGGCTGGTTCGGCGTCGGTGTGTCCTGGGTCTACATCAGCATGCATGTCTATGGCCAGATGCCGGCGGTCCTTGCGGCGCTGGCAACCGCGGCGTTCTGTGCCTTCCTGGCGACGTACCCGGCGCTGGCCCTGGCTGCCGCTCACTGGCTGGCTCCGGCGCCATTTGCGCGGCTAGCGCTGGCGCTGCCTGGTGCGTGGGCCCTTTCGGAGTGGCTGCGAGGCACGCTGCTGACCGGCTTTCCGTGGCTCGCCAGCGGTTACGCGCACACGGATGGCCCGCTGGCCGGCTTTGCGCCGGTCCTCGGTGTCTACGGGGTGACGCTGGCCGCGGCGTTGCTGGCCGGCGCACTGGCGCTGGTCACGCTGCCCTTCGCGCAACGCGGTGCGCGCGGCTACGTCTGGACCGCGGCAAGCCTCGTGCTGCTGCTGGGGGCCGGCATGGCGCTGGGTCCGCTGCGCTGGACGGAGCCCGCGGGCGCGCCGATCACCGTAAAGCTCGTGCAGGCCAACATCCCGCAGGACACGAAATTCACCGCAGCCGGCATGGCCCGCGCGTTCGAGGACCACTGGGCGCTGATGCAGGGTCCGCGGGCGGATCTGGTGGCGTTGCCGGAGTCGGTCTTTCCGGTGCCGCTCGAATTCGTGCCGGTCGAAGCGGTCGATACCTGGCGCGCCTACGCTCGCGAGCGCCGCAGCGGGTTCATTTTCGGCGTCTTCATCGAGGAACCGGGCAATGCGTACTTCAACAGTGCGGTGGGCTGGGCGCCGGACGCGACCGCCTGGCAGCGCTACAGCAAGCAGCACCTGGTGCCGTTCGGCGAGTTCATTCCGTGGGGCTTCCGCTGGTTTGTCGACCTGATGAAAATGCCGATCGGCGACCAGCAACGCGGCGGCCCCGATCAGTTGCCGATGGAACTGGCCGGGCAGCGCATCGCGGTCAACATCTGCTACGAAGACCTGTTCGGCCACGTGATCCGTCGCGCCTGGCGCGACCCGGAGCGGGCGCCGACGATCATGCTCAACATGTCGAACCTGGCATGGTTCCGCGACTCGATCGCGCTGCCGCAGCACCTGCAGATCTCGCGCATGCGCGCGCTGGAAACGCAGCATCCGATGCTGCGCGCCACCAACACCGGCGCCACGGCGATCATCGATGCGCGCGGTACCGTCGTGGCGCAGCTGCCGCTGCAGACCGCCGGAGCCCTGGACGGAACAGTGCAGGGCATGCGCGGAACCACCCCGTTCATACGACTGGGCAATGCGCCGGCCCTGCTGTTGGCACTGGTTTTCGCCATCGCAGCAGGGCTCCTCAGCCGGAGCAGAGGCAGGGACGGTGCGCCGAAATGAGAGCGCGAGTCGCTTACTTGCCATAGGATGACCGGCAGGTCGGCTGTCTTCGGTCCACTTGGCTTGTATCCGGCCTGGCTGCCCGCGAGGTGTCAGTCGGCGCGCACGGCTCCGGCGTACTCGACGTCAGCCGTCGGCGAGGCCGATGGCGTAGCGCCGGTGCCGGTGATCGCCACTAACCCAGTCCGTACAATCGGCGCTTCCTTCGATGCTCGCCAGGTCCGGCCGGACTGCCGATGATCACGTTTCAGGAAGCCATACTTCGACTGCAGACCTACTGGAACCAGCAGGGCTGCGCGCTGCTGCAACCGATTGACCTCGAGGTCGGCGCCGGCACTTCGCATACCGCGACTTTCCTGCGCGCGATCGGGCCGGAACCCTGGCGCGCCGCCTACGTGCAGCCGTCGCGCCGTCCGAAGGACGCGCGTTACGGCGAGAACCCGAACCGGCTGCACCAGCACCACCAGTACCAGGTGGTGCTGAAGCCTTCGCCACTCGACATCCTCGACCTCTACGTCGGATCGCTGCACGCGCTCGGCATCGACACGAAGAAGAACGACATCCGCTTCGTCGAGGACAACTGGGAGAACCCGACGCTCGGCTGCTGGGGTCTGGGCTGGGAAGTGTGGATGAACGGCATGGAGATCACGCAGTTCACCTACTTCCAGCAGGTGGGCGGGCTGGAGTGCAAGCCGATCACCGGCGAGATCACGTACGGCCTCGAGCGGCTGACGATGTACCTGCAGAACGTCGACAATATCTTCGACCTCGTCTACACGCGCTGGAAGGACCGGGGTGTCGAGCGCGTACTGACCTACGGCGACGTGTTCCACCAGAACGAAGTGGAACAGAGCACCTACAACTTCGAGGCCAGCGACGCTGGCGTGCTCCTGGGCCAGTTCAGCCTGTTCGAGTCTGAAGCCAGGCGGCTGATGGACGTGCAGCTCGCGCTGCCCGCCTACGAGATGGTGCTGAAGTGCAGCCATACGTTCAACCTGCTCGACGCGCGCGGCGCCATCAGCGTGACCGAGCGGGCCGGCTACATCGGGCGCATCCGCAACCTGGCGCGCGCCGTGGCACAGAGTTACTACGAATCGCGTGAACGGCTCGGCTTCCCGATGGTCGTGGATGTCCGGAAGCAGGAGGCGGCCTGATGCCCAAGGCGTCATTGCTGGTCGAACTGCAGACCGAGGAGCTTCCGCCGAAGGCACTGAAGAGCCTTTCGGAAGCATTTGCGTCAGGCATCGAGGCGGGGCTTTACAGCCGCCAGTTCCTGTCGCCGGAAAGCCGCGTGACCGCTTATGGCGCACCGCGCCGGCTGGCCGTGCACATCACGCACGTACTGGCGCGTTCGGCTGACCAGCCGTTCAAGCAGAAGCTGATGCCGCTGACGGTCGCGCGCGATGCTGCACGGAACTGGACGCAGGCCTTTCTGAAGAAACTCGAAGGCATGGGGCGCGGACACCTTGCCCAGGTGCCGGTCGGCACGGCAGCCGGGCCGGACGCACTGGCCGTCGAGAACGATGGCAAGGTCGAGGCGGTGTTCCTGCACGGGGTCACCGCCGGACAGGGCCTGCACGTCGCCCTGCAGGCGGCGCTCGAAGAGACCGTCGCGGGACTGCCGATACCCAAGGTGATGAGCTACCAGCTCGCCGACGGCACCACAACCGTGCAGTTCGTGCGGCCGGCACACCGGCTGATCGCCATGCGCGGGCACGAGGTCGTGCCGGTGCATGTGCTGGGCCTGGCCTCCGGGACGCGCACGCTCGGGCATCGCTTCATGTGCAAGGGCGAGGTCGTGATCCGCTCGGCTGATTCCTACGTCGAGCAGATGGAATTCGAGGGCAGGGTGATCCCGTCCTTTGCCGCTCGGCGCAAGCAGATCGAGGACAAGCTGCAGCAAGCGGCGGCTTCACTGCATGCGACCGTGGTCGTGCCCGACGAGCTGCTCGACGAGGTGACTGCGCTGGTCGAATGGCCGACGGTGTACGAGTCGGGGTTCGAGAAGGAATTCCTGGCTGTACCTCAGGAATGCCTGATCCTGACGATGCAGCAGAACCAGAAGTACTTTGCACTGCGCGACGGCCAGGGCGCACTGATGGATCGGTTCCTGCTGGTCTCCAATCTCGACACCCACCACCCGGAGTCGATCATTGCCGGCAACGCGCGAGTCGTCCGCGCGCGGCTGGCCGATGCCAAGTTCTTCTACGACCAGGACCGAAAGCAGACGCTGGAAAGCCGTGTCACCGGCCTGGCCAGCGTCGTCTATCACAACAAGCTCGGGTCGCAGCTCGCGCGGGTCGAGCGCATCACGGAAATCGCGGTCGGCATCGCGCGACAGCTCGACGAGGACATCACGCATGTCGAGCGCGCAGCGCGGCTGGCGAAAGCCGACCTGCGCACGCTGATGGTCGGCGAGTTCCCGGAGCTGCAGGGCATCATGGGCGAGTACTACGCGCGCCATGACGGCGAGTCCGCCGACGTCTCGACCGCGATCCGCGAGCACTACCAGCCGCGCTTCGCCGGCGACGCACTGCCGACGACACCGGCCGGTACCTGCGTCGCACTGGCCGACAAGCTTGAGACCGTGAGCGGCCTCTTCGGCATTGGCGAGAAGCCGACCGGCGAGCGTGACCCTTATGCGCTGCGGCGCCACGCGCTCGGCGTGTTGCGCATGCTGATGGAGGGCGCGCTGCCGCTCGATCTTGGCAAGCTGCTGGACCAGTCCTTCGCGGCCTTTCCGGCCGGCATGCTGAAGGACGTCTCCGGCGCACGAGCGGTACTGATCGCCTTCTTCAATGACCGCCTCGCCGGCCTGCTGCGCGAGAAAGGCTATGACGCGAACGAAGTCGATGCCGTGCTGGCCGAGGGTTCGCTGCGGATCGATCGAGTGCCCAGGCGCCTCGCCGCGGTGCGCTCCTTCATGGAACTGCCGGAGGCGGTGAGCCTGGCGGCCGCCAACAAACGTATCGGCAACATCCTCAAGAAGGCCGACGGTGTGCCGGACAGCTTCGACCGCGCGCTGCTCCTCGAGCCGGCCGAGCAGGCACTCGGCGCCGCGTTCGCGGAAGTGCAACCGGCGGCCGAGGAACTGTTTGCCAGGGGCGATTACACGGCAATGCTGCGTTCGCTGGCACCGCTCAAGCTGCCGGTCGACCGGTTTTTCGATGACGTGATGGTCAATGTCGACGATGTGCGGCTGCGTGCCAACCGGCTCGGCCTTCTGAAGGGCCTGCACGCCACCATGAACCGCGTCGCCGACATCTCGAAGCTGACGGCGGGCTAGGTCCACGGCCCGATGCTGGTTCTTCGCTCGGCCCTCTACCTGCTGTTCCTGATCGCCGTCGTCATCCCGTGGGCGTTCGTCGTGATGTCGGGGTGGCTGTTCCCGGTGCACACGCGCTATTACCTTTGCACCCGTTACACGAAGATGGCGATCTGGGGCGCGCGGGTCATCTGCGGCATCGGGTGGAAGGTCGAAGGCTGGGACAACTTGCCTGACGGCCCGGCGATCCTGCTGCCGAAGCACCAGTCATCGTGGGAGACGCTGTGGCTGCCCTCCGTGATGCCGCGCGACCTGACGTTCGTCTACAAGCGCGAACTCAACTGGCTGCCGTTCTTCGGCTGGGGACTGGCGTCGGCCCAGATGATCAGCATCGATCGGCGCAAGGGGCAGAACGCGTTCGAGCAGGTGGTGGAGCAGGGTATCGATCGCCTTGGACGAGGCTGGTGGATCGTGATCTTTCCCGAGGGAACGCGGACGCGTCCCGGCTCCACCAAGCGCTACAAGACCGGGGGCGCACGGCTTGCGGTTCGCACCGGTGCGCTCGCGGTCCCGATCGCCGTGAACTCGGGTGAACTCTGGCCGCGCAACGCGTTCGTCAGGCGTCCTGGAGTCATCACGGTATCGATCGGGCCGCCGATTGATCCCAGCGGCAAGACCCCCGACCAGGTCGGTGCCGCCATAGAATCCTGGATCGAAACCGAAATGCGTCGCCTCGCACCGCATCGATACAGCGGTCCCTACGTGCCGGCGGGTCCCGCGGCGGCGCGCGCCCGCAGCGCGCATCCCGGGCCGGCGTGAAGAAACTCAAGGCTGTCCCACCCGAGCAGTTGTCGCTGCTGCTGGACATCGCGGAGGCCGTGCCGGAACCGGCGACGGCCAGCCCGGACTCGCGTGCCCGTCATATCCGCCTCGACCACGGCGTGATGCCGTATCGGCTGCGGCGGGCGCGCCGCCGCTCGATCGGATTCCAGATCGACGACCAGGGCCTGACGGTCAGCGCGCCACGCTGGGTGCCGCTGCGCGAAATCGAGTCGGCCATCGTCGAGAAGCGCCGCTGGATCGTGAAGAAGCAGAAGGAGTGGCATGACTGGCGCGCAAAGCGCCGGCTGCCCGTGGTCCGTTTCGTCGACGGCGCGGCTCTGCCGTACCTGGGTGGGCACCTGACGCTGCGCCTCGGCGCCGACTGCCAGGCGACCGCCTGCGTGGACTCCGAATTGCACGTGGCCTTGCCTCGGGAGGCCAACGAACTCCAGGTGCGGGACGTCGTGCAGGCCTGGCTGCAGTCCGAGGCGCGACGCGTGTTTCCCGAGCGGATCGCGCGCTTCGGCGGGCGCATCAGCGCGCGATACGCGGGCTGGGCGCTGTCTTCAGCGCGCTCGCAGTGGGGCTCGTGCACGCACGACGGGCGCGTTCGCCTCAGCTGGCGGCTGATTCACTTCTCGCTGCCGGTGATCGACTATGTCGTGGCGCATGAACTCGCGCACCTCGATCAGATGAACCATAGCGCCCGCTTCTGGCAGGCGGTGGCGCAGCTGCTGCCGGGCTTCGAGCCGGCGCGCGACGAGATTCGCGGCGTCGACATGTCGGCGTTGCCGCTCTAACGGAGGAAAGAGATGAGGATCCTGCACACCATGCTGCGAGTCGGCGACTTGCAGCGGTCGGTCGACTTCTACACCAACGTCCTTGGGATGAAACTGCTGCGGACCACGGACCGTCCCGACCAGAAGTACACCCTGGCGTTCGTCGGCTACGGCGATGAGCGCGAGCACGCGGTGCTGGAACTCACTTACAACCACGGCGTCGACCGCTACGACCTCGGCAGCGCCTACGGACACATCGCGATCGCGGTCTCCGACGCGGCCGCGGCCTGCGAGCGCATTCGCGCTTCGGGTGGCAACGTGACCCGCGAGGCGGGTCCGGTGAAGGGCGGCACGACGGTCATCGCTTTCGTCACGGATCCGGACGGCTACAAGATTGAACTGATTCAGACGGCCCGCAGCACCTGAACGGCCGTCGCGCATGCAACGCGTACCGGGCCATCGTTTCGCGAACATCGACGCGCTGCGCGGTGTGGCGGCGGCGGTGGTGGTCTGGCTGCACGGGTCGGAAATATTCGTGCGCCTCCCGGAATTGGCGGGACGTGGCGTGTGGCTGCACGACGTTGCCGAGTCGCTGAATCTCGGCCGCGTCGGTGTCGTCGCGTTCTTCCTGATCAGCGGATATGTTATTCCGCACAGCCTCCGGGGCAATGTCGGGCACGCCCTGCGGCAGTTCGCGATCCGCCGCTTCTTTCGGCTCTTTCCCGCGTTCTGGTTGTCGATACCGCTCGCCTATCTTGCTGTCTGGCTGCTATGGCAACGCCCGTTCGACGTGGGCGACGTACTGGCCAACATCACTATGGTGCCGGCCGTGTTCGGGCGCGAAGCGGCGCTGGGTCTGTACTGGACGCTCGAGACCGAGCTCGTGTTCTATGGTCTTGTGACCCTGCTCTTTGTGGCGGGTGCGCTGCGGCGTCCGACCGCTCTCATCGTGTTGGTGGCGCTGTTCCTGGCGCTCTTCGTGCTGCAGGGGCGGTTTCCGTGGTTGCCTAAACCTCAGGTCTCGCAGTGGGCTGAAATGCCCTTCAACCTCGCCGTGATGTTCGCGGGAACGCTGTGTCGGATCGCGATGGACGACGCGCGCCGAACCGGTGTCGCGGAGTCTCATCGCCGGTGGGCGGATCTGCTGGCCATCGGCGCCATAGTGGCGGTCTGCGCGATGGCTGCAGCGCATGTCGTCCTGGGCAAGACCGTCCAAACGCAGAACTTCGGCGTCGCTTACCTCATCGGTGTGGCGCTCTTCGTGGCCACGCTGCTCTTCTGGAAGCGACCACCGGAGATGATTGTGTGGATGGGCTCGATCAGTTACTCGCTGTACCTGCTGCATCCGATCGTGCTTTATCCCCTGGCCTGGGTGCTGACATTCGTCGTCTCATGGCCTGCGCCGCTTGGCCTCGGCACGCTGCTGCTGGTGCTTGGGGCGGGCTCGCTGGCACTTGCCGCGCTTTCGTACCGCTGGTTCGAGCTGCCCGCCATCAACTACGCGCGTCGCCTGACGACGGGTCCGGCGGAGAAGGCAGCTGCCTGGACAGTGCAACAAAATGGTCGACCGTGAGCGTCTCTGCGCGCGCCTTCGGATCGACACCGACGGCGGCGATCGCGTCCGCGGTCATCAGGGTGCCCAGTGCATTGCGCAGCGTCTTGCGCCGCTGCCCGAACGCGGCGGCAACGACCCGGCCGAACGCGGTGCGATCGACGTTCGGCAGTTGATCTGCGGGCAGCGGCTGCATGCGCACGATGCTTGAAGTCACCTGCGGCGCGGGCCGGAACGCGCCGCGCGGCACATCGAAGAGCCGCGTCATGCGGTAACGGAACTGCAGCATCACGGAGAGCCGTCCGTAAGTCCGGCTGCCGGGGGGTGCCACCATGCGTTCGACGACTTCCTTCTGCAGCATGAAGTACTGGTCGATGACGCGATCGGCGATCGGCATCAGTGCGAACAGCAGAGGCGACGAGATGTTGTAGGGCAGGTTGCCGACAATGCGCAGCGGACCGGGCAGCGTCGACCAGTCGAAGTCGAGTGCATCGCCCTCAATCAGCTGCAACTGCGCCGATGCGAACTGCGTGCGCAGCCCGGCCGCGAGATCGCGGTCGATCTCGATCGCCGTGATGTGACCGGCGCGCGCGATCAGCGCGCGCGTCAGTGCGGCCTGCCCCGGCCCGATCTCGACGATGGCCTGGCCGGGCTGCGGATCGATCGCATCGACGATGCGATCGATGAAGTGCGGGTCGTGCAGGAAGTTCTGGCCGAAGCGCTTGCGCGCACGGTGCTGCGGCCGATCGCCTGGCAGAGTCATCGACGCGCAGCCGGGGTGCGCGCGATCATCCGCGCGGCGCAGTTGTCAGCTCAACAGCCATCTCGAGCGCGGCGCGGAGGCTGCCCGCGCTGGCGGTTCCGGTGCCGGCGAGATCGAGCGCCGTGCCGTGATCCACCGACGTGCGCACGAACGGCAGCCCAAGCGTCACGTTGACGCCGTGGCCAAAGGTCGCGTACTTCAGCACCGGCAAGCCCTGGTCGTGGAACATCGCGAGGACTGCGTCATAGCGTCGCACGACGTCGGGCACGAACAGCGTGTCCGCAGGGAACGGGCCGGCCGCGTCGATCCCCGAGCTTCGCGCGTGTTCGATCGCCGGCGTGATGACGTCGATCTCCTCGCGCCCGAGGTGCCCGGCCTCGCCGGCGTGCGGGTTCAGTCCCGTCACCGCAATACGCGGCTGCTTCATCCCGAAGCGGAGCCGCAGATCGTGGTCGAGGATGCGCAGCGTGTCGGCCAGCGATTCCCGGGTGAGTGCCGCGCTGACTCGGGCGACCGGCAGGTGCGTGGTCGCGAGTGCGACCCGCAGTGGACCGTGCGGCGTGGTGCCGGCCAGCATCATCACGACCCGCGCCGTCGCGGTGCGCTCGGCCAGGTATTCCGTGTGTCCGGAAAAGGCGATGCCGGCGTCGTTGATGATGCTCTTCTGCACTGGCGCCGTGACGATCGCATCGAAGCGGCCAGCACGACAGCCGTCGATCGCGACGTCGAGCGTCTTCAGCACGTAGCTCGCGTTGCGGATATCGAGCTTGCCTATGCGAGCGGGTGCAGCCAATGCCACGTGCTCGATGCGAATTGAGTCGGGCAACTGCCGCTGCGTAGCGGCGCCGCGCTCGGCAAGGAGCGTCGAATCGCCGATCAGCGTGATGTCGGCGGGCAGTGGGTGCGCAAGCGCGGCGAGCGCAATCTCCGGACCGATTCCAGCCGGCTCCCCCGTCGTGAGCGCGAGTCGCGGACGCATGCTTGGCCGCCGCGCGCGAAAATCAGCCGCGCTCCTCGATGCGGTACTCGACGTAGGTCTTGTCGCGCAGCTGACGAAGCCAGTCCTGGTAGGCCTCGTCGGCCTTGCGCTCGCGCAGCGCCTGGCGCGCCTGCTGGCGTGCGCGCTCGGTCGAGGCGGGCTCGGTCCGGCGCTCGAGGACCTGGATCAGGTGCCAGCCGAACGGCGACTGCACCGGCATGCTGATTTCGTTGATCTTCAGCGCGTTCATCGCACGCTCGAATTCGGGAACCGTGTCGCCGGGGTACAGCCAGCTCAGGTCGCCGCCGCGGCTGCCACTGGGGTCGACCGAATGCAGGCGCGCGAGCGTGCCGAACTCGACCTGGCCGTTTTCGATGCGCGCCTTGAATTCCTCGAGCCTGCGCTTGACCTCGGGCTCGGGAGCCACATCGGAAACGCGCAGCAAGATGTGCCGTGCGCGAGTCTGCTGCACCGGCGCGCCGGTGAGCTTGCCTTCGACGGCGCTGCGGCGCCCGAGCACCTTGAGAATGTGGAAGCCGTTCGGGCTGCGCACGACGGGCGCGATGTCGCCGACCTTGACGTTCTTCACCGCATCGATGAACAGGGCGGGCAGTCGATCGGTATTGCGCCAGCCGAGCGCGCCGCCCTGGAGCGCTTCCGACGCATTGGAGAAACTGGCGGCGAGCCGCGCGAAGTCAGCGCCGCCCGTGAGTTGCGAGACCAGGTCGTCGGCACGCTGGCGCGTCTCCTCGATGCGGCTGGCGGTCGCGTTCTCTGGCACGCGCAGCAGGATCTGCGCCAGGTTGATCTCCTCGGTGTCGGCCGACACGCCTGCCTGGTCGGCGATGAAATTGTCGAGCTCGCTCTCGGAAATCTGCAACCGACCATCGACCTCACGTTCGCGCACCCGGTTGAGCAGGATGTCCTGGCGCACGTCTTCGCGGAACTGGTTGAACGAGATGCCGTCGGCCTCGAGCCGCTGCCGCAATGCCGGCACGGTCATGTTGTTCGCTTCCGCAATGCGCACCATCGCGGTATTCACGGTCGCGTCATCGACGCGAACTCCGGTTTCGCGCGCGAGCTGCAGTTGCGCGCGGTCGATGATCATGCGTTCCAGAACCTGCCGCTGCAGAACCTCCGGCGGTGGCGGCTGGATCTTCTGACGCTGCAGCTGGACCAGCGCCGACTGCGTGCGCGCACGCAATTCATTGGCCGTGATGACCTCGTCGTTGACGACGGCGACGATGCGGTCTACGGCAACGGGGGTTCGCTGCGTGGCCGCCGGCCGGTTCGCGGGCGGGGCGGGCGTGGCGGGGGGTTCGAGCGGCTGCAGGTTCGGCGTCAACTGCTGCACGGCGCTGGGCGTAGCCGATTGCTGCGCGTGCACCGTGGTGACGCCCATCAGGAACAGGGCAAGCAGCGCGCCGTACCGCGCGCTCAGTCTCGTACGCATTGGGATCTACTCGTAGTACTCGAACATGCCCGGCTGCCGCGGCAGCGGGTTGATGCGCTGGTAGCCGGGGATATTACGCTGCAGCTGGGTCAACGCATTGGTTCCGACACTCGTCAGTCCAGACAGTTCCAGCTGCAGGTAGAAGTTGGTCGTCGACGTGGCGGTCGTCGTCTGGAAGCGCTGGAATGCAAAGCGCAGCAACCAGCAGTCCTGCTTGTACTCGAAACCCGCGATCACCTCGACCGGCTTGCGGCTCTCGAAAGAGTAGTTGTAGCGGCCCACGCCGTACCAGCGATCCGACAGCGGCCACTGCACGGCGATATCGACCTGGTCAGTGCCTGCGTCAGGGATGTCACTTTTCTGGTAGCGGTAGTACGCGCTCAGCACCGATGCGCGGCGCGGCTGCCAGCGCATGCCTGCGGTCGCACGCGCAATCTCGCTCGTTTCGGCGGAGTACTGCGCCGCGAGGTCGACCGCCCAGTTCGCGCCGAGTTGGGCGGAAACGGCGGCCAGGAGGTCGGTCTCGTTGCTCGATCGGGGCGACTCGCCGGGTAACGTCACTTTCTGGTCGGAAAAGTAGTAGCGCTGCCCGATCGCCGCGCGCAGCCGCTCGGCGCCCGTTTCCTGGTCGAGGATCCGCGTGGCGACGGCCAGCGTCAGCTGGTTCGCATTGACGATGCGGTCGTAGCCCGAGTAGATGTTCTCGGTGAAGAACTGCGCATAGTTGAGATCCGCGAGCGCGCTGTCGAAGTTGGGTAGATCGTTCTGGTCGCGGTAAGGAATGTAGGCGTAGTACGCGCGCGGTTCGAGCGTCTGCTGTGACGAGCGTCCGAACCAGTCCATGTCCCGCTCGAAGATCAGGCCGCTGTCGACGCTCAGGATCGGCATTACGCGCGACTGCGTCTGGTCGGTCGGGTGGAACTCGGGGTCGAGGCTGTAATACGTCGCCGACAGCTGCGCTCGCGGTGTGATGAACCATCCCGGGGCGAGGATCGGGTAGGCCACACGTGGATTGATGATGTAGCGCGTGCCGTCCTGCAGGCCCGCTTCCTGGTTCGTGAAGCGCGTGCCGTCGAGGACCGCCGCGCCCTCCCAGCCGCGCCAGTCCGCAACGAAACCCGTCATCGTCACCTGGGGAACGCGCTCGTAGGGCGGCGTCACCGGCGCGAGCGGGTCCTGCAGTATCTGGTTCTTGGTTACCCGTACCGACGTGTTCCAGTAAGGCTGCGCGTACGAGACGAAGGCATCCTGCGGCAGCACCTTCTGCGACGAGCCCAGGACCGTGCTCGAGAAATCCACGAAGTAGTTGTCGTCGGAGACCCGGTTGTAATTGACGCCGGCGGCCACGCCAGACACCCCCGAGTAGTTGAGACGCGCGCTGGTGAAGCTGCGCGACGTGTCGGTCTCGCGGTCGTTCAGGATGCCGTCGTAGACCAGCGTTCCGCTGAACTCCCGCTCGAGCAACCGGAATTCGTTGCCGACCAGCATGCCGCGCTTGCTGAGGACCCTCGGCGTGACCGTGTAGTCGTAGTTCGGCGCGATGTTCCAGTAAAACGGCGTGCGGATGTCCGTGCCGAGCGTGTTGCTGAGGCCGAAGCTCGGCGTCAGGAAACCGGTGCGGCGTTGATTGCCGACCGGAAATCCGAAGATCGGCGACGCTAGGATCGGCAGTCCCTGGAAGTAGAGCACCGCGCCGGTGGCGCTGGCCGACTGCTCCAGGCCGTCGACGCCCACGGACTCCACCTGGACCCACCACGCGTCATCGCCAGGCGCGCAGGTCGTGAACCGTGCGTTCTCCATGCGCGCCCGCTGCTCGGACAGGAACTCGACCAGGCCCGCCTCGCCGCGACCGTTCCGTGCCGGGTAGGTGAATTGCGCATCGGTCATCGATCCCGTCTGCGCGTCGATCCGGAACGACATCTGCGGCGCTGAAAACGACCCGCCTTCGCGAAAGACGCGCGCGTTGCCCTCGATGTCCACCTGGTCGGTGGCCTGCGTGTAGGTGATGCGGTCTCCGCGCAGCACCGTGCCGCCGCGTCGGATTTCGGCATCACCTTCAAGCACGATCCTCTCGTCGATCGTGCCCTCGATGCGCTGCGCACGCACGAAGGTCGGCGTCGCATCGCGGCTGACCGGCCGCGTCTCCGACATGATCTGGTCCATCTTGAGCTGCAGCCACGGTGACTCGGGGTCGCCAGGGAAGCGCGTCGGCGCCGAGGTGCCGAGAGGCGGCGAGGGCGGCTTCGGCGGCGCGATCTCGCGAGCGCTGACACCGGTTGCCATCGTGGCCAGCAGTGCAACACTGAGCGGGGCAAGCGCGAAACTCAGGATCGGCGCGGCATTCGCCGGCAGGCGCGGCATTTAGAATCCGAGGGCGAGGTCGAGCCGGAAGGCGCGTCGATTATAGGCATCGCCCCCTCTGATTCGCGCGTTACGCTGACGCTCACGTCCTCTTTGCTGACCATGAGTCCTGCTGATCCCCTCGATTCGTCCGATACCCGGCGTGACCAGCTGGTGACGTGGCTGCGCGCCTTGCCCGCACGCCACGCGATCGAAGCAGAATCGCTGCAACCGGCGTCGGCCGACGCAAGCTTCCGGCGGTATTTCCGCCTCGCCGCGGGAACAGGAACGCTGATTGCGATGGACGCCCCGCCCGGCAAGGAGGATGTCCGCCCGTTCATGCACGTGGCGCGCTTGTTGCGCGATGCGGGGCTCAACGCTCCGCAGGTGCTCGAGGCCGATCCGGAGCAGGGTTTCCTGCTGTTGACCGATCTTGGCCGGGACACGTATCTCACGGTGCTGGATGACAGCAACGCTGCGGCGCTCTTTGCAGAGGCGACCGACGCGCTGCTGCGCTGGCAGCAGGCGACGCGTCCCGGTGAATTGCCGCCCTATGACGAGGCGCTGCTGCTTCGCGAACTCGCGCTGTTTCCGGACTGGTACGTGGCGCGCCATCTTGGCGCGACACTCTCGCCGAGCCAGCGCGAGGTGCTCGATCGCATGTTCGGCCGGATCGTCGCGGCGAACCTGGCGCAGCCGACGGTTTACGTGCACCGCGACTTCATGCCGCGCAACCTGATGGTCGCGACACCCAGTCCGGGCGTTCTGGATTTCCAGGACGCGGTGATCGGCCCGGTGACCTACGACCTCGCGTCCTTGTTCCGCGATGCGTTCATCAGCTGGGACGAGGAGCGCGTGATCGACTGGTCGATCCGTTACTGGGAACGGGCGCGCCGCGCCGGCCTGCCGGTCGGCGAAGACTTCGGCGCGTTCTGGCGCGACTTCGAGTGGATGGGCCTGCAGCGCCACCTCAAGGTGCTCGGCATCTTTGCGCGTATCAATTACCGCGATGGCAAGCCGAACTACCTGGCGGACACGCCGCGCTTCGTGAAGTACGTGCGTGCGGTCGCGCAGCGTTACGACGAACTCGCGCCGCTGGCTCGGCTCTTCGACGAGCTGGAGGGGGTCGCGGTGCGGGTGGGATACACGTTTTGAGTCGCGCCGCTCGCGCACGCGTCGGCCACGCCGATGCCCGTGCACTCGCGGCGGAAGATATTGCGCGCGCCGCTTGAGGCGGCTCGGCGCTGCGCGCGAGAGAACAACGGCGGGGAGCCGGACGTCGTCCGGCGAGAGACGGGACGAGATGCGGGCACTGATACTGGCGGCGGGACGGGGCGAGCGGATGCGACCGCTGACCGACAGCGTGCCGAAGCCGTTGCTGCGAGCGGGCGGGCGGCGCCTGATCGAATGGCAGCTTGGCGCGCTGGCGGCGGCAGGCATTCGTGACATCGTCGTCAACACCGCGCACCTGCCGGGGCAGTTCGAGACGGTGCTGGGCACCGGCGCCGCTTTCGGCGTATCGATCGCCTACTCGCGTGAAGGCGAGCGGGCGGAAGATGCGCTCGAAACCCTCGGCGGCATCGTGCGCGCGTTGCCGCTGCTGGGGTCCGCGCCGTTTGTCGTCGTCAGTGGCGACATCGTCACCGATTTTGACTACTCCACCTTGCGTCCTCGCGCGCACGCGCTGGCGGCCGGCGCCGCCGATGCGCACCTGGTCCTGGTCGACAACCCATCCTTCCATGCCCGCGGCGACATGGGGCTGGTCGACGGCCACATCGCGCCCGATGCGACGGAACGACTGACGTACGCGAATGTCGGTGTGTTCGCTCCTGCGCTGTTCGCGGGGGTCGCGGACGGGCGCGCGCGGCTCTTCCCCTGGCTCTACGCTGCGGCGCGCGCGGGCCGCGTCACCGGCGAGCACTTCAGTGGCCGCTGGCACAACGTCGGCACGCCGGACGAGCTCGCGAGTCTCGATGGCGAGTTGGGTCGGTCCGGGCGGCTGCACCCGCGCGACTCGTAGAATGCGCTTTCTTCCTGCGCGCTCATGACGGCCCCTCCAGTCACCACCGAAGTCTTTCGAGCGCGCCGCGGCCGTGTCCTCGAGACCATGGCGGAGCAGGGCGGCGGTGTCGCGGTGCTCTTCACCGCTCCCGAGCAGCGGCGCAATCGCGACTCCGATCATCCTTATCGTTTCGACAGCCATTTCTGGTACCTGACCGGCTTCGCGGAGCCGGGCGCAGCGCTGGTGCTGGTCGCGCGTGGCGAACGCAGGGAAGCGCTGCTGTTCTGCCGCGCGAAGGATGCGGAGCGCGAGGTCTGGGACGGCTTCCGCTTTGGTCCCGAGGCGGCCACGGCGGCGTTTGGATTCGACGCCGGCCATCCGATCGAGGCGCTGGATGCACTGATGCCCGAATGGCTCGGCGATGCGCCGGCGCTTTTCCGCGCCCTGGACAGCGGCGCGGAAGGCGAGGCGCGTGTGCAGCGCTGGCTGGCGGAGGTACGTTCACGCAGCCGCAGTGGCACGCGCGCGCCGACGGCGCATCACGATCTGCTCGCGATCCTCGACGAGATGCGACTGGTGAAGGACGCGTCGGAAGTGGCGACGATGCGACGCGCCGCGAGCATCACCGCGGCCGCGCATCTGCGGTTGATGCGCGAGTGCCGTCCCGGGATGCACGAGTACGAACTCGAGGCCGAGTTGCTGCACGAGTTTCGCCGCCACGGCGCCCAGTCGCCTGCGTACACCTCGATCGTCGCAACGGGTCCCAATGCCTGCGTGCTGCACTACCCCGCCGGCAACGCCCGTCTCGCCGACGGCCACCTCTGCCTTGTCGATGCCGGCTGTGAAGTCGACGGCTATGCCGCGGACCTGACGCGGACGATTCCCGTCAACGGCCGCTTCAGCGGCGAGCAACGGGCGATCTACGAACTGGTGCTGGCCGCACAGCACGCCGCGCTCGGATGCGTGAGGCCGGGTGCTGCGTTCAACGAACCGCACGAGGCGGCAACACGAGTCCTCAGCCAGGGTTTGATCGACCTCGGCCTGCTCAACGGCTCGACCGATGCGGTCATCGAGGCCGGTGCGCATCGCCAGTTCTACATGCATCGGACCAGTCACTGGCTCGGCCTCGACGTTCACGACGTCGGCGACTATCGCGAGTCGGGGCCGGCGCCGGAGGCGGGCGAGCGCGCCTGGCGGCGCCTGGTTCCCGGCATGGCCATGACCGTCGAGCCAGGCATCTACCTGCGTCCGGCCGACAATGTACCGGGGCGCTTTCACAACATCGGTGTCCGTATCGAGGACGACGTGATCGTCACGGCAAGCGGCCATGAGGTGCTGACCCACGCGGCGCCCAAGCATCCGGACGACATCGAGGCGGTGATGCGTGGCTGACATGAAGGCCGACGCCCGTGTCCTGATTGCCGGTGCGGGGCCGGTCGGGATGGCGTTCGCGCTGATGCTGGCGCGGCGCCGGGTCGGCTGCGAGGTCATCGACGCTCGCACGCTGGAGGCCGCGCGCGGCGACCGGCGCCTGCTGGCGTTGTCGCGCGGGACAGTTGAACTGCTGGCGCCGCTGGTGCAACTGCCGTCTGCAGTGACGGCGCCGATCCGCTCGGTCGTGGTGTCGTCCGCGGGCGAATTCGGTCGTGTCGTGATCGGTCCTGAAGATCTCGGACCGCGGCCGCTGGGCGTGACGATCCGCTATGGCGATCTGCTCGCGCCACTGGCCGAGGCCTGTGCTGCCAGCGGGCAGGTGCAGATCACGCGACCATGCCGGGTCACCGAGGTGTCGCAGCGCTCGACGCGCGTCACTGCGCGGCTCGATGATGGCACCGAGCGGGATGCCGAGCTTCTGGTCAACGCCGAGGGCACGGCGGTGCTTCCGCCGCAGGTAGCCAGCCAGACCGCGCTGGTGGCGGATGTGAACCTCGACGGCCCGGCTGTCGGGGAGGCGTTCGAACGGTTCACACGCGACGGCCCGCTCGCGCTGCTGCCGCTGCCGGGGCAGGCGCCTGCGGCCGGACGCAGCCTGTCGCTGGTCTGGTGCATGCCCGCGGCCGCGGCGCAGCGACGCCTGCAGCTTGACGACTCGGGCTTCGCGGCGGAGTTGCAGCAGGCCTTTGGTTCGCGCAGCGGGAGGATCGTGCGTGTCGGGCCTCGTGCCAGCTATCCGCTGCACGAACAGTCGCGCGGGACACTGCGCGAGCACCGCGTCGTCTGGATCGGCAACGCAGCACAGACACTGCACCCGGTCGCCGGGCAAGGGCTGAATCTCGGTATGCGCGATGCCGCGCAGCTGGCCGATGGCATCGCCGCGGCGCTGGCTGCGGGCCGTGATCTTTCGGCAGTGCTGGATGACTACGAGCGCAGCCGCCGGACCGACCGCGCCGCCATCCTCGGATTGACGCGTCGCTTGCCGGGATTATTTGCGACCCGAGCGACGCCTGTCGCGGTGGGTCGCTCACTGGGGCTGACGGCGCTGAATGTGTTTCCCGATCTGCGTCGGCAGTTCGCGCGTCTGCTGATGTTCGGCGTGCGCAGCTGAGAATCGACGGCCGGCTCTACGAGGCTTAGATACAATCCGCGCCCCCGTCCCGCCGCCTTTCCTTCCGCCTCCTGATGCGCATTGGTCCGTACCTGCTGCCGAACAACGTGTTCGTCGCGCCGATGGCGGGCGTCACGGACCGGCCGTACCGGCAGCTCTGCAAGTCGCTCGGTGCGGGACACGCGATCTCCGAGATGGCGGCCTCGAACCCGCGGCTATGGGCGAGCGAGAAGACAATGCGCCGCCTGAATCACGAGGGCGAGCGTGCGCCCGTCGCCGTGCAGCTCGCCGGTTCCGATCCGGCCATGCTGGCGGAAGCGGCGCGCTTCAATGTCGACCGCGGCGCGCAGATCATCGACATCAACATGGGTTGCCCGGCGAAAAAGGTCTGCAACGTCGCGTGCGGTTCGGCCCTGCTGCGTGACACCGATCGCGTCGAGCGCATCCTTGCCGCCGTCGTGGCCGCGGTCGACGTGCCCGTCACGCTGAAGTACCGCACCGGCTGGCATCCGGAGCAGCGCAATGCCGTGCAGGTTGCCCGCCTGGCGCAGTCCCTCGGCGTGGCAGCGCTGACCCTGCACGGACGGACCCGCGCCTGCGGCTTTCATGGCACGGCCGAGTACGACACGATCCGCGCGGTCAAGCAGGCCGTCAGCATCCCGGTCGTCGCCAATGGCGACATCGACAGCGTGCACAAGGCGCGTGACGTGCTGCAATACACCGGCGCGGACGCGATCATGATCGGACGCGCGGCGCAGGGCAGGCCATGGATCTTCCGCGAGGTGGCGCACTTCCTGGCCACCGGCGAGGAACTGGCGCCGCCGCGCGTCGACGAAGTGTGCGAACTGCTGCTGGCGCATCTGGACGATCACTATCGCTTCTACGGCGCCGCAGTCGGCGTGAGAACGGCGCGCAAGCACATCATCTGGTACACGCGCGGCCTCGTTGGCGGACGCGCGTTCTGTGACGAAATGAACCGACTCGACGACTGCGCCGCGCAGAAACGCGCGGTCGACGCATTCCTGCGCCGTCACGGCGAGCACAGCGAAAGGCTGGCCTACGCGCCAGTGCTTCATTGAGGATTCGAAAGTGGCCAAGTCATCCGTCAGGTCGGGATCGACCACCGAGCGCGCCAGCCGCCAGCGCAGCGGCGAAACGCTGGAGCAGTGCGTGCTGCGCAGCCTCGCGCAGTACTTCGAGGATCTCGATGGAGCCCCGCCGCACGCGCTGTTCGAAATGGTGACGACCGCGGTCGAGCGCCCGCTGCTGCAGTTCGCAATGACGCGCGCCGGCGGCAACCAGTCGGCCGCCGCCGAACTGCTGGGCATCAACCGAAACACACTGCGCAAGAAGCTGCAGCAACAGAAACTGGCCTGAGCCAGCGGCGGGGAGGCCGTGAAGATGATCAAGCAGGCGCTCATCAGCGTCTCGGACAAGCGCGGTGTCGTCGACTTTGCGCGCGCACTCCACGGACTGGGTTACCGGCTTCTTTCGACCGGCGGCACGGCGCGCCTGCTGGCCGATGCCGGCCTCGCGGTGACCGAGGTCGCCGAGTACACCGGCTTTCCCGAGATGCTCGATGGCCGGGTGAAGACGTTGAACCCGCGCATCCATGCCGGGCTGCTCGCGCGCCGGCCGGATCCGGCGCACATGCAGGCGCTCGCCCAGCACTCGATCGACCCGATCGACATCCTCGCCGTCAACCTCTATCCGTTCGAACAGACGGTGGCACGGCCCGGATGCAGCTTCGACGATGCCATCGAGAACATCGACATCGGCGGGCCGGCAATGCTGCGTGCCGCCGCCAAGAATCACGAGAGCGTCGCTGCGGTCGTCGATCCCGACGACTACGGTGCCCTCCTCGAGGAACTGCGGTCGCGGCAGGAGATCAGCGCAGCCACGCGGCTCGCGCTGGCGAAGAAGGTGTTCGCCCACACCGCGCGTTACGACGGCATGATCGCCAACTACCTGACGGCGCTCGACGGCACGACGCCGGGCGCCGGCTTCCCCGAGGTGCTGACGCGCCAGTGGGTCAGGGTGCAGCAGATGCGTTACGGCGAGAACCCGCACCAGCAGGCGGCGTTCTACCGCGAACGCAACGTCGGCACCGGCCTGCTCGCCGGCTATGCGCAGCTGCAGGGCAAGGAGCTGTCGTACAACAACATCGCCGATGCGGATGCGGCCTGGGAGTGCGTGCGCAGCTTCGACGAATGCGCCTGCGTCATCGTCAAGCATGCTAATCCCTGTGGAGTTGCGGTCGCCGCCACGCCCGCTGATGCCTACGCCAAGGCGTTCAAGACCGATCCCACGTCGGCCTTCGGCGGCATCATCGCGTTCAACCGGCCGCTCGATGGCGCCGCAGCGCAGGCGGTGGCGAAGCAGTTCGTCGAGGTCGTGATCGCACCCGAATTCGAGGCCGCCGCGCGCGAGGTGTTCGCCGCCAAGCAGAACGTGCGCCTGCTGACGGTCGCGCTCGGCAGCGCGCAGAATGACTTCGACGTCAAGCGCGTCGGCGGCGGTCTGCTGGTGCAGTCTCCGGACCTGCATGCGATCGCGTCGTCTGACCTGCGCATCGTGACCGCGAAGGCACCGACGCCGCAGCAGCTCGCCGACCTGCTGTTCGCCTGGCGGGTGGCCAAGTTCGTCAAGTCCAACACGATCGTCTTCGCCCACGATGGCATGACGCTTGGCGTCGGTGCGGGGCAGATGTCGCGCATCGACTCCGCGCGCATTGCCTCGATCAAGGCGCAGGAAGCCGGGCTCTCGCTCGCCGGGTCCGCGGTGGCATCCGATGCGTTCTTCCCGTTCCGTGACGGGCTCGATGTCGTTGTTGACGCCGGCGCCACCTGCGTGATCCAGCCCGGCGGCAGCATGCGCGACGAGGAGGTGATTGCTGCGGCCAACGAGCGCGGCATCGCGATGGTCTTCACCGGCGTGCGGCACTTCCGCCATTGATGCCCATGCCCCAGTTTCTTTCAGCGATCCCGGCCGACGTCGTCTACCTGGGGCTGCTGGTCACGATCCTGCTGGTGCCGCGGGTGCTGGAGCGCACGACGATTCCGGCCCCGGTGTGGGCGCTGTTGCTCGGCCTGGTCGCCGGCCTGTCGTTCCCCGAACATTCGCAGGATCCGGTCATCGGTCTGCTCGCCACCTTCGGTATCGCGTCTCTGTTCCTGTTTGCGGGACTGGAGGTCGAGGTCGCCGAACTGCGCGCAGCCTGGCGGCCGCTCGTCGTGCACCTTGTGATACGCAGTGTCACGCTGATCGTCGTGGCCATGCTGGCGATTCACTACTTGCAGCTCGAAACGCGCGCGGCTGGAGTCCTGGCGTTGGCATTGCTGACGCCATCGACCGGCTTCATTCTCGACACCCTGGCCCGACTGGGGCTCGCCACCGATACCCGGTTCTGGATCAAGAGCAAGGCGATCGCGGGGGAACTGCTGGCGCTCGCCGTGATGTTCGTGCTGCTCAAGTCGGATTCGGTGGCCAGCCTGGCCATCACCAGCGCCTGGCTGGCGCTGCTGGTCGTCGCGCTGCCGGTGCTCTTCATTGCTTTTGCGCACTGGGTACTGCCGCAGGCGCCCGGCTCGGAATTCAGTTTCCTGATCGTCGTCGGCGTCATCGCCGCGTACGCCACCAAGTTGCTGGGCGTCTATTACCTGGTGGGCGCCTTCATCGCTGGCTTCATCGCGCGCCAGCTGACCCGTCGCGTGCCTGAGCTCGGCGCCCCCGACACGATGCATGCGCTGAAACTCTTTGCCGGTTTCTTCGTGCCGTTCTATTTCTTTCATGCTGGCCAGGGCATACCGCGCGAGGCAATCAGCTGGGACGCGCTCGGCATTGGCCTGGGACTGACGGCCGTGTTCGTGCCGCTGCGCATCGGCGGCATCGTGCTGCAGCGCATGACACAGCTGCGTGAGCCGTTTCACGACGCGTTGCGCGTGGCGATGCCGCTGTCGCCGACGCTGATCTTCACGATGGTGCTGGCTTCGATCCTGCGCGAACAGTTCAGCCTTCCCGCGCCGCTCTATGGCGGACTGCTGGTCTATGCGGTACTGACGACCCTGTTTCCTCTGCTGGTCAAGCAGGACGTCGCACTCGACATCTCTCGGCCGGTTCGTCGCGCAGCGTGAATCGCGTAAGGCGGGGTGCGTGGCACAATCGCCGCGTGTCCGCCGCACTGCGCATCCTTGGGATCGACCCCGGCCTGAACCGCACCGGTTACGGCGTCATCGAAGTGAGCGGCACGCATCTCGGCTATGTCGCTGCCGGCGTGATCCGGGTTCCGCCGGGTGAGCTTCATGAGCGCCTTGGCACGATCTTGAGCGCGCTCGCCGGCGTGATCCGCGAGACGCGTCCGCAGGTCGCCACGGTCGAAAAAGTCTTCGTCAACGTCAATCCGCAGTCCACCCTGCTGCTCGGTCAGGCGCGCGGTGCTGCCATCTGCGCGGCGGTCAGCGAGGGCCTGGCCGTGCACGAGTACGCGGCGCTGCGCATCAAGCAGGCGGTCGTGGGCTTTGGCCAGGCCGACAAGCGCCAGGTGCAATCGATGGTGCAACGGCTTCTCGCGCTCGACGGCGTGCCGGCCGCCGATGCGGCCGACGCGCTGGCCTGCGCGATCTGCCATGCGCACTCGCGCACGCTGCTGGCGGCGGGCGCACGTGGCGGTGCACGTACCGTCGTGCGTAGTGCACGCGGCGGCGGCGCGCGCCGAGCGTGGACGGCACGCCTGGCGGGTGGCCGATGATCGGTCGACTCGAAGGCCGCCTGCTGGAAAAGAACCCGCCGTCCTTGCTCGTCGACGTCAGCGGCGTCGGTTACGAAGTTGATGTGCCAATGAGCACGTTCTACCAGTTGCCCGCAATCTCCGAGCGCGTGGTTCTGCTGACGCACCTCGCGATCCGCGAGGACGCACACCAGCTCTACGGCTTCGCAACCGCGGCCGAGCGCGCCGCGTTCCGCGAGCTGATCAAGATTTCCGGCGTCGGCGCCCGCACCGCCCTCTCGGTGCTGTCAGGGCTCTCGGTCACCGAGCTCGCCCAGGCGATCACCGTGCAGGAGAGCGCCCGACTGACGCGGATTCCAGGGATCGGCAAGAAGACCGCGGAGCGCCTGCTGCTGGAATTGAAAGGCAAGCTCGGCGCGGACCTGGGCGCCGCGCCAGGCAGCGGCGGCGGCGACGCACATGCCGACATCGTTCGCGCGCTGCTGGCACTCGGCTACAACGAGCGCGAAGCGAGCACCGCCGTGCGGCAGTTGCCGGCGGGCACCGGCACCTCGGATGGCATACGCCTCGCCCTAAAATCGCTGGCCAAGGGCTGACCATCGTCAGCCGGAGAACACGTTGACCGCAGCAGAGCGCCTGGTCGCCGGCCATCCCGCCTCGCCGAACGAAGAGGCGATCGAGCGTGCGTTGCGCCCGTCGTCGCTCGCCGAGTACGTCGGTCAGCCGAAGGTACGCGAGCAGCTCGGCATCTTCGTGGCCGCGGCGCGCAATCGGGCCGAAGCGCTCGATCACGTCCTGCTGTTCGGCCCGCCAGGGCTCGGCAAGACCACGCTGGCGCACATCATTGCGCGCGAAATGGGCGTCAACCTGCGCCAGACGTCCGGTCCCGTGCTCGAAAGGCCCGGCGACCTCGCCGCCATGCTGACCAGCCTCGAAAAGCACGACGTGCTGTTCATCGACGAGATTCATCGGCTGTCACCGATCGTCGAGGAAATCCTGTACCCGGCGCTGGAGGATTTCCAGATCGACATCATGATCGGCGAGGGCCCGGCTGCCCGGTCGATCAAGATCGACCTGCCGCCCTTCACGCTGGTCGGGGCCACCACCCGTGCCGGCATGCTGACCAATCCGCTGCGCGACCGCTTCGGCATCGTGGCGCGGCTGGAGTTCTACTCGACCGAGGAACTGACGACGATCGTCACCCGGTCGGGCCGACTGCTGAATGCCAACGTCACGGCCGAGGGAGCGCGGGAGATCGCGCATCGTTCGCGCGGCACGCCGCGCATCGCCAACCGACTGCTGCGGCGTGTGCGTGACTATGCCGAGGTGAAAGGCACGGGCGAAATCTCAGCCGATGTGGCCGACCTGGCACTCGCGATGCTGGAAGTCGACCGGCTGGGCCTCGATGTCATGGACCGCAAATTGCTGCTGGCGGTCATCGACAAGTTCGCCGGCGGCCCGGTCGGCATCGACAACCTGGCCGCGGCGGTCGGCGAGGAGCGCGACACGCTGGAAGACGTCGTGGAGCCGTACCTGATCCAGCAGGGAATGCTGCAGCGCACGCCGCGTGGCCGGGTGGCCTCCGTCGCGGCCTATCGTCACTTCGGGCGCGTCGAGCCGCGAGCCGCCGGCGCCCGTAGGCGACCTGCTCTAACGGCCCGGCCGCGTACGGGCCGGGCGACGCGGGGCAGTGTCGATCGTGGTTTCTTTGGGCTAGAATCGCAGGCTTTGCGATTGTCGGCGCCAAGGCATTAACATCGCGGACTTTTCGCTCAGGGCGATCCCCGGAGGGCGTCAATGAATTACGCAGAGCAGCAGCGCAATCCCGGAAGGCACGCCGTGGGGATCACGGCGGTCGTGCTGCTGCACGTGCTGATCGTCTGGGCCCTCGTTTCTGGCCTCGCGCGTACCGTCGTCGAAGTCGTCAAAGGCCCGATCGACGTCAAGGTGATCGAGGAGATCATCAAGAAGCCGCCTCCGCCGCCGGAGGTCGTCCCGCCGCCACCCAAGCTGGCCGCGCCGCCGCCGCCGTTCATTCCGCCGCCGGAAATCAATATCGCGCCGCCACCCACGCCGGCGCCGGCCATTTCGGCCGTGACGCAGGAAGCACCGCCCGCGCCGCAGGCGCCGATGATCCAGAAGGTGCCCGAGAAGGCCCCGGCGCCAGCCCCGGCCGTGCGCAGCGCGCGCGTGGTGTGCCCGAACTACACGGAAGTGATGTCCTCGATCGTCTATCCGCGTGAGGCGATCAAGGAAAACCGCGAAGGCGAGGTCGTGATCGAGTTCACCGTCACGGCGAATGGACAGGTCAAGGATGCGGTGATCAAGTCGTCGTCGCATCGCGTCTTCAACCGCGCGTCGATGGCGGTGGTTTCAGAGTTGAAGTGCCAGGGCCAGGGGCAGGACATCCGGGCGCAGGCACCCATCAGTTTCAAGCTTCGTTAACAGGCCGGGAGCAAGCCGATCGGAACAGGGCGTCACCGCGCCGCTTCACCGTCCGACACGCTGCCGCCCCATCTTCCACCAGGAGATTTTGAAATGATCTCGTTAATCCGACGCCACACCGCCGCCCTGGCGATCCTGGCTGCTGCAGTCTGTGCTGCACCCACCGCAGTGATTGCCCAGGACGCATCGAAGGCTGCGCCGGCCGCGGAAGCGCCCGCCGCCGCCCCCGCTGAACCAGCGGCCGCGCCGGCACCGGCTCCCGTGCCGACCGTGACGAAGGAAACGATCGAAAACCCCTATGGCCTCGAGGCGCTGTGGCGTCAGGGGGACTTCGTCTCCAAGGGCACGCTGATCATCCTGGTGATCATGTCGATGGGTAGCTGGTACATCATCTTCGTGAAGCTCTGGGAGCAGTTCAAGCTGATGCGCCAGGCGCGCGAGATGGCCGGCTCGTTCTGGAAGTCGTCGTCGCTGCGCGACGGCGCGAAGAAGCTCAAGGAGGGCAGCGCGTTCCGCTACATCGCGGAGACCGGCCTGGATGCCAACGAGCACCACGAGGGCGCGCTGACCGAGAACATCGACCTCAATACCTGGGTCACGATGTCGGTGCAGCGCTCGGTCGACACGGTGCAGAGCCGCCTGCAGGACGGGCTCGCGTTCCTCGCCACGGTGGGCTCCACGGCGCCGTTCGTCGGTCTTTTCGGTACGGTCTGGGGCATCTATCACGCGCTGACCGCCATCGGCATCGCTGGCCAGGCGTCGATCGACAAGGTCGCCGGCCCGGTCGGTGAGGCGCTGATCATGACGGCCATCGGCCTTGCGGTCGCGGTGCCGGCGGTCATGGGCTACAACTGGCTGGTCCGCCGCAACAAGGTGGCGATGGATCAGGTCCGCACCTTCGGTGCCGACCTGCACGCCGTCCTGCTCGGCCGCAAGATCGAACTCAAAGGCGCGCCCGCGCGCTGAGCGCAGGTGCAGACGGAGGCCAGCCATGGCGATGAACGTCGGGCAAGCTGAGGGCGGCGAAGACGAAGCCATCTCGGCGATCAACACCACGCCCCTGGTGGACGTGATGCTGGTGCTGCTGATCATCTTCCTCGTCACGATTCCGGTCATCACGCAATCGGTGCCGCTGAAGCTGCCCGAGGAAACCAACGTTCCGCGGCAGACCAAGCCGGAGAATGTCGAGATTGCGGTCACCAAGGACGGCGATGTGTTCTGGGGCCTGCAGCCGGTGCGCGACAACGATGAACTGGTCGAGCGGCTGAAGAAGGTGGCGGTGCAGCTGCCGCAGCCCGAAGTGCACATCCGGGGTGACTTGGAGGGCCGCTACGAATTCGTTGGTCGCGTCGTGTTCGCGGCGCAGCGGGCCGGTATCCAGAAGATCGGCTTCGTGACCGAACCGCCGCCGCGCGGCGGCTGACCGACGACTGCAAGGAGCTATCGATGGCTATGAATGTCGGTCCGGCAAGCGGCTCGCAGGATCCGGACGTGATGGTCGAGATCAACACCACGCCGCTGATCGACGTGATGCTGGTCCTGCTGGTGATGCTGATCATCACGATCCCGATCCAGCTGCACTCGGTCAATCTGAACATGCCGGTCGGCACGCCGCCGCCGCAGGTCGAAAAGCCGGTGGTGATCACGGTGGACGTCGATTTCGACGGCACGATCTACTGGAACGGCGACATCGTCGACAATAAGGACGCGCTCGAGTCGCGCCTGCGCGACGCGGCGGCGCAGCCGGTGCAGCCCGAAGTGCATTTGCGCCCGAACAAGCTCGCCGAGTACAAGGACGTGGCGGCAGTCATGGCGTCGGCCCAGCGCCTTGGCGTGACCAAGCTCGGCCTGGTGGGCAACGAGCAGTTCGTCCGCTGAGCGTGTCGATGAAGCTCCTGATCCGCACCCTGGTGGCGTTCGCGCTGGCCGCGAGTGTTCACGTCGCGCACGCCCAGCTGCGCCCCGAGGTCGGCAAGCCCCTGCAGCAGGCGGCGGAGTACCTGAAATCGGGCCGCGCCAAGGAGGCGCTGGCCAAGGTCCGCGAGGCCGATGCCGTCGCCAACAAGACACCTGCCGAGCAGTTGACGATCGACCGGATGCGCGGCGCCGCGGCGGCGCGCGCAGGCGACCCGCAGACTGCCATCAGGGCGTTCGAGGCAACGATGGCATCGGGCAGGCTCAGCCCGGGCGAGCAGGCACAGACGGCCGAGCAGCTCGCCTACCTCTACTCGCAGGTGAAGGACTGGGGCAAGACGCGTGAGTGGGCGCAGAAGGCCAGGCAGATGGGCGGAAACGCGACCGAGCTCGACAAGCTGCTCGCCTACGTCAACTCTCAGTCCGGGGACTTCGCTGCCGTTGCGCGCGACGCGCAGGCCGCGATCGAGGCGGCGGAGAAGGCTGGGCGCCGCCCTGAAGAGGCGGATCTGCTGCGCCTGTCGGACGCACTGCGCCGCACCGGCAACAACGCCGGGCAGTCGGCCGTGCTCGAGAAGCTGGTTACCTATTATCCGAAGCAGGAATACTGGGCGATCGTCCTTGGTCGCATCCAGAGCAAGCCCGGTTTCTCGGGCCGCCTCACGTTCGACGTCATGCGGCTGAGGCGCGAGACCAAGACGCTCGAGACGGCGGAAGACTATGTCGAGATGACCCAGCTGGCGCTGCAAAATGGCCAGGCGGCGGAAGCGAGGGCGGTCATCGATGAGGGTTTTGCCCGCGGCATCGTCGGCAAGGGGGCCGAGGCCGAGCGGCAGAAGCGCCTGCAGGTTCTGGCCGTGCAGAAGGCCAATGACGCACCGAACGATCTCGCCAAGGCCGAAGCCGAATCGTCAGGCGACGCCAATGCCCTGGTGCGCATCGGCATGGCCTACACCGGGCTCGGGCAGTTCGACAAGGGCATTGCGCTGATGCAGAAGGGCATCGCCGCGGGCGGGCACAGGCACCTCGACGATGCACGCCTGCATCTCGGCATCGCCTACCTGCGCGCCGGTAACAAGGCCAAGGCCAACGAAACGCTGCGCGCGGTCAAGGGCACGGATGGCGCCGCAGACCTGGCGCGGCTCTGGACGCGCGTCTAGCGGCGCAACTTCGCGCTGCCGGGTTGCGCCGCATCGGTCAGCCTGGTCACAGGTCGGCCCCAGTTCGGTCTTGCCGGCCTACTTTCTCAACGTGGACAGATAGGCGACGACGTCCTCGATCTGTTCAGCCGTCAGGGCCGGCGACGGGGTGCCGAAGCTGGTCTTGTGAAAGCTGGGCATTGCGGTGCCCCGAGTGACGCGCGACAGGTCGACCACCGACAACCGCAACTGCGCCGCGGTCAACGCGGCGCCGACACCATCGAGTGCGGGCCCCTTGTTTCCGCCGGGCTGCATCTCCTTGTCCTTGATCGAGTGACAGGTGAGACAGTTGGCCGGACCGCGCTTGATCAACAGTGCCTTGCCGCGGGCGGCGTCGCCCGGCTTGCCCGTCAGCGACTGCGGGATGCCGTCACCGACCACCTTGTAGTCGGGCACCTGGGCCTGCACGCCACCGGTCAGTCCAAGAGCCACGCTCAACCAGAGTAAGCGCCTCATCGCGATTCCAGGGATACCTCCCCGCTCCGTGGTTACTCCCGGACCGGTCGCACGTCGACGCGCGTCGTCTCCAGGAATCCGGGTACGCGTGCAGTCTGGCGCGCCCTGAAAAGCAGGTATTGGCCCAGAGCAATCCGGCACCTCGAGGGTGACTTCCGCCGTGCCTTCCTTATGTCGCCGCAAGCGCAAGCTGAAGTCACACGCCGCCGCCGTCCTGAATCACGGCGATCCGTGAGGGCAAAAAAACGCCCGCGGTTTCCCGCGGGCGTTTTGGACGGTCGTTCTTCGGTCTGTCTTAGAAGAACTTGTACTGCGCCGTCAGGTAGTACACGCGGCCCAGGGGGCTGGCGACCGTGGGGTCGTAGCCCATCTGGAAGTAGGTCTGCTGGTTGGTCACCGGCGGATGGTTGTTGAACAGGTTGGTGACGCCGGCCACGAGGGCCAGGTTCTTCACGCCGGTCCAGCGGCCGTACAGGTCCCACGTGCCCCACGCTGCCACCTTGCGGACCGAGCCGTCGGCGTTCGTGTACTCGTCCTCGTATTGGCTCGAGAAGTTGTTGCCGATCGTGACGGTCCACGGGCCGCTCATCCACGAACCGGACAGGTAGTGGCGATAGCGCTGTACTGGCCCGAACGTCGCGTAGGTGCCGACGGTCGACTGCCACTCCGGCCGGCGAGGAAGGTGTTCTTCTGCTCCTGCTCGAAGATGTACGTCGCGTTGTACGAGAACGTCAGGTCGCCGAAGCCGGTCTGCGGGATGCGCAGCTTGGCTTCGATGTCGACACCGTTGGTGTTCTGGTCGGCGATGTTCAGGAACTGGTTGAAGCGCCGAATCCAGCACCGTGATGATTGCCGACGCCGGTGACAGGCAGCGACCCGGCTCTGCGCGAACTGCGCGTAGCCGCCGCTGCACGACAGCGTCGCGTTGTTGAAGCCATCGATGCAGTCCTGGATGATCGAGTCGCCGTTCGGGGTGCCGATCAGGTCGGTCTGCTGGATCCACCAGAAGTCGACGCCGACCGAGAAGTCACGCGTGGGCTCGAACACGAAACCAACCGACCACTGGTCCGAGGTCTCGGGTTCCAGACCCTTGTTGCCGGCGTTCGTGACCGACAGCTGCGCGCCGCAGTACAGCGGGTTGAAGATGCCACCGGCGTCTTCGGTCGCAGCCCACCTGGGCCTCGTACCACGGGTCGTTGTACTGGCCTCCCGAGTTGGTCCGGGCGGGCACCGCCACCAGGTCCGGGATCGTCGGGGCGCGGAAACCCTGCCCGTACGAACCACGCACCAGCAAGGCGCTGGTCGGCTGCCAGCGCAGGCCGACCTTAGGCGACACGTTGCTGCCGAAGTCACTGTAGTCGTCCCAGCGGACCGCCACCTGGGCGTCGAGGTTCTTGATGATCGGGATCGACAGTTCGCCGAACAGCGAGAAGACGGTGCGGTCGCCCGTGTTCAGCGAATTGCTCGCCCGCGCCGCCGATGATGTCCGACGAACCGAGGATTGCCGACGGCGTATCGGTGTACTCCTGGTCCTGGTACTGGAAGCCGACGGCCAGTGCCATCGGGCCGGCCGGCAGGTTCATGATCTCCTTCGATGCGACGCCGTCGATCACCCACGCGGTGGTCTTCGCCGTGCGCATCTGGCCAAGGGCCTGGGTCGAATTCAGCGCCGCCAAGACCCGCGGCGTCGTTGTAGCCGAACGGGTTGATGACGCCGGTGTACATCGTCGGAAGCAGCTTGGATTCGAGCAGGTAGCCAGCCAGATAGGTTTCCGTGGCCTCGCTCGAGATGTAGTACGTGCCGGCGTTGTAGTCCCAGCCCCAGGCGAGGCCGGAAATGCCGAGCAGGATGCGGTACTCGTCGGTCTCGACCTCGTTGGTCCGCGGCCCGGTCTCGAGCGCGCGCCAGTAGATATTCAGGTCACCGGTAACGGGCCTGCTCGCGACGGCCGGGACGATGCCGTTGCCCGGGTAGTACTTGCCGCCCTCCGGGTACAGCAGCGGCAGCGTGGTGCCGTCCGGCTGCTTCTTGGTCGTCGCTTCCGATGCCGGCGTCTGCGAAATGCGGAAGGTCGACGTCTGCTTGGCCCACGAGGCTTCGGCAAAGATCTGCGTGTCCGCGTTCAGCTGGAACGTGCCGCGGCCGAGGAACGACATCACCTCGTTTTCCGGCAGGATGTCGATCTGGCTGGCGTAGTCGTAGCGGCAGCGGACGGACGTCTCGGTAAAGCTGACCCGGCCCTGAGAGGACGCGAGCCTGAAGACAGCAAGTCGTAGGACGCCGGAATCGAACAACCGGCGGACGGGAAGATACCCTGGAAGGGATCCGTAACGACGCCAGGAACCGCACCGCTAAACGCCGGCGCGTACGGGCTGAAGAAACCGCTGTCGGCTGACGATGTTGGCCGGGAACGAGTTCGAGCTGGTCCGTTGCCCATATGGGAAACCAAACACGCCCGGATCGGTCGAGATATCGCGGCGCAGCGCCGTCTTCGAGAAGTCGCGGTCCTTCGCTGCAACCGATTCCTGCTTGGTGTAAGCAAACACGCCAAAGATATTGAAACGGTCTTTGGCGAGGTCGCCCCAGCCGGCAAGGATGTTGGCCTGAAACTGTTCGCCGCCCTCTTCCTGCGGCAGGAAGTAGCCGCCGTAGACCTGCACGCCGGAATAGTCCTTGCGCGTGATGAAGTTGATCACGCCGCCGACCGCGTCCGTACCGTAGATGGCCGACGCACCCTCGCGAAGTACCTCAACGCGCTCGATCGCCGCGAACGGGATCTGCTGCAGGTTGACCGCGCCGCCGTCGAAGGCGTACACGGCCATGCGGCGGCCGTTTAGCAGGATCAGCGTGCTGTTGGAGCCGAGGCCGCGCAGCGACGCGCCGGAGAAGCCCGGTCGTGCCGCGTCGCCGAGCGCGTTGGCGATGTTGTAGCCCTGTCCGCTGTTCGCGACCAGCTTGTCGACCAGCTGGGCGGCGTTGACGACACCGAGTTGATCGATTTCCTGGCGCGTGATCGTGGTGACCGGCAGAGCCGATTCGCCCTCGATCCGCTTGATCGCCGAACCCGTGATCTCCACCCGCTCTAGCTGCTGTGGTGTCTGGGCGAGGGCAGGGCTAATGACCGCGGTACACGCCAGACCGCCGAACGCGATCGCTAGCGCTCGGGTAATCGGTTTCGCTTGAAACATTGGGTACTCCCCCTTTTGCTGACAGTTGGTTCGTCGCACCCGAACGCCAGGTCGGAAGTCTCCTCAACCGCCCACCAAGCCCTCCTGCGCGAGTGGGAGGATTGTTACGGCGCCATTACTGGCTCGCAAACAAAAGTTTCCTCGATGATGCGTACTGTTGTATTTCACCTACAGGGAGCCCCCCGCCCCCCGCCCGCAGCGCACGGGCGCGGAAGCCAGGACGACAGGTCGGGGCGTATTGCGTCGCAACAAGAATGGGGTTGGGCGGGTGACGCGACTTGCTGCACTGCCCCAAACGGTGGCAGCCTTCACGGCTGGAAAAGACGGCGCAGCGACAGTGCGCGTCCTGAACCCCCGGGAAACGAATTCCACCTTGCGAGTCACTCGATGAATCTCGTCCTGCGCCTGCTGACCGCGTTCGCCGCTCTGATGCTCCTGCCGGCGGCTATCGCCCAGACGGCTCCTGCATCGGCCGGCAAGCCCATACCGGTCGAAGATTTTTTCAAGAACCCGCGCTTCACCCAGGTGACGCTGTCGCCGAGCGGTCGCTATCTGGCGGCGATCATTCCGATCAATGATCGCCGCAACATCGCAGTCATCGACCTGAACGATGCGACCCAGGTGAACGTCATCACGGCGTTCAAGGAAAGCGACGTGCGCTCGATCGCGTGGGTCAACGACGATCGGCTGGTGTATTCGCTGATCGACCTTCAGCGGCCGGTGGCGGACCAGCTGGGGGCGGGACTCTTCGCGGTCAATCGGGACGCAACCCGGTATCGGGAACTCTCCGCGGTTGAAGTGCGAGACGCGAGGGGCAACCGGGCGGCGGGGTCGGTGCCCCGGTACGCCTCCCTGCACGGCGTCATGCGTCCGGCGCAGGGGGACGACATCATCGTCACGTCCAACGAGCGGAACCTGAGGTTTCCCGATCTGTTCCGCATGGACACGAGGACCGGGCGCAAGACGCTGATCACCGAGACGCGTCCCGGAGACGTCGTTCGCTGGGTCATCGACCGCGATTACGTCGCACGCGCAGCCGTGACCACGGCCGACAAGTTCAGCGCCGACAAGGACAAGTTGAAGCAGACGGTCTGGTACCGCGAGTCCGCGACCGCACCATGGCGCAAGGTGGTCGAGTTCCATCCCTTCACCGAACCGCAGAAGCAGACCAGCCCGGTCGCGTTCGATTACGAGGGTCGTCTGATCCTCGCGGCGCGCAATGGCGAGGATCGCGAAGCGCTGTATTACTACGACCCGGCCAGCAACAAACTGGGCGAGCGCCTGGTCGCGCACAAGGACTACGACGTCGCTGGCGGGCTGGTATTCGACTACAACACGAAGAAGCTGGTCGGCGTACAGATCGACGGCGAGAAAACCGAACAGTTCTGGTTCGACAAGGACTGGGCCACCTGGCACAAGATGCTTGACCAGGCGCTGCCCGGCCATGTGAACCTGATCTCGCGCAACACCGACGGGAAGCGGCTGCTGGTCTACTCCTATTCGGACAAGGACCCGGGCAAGTACTACCTGTTCGACACCGAGAAGCGGCAGCTGATCGAGTTCCTCGCGGTCAAGCCCTGGATCAAGCCGCAGGAAATGGGCGAACAGCGGTTCATTCGCTACCAGGCGCGCGACGGCATGAGCATCCCAGCGTACCTGACGCTGCCGGCCGGCAAGCCGGCCAAGGACCTGCCGCTGGTGGTGCTGGTGCACGGCGGCCCGTACGTGCGCGGCGAGACCTGGGGCTTCGACCGCGAGTCGCAGTTCCTGGCTTCGCGCGGCTATGCCGTGCTGCAGGCGGACTTCCGCGGCAGCACCGGTTACGGCTGGAAGCACTACTCGTCCGGGCTCAAGCAGTGGGGCCTGACGATGCAGGACGATCTGAACGACGGCGTCGACGTATTGGTCAAGCAGGGCATCGTCAACAAGGACCGCGTCTGCATTGCCGGCGCCAGCTATGGCGGCTACGCGGTGATGATGGGCCTGGTGCGCGATCCGCAGATCTGGAAGTGCGGAATCAACTGGGTCGGCGTCACGGACCTGTCGCTGCTGACCAATGCCACGTGGTCCGATACGAACCAGTACTGGGACGACGCCGAAGAGTGGTACAAGTTCGCGATTGGCGATTCCAGCGCAGACAGGCAACGCTTCGAACAGACTTCACCGCTGCGCAATGCCGGCAAGATCACGCGGCCGGTGCTGATGGCGTACGGGGCGGACGACCAGCGCGTACCGATCGAGCACGGTGAGCGCATGAAGTCGGCGCTGGAGAGCAACAAGGTGCCGGTCGAGTACGTGCTGTACTCGAGGGAAGGGCACGGGTTCCTGCTGGAAGCCAACAACATCGACTTCTGGAAGCGGGTCGAAGCCTTCCTCGCGAAGCATCTCGGCAACTAGCGCGGTGAGTCGGCGGCACGCGCCGCCGTCCACTTAACCGCTGATCTGGTACCCAGCTATTCCGGCGTAGGCCTCGGGCCGCCGCAGCAGCAGGCGGTCGATGCTTTCGAGGGCGCGATACCACGGTTCGAATTCCGTGAAGAGCGCCGCGTCGTCTGGTGGCGATGCTTCGGAGCCGCGCCGTACCTGATCGAAGATCTGGCCGAAACTGCGCTGGCCATCGAGCGCGGCAAAGAGGCCCCGGACATGCCGGCCAGGATCAAGGATACGGGCAAGTCCGGAGCGCGCGTGCTGCAGCACGAATGGCTTGCCGCCGTGGGCATCGATGACCGCGGCGACGTCCGCACCGGTGGCTGCGTCGTTCGCCAGCATTGGAACCATCGCCGCATCGCCATAGGGCGCGACGACGTCGGCCGCGCGCGTCGCATAGAACGAATGCGTGATGATCGCTCCGCTGATGAGTTCCGCCGCAGCACAGCGCGCGCGTTCGTCGAGCGCGGCGACGCGCGCAAGCAGCGCCGCCGTTGCCTTGGCCAGATGGCTCTCCGGCGCGTAGGGCAGGCGACCGCGGTGCCAGTCGGACCAGGTCACCGTGAGGCCGGCGCGGTCGGCGAACCACTCGTAGATTTCCGGCACGGTATAGGCGCGATCCTGCGGGTGCAGCAGCAGGTCGTAGAGCCCCGCATCGCCACCGACCTTGTGGTCCTGGTGCAGGTCTTCGCCGCGGATGAACCAGTTGGTTGCCGGCACGGCGGCCAGGGTGGCGCGCGCAACGTCGAGTTTGCTTTCGTCGCTCGCCGTGTCGGCGCAGAGGATGCGCAGCAGCGACTGCATCTGGTAGACGCCGGTCCGTCCGTACTGTGCGTAGAGCAGCAGACCCATCGCGCCGTCGGGCGCGAGAACCTCGAGCAGCGCATCGAGTCCGCGGGGTGGATCGGGCAGAGTGATGCAGCACGCCGCAACAGTTGATGTAGCCAAACTCCCCGAGGCCCAGCTTCGGCGCCTCGAGCAGCGAGGCTTCAACAAACTGCACATTTGAAAGCCCGCGCAGGTGGACGCGCTCGCGGGCGATGTCCATTGCGGACCGGCTGATGTCGAGGTGCACGACCTCGGCGTCGAGCCCGCGCAGTTGCTCGGCCAGGAACACGGTGCCGTCGCCGGTGCCGCCACCGGCGACCAGCACGCGGAAGCCGTCGTTGAAGCTGCGAGCGCCGCGAAAGCAGTGGTGATTGACCATGCGCAGGTCGTCGAGCCACGTGCCGATGAGCCGCACACGTTCATCCTCGGGCTTGCGTTCCGGATAAGGAAAGCGCTCGTACTGGCGCTGGACCTGCGGATTCTCGGCGGCGGCCATGGCTCTCAGGCCGCCCGGGCAAGGCGCGGCACGGCGGCGAGCAGGGTCTGGGTGTAGGGGTCGCGCGGTGCGGCCAGCAGCGTCGCCGCGTCGCCCTGTTCGACGATGCGGCCGTCCTTCATCACCGCGATGTCGTCGGCGAGGTACTCGACCACGCCGAAGTTATGTGTGATGAAGAGATACGCGATGCCGAGTTCGTTCTGCAGGTCCTTCAGCAGATTGAGAATCTGCGCCTGCACCGAGACGTCGAGCGCCGAGGTCGGCTCGTCGCAGACGATGAGTCTGGGTTCCACGGCGAGTGCACGGGCGATCGCGAGGCGCTGGCGCTGGCCGCCCGAAAACTCGTGCGGATAGCGCGCCAGGGCGTCCGGGCGCAAGCCGACGCGCTCCACCAAGGCGCGGATGCGGTCGGCGCGTTCCGTCGCGCTGACTTCAGGCCGCAGCGCAAGAATGCCTTCTTCGAGGATCTCCTGCACCCGCATGCGCGGGTTCAGCGAGGCATACGGGTCCTGGAAGATGATCTGGATCTTGCGACGCGCGTCGCGCAGCGCGTCACCGTCGAGCCGGTCGAGCGCGGCGCCCTCGAGCGTGGCCTCGCCATCGATCTGTGCGATACCGCGCAGCAACTGTACGAGTGCCTTGCCGGTGGTGGTCTTGCCGCAGCCGGATTCGCCGACCAGCGCGAGCGTGCGGCCGGCCGCGAGGTCGAATGAAATGCCGTCGACCGCCGTGACGTGGCCGACCGTCCGCCGCAGCAGCCCGCGTCGTATCGGGAAGTACACCTTGTAGTCGCGCACGCGCAGCAGCGGTGTCGCCAGCGTCGCGACCTCTCGCCGTGCGCCGGTGAGTGCTTCGATCGGTGCGCGAACCTCGGCCGCCAGCGCAGCAACGCCATCGCGATAGAGCACACATCGAACCTGGTGCCCGGGCATGGGTTCCAGCAACGCGGGCGGAGCCGCACGGCAGGCGTCGCGCACTTGCGGGCAGCGATCCGCGAAACGGCAGCGATCGAAGCGCTGGTCGAGCGGCGGAACCGTGCCCGGAATCGCGGTCAGGCGCGACCGCCGCTTGGCGCTGTCCGGCAACGCATCGAGCAGCATCCGGGCGTAGGGATGCAGCGGCCGCGCGAAGAACTCGGCGGTGTCGGCAACCTCGATGATCTGCCCGGCATACATCAGTGCCACGCGCTGCGCCACCTCGGAAACGATGCCGAGGTCGTGGGTGATCAGCAGCATGGCCATGCCCTGCGCGCGCTGCAGTTCGACCAGCAGGTCGAGGATCTGCTTCTGGATCGTCACGTCGAGCGCGGTGGTCGGCTCGTCCGCGATGACGATGTCCGGCTCGCCCGCGAGCGCGATGGCGATCATCGTGCGCTGCTTCTGGCCACCCGACAGCTGGAACGGATAGTTATCGATGCGCCGCTCCGGCTCGGGCAGTCCGACTCGATTCAGCCAATCGAGCGCGCGCGCTCGAGCCGCCGCGCCGCGCAGTGGCGTATGGCGCTCGATCACCTCGATGATCTGGCGACCGATCGGCAGTACCGGGTTCAGGCTGGTCGACGGTTCCTGGAAGATGATGCTGACGCGACGACCGCGGATGTCGCGCATGCGCACTTCCGGGAGCTGCGCCAGGTCCGTGCCCGCCAGGTCGATGCGGCCTCCGAGCACCCGGCCGTTGTCGGGCAGCAAGCGCAGGAGCGACAGCGCCGTCATCGACTTGCCGCATCCCGATTCGCCCACCAGCGCGAAGGTCTCGCCGCGGGCCAGCGTCAGCGACAGCGCGTCGACGGCGTGTACCAGGCCGCTTTCGGTGTCCAGCACCGTGTCGAGCGTGTCGATCGTCATCACGGCAGTGCCGTTCGCCTGGCGGCTCATGTTGCTTCCTTCAGCCGGAACCGACGCGGGCGGAAGGCGCGCGCGCGCGGGTCGAAGGCCTCGCGCACGGCGTCGGCGAAGAGGTTCGCCGCCAGCACCAGCGCCAGCATGAAGGTGAACGCGGTGGCCAGGTTCCACCACACGACCGGGTCGCGCGACATCTCGCTGCGCGCCAGGTTGATCATCGAGCCGAAGCTCGACGAGTTCGGGTCGACACCGACGCCGACATACGACAGCACGGCCTCATAGAGCACCAGTGCCGAGAAATCCAGCACCGCGACGATCAGCACCAGGTGCATGACGTTCGGCAGGATGTGGCGCCGCATGATGCGCCAGTGGCTGACGCCGAACGCGTGTGCTGCCTGTACGTATTCGAGTTCGGAGATCTTCAGCGTCTCGGCGCGGAGAAGGCGGCATAGCGTGGCCCAGCCGGTGATGCCTAGGATCAGGCAGAGCAGGAAGAGGCGAAACTCCGCGCGCTCGACCCCGGTGGCGAAGTTCTCGGCATTGCGGTCGATGTAGACATTGATCAGCAGCACGAAGGCGGCGACCAGCAGAATCGGCGGGATCGCCGACAACACTGTATAGAAGTACTGGATGACGTCGTCGACCCAGCCCTTGAAGTAGCCGGCCAGCACGCCCAGCGCAATCGCCAGCGGCAGGGTCGCGATGGTCGAGAGCGATCCGATCACCACGGCGGTGCGGACGCTCTTCAGCGCCTGGAACAGCACATCGTTGCCGGTGCGATCGGTGCCGAACGGGTGGTAGGCCGGCCAGATCGCCGCGAGCCAGCCGATGAACATGCTGAGCACCGCCGTCGTCAGCACGATCGCGCGCCAGGGGATTTCGGTCTGACCGCGCAGCATGTCGCCGAGCGACTGGCTCCATCCGCCCGAGGTGCGGCCGCGCAGCGCCGCGATCGCGAAGGTCAGCAGTAGCGCGAACCCGAGGCCCCCGGCCATTCCGGCCAACGAGCGTTTGGCGAGGTCAGGTTTCCACTCGCGCGCCGGATCCTTCAGATGCGACCCGCCGTGGGCCAGCCGTGGCAGCTCGCGCACTTCCTTGCCATCGACGACTGCCGTTTCGCGCTGGAACGACCAGTAGGCGAGTGGCACCGAGTAGGTCTTCTCGCGTGCCTCGACGGCGTGCCTCAGCAGCAGGTCGAGCGGCGACACCGTGCGCGTGGCGTAAGCCACCGGGGCGTCGCTCGCGGCCCCCGGAGCGGCGGGAAGGCGCGGCCGGAAGTGGATCGAATCGAGCAGCGCGACCGTGATGAACGCGATCAGCACCACCGCGGCCGACATCGCCGGTGCGTCATGCAGCACGTGCTGCCAGGTCTTGCGAAGGTCGGCGTTGCGCCGCACGTGGACGACGTACGCGATGACCGTGGCCACCACCAGCCACAGCACGAGGTCGGTCCAGAGGAAGACGAACTTGGGCACGGTGCTGTCGATCGTCAGGCGAGCCGCACCCGCGGATCGACGAACGTGTAGGCGATGTCGGTCGCGAGGTAGGCGAGGATGTAGAGCAGTGAACCCAGGAAGACCATCGTGTGAACGATCGCAAAGTCCTGACCGGCGATGGCCTCGACGACGTAGGTGCCAAGTCCAGGAATGCCGAAGAACGACTCGAACACGATCGACCCGAGGAACGCGTAGGGCAGCAACGCGCCGACGTGGGTCAGGATCGGCAGCCAGGCGTTGCGCAGCACGTGGCCGAACAGCACCGCCGGCTCCGACAGTCCCTTCGATCGCGCGGTGCGAACGTAATCCTTGCCGACTTCTTCCAGCAACATCGCGCGGAACAGCCGTGCCTCCGAGCCCAGCTGGAACACGATGCCGACGACCAGCGGCAGCGCGAGGAACTTGATCAGGTCCAGTCCCGGCACGAAGCCCGACAGCGGCACCAGCTTCAGCGTCTTGCCGAAGAACCACTGCGCCATGATGATGTAGAACAGGCTCGAGATCGACATCATCACGACGCAGACCACGGTGCCCCAGAAGTCCAGGTAACTCGCGCGGAAGAACACCAGCAGCAGTGCGAAGGCGATGCCGGAGAACACCGTGAGCAGCAGCATCGGTCCGGCCAGCGCCAGGCTCGCCGGGATGCGGTTGGCGATCTCGTGCGCGATGTCGCGCCCGCTGTCGCTGGTGCCGAAGTTCAGCGTGAAGAGCCGCAGCGACCGGTCAAAGAAGATCGTCTGCCGTACCTTGTCGAGGCCTTCGGCCTTCGTGTTGAACCACAGCGGCTTGTCATAGCCGCGCTCGGCCTTCCACTTTTCGATCGCATCCTGCGAGACGCGCTTGGCGCCGATGTTGAGCCGCGCGATGTTGTCGGGCGAGTTGACTGCGAAGAACAGCGTGAACGTCAGCAGGTTCACGCCAACCAGGATCAGCAGCGAGTATCCGATGCGTCGAAGGATGTAGTTCAGCACGATGCGGCGCGCCCGGGCACAAGGACGCTCACGACGCGCCCTTCGGTGCGGCGAGTGCGCGCCCGGCCGTCTCGCGCTCGCGCCGCTTCCAGCTGCGGAAGGCCGGCACGATGGCCGCAACGATGAGCAGCACGATGATCGCCACCGGCCACCAGATCGGCCGGTTCCATTCCGCGATCTTCGCCGCCCGCAGCTGCGGGTCGACCTTGAAGTACATCAGCCGGTCGTTGGCCAGCGGCGCCGGCTTCACGTTGCCGACCCAGGCGTGGTGCACCGAGCCCGCATACGGGTTGTAGCCGAAGGCCCAGGGGGCATCCCGCTGCAGGATGCTGATCATCTGATCGACGACCTCCTGCTTGCGCGGGACGTCGTCCAGATAGCGCATTTCCTCGAACAGCTTGTCGAACTCCGGGTTCTGGTAGTTGGCGGTGTTATTGCCGTTGCCCTGCGTGGCGGCCTGCGAATTCGGGCCGTACAGAAGGAACAGGAAGTTCTCCGCGTCGGGGTAATCGGCGAACCAGCCCCACCAGAAGATCTGCAGGCTGCCCTTGTCGGCCTTGTCCTGGAACCGGTTGTAATCAGTGGCCCGTAATTCAAGCTGCACGCCGAGCTTGGCAAACTGCTTCACCATCCAGTCGACTTCCGCCTTCAGTTCCGGGGTCAGTGCGCGCTGGTAGTCATAGTTGAGCACCAGCGGCTGACCCGTCTTCGCGTCGCGACCTTCCGGGTATCCGGCTTCCGCCAGCAGCTTCTTCGCTTCCTCTATCGACTTGCGACGCGGCTTGCCGTCGACGACGTCGTACACCGTGCGGTTGACGAGATCCGGCCGGTAGGCGAACACGCCAGGCGGCACCGCGCTCATCGCCGGCTCGCCTGCGGCCTTGCTCTCGAACACGCGCACGAACTCTTCCCAGTCGATCGCGATCGACAATGCCTGGCGCAGCTTGCGATTGCGCTGCTGCTCCTCGGGCGTCTTGCCCTTGCCGACCACCGGGTCCCACCAGTTGAAGCCGAGGTACCAATTGGAGATCTCCAGCATCTTCGGCATCTGGATGCCGCGTTCGCGGAACAGCTTCGCGATCGCTTCGGAATTCTTGACGTCGTAATCCAGGTCCTGGAACCAGTCGAATCGCGAGACGTCCGGGTTGTCGTAGTAGCCCTGCAGGAACTTGGTCTTGTGAGGGATCTTTTCCTTCTCGATCGAGAACACGACCCTGTCGATGAACGGCATCGTCTTTCCGCAGTCGGCGAGCAGCCCGGCGGCCCCGTCGGCGGCCTCGCCGTCGCAGGGATACGGCTCGCCGCGAAAGTTCGGGTTGCGTGACAGCACGTGGCGGCGGTTCTCCTGGTATTCGGTCAGCATGTAGGGGCCCGTACCCACCGGCCAGTAGTTCATGCTGAGGTTGCGCTCGTTCATGCCCGGCTGCGCATAGAACTTGTCGGCTTCCCAAGGCACCGGCGAGAAGAACGACATCGTCAGCCAGTACTTGAATTGCGGGTACTTGCCCTGCAGCCGGATGCGCAACGTGTGATCGTCGAGCGCTTCCGCCCCGGCCAGCGGGAACTGGCGGAAGTCGAGGAAGGGCAGGTTGCGGTCGGTCAGCGGCTTGCCGTTGCGCAGTTTCTCGTCTTCCTTGGAAATGAGCTCCCCGTATTCCTTGAGTCCCTTGATGTGCTCGACCATCGGCGAGAACGAGGGCGACTTGATCCGCGTGGTGGCCAGACGCTTGATCGCATAGACGTAGTCGTGGGCCGTCAGCTCGCGCGTGCCCTGATGCTCGAAGTCGAAGGGCGTGCGCTTGTCACCGAGCTCCTTCTCGGTGAGGGCGTGATAGCGGTGCTGGCCGGCCTCGTCCTTCGCAAAGGCGGGATGCGGCGCAAAGCGAATCCCTTTCCGGATCCGGATGTCGTAGACCGACTCCGCGATGTCTGCGCCCGGCGCATCGGCGGGCAGCTCCCGGCCCTGCTTGTCGTAGTAACGCGGAGTGGCGATGGCTTCGGCCGCGCGCGGCGCCACTTCGTACGGTCGCTTCAGGTAATGAAAGCGGTACAGCGGCTCGTAGACCGCGTAGGTGTACGGGGTCTCGTCGAGCGAGTACGAGGCGGTCGGATCGAGGTACTTGGGCGAGCGCTCCGTGAAAGCGGTGAAGAAGGTGTTGGTCTTCTCCGCGTCGCTCGGATGCGGGCTGTTGGTGACGCGATCGCAGCCGGCAAGCAGGGTCACCAGGGCGACCATGCCTGACGCCAATCTGCCGCACACCGTCTTCATCCCGTCCTCCCCGCGTGTTCGCGGCCGGCTGCCTGACCCTCGTGAGGCCGGCAAAAGCCGCGCATTGTAGTGGCGCGCCAGAGGCGACGGCGCATCCGTGTGCCCCGGTCAGGCTCTCGGCCGCCCGTATACTGCGCCGCACCGCATGTTGACGCCTCTTGCCTCTGCGACCGGCCGGCCGTTCACCTGGACAGTCCGCGTCCATTACGAAGACACGGATACGCGCGTGTGGCAGGTAGGGACATGCGAACAGCGTGATGCCCAAGTCTGGACATTGCCCTAGCTTAGTTGGTCATGCTCGACGCTCAGATCCGCACCTTCGACATCGAGCTCAAGGTCCGCGACTACGAATGCGACATGGGCCATGTTGTCAACCACGCGGCCTACCTCAACTACTTGGAGCATGCCCGCCACGAAGTGCTTGGCGGCATGGGCATCAGCTTTGGTGACCTTGCCAAGCGCGGCATCTATCTGGTCGTAACCCGCATCGAGGCCGACTTCAAGGCCTCGCTCACCAGCGGCGACGCCTTCATCGTTCGCACCGAGCTTCATCGCAAGGGGCGGCTCAGGCTGCTGTTCACCCAACACATCCATCGAGTCTCCGACAACCGACTGATGTTGAGCGCCGTGGTAACAGGCACTGCGTTGAACGAACGCGGGCGACCAGAAATGCCGGCCGAGTTGGAGGCTGTTCTTGGATCTTCGAATTCATAAGCGTGGTGGGGCAAGCGGCGTGTGGGCAACCCACAGGGTTGTCCATCACAGAGCGCGTCAGTGCCGGGCAGCGGTGGTCAACCCGCGAACCGGCGCCAGCCGGCTGTCCACACCCTTGTGGTGTCGGCAGGCGAGTTGTCCACGGTGGGCGCGAGAGCTCGCTTAGCCGCCAGAAGCAGTGGGTGCGTTCAGTGCTGGGAAGTGCATCGTCTGTACTGCACGCTCATCTAGAGCGGCGGCCTTTCGGCGCACCACGCACCGAGTAGACGCTCTGGCGAGGATCAATCAGAATAGTCACCGTCGCTCGGCCTATTGCCGGCGTCTTTTTACCAGTCGGCTATTCGCCGCCCTCCCAGGGTGCCTTTTCAGGCTAGCGGGAGCTCCCTTCAATTTCACGGAGCCCGCTATGGCCCTCACACTCAAACACCGTCGTCTTCGTGCACACGCCCAGCAGGGCGGCTCGTGCTTTTACTGCTGCTTGCCCATCTGCGAGGGCGACATGCAACCCTTCCGCCGCCGCTACGGCCTCACGGCGCGCGATGCGGAGTCGTTGTCGAGCACCGCGGAGCACTTGGTGGTGCGCCAGGACGGTGGCACCAACGGCAACTCTAATGTAGTGGCCGCCTGCTGGACCTGTAACCAAGGGCGTCACCAGCGCAAGAACAGAGACCTGGACTGGCTGCAATTCCGGGCGCTGGTCCAGAATCGGATTCGGCAGCGTAAGTAGCGCACTAAATCGCTCCTTGCGAAGATTCTGAGCAGCATGGGCGTCTCCTCAAGCTCAAGCTTTTTCTTCGAGGCGTAGCCGTAGTACGCCTTGCCCTCCGCAATCTGACGGTCGATTGCCACGCGGCAGCGCGTCTAGCCGATCGGTCTGACGCACCGGCCCCTCGTCGTAGTCAAGGTTGAGCCACCTCACTGTCCAGGATCACCTGCACCGCATGCTCCGTCTAGCGTTCCAAATCGATGTCCTCGATGCGAAGGACGAACTGGCCCTGGTGGTGGCGCGCGAATGCCCAGCAGAACAACGCCGTGCACGCTGTTCCGAGATGCAGCATGCCCGTTGGACTGGGGGCGATGCGGGTGCGGACGCTTGTCATGAAGGAAGCGACGTGCGCGAGTGAGCGAGCGGCGCGAAGCCTATCTAATGGCCTCTGCAGTTGCGCCGAAGTCGTCGCGGCGGTACCGTTTGATCTTTCCCGATCAATCGAACCTGCGAGGCGGTAGCGACCCGCCGAGACAGTCCTCGTCTCCGCCGCGCTTCGACAGTGCGGCGCTGGGCTCAGGCGCCGCTGCCGGCCCATGGCGTCGAAGCTGTGCAAGTTCGGTTGCGCGCTCAAGTCAAATGCTTCGAACGCTCCGCCTTTCCCTGCGATTCCTGGTCCCGCTCCTGCTGGTCATGATCGCTCTTGCCTATATTTCCGTGCCACTGGTCGAAGGGTTCACCCTGCGCTGGTTCGTGGCCGACCTCGACTTGCGATCCAAATTCCTGTCGCGCGCGATGGAAGAGCAACTGGGCGAGAAGCTCGAATCAAAGTCCGGCACGCAGATCGACAACCTGCTCGAGCGAGCAACTGCCGATGAGCGTCTCCTTGCGCTCGGCGTGTGCGACGCCGACGGTCACCTGATCTACAAGACTCGCAGCTTCCCGCCCGCGCTGGACTGCCGTGTGCGGCAGCGTGCGAAAGATGGGTCCGGGTTTGTTCTGAAGCTGCCGCAGGGGCCGCTGCATGTTGCGGTAAGCAACATCGAGCGCAACGGCAGCTCCCTGGGCACCTTGGTGATGCTGCAGGACATGAGCTTCATCGAACGCCGCAGCGAGGACACACGGAAATACCTCCTGATTCTCTTCACGACCATCGGATTGGCAATTGCCATGGTCGCCATCGGCGTGGCTCACCTGAGTTGGCGCGGCTGGGTTGCTGGCGTGCGGGCGATGCTGCGAGGCGAAGGTGTGATCCGGCCATTCGCTAATCCTCGACCGGAGCTTGAGCCGCTGGTGGGTGATCTGCGCTCCCTGCTGCGTGACATGAAGAAGGAGCGCCGCGAGCAGGACGACATTGCGGTCCGATGGGCCCCGGAGGCCTTGCGACGGCTGCTGCACGAACACTTTTCCGAGGACGAGGTGATCCTTGTTTCGAACCGCGAGCCTTATATCCACGTTCGATCCGCGCAGGGCATACAGGTGCAACGGCCGGCCAGTGGCCTGGTGACGGCGCTCGAACCCGTGATGCGCGCTTGTTCGGGCACCTGGATCGCGCACGGAGCCGGCTCGGGCGATCGCGAGGCAAGTGATGCAACGGGACATGTGCGTGTCCCGCCCGGCGACCCGTCGTATACGCTGCGGCGCCTCTGGCTCAGCAAGGAAGAAGAGCGAGGCTATTACTACGGCTTTGCCAATGAGGGCCTTTGGCCGCTCTGCCACATCGCGCATGTGCGGCCGGTATTTCGTACCGAGGACTGGAACCAGTACCAGGCCGTCAACCAGAAGTTTGCGGACGCCGTCGTCGCCGAGGCACATACGGACGATCCCGTGGTGCTGGTCCAGGACTACCACTTCGCGTTGCTGCCCAAGCTGGTGCGGGAACGCCTGCCCAAGGCAACGATCATCACCTTCTGGCACATTCCCTGGCCGAATCCGGAATCGTTCGGCATTTGCCCCTGGCGCAAGGAAATCATCGAGGGCCTGCTCGGCAGCACCATCCTCGGGTTTCACACGCGCTTTCACTGCAACAATTTCATGCAGACGGTCGAACGGTTCATCGAGGCCCGCATCGAGTATGAAAGTTCCACGGTTTCGCTAAAGGGCCACCTGACGCAGGTCGAGAGTTATCCGATTTCAATCGCGTGGCCGACTGCTGCGGAGACCGAAACGGTTGCAGCGGTGCGCTCGAGAATCCGACGTGGCCTCAGGATGCCGGATTCCTCGCTGCTTGGCCTGGGTATCGATAGGCTCGACTACACCAAGGGAATCTTTGAAAGGCTGCAGGCCGTCGAACGGCTCTTCGAATTGCACCCCGAATGGATCGGCCGCTTCAGTTTCATCCAGATCGCCGCGCCGTCGCGGTCATCGCTGGACGAATACCAGCGCTTCGAATCGCAGGTGCGCGCCATTGCGGCCAAGATCAACGCCCGCTTCGGCGACAGCGACTGGCAGCCGATCCATCTGTTGATCGAACACCACGACGCGGCATCGGTGCGTGCCCATTACCGGGCCTGTGACGTTTGCATGGTCACCAGCCTGCACGACGGTATGAACCTTGTTGCGAAGGAATTCATAGCCGCGCGCGATGACGAGCGCGGCGTGCTGATACTCAGCCAGTTCGCAGGCGCATCGCGCGAATTGCACGAGGCCTTGATCGTCAACCCGTATTTCGTTGACCAGGTCGCCGAATCGCTGCACCGGGCGCTCAGCATGCCCGAGGAGGAGCAGCGTGAGCGCATGGTGAGCCTGCGTCAGCTCGTCCGCGAGTTCAATGTCTTTCGCTGGGCCGGACGCATGCTGCTCGACGCCGCACGCCTGCGCAGAAGCGAGCGCATCGCCACTCGCATCGGCCTTCGTAGTGACGACCGTAGTGACGATTTGTGAGCACGCCATGAAGAATCTGCTGTCACCCGAGGGTCAAGAGGCGCTGCGAAGCGTGTCGAAGACGCGCGCGCTATTTGCGTTCGACTTCGACGGAACCCTGGCGCCTATCGTCTGGCGCCCTGACGACGCGAAAATCGCAATCGGAGTCCGGCGCAGACTGGCACGTCTCGCAAGGCGTGTGCCGGTCGTCGTCATCTCGGGCCGCAGCCTTGATGATCTCAGGACTCGCCTGCCGGTCGAAGTCCAGGCCTGCGTCGGTAATCACGGAAACGAGGGCCTCCCGGGCGCGACTGACACGGCCTCGATGCGCGCAGTCTGCAGCGCATGGATTGCTCGGCTCAGGGAACAACTCGCGGATCCTTCAGCCGACAGTGGCATCACGATCGAGGACAAGGGCGTGACCGTTTCACTGCACTACCGACTGGCGCGTGATCGCGTCGCCGCAGCCGGCTGGCTTTCCGAGCGACTGGCCGAACTGGATCCACCGCCCCGCGTGATTGGAGGAAAGCTGGTGTTCAACCTGCTGCCACCCGGCGCGCGCACAAAGTTTGAAGCGCTCTCCGATCTCGCCCGCGACGAAGCGGTCGAACGCGTGCTCTTCGTCGGGGATGACGAGACGGATGAATTGGTGTTCGCCCGGGCGCCGGCTAACTGGCTGACCGTCAAGGTCGATCTGGACAGCTCAAGCAAGGCGAAGTTTTTCCTTCAGCAACAGTCCGAGGTGACGATCCTGCTCGACCAGTTGCTGCTTCTCCTGGCGGAACCGGGTGCGGCGCACAGGCCCGCTGGCAAGTCGGCCCGTGCCGCCGCGCAGTAACGCTGATGCATCGAACGGGTACCGCGTCCTGTCACGCTTCCGCAGCGATCAAACCGAAGCGACGTCACTGCAGGTGGCGCTTTGCACATCCGAGGTCGTCGGCATGGCCTTGCGTCCGACAAGGTGTCCGGTGACGGCAACAAGGAACAAATAATGCTCCGACGTGGCGTTGTGGTGTACTGGTTGTTACGGATCGTGCCATGCCCGTCGCACAAGTACAGTTCTGATTGACCATCGAAATCGATCACTGCCCGTGGGCCGAAAGAAAGTGCAAGCGGGCGCCCTGCCCGCACACGAAAAAAAAGACGCGATCGGTCTGCTGACCGATTACGACGTCCACCTGTTGCGCGAGGGAACACATACGGGCCTGCATGAAAGGCTCGGGTGCCAGTTGTCGGCCGAAGGCGCACATTTCGGTGTGTGGGCCCCGAACGCGAGCGCTGTGTCGGTGGTCGGTGACTTCAACGGCTGGAATGCGCACCCGATGAGGCCCCGCGAAGACTCTTCCGGCATCTGGGAATGCCGCGTCGAAGGTGTGTCCTCAGGCGCCTGCTACAAGTTTCGCATCACCGGGCGGAGCGGAGAATCGTTCGACAAGGCCGATCCGTTTGCCTTCTTTTCCGAGTGTCCACCGCTGACCGCCTCGCGCGCCTGGGTGCTCGACTACGAATGGCGCGACGCCGATTGGATGGCTGCGCGCCGCGAGCGCAATTCGCTGAAGTCGCCGATGGCCATCTATGAGGTCCATCTCGGGTCATGGCGCCGGCGGGATGGGCGCTTGCCCTCGTACCGCGAGGTAGCGCATGAACTGGCCAGTTACGTGGTCGACATGGGATTCACGCATGTCGAGCTGATGCCGCTCAGTGAACACCCGTTCTACGGATCGTGGGGATACCAGACCACCGGATATTTCGCCCCGACGGCACGCTACGGCACGCCGCAGGACCTGATGTACCTGGTCGACATCCTGCACCAGAACAACATCGGCGTGATTCTGGACTGGGTACCTTCACACTTTCCCGACGATCCGCATGGCCTCGGCCGCTTCGACGGCACGCACCTCTACGAACACTCGGATCCGCGCCAGGGTTATCACCCCGAATGGCATTCGTCGATATTCAACTACGGCCGTCACGAGGTCCGTGCATTTCTGCTTTCGAGTGCCCACCACTGGCTGCGCCGCTATCACTTTGATGGCTTGCGGGTCGATGCCGTGGCTTCGATGCTCTACCTCGACTACGCCCGCCAGGAGGGTGAATGGGTACCGAACCAGTACGGCGGTCGCGAAAACCTCGATGCGATCGAATTCCTGCGGACACTCAATCAATCGGTCTACCGTGACTTCCCAGACGTTCAGACGATCGCCGAGGAGTCGACTGCGTGGCCTATGGTGTCGCGTCCAACGTATCTTGGAGGACTCGGCTTCGGGATGAAGTGGAACATGGGCTGGATGCACGACACGCTCGCCTACGTGCGCGAGGATCCGGTTAACCGCAAGTACCATCATGACCGCCTGACCTTCTCGCTGGTCTACGCGTTCAACGAAAACTTTGTCCTGCCGTTTTCGCACGATGAAGTCGTACATGGCAAGGGATCGCTGATCGGCAAGCAGCCGGGTGACTCGTGGCAGCAGTTTGCTGGCCTGCGCATGTTGTTCGGCTACATGTGGGCGCACCCGGGCAAGCAGTTGCTGTTCATGGGCTGCGAATTTGGCCAGCGCCGCGAGTGGACGCACGAAGGCGAACTCGAGTGGTGGGTTCTTCAATTTCCCGAACACACCGGCCTGCAGAACTGGGTCAGGGACCTGAACCGTGTCTATCGGGAGCAGCCGGCCTTGTGGGAGGTCGACTTCGAACCGGCCGGATTCGAGTGGCTGGATGCTTCCAACAGGGACGCGAGCGTCATATCGTTCAACCGCCGCGCACGCGACGGCAGCACCGTGCTGGCGGTCTTCAATTTCACTCCGGTGCCACGCCTGAACTACGTTCTCGGGGTACCGCAACCCGGGCAATGGCGCGAGCTCGTCAACAGCGACGCTCGCGAATACGGCGGCAGCGGCATGGGCAATCTGGGAGGCGTTGCCAGCAATCCGGTGCCGGCGCACGGTCGCGCGCAATCAATCACCCTGACACTGCCGCCGCTGTCCGCCCTCCTCTTCACACCGGAGAGAAGCCCGTGAACGAGCGAAGTCAGGTTCTTGCGGACGCACTTGCGGCTTTGGACGTCCCCGGCCGGGATGGTCGTGTCCGCGCGGTGGTCGAAAACGTCACGCCCAGTGTTGACGGCGGGCGCTTCGCCGTGAAGCGGATAGTTGGCGACGTCGTTATCGTCGAGGCCGACTGCTTCGCCGATGGTCACGACGCGCTCGCGGTGCAACTGCTGTGGCGGCGCGATGCTGATCCAATCTGGCAAGCGGAGCCGATGGTCCCGGTCGGCAACGACCGCTGGCGCGGCGCCTTCACGCCGGCTGCCCAGGGGCGCTATCGCTATACCGTCAAGGCCTGGGTCGACCGCTTCCTGTCGTGGCGCCACGATTTCGGCCGTCGCGTGGATGAAAGTGACGTGCGGTTGGCAGCGCGAGTCGGCGCTCAGCTTGCAGCTCTCGCCGCGGGGCGAGCCAGCGGCGAGCCCGCAGCGCGGCTGGCAGACTGGGCCGCGCGATTGAATACCGCCTCGCAGGCCGAACCCGACCTGGCGACACTCCAGCAGCTTGCACTTGACGAGGAGCTTGCGCGGCTGACGATGCAGTTTGCCGACGACCGCTTCGCGTTCCTGTTTCCTGCCGACCTTCCGCTCGAGGTCGACCGTGAGAGGGCGCGTTTCTCGGCATGGTACGAGTTCTTCCCGCGCTCGGCCGCGAAGGAAGCCGGTCGTCACGGAACCTTCGCCGATTGCGAAGCGATGCTGCCCTATGTGTCCGAGATGGGTTTCGACGTCGTGTATCTGCCGCCGATCCACCCAATCGGACGCGTCAACAGGAAGGGCAAGAACAATTCGCTGGTCACCGTCGAAGGCGATGTCGGCAGCCCATGGGCAATCGGCGCCGAAGAAGGTGGACACAAGGCTGTGCACGCCCCGCTCGGTACGCTGGGTGACTTCAAGAACCTGGTGGCTCGCACCCGCGAGCTGGGCATGGAAATGGCGCTCGACATTGCCTATCAGTGCGCACCGGATCATCCCTACGTATCGCTCCACCCTCAATGGTTCCGCTGGCTGCCCGACGGCACGGTCCAGTACGCGGAGAATCCGCCGAAGAAGTACCAGGACATCTATCCCTTCGACTTCGAATCCGACGACTGGCAGGAACTGTGGCGGGAACTCGCTGGAGTGATTGAATTCTGGATCGGCCATGGAGTGAAGATCTTTCGCGTCGACAATCCGCACACCAAGGCGTTTCCGTTCTGGGAATGGGCAATTTCGTCCCTAAAGGCGCGCCATCCGGAGGTGCTGTTTCTAGCGGAGGCGTTCACGCGACCGAAAGTGATGCACCGGCTCGCCAAGCTCGGCTTCTCGCAGAGCTATACCTACTTCACCTGGCGCAACACCAAGCAAGAACTGACGGAATATTTCACGGAACTGGCGCACGGTCCCGGACGCGATTACTTCCGTCCGAACGTGTGGCCAAACACGCCCGACATCCTGCCCGAGTACCTGCAGTTTGGCGGAAGGCCGGCGTTCATGTCGCGCCTGGTGCTCGCAGCCACGCTGTCGGCGAGCTACGGGATCTACGGGCCGTCTTTCGAACACATGGACGCGAGTCCGCGCGACCCGGGATCCGAGGAGTACCTGCACTCCGAGAAGTACGAAATGAAGGTCCACGACCTCGACCGCCCGGACTCGCTTTCCGCGTTCATCAGCCGCGTCAATCGCATCCGTCGAGAAAATGCGGCGCTGCAGACAAACGACTCGCTGCGTTTTCTTCAGATCGACAACGAGCAGCTGATTGCCTATGCGAAGCTTACTTCCGCTCTGGACGACATCGTCATCTGCATCGTCAATCTCGATCCTCACAATGTCCAGTCGGGATGGCTGACGCTTGATCCTGCCTCGTTCGGGCTTGCCCCGGACACGCCGTACAAGGTGCACGAACTGCTGATGAACGCGCACTACCTCTGGCAGGGCGAGCGAAACTACGTTTCGCTCGATCCGCAGCGCGTCCCGGCCCACATCCTGCTGTTGCGGCGAAACGTGCGTCGCGAAGATGGCTTTGACTATTTCATGTGACGCCGGGCCGTCGACATGAAGCCGAACTCCCGCAGCGCGCTGGAACCAGCGCTCATCGAGCACCCTGACGGCGATGATCCGCTGTGGTACCGCGACGCCGTCATCTACGAAATTCACGTCAAGGCGTTCTTCGATTCAAACGGGGACGGAGTCGGCGACTTTCGCGGGTTGACCGAGAAGCTCGACTACGTCGCCGAACTCGGCGTCAATACGATCTGGCTGTTGCCGTTTTATCCGTCGCCGTTTCGTGACGACGGGTACGACGTCTCGGACTATCACAACGTCCATCCCACCTACGGCACCAGACAGGATTTTCGGACCTTCGTGCGCGAGGCGCACAAGCGCAATCTGCGCATCATCACCGAGCTTGTCGTCAATCACACGTCCGACCAGCACCCCTGGTTCCAGGCAGCGCGCCGCGCACCGCGTGGCTCCGACAAGCGCAATTTCTACGTCTGGAGCGACGATCCGGAAAAGTACGCCGGCACGCGGATCATCTTCACCGACAGCGAGAAATCGAACTGGGCCTGGGACGAGGTCGCACAGCAGTACTACTGGCACCGCTTCTTTCACCATCAGCCGGATCTGAATTTCGACAACCCGCGCGTGCGGCAGGCGGTGTTCCGCACGATGCGCTTCTGGCTCGATATGGGCGTCGATGGTTTCCGGCTCGACGCGATCCCGTACCTGATCGAGCGCGACGGCACAAGCAACGAGAACCTGCAGGAAACTCACGCGGTGGTGAGGGAAATCCGCGCGCGTCTCGACGAGAAATACCGCAACCGCCTGCTGCTTGCCGAGGCCAACATGTGGCCCGAGGACGTGCGCGAGTATTTCGGGGACGGGGACGAATGCCACATGGCGTACCACTTCCCCCTGATGCCGCGCATGTACATGGCGATCGCGCAGGAGGACCGCAGCCCGATCGTCGAAATCATGCAGCAGACTCCGGACATCCCGGAGACGTGCCAGTGGTCGATCTTCCTGCGGAACCACGACGAGCTGACGCTCGAGATGGTCACGAGCAAGGAACGCGACTACATGTACCAGACGTACGCGCACGACCGGAGAGCGCGTATCAACCTCGGAATCCGCCGCCGCCTGGCGCCGCTGATGGAAAACGACCGCGAGCGCATCAAGCTGATGAACAGCCTGCTGCTTTCGATGCCCGGTTCGCCGACCATCTACTACGGCGACGAAATCGGCATGGGCGACAACATCTTTCTTGGCGATCGCGACGGCGTCCGAACGCCGATGCAGTGGACCTCGGATCGCAACGGTGGGTTCTCCCGCGCCGACCCGCAGCGCCTGTACCTGCCACCCATCATGGATGCCGTGTACGGATACGAAGCGATCAATGTCGAGTCGCAGTCGCGCACGCCAGCGTCGCTGTTGAACTGGATGCGCCGCATGCTGGCAGTCCGCAAATCAACGCGCGCATTCGGGCGCGGCAAGCTCGTCTTTCTTCATCCGGGCAATCGCAAGGTACTCGCGTATCTGCGCGAGCATGAAGACGAGGCCTTGCTGTGCGTGGCCAACCTCTGTCGCACCGCGCAGCCGGTCGAGCTCGACCTGGCCCGGCACAAGGGGCGCGTACCCGTGGAACTGATGGGCCGTACGACCTTTCCGCCCATTGGCGAGTTGCCCTACTTGCTGACCCTGCCGGGCTACGGCTTCTACTGGTTCCGGCTGGCAACGGATGTCCCGGCGCCGCAATGGCACGTCGAGCGACTGAGTCCGCAGGTGCTGCCGGTACTGGTGCTCTTCGACGGCTTCAACAGTCTGTTCCGCGAGCGCGTGGTGCCCTGGCGCATCGGCATGGCGGAGAAGACGCGCGAACAGTTCGAGACAACGATATTGCCGCCATTCATCCAGCAGCAACGCTGGTTCGCGGGCAAGGGCGAGCCAATCGAACGCGCCCGGATGACGGCGGATGCGTCCTTTGCCGCTGGACGCGACGCATGGCTTCTGGCCATCACCGACGTTCCGGGCCGGCAGGAGACCGCGCGCTACTTCCTGCCGTTGGGGCTCTTGTGGGAAGAACAGGACGAGCAGCGCCTGCGAATGCTGGCTCCGATGGAGGTGGCGCGAGCGCGCCAGCAGGCCCGCGTTGGAGGCATGATCGACGCCGTCGGCGACGCACGCTTCTGCACGGCCATTGTGCGGGCCATTGGCGAACGGCGCGAGGTCGAGGCGCAAGGCGGGGTGATCCGCTTTCAGCCGACGACCGCTTTCAATGAGATCGTCGGCACGATGCCCGACAAGCCGTGGCCCGTGCATGTCCTGTCGATGAGCAGCAATAGCGTCGCGCTCCTGGGACAACAGCTCTTTCTCAAGGTTTACCGGCGCCTGCGCGAGGGCGTGAACCCGGAGCTGGAAATCGGCCGCTTCCTCACCGATGTCGCAAATTTCGGCCACTGCGTTCCGGTGGCCGGCAGCGTCGAGCATGTGGCGAAGGATGGCAACGTGATGACGCTTGCGCTGCTGCAGAAGTTCACGCCCAACCAGGGTGATGCGTGGGACTACACGGTCGACTATCTAAGCCGCCACCTCGAGGTGCGCGCCGGTGCAGCCACGCCGGAAGCACAGGAGGAGCACGGCGCCTACCTCGCGCTGGTACGCACACTCGGAGAGCGGACCGCGCAACTGCATGCCGCGTTCAACCTGACCACTGGCGATGCCGCGTTCGATCCGGAGCCGTTGGCTGCGGCCGACGTCCAGCAATGGGCGCAGGACATCCGGGGCGACATTGATGCGACGCTGCGCCTTCTCGTGGAGCGGGCGGGCTCACTGTCCCTGGCGCTCCAGTCCGAAGCGAGACGACTGCTCGAAAGCGCGCCGCAGTTGACCGCACTCATCGAGAGGCTGTCGCGCGCGCCCGCGCAAGGCTCGAAAACGCGGATCCACGGCGACTACCATCTTGGGCAGGTGCTGGTGACGCTCAATGACTTCATCATCATCGACTTCGAGGGCGAGCCGACGCGCCCGCTCGCGGAGCGCCGACGCAAGCAATCCGTCCTGCGGGACGTCGCGGGCATGCTGCGCTCGTTCAACTATGCGCAGCGCGCTGCACTTCTGCGCGCTGGAGACACGCCGGAGGAGATCGAGCGTCTCGCGCCGCTTGCGCGCAACTGGGAAGAAGAGGTGCGCCAGACTTTCATGCGGGCCTACGGCGACGAGGCGGTACGGGCGGGGATTTTCGGCAATGCCGCAGAGTTCGAAGCCGCGGGCGGGATGCTGCAACTGTTCGAAGTCGAGAAGGCCTTCTACGAGCTGCGCTATGAACTGCAGAATCGGCCAGACTGGGTGGCGGTGCCCCTGGCAGCGGTCGCCTCGCTGGCCCAATTGACGTCTGAGGCCTGAGCCAGGAGGACAAATGCAAGATGTCAGCGTATTACTCGAGCCCGCGCGGGCGTTCCTGGTTCAGATCGCCAGCTACATGCCGCGCCTCGGAATCGCCCTCGTCATCCTGGTCATTGGCTGGCTGGTCGCCAAGGCCATACGGTTTGCGTTCGAGCGCGGACTTCGTGCCGTGAACCTGCCGGTGCTCACGGAGCGCGCCGGCATCGAAGCCTTCCTGAGGAACGGCGGCGTGCAGATGGACGCAGTCGCCATCTTTGGAGCGCTGTCGTACTGGCTCGTGGTCTTCATCGCGCTGCTGGTGGCATTCAACAGCCTGGGCCTGGACCATGCGACCCAGCTCCTGCGACAGGTCGTTCTTTTCCTTCCCAAGGTATTCGTCGCGCTGCTGGTGATCGCGTTCGGCGCGTATTTCGCGCGATTCATCGCTGACTCCGTAGCGGCCTACCTGCACAATGTCGGCAACAGCGACGCCGACCTGCTCGCTCGGATCGCGCAGTACGCAATCGTCATCTTCGTCATCGTGATCGCGGTCGATCAGCTCGACATCGGCGGCGCCCTGATACAGACGACGTTCCTGATCCTTCTTTCAGGCGTGGTTCTCGCGATGGCGCTGGCATTCGGTCTGGGCGGTCGCGAATGGGCGGCCGCCATGCTGGAGCGCTGGTGGCCGCGCGGGCGCGGCACCCTGGACGGACAGCGGCAAAGGGACAAGCCGTAAGCGAAGCCGCCGCGGGTCTCGGCTCGGCATGACATAACGGTTTGGGCGGAAATTTCCGATGGGAACCTCTGTCGAGGCACGTGGCAGCGCTCGCCATCGACCGTACTCGGAGCAGATGGCCCGGCTGGATGCCTATTGGCGCGCCGCCAATTACCTGTCAGTCGGCCAGATCTACCTGCTCGATAACCCGTTGCTCAAGCGGCCGTTGCTGGCCACCGACATCAAACCGCGGCTACTGGGTCATTGGGGGACGACGCCCGGACTGAACTTCATCTACTGCCATCTCAATCGCCTGATCAACGCGCATGACCTGTCGATGATCTTCGTCACCGGCCCGGGGCACGGCGGGCCGGCGATCGTCGCCCAGACCTGGCTCGAGGGTGTCTACAGCGAGCTCTACCCCGACGTGTCGCAGGACGAGGAAGGAATGCTTCGCCTGTTCCGGCAGTTCTCCTTCCCCGGCGGCATTCCGAGCCATGTAGCGCCCGAAACACCGGGATCGATCCATGAAGGCGGCGAACTTGGCTACGCGCTGGCGCATGCCTATGGCGCGGTGTTCGACAACCCCGAACTTGTCGCCGCGTGCGTGATCGGCGATGGCGAGGCGGAGACCGGACCTCTGGCCGCGAGCTGGCATTCGAACAAGTTTCTCAACCCTGCGCGCGACGGCGCGGTGCTTCCGATCCTGCATCTGAACGGCTACAAGATCGCCGGCCCGACGGTGCTGGCGCGAATTCCGCGCGCTGAACTCGCGTCGCTGCTGCGCGGCTACGGCCACGATCCGATCTTCGTGGAAGGCCACGACCCGGAACCGATGCATCTGGCCATGGCGGCCGCTCTCGATTCCGCCGTGCGAAGCATTCGCCGAATTCAAAAGCTCGCGCGCCGCGTCGGATTCACCCAGCGCCCGCGTTGGCCGGCGATCGTTCTGGTCAGCCCCAAAGGCTGGACCGGCCCGAAAGAGATCGACGGGCTGCCCGTGGAAGGGTCGTTCCGCTCGCACCAGGTGCCGTTCGGCGATGTCGCGGGCCATCCGGAGCGGCTGGAACTGCTGGCGCGATGGATGCACAGCTACCGACCCGAGGAGTTGTTCGATGGGAACGGCCGCTTGCAAGGCGACATCGCGGCTCTGGCGCCACGCGGCGAACGCCGCATGGGCGCCAACGTGCACGCGAACGGCGGCGCGCTGCTGCGCAACCTCCATCTGCCGGACTTTCGTGGCTACGCAGTGGCGGCGGAGCCGCCTGGCGCAGTCGATGCCGAGGCCACGCGCATCCAGGGAGCGTTTGTTCGCGACGTGATGAAGCTCAACCAGGCAGCCGCGAATTTCCGCGTGTTCAGTCCTGACGAGACCGCGTCGAACCGCTGGAGCGCTCTTTTTGAGGTGACGAAGCGCTGTTCGGTCGCGGAGAGCAGAGCAACCGACGAAAACGTATCGCCCGACGGCCGCGTGATGGAAGTGTTGTCGGAGCACCTGTGCCAGGGCTGGCTCGAGGGCTATCTGCTGACCGGACGCCATGGCTTCTTCTCCTGTTACGAGGCGTTCATCCACATCGTCGACTCGATGTTCAACCAGCACGCAAAGTGGCTCAAAGTCACGCGCGGCATTTCGTGGAGGCGGCCGATCGCGTCACTGAACATCCTGCTGACATCGCACGTTTGGCGTCAGGACCACAACGGTTTCTCGCACCAGGATCCGGGATTCATCGATCACGTGGTCAACAAGAAGGCCGAGATCATCCGCGTCTATCTGCCGCCGGACGCCAATACGCTGCTGTTCGTCACCCAGCAGTGCCTTGCCAGCCGAAACCTGGTCAATCTGATCGTCGCCGGCAAGCAGCCCTCGCCGCAGTGGCTTTCAATGGACGCGGCCATTCGCCATGCCAGTGCCGGGATCGGCATCTGGGAGTGGGCGTCCAGCGACCGCGGCGTCGAGCCCGACGTCGTGATGGCATGTTGCGGCGATGTGCCCACCATGGAGACGCTTGCGGCCGTGTCACTGCTCCGCGTGCACGCGCCACAGGTCCGGGTGCGCGTCGTCAACGTCGTCGACCTGATGAAGCTGCAGCCTGCGTCCGAGCACCCGCATGGGCTGCCCGATCGTGACTTCGACATCCTGTTCACGCGGGACCGGCCGATTGTCTTTGCATTTCATGGTTACCCGTGGCTGATCCATCGCCTCACCTATCGTCGAACGAATCACGGCAACCTGCACGTGCGCGGGTACAAGGAGGAGGGAACGACCACGACGCCATTCGACATGTGCGTACTGAACGACATCGACCGTTTTCATCTCGTGGAGGATGTCGTCGATCGCCTGCCTGCATTGGGCGCACGTGCAGCCTACGTGAAGCAGGCGATGCGTGACGCGTTGCTCGAACATCGAGGCTTACATACGCGCGCACGGAGAGGACATGCCGGCGGTGCGAGCTTGGCGCTGGGCAGCCTAGGAAGATGGCCGCGGAACGCAACTGGACAATTGCGCAGGCGAGCTTGCGACCCGACCGTGCCAAGCCTGGCCCGCGGCAAATGCGGCTACTGGTCTTCTCCGTGAGTCGGTCCATCGAGATTGAAAGCCGACTACGTGTTTCCCCCATAGGATTCGAATCGGCCACAGGGACGCGGACGCGCTCGCTTAAACTGCGAACGTTACTGCTGCCGCTGCCAGGAATTTCTACTCGCGCTCGCGGCGGCCTCCCGCGATCTCGCGTGCCGGCCGGCGAGGCAACCGTGGGCGTCCGCTCGACCACATCAAGAGAAGATCGAAACACATCCAATGAAGCACTCCCCGGCAGGGGCCGGTACGCGGTCGCGAATCCGGACTGATGTCCACATGAACCACAAGTTCAACGCCGTGTGGCCCGGTCGACCGTATCCGCGTGGTGCCACCTGGGATGGCGAAGGCGTGAATTTCGCCATGTTTTCCGAGTTGGCAGAGAAGGTCGAGTTGTGCCTGTTCGATCCGGCAGGACGCCGCGAGGTGCAGCGCGTCCAGATCCGGGAGCAGACCGACATGGTCTGGCACTGTTACCTGCCGGAAGCGCGGCCGGGTTTGCTGTACGGCTACCGGATTTACGGACCGTATCGGCCCGACCAGGGGCTCCGATTCAACCCCAACAAACTGCTGCTCGACCCCTACGCGCGCAACATCGTCGGCCAGTTGCGCTGGGGCGATGCACTGTACGGCTACACCATCGGTCATTCCAAGGCGGACCTGTCGTTCGACCGACGCGACAGTGCCGGCGGCATGCCGCGTTGCAAGGTGATCGACCCGGCGTTCACCTGGGGTGACGACCGCTCACCGAATATCGACTGGCACGAGATGGTCGTCTATGAAGTCCACGTGCGGGGCTTCACGATGCAGCACCCCGAGGTTCCTCCGGCCCTCCGAGGCACTTACGCGGGGCTTGCGTGCGCGCCTGTCATTGACTACCTGAAGCGGTTGGGTGTGACGACGATCGAGTTGTTGCCGGTCCATACCTTTGTCGATGACCGCCACCTGGTCGAGCGCGGTATGCGCAACTACTGGGGTTACAACACGATCGGCTATTTCGCGCCTGACGCGCGCTATTCCGCCTCACGCAAGATCGCCGAGTTCAAGTCGATGGTCAAGGCTTTGCACTCGGCCGGCTTCGAGGTCATCCTCGACGTCGTCTACAACCACACCGCCGAGGGCGACCAATGGGGGCCAACGCTGTGCTTCCGCGGTGTCGACAACTCCGCCTACTACAGGCTCAAGGGCGACGATCCGCGCCACTACGTCGACTACACCGGCTGCGGCAACACGCTCAACCTGCAGCACCCGCGCGTGCTGCAGATGATCATGGATTCGCTGCGGTACTGGGTGACCGAAATGCACGTGGATGGCTTCCGCTTCGATCTTGCGTCGGCGCTGGCGCGCGAACTGCATGAGGTGGATAGGCTGGGCGCCTTCTTCGACATCATTCGGCAGGACCCGGTGCTCAATCACGTCAAGCTGATCGCAGAACCCTGGGACCTCGGCGAGGGCGGCTACCAGGTGGGCAACTTCCCGCCCGGCTGGGCCGAATGGAACGACAAGTACCGTGATGCGATGCGCGCCTACTGGAAGGGCGATGGCGGCCGAATCGGCGAATTCGCCAAGAGGCTGACCGGATCCAGCGATCTCTACAACAAGTCCAGCCGGCGGCCGTACGCGAGCATCAACTTCGTGACTGCGCACGACGGCTTCACGCTGCAGGATCTGGTCTCCTACAACGACAAGCACAACGAAGCCAACGGCGAAGACAATCGCGATGGCAGCAACAACAACGTGTCATGGAATTGCGGGAACGAAGGCCCGACCGATGATCCGGAGATCCAGGCGTTGCGCCATCGCCAGAAGCGCAACTTCCTTGCAACGCTGCTGCTGTCGCAAGGGGTTCCCATGCTGCTGGCCGGCGACGAGATCGGCAGGACGCAGAACGGGAACAACAACGCCTATTGCCAGGACAACGAAACCTCGTGGGTCGACTGGAACCTCGATGACGATAAACAGGCGCTACTGGATTTCGTGCGACGACTGATCGCCGTCCGGCGCGAACATCCGGTATTCCGGCGACGCGATTTCTTTCAGGGACGGCCTCTGCACGGCCAGGAAATCAAGGACATCCATTGGTTCCAGCCGGACGGCGTGGAAATGACGGGCGACGCCTGGGACCGCGAGCAGGCGCGCGCGCTGGGAGTTCATCTGGCGGGCGAGGCAATTCAGGAAGTTGATCGGCGCGGTCGACCGGTGCTTGACGAGAACTTCCTGCTGCTGTTCAACGCGAATCACTTGCCGCAGGACTTTGTGCTGCCGTTTGCGCAGGAGCGCAGTCGCTGGCTCGTTCTGATTGATACCAGCCACAAAGGCGGACTGCTCGAGGACGGAATATTTGACGGGGGCGGAGTCTTCCGCCTGGAGGGCCGTTCACTGGCCCTGCTGCTGGAGATGAAACTGCCTGCGTAGCGCGCATAGGAGCGAACGGCCGGCACGGCAACAGATAGCTCGGGACGGATCGCAAGAGGACTCGTCTGCCCGAGCGCGGAAAACTCGGAACCTGGATGGGACAGCGCCTGTTGAGACGTCGCCACGAAATGCCTTTCGGGGCCAGCCTGAGTCCCGATGGTGGAGTGCGATTTCGCCTCTGGGCTCCGGGCGCCCGGCGTGTGGACCTTGTCCTGCGGTCCTCGGTCGCCGCCGAGATGATCCCCATGCAGCCGCGCGACGGCGGCTGGTACGAGTGCGATGCGGACGAAGCCCGTGCAGGGCAGCGCTATGCATTCCTGATCGACGGTCGCATCGAGGTCCCGGACCCGGCCTCGCGATTCAACCCCGACGATGTCCACGGACCGAGTGCAGTGATCGATCCGCACGCCTACGGGTGGCGCGACGCGGACTGGCGTGGTCGGCCGTGGCATGAAGCGGTCATCTACGAACTGCATGTCGGCACGTTCACTGCGACCGGAACATTTGCTGCCGCGATCGATCGTCTGGACGATCTCGTCGAAGTGGGCGTCACGGCGGTCGAACTCATGCCGGTGGCCGACTTTCCGGGTCAGCGGAATTGGGGTTATGACGGCGTGCTCCTGTTCGCGCCGGATGCCGCTTACGGCACACCGGACGACCTCAAGGCGTTCATCGATGCCGCGCATGCCCGCCAGCTCATGGTGCTGCTCGACGTCGTTTACAACCACTTCGGCCCGGACGGGAACTACCTGCATACCTACGCCGGGGCGTTCTTCGACGGGCTGCGGCAGACACCCTGGGGCGCGGCGCCGAACTTTGATGCCGTGAGCGGCCGCACGGTACGCGATTTCTACATTCACAACGCGCTCTTCTGGCTGACGGAGTATCACCTCGATGGACTGCGGCTCGACGCAGTGCACGCGATTGCGGACGACTCGCGACCCGACATTGTCGAGGAACTCGCCCGTGCCGTGCATGACGGCCCGGGTCGACACCGGCACGTGCATCTCGTACTTGAGAACGACCGTAACCAGGCCCGCTACCTGCCCCGCAGTGCCGCCGGAAGGCCGCTGATCGCGACGGCGCAATGGAACGACGACATGCACCACGCGGCGCATGTGCTCGCCACCGGCGAACGCGACGGCTACTACGCGGACTATGCCGATCATCCGATCTGGTTTCTGGGCCGCTCGCTGGCAGAGGGATTTGGCTTCCAGGGTGAGCCGTCGCCCTATCGCGGTGGCGCGGCACGCGGCGAACCATCGGCACATCTGCCTCCAGCCGCATTCGTCAACTTCCTGCAGACACACGACCAGGTTGGCAATCGCGCATTCGGCGAACGGATCCAGCACATCGCGAATCAGAACGCTTTGGAGGCCCTCACCGCCTGCATTCTCCTGGCGCCGGCGCCACCGATGCTTTTCATGGGGGAGGAATTCGCCGCCAGCTCGCCCTTCCTCTACTTCTGTGATTTTCACGGTGAGCTTGCCGAGGCGGTCACGCGCGGTCGGCGCGCCGAATTCGGCCGATTCGAACGTTTCAGCGAAGAAAGCGCGCAGAGCTGCATTCCGGATCCGAATGACAGCGAGACCTTCGAGCGATCAAGACTCGACTGGAGCGAACGCACGCACATGCCCCATGCGCGTTGGCTTGCCCTCTACCGCAGCCTGCTGCATCTGCGGCGTGAACGCCTGGGTCCGTACCTTGCCGGAGCCAGCGTCGGCGGTTTTCACGTACTTGCGCCCGGACGACTCGCCGTCAACTGGCCACTCGGTGGCGGTGCACATCTGCACATGCTGGCCAACCTGAGCGCTGAACCCGCCATGCGCGACCCGCTGCCGCCAGGCAAGATCGTTTACTCCAGTCACCCTGCGACGGACCAACTGGAGCCGTGGTCGGTTCGTGTTTCCCTCGAGGAACACGATGAATGAAAGGCTCGAGCGGCTGGCGCGGCTCAATGGGATCGAGCTCGCGTACCGAGACATCTGGGGCAAGGAGCACGCGGCTTCCACCGGGACGCTGGTATCGCTGCTGCGTGCAATGGGCATCGACGCGACCGACGACGCTCGACTGGACACCGCCATTGCCGCTGTCGACGAGCAGCGCTGGAATCGCGTATTGCCACCGGTGCTGGTGCACTATGAAGACAGCGGGCCCTGGACTCTACGACTGAACCTGACTCTGGCCCTCGACGCGGAAGCGCTGCAGTGGACCATCGACGACGAGCATGGCGATCAGCAGGGCGGCAGCTTCGTGCCGCGCGAGCTGCGAGAACTTGAGCGTGGCGCGCTCGACGGCACGGCCTTCGTCGCGCGCGAACTGGTGCTTGAGGTTCAACTGCGCACGGGCTACCACCAGGTGTCGCTGCGCAAGGACGGCGTCCTTCGCTCGACATGCCGCCTGATTGTGGCTCCGCGCAAGTGTTACCTGCCGCGCGCGCTCGAGGGCGACGGTCGGGTGTGGGGCGCAGTTGCGCACGTCTATACGCTGCGCTCCGAACGCAACTGGGGCATCGGGGACTTCTCGGACCTGGCCGCGCTGGTCGAGCTGTGGGGCCTGCACGGTGCCGGAATCGTCGGCGTCAATCCCCTGCACGCCCTGTTCCCGCACAACCCGGAGCATGTCAGCCCATATAGTCCGTCGAACCGCCGATTCCTGAACACACTCTATCTCGACGTCGAGGCGATAGAAGATTTTCGGCAGGACGAAGCCGCACGCGAGGCGGTTCGATCAGCCGATTTCCAGCGTCGCCTGCAATCCCTGCGGGCGACGGAACAAGTCGACTATCCCGGCGTTGCGGCGGCGAAGTTCCAGATCCTCGAGCTGCTATTCGCGCACTTCCGCACCGAGCATCTGCAGCGGAACTCGGATCGGGCGCGGCAATTCAACGAATGGCGTGCACTGCGCGGCGAGGAACTGCACGGGCACTGCCTGTTCGAGGCCCTTCAGGAACACTTTCATGGCCTGGATTCGAGCGTCTGGGGCTGGCCAGTCTGGCCCGCCGCCTTCCGGCGGCCACAGTCGTCCGAGGTCGCGCAGTTTGCGGGTGAACACGGCGACAGGGTGACGTTCTACGAGTACCTGCAGTGGCAGGCCGACCTTCAACTGGGCGCGGTCGGCCGCCGCTCGTACGAACGCGGGCTCGGGGTCGGTCTGTATGCCGATCTCGCCGTCTCGGTCGACCGCGCGGGCGCCGAGGCCTGGCTGCATCAGGATCTCTACTGCCTGGACGCCAGCGTCGGCGCGCCGGCCGATGAGTTCAATCAGCATGGTCAGAACTGGGGGCTGCCGCCGCTGAACCCGAGTCGCCTGTGGGAGGCGGCGTATGCCCCGTTTATCGCAATGCTGCGCGCGAACATGCGGCATGCAGGAGCGCTGAGGATCGACCACGTCATGGCGCTGATGCGCCTGTACTGGATTCACGAAGGAACCGCTGCGACGGACGGAGCCTACGTGCAGTACCGGTTCGACGATCTGCTCGGCATCGTTGCCCTCGAGAGCGTGCGCAACCGCTGCGTGGTGATCGGCGAGGATCTCGGCACAGTTCCGGAAGAGGTGCGCGCGAAACTGGCGACGGTTGGCGTGCTGTCCTACCGTCTGCTCTACTTCGAAAGACATCAGGACGGCGAATTCGTCCCGCCCGCCGCATTTCCGCAACATTCACTGGTGGCCGCATCGACCCATGACCTGCCTACGCTGGCGGGCTGGTGGGAAGGGCGTGACCTGATGCTGCGCGAATCGATGGGACAGTTTGCGAACAGGCAGGCACGTGACGAGCAGGTCGTGGTTCGTGCGCAGGATCGTGCCCGGCTGCTGCTTGCGCTCGAGCGTGACGGACTGCTGCCGCCGGGAGTCACGGTCAACCCGGTATCAGTCCCGAAAATGACCCCGGAACTTTGCGCGGTGCTGCACCAGCGGCTCGCGAGTTCGCCGGCCCGCATTGTCGTGGCACAGCTCGAGGACGTCATCGGGGCGGTCGATCAGCTCAATCTGCCGGGGACGACCGACCAATATCCGAACTGGTGCCGCAAGCTCGCCTTGTCGCTCGAACGCTGGCCGGGGGACACGCGCTTCATCAACATGGTCCGAGGGTTCGAGCACGAGCGGGGCTCGAGTCGCACGGCCGCGGTCCGGCGCGAAGCGATCAATGCGGTCATCCCGCGCGCCACGTACCGGGTGCAGCTCAACCGTGACTTTCGCTTCTCTGCGGCCCGCGCGCTGGTGCCGTATCTGGCGCAGTTAGGGATCAGTCACTTGTATTGCTCGCCGTTTCTGCGCGCGAGGGCCGGCAGCCGTCACGGCTACGACATCGTCGACCATAACCAATTCAACCCTGAAATCGGCAGCCGCCACGAATTCGAGGAACTCGCTGGCGCGCTTAAGCAGCACGGCATGGGCATGCTGATCGACGTGGTTCCGAACCACATGGGAGTTCTCGGCGGTGACAACGGCTGGTGGATCGACGTGCTCGAAAACGGTCGGGCGTCGATGTATGCGGAATTCTTTGATATCGACTGGCGCGACGCCGACCCGGTGCTCGCGATGCGGGTCTTGCTGCCGATCCTTGGCGACCACTATGGCGTCGTGCTGGAGCGCGGCGAACTGCGCCTTGAATTCGAGCCGCAGTCCGGCAGTTTCTCGCTGCGCTATCACGAACACCTGCTTCCTATCGACCCGGTTCTGTACCCGCGTGTGCTGAGCCGGGCGGCCGGACTGCTTTCGCACGCTGCTCTTGAAGCGGAGACGGCCGACGCCTTTTCCAGTGTTCTCGCCGCGTTCGGCCATCTGCCGTCGCGTGACAGCACCGACGCCGCCCTGCGTTCCGAGCGCCATCGCGACAAGGAGGTGCACAAGGTTAATCTGGCGCGGCTCGCGCGCGCGCACCCGTCGATCGCCACCGCCATCGAGCAGGCCGTCAATTCGTTCAACGGCGACCCGCGGGAGCGGGCGAGTTTCGATGAACTCGATGCGCTGATCGAATCACAGGTGTACCGGCTCGCGTACTGGCGCGTGGCAGCCGATGAGATCAATTACCGGCGTTTCTTCGATATCAACGAACTGGCCGCACTGCGGATGGAAAACGCGGATGTGTTCGACGCCACGCATCGCCTGGTCCTTGACCTGGCGACGCGGGGACAGGTCGATGGGTTCCGCATTGATCACCCCGACGGCCTGCATGACCCGGCCGGCTATTTTCGCCGGCTCCAGGAGCGCTACGCCCAGCTCTGCGGTGCGCCAGGCGCCGCCACCTCTGCCGAAGGAGAACGACCTGCCCGTCCTCTTTATGTCGTTGCGGAAAAGATCGTCGCGGCGCACGAGCAGCTCCCGTCCGACTGGGCGGTTCATGGCACTACGGGCTACCGCTTCGCCAACGTCGTGAACGGCTTGTTCATCGATACCGCGGCGAAGTCGCGGCTGGACCGTGCCTGGCGTGCGTTCGTCGGAGCCGAAGCGGTGGACTTCGATGACATAGCGCGCGACTGTCGCCGGCTGGTGATGGCCACCAGCCTGGCCGGTGAAATGTCCGTGCTGGCAGCCGCTCTGCTGCGGCTGGCGCGGGCGGATCGTCGCACGCGCGACTTCACTCTCAATGCGCTGCGCCAGGCGCTGACAGAGGTAGTCGCAAACTTTCCCGTGTACCGCACCTACATCGTCGATGGTCCAAGTGCGCAGGACCACCGCTACATCGACTGGGCCGTCGCCCGCGCACGCCGTCACAGTCCGGCCGCCGACGCCAGCACGTTTTCATTCATTCACAGCGTACTGCTTGGCCGCGTGCCGCCCGGCGGATCGGATGCCCTGCAGGCGGGTTACCTGTCCTTCGCTCGTCGACTGCAGCAGTTCACGGCACCCGTGATGGCAAAAGGAGTCGAGGACACGGCGTTCTATCGTCATCAGCGCCTGGTTGCGGTCAACGAGGTCGGAGGTGACCCGGACACCGTCGGCGTCACGGTGAGCGCATTTCACGGCGCCTGCCGCGATCGGGTACAGCGCTGGCCGCACACGATGCTCGCCACCTCGACACACGACACCAAGCGCTCGGAGGATGCGCGCGCTCGCCTCGACGTGATTTCCGAAATGCCCGCGGTGTGGCGCCTGTCGGTGCGGCGCTGGAGCCGCCTGAATCGCAGGCATCGCCGCGAGGTCGAAGACATGCCGGCGCCGGCGCGGAACGACGAGTACCTTCTCTATCAGTCGCTGGTTGGAACGCTGCCGGTCGATCTGGACGAAAGCGGGCTCGCGAGTTACCGGAAACGGATCGAGAGCTACATGCTCAAGGCGACGCGTGAAGCCAAGGAGCACACCAGCTGGATCACGCCGAACGAAGCCTACGAAGCAGCGTTGTCGCAGTTCGTCGGCGCCCTGCTGGGAAAACTCGCGGGAAATCAGTTCCTGGACGATCTGCGTGCCACAACTTCGACTTTCGCCTGGTTCGGAGCGCTCAACAGTATCGCGATGACTGCGATCAAGCTGACTTCGCCCGGCGTGCCGGATTTCTTCCAGGGCGAGGAGATGATCGAGCTCTCGCTGGTCGATCCCGACAGTCGGCGCGCGGTCGACTACGATGCGCGCCGCCGCGCGCTGGATGGTTTGCTGCGATTCGCGGAGGCCGCCGAGCATTCGGCGCGTGTGCGGTCCATGCTTGCCAGTGCGGCCGATGGGCGCGCGAAGCTGTGGACGATCTGGCGACTACTGCAACTGCGCCGCGAACATCCTGACTTGTTCGAACTCGGCGACTACACGGCGATGAATGTCACCGGGACCAGGGCGCGGCATACGTTGGCCTACGCCCGCCGCCACGAAGGTCAACTGATACTTGTCGTCTCCGGGCGGCTGTTCGCGACTCTGGGGCCCGCGACCGGCGAGTCACCGATCGGAGAAGCCTGGGACGGCACGTTTGTCGACGCTTCGATACTGCCCGCGCACTGCCGTTTGCGCGACGCGCTCAGCGGAACTTCGTTCGACGTCGACCCGCAAACCGCTCTGCCGCTAGCGAAACTGTTGGCGCACTTTCCGGTCGCCGTTCTGCATGGGGAGTTGCCGGGCCTGATGCCGAATGGGCGGGCGGCCAGGGGCCCGCCATAGAGCGCCGGCCGCCGCGACAGACACGGGGAGGGTGGACACCGTCCCGCCGAGGACCTGCTTGAAGCAACCAGGAGTAGACGACGCATGGAAAAGCTTGTTGATCAACTGGAGCGCCTCGGCGCTTCTCCGTTTGGCGGCGCCGCAATGACGGCGTTTCGCATCCTGCTCATTGCCATCGCTGCATGGGTGCTGATTACCGTCCTGCAACGCGCGATACGCGTCGTCCGCTCGCGCATCGCGAGCCGCTTCGACGATGCCGAAGCGGTCAAGCGCGCGGAAACGCTGGGGCGGGTCTTCCGTTACATCGTCGCGATCGTGGTCGGCGCGATCGCCGTGATGCTGATCCTGTCGGAGCTGGGCATCTCGGTAGCGCCGATTCTCGGTGCCGCTGGCGTGGTCGGCCTGGCCGTGGGCTTCGGGGCGCAGAGCCTGGTGAAGGATTTCTTCACCGGATTCTTCATCCTGTTCGAGAACCAGATCCGCAAGGGCGACGTTGTAAAGGTGGCGGACCACGGCGGCCTGGTCGAGGAGGTCACGCTGCGCTATGTCCGTCTGCGCGACTATGACGGCAACGTCCACTTCGTGCCGAACGGCATCATCACCAGCGTCGTCAACATGAGCCGTGGCTTTGCCCAGTCAGTCATCGATGTCGGCATCGCCTACCGCGAGAGCATCGACGAAGCGATCGAAGTCATTCGTGAGGTCGGCGCGAAACTTCGCAGCGATCCTGCGTTTGCGGCGCGAATCCTCGACGATCTCGAGATCGCCGGTGTCGACAAATGGGACGATTCGGCCGTCGTTCTGCGCTGCCGCTTCAAGGTGGCACCGCTGGAGCAATGGGGCGTGCGGCGCGAATTCCTGCGACGGCTCAAGAACGAGTTCGATGTCCGCGGTATCGAGATCCCGTATCCGCATCTGACCCTGTATGCGGGCGTAGCCAAGGACGGCTCGGCACCGGCGTTCAACATGCGGATCAACGAAAGGTCGCCGGAACCGCAGCAATAGCAACGCCTCGCCGGCGGTAACGGACGAAGCCGACCGACCCGTTGCAGATCGTCCACCCCGCATTCCCCGCTACGAAAGCCTGCAGGCAGAGAAACGTGCCATTGGAAGGTGCTATGCAGTCATCCAAGCCCAAGGCCGCTGAGGCCAACTTCAGGCGGGCCTTCGAGCGCCTGAAGGCCGGAGCGCCCAAGGTGCTGCCTCTCGGCACGCCTGTCAGTCAGAACAACGTCGCCAAGGAGGCGGGCTGCGACCCTTCCGCCCTTCGTAAGTCGCGCTTTCCTTGCCTCGTAGCAGAGATCCAGGCCTAGCTTGCCACCCACGGCAAAGAGAGTCCGCCCTCGGAGCGCCAGCGACTGCTCGAGGCTCGCCAGGTTTCGCGCAGCAAGAGCGAGACCATCGCCGACCTCAAGGCGCAACGAGATGCCTCGGCTTCATTACTGGTCGAGGCCAACGCGCGGATCGGCATACTCACTTGCAGAGTCAGAGACTTGGAGGGCCGTCCGGAGGATCTGCGCTCGAAGGCCAGCATCTTGCCGCTGCGATAAACCGAGCCGAGGGCCACCCCGCGGGCTATGGACATGCCCAAAAGGAAATGAGCGAGAATCAAGCCATTCCATGGACATTCACTCGCTCTTCAAGAAGCCCTTGTCTTCAGGACTTTCCAGCAATGTCCATGGATATTCACCACGCCCGTGCGGGGACGCTGGCGGCATCGTCTACTACGCCAACTACCTGAAGTTCCTCGAACGCGCGCGCACTGAATGGTTGCGCGCGGCCAGGCTGGAGCAGCAAGGACTTCCCGGCGAGTTCGGCCTGCAGTTCGTCGTCGCGCACATCGAGTGCGACTATCGCCAGCCGGCCCGCCTCGACGACCTTGTCGAGATCGACCTGCGGATCGCCAGGGCCGCGCGGGCGTCCATCGTCTTTGAGCAGGCGGCGCGTCGCGCCGACGCGATCCTGGCGACGGCCAAGGTCAAGGTGGCCTGCGCCGACTCCCGCCGTCTGGTTCCGATGGCCATGCCAACCACGGTACTCGACGCCTTTCGTACCCTGCCCGGATTCAGCGCCCCGCAATGACACCTGCTACCGACCTGTCGATCCTGTCCCTGATGACCAAGGCCACGCTGGTCGTGCAGCTCGTGATGCTGCTGCTGGCCGTGCTGTCGATCGCGTCCTGGACCGCCATTTTCCAGAAGGGCTTCGCCATCAAGCGCGCCAAGCGCGAGACGGAGGAATTCGAGCGCCAGTTCTGGGGTGGTGCGGAGCTCTCCCAGCTCTACCAGCAGGCGTCGAATCCGCGGCGCAAGGCGGGTGCACTGGAGCGCATCTTCGAATCGGGCATGAGCGAGTTCCTCAAGCTGCGCGGCCGTGGCGACGCGCAGGCGACGCTCGATGGCGCACGCCGCGCCATGCGCGCGTCGTACCAGCGTGAAATGGACGGGCTCGAGTCGCGCCTGAATTTCCTGGCGTCGGTCGGCTCGGTCAGTCCCTACATCGGACTGTTCGGCACGGTCTGGGGAATCATGCACGCGTTCACCGGTCTATCGAACCTGCAGCAGGCCAACCTGGCGAGCGTTGCACCCGGCATCGCCGAGGCGCTGGTCGCGACCGCGATCGGCCTGTTTGCGGCGATCCCGGCGGTCGTGGCCTACAACCGCTTCGCCAACGATATCGATCGACTGGCCAACCGCTTCGAAAGCTTCATGGAAGAATTCCTCAACATCCTGCAGCGGCAGCGGACCTAAGGATTCTCCGGAGACTTCCTGATGGCGCTCGTCGCACGCCGCACCGGTCGCCGCCGTCGCATGATGGCGGACATCAACGTCGTCCCGTATGTCGACGTGATGCTGGTGCTCGTCGTCATCCTGATGGTCGCCGCGCCGTTCGTGAATCCGAGTGTCGTCAACCTGCCGAGTGTGGCGAAGGCGGGGCAGCAGAAGGAAACGCCGGTGCGCGTCGTCGTGCGGCCGAATGGCCGCATCTCGGTCTTCGATGCCAATGCCCGGGAGCGCCCGGTGGAGGCTGCGCAACTGGTCGCCGCCGTGCGCGAGCGGCAGGGCGGCAGGCCGGCGACTCCGGTGGTGATTGAGGCCGACGGCGAGACGAAGTACGAGGCCGTCGTGAAGGTGATGGGCGAACTCCAGAAAGCGGGCATCGAGCGGGTCGGGCTCTCGGTGCAGGTGCGGTGAACGCGCACACCGCCCGGCACGTGGCCGCGCGTCGCCGTTGGCATCCGCCGGAACGTTCGGGCCCTGCGTTTGCCCTCTCGCTGCTGGCGCACGGCGTGCTGTTCATCGCGATTGCCTTCGCCGTGCGCTGGAAGACCGAATCGGCGGGCACCGTTGCGGTTGAGCTGTGGGGCGGACTGCCTCCTGCTGCGGTCCAGGCGCCGCCCCCACCGCCACCGGTCACCGTTGCGCCGCCACGGGTCGAGCCGCCGCCCGAGCCGCGCAAGGCCGATATCGTCGAGAAGCCGGTCGATCCGCCGAAAAAGGCCCCGCCGAAAGTCGAGCCACCCCCAAAGCCGGCCGAGCCCCCGAAGAAGATCGAACCTCCGAAGAAGATCGAACCTCCGAAGAAAGCGGATCCGCCCAAGAAGGCGGGACCTGATCCGGAGCAGTTGAAACGTGAGGCGGAGGCGAAGGCGGCCCAAGCGGCTGCCGAGAAACAGCGCCAGGCTACGATCGACCGCGCGATGGCGGCTGCCGGAACTGCTGCTAGCAGCACCGGGGCCGCTGGTGCGTCATCGGGCAGCCCGGGCTTTTCGGACAGCTACAAGGGCCAAATCGCGGGCTGCATCAAGCCACATATTGCGTTCAACGTGCCGCCCGGGATGCGGTCCGGGCAACACGTGGCGACTTTCGAAGTCAATCTGCTCCCGACCGGAGAGCAAATTGGGGCACCGCGCATGACGAAGTCCAGCGGGCTGCCCGCCTACGATCAGGCAGTCGAGCGCGCGATACGCCGTTGTGATCCCTTCCCGCGCCCGCGCGAAGGCGCGATACCGCGCGTCGTGCCGCTCGTCTTCGACCCCGTGGAAACCCAATAACCGAGCTCGTTAACCCCGTCATCCGTCGTCACGCGTTCCTGTGAACGTGACCCCCGCGTCACTGTCTATACTCGCCAACAGTCGTCTGCATGAAGAAATCGCAAAACATCATCTCGCGCAGCGCCCGTCGGAGCATCTGCGGCGCGCTCGTCCTGCTCCCCTTCGCCACTCGAGCTCAGTTGCGCGTCGAGATCACTGGCGTCGGTGGCCAGCAGTTCCCGATCGCGATTGCTCCATTCGCACACGAAGGTGCGGGCGCGCAGGAGGTCGATGCGATCGTGCGCGCCGACCTGGCCCGCAGCGGACTGTTCCGGATCATCGATGCCGGCGCGCAGCCGATCGCCGAAAACGCGAACGTCAATCTGGCAGATTGGAAGACCCGGGGTGCCGATGCTCTCGTGATCGGCAGCTCGCGTCGGCTGGCCGATGGGCGCTACGACGTGCGTTTTCGCCTGCTCGACACCGTCAAGCAGACCCAGCTAGACGGCCTGTCGTACCTCGCGCCGGCCGCCGAACTGCGGCTCACCGCGCACCGCATCGCCGATCGCATCTACGAAAAGCTGACCGGCGAACGCGGCGTGTTTGCGACGCGCATTGCGTACGTCGTGCAGACAAGCCGCAATTCATGGGAGCTGCATGTCGCGGACGCTGATGGCGCCAACTCGCAGGCGGCGCTGCGCTCGCGCGAGCCGATCATCTCGCCGGCCTGGGCGCCGGACGGAATCCGGCTTGCCTACGTGAGCTTCGAAACCGGCAAGCCGGTGGTCTACGTCCATACCGTCACGACCGGGGAGCGCAAGGCGGTCGCGAATTTCCGGGGCTCGAACAGCGCCCCGGCGTGGTCTCCCGACGGCCGTTCGCTCGCCGTCACGCTGACGCGAGAGGGCAACTCGCAGATCTTCCTGATGAACGCGGACGGTTCCAACGTGCGGCGGCTCACCCAGTCGAGCGGCATCGATACCGAGCCCGTGTTCAGCCCCGATGGCCAGTCGATCTTCTTCACCTCCGATCGTGGTGGCGGCCCGCAGATCTACCGCATGCCGGCGAGCGGCGGGCCCGCGCAGCGCATGACCTTTGGCGGCGACTACAACATCAGTCCGCGACTGTCACCGGACGGCAAGCTGATGGCGTACGTCGCGCGTCGCAGCGGACGGTTCCAGGTCCTGGTCCACGATCTCGTGAGCGGTACCGATTCGCCGGTGACCGACACCGCGCGCGACGAGTCGCCGAGCTTTGCCCCGAACGGCCGGCTGCTGCTGTATGCGACCGAGGTCAACGGCCGCGGCATCCTGGCGTCGGCGTCTGTCGACGGCCGTGTAAGAACGCGGCTTTCCGGTCCGAGCGGGGACATCCGTGAGCCCACCTGGGGCCCGTACATCAAGTAAGTGAATAGCGAAGGAGAGCAGATGCAGTATTTCGCCCGATACGCACGCAGTGCAGTGGCCGCCGCGGCGGTCATCCTGATGGTGGCCGGCTGCTCGTCGGTGAAGCTGGACGAGCAGGCGCCGGCGCCGATCGTCGATGCCGGCGCGGGTGGCGCGGGTGGCGCGGGTGCGACCGATTCGCGCGCCGTGGCGCCGGTGACCACGGCATCGACGAAGGGCGTCGATCCGTTCACGGACCCCAACAATCCGCTGTCAAAGAAGAGCGTGTTCTTCGACTTCGACAGCTTCGTCGTCAAGAGCGAGTTTCAGCCACTGGTCGAGGCCCACGGCAAGTACCTCGCTGCGAACAGCGGCCGACAGATCAAGATCGAAGGCAATACCGACGAACGCGGCGGCCGCGAGTACAACCTCGCACTGGGCCAGAAGCGTGCCGAGGCCGTGAAGCAGCGCCTGCTGCTGATGGGAGGGCGCGATGCGCAGATCGAGACGGTGAGCTTCGGCAAGGAGAAGCCGCGCGCGACCGGCAGCAACGAGGAAGCGTGGGCGCAGAACCGGCGGGCGGATATTGTTTATAAGTAGCCCGCCTCGGGTGTACGCGACGGCTTTGCCGTCGCACGTGCACCCTCGGCGCTCGAATTAGAAGTTCGAGCTTGGGAGCGGCCCGGCGCTCGAACTTGTTCAACTGCACGAACGAAGCGACCGGGGCGGTCGCTTCGTTGCATTTGGGGGATGACCATGCGTTGGAGTCACTTTCTTGCGGCGCTACTCGTCGGGCTCGTTTCTTCGGTGGCGCACGCACAGCTCTTCGCCGACGACGACGCGCGCAAGGCGATCCTCGAGCTGCGGCAGAAGATCACCCAGCTGCAGCAGAAGGAGGTCGAACTCGGGTCGCGGCTCGATACGGCGCAGCGCAACCAGCTCGAAATGGCGAACCAGAATGAATCGCTGCGGCAGGAAATTGCGCGCCTGCGCGGGCAGGTCGAATCGTTGACCAACGAGGTCGCGACCCTCCAGAAGCGCAATCGCGATCTTTACACCGACCTCGATGCCCGCCTGAAGAAGATCGAGCCGGCCACGGTCAACGTGGACGGTCGGACCGCCACTGTCGATCGTGCCGAGCAGGCGGCCTATGACGCGGCGCTGACGCAGTTTCGCAGCGGCGATTTTCGCGGGTCGATCGGCAGCTTCCAGCAGTTCATCGCGCGTTACCCGTCCAGCGCTTACGTGCCGGCAGCGCAGTACTTCATCGGCAGCGCCCATTTCGCACTGAAGGACTACAAGGCCTCGATCGCTGCCAACCAGATCGTCGTTGATCGCTACAAGGATTCACCGCGGGCGCCCGAGGCGCTGCTGTCGATCGCCGACAGCCAGCTGCAGCTGGCTGACAGACGCGCCGCCAATCGCACACTGACGCGGGTGATGCAGGAGTATCCGAACAGCGAGGCCGCGGTGATCGCGCGCGAACGCCTGCCCGGGACGCGCTAGCGACCGCCTTCAGGCCCGGCGCGGCTTAGACTTGCCGCGCCCCTTATCCGTGCCTTCCCTGCCATGCCGGATGCAGACCTCGCGGCGTTGTCGCTCGTTGTCCTGACGACGGCCTTTCTGCTCGCCTTTGCCTTCGGCGCCATCGCGCAGCGGACCAACTTCTGCACGATGGGTGGCGTGGCGGACATCGTGAGTTTCGGCGACTGGACCCGCATGCGGCAGTGGCTGCTGGCGATCGCGGTGGCCATTTTCGGCACCACACTGCTCGACGTCACCGGGCTCATCGACGTGAAGGACAGCTTCTACACAGCGCCGCGGTTCACGCCGGTCGCCCACGCCATGGGTGGCATGCTGTTCGGCTTCGGCATGGTCCTGACCGGCGGCTGCGGATCGAAGTCACTGGTCCGGGCGGGCGGCGGCAGTCTGAAGTCGCTGGTCGCGCTGCTCGTCCTTGCCGTCGTGGCGTACATGACACTGCGCGGTGCGCTCTCTCTGGTTCGTGTCGAGTGGCTGGAGCGCCCCGCTGTGACGCTTGCGACGCGGCAGGACCTCGCGTCGCTGCTGTCGAAGAGCGCCGATGCGCGCGCGACGTGGCAGCTCGGGCTCGGCCTGGCGATACCTGCCGCCCTGGTGGCGTTCGTGCTGCGCGACCGCAGCTTCCGCACGTTTGACAACCTGCTGGCCGGCATCGGCATCGGCGCCATCATCGTTGCCGTCTGGTTCGTGTCGGGTCATCTCGGCCACCTCGCCGAGCATCCGCAGACGCTGGAAGAGGTCTTCCTGCGGACGAACTCCCGCCGGATGGAGTCGTTGTCGTTCGTGGCGCCGGTGGCGTGGGCGCTCGATTACCTGCTGTTTACCAGCGATGCGAGCAAGGAGTTGACGATCGGCATCGTCGCGGTCGCCGGCATGCTGTGCGGCTCCGCGGCGTATGCATTGGCGGTCGGCCGGTTTCGCTGGGAGAGCTTCCGCGACGCGGAGGACATGGGCAACTACCTGGTCGGTGCCGCGCTGATGGGTTTCGGCGGCGTGACGGCGCTGGGTTGCACGATCGGGCAGGGGCTTTCGGGCGTGTCGACACTCGCCGTCGGCTCGTTCCTCGCGCTCGCGGCCATCGTGGCCGGTGCCGTGCTCGGCATCCGCTACCAGGCCTGGCGCGTCGAGCGCACACTCGGCTGACCGCGCGCCACGCCCGCTCGGCGACCTGACTTGCACAGTACGCGGAAGGGCACCATGCTTTCGATTCTTCCGCCGCCGCGCGCGGCAGTTCGCTGAGGGGTACCGTGGAAAAGAAGTTTGCCTCGCAGGCTGACCTTGATGAAAAGAAGATCAGCTTCGACCGGTTGTCCGATCACGCCTACGCCTATACCGCCGAGGGCGATCCGAATACCGGAGTCATCATCGGCGACGACAGCGTGATGGTGATCGACGCCCAGGCCACGCCCGTGATGGCGCAGGACGTGATCCGCCACATCCGATCGGTGACGGACAAGCCGATCAAGTACGTCACGCTGACGCACTACCACGCCGTGCGCGTGCTCGGCGCTTCGGGCTACCGGCCGCAGCACATCCTGGCCAGCCGCGACACCTACGACCTCATCGTCGAGCGCGGCGAGCAGGACATGAAGAGCGAGATCGAGCGCTTCCCTCGTCTGTTCCAGGCGGTCGAGTCGGTGCCCGGACTCACGTGGCCGACGATCGTGTTCGACAAGCGCATGACGCTGTGGATGGGCAAGCTGCAGGTCGACCTCATGCAGCTGGGGCGTGGCCACACGAAGGGCGACACGGTGGTGTGGCTGCCGCAGGAAAGGATCCTGTTCTCGGGCGACCTGGTGGAATACGACGCGACGCCGTACACCGGGGACGCCTACCTGACCGACTGGCCCGGGACGCTCGATGCGATCGCGGCGCTGCATCCGCAGAAACTGGTGCCCGGACGCGGCGCGGCGCTGCAGTCGCCCGAAGCCGTGAAGTCGGGACTCGACGGCACGCGCGCGTTCGTGACGGCGATGTTCGAGGCGGTGAAGAGCGGTGCGCGCGCCGGCCGCGACCTGCGCGCGGTCTATCGCGAAACCTACGACACGCTTAAACCGCAGTTCGGGCACTGGGTCATCTTTGACCATTGTCTGCCGTTCGACGTCAGCCGTGCGTACGATGAGGCGACGGGTCACGTGCATCCGCGCATCTGGACGGCGCAGCGCGACAAGGACATGTGGGAGGCGCTCGAAGGCTAGTCGCCTCGGGTGTACGCGATCGCTGCGCGATCGCACGTGCACCCTCGGTGGTTTGAAGTGAAGGGCGGGCTTGGGGCGGCCCGGCGCCCGCCCTTGGTACAAGTACAGAGACAAAGGGGAGGCGGCCGTCGCGTTGCTATGCCATCGACTTACAAGGCTCCCGAGTATCCATATGTGACTCCCCCCGAGATCGCGGCGGGCGGTGTAGCGAAGACGCGGGTGGTGATCGTGGGCGCCGGTCCGATCGGGCTGGCGGCGGCCATCGATCTCGCGCTGCAGGGCATCGACTTCATCATCGTCGATGACAACAACACCGTGAGCGTCGGCTCGCGCGCGATCTGCTATGCGAAGCGGGCGCTCGAAATCCTCGACCGGCTGGGCTGCGGCGAGCCGGTCTGCGTGCGCGGCATCAGCTGGAAGGTCGGCAAGGTCTTCTCCCACGACAAGCTCGCCTACCAGTTCGACCTGCTGCCCGAACCGGGCCACAAGCGGCCGGCCTTCGTCAACCTGCAGCAGTACCACCTCGAGGAGGCGCTGGTCGATCGGCTGGCCGCGCTCGGCCATGCGGTGCGCTGGAGGAACAAGGGCATCGGCATCGAGCAGGATGGCGACACCGCGCGGCTGACGATCGAGACTCCCGACGGCAGTTACGGCATCGAGGCGGATTACGTGATCGCGGCTGACGGCGCACGCAGTGCGCTGCGCGACCTGATGGGACTCGAATGGAAGGGGCAGGTGTTCCATGACCGCTTCCTGATCGCCGACGTGCACATGAAGGGCGAGTTTCCGAGCGAGCGCTGGTTCTGGTTCGACCCGCCGTTCCATCCGGGCCAGTCCGCGCTGCTGCACCGGCAGGCAGACGACGTGTGGCGCATCGACTTCCAACTCGGCTGGGATGCCGATCCCGAGGAGGAAAAGAAGCCCGAGCGCGTGGTCCCGCGCATCCGCGCGATGCTCGGCGACGCGCGCCCGTTCGAACTCGAATGGGTCAGCGTCTATACGTTCCAGTGCCGCCGCCTCGATCGCTTCGTCCATGGCCGCGTGATCTTCGCCGGCGATGCCGCGCACCAGGTGTCGCCGTTCGGTGCGCGCGGCGCCAACAGCGGTTTCCAGGACATCGACAACCTGTGCTGGAAGCTGGCCCGGGTGCTGCGGGACCAGTCGCCGGCGTCGCTGCTTGACAGCTACGACCGCGAACGCGTCGAGGCGGCTGAAGAGAACATCCTCAATTCAACGCGTGCGACCGACTTCATCACGCCCAAGACTCCGGTGAGTCGCACGTTCCGCGATGCCGTGCTGTCGCTGTCGCAGCGGCATCCGTTCGCGCGACAACTCGTGAACAGTGGCCGCTTGTCGATGCCGACCACGCACCGTGGCAGCGCGTTGTCTTCCCTGGACCGCGATGTGTTCGCGGGCGCGATGGTGCCCGGAGCCCCGGCAGCTGACGCACCGGTGCGCGTCCGCGGAGGCAGCAGCTGGCTGCTCGACGAACTGGGCGGCCACTTTGACCTGCTGGTCTTCGGACCCGTGGCGCCGCAGTGGCTCGATGAGCTGCAGCGCTCCCTTGGCGCCGAGGTGCGATTGACGCTGATCGTGGCGCGTCCCACGGACACGGTGACCGCAGACGTCCGCGTCATCGAAGACGTCGAGGGCCTGATGCGACAGCGTTACGACAGCGTGGCCGGGACGGTGTATCTGCTGCGGCCGGACCAGCACGTGGCCGCGCGCTGGCGCGCTCCGCGACTGGTCGAAGTGCTCGAAGGCCTGGTGCGTGCGCAGGGTCGGGGAGGGCATTGAGATGTCACTGAACACCGACCCCAACTTCGACCGCCCGGACGACTTCTACCAGGCTCTGATCGACGCCCACGCGGGACTGACCGAAGCGCAGAGCGCGGCGCTGAACGCGCGGCTGATCCTGCTGCTGGCGAACCAGGTCGGCGATTTCGCTACGCTGCGCGCGGCCATTGCAGCGGCGCGTGAAGCGCTCGACTGACCGCGGTTATTCGCGCTTCGTCGAGACGAGCGGTACCACGCCGTCGACGTCGATTTCGATGCGCTTGCGGTCGGCCTCGACGGCCGCGAGTGGCGGCACTTCGCGCAGTGTCTGCAGGCTGCGACGCGTCAGGTCCTGGTAGCTGCGGGTGCCGCTCATTTTCCAGCTCACTTCGTCATCCGAGAGCCGGCGCATCACCTTGGCCGGCGTGCCGACGGCGAGTGATCGCGGTGGCACCACCATGCCGGCCTTGACGAACGCGCAGGCGGCCACGATCGAGGATTCACCGATCACCGCCTCGTCCATCACGACCGCGTTCATGCCGACCATCGCGTTCTTCCTGACGATGCAGCCGTGCAGGATGGCCCCGTGGCCGATATGGCCGTCTTCCTCGACGACGGTATCGGTGCCGGGGAAGCCGTGCATCACGCAGCAGTCCTGAACGTTGCTGCCTCGCTCCAGGATGATGCGGCCGAAATCCCCGCGCAGGCTCGCGCCTGGGGCCACATAACACCCCGGCCCGACGATCACGTCGCCGATCAGTATTGCCGTCGGATGCACGTACGCCGTCGGATCGACGACGGGCACGATTCCGTTGATCTCGTAACAGGGCACGCCATCTCCTTGATGCGCGGTGCCCCACCTGGACCGGGACGAAGCAGCGCGATCGGTCTACTGCGACTCGGACCTCGATGCTTGGTAAGGTACGAGTGTGCTCATCAAAGTTTAAACCGAACCGCATGCCTCTCCAGTCGAATGCACTCGCGCGACAGTGAAGGAGATCGTGAATGAGCCCTGCCGAGTACCCGTTCCTTCCTGATTGGCCGCCCGCGGTGACTCCATTGGCCTGGGTGGCGGCGCTACTGCTGCTTGCAATTGTCGCGGGAGAGGCAACGCGTCGCTGGTTGCGTGTCTCGCGCGTGATCGGGTACCTGCTGGCCGGCGCAGTGCTCGGCCCGCACGCAGCCAGCGTGCTGGACGCCGACACGCTGGAAACGCTGCGCATCTTCAGCGACATTGCGGTCGGATTGCTGCTCTTCGAACTGGGTCAGCGCGTCGATCTCGGGTGGCTGCGTCGCAATCCCTGGCTGCTCGTCACCAGCGTGTGCGAAGCGCTGCTCACCTTTGTCGCGGTCTTCGTCGTGATGCGGCTGTTCGACGTGCGGGCAGTGACCGCGGCCGCGGCCGGCGTCCTGGCCATCGCGACATCGCCGGCAGTCGTTGTCACGCTCATCAAGGATCTGCGGGCACAGGGCCAGGTGACCGAGCGCGTGATGTTGTTCACGGCGCTCAACACGACCTATGCAGTGGTGGGCCTCGCGCTGATCTTCGGCTGGCTGCACTTCGAGAGCGCGAAGGCGTCGACCTTGATCGTCGCGCACCCGCTTTACCTGATCACCGGCTCTCTCGTGCTCGCGGCCCTGCTGGCTGTCGTGATGATCCTGCTGCTGCGGCTGTTCGGGCGCAAGCCGGCCTTCCAGTTCGCGATCACGATCGCGCTCGTGCTGCTCACGGTCGCCGCGGCCTCCGAACTGGGCCTGCTCGTGCCGCTGACGCTGCTGCTGCTGGGAGTGTTCGGGCGGATCTTCGATCGCGACCGGCACTTCGTATCGCTGCGTTTCGGACACAGCGCGATGCTGTTCGTCGTGCTGCTTTTCGCACTGGCCGGTGCGGGCCTCGAGTTTCGCGGCTGGCTCGCCGCATTGCCGATGGCACTGGGGTTCATCGCGGCCCGCTATCTCGGCAAGCTCGTTCCTGTGCTTCTTTTCGCCCGGCCCAGCAGCCTGACTGCGCGCAAGGCTTCGCTCGTGCAACTGGGCCTGACGCCGATGTCCGGGCTGGCACTGCTGATGCTGCAGGACCTCGCCCAGCAGGCCCCGGTGCTGGCCCAGGAAATCGCCGCCAGCATGTATCTCGCGATCACGATCCTGGCGTTCGCAGGACCGGTCGCCCTGCAATTCGCGCTGAACCGGGCCGGCGAGACGGAGGAGGGCGAACCATGAGCGACATGCAATTCGGGCCCTCCAAGGCGCTGACGTTCGGCATCGAACTCGAACTGCAGATACTGAGCCGGCGCGACTGTGACCTGACGCGCGGTGCGAACGACCTGCTGCGCGTCATCGAGCGCAGCGGTAGTCAAAGCGACATCAAGCCCGAGATCACCGAGAGCATGATCGAAGTCGCGACCGGCATCCACGAGCGCTACGCGGATGCGCTGGACGAGCTGCGCGGCATACGCGACACGGTGGTGACTGCAGCCGACCGGCTGAACCTGCTGATCGCCGGCGGCGGCGCGCATCCGTTCCAGCACTGGAGCGAGCGCAAGATCTTCGACAAGCCGCGCTTCAAGCAGATCTCCTCCTTGTACGGCTATCTCGCGAAGCAGTTCACGATCTTCGGCCAGCACGTGCACATCGGCTGCGCCGATGGCGACAGCGCGATGTACCTGTTGCACGCGCTGGGGCGGTACGTCCCCCACTTCATTGCTCTGGCCGCTTCGTCGCCGTACCAGCAGGGTGTCGACACCGCCTACGACTCTTCACGCCTGAATTCGGTCTTTGCGTTTCCGCTTTCGGGACGCGCGCCGATCGTCGATCGCTGGGCCGGTTTCGTGTCCTACTTCGAGAAGATGCGGGCAGCGAGCGTGGTCGAAAGCATGAAGGACTTCTACTGGGACATCCGGCCCAAGCCCGAATACGGCACGATCGAAGTACGGGTGTTCGACACGCCGCTCACGGTTGAACGGGCGGCCGCTCTGGCCGCATATGTACAGGCTCTGGCCCGGCACCTCCTGATCGACCGTCCGATCACCGTCGACGACGACCTGTACCTCACCTACACCTACAACCGGTTCCAGGCCTGCAGGTTCGGCCTCGAGGGCCTGATGATCGATCCGGTCTCGCACGAGCACGTGCCGATTCACGAGGACATCGTGTCGACCTGCGAGAAGCTGGCGGTCGACGGACAGGAACTGCAGTCGTCCACGGCCATCGATCTGGTCGCGCGCTGGGCGCGCGAACGCGACAACGATGCGCGCTGGATGCGCGAGCAGTTTGCCGAGACCGAATCCCTAGCGGATCTGATGTGGAAGCAAAGTCGGTACTGGAGAACCGGGGTCTAGACGGGCGCTCCGCGCCTACGTCGGACCTGCAGAGGTCGGCGCCAGTGCAGCAGCCGCTGCGCATCGGCGTGTCGGCGCGCATCCTGCACCCGGAAGGCGCGCAGGCACTCGGGTTTCGCGGAAAGACCCTGCAGTATCTCGAGACCTCGGTGGCACATTGGCTGATGGCGCACGGTGCTCTCGTCTACATGGTGCCGACGATTGAATCGGGGTCGCAGATCCGGCGTGCCGGCATCTCGATGCGCGACTACGTCAACTCCCTCGATGGTCTCGTGCTCCAGGGTGGCGCCGACGTCAGTCCCGAGACTTATCACGAGCAGCCGATGCGGCCGGAATGGAACGGCGACCGCGTGCGCGACATGTACGAGATCGAGATGCTGTGGGCCTTCGTGTTCGAGCAGAAGCCGGTGCTCGGAATCTGCCGCGGGCTGCAGCTGATCAATGTCGCGTTCAACGGTTCGCTGTACCAGGACATTCCGACCCAGATGCCGTCAGCCCTCACGCACGTCGACCCCACGCTTTACGACACGTTGCACCACGATGTCGCGTTTCAGCCGGACTCGCTGCTGGCCGGGCTCTACGGAAGCGACGCGCCGCTGCGCGTGAACAGCATCCATCACCAGTGCATCAAGCACCTCGGCAACGGGCTGGTCATCGAAGCGGTCTCGCCGTCCGATGGCGTCATCGAGGCGGTGCGCTGGACCGGCTCGAGCTTCGTGATGGGCGTTCAATGGCATCCCGAGTTCCACGCGTCGCAGGAAGGTCACCTGCTCGACAGCGGACCGGTGGTCTCGAATTTCCTGAGCCAGTGCGTCGCGCGGCGAAGCTCAGCGGGCGCACCTACACGTTCGGCGCGTGCCAGCGGCGCTGAATGACCCGAAAGCGATTGGCCACGAACGCTGAATCCGTGTAGCTCGCCGTCGCCGCGGGGTTCGCGCCGGTCGCGTGGTAGTCGGAAAACGCCGCCGACTGGTTGACGTAGACGTTGCCGGTCAGGTTGATCGACAGCGACACGCCGGCGCGCAGCGTGGCGGCCGTCATCGCGTTGATCACGTCCTGCTTCTTCGAATACAGCCCGACCGTCAGCGCACCGTGTTCCTTCACGGCCCGTTCCGACAGTGCGACCGCCGCCTGCCAGTCCTTCACCTTGACGACGAAGCTGATCGGCCCGAAGCGTTCCTGCATGTAGGCCGACTCCTTGCTGGTGTCGGCCTTCGAGAAGCAACGGCGAATGCACGTTGGCCGCGGGAAACTCCGGGTGATCGATCTTGCGCGATGCAAGCACCACCTCGGCCAGCTGCGGCGCTTCCGTGATGCGCTTCAGCGTGTCGGGCGACTGGATCGCGCCTAGCACCGCGGTGGCGACGGCCGGATCGGCGAGGAACTTGTCGACTGCGGAACCGAGGTCGGCGGCGACCTGGTCGAAGCTCTTGGGGCCCTCGTCGGTCTCGATGCCGCCGGCTGGAACGAAGATGTCCTGCGTCGTCGTGCACATCTGTCCCGAATACAGGCTCAGCGTGAATGCGAGGTTCTTCAGCATCGCCTGGTAGCTGTCGGTCGACTCGACGACGACGTTGTTGACGCCGGCCAGTTCGGCATAGACCTGCGCCTGGCGCGCGTTGTCGACCAGCCAGCGTCCGAAGGCGTTGCTGCCGGTGAAGTCGATCGTCTTCACCGCCGGGTTCGTGGCGAGCGCCTGCGTGACCTTCGGATCGTCGGTGACGGCGAGTGTCAGGAGGTTCGGATCGATGCCGCTCTCGCGCAGCACTTCGCGGATGATGCGCACGCTGATCGCCGCCGGAAGGATGGCGTTCGGATGCGGCTTCACGATGACCGCATTGCCGGTCGCCAGCGCGGCGAAAAGCCCCGGGTAGGTGTTCCACGTCGGAAAGGTGCCGCAGCCAATGACGAGCGCCACGCCCCGTCCGACGATCTCGAAGCGTTTCTCCATCACGATCGGCGGGTTCTTGCCTTGTGGCTTTTCCCAACGGGCCGCGTGCGGAACGAAACTCATCTCGCGGTACGCGTAAACCACGGCCTCGAGACCGCGGTCCTGCGCATGCGGTCCGCCGGCCTGGAACGCCATCATCCAGCCCTGTCCGGTGGTCAGCATCACTGCGTGTGCGATCTCGAAGCTGGCCTTGTTGATGCGCGCGAGCGCTTCGAGCAGGACGCCGGTGCGGCCTTCGGGCCCGAGTCGCTGCCACGCCGGCATCGCGGCCAGGCCGGCCTCGATCAGCGCCTGCGGATCGCACGACGGGTAATGCACGGCCAGCGCCACACCATACGGTGACTGCTCGCTCGAGACCCAGCCGGTCGGCGCGGGCTGGTCGAGATCGAAGCGCTTGCCGGTGTGCGCGAGTGCCGCGGCCTTGCCGTCGTCGTTCGCCGTTTCGCCGTAGACCTTGGGGCTCGGCTGCTCGGGATAAGCGCTCCAGAAGCCGCGCGTCTGGATCGCCGAAAGCGCGCCGTCGAGCGTCGCGCGGTGTTTCTCGAAAAGCGGGTGTGTCACGAATTCTCCTGTCTGCTGCAGCGCGGTAAGTCTGCGGCCGCGCGATGGGGCCGCAGGACGCTCTTGTCATCGGGGAACCAGCAAAGCTACTATTGATTGAACGGTCGGTCAACGAATAGCACGCGGCTCGCGTCGAGATCGGGGCGAACCGGCCGAGGAGACTTCCCCATGGCTTCGTATGAGTCTGTCCGCCTGGAGACAGCGGACGGTGTGGCAACGTTGACGCTCAACCGGCCCGACCGGCTGAACAGCTTCACCGTGGCCATGCACGGCGAGGTCCGCGCCGCGCTCGACGCGGTCGTAGCCGAGTCCTCGATCCGATGCCTGGTGCTGACCGGCGCGGGGCGCGGCTTCTGCGCGGGCCAGGACCTGGCGGATCGCGCGGTGGCGCCCGGCAGCGAGGCGCTCGATCTCGGCGCCTCGATCGAGAACTACTACAAGCCATTGCTGCTGCGCCTGCGCCGGCTGCGCATGCCGACGGTGTGTGCGGTCAATGGCGTGGCTGCCGGTGCCGGCGCCAACATCCCGTTTGCCTGCGACCTGGTCATCGCCGCCCGGTCGGCGAGCTTCATCCAGTCGTTCTCGAAGCTGGGCCTGGTTCCGGACTGCGGCGGCACGTGGTGGCTGCCGCGGCTCGTCGGACCCGCGCGTGCGATGGGACTGGCACTGCTCGGCGACAAGCTCGCGGCCACGCAGGCCGAGGAGTGGGGGCTCATCTGGCGCTGCGTCGAGGACGATGAACTGCTGCCGACCGCGATGGCCGCGGCGCGGCAGCTCGCGGCGGGTCCGACGCGCAGCTACGTGCGTACGCGCGAAGCGATGGAGGCCGGCCTGCTGATGCCGTTCGAGGCCGCGCTCGATGTCGAGCGCGACTACCAGCGCGAGCTGGGGCGCTCGGACGACTACCGCGAGGGCGTCACTGCATTCATGGAAAAGCGCGTACCGCGCTTCAAAGGCCAGTAGCGATGCCGGGCCGCCTGCCAGCCGAGACGGTGATCGGAGTCATCGGTGCCGGCGCGATGGGTGCCGGCATTGCGCAGGTCGCCGCGCAGGCGGGGCACCAGGTGCGGCTGACCGACACGCACGCCGGCGCGGTGGAGCGGGCCCAGGCCGGCATCGTGAAGGACCTGGGTCACAGGGTCGCGACCGGGCGGATACCGGCCGCGCAGGCCGAGGCCGTGGCGGCTCGGATCGAAGCCTCGTCGCTGGCGAACTTCGGCGACTGCGGGCTCGTCATCGAAGCGATCGTCGAGGATCTGGACACCAAGCGCCACCTGTTCCGGACTTTGGAGGAGATCCTCGCGAGCGATGCGATCATCGCCTCGAACACGTCGTCGCTGTCGATCACCGCGATGGCGGCGGGCCTGCAGCGCCCGGAGCGGGTCGTCGGCATGCATTTCTTCAACCCGGCCACGCGCATGAAGCTGGTCGAGGTCATCAGCGGACTGGAGACGGATGCGGCCGTCGCAGAGACGGTCTTTGCCACGGCGGAAGCCTGGGGCAAGAAACCGGCTTACGCGAAGTCCACTCCGGGCTTTATCGTCAACCGCATTGCGCGACCGTTCTATGGCGAGGCGTGGCGCTCGTACGTCGAGGGCGCGGCCGACCCGGCGACGATCGACGCGATCGTGCGCGACTGCGGCGGCTTTCCGATGGGTCCGTTCGAGCTGATGGACCTGATCGGGCACGACGTCAACCTGGCGGTGAGCACCGCAGTCTTCGAAGCGACGTTCGGCGAGCGCCGTTACGCGCCATCGCTGGCACAGCAGGAACTGGTGCGTGCGGGTCGGCTCGGCCGCAAGAGCGGGCGTGGCATCTATGACTACCGCGACGGCGCCACCAAGCCGCATCCCCGCGTCGAGCCGGGCGCCGAGCCGGTGCGGCGCGTAGTGGCCGTCGGCTCGCTCGGCATTGCGACACCGATCATCACGCGGCTCGAGGCGGCCGGCGTCGACGTCGTGCGCGTGCAGGGTCCGCGCTCCGCGCAGGACTCCGCGGGCTGGCTCGAGATCGGACCGGCGCGGCTGATGATGACCGACGGCCGACCGGCGACACGCCGCGCGATGGAGGAAAAGCACGAGCACCTGGTGATGTTCGACCTTGCGCTCGACTATGCGACGACACCGCGGCTCGGCCTGGCGCGTGCCGACCAGTGCGGCATGGCGGCGTTCCGCACCGTGTGCGGGACGCTGGGACAGGCGGGGTTTGCGTGCTCGCCGCTCGACGATGTCGCCGGGCTGGTGGTGATGCGGCTGATCGCGATGCTGGTGAACGAGTCGGCCGAGGCGGTCGCCCACGGAACCTGCAGTGTCGATGCGATCGACGTGGCGATGCGCTACGGCGTCAACTATCCGCGCGGGCCGATGGAATGGTCCGCGCAGGTCGGGCTGCGCGTATTCGCCCGCGCGCTCGCGAACCTGCGCGAACACTACGGCGAGGAGCGCTACCGCACCTCGGCGCTGATCACCCGCAAGGGCTACACCGGGGCTTCCTTTCATGACTGATTCGATGGCACACGATGCCCACGCGATCGCCGAAGCGGTGAAGCTCGGCATGTTCATGGACGATGCGGCGTCACGCGGCCTGGGCATGCATATCGAGGCGGTCGGTCCCGGCTACGCGCGCATCGCGATGACGGTGCGGCCGGACATGCTGAACGGTTTCAAGATCTGCCACGGCGGCTTCATCACGACACTGGCGGATTCGGCGTTCGCGTTTGCCTGCAACAGCTACAACGAGGTCACCGTGGCCTCGGGCATCGTGGTGGACTTTCTGGCGCCGGCTCATGAAGGTGATCGCCTGGTGGCGGAGTGCCATGAGGTCGCGCGTACCGGACGCACCGGCGTCTACGACATCAAGGTGACGGACCAGGATGGCAAAGCGGTTGTCGTGATGCGGGGCCGCTCGCACACGATGAAGGGCAAGCAGGTGGTTCAGCTCTGAGGAGGATAAGCATGCCCGTCAAGAAGCCATCCCCTTCCGAGCTCGAACCGATCGAACGCGCCTCGCGCGCCGAACTGCAGGCGCTGCAGCTCGAACGCCTGCGCTGGTCCCTGGGCCACGCCTACGACAACGTGCCGCACTATCGCGCCAAATTCGATGCGGCGAAGGTCAAGCCAGCGGACCTGAAGTCGCTCGCGGACCTGGCAAAGTTTCCGTTCACGCTGAAAAAGGACCTGCGCGACAACTACCCGTTCGGCCTGTTCGCCGTGCCGCGCGAGAAAGTGGTGCGCCTGCATGCCTCCAGCGGCACGACCGGCAAGCCGACAGTGGTCGGCTACACGGTGAAGGACATCGACACCTGGGCCACGGTGATGGCGCGCTCGATCCGCGCCGCCGGGGGGCGTGCCGGCGACATCGTGCATGTCTCCTACGGGTACGGGCTCTTCACCGGCGGGCTGGGCGCGCATTACGGTGCTGAGCGGCTCGGCTGCACGGTGATCCCGATCTCGGGCGGCATGACCGAGCGGCAGGTGCAGATCATCGCGGACTTCAAGCCCGACATCATCATGGTGACGCCGTCGTACATGCTGGCGATCGCCGAGGAGATGGAGCGGCAGGGCATGGACCCGAAGAAGACGTCGCTCAGGATCGGCATTTTCGGCGCCGAGCCGTGGACGCCGGCGATGCGCGAGGCGATCGAGGCCAAGACCTCGCTCGACGCGATCGACATCTACGGCCTGTCGGAGATCATCGGGCCCGGAGTCGCGCAGGAGTGCATCGAGACCAAGGACGGACTGACCGTCTGGGAAGACCACTTCTATCCGGAGGTCATCAACCCGGACACGGGCGAAGTGTTGCCCGAAGGCGAGAAGGGCGAACTCGTGTTCACCTCGCTCACCAAGGAAGCGCTGCCGATGATCCGCTATCGCACGCGCGACCTGACGCGGCTCTTGCCACCGACCGCGCGCAGCATGCGCCGCATCGAGAAGATCACCGGCCGCTCGGACGACATGCTGATCATCCGCGGCGTGAATCTCTTCCCGACCCAGGTCGAGGACCTGATCCTGCGGCAGCCCGAGCTGGAGCCGTACTACATGCTCGAGGTCACGCGGCCCGGCAACCTCGACGAACTGACCGTCCACGTCGAGATGGGATCGGCGCTGGCCGACGGCAGCCAGGACGCGCGCCACGCTGCCGCGCGCAAGCTCGAACACAACGTCAAGGCCTACATCGGCATCAGCGCGACGGTGCGCCTGGCATTGCCGATGGGACTGGAACGATCGGTCGGCAAGGCGAAACGCATCATCGACCGCCGGCCCAAATAGGAGACCACATGTACACGCAAGCGATGGACATTCCGTCCCCCGATAGGGACGAGGCACTCAAGTCGCGCGGGCCGAAGTCGGTGAAAGAGGCGGAATACGAGGCCGAGTTCGATGCGAAGGTCGCGCGAGGAGAATTCATCGAAGCCAAGGACTGGATGCCCGAGGGCTACCGCAAGACGCTGGTGCGGCAGATCAGCCAGCACGCGCACAGCGAGATCGTCGGCATGCTGCCCGAGGGCAACTGGATCACGCGCGCGCCGACGCTGAAGCGCAAGGCCATATTGCTCGCCAAGGTGCAGGACGAGGGCGGCCACGGGATGTATCTCTACGCCGCGGCCGAGACACTGGGCGTGGCGCGCGACGACCTGGTCGATGCACTGCACTCGGGCAAGGCCAAGTACTCGTCGATCTTCAACTACCCGACACTGAACTGGGCCGACATCGGCGTCATCGGCTGGCTGGTCGACGGCGCGGCGATCATGAACCAGATTCCGCTGTGCCGCTGCTCGTACGGCCCGTATGCGCGCGCGATGATCCGCATCTGCAAGGAAGAGTCCTTCCACCAGCGCCAGGGTTACGACCTGCTGCTGACGATGATGAAGGGCACCGCCGATCAGCGCGCGATGGTGCAGGACGCGGTAAACCGCTGGTGGTGGCCCAGCCTGATGATGTTCGGCCCGCACGACAAGGACTCCGTGCACTCCGGCGATTCGATCAAGTGGGGCATCAAGCGCATCAGCAACGATGACCTGCGCCAGAAGTTCGTCGATGCGACGGTGCCGCAGGCCAAGGTGCTCGGAGTCACGCTGCCGGACCCCGACCTGCACTTCAACGAGGAACGTGGTCACTGGGACTTCGGCACGATCGACTGGAGCGAGTTCTGGAACGTCGTCAACGGTCACGGCCAATGCAACCGCGACCGCCTCGCCGATCGCGTGCAGGCCTGGGAAGACGGCGCCTGGGTCCGCGAAGCTGCGCTGGCCCACGCCGAAAAGCAGCGCCGCCGCGACCGCCTGGCGGCCTGACATGTGCCTCCTGTTTTCAGCAGGGTTCCAAGGGGGCGCAGCCCCCTTGCGTCCCCATATTGCCCCGCGGCCATTGGCCTCACTCGAAGCCGCGAGTGGCGAAGTGGGAAATTGAGAAAGGAACTGAAATGTCAGAAGTGAGCCGCCAATGGCCCCTCTGGGAAGTATTCATCAGGAGCAAGAACGGGCTCGACCACAAGCACTGCGGCAGCGTGCACGCGCCGGACGCGAAGCTGGCGCTGCAGAACGCCCGCGATGTCTATACGCGGCGGCTCGAGGGCGTCAGCCTCTGGGTGGTGCGCGCCGACCACATCGTCGCCAGCGATCCCGATGCCAAGCCGGAGATGTTCGATCCGGCCGAAGACAAGATCTACCGGCATCCGACTTTTTACAAGTTGCCTGACGACGTCAACCACATGTAGAGGCCGTGATGAGCACGATCACTGCGGCCAACGCCGCCCACCTCGAGTATGTCCTGCGCATCGCCGACACTTCGCTGATCCTCGGGCAGCGACTGTCGGAGTGGTGCGGCCACGGCCCGGTCATCGAGGAAGACATCGCGCTGACGAATGTCGCGCTGGACCTGATCGGGCAGGCGCGCCTGCTGCTGACCCATGTCGGCAGGCTGGAAGGCCAGGGTCGCGACGAAGACCAGCTGGCGTTCCTGCGCACCGAGCCGCAGTACCGCAACCTGACGATCGTCGAGCTGCCCAACGTGGACTTTGCCAGAACGAACCTGCGCAACTTCCTGGTCGCCGCGTGGCAGCGCGAGCTGTGGCAGAAGCTTGCTTCGTCGACCGATACCGAGCTGGCCGCGATTGCGGGCAAGGCCATGAAGGAGACGCGCTATCACCTGCAGCATGCGGCGGACTGGACCGTGCGCCTCGGCGACGGCACCGATGAGTCGCATGCGCGCATGCAGAAGGCACTGGACTACCTCTGGCCGTACACCGCGGAATTCTTCAGTACGACCGCGGAGGATGCGTCGGTCGAAGCTGCGGGCGTGGGTCCCGTCTGGGCAACGCTGGAATCGACATGGGAGGCGGTCGTCCGGCCAGTGCTTGAAGTCGCGACGCTGGCGGTGCCGGCGCGCACGCCGTTCCTGTCGCGGGGCAAGCAGGGCCAGCACACGGAGTCCATGGGGCACCTGCTGACGGAGCTGCAGTATCTGCAGCGCACTTATCCGGGCGGCACCTGGTAGCGGCATGTCGACACTGACCGCCACGCAGGCCTGGGACATCCTGAATCGCGTCCCCGATCCCGAGATCCCGGTGATCTCGGTGACCGAACTCGGCATCGTGCGTGACGTGCAGGCTGCCGACAACATCGTGGACGTCGTAGTGACGCCGACGTATTCGGGCTGCCCGGCCACCGAGGTCATCGAGCGTTCGATCCGCGAGGCACTCACCGCCGCCGGCGCGACTCAGGTGCGGGTGACGACACGCCTGGCACCGGCGTGGACGACCGACTGGATCGAGCCCGCGGCCCAGGAAAAGCTGCGCGCCTACGGCATTGCGCCCCCGGTGGGGCGGGATGCGGGCAACGCACAACCGCTCACGTTCATTCCGCGCGTGGACTGTCCGCGCTGCGGCAGCGCTGACACCGAGCGCCTGTCGCAGTTCGGCGCCACCGCGTGCAAGGCGCTGTACCGCTGCCGGGCCTGTCGCGAACCGTTCGAATACTTCAAGCCGCTTTGAAATGACACCTCGATTCCACGAACTTCGAGTCGCAGAAGTGCGGCGCGAAACGCCTGACTGCGTCAGCCTGAAATTCGAGCTTCCCGCAGACGTGGCGAACGACTACGGCTTCGTGCAGGGCCAGCATGTCGCGTTGCGCGCCACGCTTGACGGCGAGGAACTGCGGCGCTCGTACTCCGTGTGCTCGGGCTGTGATGACGGCGAACTGCGGGTCGCCGTCAAGAAGGTGCCGGGCGGTCGCTTCTCGGTCTGGGTGAACGAGTCGCTCAAGCCAGGTGACGCGATCGACGTGATGACGCCGGAGGGCCGCTTCTTTACGCCGCTGGCCGCCGGGCACGAGAAGCATTACGTCGCGTTTTCCTCGGGCAGTGGCATCACGCCGGTGCTCTCGCTGATTCGCACGACGCTTGCACGCGAGCCGCGCTCGCATTTCACTCTGGTGTATGGCAACCGGCGGCAGTCGAGCGTCATGTTCCACGAGGCGCTCGAGGACCTGAAGGACCGCTACCTGACGCGCTTCCGGCTCTTCAACGTCTTCTCGCGCGAGGAACAGGACGTCGATCTTTTCAATGGCCGCATCGACGCGGCCAAGGTCGGGCAGTTCCTGTCGACGCTGATTCCGGCCGACACGATCGACGAGGCCTTCGTCTGCGGGCCGGCGTCGATGATCGATGAGGTCGAGCAGGCGCTGCTCGCTGCCGGGGTGAAGCGGGAACACGTGCACGTGGAGCGCTTCGGCGTGCCGGGCGCGGCGACCGCTCCGATCGACGACGCCGAAGCCGCCGAGGCCAGGCTCACGCTGATCATCGACGGCGTGAAGCGCGAGGTCGACTTCCATCGCGGCCAGCATTCGATCCTCGAGGCGGGCCGCGCGGCCGGGCTCGACCTGCCGTACTCGTGCAAGGGCGGCATGTGCAGCACCTGCCGCGGCAAGCTGCTCGAAGGCCAGGTGAAGATGGCCAAGAACTATGCCCTCGAGCCGCACGAAGTCGCCGCGGGCTACGTGCTGACCTGCCAGTCGTACCCGCTCACCGAACGGGTGCTCATTTCCTACGACGAGCGATAGGGCCCGACGATGGCCAGGCCGAAGGCAGCAAGCTTCGACGTGCAGCGCGGTGCGATCCGCGATGCGGCGGCGCGGCTCTTTGCCGACAAGGGTTACGCCTCCGCGTCGATTGCGGACATTGCCGCCGCCTGCGGTATCTCCAAGGCGCTGCTCTACCACTACTACCGCGACAAGGAAGACCTGCTGTTCGACATTTCCGTCAGCTATGTCGAGCGCCTGCAGGCGCTGGTGGATGATGTGCAGGGCGAGCGTCTGCCCGCCGCCGCCCATCTGCGCCGGCTGATTGCGCGCTTCATGACGGAGTACGAGAACTCGGCCGCACGCCATCGCGTGCTGGTGCAGGACGTGAAGTACCTGTCACGCGCGCACCGGGTCAGGGTCGTGGCGCGCCAGCGCGACGTCGTCGCGGGCTTCGCTGACGCGATCGCGCGGCTGTCTCCAGCCGCGGGCGAAAGCTGGCACCGGCCGTTGGCGATGATCCTGTTCGGCATGATGAACTGGACCTTCACCTGGCTGCGCGCCAGTGGCACGCTCAGTCACGAGGACCTCGCGCCCGTCGTGGCGGATCTCTTCATCGGTGGCCTCGGGCGCGTGCGTCCACCGCTACGGCCGGCGCAGCCCGCGCGGCGGCCGCGAACCCGCACCGCATCGAACCTGAAAGCGAGCGCATGAGCACGCCGGGCCGCCCCAAGGGCGAATCCCGAGCGCGTGGCGCGAGGGTGGTCCAATGACTGACGTCTTCCTGTGTGACGGCATCCGCACGCCGATCGGCCGTTACGGCGGCGCGCTCGCCGCGGTCCGCACCGACGACCTCGCGGCGCGTCCGCTGAAGGCACTGGTCGCGCGCAACGCCGGTGTCGACTGGGCAGCGCTCGACGACGTCTATTACGGCTGTGCCAACCAGGCCGGCGAGGACAACCGCAACGTGGCGCGCATGGCCGTGCTGCTCGCGGGACTGCCCGAGACTGTGCCCGCGGCGACCATCAATCGCCTGTGCGGCTCGAGCATGGATGCGGTTGCGCTGTGTGCGCGGGCGATTCGCGCCGGTGAAGCCGAGTTGATGGTGGCCGGTGGCGTCGAAGGCATGACGCGCGCGCCCTTTGTGATGCCGAAGGCCGACTCGGCGTTCGCGCGCACCAACGCGGTGTACGACACGACGCTCGGCTGGCGCTTTGTGAACCCGGTGTTCAAGCAGCAGTTCGGCATCGATTCGATGCCCGAGACCGCCGAGAACGTCGCGGTCGACTTCGCGATTGCGCGCGCCGACCAGGATGCGTTCGCACTGCGATCGCAGCAGCGCTATGCCGCGGCGAAGACGCGCGGTTTCTTCGCCGGCGAGATCGTTCCGGTCACGATTCCCGGGCGCAAGGGCGACACCGTCGTCAGCGAAGATGAGCATCCGCGCGAGACGACGCTGGAGGCGCTGGCGAAGCTGAAGGGTGTGGTGAAACCCGACGGCTCGGTCACCGCCGGCAATGCATCGGGCATCAATGACGGTGCGGTGGCGCTGTTGCTGGCCAGCGAGCGGGCCGCGGCACGGCACGGACTGAAGCCGATGGTGCGCATCGTCGGCGCGGCCACCGCAGGTGTGCCGCCCCGCATCATGGGGATCGGGCCGGCACCGGCGACGAAGAAGCTGCTGGAACGGCACGGCCTCAAGGTCGCGGACGTGCAGGTGTTCGAACTCAACGAGGCGTTTGCCGCGCAGGCACTGGCCGTGACGCGCCAGCTTGGCTTGGCCGACGACGCGGCGCACGTCAACCCGAACGGTGGTGCGATTGCGCTTGGCCACCCTCTCGGTGCGTCGGGCGCGCGGATCGTGCTGACGGCGGCGCGCCAGCTAGTGGCCACCGGCGGTCGCTACGCGGTTGCCACGATGTGCATCGGCGTCGGGCAGGGGATCGCCCTGCTTGTTGAAAGGGTTTGAATTTGTTCTTATTCGCTTCCCCACCACTTCGGACCGGTAGCGGCCTTCCCGGCGCCGCCATTGCATCAACAAAAGGAGACACATGAACTTCACCACCAAGCTGTTGGCGGCCGTGCTGGCTGCCGTGAGCGCCGGCGCGGTCCTCGCGCAGGACATCAAGGTCGGCGTGACCGTGTCGGCGACCGGCCCGGCCGCGTCGCTCGGCATACCGGAGCGCAACACCTTCGCGCTGATGCCGCAGACCATCGGCGGCAGGAAGGTGCAGTACATCGTGCTCGACGATGCATCGGACACGACGACTGCGGTCAAGAACACGCGCAAGCTGATCACCGAGGACAAGGTCGATGTCGTCGTCGGCTCGACGATCACGCCCAACTCGCTGGCAATGATCGACGTCGTATCCGAGGCCGAGACGCCGATGGTTGCGATGGCAGCCTCCAGCCGCATCGTCGAACCGGTCGATGCCAAGCGTCGCTGGGTCTTCAAGACCCCGCAGAATGACCAGCAGATGGCACTGGTCATCGTCGCCGACATGATCAAGCGCGGCGTGAAGACCGTCGGCTTCATCGGTTTCGCCGACGCCTATGGCGAAGGCTGGTGGAACGAGTTCAGCAAGATCGCCGAAACGCGCGGGCTGAAGATCGTCGGCAGCGAGCGGTACAACCGCGCCGATTCGTCCGTGACCGGGCAGATCCTCAAGCTCTCGGTCGCCAAACCCGACGCGATCCTGATCGCCGGGTCCGGCACGCCGGCCGCGTTGCCGCAGAAGACGCTGAAGGAGCGCGGCTACACCGGCAAGATCTACCAGACGCACGGCGTCGCAAACAACGACTTCCTGCGCGTCTGCGGCAAGGACTGCGAAGGCACGCTGCTGCCGGCGGGGCCAGTGCTGGTCGCCGCGCAGCTCCCGGCCGATCATCCGGTGAAGAAATCGGCGATGGCCTATGTTGACGCTTACGAGAAGGCGCACGGCAAGGGCAGCACGTCGACCTTCGGTGCGCACGCGTGGGACACGGGCGTGCTTCTGCAGGCCGCCATCCCGGTGGCGCTGAAGACCGCGCAGCCCGGCACCAAGGAGTTCAAGGTCGCGCTGCGCAACGCGCTCGAAGGCGTGAAGAACACCCCGGGAGCGCACGGCATCTTCAACATGACCCCGAATGATCACCTTGGCCTCGACCAGCGCGCCGCGGTCATGGTGATGGTCAAGAACGGGACGTGGGAGTTGCAGAAGTAGCGGACGACGTTCGCTGCACGGCTAGGTAGCCTTCGTCCCAGGGCCGACCGCTCACGGCGCGGGGCCGCCTACTTTCTTTGCTTCGCCAAAGAAAGTAGGCAAAGAAAGGCGACCGCACGAGGCCGGCCTGCGGCTTCCCTTGCGCTGCAGGGCGTCAGCGGGCCGTGCGCGAAACTCGCTCCCTGCGGTCGCTCAGACAGCGCGCCCGGCACGGCTCCGCTGCCGCCCCGCACCGCTGCGGCGTCCCCGAGCGGATTGACCCCCGTCGACGTGCCAGCGCCGCCAAACGCGATGCTGTTGGATGCCTTCGAAGGCGCGGCTTTCTTCGGTTACTTTCTTTGCCAAGACAAAGAAAGTAACGGGCCGCGCGGCCCTGAAGCGCAAAGTGGAAGGCAGATAACACAGCGTGCAACGCTACAACCCAGCTTGAGTGCTTAGACTCCCTCACCAATGACCTTCGACATCGCTCTGCTGCTGGCGCAGGACGGCATCACCAACGGTGCCATCTACGCACTGCTGGCGCTGGCGCTGGTGCTCGCATTCGCGGTGACGCGGGTGATCTTCATCCCGCAGGGCGAGTTCGTTGCGTATGGGGCATTGACGCTGGTCGCGGTGCAGGCCGGGCGTCTGCCGGGGACCGTGTGGCTGCTGATGACCGCCGGCGCGCTGGTCGCCCTGATCGAACTCGTCGGCGCATTCCGCACCCGGCAGTGGCGGCGCTTTGGCTGGGTCGCACTGTGGAACCTGGCCTACCCGCTCGGCTTGTGGGCATTGCTCTCGGCCATGCCGGCAACCGACTGGCCGATGCCGCTGCAGATCCTGCTGGCGCTGGCGATCGTCGTTCCGCTGGGTCCGATGGTGTACCGGCTGGCGTATCAGCCGATCGCCGAGGCGCCGGTGCTGAACCTGCTGATCGTCTCGGTGGCGGTACATGTGGTGATGCTGGGCCTGGGGCTGCTGATGTTCGGCGCCGAAGGCTCGCGCACGCCGCCCTTCAGCGAGGGCAACCTGCAGTTCGGCGCGTTGAGCGCCAGCGCGCAGTCGCTGTGGGTCATCGGTTGCTCGCTCGGATTGATTGCGCTGCTGTATTTCCTGTTCGAGCGCACCGTCTATGGCAAGGCGCTGCGCGCCACCGCCGTGAACCGCCGTGGCGCCAAGCTGATGGGAATCCCGACCGAGTTCGCCGGCCGCCTGTCGTTCTTCCTGTGCGCGCTGATCGGCGCGTTCTCCGGCATCCTGATCGCACCGATCACGACCATCTATTACGACACGGGCTTCCTGATGGGGCTGAAGGGCTTCGTCGGCGCCATCATCGGTGGCCTGGCGAGCTACCCGATCGCGGCGGCCGGTGCATTGCTCGTCGGCCTGCTGGAGGCGTTTTCGTCGTTCTGGGCGAGCGCCTACAAAGAAGTGATCGTGTTCACGCTGATCATCCCGGTGCTGCTGTGGCGATCGCTCCGCGCGCATCACGTCGAGGAGGAAGAGTGAAGCACGGCGTGCGCTCCTCCTGGCTGGTCGCGGTGTTTCTCGTCGCGGTTGCGCTGGCGCCGCTGGTGCTGCCGGAGTTCTCGGTCACGCTGGCCAACTACATCGGACTGTATGCGCTGGTCGCGCTGGGCCTGGTGCTGCTGACCGGCGTCGGTGGGCTGACCTCGTTCGGCCAGGCCGCCTTCGTCGGCCTGGGTGCCTATGCCACCGCGGTGCTGTCGACAACCACGGCGCTTCCGTCGTGGCTGGCCTGGCTCGGCGCATCGCCCTGGCTGGCACTGCTTGCCGGATTCGCGCTGACGCTCGCGGTAGCGGCCATCCTCGGAATGCTGACGCTAAGGCTTTCGGGGCACTACCTGCCACTGGGCACGATCGCCTGGGGCATCAGCCTGGCGTTTCTCTTCGGCACGTCCGAGACGCTCGGCGGCCATACGGGCCTGTCCGGCGTGCCGGCGATCTCCATCTTCGGCTGGACACTGCAGAGCGGACGCGAGATCTACTACCTGATCTGGGCCTTCCTGCTGGCTGGCATCTTCACGACGCGCAATCTGCTCGACTCGCGCGAAGGTCGCGCGATCCGCGCGCTCAAGGGAGGCATGGTGATGGCCGAGTCGATGGGCGTGAACACGTCGAACTCCCGCATGGTGGCGTTTGTGCTGGCGGCGCTGATGGCCTCCTCGTCCGGCTGGCTCTACGCCCACATGCAGCGCTTCGTGAACCCGACGCCGTTTTCGCTGCCGGTGGGCATCGAGTACCTGTTCATGGCGGTGATCGGCGGCGCGGGCTACGTCTGGGGGGCCCTGCTCGGCGCGGCGGTGATCACGATTTCGAAGACGTGGCTGCAGGACCTGCTGCCGCAGATCGTCGGGCAGGCCGGGAACTTCGAGGTCATCGTCTTCGGCATCCTGATGATCGTGATCCTGCAGCGCGCGCCCGACGGGCTGTGGCCGGTCATCGCCCGGCGCTTTCCGCTGCGCCAGGCGCGGCGCGTGATCGCACCCGAGGTGCCGCCGCTCGCACGCAAGCCCCTGCCGCCCAGGGATGAAGTGCTGCTCGACGTGCAGGGAGCCACCAAGCGTTTCGGCGGGCTGGTGGCGGTGAACGCCATGGACCTGCAGGTGAAAGCGGGCGAGATCGTCGCGCTGATCGGGCCCAATGGCGCCGGCAAGAGCACGATGTTCAATCTCATTTCCGGCGTGCTCGAGGCGACGGCGGGCAGCTTTCGTTTCCGGGGCTGGGACGTCGCCGGCCGCTCGTCACGAGAGATCGCGAAGCTGGGGCTGTCGCGCACGTTCCAGCACGTACGCCTGCTGCCGCAGATGACGGTCGTCGACAACGTTGCGATCGGGGCGCACCGCCGCGAGTACCCGGGGCTGCTGGCCGGAGTTTTTGGCGGCGCGTGGCGGCTCGACCGCAAAAACGAAGCGCGCCTGCTGGCCGAGGCGGCGCGGCAGATCGAGCGCGTCGGACTCGCCGATCACATGTTCGACGCCGCGGGGTCACTGCCGCTCGGCAAGCAGCGCATCCTCGAGATCGCCCGTGCGTTGTGTACTGACCCGTGCCTGCTGCTGCTCGATGAACCTGCGGCCGGCCTGCGCTACCTGGAGAAACGCGCGCTCGCCGATCTGCTGCGCAAGCTGAAGGGCGAAGGCCTGTCGATCCTGCTGGTCGAGCACGATATGGACTTCGTCATGGGGCTGGTCGACCGCGTCTACGTCATGGACTTCGGGCAGAAGATTGCCGAGGGCCTGCCGGAGCAGGTGCAGCGCGATGCGCGCGTGCTCGAAGCCTACCTCGGCGGCATCGACGAGAAGGAGGCGGCATGACCGCCGCGCCAGGCGACCGCGTCCTCGAAGTGCGCGACCTGTCGGTGGCCTACGGCAAGGTCGAGGCGGTATCGAACGCCAACCTCGACGTCGGTGCCGGCCAGATCGTCACGGTGATCGGCCCCAACGGGGCAGGCAAGACAACGCTGCTGGCCGCGATCATGGGTGCCTTGCCCTCCAACGGTACGGCGCGCGGTGTCGTGCGCTTCGGCGGCATGGTCGAGGCGAGACCATCGGTCGAGTCGATGGTGGCGCGCGGCATGACGCTGGTGCCGGAAAAGCGCGAGCTCTTTGGCGAGATGACGGTCGAGGACAACCTGCTTCTGGGGGCGTTCCAGCGCTACCGCTCCGGCCAACGCGATCACCCGCAGACCATGAGCGAGGTCTACACCCTGTTCCCGCGGCTGCAGGAGCGCCACACGCAGCTCGCCGGCACGCTCTCCGGCGGCGAGCGGCAGATGCTTGCCGTCGGCCGGGCACTGATGGCCAAGCCCAGACTGCTGATGCTCGACGAGCCTTCACTCGGTTTGGCGCCACGGATCGTGCGCGAGATCTTCCACATCATCGTCGAGTTGAAGCGCCGCGGTGTGTCGATCCTGCTGGTCGAGCAGAACGCCCGCGCCGCGCTGCAGATTGCCGATTACGCCTACGTGCTGGAAACCGGCGAGTCCGTGCTGGACGGGCCGGCGAGCGCGCTGGCGAACGACCCGCGCGTGATCGAGAGCTACCTGGGGCTCGGCCAGAAGCAGTGAGCCGACGCGTCACGTTGCGAACCTTTCGGGGGTGCAGATGACCGCGATGACACTTCAGGCTTTCGAGCAGTGGCTTGAGCGGTATGGCGACGCGTGGGTCGCGGGCGACCCGGACGCGGTGGTGGAGTTGTTCTCGCCCACCGCCGCGTACTACGAGACGCCATTCGACGCCCCGATGGTCGGTGCAGCCGCCATCCGTCAGTACTGGACCGAAGGTGCCAAGAACGCGCAGACCCATGTGCGCTTCGAGGCGACAGCCGTTTCCTTGGCCGGCAGGACGGGCTACGCACAATGGCACGCGACGTTCGAGCGGGTGCCTTCGGGCGTCTCCGTCGAGCTCGACGGCGTGCTCGCGGCGACGTTCGATGACCACCTGCGCTGCGCTGAGTTCAGGGAGTGGTGGCATCGGCGCGAAAGTTGAAGCGCGACAACTGTCGACGCGGCGCGGCACGGAAACTCACGCAAGAGGGCGGAGCAGAGTCCCTGGTGGTGACGAACGAGGTACCGGATGGAGAGCCTCGTTGGTGTATCGTCGGCCGTGCGTTGGGGGTACCGCCGAACGCGGCGGTTGAGAGAGTCCCCGGAACCTGATCCGGTTCATACCGGCGGAGGGAAACGCGGCCTCAGGCGCCGTTCCCTCCCATCGAGGAGTACAGCATGAGCGCCAATCCCAAGTTCATCGCAGCCACGGCACAGGTCGACGAGGCCGCAGTCAAGCCGCTGCCCAAATCGCGCAAGGTCTACGTGCAGGGTTCGCGCCCCGATATCCGCGTGCCGATGCGCGAGATCACGCAAAGTGACACGCCGACGGCTTCGGGCATCGAGAAGAACCCGCCGCTCACTGTCTACGACACCTCCGGGCCGTACACCGACCCGACCGTGAAGATCGACATCCGCTCAGGACTCGAGTCGCTGCGCGCCGGCTGGATCGCCGAGCGCGGCGACACGGAGGACCTCGGCGGCCCCAGCTCACGCTTCGGCGTCGAGCGCCTCATCGATCCCAAACTGGCCGAACTGCGCTTCAACCTGCACCGCAGCCCGCGACGCGCCCGTGCGGGAGCGAACGTCACGCAGATGCACTACGCGCGTCGCGGCATCTTGACGCCGGAGATGGAGTACATCGCGATCCGCGAGAACCAGCGCGCCGAGCAGTTCGCGGAGATGCTGCAACGCCAGCACCCGGGGATGAGCTTCGGCGCCAGCCTGCCGAAGCTGATCACACCCGAGTTCGTGCGTGACGAAGTGGCGCGCGGCCGCGCGATCATCCCGGCGAACATCAATCACCCGGAAACCGAGCCGATGATCATCGGCCGCAACTTCCTCGTGAAGATCAACGCCAATATCGGTAACTCGGCGGTGACGAGTTCAATTGGCGAGGAAGTCGAGAAGATGACGTGGGCGATCCGCTGGGGTGCGGACACCGTGATGGACCTTTCCACCGGCAAGCACATCCACGAGACACGCGAATGGATCCTGCGCAACTCACCGGTGCCGATCGGCACGGTGCCGATCTACCAGGCGCTGGAGAAGGTCGACGGCAAGGCCGAGGAGCTGACGTGGGAGATCTTCCGCGACACGCTGATCGAGCAGGCCGAGCAGGGCGTCGATTACTTCACGATCCACGCCGGCGTGCGGCTGCCGTACATCCCGATGACGGCGAAGCGCATGACCGGCATCGTGTCGCGCGGCGGCTCGATCATGGCCAAGTGGTGCCTGTCGCATCACAAGGAGAGCTTCCTGTACACGCACTTCGAGGAGATGTGCGAACTGATGAAGTCCTACGACGTCGCCTTCTCACTCGGCGACGGTCTTCGTCCGGGCTCGATCTACGACGCCAACGACGAGGCACAGATGGCCGAGTTGGCCACGCTCGGCGAACTGACGCAGGTCGCGTGGAAGCACGACGTTCAGGTGATGATCGAAGGGCCGGGCCATGTGCCGATGCACATGATCAAGCACAACATGGACGAGCAGCTGCGCCTGTGCCACGAGGCGCCGTTCTACACGCTGGGCCCACTGACGACCGACATCGCGCCGGGCTACGACCACATCACCAGCGCGATCGGCGCGGCGATGATCGGCTGGTACGGCACCGCGATGCTCTGCTACGTGACACCGAAGGAGCACCTCGGCCTGCCGAACAAGAAGGACGTCAAGGACGGCATCATGGCCTACAAGATCGCCGCGCACGCGGCCGATCTCGCGAAGGGCCACCCCGGCGCGCAGCTGCGCGACAACGCGCTGTCGAAGGCGCGCTTCGAGTTCCGCTGGGAAGACCAGTTCAATCTGGGACTCGACCCGGACACCGCCAAGGACTTCCACGACGAGACGCTGCCGAAGGACGCGATGAAGACCGCGCACTTCTGCTCGATGTGCGGCCCGCACTTCTGCAGCATGAAGATCACGCAGGACGTGCGCGACTATGCGGAGAAAGTGGGCGTCAGCGCCGAAATTGCGCTCGCCAAGGGCATGGAGGAGAAGTCGGTCGAGTTCGTGAAGAAGGGCGCCGAGGTCTACCAGCGCGCCTGAGTCTCAATAACAAAGGAGAACCCGATGAAGTTTTCTTCCTGGCTGGTTGTGGGCCTGATCGCTGCCTCTGCGCAGGCCGCGGTCGCCGCCGACAAGTTCGTGCTGAAGAGCGCCGACATCGCGCCGAACGCGAAGATCGCCGACAAGCATGTCTACAAGGGCTTCGGCTGCGAGGGTGGCAACGTGTCGCCGGCTCTCGAGTGGAGCGGCGCACCGGCAGGCACCAAGAGCTTTGCCGTCACGGTGTACGACCCGGATGCACCCACCGGCAGCGGCTGGTGGCATTGGGTGGTGTTCAACCTCCCGGCATCGACGACGAAGCTCGATCAGGGCGTCGGCGACGCCGGCGGTGCGCGGCTGCCGGCCGGCGCGGTGCAGAGCCGGACTGACTTCGGCAGCCCGGGTTATGGCGGCCCCTGCCCACCCAAGGGTCCGAGCCTCAAGAAGCCGCACCGCTACATCTTCACGGTGTTCGCGCTGAAGGTCGACAAACTTGACCTCGGCCCCGATTCCTCCGGAGCGCTGGTGGGCTACATGCTGAACGCCAATGCGCTGGGCAAGGCGACTTTCACGGGGCGCTACGGACGCTAACGCCCGAAAAACTCGCGTCGGCGGCTGGCGTTCCAGCCTCCTCGTTTCAGCGCAGCCGCAATCGGGACCGCCCGCCGGGTGGATGGCGCGCGATCGTTCGCGCGCCATCCGTCCGGAAATCCTGCAGTGCAGTGAAGGTGAAGGAGTTGCACATCTCTGAGATGCAGCCGACCCCGGCGCATCCCCCATTTGGTGAAGCGGACTCTAGGCGGGCGATAGGACGATTCCTATGGTCCAAATGGGTACCTCGCAAGGCGCGAGCTTGACATCCATCATTTTTGTAAAGGCAATGCCCGCCGAACGGAACTGCTGGCAGGCTGAACTTCTCGCTTCTTTCATAGCGGGACTGCGACCAAATTCAAACGAATGGACCCCTCGCCACTGAGCGACAATCGTCGGAATTCCTTACACCGATGCCCACGATGAACCCTGTGCTGTCACCACTGGAGACCCGCGTCCTCGGCGTGCTCGTAGAGAAGGAGCACACCGTGCCGGACATCTATCCGCTGTCGCTCAACGCGCTCACGTCCGGCTGCAACCAGAAGAACAACCGCGACCCGCTGATGAACGCGAAGGAAACAGAAGTGCAGGCGGCAATCGATCGGCTGAAGCCGCTGATGTTCGTGATCGAATCGAGCGGCTCGCGCGTGATGCGCTATTCGCAGAACGTCGGCCGCGTGCTGCGCATTTCTTCTGAAGCGGTCGCGTTGCTGGCGACGTTGTGGCTGCGTGGTCCGCAGACGGCGGCGGAGTTGCGTGCCGCCAGTGAGCGGCTGCATCGCTTTGCCGATGTCAGCTCGGTCGAAGGGTTCCTGGAGCAGCTTTCCACGCGGGCCGAGGAGGCAGGCGGCCCCCTCGTGAAACTCCTGCCGCGCGCCCCCGGTTCGCGGGAACCGCGCTGGGTACATCTCCTATCGCCGCTGCCTGTGATGTCGCCGGCGGAACGCAGCGGCGATCACGAGGCTGCCCCTTCCTCCGCGGACTGGCGAACAGAAATCGCGGACCTGCGCGCCGAACTCGAGGCGCTGCGCGAGCGCGTGTTGCAGCTGGAAAGCCGCACTCCCTCCGCCTGACCGGCGCGACAACTTTTCCTTAGATTTCCTAGGGTTGCCACCTTGTAACCGGGTGTGACGGTGGGCGGGTTGCCCATGCAGGCTGCGTAGAATCCTCGGTCTTGCTCCTGCCGGGAAAGTGGTGTGCTGAAGAACTCTCGACTCTGGGCGGCGTTGCTCCTGCTGGCCGCCGTGCTCGGCCTGGGTGTGTGGTGGTTCTCGCGCGGGGCTGCCGAAGCACCGAAGTACCGCCTGGCGAAGATCGAGCGTGGCCCGCTGACCGCGGCCGTCGCATCCACGGGGACACTGAACCCGGTGACGTCGGTGCAGGTCGGCACACAGGTCTCGGGACAGATCAAGGAACTGTTCGTCGACTTCAACTCGCCGGTCAAGCAGGGGCAGCTGATCGCGCGCATCGACCCGGAAACCTTCCAGTACCGCGTGCGCCAGGCGGAGGCGGATCTGGAAGCCGCGCGCTCGTCACTCAACCGCGCCCGTGTTTCGCTCGCCAACACGCAGCGCGATCTCGCGCGTACCAAGGAGCTGGTCGAGCGCAAGTTCACGTCGCCGGCCGAACTGGACCGCGTGCAGTCCACCTACGACCTGGCTGCGGCGGAAGTGCGCACCGCGCAGGCGGTGGTGCAGCAGCGCGAGGCCCAGGTCGCCACCTCGCGCATCGATCTCGGTCGCACCGAGATCCGCGCACCGGTCGATGGCGTCGTCATCAAGCGCAGCGTGGATGTCGGCCAGACGGTGGCCGCGAGCCTGCAGGCGCCGGAGCTCTTCATCATTGCCAAGGACCTGCGCGACATGCAGGTCGATACCTCGATCGACGAGGCCGACGTCGGGCGCATCCGCATCGGCCAGCGCGCCAGCTTCACGGTGGACGCGTTTCCCGGCCGCACCTTCAACGGCGACGTGAAGAGCGTGCGCAAGGCGCCGCAGAACGTGCAGAACGTCGTTACTTATATTGCGATCGTCTCGGCCAACAACGAGCGCGGCGAACTGCTGCCGGGCATGACGGCCAACGTGCGCATCGTCACCGACACGCGCGAGTCGGTGCTCAAGGCGCCCAACGGCGCGTTGCGCTTTCGTCCGGCGGGAACGGCCGTGACCAACGATGCGGCCAAGGGCGCGACCAGCGTCAGCGACAAGTCAGGTGCGAGCGCGGGTGCGGCCGGTGGCGGCGCGATGACCCAGTTCCGCGAGCGCCTGGTGAACGAACTCAAGCTCGATGCCGAGCAGCAGCAGCGGCTCGAGCCGATCTTCGCGGAGAGCCGCAACAAGTTCATGGGGCTGCGCGATCTGCCGGAGGACGCGCGTGCGAAGGCGAGTGGCGCGATCCGCGCCGAACTGCGCGCGAAGATCGAAGACACGCTGAAGCCCGAGCAGAAGGCGCGCTTTGCAGAGATCGCCGCGGAGTTTGCGGGGCGGGCCGGCGGCGGCCAGACCACGCGCGGCCGTGTGTGGGTGCTCGACGATGGCAAGCCGCGCGGTATTGATGTGCGCGTCGGGCTGTCGGACGGCACGATGACCGAGGTCAGCGGCGACGGCGTCACCGAAGGCCTCGAAGTGATCGTCGGGCAGCAGGGCGGCACCGGGGCGGCTCCGGCGCAGAGGGGTGCGCCGCCACGGATGTTCTTCTAATAATCGCGCGCAAGAGAGTCACGTCGTGCTGATCGAAACCCGCGACCTGCGCAAGGACTACACGCTCGGTGACATGGTCGTGCATGCGCTCGCGGGCGTGAGCCTGTCGATCGACGCGGGCGAGTTCGTCGCGGTGATGGGCCCGTCGGGCTCGGGCAAGTCGACTTTCATGAACATGATCGGCTGCCTGGACCGGCCGAGCTCCGGCGGTTACTTCCTCGCGGGTGAAGATGTCGCGGCCATGGATTCCGATGCGCTGGCCACGGTGCGCAATCGTCGCATCGGCTTCGTGTTCCAGCAGTTCAACCTGCTGCCGCGCACCAGTGCGCTCGAGAACGTCGAACTGCCGCTGATGTACGCCAACGTGCCGATCAAGGAACGGCACGAGCGCGCGCGCGGCAAGCTCGAACTCGTGGGCCTGGGCGATCGCGTCGATCACCAGCCGTCGCAGCTTTCCGGCGGACAGCAGCAGCGCGTGGCCATTGCGCGCGCGCTGGTCAACGACCCGTCGCTGATCCTGGCGGACGAGCCGACCGGCGCGCTCGATTCGCGCACCAGCGTCGAGATCATGGCGCTGCTGCAGCAGCTCAATGCCGGCGGCATGACGATCGTCGTGGTCACGCACGAGAACGACATCGCCGCGTTCGCCTCGCGTGTCGTGCACTTCCGCGACGGCAAGGTGGTCAGCGACGACCGGCAGACGCCGCGCTCGGCGCACGACGAACTCGCGAAGCTCGATCGGGTGGCTGAGGCGGCATGAGCACGCAACCATGAACGCGATGATGGTGCTGCGCGTGGCCCTGAAGGCACTGCGCGTGAACAAGCTGCGGTCGTCGCTGACGATGCTCGGCATGATCATCGGCGTGGCCGCGGTCATCGCGATGCTGGCCATCGGCGGCGGTGCGCAGGAGCGCGTCCGCGAGCAGCTGAAGAACCTCGGTTCCAACCTGATGCTGGTCATCCCGGGGTCGACGACAGCGAGTGGCGTGCGGCTCGGCACCGGCGCGGCGCAGACGCTGACCGAGGAGGACGCGCAGGCGATCGCGCTCGAAGTGGAAGGTGTGGTTGTTGCCGCGCCGGCACTGCGCGGCTCGGGACAGGTGGTCTCCGGCAACCTGAACTGGTCCACGCAATTCTTCGGTACCAACAACGATTACCTGATCGCGCGGGACTGGCCGCTGGCCTCCGGGCGGCTGTTCGAGCCCAACGAGCTCAGCAGCTCGGGCAAGGTGGCGCTGATCGGGCTCACCACGGCGCAGCAACTCTTCGGCGATGCCGATCCGGTCGACCAGGTGATCCGCGTGCGCAAGGTGCCGCTGACGATCATCGGTGTGCTGGCACGCAAGGGGCAGAACGCGCTCGGTCAGGACCAGGACGACATCATCCTGATGCCGATTTCCACCGCGCGCAATCGCGTCCTCGGCCAGACCCAGGGCAAGCAGCGGCGCGTCGGCACGATCTCGGTGAAGACCGCGGACGGCGCCGACATGAAGGCGATCGAGGAGAAGATCAAGGAATTGCTGCGCCAGCGCATGAAGGTGCAACCGGGCGGCGATGACCCGTTCACGATCCGCAACCTGACGGAGATCCTGCAGGCGCAGGAAGCCGCGAGCCGCGTGCTGACGCTGCTGCTGGGCGCGGTGGCCTCGGTGTCGCTGCTGGTCGGCGGCATCGGCATCATGAACATCATGCTGGTCAGCGTGACCGAGCGCACGCGCGAGATCGGCTTGCGCATGGCAGTGGGCGCTCGCGGGCACGACATCCTGAAGCAGTTCCTCGTCGAGGCCGTGACGCTGTCGATGATCGGCGGCGCGCTCGGCATCCTGCTCGGCGTGGCAGCGTCCTTCGCGGTGGGCGAGTTCGCCAACTGGCGCACCGACATCACGCCGCAGGCGGTCGTGCTGGCAGTCGGGTTCTCGGCGGCAGTCGGTGTCTTTTTCGGGTTCTATCCGGCGCGCAAGGCGTCGCGGCTGCTGCCGATCGAGGCGCTGCGCTACGAATAGCCGCCCTGCCGCCGCCCTTATCGGGCGGCTGGAAGCGGCCTGCTGCGGCAGCATGCAGACAACGGCACGGGCCTCACGCCCGGCGCCGCGAGCAGCATGTCCCGATCGTTTGCAGTCCGCTGTGCCCCGCACCTCGCGCTCGCCTTCCTTGCGGCGGCGGTGCTCCTGCTCGCCTGGCCTGGCGACGCGGCGGCGATGTTGCGCGGCATCAGTCTGCAGCCGGACGACCGCCAACGCACCTGGCTCACCGCCATCAGTGGCTTCAGCCTTGGGCTGGCTCTCGGGCTCATGGTCTACGAACTGCGTGCGCGTGGCATCGCGATCAAGCTGCGGCGGTTGAAGGATCTCGCGGCGAGCGTCGATGGACGCGATGGCGACGAGACACCGCGCGGCAAGATCAACCACGAACTGGAGCGGTTGTCGGACGAGGTGCTGTACAGCGCCCGGCGCATCAGCAAGGAGCGGCGCGAGTTCGACCAGCAGGCCACGGCGTGGCAGGCAATGTTCGCCGCGACGCTGGATTCGATGTTCGTGCTGGACGGCAAGGGGCACGTCAAGGACCTGAACCCGGCCGCCGAGCGCCAGTTCAAGATCACCGCCGCCGACGCCGTCGGCAAACACCTCGCCGACCTGCTGTTTCCGCTGCCGCACCGCGCGCTCGACAACGCCGCGTTCATGCAGGACATCGCAGTCGGCAAGTCGGTCGGTCGTCGCCAGGAACTGATCGTGCACTGCGGGCAGCGCCAGTTTCCGGTGGAAATGGCGGTGGCCGAGTTTCACGTCGGCGAAGAACTGGGCCTGATCGTCACGGCGCGCGACATCTCCGCGCATCGCCAGACCCGCGCCGACCTGAAGCGCGTGCGTGAGCAGGCTGATCGTCTGCAGGCACGCCTGCGCGGCGAACTCGCGACACGTCGCCCCGGCCGCGATGCGCCGGCCACGCTGCCTCCCGACGCGCTGGTGCTGCCGCGGGTGGAAGGCGGCACCCCGTTCACGCTGGAGGACGCCTGCGGCGACGTGATCCGCAAGCTGGTGGTCAAGGCCGAGCGCAAGGGGCTCGGCTTCCGCTACGAGGACACCGAAGTCCAGGGCATGGGCCTGATCGGCGATGCGTCGCGGCTGCGCGGCGTCGCCTCCGAACTGATCGACAGCGTCATCCGGCACTCCACGATCGGCGAGATCATCGTGCACTTCTCGGCGACGTCGAAGGACGAGCGCAGCATCGAACTGGTCGTCAGCGTCACGTCGACCGGCATGACGGTCGACGAGAGCACGCATGTGGGCCGACCGGTCATCGTTCTGCCGAAGGTGAGCGGCCGCTCGAAGACGCGCGCGATACCGAACCCGGACAAGCGCGCGGTGGACGTGGCCGGTGTCGAGACGGAAGTCATCAGGACGGCGGACAGCGGCGTGGTGTTCAAGGCCCGCATGCACTACGCCGTGGATCTGTCGCGCGTGACGATCGATCTGGGCGCGCTGGCCGGTGTCACGACGGCCGCCGCGGACGACGACACCGACCCGCGCATGGTCGCGGAGTTCGCGCGCGCCGCGGCGCGGCTGCGCCACAACGCCGACAAGGGCAACCTCGGCGCCCTGTGGGCGCAGGCGCACCGACTGAAGGAAATCTGGCTGCCGCTCGCGCCACTCGCCGAAGCCGGCCTCGTCAGCGCACTGGCGCACACCGCACGCGGTGGCGACGGCGCCAATGCCCGCATGCTGGCACGGCGCCTGGCAGAAGCGCTCGATGCCACCGTGCGGCAGAACATGACCGTCACGGAAGCGGATATCGAGGAACCGGTCGCGTGAGCCGCGACGAGAGCACGCCGTCGCACGCTAACATTGCGCGCCGCAACGCCACGGCCCCTTCTGCGGGACGGCGCTGCTCACGGGGACTCCATGGAACGCAAACTCCTGCTCGGCGTCGCTTGCGCCGTGCTTGCCGGCTGCACGGCGTTCGGACCGCCGGCAATCACGCTGACCCGCGGCGAGATCGCCGAGCGCGCGTTTATCGATCGCCAGGAGATCGAGCCGCGCAAGATCTTCAGGGGCATGGAAGGACTCAACATCAGCGGTCCGGAGGTCGGCTTCCAGACCACCGCGCAGCGGGTGGAACTGGCGTGGACCGCGAAGCTCGCCGACGGACCGATGGGCATTCCGCTGTCGCTGCGACTCGCGATCTCGGGCGCGCCGGTGCTGAATGCGCAGCGCAACGGCATCGATCTTGCCGAAACGCGCATCGAGGAGGTGCGGCTGCCCTCGGTGCCGTTCATCAACATCGACACGAAGAAGATCGGCCAGGGCGGAGACGCGCTGGGCACGCTGCCGCTGCTGCAGTTCCGGCCCGAGGAACTCAATCGCGACGGCGTCATCTACCAGCCGACGACCGTCTCGCTCGACACGTTCGGCCTGCGCGTCGACCTCGAACCGAAATAGCTCCGGAGTCCGCACTTGGACCTGCTCGTCCTGGCCAAGGCGGCCATCCTCGGCATCGTCGAGGGACTCACCGAGTTCCTGCCGATCTCTTCGACGGGGCACCTGATCGTCGCCAGTTCGCTGCTCGAGTTCCGCGGCCAGCATGTGGCGACCTTCGAGATCGCGATCCAGACGGGCGCGATGTTCGCGGTGATCTGGGAGTACCGGCAGCGCCTGATGGCCGCGGTGGCGGGCATCGCTTCGGAAGCGGTAGCGCAGCGCTTCGTCATCAACGTGACGGTGGCGTTCATTCCGGCCGTCGTCTTCGGGCTCGCGCTCGGCAAGGTCATCAAGGAGCATCTGTTCCACCCGGTGCCGGTCGCGGCCGCGTTCGTCGTCGGCGGCTTCGTGATCCTGTGGGCCGAGGCGCGCCACAAGCGGCTCTATGGCGAGCGCGACCTGCTGGGCCAGCGCCACGCGCGCGTGGAAACGGTCGATGACATGACGCCGCTCGACGCGCTCAAGGTGGGTCTCGTGCAGTGCCTTGCGCTGATACCCGGCACCAGCCGCTCCGGCGCCACGATCATCGGCGCGATGATCCTCGGGCTGTCGCGCAAGGCCGCCACCGAGTTCAGTTTCTATCTGGCGATACCGACGCTGATCGGCGCCGGCGTCTATTCGGTGTGGAAGCAGCGCGAGGCGTTCGTCGTGGCCGACCTGCCGGCGTTCGGCGTCGGCCTGGTGTTCGCCTTCCTCTCGGCGTGGCTGTGCATCCGCTGGCTGATCCGCTACATCTCGACGCACGACTTCACGATGTTCGGGTGGTACCGCATCGTCTTCGGCGGCGTCATCCTGGTGACGGCCTGGCTCGGCTGGGTCGACTGGACGCGCTGATGGAACCCGGGGCCGCTCCGGCGACGTCGGGCCGCGGGCTCGACGCGGCGCTGGCGCTCGCCAGCGCCGCGATCGTCGCCTTGGGCGTGCTGGGACTGGGCTGGTCCGTGTTCACGGTGATGGTGGTGTTCTGGTTCGATAACGTTGCCATCGGCGCGTTCAATGTGCTGCGCATGCGGGTCAGCGGCGCGCGCATCGGCGGGGCGGGGAAAGCCGAAGCGTCGCGGATGGCGGCATTCTTCACGGTGCACTTCGGGGGGTTCACTGCCGCTAGCGGTTTCTTGGTTTTGCTGCTGTTCGGCCTGCCCGAACTGGGGTACCCGGCGACGAAAAGCGGCTCCATCGAGCCGCTCGGACCCGGCCTGAAGATCCTGTTCGCCGACCGCTGGCGCTGGCTGGCGATCGCGGCGCTCGTCGTGACGGTGCACGCGGTGAGGTTCGCGCAGTGGGCGGCAGCAACCCGCACGGCGCCGACCCCGTTGAGGAGCCTGATGGCGGCGCCTTACGGCCGAATGATCGTCCTGCACGTCTCGCTGCTCGCCGGCGGGGCCCTGATCATTGAACACGGAGCGCCCGTGCTGGGTGTGCTGCTGCTGGTCGCACTGAAGCTCGGCTATGACCTCTTTTCGCTGTGGCGTGCACAGCCCGGGGCAGACGGAGATGAGGCGCAGTCGCTCGCGCGGCGCCTGCCGGTCGCCGCCCCCGCGCGCGCGTCGAAGCGGTCGATCACATGACGCCGCTCGACGCCCTCAGGGTGGGTCTGGTCCAGTGCATTGCGCTGATCCGGGGCACGAGCCGGTCCGGCGCCACGACCATTGGCGCGATGATTCCCGGGCTGTCGCGCCGCGCGGCCACCGAGTTCAGCTTGTACCGGGCGATTCCGGCTCTGATCGGCGCCGGCGTTTACCCGGTATGCACGCAGCGCGAGGCATTCGCGATGGCCGACCTGCCGGTGTTCGGCGTCGGCCTCGCGTTCGCTTCGGCGTGGTCCGGCATCGTCGACTGGAGCCACTGATGGACGCGACCGGCGAAGACACCGCGATGGGTCGCATGCTCGATGCGGCACTCGCGATCGGCAGCGCGGCCGTCATCGCCTGGGGTGTGCTTGTCCTCGGCTGGTCGGTGTTCGTGGTGATGGCGTTGTTCTGGTTCGAGAACGTGGTGATCGGCGGCTTCAATGTGCTGCGCATGCTGGTCAGCGGGCTGCGGTCCGGCGCCGGGGGCATCATCGGCGCGCTGTTCATGGCGGCATTCTTCACCGTGCACTACGGCATGTTCACTGCGGTTCACGGTGTCTTCGTGGTCATGCTGTTCGGCGCGTCCGAACTCGGCCGTGAAGCCATGAACGGCGGCCTCTATGGACCCCTGGGCAACATGGTGGACCGCCTGTTCGCGGACCGCGAAGGATGGCTGGCGATGATGGCGATCATCGCGGTGCATGCGGTCAGGTTCATCCAGTGGTCGTTTGCCACGCGAGAGCTGCCGACGCCGCTCAAGGAACTGATGGGCGCGCCGTACGGCCGGATCGTCGTGCTGCATCTCACGCTGATCCTGGGTGCATTCCTGATCCAGGTGCTGCACGCCCCGGTGCTCGGCGTCCTGCTGCTGCTGGCGCTGAAGCTGGGCTACGACCTGATGACCCTGGGCGGCGAATCGCAGAAGCAGGAGCAGCACGAAGCGCAGACGCGCGCGCGCCGCCTGCTGATGGTGGGCAGGAGGAACCTCCCGTGAGCCGCGACGACGAATGCGATGAGCTGACTGCGCTGCTGCGCTCGCGCTTCCCGATCATCCTGATCCAGTCGCACGAGGAGCCGCGCATCCTCGAGCTGCTGAAGAAGGCGTCGAACCTCGAGAACCAGGTGCTGATGTCCTGGAGCATCACCAGCGGCATCCGTCGCCACGGGCGCGAGGAAGCCATTTACCAGACCAACGACCTGCTCGACGCGCTCAAGCACATCGACAAGACCCAGCAGAACGGCATCTATGTGATGTGCGACGCGCACCCGGGCTTCAAGGACCCGGTGTCGATGCGGCTGATCCGCGAGATCGCGCTGTCGCATTACCGCAGCGCCCGCACACTCGTGTTCCTGAGCCCGCGCCTGGACGAGATGCCGTCGGAGATCCTGCGGTTGTCGGCGCACTTCCATCCGCGCCTGCCCAATCGCGATGACATCCGCGCCCTGGTCACCGAGGAAGCCAGGCGCTACGAGTCACAGTCCGGCGAGAAGCCGCGCGGCGACCGGCAGGCGCTCGACATGCTGATCATGCATCTGCTCGGCATGGAACAGGACGACGTGCGCCGGCTGGTGCGCCAGGCGCTGCGCGACGACGGCGCGATCAGCGCTGACGATGTCCGGCGCGTGCTGGCGACCAAGTACGAAGCGCTGGGCGGCGCCGGCACGCTGGCGTACGAGGAAAGCAAGGTGCGCTTCAACGACGTCGGCGGCCTGGCGCAGCTCAAGCACTGGATCACGCTGCGCCGCAAGCCATTCATCAGTGCCGGCGACGACATCGACCGGCCCAAGGGCATCGTGCTGCTGGGCGTGCAGGGCGGCGGCAAGAGCCTGGCCGCGCGCGCGATCGCCGGCGAATGGGGCGTGCCGCTGATGCGCATGGATTTCGGCGCGCTCTACAACAAGTACTACGGCGAGACCGAGCGCAACCTGCGCAACGCCTTCGCGGCCGCGGAGAGCATGTCGCCCTGCGTGCTGTGGATCGACGAGATCGAAAAGGGCATCTCGACCGACAGCGGCGAGGGCGACGGCGGCGTCTCGCGGCGTGTGCTGGGCACGCTGCTGACGTGGATGGCGGAACGCAAGGAGCCAGTATTCATGGTGGCGACGGCGAACGACATCTCGCAGTTGCCGCCGGAACTGGTGCGCAAGGGCCGCTTCGACGAGATCTTCTTCGTCGATTTTCCCAAGCTCGAGGCGCGGATGCAGATCGCACGCATCCATCTGAAGAAGCGCGGACACGATCCGGCGAAATTCGACGTCGAGGGCCTTGCGCGGCTGTCGGAGGCCTTTTCCGGTGCCGAGATCGAGCAGGCGATCGTCTCGGCCTCTTTCGAGGCGCGTGCCCGCAACGAGTCGCTCGCCTCGGCCGACATCCTCGCGGAGCTCGAGCGCACACGCCCGCTTAGCGTCGTGATGGCGGAGAAGATCGACGCGCTGCGCGACTGGGCCTCGGAGCGCGCGGTCTACGCCGACGAGCCCGACACTGCTGCCTAACGCGCGCACGGCGCGCTGGCCCGCAGCGGCATGCTCCGAAGGCGCGGGAACCGGGCGCCGGCTTCCCGGCCCGTAGAATTCCTCCGATGAACGACGACGCCTTGCGAGTCACCTATCGGCTGCGCGCCGGCGGTGCGGCCGCCGCGCAGCGCGCCGCGGCGCTGGCGCTGGAGCAGAGCATCGAGATGCCGCTGGAGGCGGTTGCCGATGCACGCGTGCGTCACGAGGTCGTGGCGCGCGTGGAGGGGCTCGATGCGCAGCCGGACGGATCAACGCTGGCGCATCTCGCCCTCAGCGCCGAAAGCATTGGCGGCGATGCCGGCCAGCTGCTGAACATGCTGTTCGGCAACAGCTCGCTGCTCGACGATGTCGAAGTCGTCGAGGTGCGGGTGCCCGAGGCGATGGCAGCGCAGTTCGGCGGCCCGTTGCTCGGTATCGACGGTATCCGCGACCTGACCAATGTGCAGGGTCGCGCTCTCACCTGCACCGCGCTGAAGCCGATCGGCTCTTCCGTTGCCGACCTCGCGCGCATGACCGGCCTGTTTGCCGAGGCCGGCATCGACATCATCAAGGACGATCATGGGTGGGCAGCGCGCGCGCACGCCTCGTTCGAGCAGCGTGTCGTCGCCTGCCAGCGCGAAGTCGATCGCGTCAACCGCGGCCGCGAGCTCCGCACGCTGTATGCGCCGGCGCTGTCGGGCGACGCCGAGACGATGCGCGAGCAGCTCGACTTCGCCCAGGGCCATGGCGTCGGCATGGTGCTGCTTGCTCCGATGATCGCTGGCGTCTCGAACTTCAACGCGCTGCGGCGCGAGTTTCCGGCGATGGCGTTCCTCGCGCATCCGGCGCTCGCCGGCAACCAGATCGCCCCAGCGACACTGCTGGGCACGTTGTTCCGGGTGTTCGGCGCCGATGCAGTGATCTTCCCGAACCACGGCGGCCGCTTCAGCTACTCGCCCGCGACCTGCCAGGCGATCGCGTCGCGCCTGCGCGAACCGCTGGCAGAACTGCGCCCGGCGCTGCCGGTGCCCGCCGGCGGCATGTCGGTCGAGCGTGCGCCGGAGATCGTCGCCGAGTACGGACTCGATACCGTGCTGCTGATCGGTGGCAACCTGCTGCTGGCCCGCGATCAGCTGGGCGCGCGCAGCCGCGCCTTCGTCGACGCGGTGGCGGTGGCGAGCGGCGAGGTGGTGCCGTGAGCAGCGTGCGGCGCTTCACCACGGACCGTGCCGGCGACTACCGCTGGGACGCCGTCGAACTGCTGCGCTACAAGGAGGAGGGCAGCGCGCCGTTCAAGGACATCACGCGCCAGGTGCTGTTCGCGCCGCCCGACCAGGCGACCGAACTGCGCTATTTCGAAATCGCGCCCGGCGGTTACTCGACGCTCGAACGCCATCAGCACACGCACGCCGTACTGATCCTGCGAGGACGCGGTACGGTCCGAATCGGCACGGAAACCCAGCCGATCGGTGAACGCGACCTCGTCACGGTCGATCCGCTGGTGTGGCACCAGTTCCACGCTGCGCCCGACAGTGCCCTGGGATTTCTCTGCCTTGTCTCGAAGGAGCGCGATCGTCCGCAGTTGCCCGACGCGGACGAGCCGGCGGGCGTCTAGCGGCGCAGGAACACCAGGTCCCACACGCCGTGGCCGAGGCGTTCGCCGCGGGCGTGGAACTTCGTTGTCGGCCGCTGTGCGATCGGGTTGCTGCCTCCCGGCGCGTAGCCCGCGCAGGAATTTGCCAGCTGCGGCTCGTTCGACAGCACCTCGAGCATCTGCACCGCGTAGTCCTCCCAGTCGGTGGCGCAGTGCAGGTACCCACCGGGCGCGATGTGGCTCGCCAGCCGGCCGACGAAGGGCTGCGCGATCAGGCGGCGCTTGTGATGCCGCTTCTTCTGCCAGGGGTCCGGAAAGTAGACGTGCACGCCGGCCAGCGAGTCCGGCGGGATCATGTCGCGCAGCACCTCGACCGCGTCGTGGTGGATCACGCGGACATTCGCGAGCTGCTGCTCGTCGATGCGCTTCAGCAGGGCGCCGACGCCGGCCAGGAAGACCTCGACGCCGAGAAAGTTGACGTCCGGGCGGCTGGCCGCGATCGCCGCCGTCGTCTCGCCCATGCCGAAGCCGATTTCGAGGACCGCAGGCGCCTTGCGGCCAAACACCACGGTGAAGTCGATCGGCTGAGCCGCATAGGGCACGCCATAGCGCGGCAGCAACTCGTCGAACGCGCGCCGCTGCCCCTGCGTCACATGGCCGCGTCGCAGCGCGAAGCTGCGGATATGGCGGTGAGGTGGACCGGCCGGCTCCGACGAGGATTCAGGCTCCGCCGGCGACTCCGGCGTCGGGGATGGGGTGCTCACGCGCCTGGCTTGGATGAGGCGATGACTCCGGTGGTCGGCGACGACGGCGTGCCGCTGTAAAGCCGCTTCGGCATGCGGCCGGCGAGATAGGCTTCGCGCCCGGCTTCCACGGCCTTCTTCATCGCGCTGGCCATCAGCACCGGGTCCTTCGCCTGAGCCACTGCCGTGTTCATCAGCACGCCGGCGCAGCCGAGTTCCATCGCGATCGCCGCGTCGCTGGCGGTGCCGACACCCGCATCGACGATGACCGGCACCGTGGCGCGTTCGAGTATCAGCTGGATGTTCCAGGGATTGAGGATTCCCATCCCGGAACCGATCAGCGAGGCGAGCGGCATGACAGCCACGCAACCGATCGACTCCAGCACGCGCGCCTGGATCGGGTCGTCGCTGCAGTAGACCATCACTTCGAAGCCTTCGTTGACCAGCGTTTCCGCGGCCTTGATCGTCTCCGGCATGTTCGGATACAGCGACTGCGGATCGCCGAGCACTTCGAGCTTGGTCAGTGCGTGCCCGTCCAGCAGTTCGCGCGCCAGCCGCAGCGTGCGCAACGCGTCCTCGGCCGTGTAGCAGCCGGCGCTGTTCGGCAGCAGTGTGTACGTCGACGGCGGGATCGCGTCCAGCAGACTCGGTTCGCCCGGGGTCTGGCCGATGTTGGTGCGGCGGATCGCCACCGTGATGATCTGCGCGCCGCTGGCTTCGACCGCGGCACGCGTCTGCTCGAAATCGCTGTACTTGCCGGTGCCGAGCAGCAGGCGCGAGGAGAACTCGCGGGCACCGATGCGCAGGAGATCTGTCATGGCTTCATCCAGGGGCTGCAATGGCCGGGCAGCGGGCCGGGGCGACCTTCAGGCGGTCACAGTCGCCTGAACCTTGATCTCGCAGTTGACCGAGTTCGAAATGAAGCAACGGTCGTGGGCCTTCGCGTGCAGCTCTCGCGCCTGCTCGACGTGCGCCGCATTCGCGATGCGCACCTGTGGCCAGAGCACGATCTCGACCATTCGCATCTTGCCGTCCTTGATCGCGAGCGTGCCGGTCGCGCTGTCGCGGTATTCGAGCACTTCGATGCCGGCGCGCTCGCAGACCGCGAGGTAGGTCAGGTGATGGCATGCCATCACCGACGCGACCAGCAGGACCTCGGGATTGTGCCGCGACTCGTCGCCGTTGAAGATGGCGGGCGACGAGCCCTCGATCGGCGGTTTGTCCTTCGAACGGATGACGAAGTCGCGCGCCAGGTGCAGCTTGCCGTGCTCGTCGATGCGGCTGCCGCCGCTCCAATGCAGTGTTCCTTCGAATGTGTGTTGCTGCCCCATCCTAACCTCCGCCGACGGCGACGACGACTTCAATCCGGTCGCCCGGGGACAGTGTCGTCGTGGCGTGCTGACTGCGTGGAACGATTTCGCCGTTACGCTCGACCGCCACCCGCTTCCCGGTCGCCCCGAGCTCGCCCAGAAGGTCGGCGACGGTAGCTCCTAGAGCAATGTGGCGCTCCTCTCCGTTGACCTGGATCGGCACGATGGATGTCTGTTCCATCATCGGGTTGGAATTCTACGCATTGCAGGAACAGCGGTATTTGAGGGCGGTACGGGCGGCGTTGGAGGGCCAATGATGTCCGAAGCGTCGCGTCACCGACCTGGGATTCGCAGCGCACGACGCGCGCAGGGTCCGGGCACCGGGACAAGCACAGGGTTGCCAGGAGCGCTTCGTTTAGAACTTGGCCATCAGGTTGCGCAGTCGGGAGCGCAATGCTTCGGGAGCGCTGCTCTTGCCTGACTTCTTCATGTGACTGGTGAGCGCACGTTCGATCTCGGCCCGGGAGAAGCAGCTGCGGCAGTGGGCCATGTGGTGCTCGAAGTCCGCGATCGATCCCGGGTCGTCCAGTTCACCGTCGATATACGCGTAGAACGCCTCGAGCGCTGCGAGGCAGCCGATATCCGGCGTATGCGAATGATTTTCTTCCGTACTCATGCTTCTGCTCCGCCTTCGACTCCGGCGGTTGTCAGTCCCGCCTCCTTCGCCTCGCGCCAAAGTGCCTTCTGGAGCAGTGTGCGCCCCCGCTTCATGCGGGAGCGGACCGTTCCAGTGGGCACGCCAAGTACTTCCGCTGCTTCGTCGTAACCCAGGCCTTCCACGTTGACCAGCAGGATGGTCACCCGGAAGGCGTCCGGCAGTCCATCAATCGCGGACATGATCTGCTCGCCCAGCAACTTGTTGTAGAGCGCTTTCTCGGGAGTGGCCCACCACTTGAGAAACTCATCGGACTGCTCATCGAGTATCGAAACGACGTCGCCTTCACCCTCGTCGATGAAGGCTTCTTCGACGTGTTCCTCCTGCGGCCGAATCGACTTCTTCCGATAGTCCGTGACGAAGTGGTTGTGCAGTATCCGGAACAGCCACGATCGGAAGCGGGTCCGGTCCTGCAGGGAACCGATGGCTGACCACGCCTTGGCGACGGCCTCGGCGACCAGGTCCTCCGCATCCTCCCGCTTGCGCGTCAGGCGCAGTGCGACCCCGTACAGCGGATCCATGCACTCCTCGATGCCTTGACTGAAGAAGGCGCGGGTATCGACCTGCTCGGACATCGGGCGATTGCCTTCGCTTCTCCACGTGAATGACCTGACCCGAACGATGCGCGAGGCCCCGAAGTCGGCACGATGTGCGCGCCGTCTTCGGGGAATCGACGCTGCCGCAGCGTCAGAAGCTGAGCGTCACAGCACCTTGTCGCGCGACCTCGAGCATGGATACGGAACCCGCCATGGTCACCCCATCGATCAGGTCGTCCGGGCCATAGCCGCGAACCGATGCGCAAGGTGGACACGCTAGGATCCGACCGCCGCTATCGAGAACCGTCTGGATCATATCCTTGATCGGCGGGTCGAGCGGATTGGGGCGAGCCTTGTCCGCAGCTCCCTTGCGGACCCAATCGACGCCGGAACTGACGAGGAACATCGTCACGTCCATGCCGCTGCCCACGCCGCCATTGGCAACGCTCCAGGCAACGGACGAACGCTCGTCGTTGGCTCCGTTGGTCACGATTACAACCAGCTTCTTCTTCTGCGGTTCTGTCATGGCTTCATTCTCCTGTGAGTTGAAAGTTGATGGATCCCATTGAATCGGTCAGTTCCGCGCGCCGGGGCCACCATCGGCTGCCGTAGTGGCGCGCTTATGACCGAAGACGCGCCCGGGCCTGGTTTGGGTCCCGCAAACGGCAAATTTTTTTCGGCAGAGATGTCGCGGCTCGTCCACTACCGTGGATGAATGGGCCTCGCGCTTTGGGCGGCGCTGGGTAAGTGCGTCATCTCACGAACTCGGATCGCGCCGTCCTGTTCGCTGGTTGGATAGAATCCTGTCGCGCGCGGGTGTAGTTCAATGGCAGAACGGCAGCTTCCCAAGCTGCATACGAGGGTTCGATTCCCTTCACCCGCTCCAGTGTGCTGGCGGTCTGGTCGTTGCCAGAGGCCCATTGTCGTGACGCTGGCCGGTGGAACGAAACATCCTCGGAGTGTCACTTGGGGTTACCCACCGGTTGCCCCCTCCGGCAACGTGGCGCAGCATTGCTTGCGGTGGAGTTGTGCCTGGTTCAGCGGACTGCAGCGCGTATTTCCGACGCCGCCTGAGCACTGATTCGGTTTGATGCCTTGACGATTCCGGGCTGAATCGGCGCGCGGGTGGGGCCCATCCTGGCCTCGATCAGAACGCCACGCCTGCAACCACACGTCTTCTTCGCCGCGCCGTCCCACAGTGGACCGGCACGGGCGCTGGACAGGGCCGCCTGCCGCTCACCGCGAAGGACGCCACGATGTCGCTAACCGCAAGTTCCCGGTCCGCTCTCCTTGGCTTGGCCATCGCGCTTGGCGGCTGTGCCGGACCGCCGGTGCTCGAGAGACAGGTCATTGGATATGACGAGGTTACCTCGCGGCTCGACCAGAAGTTGCTGCTACTGAACATCGCCCGCGTTGACAACGGGCGGCCCGTGCACTTCACTTCGACCTCGAGCATTGCGGCGACCTTTGACTGGACGACGACCCTGGGCGCAGGCGGACAGATCAACAGGGTCTCCAGCGCGAACTTCCTGGACCTGAATATCGGCACCAGCGCATCCGAGAATCCGACATTCAGCATCGTGCCACTGTCGGGCGAGGCGTTTACACAACGGATACTCACGGCATTCCAGGACAAGACCTTCGAGTTTCTCGTCTTCCAGGGCGGTGCGATCGATCGCGTGATGCGGCTGCTCGCCGCGGGAATCGAGGTACAGGACGATTCCGGCCGCTTTGCGCGGTTCATCGAGAACAATCCTCAACAGCCGCGCGAGTACGAGGAATTTCGGCGCATCGCGATGCACCTGCGCTCGCTGAACGACAGCCGGCGACTGTTCGTGCGCTCGCTCGTCTTCGACGAAACGATCGTGGCAAATTTCAAGGGCCCGGTCAGTCCGGAAGACTTCAACAACGCCTACAAAGCGGGGCTCGAGTGGCGGCAGCAGCCGGACGGCACCTTCAACCTGACCCGCCTGGTCGCAGGCCGGGTTGTCGTCACCAACTACGATCCGATGTCGCTGAGCGACGAGAAGCGTTTCGAACTGAACGATAAGATCCGCAAGAATCCGCGCGGTTTTGTCTATGTCGACATTCAACCCGGTTCACCGGGAGGCGATCTTCCGGTTCATGGCGCAATCAAGCTGAGGAGCATGCTTCAGATGCTGGTCTTTGTCGCCAATGGTTTGCGGGATGCGCCGGAGTTCGACGTTGCTCCGGACGCGCGGACCGGGAGGATCACCGAGAACCCGCGAACAACCCTCGGGATCGATGTCTCACCGACAGCCCCGACAAGGGCGATTGCGTCGGTCGAGTTCGCGGGCACGTATTACAGCGTCGCGAACACACGCTGGGACCGCGCAACGTTCGCGATGCTGGGGGATCTTTTCCAGACTGCCGTAGGCGAAGTCAAGGACGTCAGCGTTCCGATCACGATCGCCAAGTAAGAGGCCGGTCCGCAGTCGGACGGGAGCCAGCCCCCCGAGAGTCTTGTCGCCCCTCCTCGAAAGCCTGGTTCTGCCGTTGACGCTGCTGCGTCTGGGCGCGCGAGCTTCGCGTAAGCGATACAGCGCATCGTTCGCGAGGTCAACCGCGACGGCGAATGCAAACAAACGTCATTACCACTCCCGGACTGTCACCCGCTCTCGTCGTCGCGGCACTTGGAGTGGTCTACGGCGATATCGGCACGAGCCCGCTGTACGCATTCAAGGAAAGCATCGGTGGTGCGCATGGAGCCGGCACTGCCCAGGCGAGTATCCTTGGCGTGCTATCGATGATTGTCTGGGCAGTGACACTCGTCGTTTCGGTCAAGTATGTACTGATAGTCCTCAGAGCCAGTAACGGCGGTGAAGGCGGCATACTTGCACTGCTCGCGCTGGTGCTCCGACAGCTTCCGGCGGAGGGCCGAATTACGGCAACAGCAGCGACGCTTGGGCTTATCGGTGCGGCCATGTTCTACGGCGACAGTGCGATCACACCTGCGATCTCCGTGCTTTCCGCTGGCTTTCGGCGGGCTCGTTTTCTTTGTGCTTGCTACATGGAAGCGAGGACGCGATCTCGTCAGAGCTGAGCGTGCGCGCGATGGACTCGCCCTCGATCCGTTCCTCAAGAACCTGGCTGCCTTCCCGCCGCATCGCGTGGAAGGTACTGCAGTGTTCATGTCCGGCGGTGTGGACGAAGTGCCACACGCCCTGCTGCACAACCTCAAACACAACCGCGTCCTGCACGAGTGAGTGGTCTTCCTGACCGCGGTTCCGAGGGCTGTGCCGCACGTCGACGCTGAGGATCCGGCTGAGATACGCGATCTGACCGCGGGCTGCTATTCGGTCAAGGTGTACTTGGGTTTCAAGGATTCTTACGACATCGCCGACATCGCCGACATCGCGCGCACACTCGACCGGCAGTTCGACTTCAAGTTCCAACCCAGCGAGACGTCGTTTCTTCTGTCATGCGAGACGGTACTGGCCGGACGCCCCGGCGGTATGGCGGACTGGCGCGAACGCATATTCGGATGGATGATGCGCTCCGCCCAGCCGGCCTCCGACTTCTTCCGCATTCCATCGAACCGCGTTATCGAGATCGGCACGCAGATTGTGATCTGACGACGAGCACCTTAAGGCTGCAGCTTCGTGTACTGCGTGGCGTCGAATCGCGGGTCCAAGGGATGTCGACCGCAGGTGTTCACGATCCGCCGTTATCATTGAGCTCTTCACCCCACGGTCAGGTCATGGTGCTCAGCAGGAAGACACTGAAGCGCATCGACGCGTTGGTCGGCCGATATCGCATCACGCGCGGCTCGCGGTTTCGGCTAAAGGACTTCGATCCGGCCGACACGGGCGGGATCCAGAGCGAAAGCAAACCCGAAGCCCAGGAACGCCTGGCCGAAGGCGTGCGCTGGCTCGCCGAGGAGCAGGAGAAGCTCTATGCGCAGGACCGGCGCTCGCTGCTGCTCATCTTCCAGGCCATGGATGCGGCCGGCAAGGACGGCACGATCAAGCATGTGATGAGCGGGGTCAATCCGCAGGGCTGCCAGGTCGTCTCGTTCAAGCAGCCGTCGGAGGAGGAGCTGGATCACGACTGGCTGTGGCGCGCCTGGCGTGGGCTGCCGGAGCGCGGGCGCATCGGCATCTTCAACCGCTCCTACTATGAAGAAGTCCTCGTCGTGCGGGTGCACGAGGCGATCCTGGCGGGGCAGAAGCTGCCGAAGCCGCTCGTCACCAAAAGCATTTTCCGTGACCGCGTGCGCGACATCGCGCACTTCGAGGACTACCTGACGCGCAACGGCACGACCGTAGTGAAGTTCTTCCTGCACGTGTCGCGCAAGGAACAGAAGAATCGCTTCATGGAACGGCTCGACGAGCCGGAGAAGAACTGGAAGTTCTCGATCGGCGACGTGAAGGAGCGCTCGTACTGGAACGACTACATGGCGGCTTACGAGGATGCGATCCGCGCCACCGCGACGCCGGATGCGCCCTGGTACGTCGTGCCGGCGGACAACAAGTGGTTCACGCGCCTGGTCGTCGCTGCCGCCATCGTGGACACGATGGAAAAGATGAAGCTCGAGTATCCGAAGGTCACCGAGGCGCAGAAGGCTGACCTCGCGCGGGCGCGCGAGATGCTGCTGACCGAGAAGTCATCGCGCTAGGCGAGCAGCGCGATCACGACCAGGGCGACCACGACGGCCGCAAAAACGGCGGTCGAAACGGTGAAGACAAGTTTGCCGGCCTTCATCGGAAGTCGAAGCGCTCGAAGTGCACGCGCGCCTCGCTGACGCCGCGCTGCTCCAGGTAACGCACGACCGCGTCAAGCAGCGGCGGCGGCCCGCAGACATAGATCTCGCGCTGCGTGACATCGACACCGTCGAGCCAGGACCACAGGCCGGTCAGGTCGGTGGCCGAGACCAGCGTGAAAAGCTCCATGCCCGGGCGGTCCTCGGCGGCACTCTGCAGCTCGTCGATGTGCAGGGCATCCTCGCCGCGCCGGTACAGGTAGGCCATGCGGAGATCAACCGTGGCGCCGAGCCGGTCGAGCTGGGCCAGAAAGGGCGTGATGCCAATGCCGCCGGCGATCCAGAGTTGCGGGGTTTCCGCGGTCGCCTGGTCGAAGAACGCACCGAACGGGCCTTCCACGCGCGCGGCGAGGCCGACGCTCAGGCGCTGCATCTCGAGGGTGCAATCGCCCAGCGCCTTGATCGTCAGCGTGATCGTTGAGCCGCGGACGCGACTGACGGTGAAGGGGTGGTACTCGTCACAGCTGTGGTAGCGCTCGCCGCTGTGAAAGGCGACGAACACATACTGTCCCGGGAGCACGTCCAGCGCCCGGTCGAGCGGTTCCAGCTCCACCTCCACGCAGGCGTTGGCCGGGTGTTCGACTTGCGTGACGACATAGCGCCGTCCGGCGTCCTCCCGCTTGACCCAGGTGCGGGCAGCGAGCGCCGTGGCGCCGGCGAGCGCCACCGCCCACCAGGCCGGCGTGCTCACGCCGGTCGCCAGAGCGACGTGCAGCGCCACCGCTGCGAATGCTGGACCGGTGATGCGATGCCAACGCAGCCACTGGCGGAAATCCGCCGGACCGAAGAAGGTCGCGGCGATCGGAACGAAGAGCAGCGCCAGCGTGCCCCATCCGCTGAGGGCGACCGGCCCGGAGAACCACCAGTCTATGGCGCTGCGGAACTCGCGCAGCGACAGCAGTGGCCAGATGACTGCGAGCGCATGTACAAGGATCGTCACATACGCCACAAGCCCCAGCACGTGGTGCCACGCGTACTGGTGATCGAGACCGCCAAAGCGCGCAGCTAGCGGTCGAGCGCGCACCGTCAGTGCGAGCGAGAGTGCGAAAGCGATCCACGCGAGCCAGCCGGTGGCGGCGGACCATGCGCGTGCATTCGGCAGCGCGATCAGCGCGAGCGCGCCGGCGGCCAGGGCAAGCATGACCGGCCCGACCCACTGGCCCGGTCGGACGACGCTGGCCATCAGCGAGGCGCGCAGCGGGGAGGCGGCGTTGGTCATGGTGGGCGCGACAACGATGGTGCGCCTGCACTCTAGCAACTGCGCGGGATGCCGAGGTTGTGGTTCCGATGCCCGCTTGCGGGGCATCAAGTCGCCGACACGATCGCCGGACCCTGACGGTGATTGAGCGCGGCAGCCCGGTGCGCCGTGCCCGCATAATGCCGCGCGTGATCCTGCTGCTCTATGCGCATCCGCATCCCAGCCAGTCGGTCGCCGGACAGGCGCTGCTCGCGGCGGTGCGCGATCTGCCCGAGCTCACCGTGCATTCGCTGTACGACGTCTATCCGGATTTCAGCATCGACGCTGCTGCGGAACGAGGGCGACTGGCCGCGGCAAAGCTGGTGATCTGGCAGCACCCGCTCTACTGGTACGGCGTGCCTGCACTGCTCAAGCTCTGGTGGGAAAGCGTGCTGGTGCGGGGCTGGGCGTACGGCGATGGCGGCAGCGCCTTGCACGGCAAGGATTGCCTGTGGGTGACGACGACCGGCGCTCTGCCGGCCGCGTACGCGAACGACGGCGTGCATGGCCATCCGTTCAGCGCCTTCGTGCCGGCAGTGCAGCAGACGGCTCGCTTCTGCGGCATGAACTGGCTCGAGCCGTTGATCGTGCACGGCGCTCACCGGATCGACGACGGCGCGCTGCAGGCGCAGGCGGCGCAGTACCGCGCGAAACTGGAGCAGTACCGGCGCAGCCATGGCTGAAGCAACGATCCTGCGCGATGCGCTCGTGTACCTCGGCGCTGCGGTGGTGTGCGTACCGATTGCCAAGCGTATCGGCCTGGGCTCGGTGCTCGGCTATTTGATCGCCGGCTGCGCCATCGGACCCTGGGGTCTCGGCTTCGTCACCAACGTCCAGTCGATCCTGCACTTCGCCGAGTTCGGTGTCGTGCTGATGCTGTTCCTGATCGGCCTCGAACTCGACTTCAAGCGACTGGTGGAGATGCGTCGCCCCGTGTTTGGCGGGGGCACACTGCAGATGGCGGTGTGTGGCGCGGCGCTGGGCCTCGGCCTCTGGGCGATCGGTTTGCCGTGGAAGGGTGCGGTGGCGGCCGGGCTGGCGCTGGCGATGTCGTCCACCGCCATCGCTATCCAGACGATGGCCGAACGCAACCTGCTGAACGCGCCGGTCGGACGCAGCGCTTTCGCCGTGCTGCTGTTCCAGGACATTGCGGCGATCCCACTGATCGCACTGGTGCCGCTGCTCGGTAGCGCGGCGCCGGGTGGCGAACCCGGCTGGCAACTGGCGCTGAAGGGCCTGGCGGCGATCGTCATCGTGATCCTGATCGGCCGCTTCCTCACCCGGCCGGTGATGCGCCTGATCGCACGCTCCGGCGTGCGCGAGATCTTCACGGCCTTTGCGCTGCTGCTGGTCTTCGGCATCGCCGAGCTGATGGCGCTGGCCGGGCTGTCGATGGCACTGGGCGCCTTCCTCGCCGGAGTGTTGCTCGCCAGTTCCGAGTACCGGCATGCGCTCGAGACCGACATCGCCCCCTTCAAGGGTCTGCTGCTGGGGCTTTTCTTCATTGCCGTGGGCATGTCGATCGACTTCGGACTGGTCGCCACGCGGCCGGGACAGCTGGCTCTGCTGGTCGTCGGGCTGTTGCTGGTCAAGGGGCTGGCGCTGGCGGCGATCGCGCCGAAGCTGGAAGTGGCGTCGGAACGGTGGCTGTTCGCCGCGCTGCTGGCGCAGGCCGGCGAGTTCGCCTTCGTGGTGTTCGGCGTGGCGCGCGGTGCGCGCGTGCTGCCCGGCGAATGGGACGCGCTGTTGACGGCAGCCGTGGCACTGTCGATGGCCGCCACGCCATTGCTGCTGCTGGCGCACGATGCGCTCGTGGCGCGCCGCGCGCGCAGCGAGCGTGCCGCGGATGCGATCGACGACAACACGGCCCCCGTGATCGTGGCCGGTGCCGGACGCTACGGGCAGATCATCGCGCGCCTGCTCTTCGCGCGCGGCGAGAAGGTCACGGTGCTCGACCACGATCCCGACCAGATCGACCTGCTGCGCAAGTTCGGCTTCAAGGTGTTCTACGGCGACGCGACGCGTCTCGACCTGCTGGAGGCCGCCGGCGCAGCAACGGCGCGTCTGCTGGTGGTGGCGATCGACGACGTCGAAGACAACCTCGCGCTCGTCGACCTCGCGCGCAGCGCGTTTCCGAACCTGAAGATCATCGCGCGAGCCCGCAATGTGCGGCACTGGCTCGAACTGGCAGACCGGGGCATCCGCGCGACCGAGCGCGAAACCTTCGAATCGGCGTTGCGTTCGGGACGGCAGGCACTGGAAGTGCTCGGCCTCTCACCGCATGAGGCGCGCGAGGTGGCGGAAGCCTTCCGACGATCCAACATCGCCACGCTGGAGGCGATGCTGCCGCACTTCCGCGATGAAGCGAAGACGGTCGCGATCGCGAAGAGCGGCCGCGAGGAGCTGGAGGAGAACCTGCGTCGTGACCGCGAGGCGCAGCAACGGCCTGACACTGGCCACTGGCAGTGATGCCCGGGCTCAGGGGGCGCTGAAGTCGATCTTCTTGTGCGTGCCGTCGCAGAACGGCTTGTTCGCCGAATGGCCGCAGCGGCACAGCCAGACCTTTTCCGTGACGAAGGTCGAGCCGTCGGCGGCGCGGAACTCGATCGTGCCCTCCACCATCAGCGGTCCATTGGTGATCGGTTTCACGGCGACCATTCCGGCGGGTGTCGCGTTTACCGACACCGGTGCGCCGGGGCAGGCGCCGCTATCGGCAAAGCCGGTGCGGGCATGGCTGCCGTCGCAAAACGGCTTGTTGGACGAGGCGCCGCAACGGCACAGTGCAACCCGCGTGTACTCGATCAGCGTCGCATGGTCGCCGCCGGGCACGCTGACGCGGCCGCGTAGGTAGACCGGGCCCGCCGGCTGCACCGAGGCGACGTTGCGCTCGGGCGGCGGCTCCAGCGACCGGCCGTCCGGCGTCTGAATCGTCAGCGCGCCGGTCGGGCAGCGCGCCACCACTGCGACCAAGTGCTCGACGCTCGCCCCGTCGGGGCGGATCCACGGCTTGCCCTGTGGATCGAACACCTCCGGCGCGCCGTGCACGCATTCTTTCGCGTGAATGCAGCGCGACGCGTCGTAGCGGATCGTGATGTCCTTGCCGACGTAGTCCCTGATGCTCATCACATGCCGCCGATGCAGACGTACTTGATGACCAGGTACTCGTCGATGCCGTACTTCGACCCCTCGCGACCGATACCCGACTGCTTGACGCCACCGAAGGGCGCGACCTCGTTGGAGATCAGGCCGGTGTTGACGCCGACCATGCCGCTTTCGAGGCGCTCCGCGACGCGGAACACGCGCGCCACATCGCGCGAATAGAAATACGCTGCCAGTCCGAACTCAGTCGAATTGGCGAGCGCGATCGCTTCGTCCTCGGTCTTGAACTTGAACACCGGCGCCACCGGCCCGAAGGTCTCCTCGCGCGCCACCAGCATGTCGCTCGTGACGTCGGCCAGCACCGTCGGCTGGAAGAAGGTGCCGCCCAGTTCATGGGGCGCGCCACCGGTGAGCACGCGTGCCCCCTTGCTGCGCGCATCGGCCACATGCGCCTGAACCTTCGCGAGCGCGTTGGCATCGATCAGCGGTCCCTGCTGTACGCCGGTTTCGAATCCCGAGCCGACCTTCAACTGCTGCGCCTTGGTCGCCAGCTTCGCGACGAAGGCATCGTAGATGCCGGCCTGCACATAGAAGCGGTTGGTGCAGACGCAGGTCTGGCCGGCGTTGCGGTACTTGGACGCCAGCGCGCCGTCGACGGCGGCGTCGAGATCGGCATCGTCGAAGACCACGAACGGCGCGTTGCCGCCCAGTTCGAGCGAGAGCTTTTTCAGCGTCGGCGCCGACTGCTGCATCAGGATCCGACCCACAGCGGTGGAACCGGTGAAGGAAAGCTTGCGCACCGTGGGCGACTCGCACAGCGCCTTGCCGATCTCGATCGAGTTCGCTTCGTCCGCGGGCACGACATTGAAGACGCCGGGAGGGATACCGGCCCGTTGCGCGAGTTCCGCCAGAGCCAGCGCCGACAGCGGCGTCTGCTCCGCGGGCTTGACGACGACCGGGCAGCCGGCCGCCAGTGCCGGTGCCACCTTGCGTGTGATCATCGCGTTCGGGAAATTCCATGGCGTGATCGCCACGGCGACACCGATCGGCTCCTTGAAGACCAGCAGGCGTCGGTCGTTGGCGACGGTCGGGATCGTGTCGCCGTAGATGCGCTTGGCTTCCTCGGCGAACCATTCGATGAACGAGGCGCCGTAGACGACTTCGCCGCGGCTTTCGGCCAGAGGCTTGCCCTGCTCGGCGGTCATCAGTTTCGCCAGGTCTTCCTGGTTCGCCATGATCAGCTGGAACCAGGTTCGCAGCAGCGCCGCCCGCTCCTTGGCGGTCTTGCTGCGCCAGGAGGGCCAGGCGCGCGCGGCGGCGTCGATCGCGGCGTCAGCTTCGCCGCGGGTGCAGTTGGCGACCTCTGCGATCTTCACTCCGTCGGCCGGGTTGGCCACGGCAAACCGGGCGCCCGACGCTGACGGGCGCCAGGCTCCATCAATGTAGGCGTCGGTCTTCAGCAGACCGCCATCCGCCAGCGACGGCATTCCCACTTTCTGCAGCATGTCCGCTCTCCAGATGACCCAAATTGAAGAATAGCGCCACCGCGATGCCGGAGGCGCCCGCTAAACTTTGGACCCGTCCAAACCGTGTATCGCCCTGTGAAGTTCGACAGCCTCGCTCCTGACCTGCAATCCTGGTTCCGCGACACGGTGAAGCGCGGCACCACGCCCGAGGCCACCGTGAAATCCCTGTTGGCGGCGGGGTACCAGGAGCGCTACGCCCGCGATGCGGTCGATGCGGCCTTCAAGGCGCTGCCAAAGCCGCCGCCACCACCGCCGATGCCGCCGCCCCCTGCGGTCGTCGAGCCCTCGGCCACGGCGGGCACGACGGCGACCGTGGGTCAGGCCAGTACTGAGGCGCAGACGCTGAGCCAGCAGCTGGTGCAGATGCCGAACACGATCGCCACTGCCGATCGCGAGATCCACATGCTGTTCGCGCTGACGGCGCCGCGCATCGTGCTGTTCGGCAACCTGCTGTCGGCCGAGGAATGCGACGAAATGATCGCGTTGTCGCGCGGCAAGCTCGAGCGGTCGAGCGTCGTCAACAACGAAACCGGCGCCTACGACGTCCATCCGCACCGCACCAGCTACGGCACCTACTTCAATCGCGGTGAGAACGAGCTGATCAAGCGTATCGAAGCGCGCATTGCCGAGCTGGTGCAGTTTCCCGAAGCCAACGGCGAGCCGATCCAGGTCCTGCACTACGAGCCGGGCGGCGAGTACAAGCCGCACTTCGACTACTTCGACCCGAAGCAGCCGGGCAACGAGCAGGTGCTGACGCAGGGTGGCCAGCGCATCGCGACACTGGTGATGTACCTGAATGACGTCGAGGCGGGCGGCTCGACGGTATTCCCGGAGGTCGGCATCGACGTGCTGCCGCGCCGGGGCAATGCGGTGTACTTCGCCTATTGCTCGGAGACCGGCACACTGGATCCGCGCTCACTGCACGGTGGCAGCCCGGTCAGCGCGGGCGAAAAGTGGATCGCAACGAAGTGGTTTCGCCAGCGCGAGTACAGCGGCAGCGGGGCGTGACGGTACGGCGCACCGCGCGTTCGTGACGAAAGTTCATGTGGCGGCAGCGCGCTGCAGACGTCGACGAGGCGCGGGCGCCGCAGGTCGTCGCCGTCGGGCGATACCGGGGAGCGCTTCGGGAGTGACCGGGGGATCGGTGGTGGGTCGTGAAGGATTCGAACCTTCGACCTACGGATTAAGAGTCCGCTGCTCTACCAACTGAGCTAACGACCCGGGTTCCCCTGGCCTGCGATGCAACTGGTGGGTCGTGCAGGATTCGAACCTGCGACCAACGGATTAAAAGTCCGCTGCTCTACCGGCTGAGCTAACGACCCGAGAGGCTCCTTGCGAAGCATCCGTGTGAAGCAATCTCGGGCTGCGCTCGAACGGTCCGAAGAGACGCCCCGTCGCATCGAGAGCCCGAAATTATGCCGGAGCGCGCCCTCGCGGGTCAAACCGCGACCCACGGTCGCCGGCGCATCGCGCCTGTTGCGGGCCTATTGCGGCAGCGAAAGGTCGACCGTGGGCTGAGCGGTGTCCAGCGCTTCGAACTCGACGCTGATCAGCGAGCCTGGTTGTAGCGGATCGGTGGCCGAGGGGTTGTTGCCGATGCGCACGAGCGCGCCGTGCTGCTCGGCGATCTCGCGGACGATCGCAAGGCCGAGGCCGCTGCCGTCGACGTTGGTGCCGAGGATCCGATAGAAGCGGTCGAAGACGCGCTGTCGCTCGCCTTCCGGAATGCCCGGCCCCGTGTCCTCGACTTCCAGGAAAGCCGACGGGCCGCGGCGCGTGACCCGCACCGTTACCGCGCCGCCGCGCGGCGTGTAACGCAGGGCGTTGTCGAGCAAGTTCTTCAGCAGCTCGCGCACCAGCATCGGCGCGGCGACCGCGCGGACTGCCGCGTCGTCACCTTCGAACCCGAGATCGACTCCACGCGCGATCGCCTCCGTCACGGAGTCGCGCACGAGTTCGCGCGCCAGTGGCACGAGATCGATGACCTGGAAACCGCTCGGATCGCTCGCCTGGTACTCCGCGCGCGCCAGCGCCAGCAACTGGTTGATCAGGTGCGTCGCCCGCTCGGTCGAGCCGGCGATGTGCCGCAGCGTGCGCTTCAGCTCGTGGGGATCGGTCTCGCGCAGCGCCAACTCGGCCTGGGTGCGCAGGCCCGCCAGCGGCGTCTTCATCTGGTGCGCGGCATCGGCGAGGAAACGCTGCTGCATCTCCAGGTTCTGCGACAGCCGCTCGAGCATTTCGTTGAACGAGCTGACCAGCGGGGCGATCTCCTCGGGGGCGCCGCGCGGGTCGATCGGCGAAAGGTCGTCGGGCCGGCGCGAGCGGATGCGCGCCTGCAGGTCCGACAGCGGCGCCAGTCCGCGCGAGAGACCGAACCAAACCAGCAGCACCGCGAGCGGCAGCACGATGAACTGCGGGACGATGACGCCGCGAATGATCTCGTTGGCCAGCTGCGAGCGCTTCTCCAGGGTTTCCGCCACCTGAACGAGCGCGTACTCGCGGCCCCGCTGGCGATTGAATTCGACCCAGGTGTAGGCGAGGCGGATTTCCGTCCCCCGCACGTGATCCGAACGGAACTGCACGTCGCGCGTGACCGGTCGGGCATCTTCGGGTGGAAGCGGCAGATCGCTGTCACCCGCGACAAACTCGCCGCGCAGGCCCAGCACCATGTAGTAGATAGCGTCGCTGGTGTCGGCGCGGAGTACTTCGCTCGTGCTCATTGACAATTGCAGTGTCACCTCGCCGCGCGACTCGCGCACGTGGCTCGCCAGCACTCCCACGGCAGCGGCCAGGCTGCGGTCAAACGGTGCATTCGCGATGGTCTGAGCGACGACATAGGTCACGGTGACGCTCATCGGCCAGAGCAGCAGCAGCGGCGCCAGCATCCAGTCGAGGATCTCGCCGAACAGCGAGCGCTGCTCGAACTGCGCGCGCAGCGGGTTGCGCAGCAGATTGTCCTTTTCCGCCAGTGGCCCGACCGCGACCGTGGCCTCGCTCGAGCGCGGCCCCGGGGGCCACGGGACGCGCAATCGACGCTTCGGTGTGCCTTCGTCAGGCATCGTCTTCGGCGCGTCGTCCGTCAAGCGCTGCCGCCGGCCGGCTCGGCGGCCGGGTCGGCAAAGCGCTCGAGGTAGTAGCCGAGGCCCCGTACCGTAACGATGCGCACGGCGTCGGTCTCGATCTTCTTCCGCAGGCGATGCACGTAGACCTCGATGGCGTTGGTGGTGACTTCCTCGCCCCAGCTGCACAGGTGATCGACCAGCTGTTCCTTGCTGACGAGGCGCCCTGGACGCTGAAGCAGGATCTCGAGCAGGCTCAACTCGCGCGCTGACAGGTCGAGCATGCGGTCATTGATGAACGCCGCGTGGCCGACCTGGTCGAGCGTCAGCGGACCATGCTTGAGCACCGTCTGCGCACCCCCGGCGGCGCGCCGAGTCAGTGCGCGGACGCGCGCTTCGAGTTCGGACAGCGCGAACGGCTTTGCCATGTAGTCGTCGGCGCCGAGATCGAGGCCCTTGACGCGGTGCTCGACGCTGTCAGCAGCCGTGAGGATCAGCACGGGGACGGTTGAATTCCGGGTGCGCAGGCGCTTCAGCACCTCGAGTCCGGACAGGCAGGGCAGGCCGACGTCGAGGATCAGCAGGTCAAAGCTCTGGGCGGTGAGCGCGGTGTCGGCGGCGTCGCCGCTGGCGACCACGTCGACCGCATAGCCGCCCGCCCGCAATGAGCGGGACAGGCCATCGGCCAGTACGGCGTCGTCTTCGGCGATCAGGATGCGCATCGGTCGGGCGGCTATGCTTGCGCCCGACGCAGCTCAGGCGCGCGTCGCAGTCTAGGGCGGCCGAAAGTCCGGCCGCAAGGCGCGATTCGCTCCGCGGCGCGCCTGCGAAGCCCGGTTGACAAGCGATACTGAAAGTATCTACAGTTCGAGTACTGTTATTACTTTCAGTGTCCCGGATCTGCCGGGGCCAGGCGCGAGCGGAGGCGGCGATGGACGACGGAAGGGGTGTAGTGGTGGACAGCAAGGAGCGGCAAAAGGCATTGGCCGCCGCACTGGCGCAGATCGAGAAGCAGTTCGGCAAGGGCTCGGTCATGCGCCTGGCCGATGGTGAGGTCGCCGAGGACATTCAGGTCGTCTCGACCGGTTCGCTCGGGCTGGACATCGCGCTGGGTGTCGGCGGCCTGCCGCGCGGCCGCGTGGTCGAGGTCTACGGCCCGGAGTCGTCGGGCAAGACGACGCTCACGCTGCAGGTCATCGCCGAGATGCAGAAGATCGGCGGCACCTGTGCCTTCATCGATGCCGAGCACGCCCTCGACATCCAGTACGCGCAGAAGCTCGGCGTCAACCTGCAGGACCTGCTGGTCTCGCAGCCGGATACCGGCGAGCAGGCGCTCGAAATCACCGATGCGCTGGTGCGTTCGGGCTCGGTCGACCTGATCGTCATCGATTCCGTGGCTGCCCTGACGCCCAAGGCCGAAATCGAGGGCGAAATGGGTGATTCGCTTCCCGGTTTACAGGCCCGGCTGATGTCGCAGGCGCTGCGCAAGCTGACCGGCACGATCAAGCGCACCAACTGCCTCGTCATCTTCATCAACCAGATCCGCATGAAGATCGGCGTGATGTTCGGCAATCCCGAAACCACGACGGGTGGCAATGCGCTGAAGTTCTACGCCTCGGTGCGGCTCGATATCCGTCGCATCGGCTCGATCAAGAAGGGTGAGGAAGTCATCGGTTCGGAGACCAAGGTCAAGGTTGTCAAGAACAAGGTCGCCCCGCCGTTCAAGCAGGCGACCTTCGACATCCTCTACGGTGAAGGCATCTCGCGTGAAGGCGAGGTTGTCGACCTCGGCTCCGAGCTCAACATCATCGACAAGTCGGGCGCCTGGTACAGCTACAACGGCGACCGCATCGGCCAGGGCAAGGACAACGCCCGCGAGTACCTGCGCAACAACCCCGCAACCGCGCTCGAGATCGAGAACAAGATCCGCGCCGCGAAGGGTGTCGCTGTCCGTACCGAGGGTGCGGAAGCCGTCTGATCGGCCATGAACCAGCGTGAACGGCCTGCTGGCAGCCTGCTGCAGCGGGCCGTTGCGCTTCTGGCGCGACGCGAACACAGTCGCGACGAGCTGGCGCGCAAGCTCCGGCGTCGGCTCGAAGCCGGGCAGGATCCCGCCGAGGTCGAGGCCGTGCTCGATGAACTGCAGCGTCGCGACCTGCTGTCCGAGCGGCGTTACGCCGACGCGGTCGTCCGTACCCGTGCCGCTCGCTACGGCAATGCGCGGCTGGCGCAGGACCTGAAGGCGCGCGGAGTGCCCGCCGACACGATGAAGTCGGCGCTGGCGGCTCTGGGCGACTCGGAGTTGCAGCGTGCCCGTACCGTCTGGGCTCGCCGCTTTGGCGCCGTGCCCACTGACTTGCAGGAGCGGGCGCGCCAGACGCGCTTCCTGGAGCGACGCGGCTTCAGTGCCGCCGTTATCCGCCGGGTACTGGCCAGCCTCCCGGGCTCGGAAGCCGAGGACTGACCGGGCCGCTGTTCGCCTTCCGCGCGTTCCGGTCGCGTGGTCCGGAAGGCGGCCACGCGCCCCGGGAAGCTTGAGTGCCGCTCCCCCCGCGAAGGGTGCAGTCCTTGACCACGTCACTGGCCTCCTCGCTCGCCCCTTGAACGAGTGGGGTTTCCCCTGCTCGCTGTGCTAAATTTCTTCGTCGGGCCGCGCCAAGCTCTTCCACGGCGGCCCTTTTCTTTGTCGCAGATGCCCAACCGCCGCCACGTGCACACGCGTTCCATCCGGGTCGACGCGTATGCGCGCGACGATGGGCTGTGGGATCTCGAGGCCCAGCTCACCGACACCAAGTCGCGTGACTTCCCGCTGGCGACCGGAATGCGTTCCGCTGGCGATCCGGTGCACGACATGGTCCTGCGCGTCACGATCGACACCAGACTCAACGTCATCGAGGCGGTGGCCGAGGCGCGCTGGGTGCCCTACCCCGGTCATTGCGACACGATCGGACCGGACTACGGCAAGCTCGTCGGCCTGAACCTGCTGCAGGACTTCCGCCGGCACGTGCAGGGCCGCCTGGGTGGCGCGCACGGCTGCACGCATATCACGGAGCTCGCGACCATCCTGCCGACGGCGGCGGTGCAGGCGTTCGCCGGCGAGGTGTTCAAGACGCGCGACGCGGCGCACTCAGGGCATCGCCAGGACGAGAAGATGCCGTGGCAGCTCGACCGCTGCCATGCGCTGCGCATTGACGGGCCAGCGGTGGCGAAGTTCTATCCGCGCTGGCATCAGCCGAAGAAGAAAGGCGTGGCGCACACCAAGCCGACTCCGATCAAGGACGGGACGACACAATGAAGATCCACGAATACCAGGGCAAGGACGTGTTCCGGCGCTTCGGCGTTCCGGTGCCACGCGGAATCGCGGCGTTCACCGTCGACGAGGCGGTCAAGGCGGCACAGACGCTCGGGGGCCCGGTCTGGGTGGTGAAGGCGCAGATCCACGCCGGTGGCCGCGGCAAGGGCGGCGGCGTGAAGCTCGCCCGCTCGATCGACGAAGTGAAGCAGCGCGCTTCGGAAATACTCGGCATGCAGCTGGTCACGCACCAGACCGGGCCGGGTGGCCAGAAGGTGCGCCGCCTGCTGATCGAGGAGGGCGCCGACATCGCCAAGGAGCTTTACGTCGGCATGGTCGTCGATCGCGCCACGCAGCGTGTGACCCTGATGGCGTCGAGCGAAGGCGGCATGGACATCGAGGAGGTTGCCGCCCATTCCCCGGAGAAGATCCACAAGGTGCACATTGATCCGGCACTCGGCATGACCGATCATGACGCCGACGATATCGCCATCAAGATCGGCATCCCGGCCGCGAGCATTCCGCAGGCGCGTGCGGTGCTGCAGGGGTTGTACAGGGCGTTCTGGGACACCGATGCCTCGCTGGCCGAGATCAATCCGCTGATCCTGACGAAGGACGGCAAAGTCATCGCGCTGGACGCCAAGCTCAATTTCGATTCCAACGCACTGTTCCGTCATCCCGAGATCGTCGAACTGCGCGATCTCGACGAAGAAGACCCGGCCGAGGTCGAGGCGAGCAAGTTCGACCTCAGCTACATCCAGCTCGACGGCAACATCGGCTGTCTCGTCAACGGCGCCGGGCTGGCGATGGCGACGATGGACACGATCAAGCTGTTCGGCGGCGAGCCGGCCAACTTCCTCGACGTCGGCGGCGGCGCCACGGCAGAAAAGGTCACCGAGGCGTTCAAGCTGATGCTGCGCAACCCGGGCCTCAAGGCGATCCTGGTCAACATCTTCGGCGGCATCATGAAGTGCGACACGATTGCCGAGGGGGTGATTCAGGCGTCCCGTGCGGTCGATCTCAAGGTGCCGCTGGTGGTGCGCATGAAGGGCACCAACGAGGAAATCGGCAAGAAGATGCTGAAGGATTCCGGCCTGCCGATCATTTCAGCCGATACGATGGCCGAAGCCGCCGAGAAGGTGGTTGTCGCGGCCAAGGGACGCTAAAGGCGCACGAGAAAAACAATGAGCATCCTGATCAACAAGAACTCCCGCGTCATCACGCAGGGCATCACCGGCAAGACCGGCCAGTTCCATACCCGCGCCTGCCGCGACTACGCCAACGGCAAGAACTGCTTTGTCGCCGGCGTGAACCCGAAGAAGGCCGGAGAGGACTTCGAGGGCATTCCGATCTACGCCAGTGTCAAGGACGCCAAGGCGGCCACCGGCGCCAATGTCTCGGTGGTCTATGTGCCGCCGGCCGGTGCGGCGGATGCGATCTGGGAGGCGGTGGACGCCGATCTCGATCTCGTCATCTGCATCACCGAAGGCATCCCGGTGCGCGACATGATCGTCGTGCGCGACAAGATGCGGAAGGCGCACAAGAAGACGCTGCTGCTCGGGCCGAACTGTCCGGGAACGATCACGCCCGATGAGATCAAGATCGGCATCATGCCGGGGCACATCCATCGCAAGGGCCGCATCGGCGTCATGTCGCGCTCCGGCACGCTCACCTATGAGGCGGTGGCACAGCTCACCGATCTCGGCCTGGGCCAGTCGAGCGCGGTCGGCATTGGCGGCGATCCGGTCAACGGGCTGAAGCACATCGACATCCTGAAGCTCTTCAATGACGATCCGGACACCGACGCGGTCGTGATGATCGGCGAGATCGGTGGCACCGATGAAGAGATCGCCGCCGAGTGGGCGAAGAAGCACATGAAGAAGCCGGTCGTGGGCTTCATCGCCGGCGTGACCGCGCCGCCGGGCAAGCGCATGGGTCATGCCGGGGCGATCATCTCGGGCGGCAAGGGGACGGCCCAGGAGAAGCTGGCGGTGATGGAGGCCTGCGGCATCCGCACGACGAAGAATCCGTCGGAGCTGGGCAAGCTTCTCAAGTCGGTACTCAAGTAAACGCGCCACGCCGATCTACCGCGGCGCCGCAGAGCGCCAGGCAGCAGGAGACACCTCGATGATCGAATGGCTGATGAATCTGGAGTGGGATGCCATTGTCCAGATCATCATCATCGACATCCTTCTGGGCGGGGATAACGCGGTGATCATCGCTCTCGCGTGCCGCAACCTGCCGCCGAAGCATCGCCGGCAAGGGATCATCTGGGGGGCGGCCGGCGCCATCATCCTGCGCGTGATCCTGATCACCGTCGCGGTCGCGCTGCTCGAGGTGCCGTTCCTGAAGCTGGTCGGTGGGCTGCTGCTGCTGTGGATCGGCATCAAGCTGCTTGCCCCCCCGGAGGAGGAGGGCGGCTCGCATGGCAAGGTGCAGGCGAGCGACAAGCTGCTGGCAGCAATCAAGACGATCATCGTGGCGGACTTCGTCATGTCGCTCGACAACGTGATTGCGATTGCCGGCGCGGCCGAGCAGGCCGATCCCAGCCAGCGCACGGGCCTCATCATCTTCGGCCTGCTGGTGTCGGTGCCGTTCATCGTGTTCGGCAGCCAGATCATCCTCAAGTTGCTCGACCGCTATCCGATCATCATTCTGCTGGGCGGGGCCTTGCTCGGATGGATTGCCGGCGGCCTGATGGTGACCGACCCGGTGGCCGAGCCGTTCGTACCGCAGACCGACACGGTGCGCTACGCCGCGAGTGCCGCCGGTGCGGCCTTTGTCGTCGCGGTCGCCAAGTTGCTCGCACGCCGTCGCCACAGGACATCCGAGGCATGATCCGCCGATGAACGTCGCGCTCGACTTCGCGCTGAAGACCCATCCGGGACTGGTGCGTCCGCTCAACGAGGACGCGATCGGCGCAGACCCGTCGTGCGGCCTGTTCGCGCTCGCCGACGGACTGGGCGGGTACAACGCCGGTGAGGTCGCCAGCGTGATGGCGATCAGTTCGGTGCTGGAACGGCTTTCGGCAGCACTCTCCGACTCGCGCGGCAGTGACGTAGCCTTCACGCCGGACGAGGCGATCTACGACACGGTCGGAGAGATCAATGCGGGCATCTACAACGCGGCGCTGAACAGCGCTGCCTTCGAAGGCATGGCCACGACGCTCGTGGTCGCCTGGTTTCTCGGCGAGCGGCTGTGGGTGGCGCATACCGGCGACTCGCGGCTCTATCGTTATCGCGATGATCAGCTCGAGCAACTGACCCGCGACCACTCGTTCTCGCAGGAGCTGCTCGACGCCGGGATGGTCACGGAGGAAGAGGCGCGCATTCTTCCCGCCAAGAACCTGGTGACGCGGGCGTTGGGGGCGAGTCCGGAAATCGAGCCCGAGGTGCAGGATCTCGACGTGATGCCCGGCGATGTGGTGTTGCTGTGTTCCGACGGCCTGACCGAAATGGTCGGGAGTTACGAAATCGCCGGGCTGCTGGCGGCGCAGGCCGACATGCACGAGACCGCCCGTCGGCTGGTGGACCTGGCCAACGAGGCTGGCGGTCGGGACAACATCTCGGTCATCGTCATCAAAGTCAGCAGCAAGGACCCGCCGCCCGCCGTTAACGCGTCGGAAGAAGGTTGAAACTGTGGCCAGACCATTGATTGGCAGCCTTTTTGCAGGCTGGCAGAATCGGGCGCGATACGACAATATGAGCCCGGGGAGAGGACATGCCTAGGCTGGTTCTGAGTCTTGACGGTGTAGTGCTGCGCGAGGTCGGCCTGACGAAGGACCGAACGACCATCGGCCGGCGCTCGCACAACGACATCGTCATCGACAACCTCGCGGTCAGCGGCGAGCACGCGGTGATCTACAGCTCGGGCGGCGAGGTCTATCTCGAGGACCTCGGCTCCACCAACGGCACCACCGTCAATGGCCAGCCGATCAAGAAGCATTTGCTGCAGAGCGGCGATGCGGTCGAAATCGGCAAGTACCGGCTCAAATTCCTGGCCGACGGCGCTACGGGCACCGAGGGCGAAGTCGATATCGACACCTCGCAGCCGCTGAAGCGCGAGTTTTACGGCCCGGGCCCGGCCACGATCCAGATTCGCCAGCCGGGCTCCGGTGAAGATGCGCCCGCGGCCGCTTCGATCAAGATCCTTAACGGCGCCAACGAAGGCCGTGAGCTGCAGTTGGTGAAGGCGCTGACTACGATCGGTCGTCCCGGCCACCAGGTCGCGGTCATCACCCGGCGCCCGACTGGCTACTTCATCGCCCACGTGGAAGGCGAAGTCTTCCCCACCGTGAACGGCGCCAACCTCGGCTCCGCCGCACATCCGCTCAAGCACAAGGATGTCATCGAACTCGCCGGCGTGCGGATGGAGTTCGTCAACGCTCCTGCGGTTTAGCCCGGTGCGCTCCAATCATCGTCATTTGTACACCGCGCTCCGATGTCCGATGCGGACGACGAGGATCAGAAGCCGCTCGTCTTCAATGCGCGCGATCACGCGGTAGTCGCCCACGCGGTACTTCCAGAACTCACCGAAGCGCTCTCCCTTCAGCGCCTGGCCGAGCGACTGGGGGTCGTTCGCCAGGGCCAGGCGTTCCCGCAGGAATCCGAGGATCCGCCGGGCGACCTGCCGGTCCAGACGCTCGAGCTCCTTTCTGGCCGCTGCGTCGAACTCAATCCTCCAGGCCAAGCGCGCGCTCCACGTCTTCGAGCGAGGTGGTGCGGGTCTTGCCCGCGAGGTAAGCCGCGTACCGTCGCTCAGCGAGGTGGATGTCCTCGAGGTCGTCCAGGTACTCCAGGATCGCTTCCCGCGCGTAGTACGTCTTGGTACGCCCGGTCTTGCGCGCGAGTTCCTCGAGTCGCCTTTCGATCTCCTCGGGCAGGCGTATGGCCAGCACTGTGACACCTTTCATCAGGGTTGCTATACAAGTATAGCACGCTCCGCTCGATCGAACCCGAGCTGCTTTGATCGAGATACTCAGCGGCGCCACTTTTGGCTCTGCCGCACCTCCGCTCAAGCACAAGGACGTCATCGAACTCGCCGGCGTGCGGATGGAGTTCGTCAACGCTCCGGCGGTTTAGCCGTCGTGCTGCGCTTCATCCACTCGGATGAAGCGGGCACATTTCGGTACGGACTGACAAGAAGCGTCACCGGCCGATGCCACGAAGTGTCAGGAGTGCCTTGAATTAACGGCACATTTCTGAGCTTAGACGGCAATTCTCCCTGGCACGGATCTAGCAGAGTATCGGTCATCGGCAAGGGGCCGTGTGTCTGACCGAGATCTTTCGAGGAGAGCAAATGAAACGTCAAATCGCCCGCGTCCAACGCGGCTTCACGCTGATCGAGTTGATGATCGTGGTTGCGATCATCGGCATTCTGGCGGCCATCGCTATTCCGCAGTATCAGGACTATGTGACCCGTTCGCGCTGGCAGGACAACTTCCAGTTGCTCGGCCCGGTCAAGCAGGCGATCTCCGAGTGCATCCAGGTCAACAGCCAGGACCGCTGCTCGGTCGCTTCGCCCTGCGATAACTGGGTGTCGGCCTCGACAGCCACGACCGACTTGATCGGGACGGGCTTCCTGCCGTCGACGTTCAACCCGACCGGTCTCAAGTACTTGACGTCGATGACATGACGGGTGGCGTGATTACGATCACGCGGTAATTGGACGGTTGCGGGTTGCGTGGTGAATGTTGAGCCGCCAATCAAGTCCGGCAGCGGCACGATCGAGTGGAACTACGCGAATACCGGCGCCTGCCGCCGTGCGCAGACCGGTGTCGGCAGCTAAGACAGTCTGACAGTCTTGTCTGGAAAGCTGGCACCTTCGGGCGCCAGCTTTTCTTTGATGGTATCCGCGGGGCAGAAGGACTCGCGATCGTCCTCGTCATCTGGTGCGATGTAGCCGCCGCCAGGGGCAGTGCGTGGCTATCGACATGAAGCGTCAGGCGATACCTTGAATTGCGTGAAGCTTCTGAACTTAGGTGGCCATTTCCTCGGGGGCGGATCTTGAAAACTATGCCTCATCGACTTTCGCCTCCACAACAAGTGAAACGTCAGATCGACCGCGACCAGACAGGGCTTTACGCTGATCGAACTAATGATCGTGGTTGCGATCATCGGCATCCTGGCGGCTCATCGCTATTCCCCAGTATCAGGACTATGTGATCCGTTCGCGCTGGCAGGACAACTTCCAGTTGCTGGGTCAGGTCAAGCAGGCGATTGCCGAGTGCGCCCAAGTTAACGGCCAGACCATAATCGCTGCAACCTTGCAACACTTGGGTGCTGGGCTCGACGGCGACGACTGACCTGATCGGAGCTGGGTTTCTGGCCTCGTCCTTCAACCCAGCCGGTCGCTACCTGACGTCGATGACGATGGCGGGCGGTGTGATTACGCTCACGGGAAACGGGACCGTCGGAGGTTGCGTTGTCACGGTGACGCCAACTATCGATACCAATCGCCAGCACCATCGAGTGGAGTTACGCGAACACCGCTGGCGGCTGCCGCCGGGCTCGTACCGGCGTTGGTAGCTGATTCGCTTGCGGCATCGCTGATCGTGAAAACTGGCGCCCGCGGGCGCCAGCGATGTTCTGGGAAGAACTCAGATGGACAGAGGCTGCCCGGGAGACCTCGCTCTGGACAGCGCTCTCTAATGGTTCGGAGGTGAATGGTGCAGCTTGAGCGAAGTCGGAGCTTTGCAGGCTGACCCATCGGATTGATCGAGCGTGCGGTGCTGCTCTGTATTGCGCTGTGTTTTCTGCTGCCGTTTGTGCAGCCCTTCCATGCCGCACCGCTGCCGAGCTTCGAGGCTGAGTGGCTGGCTGGTGTCCTCTTGTCGGCGACCTGCTGATCGCGGCGTTGGCGGCGAAAGAAAAGGTCGGCAGTGCAGTGGCCGTTGCCTGCCTATCGTGGTTGGCCTCTTGGCGCTGGGCGCCCTGCACTGGGCAATGGGCCGGCTGAGCTACAGCTACGCACTGAGCAACCTGGCGATTGCTGCGGTGGCCGTCCTTGCCGCCTACGCACTGGGCCGATGGGTCGTTCCAGCGCGACTTGCTCGATGCGGTCATGACTGCAGCCAGCGCGGCGCTGATTACTGGCGGGCTGATCTCGGTCGGGCTGCAATGTCTGCAGGTGATGGGTGTGCAGGGTCTGCCCGATTGGCTGGTCACTGCCCATTCCCAAGGCTACACGTCGCAGCCGTACGCAAATGTAGGGCAACCGAACCATCTAGCGACATACCTGGCGCTCGGAATCGTCGGCCGCCATCTACCTCGACACGCGTGAGTGGCCCCGGCTGGCTCTCCGCCTGGCGTTGCTCGTCCTTTCCGTCGGGATTGCTCTATCGGGCTCACGCATGGGTCTTCTGATGGTTCTGCTGCTGGCATTGGCCCCGGTGCTGGGTCGGCGCTTGACAGCGTTTAAGCGCGGCGAACTCGGGTGGGGCGTCAGTGTGATGCTGGCAGTGGGTTACATAGCTGGACTTCTTGGCGGGCGATGGGCGGCGACCTCCGTTGTTGGCGGCCAATCGACGATGGAGCGCGTCGCTGAGGCTGCCTATAGTGATCGGCTCACCATGTGGATGGATGCCCTGCGCATAACGCTGTCCAGCCCATTGACCGGAGTAGGCGTCGGAGAGTACGGACGTGCGCAGTACTGGCTGGCCCGCGCTACCCCCGAGTTGATCGGCACGCCCTACGCTCACAACGCAGTTTTCCAGTTTGCTGCAGAGTTCGGGATGTTCGCCGGTCTTGCGTTTGTGGCCTTGTGTGTGTGGTGGCTGCTGAGGGACTGGCCTCGCCGCCGCAACGTACCGGCGCTGACTTGCGTCTGGGCGATGATGGCCCTCATCGGCATCCACGCGATGCTGGAGTGGTCGTTGTGGGTGCTGTTCGTTGCAATCCTGGCGGGATTCCTCTTCGCGCTTGCTGAGCCTCCGTTGCGGCGCGTTGCGAGTCTCGATGCACGCCCGATCTTCGCGACGCTCGGAGTTGCCGGTCTGGCCTGGGCACCATTGATGTGGGCGGACTACGACGACGTCGCAAATGCAGCGTGGAACCTCGAGTTCGAGGACAGCGTCGGGTTCGGCATCAGCAGAGAGATGGTGGATGGGCTCACTACCAACAGCACCGCGACCTACTTCAAGCCGCAGTCTGACCGCTTCGTGGTTCGCGCCGCCCCGCCAGTACGAAAACCGGTTTCCGACCAAGAGGTCGAGCGGACCTGGCGAGTTCTCACGCGCCTGCCCGAAGAGCGAACGATCGCGGTCTACATAGCAGGCTTGGCCTTGAGCGGTAAGGTGGCTGACAGTCTTCCCCACGTGCAGCGTATGCGCGTGTTCGCGGCGACGCCGGAGCGCTATCGCGTGGCCGAGGAAATCGTTCTGAAGTCCATCGCCAGGGAAGGTGATTCGGTGGAGCCGTTGCGAGCAGAACTCGCTCGCTGGCGTTAGCCCGGGCTCCACTGCCGCCCGAAGCGTCCCTTGCCTAGCGGACGGCTTCGCTATCGGACGACGGCCAGAGCAGGCCTTGTTCCCAGAACCGCGGTACCAGCCAATCGCGCGGAAAGGCAGCACGGAAGGCGGCGGTCGTGCGCGGTTGGTCCGGGAGACTCTGCGCCGCGTAGGCACAGACGACGACGGCAGCCGCGATAGCGATGGTGCCGACGGCTGCCGTCGGCAATCCTGAAGCCGGGCGTCGCGCCTCGCCGCCATCCAGACTTCCGACGGCAAGGCCGAGGGCCAGAGCGGCTGCGGTCTGACTCACAGGCATGACGAGGTTGCCATCAACAAGCCCGTATGCCAGAGCAGCGGCAACGGCGAGTGCGGCCTCGGTGCCGCACCCCTGGTCCGAGCGGCCCACGCCGCGCAGTCGCTTCGCCAGCTTCGCGAGTCCGAAAAGCAGGATCGTCAGAGCGATCAAGCCCCACTCGGAAGCGACCTGAAGCAGCCAGTTGTGCGGGTGCGCGCCAACGTGGCTCTTCAGTGTGGCAAAGTGCATGGGTGCCAGGCCAAGAGCCGGGTGCTGCACGATTGCGTTCCACGCTAACTCCCACAGTACTTCGCGGGACGTCAGTGTCTGCAATCGTTCGGTAATGGCGGGTAATCCTCCGCTTGTGCCTGTCCCAGCTGAGGGACTGACCGTCAGCGCAGATGAACACGAGGAGACCGAGCAACGCCGTAACGGCGAGTGCACCGACGACCCGGGCCAGTTGTCGACCGCCGATCAGCAGCAGCAATGCCGGTGTCGCGAGAAGGTAGGCGAACCAGATGCCACGCGTGCCAAGGCCCAGGTTGATCGTCCACAAGAGACACAACGAAGCGAACGCCGCGACTCGCAGAGGACGGCGCTCTAGCGGGTTGATCACCATCGCTGCCACGAACGGCATCACAACGGCATACAGGGCGCTTGCAAACCGCGGGTTGGCATATCCGAGCATGAAGACGCTCAGGTCCACGGCCTTGTCGATGTGGAGTGCAGCGACGTAGCGCACAAGCACGGCCAGCACGTGCGCGCCGGCGATCAGCACGGCGCAGTAGCGAGCAGTTTGTGCCATGCGTTCGGGTTGGGACATCGTCAGCGCGGCCGTCAGCGCGACCAGTGTGCTTAGCAGAACGAAAAGCGCGATCTCGGCAAAGGCCGCAAACGGCAACTTTGACACCAGCGCGGATACGACGCCGATCGCGATAAAGGCCCACCACCACCCGGGTAGCTGCAATCGTGTACGAATCGGGTCAGGCCCAACAGCAGTGAGGCCTGCAATCAGCAATGCGGTCAGCGCGAGCAGGATGATCTGCGCGGCGCGCTGCTCGTTGTGCCAGGACTCGATCCACGAAAAGCCAGTGGTCGGGGCAAGCAGAAGGTAGAGCGCCCAGACCCCGACCAGGCAGTAGGCAGCTGTGACGCTCGAATTTGAAAGCCGATCGGAACCGGCGGCCCGGATCGAAGGAGTCATGCCGCCCCCCACATCAGCCAAGTGAGCCGCTCAGGCAGTGGGTAACGTGAGGGTGTCGATCGGCACGGACGATGTAGGGGCGCTGGGCACTGCCGCAGTCTCAGACGCCTTCGTGTTCCGCGGGCCGGTATCCAGGTACCCAGCGCATCAGCAACTCGCGTGACTGAGGGTCGCTCAACGGCGGGCCGGACTCGACAATGCGTACGACATCGGCGAGCAACGACGGGTCGACGTCGCATGCCTGCGCGACGTGCAGCTTAGGATGCGGGGTCGGCAGCAGGGGTTCTGCGGCATCGATAGTCTCTTCGTAGAGTTTCTCGCCCGGACGCAGTCCGGTGAACTCGATGCGGACCTGATCTTCGGTGAGACCGGACAACCGGATCATGTTGCGAGCCAGTTCGGCGATGCGCACCTGCCGGCCCATCTCCAGGACATAGATCTGGCCGGGTTGGCCCATGGCTGCCGCCTGCAGCACCAGTTGGGCGGCTTCCGGGATCGACATGAAGTAGCGGGTGACGTCGGGGTGCGTGACCGTCAGCGGGCCACCGCGCGCGATCTGCTCCGCGAACTTCGGGATCACGCTGCCGGCGCTGCCGAGCACATTACCGAAACGGACCACCAGAATCGCGGTACCGATGCTCGCCTGCACCGCCTGGCACACCATCTCAGCCAGCCGTTTGCTGGCGCCCATGACGTTGACTGGATTGACGGCCTTGTCGGAGGACACCATGACAAAGCGTTGGACGCCCGCGCGCCCGCATGCAGTGGCCAACACGTAGGTGCCGTAGACGTTGTTGACGATCGCCTGCCACGCGTTGTGCTCTTCCATCAGCGGCACATGCTTGTAGGCCGCCGCGTGAAATACCAGGGCCGGCCGTGTTTGGCTGAGCACCTGCTCGACGCGGCGCGCATCCTTGACGTCACCCACCAGCGGCAGCGTTTCCACCTCGGGAAACGCGCTCGCAAACTCTTCCTGCAGGCGGTAGAGCGCGAACTCACTGTGCTCGAAAAAGACCATGCGCCGCGGGGCAAAGCGCGCAATCTGCCGGCACAGTTCAGACCCGATCGACCCACCGGCGCCCGTCACGAGCACCGTCTGATCGCGCAACAGATTGCGCACATGTTCCTTCTCGATCCAGACCGGCTCACGCCCCAGCAAATCTTCGAGTTCGACACGCCGCACCGCCGCCAGCGTTATGCGGCCGCCGATCAGGTCAGCCATTGCAGGAACAGTCAGCGCACGAATTCCCGCGCGCAGACACAGGGTCGCGGCACGTTGGCGCTCATCAGCGCTGGCATCTGGCATCGCGATGATCGCGTGGCGTGCCTGCAGGCGCTCCGCCCATGCCGGCAGCTCGTCGAGTGGACCGAGCACTTTATGGCCCATGATCTCGCGGCCACGTGTCGTACCGTCATCGTCCAGCAGTCCCGCGAGTACCCATTCCGACGAGGCGTTCAGTTCACGCACGAGTGCGACCGCTGGCGCCCCGGCACCGAGCAACAACACCGGTTTGCGATTGCCCGGCGACCGATTGCGGTGCTGCTCTTCGCGCCAAGCGCGGTAGGCCGCACGGGCGCCACCCATGAACAAGGCCAGCAGCAACGGCGCCAGGACAATTACCGAGCGCGGCGGCGCCAGTTCCATCTGCAGCAGGTAGGCGCCAAGCGCGACGCCAGCGCCGCCCATCGCCACCGCACGCGCAATCCGCAGCATGTCGGGCAGGCTGGCGAAGCGCCACACGCCGCGGTACAGGCCCGACAGCAGAAATACGACCCCGTAGACGGGCAGCACCCACACGAGTGCGCGTAGCGCCGCGACCACGTACTCGGGCGGCACGTCGAGGTTGAAGCGCAGCGCATAAGCGAGCAGCCAGGCCGCTGCGACGGCACCGAGATCGACGAGCAGGACCAGCGCCGATCGCGGTGACATCAGCGTCGCGAACAAGCGAGCGAACGGTCGATTCATCGGTCCGGCTGAGGTCCCAGGCGCCAGGTCAGGGCGAACACCGTAGCGTAAAGCGCGATCCATGCCAGCAGAACCCCGAATTGGGCGCTGTTCGGCAACGACAATGCCGCCAGCGCCGAGGCCGCCGCGGCAGCCATCGCCAGGTACCAGAGGGCTGCCGTACGCCCATGGCCGAGTCCGCTGCGGACCATGCGCTGGTACAGGTGCTCGCGGTGGGCGTACCCAGACTCGTTCTCCCCGCAGCGCGCGACGCAACAGGGTCACGCTGGCGTCGACCACGAAGGGCGAGAACACCAGGAGCGGGAACCATGCGAGGCCATGCTCCGGCGGTCCAGCCGACGACTGCCCAGCACACCGGCGAGAAAGCCGAGCGGCACCGAGCCGGCATCGCCCAGGAACACGCGGGCTGGCGCCACGTTGTGCGGCAGGAAGCCCGCGGCCGCGCCGGCCACGCTGGCGGAGAGCAGCGCTGAGGCCGGGGGCGTCCGCAAGATAGGCCGCCACCGCGTAGGCGCCGAAGCCGAACACGGCCATGCCGCCGGCCAGCCCGTCGGCGCCGTCCATGAAGTTGTAGAGGTTCATCGCCCACGTCAGCACGAGCGCCAGCGCCAGCCACTGCCATGCCGGCGCCGCCGGAGCGAGAAGGACCGCGGCGGCGCCGGCAGCCAGCAGATGGGAGGCCAG
>CAVXZK010000017.1:0-17631 GCA_963766365.1 uncultured beta proteobacterium
GCGCCACCCATCCGGAGGAGCGGCGATTTTAGGTGCGCTGCAACAATAGGTGCGGGGCGCCTTGTGTCGGGTATTGGCGACAATCGGGCCGCATCGTTCGGTGCTGCACCACCATGGCGCATTTGTTCCCAGAATCATGACCTTGCATGCGCTGAAGGGTCCGGGCAGGAGCTGCACTGGGGGGAAGTCCCGGCTCGTTGGGTAACAGCGCGATGCTCACGCCGGACGATGAGTGCAGATTGACGAAGGAAAGCGGTTACACCGCGGTTTTGCACTGCAGGATTGACGCATTAATGCGAATTAGTTAGGTTAAAAAGAAAGCGCTTACATTTCATTTGCAGTTTCACTACCGAACGGCATTTTTCTAGGGGGGAAAGTACGTGCAGCACCGAACCAACAGGTACACGCCGATTGCGCGAGCCATCGCATTGGCGTTGGGAGCGTCCTCGATGGCGCCAATCATGGCGCACGCACAGGAAGCGACCGAGCTCGAGGAAATCGTGGTCACGGGCATCCGTGCGAGTTTTTCGTCCGCGATGGACGTCAAGCGCCAGAGCTTCGGTGTGGTTGACGGCATTGTCGCCGAGGACATCGGCAAGTTCCCGGACACGAACCTGGCCGAGTCGCTGCAGCGCATCAGCGGCGTGTCGATCGACCGCTCGCTCGGCGAAGGCTCGAAGATCACGGTTCGCGGCGTCGGCCCCGACTTCAACCTGGTGCTGCTGAACGGCCGGCAGATGCCGGCGTCAAGCATCGCCGACACCATGCCTCCGGTTCGCGCGCGTTCGACTTCGCCAACCTGGCGTCCGAGTCGATCAGCGCGGTCGAGGTCTTCAAGACCAGTCGCGCCAGCCTGCCCACGGGCGGTATTGGCGCCACCGTCAACATCAAGACGGCGCGTCCGCTCGACGGCCCGGGTGAAATGATCGCCAACATCGGCGTCAAGGGCGTTTACGACACCTCGGTCGACAACCTGCCGAGGGCGATCGAAGGCTCGGCGGTCACCCCCGAGATTTCCGGCATCTTCAGCAACACGTTCGCCGACGGCAAGTTCGGTGTTGCGATCAGCGGCAGCTACCAGGAGCGCGACCTCGGCTACAACCAGGCCGCCGTGTCGAACGGCTGGCGACCTTTCAAGGGCGATGAGAACAACTGGGGCACGATCCCGCTGCCTGGGGCGCCCGGTTCGGAAAACATCACCAACCGCCCGGGTCCGGACGACATCTACTCGGTGCCGCAGAATCTCATCTACAGCGTCAACGGCGTCCAGCGCAAGCGCACCAACGGCCAGCTGACGCTGCAGTTCCGCCCGGTTGAAGCGTCACGGCGACCCTCGACTACACCTATTCCGAGAACAAGATCGAGACGCAGCGCAACGAGCTGTCGGCGTGGTTCAACTTCGGACCATCGGTCAGCAGCTGGACCGACGGCCCCGTCGCTGCGCCGATCATCTACTCGGAAACCATCAACTGCCCGGGCGGCTGCGCCGACCTCGCCATGGGCGGCGCCAACTTCGCCACCAAGAACCAGAACGATTCGATCGGCTTCAACCTCAAGTGGGACGTCAACGACCAGCTCGGCCTCGCGATCGACGTGCACAGCTCCCAGGCGGAATCCGGCGCCGACAGCCCCTATGGTTCGAACGCGGTCCTCGGCACGGCCGGGTTCATCCGCGGCACGACCACGGCGGACTTCAGCAAGGATTTCCCGGTGCTGAGCGTTGTGTTGCCGCCCGGCCTGAACGGTGTCATCGACCCGTCGACGATGCTGGCGACCGGCTCGAGCTTCCGCAACAGCTACATGAAGTCGGAAGTCGACCAGGCCCAGTTCAGCGGCGACTTCAAGTTCGCCGACGAGTCCAGCCTCGATTTCGGCGTCAGCCTCACCAAGGTCAAGAACCGCTCGGCGTTCTCGAACGTGCAGCAGGACAGCTGGGGCGGCATCGGTTCGCCGGCGGACTACCCTGATGACGCGTTCCGCCCCGACAGCATCCGGCACTACTTCAGCGACATCTCGGGCAGCAGCAACCCGGCGCTGTTCAACCAGTTCTTCGTCTGGGACTTCGAGACGGTCCGCGCCGCGGCGGCGGCGGCTTACGGTGATCCGACGAAGTTCCTGGCCTCGAAGGACTTCACGACGGACCGCCGGTCCGAAGAAGAGTCCACGAGCGTGTACGCGCAGTACAACCGGGACTTCGACATCGGCCGTCCGGCGCACGTGGCCCTCGGCCTGCGTTACGAGCAGACTGACGTGACGTCGAAAGCGCTGGTGCCGATCGCCACCGGCATCTGGTGGGGCTCGCACAACGAGTTCTCGATCCAGTTCGGTGCCCCGGGATTCACGACGCTGAAGGGCAACTATGACTACCTGCTGCCGAGTCTCGACTTCAGCGTCGACGTCACCGACGACATCAAGGTGCGCGCCAGCTACGGCGAGAGCATCGGTCGTCCGGGCTGGGACGAGATCCAGGGTGGGCAGACGCTCAACCAGCTGGCCCGTATCGACGGCGGCACGGGCAACCAGGGCAACCCGGCGCTGAAGCCGCTCGAATCGCAGAACATCGACTTCTCGGTCGAGTGGTACTACGCACCCGGCAGCTACGTGTCGGCGGGCTACTTCCGCAAGTACATCGACAATTACATCGGCATAACGACGATCAATGACACGCCGTTCGACTTGCCGAACCCGGGCGCGGGTCCGTGGGTGGCGGAAGCCGTCGCCAACGGCTGCGCCAGCGGCGACACGACCTGCATCCGCAATTACATCTTCACGACGTATGCGGGCGATCCGGCGGTCACCGTCGGTCCGGTCGACAGCAACGGCAACCTGACCGGCGTCATCCGTGGCCGCCCGGGGATCGACCCGGCGACCAACTTTGCGATCACCGTGCCGGGTAACCAGCGGTCCGCAACCATCGACGGCTGGGAACTGGCGTTGCAGCACATGTTCGGCGACAGCGGCTTCGGCGTCTCGACCAACCTCACCCTGGTCGACTCCGGGCTGCAGTACGACAACAGGAATCTCGGCCAGCAGTTCGCGCTGGAAGGCCTGAGCGATTCGGCCAACTTCGTCGGCTTCTACGAGAACGAGACGTGGCAGGTGCGCCTGGCCTACAACTGGCGTGACGAGTTCCTGACCTCGACGTTCGATGCGTCGGGCCTGCCGAACCCGACCTACACCGAAGCGTACGGCCAGTTCGACGTGAACGTCAGCTACAACATCACCGACAACTTCACGGTCATGCTCGAGGCCATCAACCTCACGGACGAGATCCAGCGCTTGCACGGGCGCGACGAGAACAACCTCAATTACGTGACCCAGACCGGCCCGCGTTACATGATCGGAGCCCGCTACAACTTCGGAAAGTAGCGCATACGCTGGTCGAGAAGCCCCGCGGTGAGTGCCCGCGGGCAGGAAAAGCCGCTGATCCACAGCGGCTTTTTCCTTCAAGGCGCCGCGCGGCGGTAAACTCGCCGATCAACAATGTCGGTGCCAGGAGCGACGTGATCAAGCGAGTCGTCATCGTGGGCGGGGGATCCGCCGGCTGGTTGACGGCCGGCGTGATCGCGACCGAACACCGCTCGGCGGAGCCGGGCGGCCTGCAGGTCACGCTGCTCGAGTCGCCCGACGTCGCCTCGATCGGCGTCGGCGAGGGCACCTGGCCGACCATGCGCGACACGCTGCGGCGCATCGGCGTCTCGGAGACCGACTTCCTGCGTGACTGCGATGCCTCGTTCAAGCAGGGCTCGAAGTTCGTCGGCTGGGTGACGGGCGCGACGACGATCACTACTACCACCCGTTCATGCTGCCGCAGGGCTACACCGAGACCAACCTCGTTGCGCAGTGGCAGGCGCGGCATGCGGAGCGTGCGCTTTGCCGAGGTCGTCAGCCTCCAGCCGCACCTGTGCGAGCAGCGACAAGGCGCCGAAGCAGATCGCCACGCCGGAGTTCGCCGCGGTCGCCAACTACGCCTACCACCTCGATGCCGGCAAGTTCGGCCGCTTCCTGCAGCAGCACTGCACCGAGCGTCTTGGCGTGCGCCACGTGCTGGATCACGTCACCGGCATCCACTCGAGTGACGATGGCGACATCGCTTCACTCGCCACCCGCGAACATGGCAACGTCGACGGGCGACCTGTTCATCGACTGCACGGGCTTGCCTGTCGCTGCTGCTCGGCAAGCACTACGGCGTCGCCTTTCGTCAGTCGCAAGGACGTGCTGTTCAACGACTCGGCCCTGGCGCTGCAGGTGCCCTACGCCGACGACAACAGTCCGATCGCGTCGCATACGATCTCGACGGCGCAGGCTGCAGGCTGGATCTGGGACATCGGCCTGCCCACCCGTCGCGGCGTCGGCTACGTGTACTCGAGCGCCCACACCACCGACGCGGCGGCCGAACCGCGCTACGGGCGTACGTCCTGCAGGGCGGCGGGTCCCGCCGCGGCGTTGGCGCTTGAACCGCGCAAGATCAGCTTCAAGCCCGGGCTATCGGGACAAGTTCTGGCATCGCAACTGCGTCGCCGTCGGCATGTCGGCCGGCTTCATCGAGCCGCTCGAGGCCTCGGCGCTGGCCCTGATCGAGCTGGCTGCGGCCATGATCAGCGACGAGATGCCGGCCACGCGCGCAGCCATGGACATCGTCGCCCGTCGCTTCAACGACAGCTTCGAGTATCGCTGGGACCGCGTCATCGAGTTCCTGAAGCTGCACTACGTGCTGAGCCAGCGCAGCGACGCGCTACTGGGTCGACATCCGGGAGCCTGACTACAGTGCCGCGAGCGCCTGCGCGAACTGCTTGCGCTGTGGCGGCACCAGCCGCCCTCGCGCCATGACTTTTACCGCGTCGAGGAAATGTTTCCCTCGGCGAGCTACCAGTACGTACTCTATGGCATGGGCTTCCAGCCGGAGCCCCGCGCGCACCCACGGCGCGTCGACGACGCAGCGCTGGCCGAGCGGTTCTTTGGCGAGAGCGCGGCACTGGCTGGCAAGCTGCTGGCCGGCCTGCCGAGCAACCGCGAACTGCTCCAGCAGATTGCGAAACATCGAATGCAGCGCATCTGAGCGGGATCGTCCCTGACCACTCGCGCCGCCGTCACGGAGCCGACATGGCCAAGCACGTCTTGTTGAACAATGTGGAACACAAGCGACCTCCGGGTCGTCACGACCCGGTCGGCTGACCTGGGTGACGACCGTGATGTACGCGATCACGTTCCCCTGGGAGTTTCGCAACCTGCAGGCTCACTATCCGATTCTTTTCCGCAAGCGGCCCGACACCGGCGAGTTTCAGCCGATCGCGCTGTTCGGTTTCGAGGAACGCGAGAACCTGTTCCTGACCGGCAGCGGCTGGGACGCCGCTTACGTGCCGCTGACGATCGAACGACAGCCTTTCCTGATCGGCATGCAGGCCGCGGGTGTCGACGCCGCCGACCGGGCCACAAGCGGTCATCCACGTGGACCTCGACAGCCCGCGCATCAGCCGGACGAGCGGGGAGGCGGTGTTTCTCGATCATGGCGGCGTCAGCGCCTACCTTGAGCGCATCACCTCGGTGCTGCACGACGATCCATCGCGGCCTGGAAGCAACGCCTGCGTTCATCGAGTCGCTGCTCGAATGCGATTTGCTCGAATCCTTCGTGCTCGACGTCGCAGCTGCAGGACGGCTCTGAACATCGGCTCGCCGGGTTCTACACGCTCAACGAGGAGCGGTTGCGCGCGCTGGACGGTGCGGCGCTCGGCAGGCTCAACAGCCGTGGCTACCTGCAGCCGATCTACATGGTGATCGCGTCGCTCTCGCATTTCCGCGACCTGATCGACCGGCGCAACCGGCGGTTGGGCGGCTGAGTTTCGGCACCCAGGCCCATGACCAGGCAATGCTGAACATCCAGCAGACTGTCGCGGAAGTGCACGGCGTCGACGCCAGGGCACTCCCGCGCGAGATCCTGCACGGCGACGGAGCCCGTGGTGCTGCGGGGGCTCGTGGCCGACTGGCCGTTGGTGGTGGCGGGCGCCAGTCAGTCGCTGACGCTGCGATCCAGTACCTGCGCGGTCACTACCGCGATGCGACCGTTGGCGTGCTGCTCGGCAATCCGGAGATCGGGGCCGGTTCTTCTACAACGACGACATGACTGGCTTCAACTACCAGCGCGCGCATGATGAAGCTCGACGCCGTGCTGGAAGCGGTCGCCAAGTTGCAGGGCGTCGCAAGCCCGCCCGCGGTATACGTCGGATCGACCACGATCGATACCTGCCTGCCGGGATTTCGCGCGCACAACGATCTCGGCTTCGGCGAATTCGATCCACTCGCCAGCATCTGGCTCGGTAATCGGACACGCATCGCTGCCCACTACGACGTGCCGGATAACATCGCCTGCGTGGCCGTCGGGCACCGTCGGTTCACCTGTTTCCGCCCGCGGAACTGGCCAACCTCTACGTGGGTCCGCTGGACTTCAACGCCGGCGGGACAGGCGATCAGCCTGGTCGATTTCGCGCAGCCCGATTTCGAGCGGTTCCCGCGCTTCGCGGACGCGTTGCAGAATGCGCGGGTCGCGGAACTGAAGCCCGGCGACGCGATCTTCATCCCGAGCATGTGGTGGCACCACGTCGAAGCGCTGGACGATTTCAACGTGCTGGTCAATTACTGGTGGCGCACAGATCGCCCGATTACATGGGTGCTCCGGTCAATGCGCTGATGCACGCGCTGCTCAGCCTCAAGGACCTGCCGGTCGAACAGCGCGAGGCCTGGTACCGCCTGTTCCGGCACTACGTCTTCGAGCCAGACGCAGACAACGTCGCTCACATCCCGGAAAAGAGCCGGGGTGTGCTCGGGCCGATCGACGAAACCCGCGCGCGCGGGCTGCGCGCGCTGCTGCTCAATCGGCTCAATCGATGATGACCGTGCGAAGCTCATCGGCGAGGCCGGTCTCGAACCACAACAACGCGGAATCCGCGACGGCGAGGACACGGCGTGCATAGCAATACGATCCGGAAGGTGGTCATCGCGGGGGGCGGCACGGCGGGCTGGATGGCCGCGGCTGCGCTGTCCAAGATCCTCGGCAAGGTGCTGGACATCACGCTGATCGAGTCCGACGAGATCGGCACGGTCGGCGTCGGCGAGGCGACGATCCCGACGCTGGTTACGTTTCACCGCCTGCTCGAGATCAACGAGCAGAAGTTCATGGCGGCGGTGCAGGGCACGTTCAAGCTGGGCATCGGCTTCGAGAACTGGCGCGACCTGGGCGAGGACTACATCCACTCGTTCGGCGTCGACCGGCACGCGACCACTGGACTGCCGGTTTCCAGCATTTCTGGCTGAAGGGCCGCGAGCGCGGCCTGGCCGGGGACTTCGGTGACTACTGCCTCGAACTGCGGGCGGCGCTCGAGAGCAAGTTCGCGCACCTGCCCAGCGGCCAGATCAATTACGCGTTCCACATCGACGCGAGCCTGTACGCAAAGTTCCTCCGCAAGTTCAGCGAGCACGCTCGGCGTCAAGCGGATCGAGGGCAAGATCGCGGAAGTGAAGACCGATCCGGCCTCGGGTTTCATCACGGCGCTCACGCTCGATTCCGGCGACGAGATGACGGCGACCTGTTCATCGACTGCACCGGTTTTCGCGGCCTGCTGATCGAACAGACGCTGCACGCCGGCTACGAGGACTGGTCGCACTGGCTGCCGTGCGACAGCGCGGTTGCGGTGCAGACCGAATCCGTCGGCGAAGCCGATTCCCTACACGCGCTCGATTGCCCGCGGCAGCGGCTGGCAGTGGCGCATTCCGCTGCAGCACCGCGTCGGCAACGGCATGGTCTATTGCAGCCGTTACCTGAGCGACGAACGAGGCGAAGCAGGACACTGCTGGCCAATATCGAAGGCACAGCCGCTGACCGAACCGCGCGTGATCAAGTTCCGCCCCGGCCAGCGCCGCAGGCACTGGAACAAGAACTGCGTCGCCATGGGACTGTCGAGCGGCTTCATCGAACCACTGGAGTCGACCAGCATCCACCTGATCCAGCGCGCGATCATCCGCCTGCTGCAGATGTTCCCGCACGCGGGCATCAAGCAGCCGGACGTCGACGAGTTCAACCAGCAGACGGCGGACGAGACTGCGAGCACATCCGCGACTTCATCGTCCTGCACTACCACGTGACCCGCCGACGCGATACGCCGTTCTGGCGGTACTGCGCGGGCATGGACATACCGGACTCGCTGGCGCATCGCATCGACCTGTTCCGCGAGACCGGTCGCGTGTTCCGTGCCCCCAACGAGCTGTTCGCCGAGAACTCCTGGATCCAGGTGATGCTGGGGCAAGGGATCGTGCCCGAGCAGTACCACCCCGTCGTCAACGTCATGAGCGACGAGGAACTGGGGCGGTTCCTGCAGGGCATCAAGTCCAGCGTCGACCAAGCCGTCGCCCGGCTGCCCAGGCATCAGGTTTACGTCGAGCAATACTGCAAGGCCGCCCCGTAGCGTGTGCCGGTTGTAACTGCTTGGATCGGCAGCGTTTATTCTTGACAGTGTGGGACCAAAACGGCACGATGAAAGCGCTTCCATTGCAGTTTGGGAGCGACTGTCAGACATTTGTTCGTGCGCGCCGGGGTGGCACCGCTGTGCCGGAAATGTTGCTGCACGAACACGGTGCGCGAGGCCGCGCGTCGCGTGCTACGGGGATGCCGGCTCGGACAACAGAACAATGAAAATAGCTGCACCTGCCACGTCGGGGATGTTGCACCCGGGTTTCGTCTTTGGCGTCGCGACGTCCTCGTTCCAGATTGAAGGCGCGGCGGATGCGCGCCTGCCGAGCATCTGGGACACGTTCTGCGCGACGCCGGGCAAGATCCGCGACAACTCGAACGGGCTGGTCGCGTGCGACCACGTGGCGCGCTGGAAGGACGACGTGGATCTCATCGCGTCCCTCGGTGTCGATGCGTACCGTTTCTCGATCTCCTGGCCGCGGGTGGTCCGGCGCGATGGGACGTTGAACTCCGCCGGCATTGATTTCTACAAGCGGCTGCTGGACGCGCTGAATGCGCGGCACATCAAGCCCTTCGTCACGCTTTACCACTGGGACCTGCCGCAACATCTGGAAGACCGGGGCGGCTGGCTCGCGCGGGAGACCGCGTACCGGTTCCGCGACTACGCCGATCTGGTCACCCGCGCCCTCGGGGATCGCGTGTATTCGTACGCCACGTTGAACGAGCCCTTCTGCAGCGCGTACCTTGGTTACGAAGTTGGTATCCACGCCCCGGGCCTGACGTCCAGGAAGTCCGGTAACGCGGCAGCGCACCACCTGCTGCTCGCGCACGGTCTCGGCATGGACGTGCTGCGGACCAACTCGCCGCGCACGCTCAATGGCGTCGTTTTGAACTTTTCGCCGTGCTATGCGGCGAGCGCCAATGCGGAAGACCAAGCGGCCGCCGAACTTGCGGATGCAACATTCAACCAGTGGTACCTGAGGCCGCTGCTCGAGCAGCGTTATCCCGACTTGCTGGACCAGTTGTCTCCCGACGAACGGCCGCCGATTCAGGCCGGCGACCTCGAGATCATCGGAGCACCGATCGATTACCTGGGCGTGAACTACTACACGCGCTCGGTGTACCGCGCCGATGCCGTGCAGCCGTTCGTGCAGGTGCCGCCTGCAGCGCCGCTCACGGACATGGGTTGGGAAATCTATCCGCAGGGTCTGACTGACCTGCTGACGTCGCTGCATCGCCGCTACAGCTTGCCGCCCGTCTACATCGCGGAGAACGGCATCGCAGTGGCGGATGCGATCGAGGCCGGCGTGGTGCGCGATGATATCCGGACGCAGTACATCCAGCAGCACCTGGATGCGGTTGACCGCGCAATGGATCAAGGCGTCGCGGTTGCCGGCTACTTCTACTGGAGCCTGATGGACAACTTCGAGTGGGCAGAGGGCTACGCGAAGCGGTTCGGAATCGTGCATGTCGACTTCGCGACGCAGCAGCGCACGTTGAAGGCGAGCGGCGCCGCTTTCCGGGACTTCCTTCTGGCACGGCATCGCGGCGCCTGAGCCAGCCGGGTTCGAGCGTCAACCAATGCCGACCATCTACGAAGTCTCAAAGCTCGCCGGCGTCTCGCTCGCAACCGTTTCCCGGGTCATCAACAACAGTGGCCGTGTCAGCGAGGGCACGCGCCGGAAAGTCGTGAACGCGATGGACGAACTCGGCTATCGGCCGAATTCAATTGCACAGGCGCTCGCGTCGAGCCGTTCCAACTGTGTCGGCGTGCTGGTGTCGGAACTGCACGGCCCCTTCTATGGGGCGATGCTGAGCACGATCGAGCGTACCTTGCGCGGCGCGGGCAAGTTAGCCATCTTCACCGCGGGCCACAGCGATGCGGCGCGGGAAAAAGAAGGCATGCAGTTCCTGATGGGCCGCAATTGCGACGCCATGATCCTGCACGTAGAAGCCCTGTCCGATGAATACCTGCGCGAATGCCGCGAGAGCATGATTCCGTTCGTCGTCGTGAACCGCGACGTGGCGGGCATGTCCGACCGGTGCATCAGCCTCAACAACGAACGCGGCGGTTACCTTGCGACCAGGCTGCTGTTGCAGCTCGGACACCGACGCATAGCTTACGTCTCGGGTCCGCTCGCCTGGTCTGATGCGCGCGAGCGGCTCGAAGGCCACAATCGCGCACTGGCGGAGCAGGGCATTGAACCCGATCCGGCGCTGCTCTTCGAGGGCGACTACCAGGAGTCGGGCGGTTGTCGCGCACTCCAGACGCTGCTCGACAAGGAGGTGCAGTTCACGGCCGTCGTCTGTGCCAACGATGAAATGGCAGCGGGTGCGATGGATGTGGCGCGCGATCGCGGCCTCGACATCCCCGGCGACCTGTCCATCGTCGGCTTCGACAATGCACCGCTTTCGCGGCACCTGCACCCGAAGCTGTCGACCGTTGATTATCCGATCGTCGATATGAGCCGCATGGCCGCGCATTGGGTGCTCAACCATGTCTACGGCGACGAGAGCCTGGAGATCAGGCACCATTTCGAACCTGGCCTGCTGCCGCGCGATTCGACGGGCAGGGTGAAAGCCTGATGGCGTCGCCCTATCATCGTCGGTGCACGAGATCGCTCATGTGCGCAATGGCCCTTCTCGCATGCGTGAACGCGCCCGCGCCCGCGCGTGCCGAGTCGAGCCGCGCTTCGATCGAGGAGCGCGTCGAGCGGCTGCTCGGCCGGATGACGGTGGCAGAGAAGATCGGCCAGCTGGCGCAGGTGAATGCCGACGAAGGCAAGCTCTCGGACGATCTGCGCGCGGCGGTCAAGGCCGGCACGGTGGGCTCGGTACTCAATGCGGTCGACGTCGCGACCGTGAATGAACTGCAGCGCGTCGCAGTGCAGGAGAGCCGCCTCGGCATTCCCTTGCTGATGGGGCGCGACGTCATCCACGGCTTCAAGACCGTGTTGCCGATTCCCCTTGGCCAGGCCGCGGCCTGGAATGCGGATCTCGTCCAGCAGGGCGCGCGCATGGCGGCGCTCGAGGCCGCGGCGTCGGGCGTGAACTGGACTTTTGCGCCGATGATCGACGTCGCGCGTGACCCGCGCTGGGGGCGCATCGCCGAAAGCTTCGGCGAGGATCCGTACCTGACGTCGGTGCTCGGCGTCGCTTCGATCCGCGGCTTCCAGGGCGACGACCTCTCCCGGCCGGGCGCGATCGCCGCTTGCGCGAAGCATTTCGTCGGCTACGGGGCGAGCGAGGGCGGGCGTGACTACGGCTACGTGGGGATTCCCGAGATCGACCTGCGCAACGTCTACATGCCGCCCTTCAAGGCGGCGGTCGATGCAGGTGTCGCGACCTTCATGACCGCGTTCAGCGACGTCAACGGCGTGCCCGCGTCGGGCAATCGGTTCCTGATGCGGACCGTGCTGCGCGACGAATGGAAATTTCCGGGCCTCGTCGTGAGCGACTGGGAGTCGATCGTCGACATGGTCGTGCATGGTCTTGCCGCCAGCGAGAAAGACGCCGCGTTCGAAGCGCTGAGTGCCGGCGTCGACATGGAGATGGCGAGCACGACCTACCGTGACCATCTGGCGGAACTGCTGGCCGAAAAGCGCATCGACCAGGACACGCTCGATACGGCAGTGCGCAACGTGCTGCGCGTGAAGTTCCGGCTGGGACTGTTCGAGCGCACAGTCACGGATCCGTCCCGGTATCCGGCGGTGGCGAGCGCGCAGAACATGGCGCTGGCAAAGAAGCTCACGACGCAAAGCCTGGTGCTGCTGCAGAATCGCAATGACGTGCTGCCACTCGCGCGCGCGTCGCTGCGCTCGCTTGCGGTGATCGGGCCGATGGCCGATGACGATTACGAGCAACTCGGCACCTGGATCTACGATGGCGACCCGGCACTGAGCCGCACGCCGTTGCAGGCGCTCCGGGAAATCGCAGGTCCGCAGGTCACGATCCGTCACGTCCGTGCGATGGAAACGACGCGCAGCCGAACGACTACCGCGTTTGCGGAGGCCGTGGCCGCGGCCAGCAGCTCGGACGCGGCGGTACTGTTCCTCGGTGAGGAATCGATACTTTCCGGGGAAGCGCACTCGCGCGCCAACATCGACCTGCCCGGCAACCAGATGGACCTCGTCCGCGCCGTCAGGAGCGCCGGCAAGCCGGTGATCGTCGTGATTCTCGCCGGCCGGCCGCTCACGATCGAACCGATTCTCGCCGATGCCGATGCGGTCGTGTACGCGTGGCATCCGGGCGTCATGGCAGGCCCTGCGATCGCCGACATCCTGTTCGGTGTCGAATCGCCTTCGGGAAAATTGCCCGTGACCTTCCCGCGCGTGGTCGGGCAAGTGCCGATCTACTATGCGCATCGCAACACCGGCAAGCCACCGCTGCCGGGGGCTTTCGTGCACATCGACGACATCAAGGTGCGCACGTCGCAGACCGGGTTGAAGAACAAGTCCTGGTATCTCGACGCGGGCTACGAGCCGCTCTATCCGTTCGGGTACGGCTTGTCGTACTCCCGCTTTGCGTATTCGGACATCAAGGTCGCGCCGTCCCGTGCGCGCGTTGGCGTGCCCGTGACGGTTCGTGCCCGCGTGAAGAACGTCGGCAAGGTCGAGGCGGACGAAGTGGCGCAGCTGTACGTCCAGGATCTCGTGGGCAGTATCACGCGACCCGTCAGGGAGTTGAAAGGCTTCCAGCGGGTGCATCTCAAGCCCGGCGAGAGCCGGGAAGTTTCTTTTCAGTTGTCGGCAGACGACCTGTCCTTCTATGGCCGGGACATGACGCGTGCGACCGAGCCGGGGGAGTTCCATGCTTGGATCGGCGGCAGTTCCACGGCCGATCTGCGTGCGGACTTCGAATTGACAGCCAACTGAACAAACGACTGAACAAACATCGGCGGGCGGGGGGATTGTGGAAGCAACAACGATCTATACGGTCAGGACGGCGCTGATCGTCGCACTGGGCGGTTTTCTCATGGGGTTCGACGTCTCGGTCATTTCCGGGGTCGTGCAATTCATCGAGACCGAGCTGCAACTTTCGAAAATCCAGCTCGGCTGGGCCGTCGCTTCGCTGACGCTGACCGCGACGCTCGCGATGATGGTGGCGGGTCCGCTCAGCGATCGAATCGGGCGCCTGCCGGTCCTGAAGATTGCGGCCGTGCTGTTCGCGCTCTCGGCCGTCGCTTCGGCCGTCGCCCCGAATTTCCTGACGCTGGTCGTGGCGCGGCTCGTGGGTGGCCTCGGCGTCGGTGCTGCGTTGATCATCGCGCCGATGTACATCGCGGAGCTTGCGCCGGCGCACTTGCGTGGACGCATGGTCTCGTTCAACCAGCTCAACATCGTGATCGGCATCTCGGCCGCGTTCTTCAGCAACTACCTGATCCTGAGCCTCGGCGACAGCGACCAGGCGTGGGTCCAGCAGCTCGGACTGGCCCGCTGGAACTGGCGCTGGATGCTCGGCGTCGAAGCGTTGCCGGCGATTCTCTATTTTGTCGCGCTGTACACCGTGCCGGAGAGTCCGCGCTGGCTTGCGATGCACGGCAAGGACGCGGCAGCGCGCGAGGTGCTCGCCAAGGCGATTGGTACCACGCAGGCGGACATCGAACTGAGCGCTGTCAAGCAGGCGCTGGCGACGCATGAGGAAGAGGCTTCGCTCGGCGAACTGTTCCGCCCGACCTTGCGGCGCGTGCTGACGCTCGGAATCCTGGTCGCGGTGCTGCAGCAGATCACCGGCATCAACGCGGTGTTTTTCTACGCGCCGATGATCTTCCAGCAGTCCGGCGTCGGGACCGACGCGGCGTTCATGCAGGCGATTTTCGTCGGCCTGATCAACCTGGTCTTCACCGTACTGGCGATCAGCCTGATCGATCGTCTCGGCCGTCGCCCCTTGCTGATCGCCGGACTGGCGGGCATCGCCGCGAGCATGTTGCTGCTCTCCTATGGATTCGGTTCGGCCACCTACACCATCCGTGACGACGCGGTGGCGGGACTGTCTCAGAAGATCGATGCGGCGGCGCTCGCTCCGCTGGTCGGCCAGACGTACCCGAGCGATACCGCGTTCCGGACGGCAGCCGTGGACGCATTGGGCGGCGCTTCATACAAGGCGCACGAGTCCGACCTGTTGACCGCAGCGATCAGCATCAATCCCGCCCTCATCCTGTTCGGCATCCTGGCTTTCGTCGCCAGCTTCGCGATGTCGCTGGGGCCGGTGATGTGGGTGCTCTTTTCCGAGCTGTTCTCGAACCGCATGCGCGGCATAGCGATCTCGTTCGTGGGCCTGATCAACTCCGCTGTCAGTTTCGGCGTGCAGTTGATCTTCCCGTGGGAACTGCAGAACCTCGGTAACTCCAAGACTTTCCTGATCTATGCGGCGTTCGCCCTGGTGGGGCTTCCGCTGGTGATGAAACTGCTGCCAGAGACCAAGGGCAAGAGCCTGGAAGTCCTCGAGGCCGAACTCGCCGTGAAGCAGCGGAGCGTCGGGTGAACGCCTCTCGCATCGGTTGCCTGCTGTTCGTGCTGCTGAACCTGTGCGCGGGCAGTACGTTTGCGCGTGAGCCTGCAGCCACTGGCGCTGTAGCGGTGCGCGTCGCGCGCGACGGCACGAAGTTCGTGCTGCTGCGTGACGGCAAGCCGTATCCGGTCAAGGGCGCAGGTCTCGAGTTCGGCAGTGCCGCGGCATTGGCGGCCCACGGCGGTAATTCCTTCCGCACCTGGCGCACAGAGAACGGTCAGCGGAGTGGCCGCGAGGTTCTCGACGAAGCGGCGCAACTCGGCCTGACCGTCGCGATGTGCATCGAGATCGGCCGGGAGCGCCTCAAGTTCGATTACGACGACGAGAAGGCGGTCGCGAAGCAACTGGAGTACGCGCGGCGCGAGGTGCTGAAGTACAAGGATCATCCGGCGCTGCTGGCATGGATCATCGGCAACGAAGCGAACCTGCGCTTCAAGAATCCGAAGGTCTTCGATGCCATCAACGACATCTCGAAGATGATCCACCAGGTGGACCCGAATCATCCGACGACCACTGCCCTGTCTGGCTTCAGCGCCGAATTGGCCACGCTGATCGACACGCGTGCGCCAGACCTCGATTTCGTCGGCATCCAGATGTACGGGGACATCGTGAACCTGCCTCGTTACCTGGCCGAGGCGAATTTCCGCAAGCCGTACATGGTGACCGAGTGGGGCGCCACGGGGCACTGGGAGGTCGACAAGACGACCTGGGGCGCGCCCATCGAGCACACCAGCAGCGAAAAGGCGGCGTCCTATCGCAAGGCCTGGGAAACGGTCATCGCCTCCGGTGACCCGCGGCTGATCGGCGACTATGTCTTCCTGTGGGGCCAGAAGCAGGAGCGCACGCCCACCTGGTACGGCCTGTTTCTCGCGGATGGTTCCCCGACCGAGACCGTCGACTTCATGCAGTTCGCGTGGACTGGCGCGTGGCCTGCCAACCGCTCGCCGCGCGTCGAAGCCCTCAAGCTCGACTCGAAGCTGGCGACCGACAACGTGGTTGTCGCTCCGGGACAGCGCGTCACCGCCAGTGTCGCGGCGACGGATCCGGAGGGAGGCAAGCTGGACTATTCCTGGCAGCTTGTGCGCGCAATCGAGTTGAAGCAGGACGGTGGCGACGACGAGCCCATGCCGCCAACCGTACGTGTGCGCATGGACGATGCCGACGGCGCCAATCCGTCCTTCATCGCTCCGCGCCGGCCGGGGGCCTATCGACTGTTCGTCTACGTGCACGACCAGTCCGGCAGTGCCGGGCACGCGAACATTCCATTTTACGTCACGCCGCCCGGCACCCTCCCACCCGTCGCGGTAGCGGTGAGGTAGTGAACACGTCCGAGATCTTCCTGGTCGCGATGGTGCTGATCTTCGGGCTGCCGTTCCTGATCTGGAGACTGGGACGCACGGAGTACTTCGCGCCGCTGGTCGTGGTGCAGATCGTCACGGGTATCGTGCTCGGACCCGGCGTCCTCGGCGCGGCCTTTCCGGAGTACTACCGTTTCGTCTTCAACCCGGCGGTCGTGCAGTCGCTGAACGGCATCGCGTGGTGGGCGGTGATGTGTTTCGTGCTGCTCGCGGGCGTCGAGCTCGACCTGAAGCACGCGTGGGAGCACCGGCGGGAGAGCAGCACGGCCGCCGGCCTCGCACTCGGCGTCCCCTTGATCACAGGCAGCCTCGCCGCGGCGGTCCTGGCCTGGTTCCCAGGCTGGATCGGCCCGCAGGCCCACACCTGGCAATTCATCGTTGGCGTGGGCATGGCCTGTGCCGTGACGGCGCTGCCGATCCTGGTGCTGTTTCTGGAAAAACTCGGCGTTCTGCGCACGGCGCTCGGGCAACGCATCCTGCGCTACGCGAGCATGGATGACATCGCGATCTGGGGCGTGCTCGCGCTGATCCTCATGGACTGGCATCGCGTGGGCCGGCAAGCCGGCTTTCTCGTCGCGTTCGCCGTCGTGGCTGTCGGCTTTCGCCACCTGATGCAGCGGCTGGAGGAGCGCGATCGCTGGTATGTCGCGCTGATCTGGCTGGCACTGTGCGGGCTGGGCGCAGACTGGTCGGGTCTGCACTTCATGGTCGGGGCATTCCTGGCGGGTGCCGCCATCGACCGCGACTGGTTCGACCAAACCCGGCTCGACTCGATCCGGCACAACGTCCTGCTGGTCATGATGCCCGTGTTCTTCCTGAGCACGGGGCTGCGCACGGAATGGCAGGCAGGCGGCGCCCAGGTCTTCCTGGCGGCAGCGATGCTGCTGGTGGCATCTATCGGCGGCAAGCTCATCGCGACGAGCGTGGCGGGGCGCGTGCTGCGCTGGCAGCCCGGCGAGGCGAGCCTGATCGGCTGGCTGCTGCAGACCAAGGCGCTGATCATGATCATCTTCGCCAGCATCCTGCTGGACAAGGCGGTGATCACCGCTTCGACGTTTACGGCACTGCTGCTGATGGCCGTGGGCAGCACCATGCTGACCATTCCCGTCGTGACCCCCAAGCTGGCCCGGCTGCGGCACCTCGTCGGCAAGACTGACTGAAGGCCGGCCAGTATTCCGGCTCAAAGGCCTGCGGGCTGAACAAGCGCCTCAGTTCCAGAACTTCCACCAGTGGTCGTTCTTCGGCTGATCCTGCGCGGGTTGGCGGGCGGCATCCGGCGAGACATTGACCATGCGGACCTTG
>CAVXZK010000018.1:0-118069 GCA_963766365.1 uncultured beta proteobacterium
CCGGTGAGCCGGGATCGTAATGGCAGGGCATGACGAGCTGGGCTCCATGGAAACCCGAGGCGCTGGCTTGGGTTGCGAGCAGCGGAGGCTCGAGGCGGTACGGGACCTCATTGCATCGCGCGATGGGTTCATCGCGAACACAGCGATTGGTGGCGACGGCCGGTTCGGGAAAGTATGCCGGCTGGCGGAGAGGAATCAAGTTCAGAATGGAAAAATAAGGCTCGGACGGCGGGCAGCTGATATGGAACTAAGGTCGGAACGACGACCTGGTTGTTCGACTTTGACGGCCGCATGCGGGACGCTGAAGAAATCGCCCGGAAGCGGACGGCAAGGGCCAGCAATCTACGTCAGTACGCAGACGTCTCTGGTCCCGATGCCTTCAGAAGCGGCGGCGCTCGATCTCCAGCAGTGCCCTGGCCGGTTCGAGTTCCTGCGTGAGTTGCGTCAGCAACAGCAGGACATCAGCCATGGTGCAGAGGAATTAAGTTCGGAACTTCAGGCAACGGAGCAGAAAATAAGTTCGGAACCGCGGACTACTTGCTCGGCGCTTACCGGCCGAGATGGCATGGACACCGCCCTCCCTCCGGGGATGAAGGGCTGGTCAGCAAGGAAGGGGCCCTCCAGGACCGAAGGGAGGGCGGTGTCCATGCCATCTCGGCCAATTGCTGACGGTGCTCGTCTCCGTGACAATGCGATGAAAGCGGACGTGCAGTCCGCGTTCGGCTCATGAAAGGCACCGGCTGACTGACTCACTGATCCATACGAAAGTTGCGCTGCGCCCGGCGGCGAGTGGGGACGAGCTCTGTCTATCCGTCCTCGCGATCCAGGTCTTCTTGGACACGTACGCCACGCAAGGCATTCGACCTGCGATCGCTCGGGAGGTCTTGTCGACCTACACGGAGGCCGGATTTCTCGCTGCGATAGAGGATCCTGCCACGCGCATTGTCATGGCGGAGTTGACGGGGCACTTGGTTGGATTTGCTCAGATCACTGTCGGCGCTGTCCATGAGTTGGCTCCGATCGGCCGTCAGTCGGAACTTTTGCGGCTGTATGTTCAGGAACCATTCACTGGTCATCAGATCGGCACACGGCTATTGGAGGCTAGCGAGCAACTCGCCGCGGACAGCGGAGCATCGGTCCTCTGGCTCACGCCGTGGGTGCACAACGTTCGGGCGCTGAACTTCTATGCGCGTCGCGGCTACCAAGACTATGGACTCACCTACTGCACCTTTGAGGGCGAGACCCACGAAAACCGGCTCTATGCCAAGCACTTGGTCTGACGGCACCGACACCCTGGTGGCGGGCGACGCTAGCGGCCATGACCTGACGGTCGCGGTTGAATCGGAGTTCGTCAAAGAGCGGACCTCGGTACCGGATGCTCAGACTAGCTTGAGCCATATCTCCTTGCGTCGCATGAACCAGGGCACAAACGGGGCGTTGTAGCGGGAGTAGATCGGGCTACCGGTCGTACGCAACCCTGCTGCCTCGACATCTCGCTCTAGCTTCTCCAGATGTTCCTTGTAGCTACGCTCGGACCAGGTGCCCGAGTAGCGGATGACGGCGAAACGGCCACCCGGAACTTCCTTGAGCTTGACCTGAGGGTCCAAAGGTTCGGGCAGCGTTTCGAGTGTGTACTCGCTGGGCATCGAGAATTGCACGACTTACCCGCCGTTGGCAGCGGCCTGGGTCACCGGCGCGGTCATCTCTATCTTGGTGGGGGCGGGCGTTTGCGCGACCGGCGCAGTCATCGCAATCGTCCGCTCGCCCTTGTTCTTTCCGAAGATATAGCCCGCCAGGATTCGGAAGCCCTGGTTGCCCGCCTCCTCGGACGGGCCGGGCACGACGACTTCAGCAACGAGGTATGGTGCGTACTCGCGGGTCTCGAAACCGTCGTACTGACGCACCACGGTGTACTTGGGTTCTTCAATTGCGCTGGCCATTGAACAAAATACGCCCAGAGCGACGCCGGCGAGGACGGTAGCAACAAGCTTCATGGAATCCACCGCATGTGTCGAGCGCCTTGTCAATTCGCAAACAGTCTATGGCCATCCGGCCGCGGCCAGTGGTTGGACACCACCAAGCTGTCTGCCGCAGTAGTGAGATGAACCCGTCGCCTCACGTTGCCGTAGTCGGCGCGGGTATCGCCGGCGTGTCCTGCGCCGCAGCGCTGCAGCAAGGCGGCTTGGAGGTCAGCCTGTTCGAAAAGAGCCGCGGTCCGGCCGGCCGCATGAGCACTCGGCGGGGCAATGACTGGCAGTGCGACCACGGTGCTCAGTATTTCACTGCGCGCCACCCCGCTTTCGTGGCCGAATTGACGCGCTGGATTCAGGCGGGGGTTGCTCGACAGTGGAATCCCCGCTTGCGGGTTCTTGGCGGTGCGTCGTCCCGCAGCCCTGATCCGGCAGTCGAACGCTTCGTCGGTGTTCCACAGATGACGGCGCCAGCCCGCCACATGGCAGAGGCGCTGACCATCAGTCCTCAAACCCACGTCCTGGAGTTGAAGCGCCGTACGGAGGGCTGGCAATTGCGGTCTGCGGAACACGGCTGGCTTGCTCAATGCTTCGATGCCGTCCTAGTTGCTATGCCTGCACCACAGGCCGTGACCCTGCTGGAGCAGCCGGCCCCTGAACTCGCTGCGCTCGCCGGGAGCGCGACTATGCGCGGTTGCTGGGCTCTGATGCTGCGTTTCCCAGCTGAGCTTGATCTGCCCTTCGATGCTGCCTTCGTCAACGAAGGCCCGCTGCGCTGGATCGCCCGCGACAGCAGCAAGCCAGGGCGCTGCGGGCCAGAGACCTGGCTGCTGCATGCCAGCGCGGAATGGAGCGAGGAGCATCTGGAAGTGGACCCGGGTGGCGTCACGGATGAGCTTCTGCGCGCGTTCAGTCTGTTGGGAGGCGCCGCGTCGCAAGCGTGGACTGCGCACCGCTGGCGTTTTGCCGACACCGCGCCGAGCATAAATCGAGGGTGCGTCTGGCATGCTGGTGACGGCATAGGCCTATGCGGTGACTGGATCAATGGCGGAAAGGTCGAAGGTGCGTGGCTTAGCGGCACGCAACTGGCGAGCCAGGTACTGCAATCATTGCGATAACCGGGACAAGTGTGCCACTCCCGAGCAACCTTCGCGCCTGGTGGGCTGACATCGCGACCTTTGCTTTGAAGCGTAATAAGAGTGCGGCGCATCTCGTAAGGCTGGCCTTCTCCTGCTGCAGGATCTACTTCACCAACGGCCGCACTGTGGTGAAGCCGCCGTCCACCGCAATGATTTGTCCGGTTATGCGAGCGGTGGCGGGGCCGAGCAGCCAAGCCATGACCTCGGCCACGTCACCCGCGCTCTGCACGCCGCCGAGGGGGTACTGGCGCGCAGCGCCTTCGCGCATGGCGGGCAGCTTCAGCAGTCCTGCGGTCATCGGCGTTTCAGTCATGCCCGGAGCGATCGCGTTGACGCGCACCCCTTGTGCCGCATAGGTGGCCGCCGCACTGCGCACCAGTGCCTCGACGCCGCCCTTGGCCGCAGCGATTGCCTCGTGATTGGCGACGCCGATGCGCGCGACCACGGAACTCGCAAACACCGCTGCTCCGCTCCCGCCGTTCAGCGCAGCGATCCATGCCCGAAGCATGAACACGGCACTGTCGAGGTTAACGCGCATCACCTCGCGGTAGGCCTCGATACGTGTTCGGTGAAGCGGCGCAATAAGCGTGCTGCCGACGCAGTGGGCGAGCAGCCCTGGCGTTGCGCCGAGCACCTGCTGGCATTCGGCAAGCGCAGCTGCCGCTCCTTCTGGCGTGGTTGTGTCGGCGACCACGCGCGCGGCCGCCTCGATGTCGGCCAGCCGTTCGGCGTCTCGCCCAACCACGACCACGCGGCAGCCCTGAGCATTCAGTAGGTTGCACAGAGCGCGGCCAATGCCGCCGCTAGCGCCTGTGATCATGGCGATACTACTCATCGTGATCTCTCTTCGGCCGGAGGCGCAAGTCGGTTCACGCGCGCTGATCCAGTCGCGTAGCCCAGCGCTGCAGTGCTGGCCGAAAGACCAAGAAGCCGCGGTAGGTGAGTTCGAGAAGCCAGGCGACGCCAGGAATGCGGCCGATTCGCGCCAGCCATCGCCAGCCCGGCAGCACTGACCAAAGCGCCAGGAACGCCTGCGCCCCGCTCACGACCTGGCCGTTGGCCCGTTGCACATGAAAGCGCGCAAGCGCCGTATCGCGCGTCAAGCTGGGCGGCAGCCCGACCGTTTCATCGCTGACATCGGCAAAGCACAGCGGTACGTCCCCGCTCACGCCACGGTAAAGCGCGATCTCACGCCGGCACAGCGGACAGGCGCCGTCATACAGCACGGTGAGTCCGGGTGTGGTCGTTACAGAAGGCGTGGACGGTTCGTTCATCATGCCGATAGTTCGTTACAAGCGTGCTTGTGGGGAGCGGGGGATCGTTTCTGGAGAAAAGCGCGAGCGACCCGGGGCGCCTCTCCGAGGCGCCCCTGCAGGTGCGCTGCGTCTCCGGGACGCAGCGCATCCGTCTATCCGCGAGCGACGCGCGTTACTTGGGCATCAGCACCGTGTCGATGATGTGGATGACACCGTTGTCGGCCATGACGTCGGTCGCGGTCACGGTCGCGTTGTTGACCATGACCTTGCCGCCGTCAACCTTGACGGTCAGCGACTGGCCCTGCACGGTCTTGACCATGCCCGGCTTCACGTCCTTCGCAAGCACCTTGCCGGGCACCACGTGATACGTCAGCACCGCGGCGAGCTTCGGCTTGTCCTTGAGCAATGCATCGAGCTGGTCCTTCGGGATCTTCGCAAACGCAGCGTCCGTTGGCGCAAACACGGTGAACGGTCCCGGGCCCTTTAGCGTCGTCACCAGATCGGCCGCCTTCAGCGCGGCAGCCAGCGTGTTGAAGCTGCCCGCGGAAACGGCGGTGTCCAAGATGTCCTTGGCGAACGCGGACGCCGACAGCACCGTCGAGGCGGCAATGGCAAACAACATCTTCTTCATCGTTAACTCCTGTGGTCAAGAAATGCCCGTGCGCGGGAGGCGCACGGGGAGAAACGAGGACGCCTACTTGTCGTCAAGCACCTTCAACTGAAACGGCTGCGCACCGGGCGTGACCAGCGCGCCGATCGCAACGATCGACTTCACGTCGCCCGCGGCGAGCGTGACGCTGACGCCGGCAGCCGTGGGCAGGACCGGTGTGGTCGCACCGGTCGGGACGATGCCGAGCGTGTAGGTGCCCGGATCGAGTTCCAGAGGCGTTGCGGTCGCGTCGGGGAAGGCGAGGTTGGTCACCGCTCGCGCGGCGATCGCTCCGTTCGCAAGGACAACGACGTCGACGGCGGGCGCGTCCGGCGCAAGGTGAATCACGCGCACCTTCGCCTTGCCGGTGACCGCGCTGCGGTTGTCTGCATAGGCCGCGAGGCGCAGTGCCTGGTTGCCGACACCGTTCAGCAGACCGATCGCGAAGACGCTGGTGCTCGTGCCGCGCGCGAGCGCCGCGCCGTTCAGTTCGATCACGCCAACCAGCGAGCCGGCCAGTGCGACCGACGCGTCGTACGTCGCGGCCGTCAGATCGAGATACCCAGAATCGGTGGGGAAGGTGACACCGGCGAGCGCGCGATTGGACACGTCGTTAGCCGCACCGGGAGCCTTCAGGAAGACGTCAACGGCGGGCACGTTCGGCGAAAAGTGCGCGACCCGAAGCGCCGCGCGTGCATCCTTCGCGAACGCGGCCGAGGCGCCCTTGGGTGCGAGCAGCAGCTGGACGGGCGACAGGCTGGTTCCGGTCTCCGGCACTGCCACCACCACGATGTCACTGCCGGCGGCGAGCGCAACCGTGCCCGAGTCGTAGGCAATGGCAGTCTGACCCGTCACCCGCACGCGGATCTGGTAGTTCCCTGCTGGCACAGACAATGCTGCGGCGGTCGCGGCTGGCGCTTGCTGGGCGAATGACAGAGCAGCAATCGTCGGTGCCGGCGGCAATGCGGCGCCAGGAGCAGTTACGAAGATGTCGACCGCGGGCACGGCCGGCGCGCCGTGCACGACGCGCAGCTTTACCTGTCCCGCAGCCGGCGCCGCGCCGGCGTCGTCAACAAGAACGGCCTGCAGCCGCGTTGCTCCAGTGGTGCCGCTGCCAATCGCGATGGCGGTGTAATCGCGACCCGCGGCGAGCGGCGCTGTGACGTCGATGGGCGCCGTGCTTGCGGCTTGGCCGGCAAGGGCGACCTGCACCCGCGTGTTTCCGGACGGAACGGCGCTGAAGGCCGAGGCCGCGCCGAATGTGACGTTCTGAAGCGCGCGGCTGCCATTGATGTAGACATCGACAGCGGGTGTGTCGGCCGAAGCATGGACAGCGCGCAGTTGCGCCTGCGGCGCAGGTGACAACACGTCGTCGTCACCTCCGCACCCCGCTAGGGTGAAGGCGACACCAATCAACGCAGCACTAAACAATCGTCGGGTAGTCATTCTCGTAGCTCCATAGTCAAAGGCAGTAATCGAGCAACCGATCAGTTCCCACCGGCCCGCGGTAGGCCGCGTCGAATGACTCGCCGGCCTCGTGTCGCTTCAGGGGGATCTGCAGCACGTACGCGTCGATCACGAAGTGCTTGATGTGAACGACTCGGTTCTCAGTATAACTGATTAGTACGAATCTAAACCGATAGGTATAATTACGTACCAGAAAGTAATGATCAATCAAATAATCTTTACGAAACAATAGGTTAATGCGTACAGAAGCTGCAATTCTCGACGCTGTGAAAGGGTTGCTCGCAAAGAAGGGCTATCAGCCGAAGACGCTCGTATCAGTTGCCGTCGGGTGGTGTCATCCCCGGGTCCGTACCGCGAGGCTGCCCGCTAGCGTCGGGAGTCGGTACCGGATGCCTCGGCCAGCCTGACCATCGACCGCGTCAACACTCGGAACAGGAAGAGGTGCAACGGAATCATTGCGTACCAGTAGAGCAGGCCCGAGACGCCGCGCGGATGTCAGTACGCGGTCTCGATCAATCGCGTGCCTCCGTCGAGCAGAGCTTCGAGTTCGAACTCGAGGACGCCTGAGCCCGGCGCCTTCATGCCGAAGTGCAAAGTCAGCCGACCTTTCGGCTCGAGCGCCAGTACGGTCCAGCAGTCGATCGCGTCGCCGACGCGCAAATCGACCGGATCGCGCCGCCCATGCGTGATGCCGGGGCCCCCGACCAGCCAGTCGATCACTTAGCGCGTCCACCACAGCACGTCGAGCGCGTAATAGCGGTTGGCTCCGCCGATCGCGGTGATCACCTGCCACGCCCGCGACGGCGATGCGCTGGTCTCGGCTGCACCGCCGGCGCGCTTCGCGTAGAGCGCATGATCGTGACGAAAGGCGCGGTGCGGAAACGCGCCCTCGGTCCAGCGCCCCGGCACCTGGTGGCGCCACTCTGCTTCCAGTGCGGCACGCAAGGCCTCGCGGAACGTCAGCAGCGGCTGCGGCACAGGAGCACGCAACCGGCTACAACGGGTCGGGTTCTGCCGATCGGACCACCGGAAAGCAGACTCGCATCGTCGAGTGCCTGCTGTGCGGCAGTGAATTGATGCCCGCTTTGAGGATCGCGCGATGTCAGCTCAGGGTCGCTATGCAGAGCTCTCCATAGCGACCCCTATGCACAGATCGCAACTATGCGCAGTTGTCACCGGAAGGATGGCACCGGCGCGGGCATGACGCGGCATTGGGCGAGGTTGGCCGAGGTAGGTCTGGACATAGTTTTCGCGTCCGAGTGCAGTGGTGGCTCCACTTTTGGAGACCGCCATGGGCAACATCCCCGCATCTCGAGGTATGCGTATCGACTGGCTTGGCAAGGGGCTTCTCGCGCCCTACGTTGATGCGTTCAAGCAGTACCTGACCGCGCGCGGCTACGCCGCGGCCACGATCGCCAACTGTGTGCGCAGCGTCGCCCACTTCGCCCAGTGGGCCCACGGGCGTCGGCTGCGCGTCCAGCGCGTCGACGAGGCGGCCGTCGCCGAGTTCCTAGGCAAGCACCTACGTTGCTGCCGCTGCACCGGCCCGGTTCAGCGCGATCCGCGCGGCCTGCGTGCCGCGCTGGGTCATCTGCTGGTGGCGCTGCGTGCTCGAGGCGTGATCGCTTCGCCAGCGGTGAGTACGACGCCGGTGGATGAGGAACTGCGTCGCTTTGACGAGCACATGGACCATGTGCGCGGCCTGGCGCCGAAGACGCGGGACATGGCCTTGCGCTTTACGCGGCGGCTGCTGACCGCGCGCTTCGGTGATGGCGCCATTGCCATCGCGGCCATTACGCCCGAGCATGTGCGCCGGTTCTTCGCGCAACAGGCCAAGCTCCACAGCACTCCGGCGAGCGTCGGTTCGGTGGTCGCTGCGCTGCGCGGCTACTTCCGCTACCGCGCTTCGCTCGGCGATGCCGTTCACGGCCTGATCGGCGCAGTGGCCTACCCCGCCAACTGGCAGCTGTCCTCGCTGCCCAAGACATTGACGGCCGAAGAAGTCGAGCAACTGGTCGGCTCGCTCGGTGAGCCCGGCCATTCCATGAGACGCGCCGAGGCCATCGTGCGTTGCGCCCTCGATCTCGGTCTTCGCAGCGGCGAGGTCGCCCGGCTCAGCCTCGACGACATCGACTGGCGCGCCGGCACGATCACACTGCGCCACACCAAGGGCCGCCGCGAAGACGTCCTGCCGCTGCCGGCAGCCACCGGCAAGGCCATTGCTGCTTATCTAAAGCAGGAACGCCCCAGGACCTGCAACCGCGCGGTCTTCGTGCGCCACGTCGCACCGCGCGACGAGCCGGTCGGCCCCGACCTCGTGCGCAAGACAATTCGCCAGGCCTACGCGCGCGCCGGGCTGCCCTACACGCGATCGCACCTGCTGCGCCACACGATGGCCAACCGGCTGCTGGCTGCGGGTTCGTCCCTCAAGGAGGTGGCCGACGTGCTGCGGCACCGCTCGCTGAACACCACGCTGATCTACGCCAAGCTCGACAGCCGCAAGCTTGCCGAGGTGGCCTTGCCGTGGCCGGGGAGCGCAGCATGAGCGCGACCCCCTCACTGCAAGTGCTCGTCGAACGCTATCTGGTCGAGCGTCGCCGACTGGGATTCTCGCTGCGAGGCCCGGCTTACGCCCTGCGCAGCTTCGCGCGCCACGTCAGCGCTGTCCGCCATCGCGGACCGCTGACCGCGGAGGTCATGGCTGGCTGGGCGCGGTGCGACGGCCACGGCAGCCGTGACGCGCGCACCTGGGCGCGCCGGCTGAAGCACCTGCGCTCGTTCACCCGCTGGCTGCAGCAGTTCGAGCCACGCACCGAAGTTCCCGACGACGCGATCTATGGGCGCTTGCCCGAACGCCAGGCGCCGCACATCTACAGCGAGCGCGAGATCGTTGAGTTGCTGGCCGCAGCTCGCCAGCTCGGGCCGACGACGGGGCTGCGCGGAGTCGTCTTCGAGACGCTGTTCGGTCTGATCGCCTGCACCGGGCTGCGGATTTCCGAGGCGCGCACGCTGCGCAACGCGGACGTCGATCTCAAGGGCGGGATGCTGACCATCCATCGATCCAAGTTCGGCAAGTCGCGCCAGGTACCCATGCACCCGAGCACCGTCGAAGCACTGCGTCGCTATCGCTGGATGCGCGACCTCACGGACGCGTTGGCGCAGGACGATGCCCCATTCTTCGTCGGCACGCGCGGCCGACGGCGCGGACGACCACTGAGCGATCGCCAGGTCCATCGCGTGTTCGCCGAACTGCGCCAGCAGCTGGGCTGGCGCAACCGTGGAACTCACCACGCCCCCCGCATCCATGATCTGCGCCACACCTTCGTCGTGCGCCGCATCGTGCGGTGGCAGGCGCAGGGGGTGGACATCGATCAGGCGATGTTGTCGCTGTCGACCTACGTCGGGCACGCGATGGTGACCAACACCTACTGGTACCTCTCGGCGGTGCCGGAGTTGATGGCGCTCGCCGCCGGGCGCTTCGAGTCGTTCCTGCCGCAGGCGGAGGTGCGCCATGCGTAATGCCACCGCACCGAAGCCGCCGTCGTTCGCCGCGCTGGTCCAGCAGTTCTTCACCGAGTACTTGGTCGCGCAGCGCGCGGTCAGCCCGCGCACGGTGGCCTGTTACCGCGATGCGTTGACATTGTTCCTGGAGTTCGCCAGCCGCACCTTGGGCAAGGCGCCGACCAACCTGCGGCTGGCCGACATGCAGCCCGATCTGATCCTGGCGTTCCTCGATCACCTCGAGCACGACCGACACAACGCGGTTCGCAGCCGCAACCTGCGGCTCACCGCCCTGCGCGCGTTCCTGAAGTTCGCCGGCCGGCGCGACGTGGCCTCGCTGCACGACGTCGAGCGGGCGCTGGCCGTGCCGATGAAGCGCTTCGAGCGACCGATGCTGGGCTTCCTCACCCGCGAGGAGATGGCAGCGGTGCTCGGGCAACCAGGGTCAAGCTGGTCCTCGCAGCGCGACCATCTGCTGCTGGCCATGCTCTACAACACCGGCGCGCGGGTCTCGGAGATCATCGGGGTGCGAGTCGTTGACGTCGTCCTCGACAGCGCCGCCTGCGTGCATTTGCACGGCAAGGGACGCAAGCTCAGATCAATACCGCTGTGGACCACCACGGTCGTGGAGGTCCGCGCCTGGCTGCGGCTGAACCCGACGCTGCGCGGCGAGGCCGCCTTGCTGCCCAACCGCGATGGGCAGGCGATGTGCAGATCCAACGTCGCGCAGCGCCTGGACTTGGCGGTGACTCGAGCCGCCGCCCGGCAGCCCAGCCTCCTCAAGAAACAGATATCGCCACACACGCTGCGACACACGACGGCCATGCACCTGCTGCAGTCGGGCGTGCCGTTCAACGTGATCGCACTGTGGCTCGGGCACGAGAGCACGACCACCACGCATCGCTACGTGGAGGCCGACCTCGCGATGAAGGAAAAGGCGCTCACGCGACTGCAAGCACCCGACACCCGAACGCATCGGTTCCGGGCGCCGGACTCACTCATGCGGTTCCTGCAGACTCTGTAACTATGCGCAGATCACGCCGGCCCCGAACGCTCGTCGCCATAGGTGCCGGTGCCATCCTTCCGGTGACAACTGCGCATAGTTGCGACCTGTGCATAGGGGTCGACTACTGCCTATAGGACTACTCGAGAACAGCGGCTACCCAGCATTCCGAACTTAGTTCCGTCGGCATGCTCGTTGGAAGCCGCAGGTCAGCGTGAATTCCGAACTCTGTTGCCCCCAGTAACCGAACGCCTTGCCTCTGAAACTTCTTCCGAACTTAATTACTCTCTACCAAGCCAGCGTTCCGCTCACGCCGCAGTGCGCGCCGTCGTGCGGCGCCGGGCGGGTCGCGCTGGCGCGACCTTGCGCGCGCTCGTCTTGCGGGCGGCCGCCGGCTGCGCCGACTTCGGCGACCGAGCCTTCGCGGCCTTCGACACCCGAGTGCCGGGCACCGGCAGCACCTTGCGCAGCAGCGCCTCGCATTCGGCCTGCAGCATCACGCGCGGCACGGGGTAGTTGACATCGGCCTCGTGGCAGGCGGCTTTGGCCAGGGCCGGAATGTCGGCCGCGCGCAGCGCCTCCAGCGTGCGCGGGATGCCGACCGTGCGGCTGAGGGTGTCCACGCTGTCGAGGAACTTGCGCGCCAGAGCCTCGCGTGTATCGCCAGTGCGACCCGCATTGGCGCGCAGCCCCAGCGTCGCCAGCCGGTCGACCGTCGCGCTGGCCGAGAAGCGCAGCACGTGCGGCAGCATGATGGCGTTGGCCAGGCCGTGCGGCGTGTGGTACTTGCCGCCGAGCTGGTGCGCGATCGCGTGCACGTTGCCGACGTTGGCGCGGGTGAACGCCATGCCGGCGTAGGTGGAGGCAAGCGCCATCTGCTCGCGCGCCACCAGGTCGTCGCCGCGCTCAAAGGCGCGCGGCAGGTTCTCGAAGATCATCGCCACCGCCGCGAGCGCCATGCGGTCGGTGAACTCGGTCGACCATTCTCCCAGGTAGGCCTCCACCGCGTGCGTCAGCGCGTCCATGCCGGTGGCGGCGGTCACGGCCGGCGGCAGTCCCACCATCAGCAGGGGGTCGAGCGCCGCCATCTGCGGCACGATGCGCGTGTCGGCGATGACAAGCTTGCGTTCGTGCGCGGGGTCGGAGATCACCGCGGCGACCGTCACCTCGGAGCCAGTGCCGGCGGTGGTCGGAACCGCGTACAGCGGCGGCGGTGCATGCAGGCCCTTGAAGTAGCCGACCAGCTTGCGCGGGTGCTTGTTGTTCGCGGCGGCCAGGCCGATGGTCTTGGCCGCATCCATCACTGAGCCGCCGCCGAAGGCGACGATCGCGTCGCAGCCCTTGTGGCGGTACAGGTTGATGCCTTTCTCGATCAGCGGGATCGGCGCATCCGGCGTGATCTCGTCGTAGACGAGCACGGCAGTACCGCCGGCCTGCAGCGCGTCAAGGAAGGACTTCATCAGGCCAAGCCCGGCGATGAGGCCGTCGGACACGACGAGGATCTTGCGGTGGCCAAAGGCGCCGATCGCCTGGCCCAGCCGCGCGCTCGCGCCGGGGCCGACCAGCAAGGTCGGCTGCGGGATCGGCAGCAGGCGCGTGGCCACGCCGGCTGCCTTCTTGACCACGGGCAGCCCGATTGTGCGGGTCAAGTCGCCAAGCCTGTTCGTCATCAAGAACCTCCGTATTCACTGTGGTTGACTGCGAGGTGCAGTCGCGCTCCAAAGCGCAACGCTGGCTCTTTCAACCTACTGGGCGCGATCAAGTCTGCTCAGGAGACACCCTTCCGTCACGGAAAAATCATGAAAAACGTGATCAGCATCAGCCTTGGAGCGAGCAGTCAGGACTTCAGGTTCACCGCTCACTTCCTCGGCGAGCACCTGACGGTGCGCCGGCTCGGCACCGACGGCAACCTGGCCACGGCGGAGAAGCTGGTCAGGCAATGGGACGGAAAGGCCGATGCGATCGGCCTGGGCTTGGCCAAGGAGGGCAACGGCGGCGGCTGGCTGCGGCGGCAAGCACAGGACGCGGTCCGCCTCGCGGCCAGGGTCAAGGCGAGTCCGGTGACGAGCGGCGAGCGGTTGGGCGAGATCTTCCTCGAGTGGGCCGTGCGCCACACGCAGATCGCTCTGGGCCAGTACTTCAACAACGCCAAGGTCCTGTTCTTCTCGGGCATCGCGAACCCGAAGCTGGCCGCGTCGATGGCCGAGTACACCGACAACGTGCAGTTCGCCGACCCGGTGCTGCAGCTGGGCGTGCCCAAGCTGCTGACCTCGCTCGATGCGCTTGCGCTTTACCAGCGCGGAGCGCACTACGTGTCGGGCTGGGAGCCACCGCGCGTGCTGGCCGAGGGCGTGCTGAGCGACTGGAGCAGGTACGTGCTCAGAAAGGCGATGCAGAGCGCCACGGTGATCGTCGCCCCCGTGCACGAGCTGGACGCCTTTGGCCTCGAGGACCTGGCCGGCAAGACCATCATCACCAGCACGGTCAACGACGAGCGCATCGAGCAGTTCCGCGACAAGGGTGTCCACCTAGTTGTCGACGGGGCGCCGTTCCTGTTCGACCACGTCCTTGCGCCCAACCTGCTGGACGCGATGATCATCGCGTCCACCGGCAAGCAGCCGGACGAACTGCTCGAGGACGACTACCTCGAGATCATCACCGGCCTCGGCATCGAGCCGCGCATCATCTATCCGAACGGCTTCCGCCGCGTCAACCGCTTCGCCTTCGTGATCCACCCGCTGTCGCAGGAGTACTTCAAGACCGTCAAGCAGATCGACCTGCTGTCGCGCGTGTCGCCGCCGGTATTCATGGACTCGCTCGAGAAGATCATGGCCTACGCGCCGCCGTTCGTGTACTCGCACGTCACCGGCATCCGCTCGCCCACCGGCGTGGAGGCCGAGGGCTGGCTGATCTCGGTTGGCGGCACGCCGCGCGAGATCATGAGCCGCAGCCCCGAGTTCACCTACAGGCGGCTGCTCGACGCGGCCAAGATCGCCAAGAAGCTCGGCGCACAGATCATGGGCCTGGGCGCCTTCACCAAGGTGGTGGGCGACGCCGGCGCTACGGTGGCCAAGCGCGCGCCGCTGCCCATCACGACCGGTAACAGCTACTCCGCCTCTGGTGCGCTGTGGGCCGCACACGACGCCGTACTCAAGCTCGGCCTGGTGCCGCGGCCGCACGGCAGAGAAAAGGTGAAGTTCAAGGCGATGGTAGTGGGGGCCACCGGCGCCATCGGCTCGGTGTGCGCGCGGCTGCTGGTCCAGGTGGCGGAGGAGGTCTACCTGGTTTCGCCCGAGACCGCCAAACTGCTGGCGCTGAAGGAGTCGATCCTGAAGGAAACGCCACAGGCGAAGATGTTCCTGTCGGCGCGCGCCGACAAGGACATTGCCGATATGGACATGATCGTCACCGCCACCTCGGGCGCCGGCAAGAAGATCCTCGACATCATGAAGGTCAAGCCCGGCTGCGTCATCACCGATGTCGCACGGCCACTGGATCTGCCGCCGGAAGAAGTGGCCAAGCGACCAGACGTGCTGGTGATCGAGTCCGGCGAGATCGAGCTGCCGGGCGACGTGTCGATGAAGAACATCGGCCTGCCGAAGAACGTCGCCTACGCCTGCCTGGCCGAGACCATCGTGCTGGCGCTCGAAGGCCGTTTCGAGAACTTCACCGTCGGCCGCGCGATCGAGTGGGAAAAGGTGCGCGAGATCTACAAGCTCGGGCTGAAGCACGGCATGAAGCTGGCCGCGATCTCGGGGGTGAACGGGCCGTTCTCGGACGACGACATCGCGCGCGTGCGCGACCTCGCACTGGCCGAGCGGGCGCGCCGCGCACGGGCGCACGCCCGCGCCGAGGCCCGCGCGAAGAGGGCCGGCGCAGCCCAGCGTCACGCAGCGGCGCGTTCCAAGCGCGGTTCCGGGCCGAAGACCTCCCCTGCGCGACAGGCCGCATCACGGGCGCGTACGGCTGCGGCAGTCGTGGGCAAGGCCTAGGAGGCTGGTGAACCGTGCTGAGCGTCCTCTTCTCGGTAGCCCAGAACTGTCCGCCCTTGGTGCCCAGTGAAATCGGCTTCGGGTTGACGACTGACTGAAGGACAGCCCGCAAGCTGTCATGGCCATCCCGTTCCGAACTGAGTACCTACGGCATATGCGCGATCGGCCGCCAGATAACGCATTCGGAACCTCGTTGCTCCATCTTTTGACGGGCCTTACTTCCTCTGGAGGTGAGTTCCGAAGTTAGTTACTCCGGACCACCAGCTAGGCCCGACGCCGAGCGTGGCCAGGTGCAGCAGCCAGATTCGTGGCATCGGACGCCAGGTCGTCGAGGATCGGGCAGTCCGGCCGAGAGTCGCCGTGGCAGCTGCCCGCGAGGTGGGACAGCGTATTGTGCATGGCCTGCAGAGCGCGGATTTTTTCGTTGAGCTGCAGCAGTTGGTGTTCGACGAGCTTCTTTACTTCGCTGCTGGCGCGACGTCGGTTCTGCCACAACCCGACCAGTGCCGCGATCTCGCGTATCGAGAAGCCGAGATCGCGGGCGCGCCGGATGAACTTCAGGGTGTGGACATCGTTGTCGCGGTAGATGCGGTAGCCGGCGAAGGTGCGACCGGCGGCGGGCAGCAGTCCGATCGATTCGTAGTGGCGGATCATCTTGGCCGACACACCGGACGTCAGGGCCGCGCGGCCGATGTTCATGAAGCCGTCATTGCGCGCTTCTGCCAGTTCGAAGTACTTCGCCTTCATTCCTCGCTCCTGAGGGCGGTAATGAAGGCATTCTGAACCTTCCTACTGCGGGAAGGTAGAGCCCGGGCGTACGGCAGGTACAGCTCCGCACGCCCGGGGAGGGCCGCGCACCTCACGGCATGCGCGGATCGTCCTTCGGGTTGATGTAGCTCACGTCGAAGGGGCCCACACCGTTGATCTGCACGACCGACTCCGTTTCGGCGATCGCGTAGTGCGTCAGCCCGCTCGGCAGATGCACGAAGCTCGCGGCGGGCAGGGCACGAAATGACGCGCGATCGACCTTGTCGCCGGCAACGATGCTGAAACGACCCGAGATGACCGTGACGAGTTCGTCCTTCGAATGCCGATGAGGCGGCACGACGAATCCGGCCGGAAACTTCAACCGAAGCACGAACGGGCCCTCCTTCGACGGACTGCCGTGCAGCACCGCCGCCTTTGCGCCGGGTGGCAGCGATGCCGGAGCCGGCCCCCAGCCGACGGCATCGCCGGTCACGACGGTGTGCGACTTCTCGGATGCTTCGGTGTGAAGGGCCGCGCTCGACAGTGTGATCGTGGCACCGACGGCGAACGCGACCGTGCGCAGAAGGCGGCGTGCATGGCCAGTGCGATTCATGATGGACTCCTGAATGAGTGGCGCGTCGGCGACTTCACGCGCGGGTGATGACGATCTCGAGATGCGCGCTGGGCACGACGACCGAGCCGTCCTGCGCGCGATTGAAGCGCTCGATCAGCTGGATGACGTCCTTCTCTAGGCGCCCCTGCGCGGATGCATCGAGCGCCGCAAAGGCTTTCAGCAGCGGGCCGTAGTACGAGCGGAAGACCTGAATCCAGTGCTGGGGCGAGCGATAGCGAAATGCAAAGTACCGCTGCGCGCCACGAGCGGATGAATGCCGCGTTCGGCGTGAACACGACCTACATCCCGTTCAAGTGCACGAGTGACATGACGACCTCGATCCTCGGCGGCCATGTCGACGGCGCGTTGACCTACACGGCCTTCGCGGTCAACAAAAGGGGCAAGGCGCGCGCTGGCGGTCGCGATGGACAAGCGTCACCCGCTGCTGCCCGACACGCCGACCTTCAAGGAACTCGGCGTCGACTGGGTGGAGGGCGCTTGCCGCGGGATCGCGATGCCGAAGTCCTCGACGCCAGAGCAGCGCAAGCGCGTGTCTGACCTGTGGGCGGTGCTCAATACCGATCCCGAGATGAAGGAGCTTGCTGCCAAGAACGGTTGCAAGCTGCTCAACGTCGGTGTCGACGGTGGGGACAAGTTCATGGCCGGGAAGATCCGTGTCTACACCGGTGCGGCCAGGCAGATGGGCCTGGGCAAGTAAGCAACGCTGATCGCGTACCAGAGCCCCTGGGCTTTGAGAACCTAGCAACGCCCGATCGCCAACGGCGAGACGCAAGCGTCGCGGGAGGCGCATGCGGATTCGTGCGACTGCGCACTGACGGAAGTCGCCAGGCAGCGATTGGCGGCTCCCGGCGAAGGGTGGCAGCGACCGGCCGGGCCCTGTCGCCGAGCGGCCGCCCCTAGTAAGGCGGCAGTTTGCGCGCACGCTGTTCGCGAGCCGCTTCGGTCCACCAGGCCAGGTCATCGGCGAACCGTGGGAAAGCCTTTCGGAGTGCCTCGCCGCCACTGCCGATTGGTTTGCCGCTGGCATCAAGCGTCTGCGAAATCACTCCGACGGCCAGCGTGCTGGAGATGACGACCATGCCCATTTCGGAGAGGATGCTGTGCCAGACCGTACCGGCGCGAACGCCCGAGAACCGACCGGCCGAATAGCTGGCGATCGCCGCTGGGCGCCAGAACCACTCCTCGAGGAAGTGGTCGGTCAAGTTCTTCAGGCCCGGTTGCGGACCCCAGTTGTATTCGCCAGTCACAAAGACGAACGCATCGGCACGACGTATCTTCTCCGCAAGTGCTTCCATGGCGGCAGGAGCGCTGCCTTTTGGATATTCCTTGTACATCCGATCCAGCATCGGCAGGCCGACTGCCTTGGCATCCACGAATTCGACTTCGACCCCTCGAGCGCGAAGGTTCGTGACGACGTAGTCCGCCAGGCGAATGCCCATGCGGTCGGCCCGGTAGGAACCGTAGAACACCAAGACCTTGTCAGCCATGAGGCACCCAGGTTCCCATCAATCGGCCGCACCCAGCCCGTCAGCCAGTAGCGCCATGCAGTCGCACCGGAACGCCGGCGAAACTCTTCACAAGCAACTTCGGCGGTCCGTCCTGCAGCGAACATGTGATTTCAAGGGCGGCATCAGTTGCGCCTTTGAGGGAGAAGACCTTCCCGCAGTAAGCAGCAAAGACCAACGTGCCATCCAGACTGCGAAGTGGGTTCCATGACGGACGCGCGAACACTCCGACACCATACGGAGCTTCGGATCGCTCCGGAAGCAAGTAGGTCTCAAACACGATCCCGGCAAGTGTCACGGTAGCTGGACCCGCCGGAACGTGGTCGATGCGCCAGAGTACCTCGCGACCAGTCAGCACAATGGCTCCGACCAACACGATCGCGGCAAGAAACCACTTCGTGAATCGAGACACCTCTGGCCGCTCCTCACGCGCAGTCCCCGTTCAGACTACTTGGACACCGATGCCCGAAGACAGGTTCTGACCAAGGCCTTCAGCTGCCGGGAATGTGCCGCGCCTCAGGCTGGAAACAATCCGGCGACCTCTGCAAGTGTTGCTTTCGAAACTTGTTCTGTCCTTCCAAGCCGCCTACTTGGCGAGTTGCACACCGGTCACGCCCGGTTGGCTGCGCAGCGAAGTGAGGCACTGTTCGAGACTCGGCACTCGCGCCGTAGGCGCGACGCGGAACTGGAACACGGACTCCGCCGATCCCCGCCCAACGAATTCCACGAAACAGCCGGTCACCTCGCTGAGCACCATCGCGCCTTGTGGATTAGGCGAGATCCGCGCGGGCTGCAAGGTCACATTGACCAGCTCGGCTGTATCAGTTGGCCGGGTGGTGCCTCCGGCTGCGCAGGCGGTCAGCGCGACGGCGGTTGCGAGGAGGATCAGTGTGCGGTCAGGTCTCATGGCGACGGTTCCAGTGCGTTGGGTTTGAAAGCGACTGAGGCGGAAGGACTGCTGCATCCCGAAATTACCGGAAAGCCTCGCCGCCGTCCTGACCGCGACGGCCTTCCGGCAATTGATGCCCTTCACCGGTTGAACGGTCCCGTTCGTAGGTGCGTGCCGGCCCCAGGAAGCACGCAGCCGCCAGCACGCCCGCGACCGGAACCACGGTAAGAGCCGTCGGCCTTGCGTTGTCGGGGGACGGCGCGCGTGGCATTGTGCACGTCGGTGTGCTTAAGGTACTCGAAGAGATGCACGTTCCCGTGCACGGCGTCACGGGCACCAGCATGGAAGCCGTCTTGGGCGGCACCTCTGCTGCGGGTCGAACGCGGGAGGAATTGGATAAGGCCGTCCTCGCGGACTGGGGCAGAACCTTCCGCCATGCGCCGCCGCGCACGAAGATCGCCGCACGATTGATGGATCACACTTGTCGGTTGGTATACCAGGAAGCTCAATGACGGAAGCCGAGTTCATTCATCCGTTGCGTTCCCTGCTCAGGAACTGGGTCTGGGAGCATGGCCACATTGGCACGCGCTATCTCGACTGCCGTGATGGCGAGGTCAAGTTCGACGATGGCAAGAAGGCGCGATTTGCGGCCGAGCACATCATCTATGTGCCTCTCGAAGCGGGTGCCGAAGCGCCGGTCGAGGCGACGAGCCCGCCCATCCACGAAGGAGCGCTCGCACGGTTCCTGCGGGCGGCGCAACTGGGCAAACCGGAAGAAGCCGGCTCGGTGGCCGACGTCCAGCGGGCGGCCCAGGAGTGCATCGAGATCGGGCTCGTGTGCGCCTACCAGCAGGATGCCAACCAAGCCTTGGCAACCTACCGGCTCGAACCGATGTTCGAAGACGAAATCCGCGCCGCGGTCGTCAAGGATATTCGGAAAAAGTACGGCGGCTTGCGCGCACAGCTGGCGCTGTACGACTTCACCGTCTTCTACGGCTTGCCCTCTCCGCTGCTGATCAACGAAGCACCGTTCATCGACTGGCGGGTGCGCGCGCGGCCGGTGCAGCCATTCGTGTCGCTGCCTCTCGGGCCGTACTGCCTCCTGGTGGGTACACCATCCGGGAAAACGAGCCGCGCCGGACCGGTGCTCTGGAAGACCGTCACCGCAATGGGGCCGTTCAAGGATCACAATCGCTACATCGTCGAAAGCGCACAGCACTGGATAGTCGCGACCTCCGACGACCAGCTCGTCGCGGTTCAGGACCGATTCGCTCCCGGCGAGACCGACAAACCGGCGGCCCCGCAGTCTTGATGGGCTGCACGGTCTGCATCCTGGATTCGAGACTACGGTTTCAAGCGCCGTGTGCATAGCCCGCTAGCAACGCACTCGCGCCTCCCCAGCCACGCACAGCGCTCCGTCGGAGCGCTTTACAGCGATCGCGCGCCTTAGGCGCGCGGAAGTCGCAAATTCTTGATTTTCCTTGCGTTGATTCCTCGGCTCGGATCTTGCTCAGTCCTCCGCTAGCGGGGTCGTCTACTACCAGCTGAGCAGTGCTGCTCAGTATTGGTGCAAGCGAGGGGTGTTATGAGTGCCAGCAGCGGAGAGAAACGTCGACGGAGGCGGGACCGGCGGTTCCTTGAGCTACACGAAACGCTTTCGATACGTTCCACGTTGTTGGCCATAGCAGCGACCTGTGGGTACCTGGTACTGCAGGTAACGCGTTCGCTCCTCGGCTAGAGCCGTTTTCCGGCGGTATTGGTTCTGTGCATCCAGGCCCTGCAGCATGCAGGTGCCCGGACAGCGCCGTCCACAACAGGCCTTGCGCGCTCGCGTATCACCCGTGTGACGCACAACCCGTCAAATTGAGATAGTCATCGCGCCTATAGGCGAGTCGCAAGAACCCGGTGCGCCGTCGACGATGCACGCACGTCGTCGTTACACTCGCGCCGCGGTCGATCGGCCAACCGTGCTCAAACACACAAGCCGCGCACATCCAGCGAACAGGGCGCCGGGCGAAGTCCCGGCGTACCGTGGAGGAAAGCAAACATGAAATGCACGACGGGCACGCTGCTATCCGCAGCGCTGTTGACCCTTTCTGCGGCCGTGTGCGCGCAGGGAGGGCAGTTCAACAACGCACCCAACAAGCTTCCGCCCGGTGTTACGCCTGTCGGCCCGCCAATCTTCTATGACGGAACCAGTGACGATCTGCTGACGGCGGGCCTGGGCAAGACCGGCATCGGCGGTGCGCGTCCGGCGCCGATCGATCCGACCAAGGCAACCGATCTGCGCCGGCTGGCCATCTATAACAACTACCGTGCGCTGGTCGATCCGACGGTGCTGGGGGGCTACAGCCGCTTTTACGGCCCCAACATCGACCTCGATGGCAACGACACGCTGGGCGAGGGAAAGATCGCGGGCACCGAGTACATCGCCGTCTTTGACCGGGGATCAAGCGGGCGCAACGTCACGCTGATGGTGCAGGTGCCGACGACGTTCGACCCGTCGCGCCCCTGCATCGTTACAGCCACCTCGAGTGGCTCGCGGGGCGTCTACGGCGCGATCGGCACGGCGGGAGACTGGGGACTGAAGCGCGGCTGCGCAGTGGCATACGCGGACAAGGGCAGCGGCAACGGCGTGCACGACCTCCAGGACAACACGATCAACCGTATCAACGGTGTGCGAGCTGATGCGACCGCTGCAGGCGACGACACCGTGTTCACGGCGCCGATCTCGGCCTCGCAGCGCCAGCAGTTCAACAGCGACTGGCCGAATCGCTATGCGGTGAAGCACGCGCACTCGCAACTGAACCCGGAGAAAGACTGGGGCCAGAACACGCTGAGCGCCGTCGAGTACGCGTTCTACGTGCTGAACGAGCAATATGGCACTGACCGCAAAGGCGGGGGTAAGAACCGCACCATAACGCCGCGCAATACGATCGTCATCGCTTCCAGCGTCTCCAACGGTGCCGGCGCCGCGCTGCAGGCGGCAGAGCAGGACCGGGCTGGCTTGATCGACGGCGTCGCGGTGGCGGAGCCGAACATCCAGGTAATGCACCCCCAGAACCCGCCGATCCGCCGCGGCTCGACCACCTACACAGGCGGCAGCAAGCCACTGTACGACTACTTCACCTACGCCAACCTGTATCAGCCGTGCGCATCGCTGGTGCCGGGCGCGGCCCTCAACCTAGTCAACGCGGTGCGTGCACAGAATCGCTGCCAGTCGCTGGCCGACGCGGGCCTGCTGACCGGTCCGCCGGCCCAGTGGCCGCAGGAAGCGATGAACAAGCTGATCGCTTATGGATGGCAGCCCGAGTCGTCTCCGTTGCAGGCGTCGCACTACGCGCTAGCGACGCCCGGAATCGCGACGACCTACAGCAACACGTACGGACGCTTCTCCGTGCTCGACAACCTGTGCGGCTACAGCTTTGGCGCCACTGATCTCGCTACGAACGTCGTGACCGCCGCTAAGCCGGTACAGCTCCCGACGTCATTCGGCGACGGCAACGGCGTTCCGCCAATGCTCGGAGCCACGGGCATCAATCTCGTGAACAACCTCAGTGTCGGTGGGCCGAAGCTCGACGGCGCCTCGACATCGCCGTCGACCAACCGCGAGGATTTCAACTTCGACGGCGCGCTGTGCCAGCGCAACCTCTGGACCGGCAACGGTGCGAACGCGCAACGGGTGAAAGGCGGCGTGGCGCAGGTCCAGCAGTCCGCCAGGCTGCGCGGCAAGCCTGCCATCATCGTGCACGGCCGCGCCGACGCGCTGATCCCGGTGAACTTCAACTCGCGCTCTTACATCGCGCACAATCATCTGCGCGAACCGAAAGCGAACAGTGTCCGCTATGTCGAGGTGACGAACGCGCAGCACTTTGAAGCCTTCCTGCCGTTTCCCGGCTACTGCACGAGTTTCGTTCCGCTGCATGTCTACTTCATCAGTGCGATGAATTCGATGTGGAATCACCTTGCGGATGGGACACCTCTGCCGCCGTCCCAAGTGGTCCGCACAACGGCGCGCGGCCCCAGCGCCGATCCCCTAATCTGCGCTCCGCCGCTCATGGCGGCCAACATCCCGCCGATTTCGGCGAACCCGGTTGCGGCCGACAGGATCACGTTCGACGGCAAATCGCTGGTGATTCCCGACTGATCCGCCGGCGTGCAGCGCGCGTAAGCGGGCCTTCGGGCCCGTCTTCGCTTCCGGGCTCGCGCCGCAGCCAGCCGCTAGTATCGGCGCCATGAACTACCCTCATTTGCTGGCACCGCTCGACCTCGGTTTCACGACACTGCCCAACCGCGTGCTGATGGGCAGCATGCACACCGGACTGGAAGACGGCCGCAAGCACTTCCCCGCGATGGCGGCCTACTTCGCCGAGCGGGCACGCGGCGGGGTCGGGCTGATGGTCACGGGAGGCTTCGCACCCAACATCGAAGGCTGGGCCAAGCCGTTCGCCGGAACACTGTCTACGTCGGCCGCGGCAAGGCGGCACCGGCTCGTCACCGACGCGGTGCATGCCGAAGGCGGCCGAATCGCGCTGCAGATCCTCCACACGGGCCGCTACGGCTACCAACCCTTCTGCGTGGCCCCCTCCCGCATCAAAAGCCCGATCTCGCCGTTCGCGCCACGCGAGTTGTCGGCTCGCGGCATCGAACGGCAGATCCGCGCCTTTGTCCGTTGCGCCAAGCTTTCGCGCGACGCCGGCTACGACGGGGTCGAGGTGATGGGCAGCGAGGGCTACTTCATCAACCAGTTTCTCGTCACGCACACCAACCATCGCACGGACGAGTGGGGCGGCGCATACGAGAACCGGATGAGGCTGCCGGTGGAAGTCGTCTCGCGCGTGCGCGAGGCTGTTGGTCGTGACTTCATCATCATCTACCGCCTGTCGATGCTGGATCTGATTCCCGACGGCAGCAGCTGGCCCGAGGCGGTGACGCTGGCCAGGGCGATCACGGCCGCCGGTGCCACGATCATCAACACCGGCATCGGCTGGCATGAGGCACGTGTGCCCACGATCGCCACCAGTGTCCCTCGCGGCGCATTTGCATGGGTCACGAAGAAGATGCGCGACGAGCTGCGGGCCGCTGGCATCACGATTCCGCTGGTCACGAGCAACCGGATCAACACCCCCGAAGTCGGTGAGCAACTACTGGCGGACGGCTGCGCAGACATCGTGAGCCTCGCCCGCCCGCTGCTGGCCGACCCGGACTTCGTCGCCAAGGCGAAAGCGGGCCGCGCGGTGGACATCAACACCTGCATCGCCTGCAACCAGGCCTGTCTGGACCACGCCTTCAGGAACGAGCTCGCCAGCTGCCTCGTCAATCCGCGAGCCGGGCGCGAGACCGAACTCGTGATGACGCCCACAACGCAGCGCAAGCGCTATGCAGTGATCGGCGCCGGCCCGGCCGGCCTCGCCGCAGCCACCACGCTGGCGGAGCGCGGCCACGAAGTGCATCTGTTCGAAGCGGCAGCACAGATCGGCGGCCAGTTCAACATGGCCAGGCGCATTCCGGGCAAGGAGGAATTCAGCGAGACGCTGCGCTACTTCACTCGCCGGCTCGAGGTGACCGGAGTGATCCTGCATCTGAACGTGCGCGCGACGGCGGATGAACTGGTCGCGCAGAAGTTCGATGGCGTGATCCTCGCCACCGGCGTGATGGCGCGCGACCCAAAGATCCCGGGGCAGGAGAGCCCGAACGTGCTGAGCTACATCGACGTGCTGCTCCATGGCAAGCCGGTCGGTGATCGTGTCGCAATCGTCGGTGCCGGCGGCATCGGTTTCGACGTGGCCGAGTTCCTGGTCACGCCGCCGGGGCACTCGCCGACGCTGAACCTCAAGGAGTGGCTGGCCGAGTGGGGCGTGACCGATCCTGCCGAGGTGCGGGGCGGGGTGGTTCGTCCGCGGCCGTCAGCGCCGGCTCGTCAGGTGACGCTTTTGCAGCGCAAGTCCGGCAAGCTCGGCAAGGGACTGGGCAAGACCACCGGCTGGATCCACCGCGCGGCACTGCAGATGAAGCAGGTGGAGATGATCGGCGGCGTGAACTACGAACGCATCACGCCCGGAGGGCTGTTCGTCACCTACGGCGAAGAGCGCAAGGACGGTCAGCTGATCGAGTGCGATACGGTTGTGCTGTGCGCCGGGCAGCAGCCGCTGCGCGAACTGCAGGCTCCGCTTCAGGCTGCCGGCGTGACGGTTCACCTGATCGGTGGCGCGGACGAGGCGAACGAACTCGATGCGAAGCGCGCGATCGACCAGGGCACGCGATTGGCCGCGCGGCTTTAGGGAACTTGCGGCATGCCGTCTGACAGCGCCCTCGCGCGATTTGTCGAGGCGCAGGACCCGGTCTACGACGACGTGCGCGCGGAACTGCAAGCGGGACGCAAGACAACGCACTGGATGTGGTTTGTCTTTCCCCAATTGCGCGGACTGGGGCGCAGTGCGACGGCCCGCTATTTCGGTATCGAATCGGCGGCCGAGGCGGCGGCGTACCTTAAGCACCCGGTGCTCGGCACCCGCCTGCGCGAGTGCGTCGAACTCGTGCTGGGTGTTGCCGGGCGCACCGCTCTCGAAGTCTTCGGCGCAACCGACGCGATGAAATTCCGTTCCTCGATGACACTGTTCGCGGCCGTGGCTCCGGGCGAGCCGCTGTTCCGGCGTGCACTGGACCGGTACTTTGACGGAGAACCGGATCCGCTGACGATCGCGCTGCTGCAGGCATCGAGCGGGTAGGGCAGCGCCTCTACCGTCAGGCAACAGCCTCGACCACGCCATCCGCGATAAGGCCGTCGACTTCGGTGTCGGCGTAGCCGTCGTTTCGCAGCAGGCTGCGCCTGAGTGGAACGCCTAGCAGGGCGCGATCAGGAGTTGTGCAGCGCGCGTCCGGCCGGCTCTGCGCGCGCGAAGGTTGATCGACTGTTGTTACAGGTTGTTACACGCATTGCGTCGACGACCAAAAGAGCGCAGCCTCGCACTTCTTCAGCGGAAAGACAGAAGCAGGAATCTCATCGGTGCTGGGTAGGCTTGGGTTCGCGCATGTAGAGCGGGCCTTGCAGAGTGTTACCGGAACTCGCACCACTTTCCATTCGGCGGTGTCATTGGGTCGGATCTCTTGCCGCGTCGGCTGGCGGCTGGCCCACCGTTGACCATAACGACGAACGCTCGGGCTGCCAGGCGAATCCAAGGACGCTCGATTATCGGTTGGCAAGAACTCACAGCGAGGAGACAAGAATGAACGAGCTTCGAGAATCAGATATCGGCGAATTCAAGGCGCATTTCCGAGGCGACGTGCTCGTGCCGGGAAATGCTGGCTACGACGAGGTGCGCCAGATCTGGAATGCCATGGTTGACCGCCGACCCGCGTTGATCGCCCGCTGCAGTTCGCCTGACGATGTGGTGCAGGCGGTCAATTTCGCGCGCACGCAGGGTCTGATCGTCTCTGTCCGAGGCGGCGGGCACAACATCGCGGGCAACGCGGTCTGCGATGGCGGGATCATGATTGATCTGTCACCGATGAAGCGCGTCAAGGTGGATCCCAGCGCCCGCCAGGCGAGTGTAGAACCCGGCTGCACGCTTGCGGACTTCGACGCTGCTGCGCAGGCTCACGGCCTGGCCACGCCGTTGGGCATCAACTCGACCACGGGCGTGGCCGGCCTGACCCTCGGCGGCGGTTTCGGATGGTTGAGCCGAAAGTACGGCATGACCGTCGACAACCTGCTCGCCGTGGATGTCGTCACCGCCGAGGGCCGTCAAGTGCGCGCCAGCGCCACCGAGAACGACGACCTGTTCTGGGGAGTGCGTGGTGGCGGCGGCAACTTCGGCATCGTCACGAGCTTCGAGTTCCGACTTCATGCGGTCGGGCCGAATGTACTGTCCGGGCTGATCGTCTTCCCGTTCAGCGAGGCGAAGTCTGTGCTTGAGAAGTTCGCCCGCTTTACCGAGACGATGCCGGACGAACTCAATGTGTGGATGGTCACGCGCAAAGCGCCGCCGCTGCCCTTCCTTCCCGCCGAAGTCCACGGGAAAGAGATCGTCGCGCTGGCGGTGTGCTATGCGGGCGACCCTGCCGCGGGGGAATCGCTGATCGCGCCGCTGCGTGGGTTCGGCAAGGCGCATGGCGAGCACATCGGCGTACAGCCGTATTCAGCCTGGCAGCAGGCTTTCGATCCACTCCTGACGAAGGGCGCACGCAACTACTGGAAGTCGCACAACTTCTTGCGGCTGAGCGACGGCGCGATCGAAACCATCATCCAGTACGCCGGCAAGCTGCCGTCGCCGCAGTGCGAAATCTTCATCGGCACGATCGGCGGCGCGACGACGCGCGTGGCGTCCGACGCGATGGCGTATTCGTCGCGCGATGCCAAGTACGTCATGAACGTGCACGGACGCTGGGAGACGGCTGCAGAGGACGATCGATGCATTGCGTGGGCACGCGAGTTCTTTGCAAAGTCCCAACCGTTTGCAAGTGGCGGCGCCTACATCAATTTCCTCACCCAGGAGGAGGCGGACCGCGTCGCATTCGCTTACGGGCCGACCTACAAGCGGCTGGTCGATCTCAAGAAAAAGTATGACCCGACCAACTTCTTCCGAATGAACCAGAACATCAAGCCGCAGTGACAGCGCACCCTCGGTACGTGCTTGATGGCGCCATGCACTCTGGCGAGTGCCGAGGGTCGGTTGTTCCCGGGTGAGAAAGCATGGCTGGCCTTGTCTATGGCAGCGCTTCAATTACTCCGTCCGCGATGAAGCGGTCGATCTCGGCGTCGGAATAGCCGTAGTCCTGCAGCAAGGTACGTGTGTGTTCGCCCAGCATCGGTGCGGGCCGCGTGATCGCCGTCGGCGTGGCCGAAAAGTGCACCGGGCAGCCGACTGCCTTGGTTGGTCCTGCTTGCGGATGCACGAGATCGACCACCATGCCGCGCGCCAGCGTCTGCGGATGCGAGAGTGCTTCGCCGATAGTGTGCACTGGTCCCACTGGCACGCCGGCGGCATCGAAGGCGTCGATCCATTCCGCCTTGCTGCGTGTGCCGAGGACCGCGTTCATCTTCTCGACCAGCGCATCGAGGTTGGCCATGCGATCGGAATTCGTTCGGAAACGCGGATCGTCGCGCCACTCGGGGTGCCCCAGCACCTCGGCAATGCGCTCCCAGTTGGCCTGGTTGGCGCCGCCGATATTGATCCATCCATCCTTCGCGTGGAACGCCTGGTACGGTGCCGTCAGGATGTGCGCCGATCCGGTCGGCCCCGGCGATTGCCCGGTCGCAAACTGGATCGCCGCGTGCCAGTACGTCTGCTGCAACGCCGCCTCCATCAGCGAGGTCTCGACCACTTGCCCCTGGCCGGTCTTCAGCTTGTACGCGTAGGCGGCGAGGACGCCGACCACTGCGAGGATGCCGGCATTGATGTCGGCGACGGAGTTGCCGGGCTTGACCGGTGCGCCGCCGGGTTCGCCGGTGATCGACATCAGGCCGGCGAAGCCCTGCGCGATCAGGTCGAATCCGCCCTTGTCGCCGTAGGGACCGTCGCGCCCGTAGCCGGAAACGGCGCAGTAGATCAGGCCGGGGTTCTCTCTGGAGAGCACGTCGTACCCGAGCCCCAGCTTCTCGAGCGTGCCGCGGCGGTAGTTCTCGGTCAGCACATCGGCATCGCGAACCATGCGCAGCAGGATTTCACGGCCCTGCGGGTGCTTGAGATTCAATGCGATACCGCGCTTGTTGCGATTGAGGATCAGGAAAGGCGCGGAGACGCCGTTGACCCGCGGCTCGCGATAGGTGCGCGAGTCGTCGCCCCCCGGCAGCTTCTCGATCTTGATGACGTCGGCACCCATGTCCGCGAGCATCATCCCGGCGGTCGGTCCGGCCATGATCTGGGCTAGCTCGAGTACACGCATGCCGGCGAGCGGCCCCGTATGGCCCGGGCGCTCCGGCACGCGCTGCTCGGGGTTCATTGGCTCTAGCGCCCGACGAAGTCGGGCTTCTTCTTCGCGAGGAACGCCGAGTAGCCGATGCGGAAGTCCTCGGTGTCGAAGCAATCGAAGCACTCGTCGAGTTCCCGCGCCGTGAGTTCGCCGCCGTCGACGAGGCGCCGCGCGAACTTCTTGTGCCAGCGCGCGACGAGCGGGGCGCCGTCGGCGATACGCTCGGCTGTGGCGCGCGCCTCCGCGGCCACCTGGTCATCGGCGACAACGCGCGACACGAGCCTCTTCTCTTTCGCTTCGGCGGCATCGAAGATCCGGCCTTCAAGCAGGATCTCGAGCGCGATGCTGCGGCCGACGAGCCGCACCAGCGGGGCCATTTCGGCATACGCCATCACGAGGCCCAGGTTCTTGATCGGCGCACCGAAGCGGCTGGACGTGCCGCAGATGCGCAGATCGGCGAGCGCCGCGATCTCCAGCCCGCCGCCGACGCAGATGCCGTGAATCTGCGCGACGATCGGTGCGGGGCAGTTGGCAAGCTGCTCCGCGGTGCGGTGCATCGTCCTGCCGTATTCGATCGCCTGCGCCTTGTTGGAGCGCTGAGTCTCGAATTCGCTGATGTCATTGCCCGGCGAGAACGCCTTCTCGCCGGCACCGCGCAGCACGATGCAGCGCACGGACGTGTCGGCGCCGAGTTGCTCGACGGTCTGACCGAGTTCGCCCCACATCGCCCTAGTCAGCGCATTGAGTTTGTGGGGACGGTTCAGTACGACGGTGGCAATCGGGCCGTCACGTTCGACAAGGATCAGTTCGGACATGCTTCAGCGGTAGAAGAGGTTAACGAGGCCCAGCCCAGTAATCGGAACGTAGGTGACCAGCAGAAGGACCGCGACCAGTACCGCGATGAAATAGACATTGGTCCGCGACACCGCCCACACCGACTCCTTGGCGATCGAGCTCGCCACCATCAGCACGCTGGCCACGGGCGGCGTCTGCTGGCCGATACCCAGGTTGATCGTCACGATCAGCCCGAAGTGCACCGGGTCGATGCCCACCGCTTTCACTAGTGGCATCACGACCGGCACCACCAGGATGATGGCCGCCGCGGAGTGCAGGAACATGCCGAGCAGCAGGAACAGCAGGTTCAGCAGCATCAGCACGACGAGCGGGTTCTTCGTGAAGTCCGACACCGCGCGCGCCAGTTCCTGCGGTGCCTGGACTTCCGTCAGATAGGAGCCCAGCAGTGCACTAGTGGCTACCAGCAGCATCACTACCGCTGTTTGAATGCCGCCTTCGAGTACCGCCTTGCGCAGTTCAGCAAGGTTCAGTTCCCGGTAGATCACCAGCCCGACGAAGAGCGCTGCCACGACCGCCAGAGCTGCGCCCTCGGTGGCCGTCACCACGCCACCGAAGATGCCGCCGAGGATGATGATCGGCAGCAGGAAGGCCCACAGGGCCTCTCGCGCTGTCTTCGCCACACGGGCCCACGAGAAGGCGGCTTCGCGCGGCAGGTTGTAGCGCCGGGCAAAGTAGTAAGCCATGCCCATCAGGCCGAGTCCGCCAATGATGCCCGGCACGATGCCGGCGACGAATAGCTGCACGACCGAGGTCTCGGCCATGACGGCGTACAGAATCATCGGGATCGACGGCGGGATGATCACCGCGAGGGTCGCGGAAGAGGACATCACAGAAGCCGCGAGCGGAGCCGGGTAGCCCTTCTCCTTCATGCCCGGGATCATGATCGAGCCCAACGCCGCGACGTCCGCGACGGCCGAGCCCGAGATCTCGGCGAAGAAGAGCGAGGCGCCGATGGAAACATGCGCCAGGCCGCCACGAATCCAGCCGAACAGCGCCGAGGCGAACGCGATCAGGCGCTGCGAGATGCCGGACGCGTTCATGATGGCGCCGGCGAGGATGAAGAGTGGAATCGCCAGCAGCGGGAAGTTGGTCGCGCCGTTGTACGTAACCAGCGGCAGGTTCGGAAGGGAAGCAAGGCCGTGGCTGGCAAGCATGGCCGACAAGGCCACGATGCCGAGCGATACCGCGATCGGCACGTTGATCAGCACCAGCGCGAGCACGGCCGCAAAGAGCAGCAGCATGGTGGTCATCTGTGCTCTCCGCTCAGTGCAGACCGTCGGCCAGTGCCGTTCCGGCACCGGACACGCCGGGTTTCTTCGGTTCGCGGCCGATGAAGAGGTCGATCAGATGCGTCACCTCGGCCACGACGATCAGCGCCGAGCTGATCGGTATGACCGACTGCACGACGCTCATCGGTATCCAGCTCAGGCTGACCAGCGACTCGCCGTGCAGGATCGGCAGGATCTCGTGCACCGACCAGGCCGAGCAACGTGAAGAAGGCGATCACCAGGAGTTGCGCAAAGATGCCCAGCGCGCGCCGCGGCCGCCATGGCATTTGTTCAACGACTTCGGGGCAGCCGATGTGCGAGCGCTTCACCGACGCGAGCGCGGAGCCATAGAAGGTCAACCAGGCCAGGAGGACCGAAGCGACTTCGTCGTACCACGACAGAGACTTGCCGATAGTGCGGTACACGACGCCGAGCGTGACCTCGGTAGCTAGGATCACCATCAGTGCGATGACGACCCACTCGAGCACCCGGCCGTAGCGCGCGCGGAACCGGCGCAGCGAGGCGGCAAGCGGCGCCTCGTCGGCGTCGCTTGCTTTTGCAGAATCCACCACCGCTTACTTGCCGAGCGCGACGGACTTGTCGATCGCTTCCTTGGCGCCGGCCACTTCCTTGCCGAACTCCTCGTAGATCGGTCCGCTCGCCTTGATGAATGCGTCCTTGTCGACTTCATTGACCTGCATGCCACCGGCCTTGAGCTTGGTGAGCAGGTCCTCTTCATCCTTGGCCGCGGTCTCGTAGACATAGGCCTGCGTTTCCTTGGCCGTGTCCTCGAGGATCTTGCGGACATCTGCCGGCAGAGCGTTGCCAGGTCTTGCCGGTGATGACGTACGCCGGGGTGTAGACGTGACCCGAGAGCGACAGGTATTTCTGCACTTCCTGCAGCTTCGCAGAGTAGATCTGCGTGAACGGATTCTCCTGGCCGTCCATCACGCCGGTCTGCAGCGCGGTGAAGAGCTCGGAGAACTTCATCGGGCTCGGGTTGGCACCGTAGGCCTGGAACATCTTCACGCGCCATTTGCCTTCGGGCACGCGCAGCTTGATGCCCTGCAGGTCGGCCGGAGCCTTGATCGGCTTCTTGTTGTTGGTGATATGCCGCACGCCATTTTCCCACACGGCAATGACCTTCAGCCCCTTCTTCTCCGCGGCCGGCGCAAGCACCGGCCAGAAGACCTCTTTCTCGATCCTGGCCATGTGCTTGCGATCCTTGACGATGTACGGCATCTCGAAGATGCCGAAGAGATCGACTTCCGAACTCATCACCGTCGACGGCACCGCCATGTCCATCGTGCCGAGTTTCACCTTCTGAATCATTTCCTTGTCGCCGCCCAGCTGGCTCGAGCCGTAGACCACGACCTTGGCCTTGTTGCCCAGCTTGGCATTGGCGCGCCGCGCGAATTCGTCCGAGCTCTTCTGGAAGATCGATCCCGGCTCGCCGACGTGGCCGATCTTGATCTCCTGCTGCGCAACCGCCGGCGCTACGGAGAAGATCCCGCCGGTGAACACCGCAGCCAGCGCGGTCGTGAGCAGTGTGCGGCGCTGATGCGCTGTGGTGGTCTTCGTCATGCCTGTCTCCTTGGCGATTTAGTTATTGGTCCGTCTGATGAACTCGATCTGGCCGGCGCGCCGGACCTGCGTACCGTCGGTAAGCAATCCTGTCTCGGGCTAGGCAGCGCGCGCAATACCGGCTGATGGCGCATCCGCGAGATAGCCCATCGCGGCATCCACGCCGCCCTTGCGATGCGGCACACCAGCGAGCGCGAGCCCCATTTCCACTCCGGCAAGCGTGCCACACAGCATCAGGTCATTGAAGTAACCGAGGTGCCCGATGCGGAAGATCTTGCCGGACATCTTGCCCAGCCCCTGGCCAAGCGACATGTCGAAGCGCTCCAGCACGATCTTGCGGAACGCGTCGGCGCTATGGCCCTCGGGCATCAGCACGGCGGTCAGCGCGGAGCTGTATTCGGCCGGATTGACGCACAGGATCTCGAGGCCCCACGCACGCACGGCACGACGTGTCGCTTCGGCAAAGCGGTCGTGTCGCGCGAAGACGTCCGGCAGTCCTTCGGCGAACAGCATTTCCAACGCCTCGTGCAATCCGTAGAGGAGGTTGGTCGCCGGCGTGTAGGGAAAGTATCCGTTGACGTTGGCCGCCAGCATTTCCTTCCAGTCCCAATACGAGCGCGGGAGGCTGGCGTTGGCCGATGCATCCATACCCTTGCGGCTGATGGCGTTGAACGACAGTCCTGGCGGCAGCATAAGGCCCTTCTGCGAGCCACCGACCGTGACGTCGACACCCCATTCGTCGTGGCGGTAGTCGATGGAGCCAAGCGAAGAGATCGTGTCGACCAGCAGCAGGGCGGGGTGAGCGACGCGGTCGATCGCAGCGCGGATCGGCGCGATCGGCGTGGTCACACCCGTGGAGGTTTCGTTGTGCACGACGCACACGGCCTTGATGGCGTGGCCGCTGTCGGCGCGCAGGCGCCTTTCGATCTCCGCGGGATTCGCGCCCTGGCGCCAGTCGCCCGGCATGAAGTCGACAACGAGCGAAAGACGCTCGGCGAGCTTCTTCCAGAGCGTCGCGAACTGGCCCGTCTCGGCCATCAGTACACGGTCCCCTGGCGACAGCGTGTTCACGAGGGCCGCTTCCCACGCGCCGGTACCGCTGGCCGGATAGATGACGACGTCCTGCTCCGTCTTGAACACGCGCTTCATGCCAGCCAGCACGGCCTTGCCGAGCTTGCCGAACTCGGGGCCGCGGTGATCGATGGTCGGATGATCGATGGCGCGCAGCACGCGATCCGGCACGTTGGTCGGTCCCGGAATCTGCAGGAAGTGGCGCCCGGAGTGGTGACTGTCGAGTTCGAGCATGGTGGGGTGTGCGCTGGCAGCCGAGCGCAATTTGGTATACAAAACGCATCCTAACCAATCCGCGAAGCAAACCGCAAGCGCAACCGTGAGCTTGCAGGGTATGGCGCGGGCCTGCCAGCGAGACACAGCTTTGCGAAGCGACCCGGCCTGGCGCCCTGACACGTACCCTTCGCCGATTCTTGGTATACCAACATGAACGCCCCGAAGGATCTGACATCGCTTCCGCCGCGGCCGGTGAGCCTCGCCGCTGGTGCGTCGACCCTGGCCGTCGCGCTGGCGGATCGACTGCGCGAAATGATCATCGAGGGCGAACTGCCGGCTGGCACGCGCCTGAATGAACGCACCCTGTGCGATCGGCTGGGCGCTTCACGCACTCCATTGCGCGAAGCGTTCCGGCTGCTTGCGGCCGAGCACCTGGTTGAACTGCAGCCGAATCGTGGCGCGCAGGTGGTGACATTGTCCGACGACGACATCCGCGAAAGCTTCGAAGTGATGGGGGCGCTGGAGGCGCTTTCGGGCGAACTGGCCTGCCGACGCGTTACGCCGGAGGAGGTCGCAGAAATAAAGGCGCTGACGTTCGAGATGCTTGCCTGCCACGCCCGGCGCGACCTGCCCGCGTACTACCGCATCAACCGCGCGATTCATGATCGCATCAACCGCGCGGCACACAATGCATTGCTGTCGCAGGTCTATTCGAAGCTGAACCTGCGCATCCAGAACCTGCGGTTCCGGTCGAACTTCGACCAGCAGAAGTGGGACTTCGCCGCACGTGAACATGCGGCCATGGTCGATGCGCTCGAAGCGCGCGACGGCGTGAGGCTGGGCGCCATCTTGCGCGACCATCTGCGCGCGAAGGGCCAGGCCGCTCTGGATGGCCGCCGTGCCGATCGCGCGGTGGACGCGGCATGAACGCTCCGTTGACGCGACCGCTGGTGTTCCATCGACCCGGAGACACCGAGCTCTCGCGTCGGCTGCGCGGCGCTGTGCAGGGCGAAGTGTTGTTCGATCGGGCGTCGCGCGGCCGCTACTCGACCGACGCGTCGATCTACCAGGTCGAGCCGATCGGCGTGCTGATCCCGCGCTCACACGACGACGTGCGCGCCGCGGTCGACATCTGCCGTGGGATGGGCGTGCCGATGCTGCCGCGTGGCGGCGGCAGCTCGCAATGCGGCCAGACGGTCGGGGCGGCGCTCGTCATCGACGCAAGCAAGCATCTGCGTGAGGTCGTCGCGTTCGACCGCGACGCGATGACTGTCTCGGTCGAGCCGGGCATCACGCTCGATGCGCTGAATGGGTGGCTGAAGCCGCACGGCGTCTGGTTCCCGGTCGACGTCAGCACTTCGGCGCAGGCAACGCTCGGCGGCATGGCCGGCAACAACTCGTGCGGCTCGCGTTCGATCGCGTACGGCAACATGGTGCACAACGTGCTGGCGGCCGATGCGCTGCTGGCCGACGGCACGGAGCTACGGCTCGGCGCGGAGGCCCGCATGGCAGACGCGCCTTCGCGGGCACGCGGTCTGATGGATGGCCTGCGTGCGATTGCGGATCGCGAACGCGACGAGATCGTGCGGCAGGTTCCGAAGGTGATGCGTCGCGTCGGTGGCTACAACCTCGACGCGTTTCATCCGCAGAGCGAACGCCCGTACACGGCGGACGGCAGCGTCAACTACGCGCACCTGCTCGTGGGCAGCGAAGGCACTCTGGCGTGGACCCGCACGTTGACGCTGAAGCTCGCGCCGCTCCCGAAGCACAAGACGCTCGGCGTGGTCAGCTTCCCGACGCTGTACAAGGCGATGGAACTGACGAAACACATCGTCCCGCTGAGGCCAGCGGCGGTCGAACTGGTCGATCGCACGATGATCGAACTCGCGCGCAGCAACCCGGCCTTCCGTCCGATCATAGACGGCGCGCTGGTCGGCGAGCCCGACGCAATTCTGCTGGTGGAGTTCATCGGCGAGGACGCGGAGGCGCCGCGGCGCTCGCTGGACGAGCTGGTCGCGCTGATGGGCGATCTTGGCCTGCCCGGCCAGGTCGTGCGCATGAGCGGCGTCAATGAGCAAAAGGCGCTGTGGGAGGTGCGCAAGGCCGGCCTGAACATCATGATGAGCATGAAGGGCGACGGCAAGCCGGTGTCCTTTATCGAGGACTGTGCCGTGCCGCTCGAACACCTGGCTGACTACGTCGACCGGTTGACGCAGGTGTTCGCGAAGCATGGAACACGTGGCACCTGGTACGCGCACGCCTCGGTCGGGACGCTGCACGTCCGGCCGATCCTCGACATGCGTCGCGACGGCGCGGCCAAGATGCGCGCGATCGCGGAGGAAGCGTCCGCGATGGTCCGTGAGTACAAGGGGGCGTACTCCGGCGAACACGGTGATGGACTGGTACGCACCGAATGGGTCGCCTGGCAGTTCGGCCCGCGGCTGACGCGGGCGTTCGAGGAGGTGAAGGCCCTGTTCGATCCCGACGGCCTGATGAACCCCGGCAAGATCGTGCGCGGCACCAGGATGGACGACGCACGGCTGTTCCGCTATCCGCCCGGGTATGCGTCGGTGAAACTCGACACCGCGCTCGACTGGTCGGCCTGGGACGTTCACGCCGATCCGGTGACCGATACCGTGACGGCGCCGGGCACCGGCGGCGACCCGGCCAAGGGCTTCGCCAAGGCCGTCGAGATGTGCAACAACAACGGCCACTGCCGTAAGTTCGATGCCGGCACGATGTGCCCGAGCTTCCGCGTGACGCGCGACGAGGAGCACGTCACGCGCGGGCGCGCCAACACGTTGCGGCTTGCGGTCTCGGGCCAGCTCGGCCCGGACTTCGCCAGCGAGGCAGTGCGCGAGGCGCTGGACCTGTGCGTGAGCTGCAAGGGCTGCAGGCGCGACTGCCCGACCGGCGTCGACATGGCGAAGATGAAGATCGAATTCGCCTTCCACTGGCAGAAGAAGCACGGACTGTCGCTGAAGGACAGGCTGGTGGCGTACATGCCGAAGTGGGCACCGTGGGCCGCCCGCTTCCCGTTCATTGCCAACCTGCGCGACGCGCTGCCCGGCGCGGCGCGCCTGTCGGAGCGCATCGCCGGCCTGTCCGCAAAGCGCACGCTGCCGAAGGTGGCGCAGCGACACCTTCCTGTCGAGCCGCGCGGCGCAGGCCGCGAATGCCGACCGTCCGGAAGTCGTGCTGCTGGTCGATACCTTCAACAACTACCACGAGCCGGAGAATGCGCACGCCGCGTTGCGTGTGCTGCAGGCGGGGGGCTATCGCGTCGCGGTTGCGCGCGCTACTGCCGGCGATGCGGAACGGGAACGGCCGTTGTGCTGTGGCCGGACGTATCTCGGCGCGGGGCTGGTCGACGAAGCGAAACGAGAGGCGCGGCGCATGGTCGAGGCCCTCGCGCCCCATGTGGCGGCCGGCGCCACCGTCGTCGGGCTGGAACCGTCGTGCCTTCTGGCGCTCCGTGACGAGTTCCTGGTGATGGGGCTAGGCGACGCGGCGCAGCGCCTGTCGACGCGCGCGCTGATGATCGAGGAGTTCCTGGCGCGCGAACAGCAGGAGGGGCGACTGACGCTGGCGTTGAAGGCGCTGCCGCAGAAGCGCGCGCTGGTGCACGGGCACTGCCACCAGAAGGCGTTCGACGTGCTGAATCCCGCGGTCGCCGTGCTGAAGCTGATCCCCGGACTGCAGGTTGAGGTCATCGAGTCGAGCTGCTGCGGCATGGCCGGCAGTTTCGGCTACGAGGCGGCCCACTACGACGTGTCGATGAAGATGGCGGAACTGTCGCTGCTGCCGGCCGTGCGGGCGGCGGGCGATGACACCGTCATCGTGGCCGATGGCACCGAGCTGTCGCCACCAGATCGCCGACGGGACGCGCGCAAGCCGTCCGCGCGAGGCCGTGCACGTCGTGTGTGTGCTGGCCAGTGCACTTGACTCCGCTGCAGGCTAGCTTCGACGCCGGCTTGTCTGTTTAGTCAAGGCCGTTGGCGGCGTTGCGCAGGACGGCGCGTGCACGATCGATGACCGGACGGTCGACCAGCTTGCCGTCGAGGCGCAACGCGTTGTTCCCGGCCGCCGCAGCGGCGTCGACGACGCGCCGGGCCCAGTCGACCTCGGCGGGGGTGGGACGAAAGCCCTCGTTAACCGCGGCCACCTGGCGCGGATGGACACACAGCTTGCCGCCGAAGCCCAGCCGCCGCGCGTAAGACACGTCGCGTCTGAGTGCGTCCGGATCGTCGAGTGCCATCGTCACACCGTCCACCGGGGGCAGTAGCCCGGCGACACGGGAGACCAGCACCAGCTGCGAGCGTGCGGTCAGCAGTTCCTCCCGCTCACCCTCGATACCAAGATCGAGCTGGAAGTCGACGGCGCCGAAGGCCAACCGCACGACGCCAGGCGTTGCAGCGAGTGCCATCGCGTGCCACAGGCCGCGGGCGCTTTCGATCAGCGGAATGACGGGCAGGGCAGGCGAGGCCATGCGGTGGATCGCGACGATCGCTTCGGAGGCCTCGGCCTTGGCGAGCATCACGCCTTGCACGCCGGGCAGACCCAGCAGCGGGAGGTCGGCGGCGAACCACTCGGACTCAACGCCATTGATTCGAAGCCAGGCTGGACGCGTCTCGAGCCATTCCGCCGCCGCCTGCCGGGCCGCGTGCTTGAGCGGCGGGGACACGGCATCTTCGAGGTCGATCAGCACCACGTCGGCGCCGGCGCGACTGGCCGCGTCGAATCGCTCCGGTCGGTTCCCGGGAACGAAAAGATAGGACCGGGCGGTCAAGCGCTCAACCTCATGACGTCGAGGATCGCATGAGCGGACGCGCGCCGTCGAACCGGCGGTTCGCCGGCGCGTCCCGCCCCGTCCCCCGCTCTTGAAGACCGAGGTTCAGCCCGGCCAGAGCGCGAACAACAGCCCGGCCCAAATACCGCTGCCGACGACGACGGCGCGGATCACGCCTCCTGCTTCGTGCAGGCTGGATGGTTCGTCGCCCGGCTCGATCGCGGCAAGCCGGGGATCGATCGACTGCGCGTCGACGACTGCTGCTCCGCCCCCTAAGGTTCCCATGTCTCCCCCGCCGCGGAAAAGTCCGCTGCACGGCGCTTATGGTGGTGAGGTCTGGCTTCCGGGCGCTGGTGCCGTGCGAACCAGGCGACCTTGGAAAACGAGAGGCGATTTTCCCGCTTCTGCAAGCCCGTTTACAGACGCAGGTCAAGTCCGGCGCTTGACTGCGCGTTTGACAAGGCGCCTACGCCTCACGCAAACGCGGGTGGGGTCGCCGAGGATCCGGTGCGAACGCATGGGTTGTCCGCGAGGCCGGCCGCCATGGCCAGACTCGCCGCCGCGACGATGATCGTCTTCTTGCTCGTATGAGAACTCCCTTTGACTGAATGGTTGACACGTGTCTGCTACGCGTGCCGCCGAATTGACCAGCCCGAGAAGTGCGGCAAAGCATGTGCCCGTCGAGGCCAGTGCAGACCGCAAGGCGCATCGACGAATGTGCCCGCGCCCATACGCCGAGCGCAACTACGTGGGCTTGACGCCACGCAAGCCGCAACGCGCCGGGTTCCCTAGCTTGAAATCGCATCTTGGTGTCCGACCTGAAAGGAATGCCATGCCGAAGACATTGATCGTTTACCACTCCCGCAGCGGCCACACGCGACGCGTAGCGCAGTCACTCGCCGCCCGGCTCGATGCCGATCTCGATGAGATCCGGATCGTGCAGCCCCTGGAAGGTCCATTGGGCTATTTGATGTGTGCGCTCGAGGCGATCGGCGGGCTGGCTCCGGCACTTCGACCGGCGACCAAGGATCCTGCCAAGTACGACCTCGTCATGGTCGGCACGCCGGTGTGGTTCTGGAGTCTCGCGAGCCCCGTGCGCAGCTGGCTCGAGCGGCATCCGCTCCACGGCCGGCGCTTCGCATTCTTCTGCACGATGGGTGGCGCGGGTGCGTCGTGCGTGTTTTCCACGATGAAGGAGCTGGCCGGCGGCGATCCGATCGCCACGCTCGCGCTGACCGACGACGAAGTGGATGGGTCCGCGCGCGCGAAGGTCGACGGTTTCATCCGCGCCCTCAGGTCCGGCGGACGGCGTGCGGCCACGGCAAGAACAGCCGCCGCACATGCGGTTGCCTGAGACGCGACCGGCTCCTTCAGCTCGGCCCGGCCGCTCTGACGGATCGGCTGGCGAAGTTGCCCCGGCTGTGCGCCGCTTGGGTGATGGCCGCCAGTCCGTAAGAACGAATCAGTTCGGAAAATCGGAATAAAATGCTGCTATAACAGATAGTTACGACCCATACTTACTGTAAATTATTCAATGTGCTTCGGTAGGTCCGGGCCGCGCATTTGCACTTGGATTCAAGGCCACTGTGACGCCCTCATGAGCGAGCGCGACCGAAACAGGGGTCGATGATCATGCAACTCAATCAGCCGATGGTGCCGGCGCCGGGACAAAGTGGCATCGGCCAAGCTTCACTGGGCATTACCCGCTGGTCATCTCCATCGCTTCGTACGACAACTCGAGCGTTTCGAGCAGCACGGCAGACGCTTGCGCATCCAGCGGCGAGTAGCGGATCCGAAGCGGACGACAGCCGCGGAATACCCAGGTCGCCACTGGGCTGCGCCGGTCCTCGCCGAGCAGTTCGACCGTCACGGTCCGGGCCGTCGACCGCCGGGCGCGCCGCGCCTTGTTCCAGAGCTCGTAGACCGCGAGGGATCCGTCGAATCCGCGACTCAGTACCAGGGGCGCAGGCAGTTGCGCGGCCGGGTCAGGGGCCTTCTTGCCGGACCGGTCAATCTCGAACGGCGGAAGCTCAACGACGTTAAACCCGATCGACGCGCTGCCGGAGCCGCCAAAGCGGACGCGGAAGTTGCAGCTGCTGTAGGGCCGGTCCCGCGCCAGCGCCATGACCTACTCAATCTCCAGCCGCTCGTACGCGAGCACGATCTCTTCGACCGCGACATCGTTGCCCCTGGCGTTCAGGGGACCGCTGGTGTGCTTGATGATGCGGGCGCGCAGCAGCTTCCACGTCATCACCGTCGAGGTGTGGTCTTCACTCTGCAGGCTGATCGTGACGGTCCGCAGCGCTGCCTGGTCACCGTTGCGGATCTGGTCCAGCCACTGAATCAGATTGGAAGCGCCGGCGATGCCCCGGCGCAGCACCACATCGCTCACCTTGTTCAATCCGGTGATCTTCATCACCGAGTTCTCGCGGGCATTCCCGTTGCGGTATTCGATGACATCGACCGATGTTCCGATCCCGCTCACTTCCTCGAAGCCGGCACGCGGTCCATCGGTCACTCCGTCGCCAAGGTCAACTAGGAAATTGAACTGCGCATAAGGGCGATCCCGTTCAACGGCCATCAGATGTTTCCTCTCGCAGATGCAATTGTGGTTGGCTGTCGGTCCGAACTGACGCTACTACTCGTGCATGGGGCATGTCCAGCTTCGGCACGAATATCCTCGTCCAGGCCGCTTCAAACCCGCAGACGGCACCGTGCGGTCGGCCGCAAGAGAGTGCGCTGGACATGCCTACCGCACCTGCGCGAGGCGTTGCGGCACTCTCAAGCGATTCGATGGCGAACTGGGCTATATTGGATTTGCGTGTCCGTGGCGCCGAGCTGGCGTTGTCGGTGGTTCAGGCGTCGCTGGAGCGCTAGGCCCGGAGGGGCAGGGAGCAAGGAATGGCCGCGCAATCCTCGTCAAAAAGCATTGATGTGCAGAAAGTCATCTCCGGTGCTGCGGAGCTGGAAGTGAAGGCGCTGCTCGCAGGGGTCGAATACCTGCAGGTCTGGATCAGCCAGGCTGGAAAGCTCGCCGGCATTGCAGGCGACACGTTGCAGGCGATCAAGAACGACAAGGGTTCGCTGTCCGAGACCGCGCGCCGATTGACCGACTTCGGCAAGCAGAATGCGGAAGTCTTCGCGGACCTGTCGAGCAAGATGAGCAAGAGCTATTACAGCGAGCTCGACCGGATCGTCACGGCCGTCACGTCGAAGCCGGAAGGGCCGAAATCGCGCGTGAAGGCCGAAGCGCGCTCCCCGGCCGCAGGGAAGGTTTCACGGCGAAAGCCGCGCGCGAAGAACGCCCGCAGGAAGTCATAAAGGCCCGGCACCCGCACACGTATGCACTTCGCGGTCGAACGCCGGGTCCTCGAGCATGACTTGCGTTCCAACGGCGAGCAGCTGATCACACGCAAGGAAGCGCGTCTTCTCATCGCTTCCGGCTACTACCGCGAAAGTACCGGATCTCCGCACGCCGCCACCCATTTCCGGCGCTCGCTGAGCGACGGCTCCTGCCTGCACCTGGTCCTCGAAAAGCGTCGCACGCGACTGCACCATGACGCCTTCGATCCGCACGCCAATCCGATGTCCCTGGGCATGCATCTGATGAATGAGGCCCGCTCCGAAGCGGTGTCCTACGGGGCCCTGGCGTGGAGCGTCATCAAGCTGCTGGCGCGATAGCTAAACGGAATGATCTGCAATCGGGTGGCTGCTTCAGCCCCGGGTCATCACGCTCCGTGAAGGCATGTCCAGCAGTTGTGACGCCGCGTCGACCAGCTTGCGGAAGTGTGTGGACAAAATGGCGCTCGTAATGGCCTGCCAGCCTGCCGAAGGCTGTGGAGCGACGATCGCGAGTTCGAGTTCGATGCGCGTGCCTCGGCCACCCAGCGCCGTCCGCAGGTGCATCGTTCCGCCGCACAGCACAGCCCCCTTCAACGATCGAGGCCTTACTTCCCATCGACTCGCGTACTCGTGCTCCCGCCATTCGGTGTGCGTGGTCCATTCCATCAGCCCTGCGTCGATGTGATGCGCCAGGATGGCCGGTACGTTGGCGCGGGCCCGCCACAGATGCTCGCAGCGAACGAGGCCCTCGCGATCGGTAGTCCGGCTCTTCAGCTCGGCGCTTTCGATGTGCTCGAGGAACGGTGCGAGCTCACACGTGCGTTCGCACAGCGCGTCCCAGACGAGAGCCCTGCGGTGTATCGACACCCTGACCATTCGCTCCGTCATGGAGCGAGCTGCCTGGTGAACCCGGCCCGCGCGGAACGGACCTCAGGCGACAACTTCAGTTTTTCCATCACGGAATCGGCGATGTACGAGCGCACCCACAACCACGCGATGGCTTCCGCGAGGACGCGTCGGGCGGGCGCCGGGGCGTAGCCCAGCGCGGACAGGCGTTCGTGGCTGTACCAGTAGAAGCGCCCCGACATCCTGGCCTCGTCGCGCGTGACCTGGGGCCGGGTTCCGGTAAGCCGGGCCGACGCCTCGGCCGCCGCGGCCGCGAGGTAGGCCGCCGTGTGATTGAGAACCAGGGATGGGCCGAACGTACCCGTCAGCTCGGAAATGAGTCGATGGGCGTCTCGCCAGGTGAGGTTCTCCGAACCCAGCACGTAGCGCGCCCCTGTCTTGCCGTGTTCGGCGGCCAGCATGTGTCCCGCAGCCACATCCCGGGCCGAGACAAAGTTGCAGCCGCCGATGAACGTCGACCGAAATGGGTCATTGAGATAGTTGACGATGTTGGCGTTGCTCGGACTGAGTCGGTAATCGAAGCCGCCGACGACCAGCGTGGGACAGACCGCGACCACGTCGACTCCGAGCTCCTCGCCGCGCCGGAACGCGGCGGCTTCCTGCGCCATCTTGGAACGCGTGTAGGCGGACGGATCCGGCTCATCTGCGGCACTGTTTTCGTCCAGAACCTGACCGCGGGCCGTGGAACCGAGTACGACGGACGAGGAAGTCACCACGACCCGCTGCACGCGATTCTTGCGAGCTGCTTCCAGGACATTGCGTGTCCCGCGTTCCGCGAGATCGCGTTGATCCTCCGCACTCATGCCCCAGTAGGAGAAGACAGCGGCCGCGTGGAAGATGATCGAGCAACCCCTGGCTGCGGCGTTCAGGCTCGCCGGATCGAGGATGTCGCCTTCGCGCCGCTCGACAGGAAGCTTTGCAAGGCTTCGCACATCGCTCGACGGCCGGACCAGCACGCGCACCTGGTGTGAAGCCTCGAGCAGCGCGCCTACGAGATTGGTGCCGACGATGCCCGTGGCGCCCGTGACCAGGACTTTCATGGACGCACTGGGTCGGCGGCCGGAGGATTCGCCATGCGATCGAGGTCCTTGCGCATGGCGTCGGCGAGTCCCGTCAGGAAGTCGGGCGCATCGCGCGCAAGTGCGGCCAGCCCAGCGACGATCGCCTGTTCATCACCGCGCGTCCCGCCCTGCTTTGTACCCGCAGCGGTCGCTTCGAAGTGCCGGAATCCGTCGCGGTCGGTTTCCTGCGGGCGCGGTGCTGCTCCGGGAGCTGGCGTGGCGCCGCCGAAGAGCCACTGCCACAGATCGGAAACGTCGCCGCGGTGTCTCAACAATTCGGCCGCGGCGGCCGCAGCGGTGGCCAGGTAGCGGGGCAGGTCCCGCGTGCCGGTCGCATCGGCTTCGCTCGTTGCTTGAAGGTCGTGGCCAATGCGGAAGTCGCGGCCGTCGTAGGCGGCCTGCAGGTTGACCATCGTTCCTTCGAAGAACGTCGTGTAGGCACTTTCGACAATCGGATCCCGGATGCCAGGCGCCAGGTTTACGTCGAAGACCTTGAAGAAGAGCGGCAGGGCGAACTGCTGCCGGGCGAAGACGCGGACCGTGGTTTCGCCGGCGGAGGTACGCGTGAACGAGACGCTCCCATCGTCAAAGCGCGCGCTGTCGTTGGCGCTGCGGACCGTGCGCCAGTAGATGACCTGCCGGTCGCTCTCGTATCGAATGCACTGAAGCTTCTCGACGTCGATGACTTCGCCGCCGAAAAGCACCATCCAGTTGGGCTGCTGCAGGTACAGGTTGCGCTCCACCTGCTGCACGGTGCGCCGACGCCCGTCGCGGCGGATCGTGACCGTGGCCCCGCCGATGTAATCGTTCATGTACTGGATCGACCGTGTGATGTCGACCGCCGCCACAAAACTCTCGAACGCGATGGGGAACACGTGGCTGCACGAAAACAGCACCGAACCGTCGACGACGCGCCAGCGCAGGCCCATGCGGTTTGGCGGGGCGCCCTCGAGCAGCAGCTCGTAGGGCCGGAGGTAGTCGGGAATCGACTCGTAGTCGGCCCGGTTGTAGTCGGCCGGATCGATCGTGAGGGGGGCGACGCGGCGGCGAAGCTTGTCCTTTGAGAACATCGTGTGCTGCGCCCCGATCGCCGAATCGATGCGCGCGATCACATAGTTGAGGAGCACGACAGCCCAGAACGATCGCGGGTTGTCGTCAAGCCGCGTCATCAACGGCGCTACGAACGAATTGATGCGATCGTTGTAGAAATCCTTCAGCGGAAAGCGCTCGCGATCGATTGACTGGAACCACGCGCCGGCGATCTGGCCCAGCGCATCCGAGCCATTGCGCAGCCGGGCGGAGTGGGCAATCAGTGGATGGACATTGCGCCACAACGGATACGGTCCGAGGTCACCGTCGATCTCGTAGCGCGCCGGCAGGCCGACGGTGCGCAGCGCCAACGCGTTCACCGGCGAGGCATAGGGGTCGACGCCCATTTTCGCGGCACCGGCCCAGTCGGCCAGCAAAGCATCGGGGCTGGCGATGAACGTGTGGGTCTGCATGGCGCGCGGCGCACGATGGCCCGCGCCGCCATGGCTGCTGGTGTATCCGTCAATGACGTTGAAGTGAGGTGGTGCCCGGCGAAGCACCTCGAGACAGTCTTCGGGCAGTGAGCGGCGCCGCGGTGCGCCGCGGGCGTTCCTCGTGGCGGTCACACCGGCCAGGTTGTGGACGCACAGCGCAAACACGCTGTCCTCATGCGTCTTGTTCTTTGCGAAGTTGATCCGGTAGCCGGCGTCCGCCCAGTGCGCATTGATGGGGGTCACCGGGCTGTCTTCGGGCCGGGCCAGCGCCGCAATTGAATTGTCGAGGCCGACGATTTCGTAGTGTCTGCCTTTCGTCGTCGCGAACCGATAGCCGACGAGTTCGGGCACGACCAGCGCATCGCGATTGTGGAGCCATGCGTCCGGGTCGTTCCGCCCGTCAATCACCACCACATTCGTGAAGCCGCTGTCATGCAGCAGGTCGACAAGGTGCTCGACCAGTGCCGGGTCGGTGCCGCCGGGCGTCCGTGGATCATAGAAGTCGAGATCCGGCTTGATGGCGATGCGGAACTGGGTTCGGCGCAGTCGCGCCGACCGGCGCACCTGCTCGACGTGGCGCCAGAAGCCGGCGGCCTCCAGCGCCTGCTCCAGCAACGCCAGAGTCTGCGCACCGAGCTGCTGAGTGATGCTGACGCGGACGGATGCGGCGGGCGCGCCGCGCTCCACGGAAGGCGTCGCCGATCGCCGCTTGGTGGGCAGGCGACGCCCGGCCGGGGCGTCCGCCTGTTTGACCTTCCTTCGCAATCTCACCCGTAGCCCCCGCTCTGTCGGGTACACGATCGATGCCAGACGAGCCGGTCGATTGCGTGATGTGCCCATTGTCGATGGGTTATAACGTAACGGCTCGTTCGCGGCCACGGGGCCCGACGTTTCTGCCATAGCCTGCCATGAAAGAGTATCCGTACCGCTTCCACATCGCCCTCGATGGCAACGGACTCAACGGCCTCGAGGGCATGGCGGGTGTCTGCCAGTTTCTGTTCGATCCGGCCGATAACGCGTACGCGTACAAGGTGAGCTACTACGACGGTATCGCGGGTGGCCATGCCGTCAGTGTCAACCCCGGCGGCACGATCGGTTTCCTCGGCAACACCGGCCAGCACCTGATGCTCTACGACGCACGAAATTCGGAGCACCTGGCGCGCCAGTCCACGCTGCGCTTTGAAACCAACGACACCTCGCTGCGCGGAAGCACGCACGCGGTCTGGCTCTCGGACCAGGAGTTCGTCACCGCGATCGGGGATTTCTTCTACCGCTTTGACGTCCGCGATCTGGCGGCGGGGCAGAAGCTTGGCCCGCATAAGGTCAAGCTGCCTCACGCGATCAAGCTGACGGCATCGCGCAGGTACCTGGTGTACGGGTCGATGGATCATCCGCGCATGACCGACGGCGAGGCGCGGGAAGTCGGAGTCTTCGATCTCGAGACCGGCACGGCCCGACGCATCGAACTGCCGACGACCTGCTGGCATGTCGTCGCAGATGCAGACAGGGACATCTTCTACAGCCTGTCCTTCCGCGTCCTGCCGCAGGCGTATGAGGACTATCACGAGTGGGCGATGGCCTACCTGAAGGAGTACGCCTACGAGATCGACGCTCCGACCGGACAGGTGCTGCGACACTGGGCCTGCAGCCGCGACGTGCCGGCGCATATCAACTCGGACGTGACACTGTCCGATCGCGAACTCATCTTCTGCACCGGCGCAAGCCAGACGATCGTGTTCATCGATCGCGACTCGTTTGCGCAGTTCCGAATGATCGATGAACGTCCGGATCTGGACACACTGCTGAAGAACCGGCGGGCGGTCGGCAAGCAGATCGGTGACGCGTTGTCGCGCGGCAGTCCCGTTCCGGACAGCCGCCATTTCGTCAGCGCCCTGCGGCTGTCGCGTTTCGCCGTTCTCGATTCGGTGTATGCCTGCCAGCTGTCCGAAGACCAGTCACTCCTGTTCACTGCCAACCGCGGCCTGAACCACATCACGGTGTACGACTATCCGTCGAACGAAGTCCGGCTGCAGGTGAAGATGCCGGACTTGCAGGAGTACGTATCACTGCCCAGGTCAGCGGACCCGCGGCTCGGTTTCCATCACGGTTATCTGTGCAGTCCGAAGCCTCGCGAAGTCCCGCAGGTGCCTCGAGCGGGCAGGCGCCGCACACCGTCCGCCGTGTGAGCGGCGCGCCGCTCGCGCTCAGCGAGGCGCGGCCGACTTCACAACCGTGGGCGCCAGTTCGACGGTTTGCGCGTTCGAGGCCCACCAGAGGTGACCTTCCTGGATGGTGCAGGTCACGTCCATCGAGCGGGAAGCAAGCGACTCGAGCGCACTCGCGTCGGCGTCCGTGAGCTTCAGTACGCTGAGATTCTCGAGCCGTTCTAGGTCCGGCGCCAAAGCACTCCACCAGGTGTCAAAGCGTCGGTCGCCATATGCGACGATGACCACTTGAGCGGCACGGCCGCAAGCCTTGCGAACTTCCCTGACATCAGGCAATCCGACGTCGATCCAGAGCCTGATCGCACCGGTGGCGTCACGCTTCCAGAGATCCGGTTCATCCTCAGTCGAAAGTCCTCGCCCGAAGCTGAGGCCGTCGTCGGAGTGAAGCGCAAACGCCAACAGACGCACCATGAGGCGCGCCTCGGTTTCCGAAGGGTGACGGGCGAGTGTCAGGGAATGGCGCGCATACACCTGGCGATCAAGGTCCGCAACCGACAGTTCCGCCCGATAAATCGTTGAGCGCTGTGCCATGGCGGATTGTATGCAGCGGGCGCCGTATCTGAGGGTTGCATTGGGCCGATGTCGTTAAAGGTTGTCCGACGTCTGCCCGCGAGTCGGGACGTGTTGGCGCATGCCGTGGTGCCAGGGCAGGCGTTGGACAACCCTTAACGCGAGTCGCCGATGCCTGAAAGTCGACAGGCGTCTATCTCAAGTCGTCGAGTGCTCGCGCGCCGCTGCCGTTCCTTCTACTCGGCCATGGTGCAGTGCCGGTCGCCCGGGATCGTTGGTTGTCCGATTCTAGGAAGGCCACCGTCCGCTCGCTCATGACCGCAGCAGTATCCAACCCGCGACTCCCGTTGCGATGGCGACTGCGATCCAATTGAGCCAGCGGGTCTCCGAATCCTTCCACTGCTCTTCCTTAACCTGATCGTGCTGCGTACCGCCGGTGACGGTGGCGCGTGGCACACTGGCCGACGCCCGGCCAAAATCCGGCCGCCGCAATCCAAACCAGAGGAGACATCGATGCTGACGATGGAGAAGACGGCCGACTACGTGAAGCGTTGGGTCGCCGCGTTCGAGTCGAAGGACCTCGATCGTGTGGTGGACTTCTACACCAACGACGTGATCTTCCACTCCCCACTGATTGCGCGGCTGAGCCATGACCCCAGCGGCACCGTGCAGGGCAAGGCGGCGCTGCGTGCGTACGTGAAGAAAGGCTTCGAGGTGTTCGACCACATCCAGTTCACCGTGCTCGACGTGCTGCGCGGCGTCGACAGCATTGCGATCCACTACAAGGGCATCACGGGCACGCATGTCATCGAGGTGCTGTTCTTCGACAAGGACGGCGTGGTCCGCGAGTCGTACGTGCACTACGCGTCGGCCTGATTAGCAACAGAGTGCAATAGCCCATCCCGTGACGCGGAGTCGTATTGCAGCCACGATCACCGCAACAATCCGCGTGCTGCCTGTCTCACTTCGGGCGAAGAGAAGCGAAACACGGCGCGATCCAGCACGTAGTGGATGAAGCTGGTTGCAAAGCCCAGGGCCAGCAGCGCCGGCACGAACGGGGAGGAGCGCAGCCACCACGCCGCCTCGCCAAAGATGCGGTCTGCGTAGACGAATTCGTCGCTTACGGCCTCCACCTCGAGCAGCGGCAGGAGCAAGGCGGAGGCGGCGGCGAGCACGAGCAGCACAGCCCAACCGCGCCGGTTGATCGGCGCCAGCATCCGCTGCCAGCGCGTGGCAGGTTCCTGACTTCCGCCGGACGCTGCGAGCGAGGCGAGCCCCATCGCGGCGCTCCAATGCTGCACGCTCCACAGCACGATGAACAGGAAGGGGTCGCGCGCCAGGAAGGCGAAGAGCACCATGGCCGAAACATTGAGGACGTAGGCTACGCGCGGCAGGGATGGGCGCAGCGAGCGCAGTTCGACGGCCAGCAGCAGGACGCTCAGGATCACGACGAGGACGATGCCGCCATCGTGCAGCGTGCGCGCGAACAGGTCCGCCCCCACCGCTCCCAGCAGCGGGTCAATCCAGCGCTCCTGGAAGGCAATTGATCCGGCCAGCGCCTCAGCCACGACGACGAAACCGCCGCCCACGACCAACGCGAACCACCGATCGAGCCGCCGGGTGGTCGCCTCCGCCGCTCGCCCGGCGCGCGCGCGGTAGAGGCTGAGCAGCCCGAAGTGCTGCGCGGCAAAGTGGTAACTCACCAGCAGGTAGTTCAAGACCGCGAGCCAGACCACGCGCTCGGTGAGAGACACAGGCAGAGCACTCTCGGGAGCCAACAGCACGGCGAAGCAGGCCACGACGATGGCCAGGGGGGCCGCTACAAAGCGCAGCCGCTGCGTTGAGAGCAGGGAGCGGTACGCCGGAGTCGCATAAGCCAGCCAGGCCGACGCGATCCGGTGACCGAACCACAGCGGCACCGCAAGAGCGAAGAAGAGCCCGTCGACGGGACTGTCGCGTACGTCGTCATGACCCCACCCCAGCAGAAGGACCAGGGGAGCCAACCACAGCCCATTCAGGATCCAAACAAGATCCCACGTGGGACTTCTGATCCAGCCAGTGTGGACTGAACGAAACACCCCGGCCTTGCTCGAATCCTTCCCGGCCGGTGCTTCGGCTCGGTTCAACGCGACCGTCTGATCTACGACCATGGCCGCCTTTTGGCGAATCGCCCGAACTCCGTCAACGTCGCGTGCTCGCCGAAATGCGGTCAGGCCGCCTTGCGACGCTGGTAGTACTCAGCGACCTTCGGATGGCTGGCCACCCGCTCGTAGTGCTTCACCAGCTGCGGCGCGACGGTGTCCACGAGGTCCTTCGGAATGTAGTCCAGCACCCCGGACCGCAGCCAGCGAATCAACATCATGACTTTCAGATCGGCCACCGTAAGGCGCCGGTCAGCGAAATACTCTCCACCGGCGGCTTCCAGTCTTGCCTGGAACTGCCCCAGGTAGCGCGTGATATGACCCACTGCAAGCTCTTCGCGTGCCTTCTTCTTCTCGTCCTCGGGCAAGCCGATGGTGTGCGCGATCCGGGTGCTGATGTCTTCAGCCGCCTCCATCACTTCGTCGCACAGGAATGCCTGCAAGTCGTCCTTTGGATACAGGCCGGTCAGCTTGCCGACGTAGCGATTGATGCTGTTGGACTGCGAAACCACCTGGCCGTCCACTTCCAGAGTAGGTATCGCAAGGAACGGAGTCTTGTCGCGGAAAGCGGGCCATTCCTTGCCCGCGATGCGGTGATCTTCGAACGCGATGCCACCGATGTGAAGCGCCAGACGCGCAGGCTCGCCGCGTCCGCCGTCGAAGTCGAAATAGGTCAGCTTGAGCTTTGGCATTTGTGGGTCCTTGGAACTCTGGGTCGTCCCTCGCAAGAGTCTGTTTGCAGAGAAGTCTATCTCGACCCTCTGAATCGCCAGCTCTGAGGCAAGTCGGCCCGAACGATCAGGGCACGGCGAGCCCCTGCGCTGCGGCGATGAAGAAAGATCAAGTCCCCGCGGGTCAATCGAGGCCGAACTGGTCGCCCAGCACGACCCGCCGCTGCTCGTCGCGCACCAACGGGGCCCAGGGCAGGTCGGTGACGCCCGGGTCGATGCCCGCCTGCATCAGCAGCGTTGTCACTTGCCCGCGATGATGGGCTTGATGATTGAACATCTGCACCACGCAGAGCCAGCGCGGTCGCGAAAGCTCGCGCTGCGCGACGCCGGAGTACCAGGTCAGGGTGCCGGCGAGCTGCCCGCTATCGAGCTGAGCGGCCCACGCCCCGATCTCGTCATCCATCGCGCGTCGTGCTTCAAGAAGATCCTCGAAGCTGAAATACAGATCCGCGCCCATTTTCCCGACCGGATATGACCCGCCGTTGAACCGGGGAAGCCAGACCCGGTCGCCCCACAGGATGTGGTTCAGCGTCGAATGGATCGAGCGGAAGAAGGCCCCGCGATCGGCCTTGCGCGCCTCGTCCGGCAGCTGCGCTGCCGCCTCGTAGAGCTTGTGATTCATCCAGTCGTTGTAGGCTGACATCGACTGGCAGTACTCTGCGTCGATCATGTGGCCCTCGCTACGCTGCGGTACGTCCGCCGCGCCGTGATTCTGAGGCTACGTTCATTCGGCCGCTAGTAACTGAGTCGAGTCACGAGGCAGCGTGCACGGCGGCCTTGCAGTCCGCTTTTCCCGGGTAATCGCGGACGCCGTAGTACAGAATCAGGCACAGCGGGAGCAGACTGAAGAGCGCCACTGCCACCAGCTTTCCAAGGTAGAGCTTCCTGACCAGCGCGACGAACTCGCCCGCGATGCTCTGCATGGCACGACCCAGCCATGCAGTCGCGGCGAGAAGCAAGATCGTAAGTACGACGAAAGCGATGGCCAGACCTTCCGCAAGGTGCGGGGCGTTCTTGACAGTGCAGTTGAAGGTCGCGTTGTTACCGAACGCGTAAGAGAAGGCGAGCCCCTGCAGGACTGCGAACGCGACGATCGCATTCGAGTAGCTCTCAAGTTGCTTGACAAGCAGGTCGGGGGTCATGGGGTCGAAGGGGTTGACTGGCGAGGAAGCTTAGCGGCGGTAATGTGCGTCCGCTACCCGGCAACCGCTGGTTTCAGCGTGACGACCCTCGTGGCACGAAGCTAAGGAGCGGCTGTTGCTCGCAGATCACCCCCATCCCATGCATCTCGGACTGCGACTTTTCCTGCCGTTCGCCGCGGGCTACTTCCTGTCTTACCTGCTGCGCAATGTCAACGCCGTCATTGCACCGGAGCTGACGCGGGAGCTCGGGATTTCCGCGGCCGACCTGGGCCTGCTGACCTCCGCCTACTTGCTGGCCTTCGGCGCCTTCCAGTTACCGCTAGGCATCCTGCTGGACCGTTACGGACCCCGCCGCGTCGAGGCGGTGCTGCTGTTGATCGCAGCTTCGGGCAGCGCCTGGTTTGCATTGGGCACGAGCCTGGGCGAACTCGCCGTGGCCCGGGCAGTGATCGGCCTGGGGGTGTGCGCCTGTCTGATGGCCGCCTTCAAGGCGTTCTCGATGTGGTTCCCCATCGAGCGGCTGCCGTCGCTGTACGCGGCCGTGATGGTGGCCGGCGGGCTGGGCGCACTGACCGCCACCACGCCGCTCGCCTGGGCGGCGCCGCTGCTCGGACGGCAGGGCCTGTTTCTGGCACTGGCGGTGCTTGCCGTGCTGGCGGCGTTGGGCATCTACTCGACGCCTGATAAGCCCGCTGCTGCGGCCGGTGGCACGCTGCGACAGCAGTTGCGCGAACTGGGCCAGGTCCTGGCCAGTCGCGAGTTCTGGCGCTACGCGCCGATGACGGCCACCGGCCTGGGAACATTCCTCGCTCTTCAGGGGTTGTGGGCCGTGCCGTGGCTGATGCAGGTGGGTGGGCACACGCGCGATGCCGCCGCTTCCCACATGCTGCTGACGACGCTGGCCATGGTCTGCGGGTTCCTAGGCACGGCGGTCTTCATCGGACCGCTGCGCCGGCGCGGGCTGGCACCGGGCAGGGTGATGGTAATGGGCAACGTCGCAGGGTTGGTTGTCATGTTCGCGATTTGGTGGGGCGCAGGCAACACTCGCGTGCTGTGGTTCGTGCTCGGTCTGGTCTTTCCGCTGGGCAACCTGGCCTACGCCGAGATCACGAGTCGTTTCGCACCTTCCCTGGCGGGGCGCGTCAACGCCGCACTCAACCTGGGGCTGTTCATAGGCGCTTTCTCGCTCCAGTGGGGCTACGGCGTGATGCTGGACAGCTTGCAGTCGGTGGGCTGGACGACCGTCGACAGCCACCGCGCGGTCTTCGTCACGTTGCTGGGGCTTCAGTCAGCTGGGCTGGGGTGGTACCTATGGAATCGACGGCAGCCGGCAAGCGCGGCACTTCTCTCGCCGAAGGGCGCCGACTCAGCGTGATGCTCGAGGGTCTGCTCGGCCGGGTAGAAGACGATGCAGGCGGCCGGAGTTTCAGACACCTCACCAATAGCCTGGTGTCTTCGGGCGGAGGCGCTTCAGTGAAACACGATCGTTCGGCCGTGGTGCACGATGATCTTGTTCTGCAGGTGATTCCAGATGGCGCGCGACAGGACGATCTTCTCGATGTCCCGCCCGGAACGTACCAAATCCTGCACCGTGTCGCGGTGAGATACCCGCATCACGTCCTGCTCGATGATCGGGCCTGCATCCAGCACCTCGGTCACGTAATGCGCGGTAGCACCGATGATCTTGACGCCGCGAGCTCGCGCCGAGTGGTAGGGACGAGCGCCCGGGAACGCAGGCAGGAATGCGTGGTGAATGTTGATGATCCGATTCTCATAGGCTCGTACAAAGTGCTCCGAGACGATCTGCATGTACTTCGCCAGAACCACGAGGTCGATCCGGTGTTCGTCGAGCAGCGCTAACTGCGCTGTCTCGATCTCGGCCTTGTTGGCGGCGGTCATCGACATGACGCGGAAAGCAATACCGAACCTGTCCGCGACGGACTTCAGATCCGGATGGTTGGCGACGATCACCGGAATCTCGACGGGCCACTCGCCGGAATAGGACCTCGCCAGAATGTCGTACAGGCACCATGGCTCCGTGGACACGAACACCGCCATGCGCCGCGGGCGGTCGGAAAAACTGAGCGACCACTGCGCGTCGCCGCCGCCGGCCAGTGACGTCAAGTGATCATCGATCTTGTCATCGGCGACGGAGAAGTTCGCCAAGTCCCACTGCAGACGCGTGTAGTAACGATTGATCTCGTTGTCTACATAGTGATCGTGGTACACGATGCGGCCACCGTTTGCCTGCACAAAGCGCGTCAGGTCAGCCGCCAGCCCCACCCGCAAGTCGCAATGGAGCAGCAGCGTTAGCGAACGGCTGTCAGCGATGTTGAGCATCTGTTCCATCACAGGCTCCCCGCATACAACGTCAGGCTGATGACTCGCATCCGGCGATTCTGATTGGAGTTCGGCACTTCCGCTACTGACCGGAAGACGGCCAGGCGAGGGGCTCTATGCAGATCCCTGCATGGCGTCCCAGATGACCGCGCCGACAATGCTCCAGGCGCCGTTGGCCTCGGCGATGTTCTCATCCACCAGTTCAGGCACGCTGGACTGCAACACAGTGCCCATCTCGTTGAACCGGAAACTTGCGATCGGCGTGGCTTCGGTGGCGCCGATCGAATCCATGCGCCGGCACTCGACGTCCGCGTGCGGTGAGTCGCCGGTGCCCGGGACGAGGATGAACTCGACACGCGTTCCGCCGTGCACGATGACGATCCGGTCGGCAATGGGGTCCTGGGCCACTCGCAACCCGCGCAAAAGCGGTCGTCCGTCGCCGGCCCGCTCGGCCAGCTGGGCGAATGACCGGAACAAGCTGCGCATTACCGATGGCGTCCCGCTGCCTTCGCCTTTGACCTTCTTCTTCGCCGCTTTCTTCATCAGGCTCTCTTCTCCGATCGATGGTCGGAAATGGATCGACTAACCGGAACGAGTGTCTTCCGCGTCTGACAGCAGCTGTTCCCAGCCAAGCGCACCGAGGCGGCGGAGCGTCTGGACGTTGCGTTCGTAGATGGTGGCAGCTTCGGGAAAGGCGGCTACGGCGCGCGAGATGCTGTCTTCGCGCAGCAGGTGCAGCATGGGATGGGGCGAACGGTTGCTGAAGTTGGCGACGTCGTCCGGCGCCGTGCCCTCAAACCGGTAGCCAGGGTGAAAGCTGGCCACCTGCAGGACGCCGGTCAGGCCAAGTGCCTCGACGACGGCGTCAGCGACGTCCAGAAAGTCGTTGTAGTCGAGAAAGTCATTCAACACGTACGGGTGGATCAGCAGCGTGGTGTCCACCGTTGCGACGTCGGCTGCGGCGAGATACTGCAGCTCGCGCACCAGGTCTTCGCGGAGCCCTTGTTCGTCGCGTGCCGGGCTCTCGACCCAGCGAATCTGCCGCTTCACATGCACCGCCCTGGCAAAAGGGCAGAGGTTCAAGCCGATAACGGCCTGCTCGAGCCAGTGGCGTGTGGCGGCGATCGCGTTCATGGCCCCGATGACTCAACTGTTGCGTGACCTCTCGGTCTCGGCCGGGTGCTCCTCTAACTCCGCTTGTGGCAGGAGCACGCCAGACTGGCGGTGCCTCAATTGTGAACCTTCCCTGTTGCCCACTGTTGCTCGGCCGCCCGTCGAATCGCCGGCAGCAGAAGCAGGCGAATGGCGATGATGCCGAAGCGCGCCCATCGCCAATAGCGGCGGAACGCCGCCCGCGCCTGTTCATCTGTGGCGACTACCCGCGTCTCCTGGGCAAAGCGGGTAAGCATCGGATCCAGTTCAAAGGCTTCCAGTGTCCACGCGATCTTCACGTGCACGGGCTCCGAGCACGACTCGAAATCTTCCGGAGCGATGGCAGAAAACTTGACGTTGGCCAGCCATGGCTGGCACTTCGCCCCGCAGATCACCAGCCGGTCTGGCTGCTCGGCCAACAATCCCCAACCCAGCGCTTTCGTCTCTTCCAGAATGCCTTGAGGTCTGCGCGGTGCGGCACTGCCACTCCGCATGGCCTTCTCACGAAACCAGAAGATCGCTCTAACGAGACGCAGCGACTGCATGTCGAAATCTGAAGCAACCTGCATCACAACCGCTGCCGGTGCGCGGACGGTGGTTTCAAACCTCTCCCTGACGTCAGGGCGCGGAATGAAGCGGTCAAGCAGTGATGGTGGGCTGGCACTCATCCAGGATTGCTCAGGGAAGGGCGGATCGACGTCCATTGCGATGACACAGAAGGCTGGACCCGGTCGACCTGCGCCTCGAGGGTTGATCGGGCCAGGCCAGCTGCCTATCGCTCCCGCCGCAGGCTAGCGGTTAACGCATCCGATCCCAGAGTGGTGGCCCTGGCAAAGCCACCCACATAGCGAGCTGACGTCGGCTCGATCAGGAACAGTTGGAAATCAGCGAAGTCGAACATCTGCGCGCTCTGCGAAAACCGCTCGACGTACACAGACTTCGCTGCGGCGTACTTCGGACTTGTGGCATCACAAGGTACTGCCAGCCCCTGTATCGTGACCCGAGGAAGCTCCTGAGGGGAGAGTTCCGGTGTGAGCGGTGCCACGACCATGAGGCTCACTGCTGGGTTGTCGAGCATGTCCTTTGTATGAGTCGCCAGATGGCTGACGTGGATCACCATGGCCGATCCATCAGGAAGAACCGCGAACGGCACCATGGAGACGAATGGCCGGCCTTCGTGCAACGTACCCAACGCCGCGACAGGTTGGCCGTGGACGAGATCTTTCAGCGTTGACATGCGTTGCGCCCAATTTGGGAGAGTGAGTAGGGCGGTAGTCAGCCCCACGCCTGGCGCATTCTCGCGGCCACGTCAATGTTGAATGGCTTGCCCTGGTTTGCGCCGATTGGTTCCTTGCAGAGAGGCCATGTCCTCGCATCAAAGTGGGGCGCCAGTGCATCGGGGATGAAACGAGTGCGCGAAGCATAGACATGGCGGTCGCCGCCGCGCCCCTGGCCATTCACGTAGAACCGCTGGGGCACGACGATCGTCAAGTGATCCTTGGCGCGGGTCATCGCCACATAGAGCAGGCGGCGTTCCTCTTCAAGTTCGTCGCTCGATCCCGTGGCCAGATCCGAAGGAATGCAGCCGTCGACGGCGTTCAGCAGGTAGACGGCACTCCACTCCTGGCCCTTGGCCGAGTGGATCGTCGACAGAATCAGGTAGTCCTCATCGAGCAGCGGCATTCCAGCTTGGTCGCTCGTGGCTTCGGGAGGGCCAAGCGTCAATTCGGTCAGGAACCGTTCTCGAGACGAATAGCCGGCTGCAAGGCTCTCGAGCTGCAGCAGATCTGCCCGTCGAACCTCGGCGTTGTCATAGCGGCGTTCCAGGTGCGGCTGGTACCAGCGCTGCACAGCGGCGAGCTCGGACGGCCATTCGTTGGATCGGCCGGTGAGCTGCGAGAACAGTTCGGCCAAGTCACGCCAGTCAGCAGTCACAGCGGCGGTCACGGTGTGATCGGCCAGCGCGCGCGCGGGATTCTCGGCTGTCTCGACGGCGTCCAGCGCATGCGCGGCCGTTCTGGGTCCGACGCCAGGCAAGAGCTGAAGGCTGCGAAGTCCCGCAACGCGGTCGCGCGGGTTGTCCGCCCAGCGGAGCAGCGCAACGACATCCTTGATATGAGCCGCCTCAAGAAACTTCAGGCCGCCGAACTTCACGAACGGAATGTTTCGACGTGCCAGTTCGAGCTCGAGTTGCGCGCTGTGATGACTCGCGCGGAACAATACCGCCTGGCTCTTGAGCGTGACTCCCGCCTCGCGTCGCTCCAGCACTTGTTCCGCGACGAAGCTGGCCTGATCGGCTTCGTCAGGAACGTTGACGATGAGGGGTCGTTCGTCGCTGGACCTTTCGGTCCAAAGGTCCTTCTTGAAGCGGTCGGATGCGCGGCTCATCACGGCGTTCGACGCGGCCAGAATGGTCGATGTCGAGCGGTAGTTCCGCTCCAGCTTCACGACGCGTGCCGGCGGGTCATACCGGTGTGGAAAGTCCAGGATGTTCTGCACGGAGGCGCCGCGGAACGCGAAGATTGCCTGCGCGTCGTCGCCGACGACGGTGACACCGTGGCCGTCGGGCCGAAGCGCCTTGACGATGGCAGCCTGCAGTCGATTCGTGTCCTGGTATTCGTCGACCAGGATGTGTGTGAAGCGGTCGCCGACGTCGGCCGCCAGGGCGGCGTCTTCCAGCATGGTGGACCAGCCGAGCAGCAGATCGTCGTAGTCGAGCACGTTCTGGCGCTGCTTCGCTCCGACGTAGCCCGCGTAGAGCTTGCGCAATTCGGTCTCGAAGGCGCAGCACCACGGAAAGGTGTTGGCCAGCACCTGGGGAAGCGACTGCTGGGTATTGACCACGCGAGAATAGATCGCGAGACAGGTGTGCTTCTGGGGAAAGCGCCTGGCGCTCTCGTGGAGCCCCAGGTCCGTCCGTATCAGGTTCATCAGGTCTGCCGAGTCCTCGCGGTCGTGCACCGTGAAGCCGGGGTTCAGTCCGATGCGCTCCGCATACTCGCGCAGAATGCGCGCACCGATACTGTGGAACGTGCCGGACCAGACGATGCTTCCGCGCGCTGGCCAGGACTGTGAACTGCTGATGCGGGCGATGATGGAATCCACCCGGCGCGTCATCTCCTGTGCAGCACGCCTGGCAAAGGTCAGCAGCAGGATCCTGCGCGGGTCGACACCGTTGATGATCAACCACGCGACGCGGTGCGCCAGGGTGTTGGTCTTGCCCGACCCGGCGCCTGCGATCACGAGCAGCGGAGATAGTTCACCAGCGTCGCCGTGCCGCACGGCAAGTCGTTGCTGGGGGTTGAGCTTCTCAAGAAAGGTGGATTCGGATTGGATCGCCATTGCTCTTCGCTCGAATTGAGCGTCACCGCACAGTGGCCAGCCGGAAATGCCGATGGCAAACCTGCGCTACTGAATACAATAACAGTATAGGAGGCGAAGCGAATCGGCAAAGGCTTTTGAAGGCTTGATTTGGACAAATGGAGTCCGTCGGGAACAAGAAAGCTTCGTCGGTATTGGCGAGTCCGTCGGGCCCTGTGTTCACCACGCAGAGGTAGCAACATCGGCTCGACCACAAGCTGCCGCATCCGAGATCGCCTGAAAGCGGACGAGATCAGCGCGTCGCGGCAGCTGTCCGGCGCTTTTGTTCGCACACCTATTACGTGTAGCACGATCGTGCTAAAACAAAATTCGATTTGCTTCGGAGGTCAGCGATGTCCACCACAACGATTCGCTTGCCCAGCGAGCTCAGGGCCCGCGTGGCGGCCGCAGCAAAGAAAGCCGGCAAATCTGCTCATAGCTTCATTCTGGAGGCGATTGCCGAGAAGGCCCAAGATGCCGAGCGAGCCAGCAAGTTTCACGCGCTGGCCGACCAACGCTTCGCTGAGATCGCCACATCTGGCAAGACTATCTCCTGGCCAGAGATGCGTTCGTACCTGCAGGCTCGCGCGGCGGGCAAGAAGCCCCGCCGGCCAACGGCGCGCAAGCTTGCGCGGTAGCGGTGGCCCGCGTTGAGCTTGCTCCCGATGTGGGCGATGATTTTGATCGCATCTTCGACCACCCCCCGGCCATGACCTTGGACACGCGGTAGCGCGAGTGGGCGAGACCATCGAAGCGCTGAACGTCTTGGAGACCAACCCTGAGGTCGGACGTCCGGCGCCCAGAGACAAGCGCGAGCTTGTGATCGGCCTAGGCACGCGCGGCTACGTTGCCCTGTACCGCTACGTGCCTGTGTTGGACACGGCCTTTGTGCTGGCGATCAGAAGTCAGCGCGAGGCTGGCTATCGGAGGAACTGAAGGCTTGGTGCGGCCACGAGCGGTCCCGACCTCAAGGCTCCCAGTTCGCCCGAAAGCGGCTGCCGGGGACTACCAGCGCTTTGGCACTCGGCGAGACGTGTGGAAAACGCGCAAGATCTCGACGGCGTCTCTTTTGACGCGGTACGGCACTATGTAGCGGGTCCTCGCGACTACGAGCTCGCGCGTGCTGGGAACGCGCCCCGGCCTTCCGAGTCCGGGTTGATTCCCCAACTGAGCGACAGCCTCGAGAACGCGCGCAACGACCAGGCGTGCAGCCACTGGATCATCGGCCGCGATGTAAGAAGCTTCCTCGTGCAGGTTGCGCAATGCCGTGCGCAGCCACCGAACCCTCATTTACTTCCACTTCTTGGCGAGCGCCGCGACATCCTTTTCCGATGCAAAATCGCCTGCATCGGCCTCCTTCAGGGCGGCGCGAATCTCTGCGATTTGCCATTCGTTGTTTTCGACGAACTCGCGGATCGCCTCTGCGGCCAGAAACGATTTACTCCGCTGAGTTGACTCGGCGAGGCGGTCAAGCCGATCTTTCACCTCGTCTTCGAGGCGGATAGTCATGGTTGTGGACATGGATGGCAGGCGTGTTGAATTGTGTACATCATACCACGTCGGACGCTTCTGTCCAGCGTGTTTCGGCCGAGGCTGTGTGAAAACTCGAAATCCTCGCGTTTTCGGGGTCGGTTTGGTATCCCCGAGGGGCCGATCGTTCAATACAGAGCGATCTGAGAGGTCGAGTTCATCGTGGTGCGCTTCGGCAATGAGTTTTTACACAGCCTCGGCCAACAGCTGCCAACCGATCGGCTCCCCTGATGTGCCATAAAGCGGCCAGAATGCGCTGCCCCTCCAACTAACTGCACGAGCCGCCGTGTCGAACAAGTCGATTGAATTCTCTGCGAAGTCGACTGCGTGAGTTGGCCGCAGCGGGCGACCCCCACATCACGAAGACCCCTGTTGTTGGAGACAACCATGCGCCTAGTGCTCGTTTTACTTCTGTCCGGCTTTGCTGCGTTCGCGTCAGCCGCCTCCCCGGCCTACAACGAGAACGCGGATGCCAGGGCCGAGATCCGGGACGCGCTCCAAGTCGCAGCCCAGTCACGGCGCCCCGTGCTGGTGGTGTTCGGTGCAAATTGGTGTGGTGACTGCAAGATTCTTGACCTGTCATTCAAGGAAGGAGCATCAGCGCCGCTCATCGCAAAGAATTTTGTCGTCGTGAAGGTTGACGTTGGTCGATTCGATCGAAATACCGACATCGCCGCGTCTTACGGAGTCCCACTCAAGAGCGGAATCCCCGCCGTAGTGGTGATTTCTCCGCAAGGAAAGCAGATTTATGCGACCCGAGCCGGCGAGTTGGCCGACGCACGCTCAATGGGTGACAAGGGGATCTACGAATTCTTTTCCAAAGTAGTCGACCAAACAAAGTGAAGAGACGGAAGTCGGCCGAGGCTGTGTAAAAACGTGCCGACGTGGAGCTTGGCGCCGAACTCGACCTCTCAGATCGCTCTGTATTGAACGATCGCACCTTTGGGAATACCAAACCGACCCCGAAAACGCACGGATTCGGAGTTTTTACACAGCCTCGGCCAGAAGCAGCCGCCGCCCACGCCGGCTGGGCCTTCTGTATCGTGCTTGCCGGATCATCACGCCAAGGCGTCCGGGGACGGGCGAAGCCACCATGAACCGAATCGCCGCAGCGTGCCTGCTGCTTCTCGCCGTTGCGGGTCCAGCCGGGGCCGAAGAGGCTGCGGGCCTCTCGTGGACCGCGCCGAAGACGTGGACTGCACAGGCTGAACGACCGATGCGTGCAGCGACCTACACGATTCCCGCTGCCAAGGGCGACGCGGAGCCCGCCGAACTCGCAGTCTTCTTCTTCGGCCAGGGCCAGGGCGGACCGGCCGACGCCAACGTGAAACGTTGGATCGACCAGTTCCGCAAGGCGGACGGCACCTCTGCCGAGAGCGCCGCCACGGTGAAGAAGGAAACACTGGCGGGATTGCCGGCCACGAGCGTCGACGTCAAGGGAACCTACATGGGCGGCGGCCCGCAGATGGGCAGTGGACCGCCGAAGGCCGGCTATCGCCTTCTCGGCACCATCGTCGAAAATCCCGGCGGCAACCTCTACTTCAAGCTGACCGGGCCGGAGAAGACGGTCGCCGAGGCTGCCACGCCCTTCCGCAAGCTGCTCGAAAGCATCCGGAAGAAGTAGGCGCGCCGCCGTCGTCCGCAAGGGGCACGAGCCTTGGCCTTCGGGCGCCTTTGGGTCGCGAAGCACCCGAAGAGTGAAGGGCGCTTTCTGCCAGTTGCTGCCGTTCCGTTGCGCGGCACAATCTACTCGACAGCGAACGCTTTGCTGTGTCCCGCCCGCGCGCGAGATTGCGACCATGGGCAGGCTGCTGGCGCTAGTTCGCATGGAATCGGCCACCGATTCCAGCGCGAATCCGCCGCCCTGGCTGGTTGGTTGCAGCGATTTCTGAAGAGAACTTCTGTGAACTGCAGTTCCGCAAGGCGTCCTTTGATCGAGGCCCGAGTCGGCCTGTGCGGCCGCGTTGCGCGCGCCGGCAGTCAGCTTGTCTTCCGCGCTGCGTCGAAGCAGCGCCGACCCCTGCTCAGCGGTTGAATAGCGGTCGCTAGACTGGCGGCATGCTGCGCCATCGCAATTTGAAGCTGCTGCTGATCGCCGTCGCCGCGTTGCTCGCCGGCTGCGCGAGCTTGCCGACGCCGACGACCCGGTCGTCCACCCCCGAAGGTGCGGCGCTGCTTGAGGCTGCCGCCACGGCGCACGGTTGGGACGCCTATACGCTCGCGCGCGACATCAATCTGCGCCACGAGGGTCGCTGGTACGAGGCCATCGCGCGCGTGCAGCCGGTGCTCGTGGACGTCGACTTCCGCGTGATCGCCGAAGAGCGCATCGTCGTCGGCGCCCGTGCCTCGGCCAAGTCGTACAGCGGCGGGTCGGGCGGCGCGAAGCTCGCGTCGCGCACCCCGGCATCGGTCGAGGTATGGGTCAATGGCCAACTCGACAACAGCGTGGAAAAGCGCGCCGCCGCGGCGCTGGTGCTCGACGCCTACCGCCTGTTCTGGCTCGGCCCGCTGTTTCTGAAGGAGCAGGGCGCGGTGGTCGAGGCGCTCGGACCGGGCCGCGCGCGCGGGGCGGAGTGCGACTGGCTGCTCGCGCGCTTGGCGCCTGGCTTCGGTTTCGCGGCGGAGGATCGCGTGATGGCGTGCGTCGGGCGCAGCGACCGGCGGTTTGTGCAGTTGCGGCTCTCGGTCGACGGTCTCGCCAGCACCCGCGGCGCCGTGGTCGAGGTCGATCTGGGCGACTACATCGTCGTGCAGGGCGTCGCGCTGCCGACGCGGCTCAGTGAGCGGGTCGTGCGCCCGCTGCCTCTGCCGGTGCGGGACTGGTGGCTGGTCGGCGCCGACGTTGGCCGCGGCTACGCCGTCGAGGCCCTGGCCGGGCCGGTCTGGTCCGCGGCGGTCGCCGCCCCGGCGCAAGCGCTGCCGCGCTGACGGTGGGCCAGCACCTTGCGCCGCCGGCGGCGGCTCGGCCATCGCCGCCACCTGCTTGCGCAGATCGAGGATGCGCTCCTCCCGGCAGCGCTGCGTATTGAATTTGGGGAAAGCCGCCACCTGAAATGCTCAGGCCCGCCATGAGCGGCACGGCACAACCCGGCCGAGGCTGTGAAAAAACGTGCCGACGTGGAGCTTGGCGCCGAACTCGACCTCTCAGATCGCTCTGTATTGAACGATCGCACCTTTGGGAATACCAAACCGACCCCGAAAACGCACGGATTCGGAGTTTTTACACAGCCTCGGCCAATTGCGGACGGTGGGGTTAGCCGCCACAATCGCCTGCAAGCGGACGTCAAGGCGGCGTGGTGACCCTGGAATACCGAATCGCGGCCGGCGTGATCATCGAGAGCGACAGCAAGGTGCTTCTTCAGCCTCGTTTCAAGGCTGGCTCATACGACGTCTGGGGGGCACCGGTGGGTGGCGCGCTTGGCGACAAGGATCCGCGGGCGGAGCCAGCGCGAGAATAGATCAGAAGCGCAGCTGCCACTCGTCACGGATCGCCCATGCAAACACGATGTCGCCTCGCGCAGCCGGTCGTATCGACCGGCGGCACAGCCGTCGCCATTCCCACAATTCGCGGTTGTGCGCACCAGGCGCGCAGAGCCGACTGACCATGGCGCAGTTGCCGAGCGACCACCCCCTTCGACGCGACCTGGCCGATGAGGTCCACGCGCGGCCGCCGGCGGCCGTGTCCTGCCCAGCCGTCGTGTCCATGCTCGCCCTGACGGACACCCCGGCGGAGCCCATCATCGAAGCCCTCCTGGCTCTGGCGCGCAGCGGCGGCACCCAAGCGCCCGACACACCGCGAGCGGCACATGCGGTGATCGAGCTGCCTGCGTTGCGCGTCAAGTGGGAGCGTCATGGAGAGTTCTCGAGCCTGACGCTGGTTGCGCCTGTGGCGGATGCAGCGCCCGAGGCGTGGGCCGGCGCTGCCTATCCATCCGCTTTCGACCGATTACCGGCCGACTGGCTGGCGCGGCTTCCCGGCCGCGTCATTGCGGCAACCGACATTCTCGTGCTGCCCCATCGTGGGGAGTCGCCGCGGCCCGACGTCTTCGCGCCGTTCTTCGACCTCGACGCGCTCGCGGGCTCACTAGTGCTCGACGGCGCCGCCTGGCTCTTCACCGACTTCGTGGTTCGCCCTGACCGACGCAGCCGGTGGCTGGCGTTGAACGTTCGGATGGGGGCCGCGCAAACGGCGCGCACCGTGCAGCGGGTGATCGACATCGAGGTCTACCGGATGATGGCTCTGCTCGGCTTCCCGCTGGCGCGGTCGGCTTTCGGTGAACTCAACCGCGTCGAGCACGAGCTCGAGACCATCACCGCCGCCACGGCTGCACTGCACGCAGAGGCCGCGACACAGGCTACGCGGGACGAAGAGCGGCGACTGCTGGACGAACTTTCACGCGTCGCCGCCGACATCGAGCGGCTGACTGCGGCTACCGCATTTCGGTACTCGGCATCGCAGGCGTACTGGGAAATCGTGCGGGCGCGGGTAGCGGAGCTGCGAGAGCAGCGCCTGGGAGACCTGCGCACATTGAACGGCTTTCTGTCCCGGCGACTGGCCCCGGCGATGAACTCCTGCGCGGCCGCGGCCAGGCGACAGGAGGCGCTTTCAGCGCGCATCGAGCGCGCCGGCAGCCTGCTGCGGACCCGCGTCGACATCGCACGCGAAGAGCAGAACCAGCAGCTGCTCGCCGCGATGGATCGCCGCAGTAAGCTGCAGCTCCGATTGCAGCAGACCGTCGAAGGCCTCTCGGTGGCCGCGATTGCCTACTACATGGTCGGGCTGGCCGCGTACCTACTGAAGCCACTGACCACCGTATGGCCCGGCATGAAGTCCGATTGGATCACCGCCGCGCTGGTGCCGGTGGTGGCCTTTGCGGTGTGGCGCGGAGTCGCCCGCATCCGCCGTCGTGTTCAGACCGATTGACACCCGCCATCGGGAAAGACGTTGAGCCGTGGTGGGCACGTATGCCAGCCGGTCGCGATGCCCCAGTGCATTGAACAGCGCCGGCACACGCACCACGTGGTGCACAGGAATCTAACTTGATTAAGCACAAAGGGACAAAGTTCGAAAATGGGGGCCAGCGGAAGCGGAATGCAGGTCGGAGCCGGGCTTGATCGCCTCGGGATTCATGTCCGGCGACAACACCAGCGTGCCGCCGGCTTTCGCCACCGCGTCGACCTGCGAAGCAGTCAGGTACGGTGCCTGCGCCAATGACAGCCTTGTCTGCGAATCGTTCATGCAGCAGCTTGATGCTCTGCAATGGCCGGGGCGAGTTCAATGGCACCTCGATGGTCGTGATCCCGCATTGCACAAGGCAGTTGGCGACGTCGAGCACCGTATCGGGTGTGACGCCACGCAGAATGGCGACGATTTGCTTGTTCGTGGAGGATAGTGTTTTCAAACGCCCTTTTTCCTTCCCCATGGGACCCCGAATACGGCACGCGACGCGCGTGAGTCGGTTTTGCAGGTGGCTGAGTTCCGTTGAGCGTTGACAGCGCCGCCGAAAATCGCCCTTCTCGGGCGCTGGGTTCATGTTCTGCCTGACGCCGACGAGCCAGTATTTGCTCCGTGCTAGTGTTCGATGAAGCCTTCGATGCGGCGCGCCTGGTCAGCTTCGCGTCGATCTGGACCGCCGTCGCCCTCCATTGCGTCGACCTCTGGCGCCACCGGCGCCGCGCCCTGGAGGGGAGTCCCGATCCGGTGTTCCTGACCCTGTTCAACGTCATCGCCCCGGTGCTCGCTTGTGCCGTGCTCGGCTTCCTGTGGAAGCGGCAGGGCAAGCCGTTCTCGACCGACGCGGTCACGCCGCTGGTGACATCCATCGGCACACCGTGCCTGGTGTTCGCGACGCTGGTGAAGGTCGAGATCGCGCCGCGGGCGTTCGCCGACATGGCGCTGGCGGCGGCCGTCACCATCATCGCCTTCTTCGCGATCGCCTGGGCGGTGCTGAAGGCCTGCCGGCTCGACGTCCGTGCCTTCCTCAACGCCATGGTGTTCGCCAACGTCGGCAACATGGGCCTGCCGCTGTGCCTGCTGGCGTTCGGCGATCAAGGGCTGGCGCTGGCGATCACCTATTTCACCGTCAACGTGGTGTTCCTGTTCACCGTCGGCATCGCGATCTCGGCTGGCGCGGCGAGCGTGCGCGCGGTGCTCAAGCTGCCGGTCGTCTACGCCATCGCGGCGGCGCTGGCGGTGATGTTCCTCGAGGTCGAGGTGCCGCAGGCGGTCCTCACGACAACCGGCCTGCTGGGCGGCCTGACGATTCCGCTGATGCTGCTCGCCCTCGGCGTGTCGCTCGCCGACATGAAGGTCTCGAGCGTCACGGTCAGCGTCGGCCTGTCGCTGCTGCGTCTGGGCATGGGCTTTGCGGTCGGCTGGGCGACGGCGGCGCTGTTCGGCATGGAAGGGGCGGCGCGCGGCGTGCTGATCCTGCAGTGCACGATGCCGGTGGCGGTGTTCAACTACCTGTTCGCCGCGCGCTACGACACGCTGCCGGCTGAGGTTGCCGGCACGGTGATGATCTCCACCGTGCTCAGCTTCGCGAGCTTGCCGCTGCTGCTGGTCTTCGTGCTCTAGCTCACTCGGCGGCGGCGCGCCGCGCGGCCCCGCTCGAGGACCGGGGCGCGTCGCGGCCTGCCAGTCCCGGCCGGCCAGCACGTGGTCGCGCAGGTGATAGACCTGCGCGCCGATCTGCACGCTGCGTTCCTGCTAGGCCAGGCCCCGGCCGGGCGCCGCGATGACCGTGCTCAGCGGCGCCAGCGCCGTGCTGCTGCCGGCCTGGCCCAGCCAGTGAACTCGTGCGACCGCAGTACCTCGTGCTGCCGTCATTCAGGCCAGCGCCTGCCGCGGAGCTGAACGACGGCTTGACGGCGGGCAGCGTGAGTAGAGCCGCGGCCGACGACCGGCCGCAACCGCTGCATTGCTGCCGTTCGCAGCGCGTAGCTCAATGGCAGCAACGGGTCGCGATCTGCCGATTGAGTGAGCCCGACGGACTTTCGCTCGACCCCGCCGCCTTGGTAGATCAAGCAGTTGCGTTCGCCGATTCCGAATGACTTTATCTTTCCGGGTCAGGCGGTGATTTCGACAGACAACGTCCCGGCGCATAACGAGAGCGTGCCGGAAAGCGGCCGCAGCATCTCCGTCGGGAACGCCGAAGACTGGCAGACGTCGGCCGAATGCGGAGGCACACTGGCCAGCCTAGTTCCTACTCCTTTCACGCGTCGCGCGTAGGAGCGGACCTCGCCCCAATCGAATTCAAACTGATCGCGTGAACCGTCCGCCGGCAGTCGGATTCGGAACGTGGTCGGAAACTTCGCGGCGATGTACTCGCGCGGACCTGCCGGAACGAAATCGAGAGTGTCGAGCAGGTCGATCTTCACTCGCATCGTCTCGCCTTCGGGCGTTACTTCGTATCTGAACAACCCATCCTCGAAGCGCCCCGAGAGCGGCCTTTCCGTTGCTTCCGCACGTGTCGGCGAGGCGCTGCCGATAAGCGCCGGCATCAACTCAGTCAACCACACGAAGCCCTTGCTGGTCAGGATCACAAGCCCGATGTCCTCGTCGGGCAGGTACGCGATCATCGTGCTTTGACTGTCGACATTGCCACCGTGCCACACCATCTTGTGACCGAGGAACTCCCGCGTCGAGAGACCAAAGCCGTAGGGAACCTGCGTGCCATCGACGAGTTGTTTCGGCCGCGCCAGTCGGGAAGCCTTGGCGTTAGGGGTGGCCAGGACGAGACGGACCCACTTCGACAGCGACGCCGCGCTCCCGCACAGCCCTCCGTCCCCGGCATAGGCGGCGGCACTGGCGTCGAGCGGGGTTAGCTTCCCTTCGCCTGACACGCCCGGTACGAACTGGTCGGGCCGCAATCTGTGGCAGGGCAGGATGCCCCCGATCCCCGCCGGTTCAAGCACCCGGGCAGCGAGTACGGTGTCGAACGGTTCGCCGGTCACGCGCTCGGCAATCAGCGCAAGCGCCTTGTAGTTCGTGTTGCTATAGGCCCAGCGTGTTCCAGGCGCGAAGCGGCGCGGCGCGGCCGCGGCGAGGGCGATGTAGGCAGCAATCGGCGTCGCTGCCTCATTCGCGAGCGGACGGTAGCCGTCCAGCCACAGGAAGTCCGCCAGGCCCGATGTCTGCGAAAGCAGGTCCGAGACGCGAAGGCCCGGCTCCTTGGCGAACCACTCCGGCAGGTACTCGCCGACGGGCGCGTCGAGCCGCACTTTACCCGCGTCGGCGAGTGCCATGATCGCCGCGGCAGTGAATTGTTTCGAGATCGAGCCGAGCGGAAATATCGATGCTGCATCGGGTGCTGGCCCGCCGCCTCCGACCGAGCCGTAGCCCCGCTGCAGGATCACCGCATCGCCGCGAAGGATCGAGACGTGCGCTGCCGGAATGCCTTGCTTCGCGATGAAGGCACGCACCGCGGCGTCGGCTTTGACGACGTCAGGCTCGGCCATCGCCGGTTGGGCGAGGCAGACTCCTAGCAGGGTGGACAGGGCAATCACTCGTCTCACGTAGGCCACCCCATATGGAACTGGCGAAGGAGCACGCAGCATAGTGGTCCTACCGGTGGGCACGTCCTCCAAGGAGCTGGCGGAGCAGATTGTTCGGCCGCGTCGCTTCACGCTCGCAGGAGTGAGCGCGGTGTATGGTTCGGACACTGCAGCGACATCGGCGTGCTTTCCTTGCTTAGAGCCGTTTTTTCCTCAATTGCCTCTTATGTGACCTGCGCTGGACTGGCGATGGCGGCGGACCTGGCCATCGTCGATGCCCGCGTTTATCCCGCACCCGATTCGGCGCCTATCGAACGCGGCACGGTGCTCATGCGCGACGGCCGCATCGCAGCGGTGGGACCATCGGCGACAGTCACGGTACCCGCCGGGGTGACGGTGATCGATGGCAAGGGCAGGTTCGTCACCGCCGGGTTCTGGAACAGCCACGTACACGTCCTGGCGGTGCCGCTGCGCGAGGCAGCCACTCGCCCGGCGTCGGAACTGGATGCGGCACTCGCCACGATGCTTACGCGGTGGGGCTTCACTACGGTGTTCGACGTTGCTTCGCTCAACGGAAGCGCACGGGCGTTGCGTAAACGGATCGAGGCTGGCGAGGTCACGGGACCGGCCATCCTGACGGTAGACGCACCGTTCTTTCCCAAGGACGGCACGCCGATATATGTGCGCGCGCTGCTGAAGGAGATTGGAGCGCCGAGCGCCGAGGTTGCCAGCCCCGATCAGGCTCGAGCGCGGGCGCGAGGGCAACTCGAGGCGGGCGCCGATGGGGTGAAGCTGTTTGCCGGGGCGATCATCGGTGGCGAGATCGGAGTCTTGCCGATGGACATCGCCATCGCCCGCGCGGTGGTGGCCGAGGCGCATCGCGCCGGCAAGCCGGCATTTGCCCACCCCACCGACATGGCCGGGCTGGAAGTGTCACTGGCGAGCGGCGTGGACGTGCTCGCCCACACCACCCCGTTTTCGGGGCCCTGGGATGCTGCGCTGGTGCAACGTCTGCGTGCAGCGGATCTTGCGCTGGTGCCGACCTTAACCTTGTTCGAAGCGGAATTGCGTCGGGAGGCTGCGCCCGATCAGGTGATCGCGCGCTTTGTTGCCGATGCAACGCAGCAGGTGATGGTGTTCGCGGCGGCGGGCGGCACAGTGCTGTTTGGCACCGACGTGGGCTACACCGATCACTTCGACACCCGGCTGGAGTTTGAACTGATGGCGCGCGCGGGCCTGGATTGGCGTCAGATCCTGGCCAGCCTGACCACCGCGCCCGCCGGACGTTTCGGTCAAGGCGCGCGCAAGGGGCGCGTCGTGCCCGGTATGGAGGCGGACCTCGTGCTGCTGGGCACCGACCCGGCAGTAGCCGTCAAGGGCTTCGGCGACGTGCAGGCAACGATCAGGGGTGGGCGGGTGATCTATCGGGCCACCGGCAGCAAGTGAGGTCGCTTCGTCGGCGTCATAGTGCGTCTTGCACAGCATTTCTCCTATCGGCTGAATGGTGACGAGGACGTGAGCGGTCAGAATTCACCGCAAACGGTCTAGTAGCGGCTCGGCTTTCACTATCGTTATCGGGCGCGAGTTCCGTTTACGCGTTGAGACTTTTCAATTTCAGGCGTCACCTACCAACGTAGATTGCGATGATCGGCTATGTCGTTCTGGGTACCAATGATCTGCCGCGTGCAGTGGAGTTCTAGCGATGCTCTGCTGACTGAGATCGGCGTGACCCGCCTGATGGAATTTGGCGAGCGCGGCTACGGGTGGGCTGCGTCCATGGACAAACCCATGCTTCGCGTCATGAAGCCTTACGACGGCCGGCCAGCGACTGTGGGTTACGGCGTGATGGCAGGCGTTGCTGTCGACTCACGCGACACGGTCGATCGTCTTCACGCCAAAGTCCTTGCACTCGGCCCTGCCGACGACGGTGCACTCGGCCCGCGCACAGAGGGGGGAGATGACCTTTACGCTGGTCACTTCCGTGATCTTGATGGCAACAGGCTCGATTATTTTGCTACGGATGAGCTCCGCAGCGTCAGCTGCGGGCGAAGCTAGTGCCGGGTCGTTTTTGCAAGACGCCGACCGCGTCAGGCAGCGCCCGAGCGATGCTTGCCGTCCAGATTCGCGCGGCGGGGATCCACGGGTCTGATCGCTGCCCTCCGCGGCGTGCAGCCTGCCAGACGGCAGGCGTTTGGCGGGTCATCGCGGGGCCGCGTCGTCATCGCCGCTGCCTACTACGAATTCCTCGTCGCCATCGCCAACTACCAACTCCTCGTCGCCACCTTGTGCGGTCTGGTCTTCCCACACGTAGCGCTTGCGCGGAGGGATATCGAGCTTGCGCAGCGCCAGTGCGAGCAGAACGCCGATCACCGCCGCCGACAGGTGTGTCTCCCATGACACGCCGGGCTGGATTGGTAACACACCCCAGGCCAGCGACCCGTACATCAGCACGACCAGCAGCGACGCGGCAATCGCACGTCGGTCGCGGCGCAACAATCCGGCCACGAACACGTAACTGACGAGCCCGTAGACGAGTCCGCTGGCGCCAAGGTGGACGGAGTCACGGCCGAACAGCCACACGAGCGCGCCAGAGCCCAGGTACACGGTCGGCAGCACACGCAGTGCCGAGTACGGATAAAGAAAGAGCATCGCTGCGCCGACCGTCGCCAATGGCACTGAATTGGCGAACAGATGCGCGAAGTCGCTGTGCACCAACGGCGCGGTGACGAGACCCACCAGGCCGCTCCACTCCCGCGGTCGCAGGCCGAATGGCCAAGGATCGAGGCCCAACCCCCAGTTCATCACGTGGATGAGCCACAGCAATGCCACGAAGCCGATCGAAAGCCGCACGGCCAGCCTCAGTAGCGCGTGTGAGACCGCGGAGCCGGTGTAGCGTGGATCGGGAACGTCGAAGTGCATTGAGGAACTTGGGTCCGGTGAAAGAGCCCCGCGTGGGCGATCTCCTGCGCAGGAGCGCCGTACCGCTGAGCCTGCAGCGGAAGCAAGGAAAGCGGAGGTTGGGGCATCGGCATCGAAAAGCAAGGCGAACGGCCGACATGCGGTATTGGGAGGTAACGTCATCCGCAGATCGCCGCAGCTTCACCGCGGGCGGAGCGGGGCCGGTCAAGTTGAATGGCGCGTTCGTGCCAGCGCTTGGAGCCCAGCGGATGCTGTTGCGCGGCTTCAAGGGGTGCGGAACCTCGAACCGGCGAGTGTCGAGTGGCTGTGATGCCGCGCGGCGGGCAGGCCGATGACTGCGACGCGACCCGCCCACGAAACGAGACGCCAGCGGCTCGGGCGGTACGCCTCGTGGTGCTTCGCGGGCATCGTGCTCTTGTTCCTGATTGCGCCGATCGGGGTCATCGTGCCGCTGTCGTTTTCGGCCGGGTCGTTCCTGCATTTCCCGCTTCCGGGACTGTCGCTGCGCTGGTACGAGGATTTCTTCTCGTCCGACCTCTGGCTGCCGGCGCTAAAGAACAGCCTGATCGTCGGAACGGGGGCGACGCTGATCGCCACGACGCTCGGCACGCTCGCCGCGTTCGGCTTCTGGCGTGCGCGCTTTCCGCTGCGACGTCTTCTGTTCGGGGTGTTGCTTGCACCACTCGTCGTGCCCGTGGTCATCGTCGCGGTCGGCGTGTACTTCGCGTTTGCGAAGGTTGGGCTGATCGACGGCTATTTCGGACTGATGCTGGCTCATGCCGCACTGGGCGCTCCGTTCGTCCTGGTGACGGTGCTGTCCACGCTGTCGGGTTTTGACCGGAACCTGCTCAACGCTGCCGCGAGCCTCGGTGCGCCGCCGTGGCTCACGTTCCGCAAGGTGGCACTGCCGATCATCTTTCCCGGCGTGTTTTCCGGCGCGCTGTTCGCGTTTGCGACGTCCGTTTGACGAGGTGGTCGTCGCGCTGTTGTTGACCGGCCCGGGACAACGCACGCTGCCGCGCCAGATGTTCGCCGGCATCAACGACAACATCAGCCTCACGATCACGGCCGCCGGGACGCTGCTCATCGTCTTCGCTTGCCTCCTGCTTATCGTCGCCGAGGCGCTCCGCAGACGTTCTGAGCAACTGCGGACGGGCAGACCTGCGTGAACGATCAGAGAGTTGTGCACGGCGTGCGCCCGGTGAGGGTGGGGCGGCGTGGACCACCGGCAGTGCTCCGGCGCGCGCACGGCCACGCCCACGTCCAACGCCTATGGCGCTGCGAGAACCTGCGTATCGCCGGCGACGGGTTGCCCGTCCCGGGTGACGCGCCATGTCACCGTCACGAGGCGCGATCCGAGGGAGTCGCGCCAGGCACGGACCCGGTAACGATGAAAAGTAGCGTCGTAACTGCCCTGGTGGCGCGCCGCGCGCACTGCGTCACGGACGGCGGACGTGAGGAAGCGCGCCTCCGACGCGTCGACGAGATCGATCTCGGGGAACTCCTGGTAGAGGAGGGTGCCGCCGCCCAGTTGCGATACTGTATGCATATGCGGGGTATCCTGTTAGCTCCAAAATCGCACCGGATACTGAATAAATATTCACCTATGGAGGCGGTCGCTGTCAACGAGTATCCGCGCACCTGGAGTGAATTTCTGGATTGGTTCGACTCGGAGCAGGCCTGCGCGGCGTACCTGGAGCGGCTGCGCTGGCCGCAAGGCTTTGTCTGTCCGAACTGCGGTGTGGCTGATAGCCCGTACCGGGTCAGCCGCATCCGCCTGATGTGCCGGCCGTGCCGCCACCAGACCACGGTGACGGCCGGCACGATCTTCGACAAGACACGCACGCCGCTGCGGGTGTGGCTGGCGGCGGCCTGGTACATCACCAACCAGAAGCAGGGAGTCAGTGCGCTCGGCCTGCAGCGCGTGCTGGGTCTGGGCAGCTACCAGACGGCCTGGACGATGCTGCACCGGTTCCGACGGGCGATGGTGCGGACGGGCCGCGAGCCACTGAAGGGCACGGTCGAGATCGACGAGACCTACCTGGCTCTGACTGACCGCAAGCATCCGATCACGGCGATAAACCGCAAGAATCAAACAGATAAGACGCTGATCGTGCTGGCCGTGGAAATGCTGCAGCCCAAGGGCTTCGGTCGCATCCGGCTGCAACGCATCGACAACGACGCCGCCGAGTCGGTCGTCCCGTTCGTGCGGGCATCGGTCGCGCGTGGCGCGATCATCCGAACTGACGGCTCGGCCGCCTACCGTTCGCTACGATCGCTCGGCTATGAACACCAGCGCCATGTCGTCCGCGGCGCCGAAACGCCGGCCCATGTGTCCATGGCCGGCGTGCATCGCGTGGCCGCCCTGATCAAGCGCTGGATCCTCGGCACCCACCACGGCTCCGTGCAGCCGGAGCACCTCGACGCCTATCTGGACGAGTTCGTCTTCCGCTTCAACCGCCGCACTTCCGCCTCGCGCGGCATGCTGTTCTACCGGCTACTGCAACAGTCTGCGGTGACCGATCCCATCACCTACGCGGACGTTGTCGCCCCACGTCGCGCCAATGCCAAAGGCAGCTGAAACGATAAGGTGGAGCTAACTGGATACCCCTTATGCATATACAGTACCGTAGCGCGCTGCAGGACAAAAGGCAAGCGTTTCGCATGGCTGCCCAAGGAAAGATGTCAACGCAGAGTGGATCGCCCTTGAGGCGCATCCAGACGCTGTCACAGGGAAAGGTCGATCGATAGAGGGTCCAGTGGACCGCTATCGTTCGACCTTCCGCAGGGCTCGCCCCTTGCTTGACGTTGGGGCGGTCGTGCCGTGCCGTCTCCCAAACTAACCCGGACAATCTGCCCCATGGCCACCAGCCTGCTTGCCCTGCTCGACGACATCGCCAGCGTGCTTGACGATGTCGCCACTCTGACCAAGGTCGCCACGAAGAAGACCGCCGGCGTGCTCGGCGACGACCTCGCGCTGAATGCTGAGCAGGTGTCTGGCGTGCGCGCAGAGCGCGAGTTGCCGGTGGTCTGGGCGGTGGCCAAGGGTTCGCTGGTGAACAAGGCGATCCTGGTGCCCGCGGCCCTGGCGATCAGCGCGATCGCTCCCTGGGCCATCGTGCCACTGCTGATCGTCGGTGGACTGTTCCTCTGCTACGAGGGATTCGAAAAGCTAGCGCACAAGTTCCTTCAGACGAAGGAAGACAAGGCGGCGCGGGCGGCTGAACTGGCGCAGGCGCTGCTCGATCCCGCGGTCGACCTGGTGGCGGTGGAGAAGGACAAGATCAAGGGCGCGATCCGCACCGACTTCATCCTGTCCGCGGAAATCATCGTGATCACTTTGGGCACCGTCGCCGGAGCGACGTTCGGCACACGGTTGACGGTGCTGGCCGGCATCGCGCTGCTCATGACCGTTGGCGTGTACGGACTCGTTGCCGGGATTGTCAAGCTCGATGACGGCGGTCTGCTGCTGACGCGCGCGTCGGGTGACAGCAGCTGGGCGCGGTTCAAGCGCGCGGTCGGGCGCGGCATCCTGCGCGGCGCGCCGTGGCTGATGAAGGGACTGTCGGTGGCGGGTACGGTAGCCATGTTCCTGGTGGGTGGCGGCATCCTCACGCACGGCATCCCGCTGCTGCACGACGCGATCGAGCACCTGCTCGCGGACGTCGGTGAGGTGATGCACTTTCTCGGGCCGCTGCTCATCGATCTGGTTGTCGGTGTGATTGCTGGCGCGCTGACGCTCGTACTCGTGAGCGCTGTCAAGCGCCTGCGCGGCGCGCCGGCGGCCGCCCATTGACGCGGACGATCGCATGACAGCCGCTGGTGGTCGCTCGCCGCGAAGGCGGGAAAACCAGCGACGCCCTATCGAGTACTGAGTTCGTTTCGCCCGAGATCAGTCGCCCTGCAAGGCCTCAATTGCGCGCATCCCTTGGCCTCTTGCCCTTGGCGTAGTCGTTCTTGGCGGCGGCGTAGGCGGGACGCGGCTGATGGGTCATGAAATCAGCGACATCGATCGCATCCTGATCGGAGAGCGATCCAGCTTGCCCGACTGGCATGTTGTGCTTGATGAAGGCTGCTGCGGTGTAGGTTCGTGCCAGGCCAGCTCCGATGTTGAAGGACCCATCGCCCCAGACCGGAGGAAAGAGATAGCCGCCAGCCGGATTCCTGGTGCCTTCGCCGTTGGCGCCATGGCAACTCGCGCACATTTCACCGTAGATCTGCTTGCCCCGGGCGCGATCGGGCTGCAGCGCAGTGTTGACCTTTCCCATCCCACGCCCTTCGACTTCAGTGCCAACGGGAACGCCTGTCGACAGCCACTGGATGTACATCAGGATTGCATTCATTTCCTTCGAGTCATAGGCCAGCGCCTTGCCGTTCATCGATCGCTGGAAACAGTCGTTCACCCGTTCCTGCAACGAATTGATCGTGCCGCTTCGCTGCCGGTACTCCGGAAATACGCCCCACAGGCCGACATACGGCGCTGCTGACGCAGTCGTGCCGGCCCCGATGTGGCAATTGGTGCAGTTGAGTACGTTGCCGACGTTGTTGGGCAGCAACTTGCGAGTGTCGGTGATCAGCGCCTTACCCAGCTTGATCGCCTCGCCCGCTGGCCCGCCTGGAATGGTGGTCTCCGCCGGCACCTTGAAAGGCGCGGGTTCGGCTGCGTGGACGAAGCCAATCGGCGTGACGGATAACATCAGAAGAACGCGGATCGCGCTCGATCTGAACGACGCGGACACTGTTGATCCTGGGATGGCAGGCTTCAAGCGAGGGAGCGTAAGCGAAGGTGATTTATACGCCGAGCACGGACGCCAGCTGCGGCGTGCGTCGATGCCATTGCGTCACCTGCTGGAACGCCTTTCCAGCGCGCAGCAGCGTCGCGTCGGTCCGCGCTCTACCCAGCAGCTGCACGCCGACGGGCAGGCCATCGGACGAAAAGCCCGCCGGCAAGGACAGCGCACACGCGTCCAGGTAGTTGCCCGCGCGCGTGAAGCTCGCCAGGGGAGTCACGCTCTCGTCCACGGCATCCACCGGGCACGCGAGCATCGGCACTGTCGGCGTCAACAGCGCGTCGCAGTCGCGCATCCAGTCGATCCATTGCGCACATGCCCGGCGCCGGTGGGCCAGCGCGTCGATGTAGTCCGCCGCACCGATCACCTTGCCGCCCAGCACGCGCCGCCGAACGGCCGGGCCGATCGGCAGCTGCTCGTCTTCGATATAGGCACGGTGCACCGCATACGCCTCGGCAGCGGTCAACTGGCCGTTGCGGCGCATCAGTTCGTCGAAGACAAGGGGAAAGTGACGCTCGACGACTGCGGCGCCAAGCTCACGCAGCACGCGCTGCGCGTCGTCGATGGCGGTCGTCACACCACGCTCGACCGCGATCGGGTACTGCTCGGGCGACAGCACCGTGATACGCATGCCGGCGAGCGACACGCCGTTGGAGGACGCGCAGTTCGCGAATTGTCGGGCAGCATCGGACTGTGGGCAGAGCATCGCCGCACACAGCAGCGCGGCGTCTTCTGCGCTGCGCGTCATCGGCCCGATCGTGTCGAGCGTTTGGGACAGTGGAAACGCGCCCTCGGTGCTGATCAGGCCGCCACTGGTCTTCAGGCCCGTGATGCCGTTCAATGCCGCCGGGATGCGCACCGAACCTCCGGTGTCGGAGCCGATCGCCGCCGGCGCGAGTCCCGCCGCCACGGCGACACCCGAGCCACTGGACGAACCCCCCGGTGCGCGATGCGTGGCGAGGTCCCACGGGTTCCATGGCGTGCCGAGGTGAGGATTGGGCCCCCAGGTGCCGAACGCGAACTCGACCATCTGCGTCTTGCCGAGCGGGACCATGCCCGCCGCCAGCAGGTTGCGAACGACGGTGGCCGTCGTCGTGCTGCGACGCTCCTTCCACAACGCCGAGCCCACGCCGGTCGGGCAGCCTTCGATCTCCAGCAGGTCTTTCAGTGCGATCGGCACGCCGTCGAGTGGACCCAGCGTCAAGCCGCTGGCGCGCCGCTCGTCCGCGGCACGCGCGTGGCGCTGTGTGAGCTCCTCGTCGACGTGCGCGTACGCGTTGAGCTTTGCGTTGGCGCGCCGGATCCGCTCGAGATACCGCTCGGCCAGCGCCTGGGCTGTGGTCGAGCCGCGCTCGAGCGCAGCAGACAACTCGGACAAAGTGGCGAAGGGATCGACCGGCATGCGTCAGGCGTAAGTGGCGCCCGGATCGAGCGGATAAATCGGCCGCCGCACGCGCTCAAACCGGAATAGTCCGTAGTCGGAACTCGTCACGCCACGGCTGTCGCACTCGACCAGACCGCCAGCGATCGGCATGAAGCTCGGTCGGCAGTACATCCGCGACTTCAGGATCAGATAATCGAAGCGTGCCGGATCGACGCCCGCACTGGTGAAGACGCCGAGGTCGAGCGGCTCCATCGGACGTTCAGTCACTACCACCGTGAATGCATCCGTCTCAAGCACGGCGGTGCGTCCCATGGTCCACGTCTCGCCCGTGTAGATCGGCCCGGTGATGCGGAAGCGCCCGTCCGTCAGTTCGCGAACCCGCGCATGCACGCGCAGTCGCGCGCGCGGGTCAGAGCCAAGGCCAAGCGGACGCACGTTGCCGAGCTCGACTTCCACTGTCGCGTCGAGTCCCGCCTCTGTGGCGGCCGCCACCGCGACCGGATCGCACAGTGGGCCGACACCTATATTCGAGAGTCCCTGACGTAGACATTCGTCCAGCACATCGGTGGTGTCGCACGTCCCGCCCGACATGACGTTGTCGCCATGGTCGAGCAGCAGCACCGGGCGCCGGCCAGCCTGCGAATGCAGCGCGCGCGCTTGCGTCACGCTGTCGGCGAGCGGCGCGCTGGTGTAGACGAAGCCTTCGCGGTCGCGCCAGATGGCGTGTGCGAGGTCATCCGCGGCCCGTTGTGCCTCGTCGCGCGTACGCCCGACCATCACCACGCTGACGCCCGCGTCCTGGAAATCCGCGAGCGAGAAACCGGCGAACACCGTCGCAGCCGGCAGGCCTTCGCGCTCGAGCTCGCACGCCCGCTCGACGGCGCGCTGCATCGCGCCTTCACCGGTCGCGCTGCGCAGCGTGTGCGACAGCAGCGGCGGCTGGGCCCACGCCACGTGCGGGCGCGGCCCGCCGTCGAGCCAGTCGAACAGCAGGCGGGCGGCGTGCACGCCCGTCTCGTGCATATCGATGTGCGGGTAGGTCTTGAAGCCGACGATCACGTCCGCCGCATCGATCATCTGCCGGGTGATGTTGCCGTGCAGGTCGAGCGCGACTGCGAGCGGTGTGTCGGGCGCGACCGCGCGAATGCGGCGCAGCAGCTCGCCTTCACCGTCATCGAAGCGCTCGGCGACCATCGCGCCGTGCAGATCGAGCAGGATCGCGTCGCAGCCGGCACGGATGGCCTCGACGATTGCTTCGGCGAGATGCTCATACGCGGCGGTATCGACGCGCCCGCTCGGGTTCGCGGTCGCGTTGACGGCCACCGTCAGCGTCGCGCCGCGTGCCTCGGCTGCTTCGATGAAGGCACCGAGCGCGGTCCGGCTGCCTTGGGCCTGCGCATGGGCCGCGGCGCCGAAGGTGGGTCCATCGGGACCGAAGGACGCCAGCGGGGTGGGTACCGGCGAGAACGTGTTGGTCTCGTGGTTCATGCGCGCGGCGACGATCTTCAGCGGCATGGCGGCCTTCAGTGCGCGCGGCGGATGACCTGACCGGTGCGCGCGCCGGTATGGCGGCCCTGGCGCCAGGCCAGCGTACCGTTCACGTACACCGATTCGATGCCGGTGGCGGGCGTCTTGGGGTGCGCAAAGGTGGCCGCGTCGGTGATGCGTTCCGGGTCGAACACGACGAGATCGGCGCGCATGCCGGGCGCGATGCGGCCGCGCTCGGCCAGACGGAAGCGCTCCGCCGGCAGCCCCGTCATCTTGTGCACGGCCTGCTCCAGCGAGAACAGGTGGCGCTCGCGCGCGTAGTGACCGAGCACGCGTGGAAAGGCGCCCCACAGGCGCGGGTGCGGAAACTCGTCGTGCGGCAGGCCATCGGAGCCGACCATCGTCTCCGGGTAGGCAAGGATGCGCTCGACGTCGGACTCGTCCATCGAGAAGTAGATCGCGCCGGCCGGCTGCAGCGCATCGATCAGTGCGTCGACCGGGAGACCTTCGGTCGCCGCGATTTCGTCGAGATAACGGCCGGCCGCGTCCGGCCGGGCCTTCGACCACGCGATCAGCACCCGCTGCGATTGCGTTACCGCGTCCTTGCGCAGCACAGTCGACGCTGCGGTGTACGGATAGCAGTCCAGGCAGACATCCTGCGTGCGCCGGGCGTTGTCGAGCAGCGCCAGTGTCTCGCGCGAGCGACCGAAATTCGGTCGACCGATCACCTTGTGGTGCGAGATCACCTGGCGCACGCCGAGGCTGCCGGCGATCTCCATCGCCTCGTTCATCGACTCGAGCACGCGCTCGCCCTCGTCACGGATGTGGGAGGCGATCAGCGCCGAGGTACCGCGCAGCGGCTCGCAGACGCGGCGGATCTCTTCGGCGGTGGCGGCGTTCGCTGGCGCGTAATAGGTCCCGGTGGACACGCCGAGCGCACCAGCCGCGAGCGCTTCGGCGACCTGGGCCTGCATGACGGCGATCTCGGCATCCGTGGCCGGCCGGTCGAATGAACTCATCGCGGCCACCCGCAGCGTCGTGTGGCCCACCAGCGCGGCGCAGTTGACGGCGGGTGGCTGGGCCTCGAGCGTCGCAAAGTAGTCCGCGAATGAGTCGAAGCGCTGCGACGGCAGCGCCCATGCCTCGGCCGCGACGAGGTTCAGCGGCGGCACAGCAGCGCGATCGCCGAGCGGCGCCAAGCTGATGCCGCAGTTGCCGGTCACGACCGTGGTGACGCCCTGGCTCAGCTTCGGGGTCATCGACGGATCAGAGAGCAGCAGGCGGTCGTCGTGCGTATGCACGTCGATGAAACCGGGCGCGAGCATGAGGCCGTCAAGGTCGACGACCTGGGTCGCTTCGCTGGGCGGCAGAGCCCCGATTGCTGCGATTACGCCGCCCCGCACTGCGACGTCGACACGACGCGGGGGTGCGCCGGTCCCGTCGACGACGACTCCGCCCCGTAGAAGTACGTTTGTAGCCATGTTTCCCTTGTCCTTCGGCTGCGTGTAGTCTGTCCCTTCGCTTCAAGCTCGGCAAATCGGCAGCGCCCTTGGTGCACGAAGACGGCGCATCGGTGCACCGTCAGGTGGCGCAAGGAAGGACGGTTCCACGAGAATCGCTTGCTGCCGGAGTGATGGTCAGCCTGCAGCGTTCTGGAATGTTTCTTGCGATAAAGCCGTCTCGTTGCGCTGGAGGCGCGACCTGGCGTTTGATTTTCGATTCTGCAGAAGAGGAGAGGGAACCGATGAGGAAGGTATTCACTGGTTGGCGACGTCCGGGCATAGCCCTGGCGCTCGGTCTGGCGCTGACGGCCAGCGCGGTCTTCACCGGGCCCGCGGCGGCGCAGGGCAAGGTGCTGAAGTTCGTGCCCGAGGCGGACCTGCGGATCCTCGATCCGATCACCACCACTGCCTACATCACGCGCAACCATGGCTACATGGTCTACGACGTGCTGTTCGCCACTGACGCGAAGTTCCAGGTCCAGCCGCAGATGGTGGGCAAGTGGGAGGTCAGCAAGGACAACCTCACCTACACCTTCACGCTGCGCGACGGCCTCAAGTTCCACGACGGCCAGCCGGTGAAGTCGGCCGACTGCATCGCCTCTGTCGAGCGCTGGGCCAAGCGCGACGTGTTCGGCCAGCGCCTCGCCGAAATGACCGAGTCGTGGACAGCGGTGGACGACAAGACCTTCCGCCTGAAGCTCAAGAAACCGTTCCCCTACGTGCTCGAGGCGCTCGGCAAGCCGTCGTCGAACGTGCCGTTCATCATGCCCGAGCGCATCGCAAAGACGGACGCCAACACGGCAATCACGGACCCGACCGGCTCCGGCCCGTTCAAGATGGTCAAGGAGCAGTGGGTCCCGGGCAACAAGGTCGTGTACGTGAAGAACACCGACTACGTGCCGCGCAAGGAAGCGCCGTCCTGGGGCGCCGGCGGCAAGGTCGTCAAGGTCGACCGCGTCGAGTGGATCTACATCCCTGACGCGGCAACCGCCGCCGCGGCGCTGAACAGCGGCGAGGTCGACTGGTGGCAGCAGGTCCCGACCGACCTGATCCCGGTGCTCGCGAAGAACAAGGACGTCAAGGTCGAGAGCGTCGATCCGCTCGGCTCGATCGGCCTGCTGCGCTTCAATCACCTGCAGCCGCCATTCAACAACGTGAAGCTGCGCCAGGCCGTGCTGGCGGTGGTCAACCAGAACGACTACGCCATTGCGATCGCCGGCGACGCCAAGAACGGCAAGCCCTGCCCGTCGTACTTCACCTGTGGCACGCCGATGGCAAACACCGCTGGCTCGGAGGCACTGACCGGAAAGCGCGACTTCGATCGCGCCAAGGCGCTCGTCAAGGAGTCCGGCTACAAGGGCGAGAAGGTCATCCTGATGTCCGCCACCGACCAGCCGATCGTGCATGCGCAGGCGCTTGTCACGCAGGACATCCTGAAGAAGATCGGTCTGAACGTCGAACTCGCGGCGAGCGACTGGGGCACACTGATCACACGCCGCGGCTCGAAGGAGCCGGTGGAAAAGGGCGGCTGGAGCGTGTTCCACACGTGGTTCGTCGGTCCTGACATCACGACGCCGGCGCTGAATTCGCCGCTGCGCGGCGCAGGCGAGAAGTCCTGGTTTGGCTGGCCGACCGATGCGAAGCTGGAAGAACTTCGCGATGCGTGGTTCAACGCGCCGTCGCAGGCCGACCAGAAGAAGATCGCCGAAGAGATGCAGAAGCGCGCCTTCGAGACCGTGCCATACGTGCCGACTGCGCAGTTCATCATCCCGACGGCGTACCGGACCAACCTGTCAGGCGTGATCATTTCGCCAGTGACCTTCATCTGGAACGTCGAGAAGAAGTAGCGGCTGCGTAACGTCGCCCCGGCGCAGGCTGGGGCGACTTCATTGTTGCCGTGATACGGTCCCGGCACTGGCCGGGATCTCTGCGTCCCGCTTCCTCGATGCTCCGCTACACCATCAATCGCCTGCTCGCCACGATTCCCGTCATGGGCGTGGTGGCGCTGTTCGTCTTCTCGCTGCTATACATCAGCCCCGGTGACCCGGCGGCGGTGATCGCGGGTGACATCGCCACTGAGCAGGACATCGCAGCCATCCGTGCGCAGCTGGGACTGGATCAACCGTACCTCGTGCGCTTCGGCGGGTGGCTTGCCGACCTGGCGCGCGGCGATCTCGGCACGTCGATCTTCACCAAGCTGCCCGTGGCGACGCTGATCGGCCAGCGGATCGAACCGACACTGGCCTTGACGCTGTGCACGCTGATCGTCGCGGTCGGTCTCGCGGTGCCGCTCGGCGTGCTGGCGGCCGCGCGGGCCGGCGGCTGGATCGACCGCTTCGTCATGGCGCTGTCGGTGCTCGGCTTTTCGGTGCCGGTGTTCGTCATCGCCTACGGGCTGATCTTCTTCTTCTCGGTTTGGCTCGAGTGGTTGCCGGTGCAGGGATACACAAGTATTTCCGAAGGATTCGTACCGTTCATCCGGCACATGATCCTGCCGAGTGTGGCTCTGGGCCTCGTCTACATGGCACTGATCGCGCGCATCACGCGCGCGACGATGCTCGACGTGCTGGCACAGGACTATGTGCGCACGGCCACCGCCAAGGGCCTGGCGCCTGGCACAGTGCTGATCCGGCACGCGCTGAAGAATGCGGCCGTGCCGATCGTCACTGTCATCGGCATAGGCGTGGCGCTGCTGATCGGCGGCGTTGTCGTCACGGAGACGGTGTTCGCCATTCCGGGACTCGGCCGGCTGACGGTGGACGCGATCCTGCGGCGCGACTATCCGATCATCCAGGGCGTGACGCTGCTGTTCTCCGCGGTCTACGTCATCGTCAACCTGCTGGTCGACCTGAGCTACTCGCTGTTCGATCCAAGGATCCGGTACTGAGATGGCGGCCGTCGCACAGGCAGTCGCGCTGCCGAAGTCGGACTCGCCGACGGTGCGCCGATTCAAGGATGCGCTGCGCCGTCATCCGACGGCCATCGCCGGCGCGGTCGTCCTGCTGCTGATGGTGCTGGTCGCGATCTTCGCGCCCTGGCTCGGAACGATCGATCCACAGGCGCTGTCGCCGATCCGTCGCCTGAAGCCGATCGGTGGAGAATTCTGGTTCGGCACTGACATGCTCGGCCGTGACGTCTACAGCCGCGTGATCTACGGCAGCCGCGTCTCGCTGACCGTCGGCTTGTCGGTGGCGCTGCTGGCGACCTCGGTCGGCCTGGCGATAGGGCTCGTTACCGGCTACATGCGCCGGCTCGACGCAGTGTTGATGCGCGTGATGGACGGGCTGATGTCGATCCCGTCGGTGTTGCTGGCCATCGCGCTGATCTCCCTGACGCGGGCGAGCCTCGAAAACGTGGTCATGGCGATCGCGATCACGGAAGTGCCACGCGTCGTGCGCCTCGTGCGTTCGCTGGTGCTGACACTGCGCGAACAGCCGTACGTCGAGGCGGCGATCGCGTCCGGCACCCGGCTGCCCGCGATCCTGCTGCGCCACATCCTGCCGAACACGATGGCGCCGCTGCTGGTGCAGGCGACCTATATCTGCGCTTCGGCGATGATCACCGAGGCGATCCTGTCGTTCATTGGCGCGGGCACGCCACCGAACATCCCGAGCTGGGGCAACATCATGGCCGAGGCCCGGAGCCTGATCCAGGTCGCGCCGACCATCCTGCTGTTCCCGGGTCTCTTCCTGTCGCTGACCGTTCTGTCGGTCAACCTCTTGGGCGACGGTATGCGGGACGCCCTCGACCCGCGACTGGCGCGGCGGATCTAGCGATGAACACGCAAATCCAGCCGCTGCTGCGCGTCGAAAACCTGAAGACGCACTTCCACACACGCGACGGCGTCGTGCGCGCGGTGGATGGCGTCAGCTTTGACGTGATGCCGGGCGAGACGCTGGCGGTCGTCGGCGAATCTGGCTGCGGCAAGAGCGTGACGGCGATGTCGATCCTGCGCCTGTTGCCGATGCCGCCGGCGCGCATTGCCGAAGGCCGCATCGAGTTCGATGGTCGCAACCTGCTCGACCTGACCGAGCCCGCGATGCGCAAGGTGCGCGGCAATGTGATCTCGATGATCTTCCAGGAACCGATGACGTCGCTCAATCCGGTGTTGACTGTCGGACGGCAGGTCGCCGAAGCACTGGTGCTGCACCGGGGCCTGTCCGAAACAGACGCGATGGCGCGTGCCGTCGAGATGCTGCGCAAGGTGCACATCCCGGAAGCGGAGCGGCGCATCGGGCAGTACCCGCACGAGTTGTCGGGCGGCATGCGCCAGCGCGTGATGATCGCGATGGCGCTCGCCTGCGGACCGCGGCTGCTGATCGCTGACGAGCCGACCACCGCGCTCGACGTCACGATCCAGGCGCAGATCCTGCGAACTGATGCGCGAACTGCGCGACGACACCGGCGCTGTCGATCATCCTGATCACGCACGACCTCGGCGTGGTGGCCGAGATCGCGCATCGCGTCGTCGTGATGTACGCCGGCCGCAAGGTCGAGGAAGCACCGATCGAGGAACTGTTCGCCGCGCCACGCCATCCTTACACGCGCGGTCTGCTCGGTTCGATGCCGCACCTCGGCGACTCGGTCAACGAGACCGGCAAGCGGCTGGTCGAAATTCCAGGCATGGTGCCGTCGCTGAAGGACCCCGCGCCCGGCTGCCTGTTCGCGCCGCGTTGCCCCAACGTCGGCGAGCGCTGTACCTCTGAAGCGCCGCCGCTAGAGCTGCACTCGGCCCGTCACTGGGCGGCGTGCTGGCATCCGGTGGCCGCGCCCCGGTCCGCACGCAGGGCCGAGGTGAGCGTATGAACGTCACGCTGGCGCCGGGCGACGAAGTTCTGCTCGAAGTGCGCGATCTGACCAAGCATTTCCCGACCAAGGAGGGGCTCTTCGGCGGGATCGGCGCCAAGGTGCACGCGGTCGACGGCGTCAGCTTCTCCATCGCCAGCGGCGAGACGCTGGGACTGGTCGGCGAATCGGGCTGCGGCAAGTCGACCACCGGCAAGCTGATCCTGCGCCTGCAGGACCCGACCTCCGGCGAGATCCTCTGGCGCGGCCGGCATATCGAGAAGCTCTCGGCCTCCGAGATGCGTCCGGTGCGGCGCGAACTGCAGGCGGTGTTCCAGGACCCGTATTCGTCGCTCAATCCGCGCATCCGCGCCGCCGACATCGTGGCCGAGCCGCTGCGCAATTTCGAGGACATGTCGGCGGCTGTCGGGCGCGAGCGCGTGGCGCAACTGTTCGAGCGCGTCGGACTGCGACCCGACCAGATGGTCAAGTACCCGTTCGAGTTCTCGGGCGGCCAGCGGCAGCGCCTGGGCATCGCGCGGGCGTTGTCGGTGCAACCGAAACTGATCGTCTGCGACGAGCCGGTCTCCGCGCTCGACGTGTCGGTGCAGGCGCAGGTAATCAACCTGCTGATGGACCTGCAGCAGGAGTTTCATCTGTCCTACCTGTTCGTCGCGCACGACCTCGCTGTGGTTGAGCACATCAGCCACCGGGTCGCCGTGATGTACCTCGGCAAGATCGTCGAGATCGCGCCCAAGAAAGCGATCTTCACTCGCCCGCAGCACCCCTATACCGAGGCGCTGCTCGAGGCGGTCCCGGTGCCGGACCCGACGCGCCGCAAGCAGCGTCGCGTGCTGACCGGCGACGTGCCCAGCCCGATCAATCCGCCGTCCGGTTGCCGCTTCCACACACGCTGTCCCTATGTCGAGGAGCGCTGCAAAGTGGCGGAGCCGCCCTTGCAGCAGGTCGCGAGCGGGCAATGGGTCGCCTGTCACCTGCGGCAGCCCGTGCCGGCACGCGAGCCGGCAGTGGCATGAAGCACGAAGCGCGCGTCATTCGCAATCCGTCCGCCGCGCCGGCCGCCCAACACTATGGCGCCGCGCGCTCCGCCGTGCTGAGCCACTCGGGTTTCAGCGCCGCGCTGGCGGAGATTTCGAGCTGGCCGGGCTACGCGCCCACGCCGCTGGTCGCGCTGCCGGCGCTGGCACGCTCGCTGGACCTTGGCGGGATTCACTACAAGGACGAGCGCGGCCGCTTCGGCCTGCGCAGCTTCAAGGCGCTCGGCGGCGCCTATGCGGTCGCCAACGTGCTGCGCAAGAAGGTGGCCGCGGCCACCGGAAGGGACGACATCGGTTCGCGCGCGCTGCTGTCCGGCGACTTCAGGAACATCATCGGCAGCGCGACCGTCACCTGTGCCACCGACGGCAATCATGGCCGCTCGGTCGCGTGGGGCGCGCGACTCTTCGGTTGTCGTTGCGTCATCTTCGTGCACGAGCACGTCAGCCAGGGACGGCGCGACGCGATAGCGCACTACGGCGCCGAGGTGCGCGAGGTCAAGGGCAACTACGACGACGCCGTGCGACACGCCGCGGCCACGGCGGCCGCCAACGACTGGACCGTCGTGTCGGACACTTCCTATCCGGGCTATCGCGATATTCCGCTCGACGTGATGCACGGCTATGGTGTGATGGCGGCGGAGATCGCCGAGGAGTTCGGCGACGAGCCGCCGACGCACGTGTTCGCGCAGGCCGGCGTGGGCGCGCTGGCCGCGGCGGTCTGCGCCAGCTTCTGGCTGCGCTGGGGTGCGAGGCGACCGTCGTTCATCGTGGTCGAGCCCACCCGCGCCGACTGCGTGTACCAGAGCCTTGCTGCCGGCCACCCGGTAGTCGTTGGCGGCTCGCTCGACACGGTGATGGCCGGCCTCGCCTGCGGCGAAGTGTCGGAACTCGCATGGGAGATCCTGCACGGCGGCGCCAACGCGGCGGTCGCCGTCGACGACGCCTATGCGCTGGACGCGATGCGCACGCTCGCATTCCCGGCTACCGGCGATCCGGCCATCGTCGCCGGAGAAACCGGTGGCACGGGGCTGGCTGCGCTTCTGGCCGCGCGTGACTATCCTGACATCCGGGCCACATTGCAGCTCGACGAAGGCTCCAGAGTGCTGCTGCTGGGCAGCGAAGGCGATACCGACGCGCGGATCTACCTTGAGGTGGTCGGGCGCACGGCCGAGGAGGTGCTCGATGAAAGCTGAACAGTTGCGTATCAATCCGAAGCGCCTGATGGAGCGCCTGGATACCCTTGCCGCCATCGGCGCAACCGCGGACGGCAGCTGCTGCCGGCTCGCTCTGACGGACGAGGACAAGGCCGGCCGCGATCTGGTGGTCGGCTGGATGCGCGAGCTTGGCCTCGAGGTGCGCATCGACCCGATCGGAAACATCTTCGGCCTGCGTGAGGGCACCGAGAGTGTCGCGACCTGCGCCCCGGTGATGACCGGCTCGCACATCGATACCGTGCGCACCGGCGGCCGCTACGACGGCAACCTGGGCGTGCTCGGCGGGCTCGAGGTCGTCCAGACGCTGAACGATGCCGGGCTCACGACGCGCCGGCCGCTGGTCGTCGGCGCCTTCACCGACGAGGAGGGTGCACGCTTCCACCCGGACATGGCGGGGTCGCTCGCCTACGTCGGCGGGATGCCGCTGGAAGAGCTGTACGCCACGCGCGGCATCGACGGCAAGGTGTTCAAGGACGAACTGGAGCGCATCGGGTACCTTGGCGATGCGCCGGTGCCGCTGTACCGGCCGCACGCGTACGTCGAGCTCCACATCGAGCAGGGCCCGGTGCTCGACCTCGAGGGCATCACCATCGGCGCCGTCGAGGACCTGCAGGGCATTTCGTGGACCGAGGTTCTGATCACCGGACAGTCGAACCACGCGGGGACGACGCCGATGCGGATGCGGCACGACGCCGGCTACTGCGCGGCGGCGATCGGAACGTTCGTGCGCCAGCTGGTGCAGGAACTCGGCGGCAACCAGGTCGGCACCGTCGGGTCAATCACCCTGCATCCAAACCTGACCAATGTCATCGCGGCGCGCGCGCGCGTGACCGTGGATCTGCGCAACACCGACGACGCGGTGCTGATCCAGTCGGAACAGAGGCTGGCGGCGTTCCTGCAGCAACTCGAGCGCGACGAAGGCGTGAAGATCGAAACGCATTCGCTGGCGCGCTTTGCGCCAGTGCTGTTCGACAAGGGAATCGCCGCACTGATCGCACGCACCGCGCAACGACTCGGGCACTCGTGCCGGCCGATGACCTCAGGCGCTGGCCACGACGCGCAGATGCTCGCGCGCATCTGCCCGACGGCGATGATCTTCGTGCCTTCCGTGAAGGGCATCAGCCACAACCCCGCTGAACACACGGCGCCGGAGCACCTGGCCGCGGGCGCCGACGTGCTGCTGCATACGCTGCTCGAACTGACGGCCTGAGCGCGGCCACGAACATGACCCGCATTGTCACCGTCGGCGCTGCCCAGCTGGGACCGATCGCGCGCAGCGAGTCGCGCGCGATGGTGGTCGAGCGGATGCTCGCGCTGATGCGCGTGGCGCAGGGCCACGGCTGCGATCTCGTCGTCTTCCCGGAGCTGGCGCTGACCACGTTCTTCCCGCGCTGGTACTTCGAGCAGCAGTCGGAGGTCGACGCGTTCTTCGAACGCTCAATGCCGGGGCCGGAGACGCAGCCCTTGTTCGATGCCGCGCGCGAACTGCGCATCGGCTTCTACCTCGGCTACGCCGAGCTCGCCGAGGACGACGGCCGCACGCGCCGCTTCAATACCTCGATCCTGGTGGACAAGGACGGCCGCGTCATTTCCAAGTACCGCAAGATCCACCTGCCGGGGCACGCCGAGCACGAGCCGTGGCGCAGTTTCCAGCATCTGGAGAAGCGCTACTTCGAGGTCGGCAACCTGAGCTGGCCGGTGGTGCGATGGGCCTGCGGCGACACGACCAGCGGGCTCTTCGGCATGGCGATCTGCAACGACCGCCGTTGGCCGGAAACCTACCGCGTGATGGGGCTGCAGGGCGTGGAGATGGTGCTGCTGGGCTACAACACACCGGTGCACAACCCGCCCGCGCCGGAGCACGACGCGCTGTCGCACTTCCACAATGAGCTCGTCATGCAGTCGGGTGCCTACCAGAACGGAACCTGGGTCGTCGGCGTGGCCAAGGCGGGCAACGAGGAAGGCGTGGAGCAGATCGGCAACTCGATCATCGTCGCGCCGAGCGGGGAGATCGTCGCGGCCTGCACGACCACGGGTGACGAACTGGCGATCGCGCGGTGCGATCTGGATTTGTGCACATTCGTACAAGAGCACGACCTTCAATTTCGCCCGGCATCGCGAACCCGACCAGTACCGCCTGATCGTCGAGCGCAAGGGCGCTGTCGCTCCGGAGTGAGCCGGAGCGACAGCGAACGCGGCAGAGTTGCGGGAGCGCGAATGCGGGCCACTGACCCGATCCGGCTTCACACGCGTCCTCACCTGATGGGTGGCGGTTCTTTCCGCTCGCGCCCGAAGAGGACGTAGTAAGGGTCGAACCTGTGCCCGGCGCCGGTACTGGTGTCGATCGTCACATAGCCGAAGCCGGCGAACATCTGCGACTCGGGCGCCGCGCGGCGGATGGTCACGTAGTCGCCCCAGCGCGTATGAGTCCAGGTGCTGCCGTCGCGGTACCAGACCACGTAGTCGCCCATGAAGCCGACCGCGCTGTTGGCGTGCGGGCTGCTGGCCCCGCCGTCGCCACCGCCCCAGCCGAGGGCAATGCCGACCTCGTTGTCGGAATTGGTGGCGAGGCTGGGATAGCCGAAAGCGAGATCCGGGTTCCAGACCTGCATCTGCTCGATCACCGTCCAGCCGGCGATGTTGACCTTGACGATCTGGACGTGCGGATGCGGGAAGTTGAATCCGCCCGAGCCGCCATCGCCGCTGCTGGCGGTCCAGCCGAGCCACAGTTCGTTCAGGCGCCGGGTGATCCCGATCACGGCGTTGTTCGGAAAACCCCAGCCGAACCAGTTGTTGCCGTTCGGTCCGCTCGAGCTGAGCGCGCCGTTGGGCCAGTTGCGGACCTCGATGTCGCGCCAGAAATAGGTGTTCGAGTCGTTGCGCCAGCTGAAGACGCGCAGCGTGCTGTTGTCGACATGGCCCGCCCAGAACACTTCGTTACCGGTGTTCTGCGACGCGCCGCTGCCCCAGGCGACGGCGCTGTCGGCGGGGGTGGTGAAGCGGAAGTTGATCGTGCCCGCCGCCGCGATCTCGGCAAGGTTGAATCGCACCACGACCAGGCCGTTGTCGGCGATCCCGTCGGCCGTCGTGTCGAGGACATCAAAGGTGAAATAGACCTCGCCATCGCCCAGCGACATCGACGGATAGTCCATCCAGTCGGTGCCGATGCCGAAGCTGGCAGAAGTGAGGTCCCAGTAGGTCCAGGCGGTGCAGTTGCTGTCGATGACGTCCTGCGGGCTCGCCATGGCTAGGCGGTAGGCGTTCGCGCCGGTGCCGCCCGACTGGTATTGCAGCAACCACAGGAAGCGGTCGATCTGCGGTGCGTACTGCAGCACCTGGTCGCAGCAGAAACCTCCGGCAAGGGTGTTCGGAAAGATCGTCGTCGGATCCAGCGTCGTAAATGTGGCGCCACTGTCGGTCGAGTAGTCGATGTACCAGTTGCCGCTCAGAAGCACGACCGTGCCGCCCTTGGCGCCGCTGATGTCGGCGGCGTTGGCGCTGGCATTCGCAACCGATGGGTCATCGGTCCAGACCCTGAAGTCGAGGCCAGCGCCGCCTGACCCCGACTTGCGCAGTTCCGAGCCCACGCTGCGGCGCAGGATGCCGCGGAACGGACCGGTCGGCACTTTGCGTTGCGGGCGCGTGTTCGGTTGGCGCGCCGGATTGTCTTCGCGCCGCACCGGCGGGTAGGGCGCGTCCTTGACTCGCCGCGGCGGAACCTTCCCTGGCTTCGACTCGCCCGAGCCGCGTTCCAGCCGGTATCCGTCGGGGCAGGGAACATGCTTGCAGGGCGCAGGCCCGCCCTGGCAGTCGCTTAGATCGAAGCAGCGGTCGAAACCGTACTTGCAGTCGAGAAGCTGGGCAAGACCCGGATTGCCCGCGCGCGTCACCTCGACCTGATACGCGAGCAGCTTCAGCATGCAGCCCTGCAACGCGGTCTGGCGGTGCAACTCGTTCTGCGTCTCGCAGGTCTGGCGTGCGACCTGCTCAAGCTGGCAGTTCGCGCGCTGCATCTCGGCCAGCACGCGGCCGAGCAGATCGGTCTGGTACGACATCTCTTCGAGCATGCGCTCGACCGTGCCGCTGGCGTCGTCGCGGCGTTCGTCCTTGATTTGCATGACGGGATCTTCGGTCACTGCGGGAAGCGCTGCGGCGACCGACGCCCGGTCAGCAGGTGCACCACGCCGTCGAGCACGAACCAGGTGGCGAGGAAGGCCGCGCACTCCAGCGTGAAGCTGTGGAACTTGTAGAACAGCTCAGAGATCAAGAAGGCGATCAGAAACACCGGCAGCTGTCGCTTGAACAGCTCGCCGCTCGAGATGCTTGTAAGCAGACGAAACATCAGGAAATCTCCTATGAAGTAACGCCAAGCGCAGGAATCCAGGACCGGCCCCCCACTGCGCCAAGACAGGCGCAGTGAAGGGAGAGCATCGTGGGAGTTATCAGTTGTCGCAGCAATAGCGTCTCCTGGACGCCGCCAGTTTCCTCACGCCTTGAGCACCTGTCGGACAGCGCAAGATCCGCGCTACTGCCTGCGCCGACGTGCGCCGCCGAGTCCGAGAAGGCCGAAGGCGAGCAGCGCGAGAGTGGCGGGTTCGGGGATCGATCTGAGGGCGACGTTATCGATGTAGGCCAATGCGCTGGCCTCGTCACCCAGCAGCAGTCGGATCTCCGGATGGAAGACATTCGTCATCAACAACGTCCAGGGGACCGTCCCGCCGGTTTCGTCGACCCAGCCATTGGCGGCCGCTTCAACATCCGACCAGGTCGAGTCGAAAGTCACCGAGTAACTCTGCCAACTGTTGGGGAAGACGTTCGCTACGTCGAGATGCCAGCCGTTGAAAGTGCCGTCCTGGTAGCGAAAGCGGAGCCAGGCGTCGACGTAGTTGCCCGTGCCGTAAAACACGTCGAACGAAAATGTCCAGGCGGGTGTGCCGGTGTAGTCCCCTGAAACTTGTGGCAGGTTGCTGGTCGCGCCGATGTCGAAGATGGGCGGGGTGAGGTCGCGACGCACCGCAAGCGAGCCCGCAGGGTTGCCAAAGCCGGCATCGCGCACCAGGACGCTCGATGCCGTGCTCTGAATCCAGCCGTTGGTGTCGCCTGCTGTCCAGTCTTCGCTGTAGGCCGTCGCAGCGACAGAGGGTCGAGCGCAGAGCATGATGATGACCAAGACTGGCACCACACAGGAAACGAGCTGCCAAGAGCGACTCATGGTGACGACCTCCCTATGTGAGGCGGGATCACGCTGGAACAGCTTCAAAATCCTACGGTCATCCTCGTCGTCGATCAATAACATCTGTGCGTGAATACCGGGCACGCAGACTGCATTCGCGGGTCAGTACACGACGCCGGCGATGCGCCGACTGTCTCTCGGTTGGCGGGCTGATGCTGCGCGCACAGACCGAACATCGACAGTTCGGTACGCCTTCCGGCACTAACTCCACGCAGTCACAGCGATGCGAGCCGCTTCCAGCGGGCCGCGGATTGGCGCGAGAGGAACGGCACTTCAATCAGCGTCAAATGGACTGGCGACTTTTCGCGTCTTCTCACCTGACGTGATTGCTTTCGAATACTGACTTGCCACCAGCTGCGGCCATACCCTGCTGTCCCGGACAATGGGGAGATTTGCCCCAGGGCGGACGCTCCGAGAGATGGAAATCCACGCAAGCAAGCAGAGGGCCTGTATACACGGTCATGCCCTCACATAGACGACGTGCTCGAGTTCCGGCCGCCCGAACGCGTCGGCGTGGGAGAGATACCCATCGAAAGGTCCGACTTTCGTGACACGCTCACCTTTGCGAAAGACCAGCTGCAGTCGATGCTCGGGGTCCCAATCACACTTGCACTCGATCGAGACGTAGACCGCGCGGTCGCCCTGCGCCCTGCGGGACACCATGATGACCGCTCCAAAGTGAACCTGAGACCAGACCTCGGCCGCAGAGCCGATCAGTGGCGGAGAGACATCGCTCTTGTTCCAGGCCGTGCGTGAGTCCTGGTAGTACTCGAAGACCCAACGCTCACAGAAGCGGAGCGAATCCGTGCCCAGGCTCAGGAAGTTGTCGACCGCCTGCTCAAAATCCTGCATCGCATCGTCCTCGACATAGCCCTCCAGAACAAACTCCGATTCGCGGCCGGTCATTGGGACAAAGACCGGACTGACGCGAACCCATCCGAATCGGTCGGAAGTGCCCAGCGGTCCGAGCTCCTGAAGCTCCACGTCACGAACTCCGTTCAGTTGCAGGTGCGGGCCTGATGTCGAGTTGAACCCGGTGCCTGCGGGCGAATCACTGCGGTAGAGAGCGCGAATGGCCAGCGACGTCCGCAATCAGGACCGCCGCGGGGCGTCGGACGACCGGAGTGTTTCCATTGGTCCTCCGCCGAGGAATGCTGCTCCCAAGCGGACGGCTGATCAAGAGGTCTCTGACGATAGCCGTCGGGAGGCCTGCGTCGGACTCGGGGCCGACCCCGCTTGTTGCTCAAGGTGGGCACGCGATCAGACGCCCATGCGCGTCAGCGCTCCCTGGAGGCGAGTTGCAGACGAGGCTCCCCGCGGTCAGACTTGCCCGAAAGGCCGCCATTCCTGACCGCCGCCGTCGAGCGGCTGGCCAATCTGGGGGCATGATCGAAAGTTCGGTGCGGAGCAAACGGCATGACTGATTTCGTTCTGGTGCACGGCGCGTGGCATGGGGCGTGGTGCTGGCGCAAGATCCTGCCGTCACTCTGGGCCACGGGTCATCGTGCCTTCGCCGTGACGCTCTCAGGGCTCGGCGACCGCGAACACCTGATGTCTTCCGCTGTCAACCTCGCGACACACATCGAGGATGTGGCGGCAGTGATCGAGACGGAAGAACTGACGCGCCTCGTCCTTGTGGGTCACAGCTATGCCGGACTGTTGATCACCGCCGTGGCGGATCGCTACGCGGAGCGCATTGTCCGGCTGGTCTACGTTGACGCCATCGTTCCCCGCAGCGGCGAGAGCTGGTCGAGTTCCCACGACGCAAGTGCACGCCAGGCCCGCCGGGCAGCCATCTCGCGAGACGGCGTCCTCCCGCCTCCGCCGTCGTCTGCCTATGGCCTGACCGGCGAAGATGCGGCGTGGGTGGACCGGCGCCAGCGGCCCCATCCCGGCACTCCGTATGACGAGGTCTTGCACTTCGACGACGCGCGCGTGGCGGGCCTGGCTCGTACTTTCGTGGATTGCACCTCACCGGCATTGCCGGCGATCGAAACCTCACGTCGGCGAGTGCGTTCCGAGCCGGGCTGGCAGGTGGTCGAGATCGCCACCGGCCACGACCCGATGATCAGCGCTCCTGCGCAACTGCTGGCCATCCTGGATCAGGCAGGACGTTCGAACTGAGGCCACCGCGCGCCGCTGGAACCCGTCGGCTACAGCCGCTGCGACACCGCGGCTGTTCGTGGAGGTGTCGCTGGTCTTCTGAATCCGAACGGCAACGTCCGCTGTCTCACACTTCGGATGGCATGATGGCGACAAACGAGGAAACTCAAAGGCCATGAGCTTGCAGACTGTGAGTCAACCATGAAGACACGCGCGGCTGTGGCCTGGGCGGCCGGAAAACCATTGACGATCGAAGACGTCGATCTCGACGGGCCGCGTGCCGGCGAGGTGCTGGTCGAGATCAAGGCGACCGGCATCTGTCACACGGACTACTACACGCTATCGGGCGCCGATCCCGAAGGACTGTTTCCGGCGATCCTCGGACACGAGGGGGCCGGTGTTGTCGTTGACGTGGGTCCCGGCGTGACGACGCTGCGCAAGGACGACCACGTGATCCCGCTCTACACGCCGGAGTGTCGTCAGTGCAAGTTCTGCCTGTCTCGCAAGACCAATCTTTGCCAGCAGATTCGCGGCACGCAGGGCAGGGGACTGATGCCCGACGGGACCAGCCGCTTTTCGCTTGAGGGCAAGCCACTTCTGCACTACATGGGAACGTCGACCTTCAGCAACTTCATCGTGGTCCCGGAAATTGCGCTGGCGAAAATCCGGACCGATGCGCCATTCGAGATGGCGTGCTACATCGGATGCGGTGTCACTACGGGCGTTGGGGCCGTCGTGTTCACCGCGAAGGTCGAACCGGGCGCCAATGTCGTGGTCTTCGGGCTCGGTGGAATCGGACTCAACGTCGTCCAGGGCGCGCGACTGGTCGGCGCCGACAAGATCATCGGCATCGATATCAATCCGCAACGCGAAGCGATCGGCCGCCGCTTCGGCATGACCCACTTCATTGACGCTAGCCAGACTGCGAACGTCGTCGACGCCATCGTGCAGTTGACCGATGGCGGCGCGGACTTCAGTTTCGAATGCATTGGCAACCCGGCAACCATGCGGCAGGCGCTGGAGTGCTGCCACAAGGGGTGGGGGCAGAGCGTCATCATCGGCGTGGCGGCGGCCGGGCAGGAAATCTCGACGCGACCCTTTCAGCTCGTGACCGGCCGCGTCTGGAAGGGCTCTGCATTCGGCGGCGCGCGTGGCCGCACGGACGTGCCGAAGATCGTCGACTGGTACATGGACGGCCGCATCAAGATCGACGAGTTGATCACCCACAGGCTGCCACTCGAAGACATCAATCGCGGGTTCGACCTCATGAAAAGCGGAGAGTCGATTCGTTCGGTGGTCGTTTACTGACAGTGTCGACACTCACGGTCCTGAGCGAGCACGCGTGCTGGGGAGGCGTGCAGGGCTTCTATCGCCACGATTCGGTGGCGATCGGACTGCCGATGCAGTTCGGCGTCTACCGACCACCGCAGGCGAATGGCGGCGCGGTGCCGGCACTCTTTTATCTTGCAGGCCTGACCTGCAACGAAGAAACCTTTGCCATCAAGGCGGGCGCACAGCGATTTGCTGCCGAACATGGCCTCGTCATCGTTACGCCCGACACGAGTCCGCGCAACACCGGGATCGAAGCAGCCGATTCGTCGTGGGACTTCGGCACCGCTGCCGGCTTCTACCTCGATGCCGTCCTATCCCCATGGGACCGCCACTGGAAGATGGAAACCTATGTGACCGAGGAACTGCCGACCGTCATTGCGGAGCACTTCCCGGTGCGAGGTGATCGGCTCGGAGTGTTCGGTCACTCGATGGGGGGACACGGTGCACTGACGCTCGCCTTGCGGCATCCCGGCCGCTATCGCAGCGTTTCGGCATTCGCACCGATCGCGGCGCCGATGCGCGCGCCCTGGGGCATCAAGGCGTTCACGGGTTATCTCGGAACGGACCGCACGCTGTGGCCGGAGCACGATGCTTCCGAATTGATCGCACGCGGCGCCCGCATGCCGGATTGCCTGGTGGACCAAGGCATGGCGGACAAATTCCTTTCCGAGCAGCTCCACCCTGAGACACTGGATAGCGCGTGCGCGCGTGAGGGTCAGCCGCTGACGCTGCGTCGTCACGCGGGCTACGACCACGGCTACTACTTCATTGCGTCATTCGTCGCCGACCACCTCGCGCACCACGCCCGGTTTCTGCTGTAAGCAGCGCGTCCTGTGCGAGGGTCTCCACTCCTCAGAGCCTCGTTGGCGCTTTGCGTGACTGCATCGTCGGAAGAAAGTTAGTTCAGCTCGACGTATCAATCTCAAGCGGAACGCGGCGACCACAAGCGCGGACCGCTGTGCCCGCGTGTAGCCGTTAGTGCCATGGATGGTCGGCTGACTCTCTGTGCTCATGGTTCCCACCGTCCGCTCTCAGCGCGGCAGCAACGGCCGTGCCCGACGGGACCGCGGCCGCCTTCAGGCCCCGCATTGGCGTGACGGAGGGCTGATTGCTGTCATTCGAGCGTTGTACGGGCGTCGTGCGTAGGTCGGACAGGCAAGAGTGAAACGCGCGGCGCAAAGGATGGGTTGAGCATGGCCAGCCTTTCTTCCCCGCGATTTGGCGCCGTGATCGCGGATGCCGAAGGCCACTTTCGGGAGTTAGAGCGTGTCCGCTATTGGCTCGCGCTGGCCGCAGGGACTGCGCCTGCCGCCACGCGCTGGTCAGCCTCCGCCTGCCGCGCACAGCAGCCTGCCTCCCGCGCACGGAACCGGTTGTCAAATGCCGCTCGCATCCCGGAGGAAACCGCGAGGAGAGGCGTGCGCTAAAGTCTCCCTTGATCCGTATGGCAACACTTCGGCCATCTGCAACAACGCCAACAATTTCCGGAACCCCCGATGAGCATATTCAACTTCAGCGCCGGCCCTGCGGTGCTGCCAAAGGAAGTCTTAAAGCGTGCGGCCGAGGAGATGCTCGACTGGCACGGCAGCGGCATGTCGGTGATGGAGATGAGCCATCGCGGGCCCGAGTTCATCCAGATCGCGGAAGAGGCGGAGGCCGACCTCCGGAAACTGATGGCGATCGGCGCCGATTACGAGGTCCTGTTCCTGCAGGGTGGCGCCATCGGCGAGAACGCGATCGTGCCGATGAACCTGCTCGGCGATAAGAAGACGATCGATTTCATCAATACGGGCGAATGGTCGAAGAAGTCGATCAAGGAGGCGAAGAAGTACGCGCAGGTCAACGTCGCGGCTTCATCGGAGGACCAGAATTTCTCCTACGTGCCGCCGCGGGACCGCTGGAAGCTGTCCGACAACGCCGCCTACGTGCACGTCTGCACCAACGAAACCATCGGCGGAGTCGAGTACCACTGGGTTCCGGACGTCGGAGCGACGCCGCTGGTCGCCGACATGTCGTCCCACATCCTGTCGCGCCCGGTCGACGTCTCGAAGTACGGCGTAATCTACGGCGGCGCGCAGAAGAACGTCGGCCCGGCGGGGCTGACGCTGGTCATCGTGCGCAAGGATCTGCTGGATCGCGCGTTGCCGATCACGCCGTCGGCCTTCCACTGGAAGGAGCAGGCCGAGGCGGATTCGATGCTGAACACACCGCCGACGTACGCCATTTACATCGCCGGACTGGTATTCAAGTGGCTGCTGGCGCAGGGCGGACTGGCAGCCATCGAGCAGAAGAACGTCGCGAAGGCAAAGCTGCTGTACGACACGCTCGATGCCAGCAGCTTCTACTCGAACCCGGTCCGCAAGGAAGACCGTTCGCGCATGAACGTGCCATTCAAGCTGCGCGACGAAGCGCTCGACGCGGCATTCCTCAAGGGTGCGCAGCAGCGCGGACTGCTCCAGCTCAAGGGCCACCGGTCGGTCGGCGGCATGCGCGCATCGATCTACAACGCAATGCCGATCGAGGGCGTGCAGGCCCTGGTCGACTACCTGCGCGAGTTCGAGCGCAGCCAGGGATAACCGATGCACCGCTTCCGGATCCAGACCCTCAACAACATCTCGGCCAAGGGGCTCGAGCGCTTTCCGCTCGATCGCTATATCGTCGCCAAGGAGTTCGACCGGCCCGACGCGATCCTGGTCCGCTCGCACGACATGCACGCGATGCCGATCGCGGCAAGCGTCAAGGCAATTGCGCGGGCAGGCACGGGCACCAACAACGTTCCGGTCGCGGAGATGTCGCGGCGCGGCCTGCCGGTCTTCAATGCGCCGGGCGCCAATGCCAATGCCGTCAAGGAACTCGTACTCGCAGCGCTGCTGATCAGCGCGCGCAACCTCGTGCCTGCGCTGCGGTTCGTGTCCGAGCTGCCGTCGGACGCGCAGGACTTCGAAGCGCGCGTGGAGGAAGGAAAGAAGCAGTTTGCAGGCGTCGAGTTGCCCTACCGCGTGCTCGGAATCGTCGGGCTCGGTGCGATCGGCGCGCTGGTCGCGGACACCGCCTTCAAGCTCGGCATGAAAGTCATCGGCTACGACCCCGAAATCACGGTCGACGCCGCGTGGCGCCTGCACTCCGGCGTTCGCAAGGCCAACTCCATCGAGGACTTGCTCAAGCAGTCCGACTTCGTCTCGCTGCACGTTCCGCTGGTACCCGCGACGCGCGGCCTGATCAACGCGAAGAGACTTGCGGCGATGCGTCCGGGCAGCGTGCTTCTGAATTTTGCGCGCGATGCCATCGTCGACGAGGGGGCTGTAGTCGAGGCGCTGCGCGCGGGCCACCTGAAGGCCTATCTGTCCGATTTCCCGTCGCCGACTCTCGCGGGAGTACCCGGCGCAATCGCGTTGCCCCACCTTGGGGCCTCGACGGCCGAGGCCGAGGAAAACTGCGCGGTCATGGTCGTCGAACAGTTGCGCGAGTTTCTCGAAAACGGCGGAATTACCAACGCAGTCAACTTTCCCAATGTCGAGATGGCGCGCGAATCAAATCACCGCATCGGCATCGCCAACGCCAACGTGCCGAACATGCTCGGCCAGATATCGACCGCGATGGCCAACGCTGGCCTCAACATCCACAACATGGTGAACAAGTCGCGCGGCGAGATGGCGTACACGCTGGTCGATGTCGACAGCCCGGTGCCGCAGGCCGCAATCGATGCGATCGCGGCGATCGACGGCGTGCTGTCGGTGCGATCCGTGCCCGCCGATCCGGACCGCATTGCAGATCCCGCGGCTAACCGCGATGTCACCGCGTAACGGAGGCGGTGCCACTCGGACACTGCGTGCCACCGGTAATCGCGACCAGCTGTAGCAGGTCGGAGACGAAGCCCATTGCCCAGCTTTGGTTCATGGTCGTCGTCGCCGGCGGCGGTGAACGATGCGAGGCCGACCGAGACCGCCGAGGCCGCCGCTCGAACAAGGACAGACCGTCCTGCTTGTACAGCCGGTTCACCCGCCTGTGGTTGATGCGCCAGCCCTCCCGCCGCAGCACGACGTGGATGCGCCTGTAGCCGCAGCGCACCCGTGTCGCCGCGATCTCCCGGATGCGATGACGCAAGGGCGTCTGATCGGCCGCCATGGAGCGGTAGTAATAGACGGAGCGAGACATCACCATTGCCGAGCACGCCTGGCGGAGGCCGGCGCCGTAGCGCTGGCACAGCTCCCCCACCCGTTCCCGCTTGCGTGCCGGCGTCAGGGCTTTCGCCGGACAACGCCCTGCAGCATGGCCTTGTCCAGGCTCAGATCAGACACCCGCCGCTCGAGCTTGGTGTTCTCCTCTTCGAGCTGCTTCAGCCTGCGCGGCGCCGAGGGCCCCAGGCCCGAGTACTTCTTCTTCCCCTTGTAGAAGGTCGCATCGGAAATGCCCAGCTTGCGGCAGATCTCCTCGACCGCAACCCCCAGCTCCTGCTGCTTCAGCGCAAACGCTATCGGCTGTTCCGTAAACCGCGATCGCTTCACGGCATGACTTCCCTACCAAGTCGTAGTTCATGCCGGAACCTCGACTTCTGAACAGTCCAGGATTCCGGGATGGGATCAGTTCGCCAGCCACCCTGGCAAGACGCCGTGGCGCGCCGCGGCCGTGCGCACGGCAGGGGCCGTTCACGAACAGCCACACACGCGGACTTTGGCTCAACCGCGGACCCAGCTCGACCCGGTCAGGCACGTCAGGACCGGCTCTTCCATGTCCGGACGAATCGAAGCGGCGGCCGCGGATCGCGACGGTGGCGCTGGCAAGTGCGCTTCTTACGGTCTTGATGGGGTCTGCGTGCCCGTAAGATTGGGCGATAGAGACCAATAAAGCTTGACATCACCCATTAATTGGTCGTATTGTCCCAATTATGGACACACGAGCCCTCGCGGCCGAAACCGCCCTCGAGTCACCCCTGTACCGGGTTCTCAAGGCGCTCGCGCGCATTGCGCTCCGCCATGGCATGGGCGTGCCCGCGTTCGTGGAACTCGCGAAGCGTGCGTTCGTCGACGTCGCCCACAACGATTTCTCTCTCCCGGGCCGCAAGCCCAGCGACTCCCGGGTCTCGGTCCTGACCGGGCTGACTCGCAAGGAAGTCCACCGGCTGCTTTCGGAGCCTGAAGGCGCGGCCGCAGACGACGCCGGGCAGCACAACCGCGCCGCGCGGGTCGTCGCGGGTTGGGTACGGGACGCGCAGTTCCAAGACGACGCTGGCAGCCCGCGACCGCTGCCGTTTGACGAGGGCGAAGCCTCGTTTTCCAGGCTCGTACGGCGCTTCAGCGGCGATGTGCCGCCTCGCGCGGTACTGGACGAACTGGTGCGCGTCGGCGTCGTCGAGCGCGAGGAGTCCGGACTGATACGCCTGCTGTCGCGTGTCTACATCCCGCGCGTCGGCGATCGCGAGAAGCTGCGCATGCTGGGCACCGACGTCGGCGACCTGATCTCGACCATTGACAATAACCTCCAGACGAACGGTCACGTTGCGAGGTTTCAGCGCAAGGTGATGTACGACAATCTGCCGCGTGAAGCGGTGGAGGAATTTCGTGCACTCAGCGCGGAAGACGCGCAGGCACTGATCGAGCGGATGGATGAGTGGCTGTCCGTGCGCGATCGTGACGTGAATCCCCGAGCCCGAGGCAACGGCCGAGTCCGCGCCGGCCTCGGCATCTATTACTTCGAGGAAGACCTCGATGGAACCAAGGAGTGATGTAATGAACCACAGACTCGCACGCAGCGGCCGCTTTGCGATGGCAGCGGTGTTCACACTGGTGCTCGCCGCCTGCGGAGGGGGGGGCTCGACGTCAGCTCCGGCCGGGTCAGCACCGGCGCCAGGCGGCACGACACCGCCGTCCACGGGAGGTTCTGGTGGGTCCACGCCACCCGGGAGCGGGGTCACTCCGCCGCCGACCACGGGTGGCGGTACCAGCGGCACCGGCGCGCCGATCGTCTCGGGCGGCGCCATGGTCAAGGGCAGCGTCATCGTCAACGGCCTCCGCTTCGACGACACCGCGGCCGTCATCGGCGATGACCGCACCCGCACTGCCGCGCAGCTGGCCAACGGCATGGTCGTCAGGGTCCGCGGCCGCAGCGACGACAACGTCAACGGCGTGGCCGAGCGCGTCGAGGTCGAAAACGAGATTCGCGCGACGATCCAGTTGACGCCATCAACGGTGAACAACACGCAGTCTTTCGTCGCCGGCGGCGTCACCGTCATCGTCGACAGCCAGACCGTGTATGCGAACGTCTCCGGCTTTGCCGGCCTGGCGCAGGGGACGCGGGTGGAAGTGCATGGCCTGCGCGACGCCAACGGCAACCTGCGGGCGACGCGCGTTGAAGCGGTCGGCGCGGCCGACGGCGTCGACGAGCTGCGCGGAGCGGTGTCCGGCCTGAATGCGGCCGCGAGCCAGTTCACGCTCAACGGCAGCATCACGGTCAGCTACGCGGGGGCGACCTTCAGCCCGGCAGGAACGACCGCTGCAGCGCTAACCAACGGGCTCGTGGTCGAGGTGCGGGGTGCGCTCGCCGGCAACGTCTTCACAGCGACACAGGTCGACGTCGAGGACCTCGAGGACTCGGCACTCGGCGCGAAGGAAAACGAGAAGACCGAGTACGAAGGTTTCGTCACCGACTACACCGGATCGACCACGTTCAAGATCGCCGGTCGTGCGGTGCAGATCGGCGCGTCAACGCGCTTCGTCGGCGGCACGGTGGCCGACCTCGCCAACAACGTCAAGGTCGAAGCCGAAGGCGTGACTGTCGGTGGCGTCCTCGTCGCGTCGAAGATCGAGTTCAAGCAGACGCGCGTGCTGCTGCACGGACTGGCAAGCGCTGTCAGCACGGGAGCTGGCACCGTCACGGTGCTCGGCCAGATCGTCACGGTAAATGCCCAGACCCGGCTCGACACACGGGGCACGAGCGGCAGTTCGCTCGGTGACCTGGTCGCCGGCACCGACTGCGTCGAAGTCCGCGCCTACCTTGATGGCACCACGCTGACGGCTGAAGAAGTCAAGGAACCCAGCAGCTGCAGCAGGGAACTGGTGCAGGCCCGCGTCGTCGCGGAGAACGAGACCACGTTCACGCTGACGTTCCTGAACAATCTAAGCGCCTCGCTGGGCGGTGCCGGCACGCAGTTCCGCAATACCGCGGGGCAATCGATCAGCCGCGCCGAGTTCTTCGCGGCTGTCGTCCCGGCGAGCGGTTCCAACGTCGGCACGCTGGTGAAGGTGAAGGGCACGACATTGAGCAGCGTCGAGGAAGCGGAGCTGCAGAACTGAACGGCTCAGATCTCACGAGTCCAAAGCTTTGAAGAGCGACGCGATGGGGCGGTCATGCGGCTTCTCTCCGGAACCCGGGTCGCCCGACGTCTTGGAAGAACGCTTTGCCAATACCGGTTGCGCGGTAGCGGCATCGGGAAGCATCACAGGCGGGGGCCTGTTGACCTCTGAAGAGGCCTTGTCGGAAGACTAGCCGTCCCTCACGGTGATCACGGCCTCTTCGGCCGCCGCGCACACTCCTCCCGCGCGGCGGCCGATTTTTTTTGGGGATGCACGCGCGGCGGCGACGCTCACAAAGAACAAACGCGGCTTGCGCCGCGTTTGTCCACGCCGACCTGAGGCCTACTAGCGCAGGGTGACCGTTACGTTGTTCTGCACGGTCCCAAGCGAGCTGCGAACGCTGATCGGCGTGCGGCAGGACGGCCCACCGGACAGCTGGAACTGGAACGCCCCGGTCGCATCGACCGGCGCCGTGCCCAGGATGTCCGAAGGTTGCGGCAGCGAGGGTGCAGTCGCCGTCAGGTACAGGGTCACGGACGACGAGTTCGTCGACGTCGTGCCCCGCACATCCCACTTCGAGCTGCTCTGGCAGCGTGCACGCGTCACGGTAATCGACTCCGGCGCGACGACGCTGATGCTCACCGTGGCAGGCGCTGATGTGTTGGCGGGGGTACCGGCGTTCTGGACCGTGTACTGGAAAGAATCCGAGCCGGCTTGCGATCCTGCCGTATAGGTGACAGCGCCCGTAGTGGGGTTCACGGCTACGGTGCCACGCGTGGGAGGCGTCGTGACAGCCACCGAAGCCGGGTCCAGTGTGCCGCCGTTACCGCTGTCGTTGGCGAGGACGTCGATCACGACCAACTGTCCCTGCACGACGGAAATGGAACCCGTAGCAGGGTCATTGTTCGCAATCGGCACCGCTCCGCCGGCTCCGGGGGTGACCGTGATCGTGACCGTCGCCGGGTTCGACCGACCGGCAGAATTCGCGACCGTGTAGCGGAAGGTTCCGGTGCCAGTCGTGGCGTTCGGCGTGAAAGTGACCGTGCCGTCGCTATTGGCCAACAACTGCCCGAACGTGGAGGGTGTCAGCTCCGGCGCGACGAGGCTGACGGCTCCCGGATTGAACCGCGGAGCAGAGCCAGAAACGTCGTTGTTCAGAACGGCGATGATGACCGGAGCGCCCGAGGCGGTCGTGCTCGCGGCGTCATCGAGAGCCAGGGGCACCCCGGCGGGGAAAGCGGGGACTTCGGGCACGGCCGTTAGGCGCCGGTCCTGGCCGCCCGCGCTCGAGACCACGCCGACGTCCGTCGGTGCAACCAAGACGTTCTGGACCGTGAACTCCGCTGAAGCCGGGTCGGTGTTGGTGGCTGGGGACGGGCGCACGACTGTTGCGCCGGGGAAACCTTCCAAGGCCAGGATCGGCGCGCTTTCATCGCCGCTGCCCTTGTCGCTCGACGTCGCGACCACAACCAGCTCTTGGCTCGAGGGATCGTAGGTTGCCGACAGGATCCGCACTTCGTCGACGATGTGGCGGGTCGTCGTCGACGGCGGCGTGTCGGAGGAATTGATGACGGTAAGCAGGCTGGGCAGCGGCGTCGCAATCGGCATTAGGGCCTGGCCGTAGTAGCGCCCGAGAACGTCCGGGCCACGCAGAAGCACCGGCGGCAGCCCGGGTGCGCCGGCTGAAAGCAAAGGCGTTGTGCCGGCCACGACCGAGGCGACGACATTGACGCGTGTCGAGTTTGCAGCGTCGCGCGCGTAGGTTGCGCGCTCGATCGCCAGCGGACTGCCGATCGGCTGCGCCACGCTGTCATGCACGCGTCCTGTCAGGGTGAAGCGGTCTGCCCTGAGACAGCTCTCGATGTCCGGAGCGTTGAATGGTCCGCAGATCTCGAAGTAGTTCGTCCCAAACGGGCTGCCGGTCACAAGCTCTTCGGTGACGCCATCGGACAGGAACTGCGCGCCATTGATCGTGACGAAACGCGCTGCCGGTTCGACGACGTCCCGCGTCAGGAAGGGTCCGACGCGGCTGCTGAGGGCCTGGGTGAAGGCTCCCGGTGCAATGCCGACGTCTTCAGTGAAGACGATGTCGCGGTTGCCCGCGCCAACCGTGGTCACTTCAAAGGTCTCGGTCCCGTAAGGATGGATCACGCGATACGTGCCCGGACGCGGCACGCCGGCCGTCACGCGGATGCGCGTGAACACCATCTGGTCGCCCGCCGCAGGCGCGCCGTTGGCAAACGCCGCTTCGAGCGCCAGCACCAGCACCGCGCGCTTTCCGGTGGCGGCATCGGTCACGAGCGGCGCTGAAACCGCTCGAAAGTAGAACGCCTCGTCCGGGAAATTCGAGGGGAAGACGTAAGGAGGATTGGGCGGCCCCAGGAGACAAGCGGTCTGCTGCAGCGCGCCCGCATCGCTCGCATTGGGCATGCAGAGGTCGAGCACAAGGCCAGTCAGATCCTGGTACCACTTCGGAAAACCATTTCCCGGCGGGGCAGGAACGTCGTTCGGGCCGACACGTGCCAGATCGGCCGATGCGGTGGAAGCGAGCGCAAGAAGACTCGCCGCAAGCAGGGCATGCAGCTTCATGAAAAAACTCCTCCCCGTACTCTCGTACGCAGTCCAGCGGTTGCAGCAGCGATCGCCGCGCCAGCAAAGCCCGCTTCCGCCCCTTGCTCTCGTGCTGACCTGGGGTGGTTCGCGCGCTTTGCTCCCTCAAGACGCAAACGCGGTACTGCTGCAGTGGATGGTAGTCATTCGACAATCCCTTCGATAGGCGGTGCGACCACATGCCGCAGCGGCCGCCGCGACTGGCAGGACAGGAAGAATGCAGCTACACCACGGGCGGCCGTCAGCGCTCAGCGCAACCGCGCGAGCGCGTCGTAACGGCCGAGGACACGCGTCACGTACTGCTGCGTCTCCGGATAGGGAGGAATCGCGCGGCCGTGGCGCATGACCGCGTCTTCGCCCGCGTTGTACGCCGCCAGTGCGAGTTGAACGTCGTTGCCGAAGAGCCGCAAGAGCTCATTCAGGTAGCGCGCGCCGCCGCGCACGTTCTGCTCGGGATCGAACGGGTCGCGCACGCCGAGGCGACGTGCCGTCGCCGGCATCAACTGCATCAGCCCCTGTGCACCCTTCGGTGACACAGCCTTGGAGCGGAACCCCGACTCGGCGGAGATGACGGCGAGCAGCAGCGCCGGCTCGAGGCCATAGGAGGGTGCGACGGCGTCAACGAGGCGTGCCACGTCAGGCGGCGCCATGCGGGAGTTCGCAGCGCCACGCCCTGCGATGACGTCGTCGTCATGACCCAGCAGCGCGACGACGAACAACGCCGTGCGCCCTGACTGCGGCAGGTTGGTCAGCGTGACCGCGCCGTCGCCCTCGCCGTAGGCGAAGACGGTGTTTCGGTCGCGCGCGAACGTTCCGCTGCCGAAAGCGGCGAGCGCGAGCGCAGCGACACCGGCCAGTCGGGGCAGTGTTGCCATGCCGCCTTTATAGCAGCGGGAAGTCCCGCACCTCGGCGACAAATTGTCGCGGTGCGCCACGCACGACCCGGGTGCGGGTGCGACAACGCGCCGCAGCAGACTTGGCACTGGCTTAAATAAACTGCTCAGGCCCGATCGCGCGTGACAGCAATACGAAGCCATATCTTGAATCGCTCGGGCTGCGCGGGGGCGTTTTTCCTGCTGAGGGCATGATGGCGGTACAGCGGTTAGGGAGGAGTTCGGCGCGACGGGCGGACGGCTTCACGTTGCTGGAGTTGCTGGTGGTCATGGTCATCATTGGCCTGCTTGCCGGCTACGTGGCCCCCCGGTACTTCGGGCAAGTGGGCAAGTCCGAGGTCAAGGTAGCGCGGGCGCAGCTCGATGCGCTCGAGAAGGCCCTCGACCAGTACCGGCTCGATGTCGGCCGCTATCCGTCCACGGAGCAGGGGCTGAAGGCGTTGGTCACGAAGCCATCCAGCGAGAGCCGCTGGAGCGGCCCCTATCTAAAAAAGTCCGTGCCGCCTGATCCTTGGGGCCGTGCCTATCTGTACAAGGCACCGGGAGAACACGGTGACTTCGATCTCGTCTCGTTCGGCAAGGATGGCCAGCCCGGCGGCACGGGTGAAGCGGAAGACATCAAGAGCTGGTGAACGATGCGGTTCCGTGTACTCGCCACTGCCGACGGCCAGCGCATCATCGATCTGCCGATCGAGGCCGACAACGCGAACGCCGCCGAACGCTCGGCGCGTCGGCAGGGTTATGCCGTCATCGAGGTCCGGGGTGCGCTGCCCGCGTTCAGGTGGACGACCCGCGAGCAGCGCTTTCCACTCGTGCTGTTCAGCCACGAACTCCGCTCACTGCTCGAGGCCGGCCTGACGCTGCCGGAGGCCATGCAGTCGCTGGTCGAAAAGGAGCAGAGGCCCGGGGTGCGGCGCGTGATCGAAGGTGTCCACAACGCCCTGCTCGAAGGCTCGAGTTTTTCGGCAGCGCTGGCGATTCAGGAGTCCGCGTTTCCCGTGCTCTACGTCGCATCGATCCGGGCCAGCGAGAAGACGGGAGACCTGCCGGAAGCGCTGGGACGCTACCTCGCCTACGAACAGCAGACGGACGCCGTCCGCAAGAAGGTGATCGGCGCGTCCGTTTACCCGACGATCCTGGTGGCCGTCGGACTGCTGGTGGCCCTGTTCCTGCTCGTCTATGTGGTACCGCGCTTTGCCGCGGTCTACGACGACACGGGGCGCGAGTTGCCGTGGATGTCGTCGCTGATGCTGAGCTGGGGCCGGTTCCTCCACGACCACGCGTTGCTACTGCTCGCGGCGGTGGTCGCGCTGGTGGGAGGCAGCATCTATGCGCTCTCGCAGTCCGCGCTGAGGCAGGCGATCGAGCGCACGCTGCTGCGCATTCCTCGACTCGGGGAGCGGATGCGCATCTACCAGCTGTCGCGCCTGTATCGCACGCTCGCGATGCTGCTGCGCGGTGGAATGCCCGCGGTGGTGGCGATGCGCAACGCCGGCGAACTGCTGCGACCGGAGCTGCGCCAGCAACTGGCGCTGGCCCGGCGCGACGTCGAGCAGGGCCAGGCGATGGCTGATGCGCTGGCTCAGCACGGGCTGACGACTCCGGTCGCCGGAAGAATGCTTCGCGTCGGACAGCGGACCGGCCGCATGAGCGAGCTGATGGAGCGCATCGCGGCGTACTACGAGGACGACATGGCGCGCTCGATCGAGTGGTTCACGCGTCTGTTCGAGCCGCTGCTGATGCTGCTCATTGGCGCGCTGATCGGCGGCATCGTGCTGCTGATGTACCTGCCGATCTTTGATCTCGCGGGGACCGTCGGATGAGTGCCGCCGTTCTCGCGTTCGGTCTGCGCCGGGAGCGTTTCTCGCCCCAGGCGATGCGCGACGCGCGCGTGCAGGCGGAGTCCACGTCGAGCCGCGCCGTCGTCGTGCTGGAGGAGGCGAGCGGCCTGTCGCCGGCAGAGTTCGTCGGCCGGCTTGCCTCGACGCTCGGGTACGCCGCGTTGTCGCATGCGGAGCTGACCGAGGCACGGCCAGCCTTCGACGTGCTGCCGTTCACCGAGGCGTCGCGCAAGGAGTGCGTTGCCCTGCGGAGCGACGGCTCGCCGCTGCTGCTGGCGTTTGCTGACCCGTTCTGCCCGGAGCTGCAGGCGTGGGCGGACCATCGCATCGCCGTGCCGTTCGAGTGGCGGCTGGTGCATCGCGACGAGCTGGCGGTGTACCTGCGACGCCATGAGGACAGCCTGCGGGCGCTGGACGGACTGCAACAGGATGTCGATGCCGGCGCGGCTGCCGACGAACTGGGCGACGACCTGTCGTTGCTGCGCATCAGCGAAGATGGCAGTCCGGTGGTGCGCATCGTCGATTCGACGCTCTATGACGCACTCAAGGTCGGCGCGAGCGACATTCACCTCGAATCGCGGGCCCGCGACCTTGCGATCAAGTACCGCATCGACGGCGTGCTGAACGCCATCCGCGTGGTCCCGAGCCGCGAGCAGGCCGAGCAGGTGATCTCGCGCGTCAAGGTCATGGCGGAGCTCGACATCTCCGAGACGCGCGTCCCGCAGGACGGTCGCTTCAAGGTGCGCTCGCGCGGGCGCGAGATCGACGTGCGGGTTTCCGTTATTCCGAGCATCTTCGGCGAGGACGCCGTACTGCGGATCCTCGACAAGCAGGCGCTGGCCGACCAGATCCAGGGACTCAACCTGCCGCAGCTGGGCTTCGACACCGACACCATCGCTTCGATCCGCCGGCTGTCGCGCGAGCCGTACGGCATGCTGCTCGTGACGGGGCCGACCGGGAGCGGCAAGACCACGACGCTGTACGCCGCGATCAGCGAGATCAACCGTGGCGACGACAAGATCGTCACGATCGAGGACCCGGTCGAGTACCAGCTGCCGGGCGTGCTGCAGATTCCGGTCAACGAGAAGAAGGGGCTCACGTTCGCGCGCGGCCTGCGATCGATCCTGCGGCACGACCCGGACCGCATCATGGTGGGCGAGATCCGCGATGCCGAAACGGCGCAGATCGCGGTGCAGGCGGCACTGACCGGGCACCTGGTATTCACGACGGTGCACGCCAACAATGTCTTCGACGTGATCGGACGCTTCCTGCACATGGGGGTGGACCCGTACAACCTGGTGTCTGCCCTGAAGGGAGTGGTGGCGCAACGCCTGTTGCGGCTCAACTGCCCCGACTGCGCCGAACCCAGCGCGCCGACGCCGGAGCTGCTCACGGACTCGGGGATTCCGCTGCAGGCCAGTGCCGGATTCCGCTTCATGAAGGGCGCCGGGTGTGGCAGCTGTCGCGGCACGGGCTATCGTGGCCGGCGCGCCGTCGGCGAGGTGCTGCGCCTCAACGAGGAACTCGCTGACCTGATCGCCTCGCGTGCGACCGGCCCGGCGATCCGCGCCGCGGCCGTACGCGCGGGACTGTGCACGATGCGCGAAGCGTCGTTGCGGCTGGTGCGCGAAGGGCTGACGACGCTCGAGGAGATCAATCGTGTTACCGCGGTTGAGTGATTCGGCGCGCCTCTACATCGGCCCGGCGCAGACGGTGCTGGCGCTGCACCACCGCGGGCTGCACGCGCGCGTCGCCATTCGCCGCGAGACCTTCGAGCCGGGGGTCGATGCCCTGCTCGCCGCCGTGCGCAGCGAACTAGCCTCGCTGCCGTCGCGCACGCCGGTGCATGTCATCCTGTCCAACCATCTGGTGCGCTACGTGCTCGTGCCATTCAGTCCGCAGGTGGTCGGCGCGGCGGCGCTCGGGACGGTCGCGCAGCAGGCGTTCCGTCACGTGCACGGGTCCGCAGCCGATGAGTGGGCTGTCAGCGTGTCAGCGGTCGGAGAACGCGCCCGCGTCGCCGCCGCGATCGACGGACGCCTCAGGCAGGGGATCATCGACGCGGGCCGCTCCGCCGGCGTGCACGTCGGTGCGATCGAACCCCTGCTTATGGACGGCTACAACGCGGCGCGGCCTCATCTGTTCGCGTCGGGCTGGTTTGCGACCGTCGAACCGGGCAGGGTGACATTGCTGCGCACCGTCGACGGCGAATGGGCGCGAGTGGTGTCTGCACGCTGCGATGCCGACTGGCGCAGCGCGATCCGCCAGCTGGCGGATCGTGAAGCACCGTGGGTCGAGCCCGACAGCGACGCCTTCTGCCAGGTTGCTGAGTACGCGATCGATGATGCCGAAGCGTCCGTTCACCCAGTGCAGCGCGTGATCAGCCTCGTGCCGTCAGCGCTGCCGGAGGCCGCGTGAAAGGGCTCGCGCCGCTGCACCTCGGGTTCGCGCCGCGACCGCGGGTCTCGCGTGCCGCGTGGGCACTGCTGGCCGTCGGGATCATCGGCGCCTCGCTGGTCGTCGGTGAGTACCAGGTGACGCTCGGCCGTCTCGAGCGCGCCGAGGCCGAGGCCGTCGCCGCCGGCACGCGCTCCCGGGCCGCAATGGATCCACGCCGTCTCGGCGATGCGCTGGTTCGCGCGAACGCCGTCGCGCTCGAGCTGTCGCGGCCGTGGGACAAGGCGTTCGCGGCACTGGAAGCCGCAGAGCATCCCGGCGTTGCCGTGCTGGTCGTCGAGCCCGATTCGAAGCGCGCCGAAGTGAAGATCGTGGCCGAAGCGGCGGACGCGGTGGGAATGCTGGCCTACGTCGAACTGATGCGCGCAGCTCCTCCCTTTGCAAGGGTGACGCTGCAGCAGCATGAAGTTCGTGCGGAGGAACCGGGCCGGCCGCTGCGTTTCATGCTCGTGGGTCAGTGGAGGAATGAGCCATGAGCGCGGCCGGACTGTGGATGTATCGGGTCCGCGCCGCGGTCGAGCGGCTCGGGCGAGTCGGCGGCCTTGGCGTCGCACTGCTGGCCGGCTGTGCCGTGTTCTACGCCTCGGCCGTCGTTCCGGCCACAGATGAACTTGAATCGGTGCTGCAACGGCGAGCGAGCGAGGATCTCGCGCGCCGCAGTGGCCGCGTTGCGCTCGACACGCAGGGGCAGTTGCGCGAGTTCGTCGCGTTCTTCCCGGAACTCGACACCAGTTCGCGCTGGCTGGCGATCGTCTTCGCCGCCGCCAGGGACGAAGGGCTCGAACTGGCACAGGGAACCTACCGGCTGCACTCCGACGAGGTGATCGGGCTCGTCTCGTACCAGGTGACGTTGCCGGTACGCGGCCCTTATCCGCGCATCCGCCGATTCCTCGGACGCGTTCTTACCGAAGTACCCGCCGCCTCGCTCGACAACGTCAGCTTCCAGCGCGAGCGCTCGGCGGATGGCGCGGTCGATGCGCGCGTCGTGATCGCTCTGCATCTGCGCGACAGTCCGGGCGGCGGCGGGCAGCCAGCGCCGCCCGCCGAGCCTTTGCGCCAGGAGGCCCAGCGCGAAGGCGACGATCGCGTCCTCGCGCGCGCGGAGGGTGTGAAATGAACCGATTCAGCCGGCAGACGCGAGTCCTGGGGGCGGTCGCAGTCGCCTGCGTCGCGGTGGTGAGTCTGCTCAGCGCGAGCGAGGACACCCCGCGGACGCGCACTGCATCGCCTGAAGCGACGCGGCAAGAACCGGCCGCGCGCATGGCGTCGGTCAGGCTCGACCTGCTGAAGCGAGTCGATCAGACCGCGGCCGGGCGCGACCTCTTCGCGTCGACCACGCCGCCTCCTCCTCCGCCACCACCGCCACCGCCACCGCCGCCGCCACCCAAACCGGTAGCGCCCGCGCTGCCGTTCGCGGCAATGGGCAAACTGGAAACAGCGGGCGAGCCGACCGTCTACTACCTGCAGGAAGGCGACAGAGTTCACGCCGTTGTAGTTGGCGACACGGTCAACACGAACTACCGCATCGAGTCGGTGAGCAACGGGGTCATGGAGTTCACATACCTGCCGCTCAAGACCAAGCAGACGCTGAGCGTCGGAGGAGATTCCTGATGCTCATGCGACTGCCGCGTGCCGCGGGCTCTGTCCTGGCGGTCATCGTGATCATTGCCGGGTGTGCGCTGCCACCCATCACACCGGTGGACGTGCAGCAGATGGCGGCGGCCGGGAACTACGAGGGTGCGATCGCCCGGCTGGAGGACCTGGCCCGGACGAATCCGGGCCAGTTGCAGTACGTCGCTGACATGGCAAAGATCCGTGAGCAGGGAGTCGACGCCCTGCGTCGCAGCGGCGAGCAGAACCTCGCGGCCGGCAAGCTCGACGAGGCCGCGGCCGACTTCAACCGGGCGCTGGCGCTCAACCCCTACGACGAGCGCAGTCAGGCGGGACTCGCGACACTGGCCACCGAACGGCGGCGACAGGCGGTCCTCGTGCAGGCGCAGGAGGCGCTGCGGCGCGGTGATCTCGAAACTGCGGGAGAGAAGGTCCGTCTGGTGCTGATCGAAACGCCGCACAACCGCTCGGCGCTGGCGCTGCAGCGGCAGATCGACGAGGCGCGCGTCAAGGAGGGACTGGCCGGGCCGGTACTGCGCTCGCGCCTGACGAAGCCCGTGACGGTGCAATTCCGCGATGCCAATCTGAAGTTGGTGCTGGATGCGCTGTCACGCTCATCGGGTATCAACTTCATCCTCGATCGAGAGGTGAAGGGCGACCTCAAGACGACGATCTACGCGCGCAATGTGGCTGTCGAGGACGCGATCGACATGCTCCTGCTGCCCAACCAGCTCGACAAGAAGGTGATGTCCGACAACACCGTGCTGGTGTACCCGGCCACCGCGGCCAAGCTGCGCGAGTATCAGGACCTCGTGGTGAAGTCGTTCTACCTCGAGAACTCCGACGCCAAGAACGTCCTCACGATGATCAAGACGATGCTGAAGACGAAGGACGTCTACATCGACGAGAAGCTCAACATGTTGATGATGCGCGACACGCCGGAAGCGGTGCGGCTGGCGGAGAAGCTGGTCGCGGCGCAGGACCTGGCCGAGCCCGAAGTGGTGCTCGAACTCGCGGTCCTCGAAGTCAACCGGACACGGCTCGAGGAGATCGGAATCAAGTATCCGGACCAGATGACCTTCACGTTGCTCGACGTCACCGGACCGCCGTCGACGATCGGCGATCTTTTCGGCATCAACCGCAACCGGATCGGCATCTCGCCGATGCCGAGCGCGACCCTCAACCTCAAGCTGCTCGAGGGCTACAGCAACCTGTTGTCGAACCCTCGCGTGCGAGTCAAGAACCGCGAGCGGGCGCGGATACTCGTCGGCGACCGGCTGCCGGTGGTGTCGGCCATCGTCACGCCCTCGACGGGCGCCGCGGTGACCTCCGACAGCGTCACCTACCTCGACGTCGGCCTGAAGCTCGACATCGAACCGACGGTGTTCCTCGACGGCGACGTCAGCATGAAAGTGAACCTCGAGGTCAGCAACGCCACCAACCGCCAGACCACCCGCAATGGCACCACCGTCTACGACATCGGCACACGCAATGCGTCGACCGTGCTGCGCCTGCACGACGGCGAGACGCAGGTGCTGATGGGCCTGATCGGCGACGAAGACCGGCGTGCAGCCAACAAGGTGCCCGGGCTTGGCAACCTGCCGATGCTGGGCAAGCTCTTCGCCAACAACATCGGCGATCAGAAGAAAACCGAGATCATGCTGTCGATCACGCCGCGCATCGTGCGCAACGTGCAGCGCGCATCGGCGCAGACGGCTGAATTCTGGTCGGGCAACCGAAGCGGCGCTGCGTACCCAGCCGATCGCGATGCGGGTGGCCACCGCGGCTCCGGGGCTGGCTGGGGGTGCGGCTGCGCCAGCCGCCGGCGCCGCGCAGGCGACGGCGCCCGTCGCTCAGCCAGCTGTCATCGATGCTTCATCAGCGGCAGCAATGGCAGGCGCAATTGCGCCTGCCGGCGCCGCGGGACTGGAACTGCGCTGGACTGGGCCGACACAGATGCGGGCTGGCGAGGAGCTGACGCTGCAATTGAATGCGCGGCTGGCAGAAGCGATGACCAGTGCCTCTCTGCAGATCGCCTATGACCCCGAGGCCTTTACCGTCGCCGAAGTGCGTGACGGCGGACTAATGGCGATGGGCAGCGCGCGCTCGTTCGTCACCCACAAGGTGGATCCGGCACGCGGCCGGATCCTCGTACACGTCAGTCGCGCGGGGCTCGGCGGGGCCACCGGCGACGGTCCGCTGATCGAGCTGAAACTCAAGCCCACCGGGACTGCGCCCAAGCTGCCGGTGGAGATCGTCGCCGTGTCACCGGTCGGCGTCGGCGGACGGGCCATCTCAGCGCAAAGCGGCGCCAGGTACGACTTCGCCGCCAAGCCGAAATGAACCGGCACCGGCTTGCGGCGCGGCGAGGCTTCACGCTGATCGAGCTCGTCGTCACGGTAGCGATCGTCGCACTGCTCGCCTCGGCGGGCAATGCCCGTGGTCGAGCTGGTCCAGACGCGCCAGCGCGAACAGGAGCTGCGCTCGGCGCTGCGCGAATTGCGTAGCGCGATCGACGCCTACAAGCGTGCCTACGACGGGGGGCGCATCGCAAAGTCCACGCAGGCGACCGGTTACCCACCGACGCTCGCGGCGCTGGTGGACGGGGTAGAGGACGCCCGCACCGCGGACAAGAAGAATGATCTACTTCCTGCGCCGGCTGCCGGCAGACCCGATGCAGCCCGATGTGCGCGATCCCGCCGAGTCCTGGGGCAGGCGGTCCTATGCCAGCCCGCGCACGGCACCGGAGGAGGGCGATGACGTCTACGACGTCTACTCGCGTTCGGACGGTGTCGGTCTGAACGGCCGGCCTTACCGGGAGTGGTGATGGCGCACCGCGGCTTCACGCTGATCGAGCTGCTGGTGGTGATGGCCATCATCGCCGCACTTCTGACATTGGCAACGCCGCGCTACTTCCAGCACGTCGAGCGCACGCGCGAGACCGTGCTGAAGAGCGATCTCACGACAATGCGCGACGCCGTGGACAAGTTCTTCGGCGACACCGGAAAGTATCCGGAGTCCCTCGACGAACTCGTCGCCAGGCGCTACCTGCGCAGGATGCCGGTCGACCCGATCACCGAAAGCGCGGAGACCTGGGTGGTCGTCGCGCCGGCGGATGCGAAGCTCGGAAACGTCTACGACGTGCGCAGCGGTGCTCCCGGAATGACCCGCGACGGCAAACCGTTCGGCGAGCTTTAGCGGGCATGTCAAGGCGTGCGAACCACCGCGGCTTCACCTATGTCGGCGTGCTGATCGCCGTGGCCGTGGTCGGCGTCGCCCTTGCCGGACTGGGGCAACTCTGGAGCGCGCAGGCCCAGCGCGAACGCGAGAGTGAGCTGCTCTTCATCGGCGAGCAGTACCGGGTGGCCTTCGCCACGTACGTCGCGGCAACGCCACCGGGCAAGGCACGCTATCCGCGCACGCTTGATGAACTCGTCGAGGATCGCCGGCACATCGTGGTCCGGCGGCACCTGCGGCAGGTCTATCCCGACCCGTTCACCAACGCGGTCGACTGGGAGGTGGTGAGCACGCCCGACGGCGGGATCGCGGCCGTCCACAGTCGCCATGTCGGAACGCCGATGAAGATCGGCAACTTCCCACCGCAGTTCGCCAAGTTCGAAGACGCCAAGACCTATCGCGACTGGGTCTTCGGCACGCCGCCGCCGCGCGCCCCCACTCTTCCACGCTAAGACTGGCGTCCGCGCTCGGACGTAGGCTGGTCAATCGGTAAAAATGGGACGTTTTCCCATGCCGCTCGTCGGTTTGGGTGCGGCAGCTTGTCGCGGGCAATTCTCTAAGCCATTGATTTTGCGACTGATACGTTCGGCTTAACCATCCCCTGTAGGTTGCTTTCATCCGCCCGCGCCGTAATGTGACAAGCACCGCGTCGTTCTGGAGTGTCGGTTCGCGCGGGGCACGGCCGGGGATCGAACGACAGCACGCGCCAGACAACAAGACTGCGCAGCGGCTTCACATATCAGGGAGCATTAGTCATGCAAGGGATTGGAAAGCACGTGGTGGTGTTGGCACTGGCGGCCGTCGTGGCGGGTGGGGCGCAGGCGCAAGCTGGGAAGAAGCAGGGTCCGCGGGCCAGCGTTAGCGTGACTACGGTGTGTTCGCTCATCAAAGCTCCGCAGTTCGGGCGAACCGCCGACGTTCGACGTCGAGCTGCGGGTCCGCGACAAGTCGAGCGGCACCGCCAAGGCGGAACTGAGGGAGTGGTCGATTTCGGCGCTCGCCAAAGTCGACGCCGGAAAGTGGAGCGCTCAGAACCAGTTTGCGCAATGGGGCGAGAAGCCGGGTCAGGGATCCAGGCGCCGGCCACCGGGTACGTCATCAAGAAGTCCTTTCATTGTGCTCGCTGCCTGAAGGCACAAAGGGGCTGAACGCCATGGCGACGGCGGTCTACGGCCTCCAAGATGGGGTTGGCGAGAGCCGAACGGTCATGAACATGTGTAGCGACGACCCGGAAACGCTCGATGTGGAGCCGAGCGGGATCAAGCTCAGTGCCACCGACATCATTGAGATCAACCAACTCTGCACTCCAAAGTAACGCGCGGCCCGGCCCGCATGGTGGCGACCTGCAGTGGCCCGCCGCCCCGGGTCTACAGTCAGGAAAGGAGGCCAGCCCGGTTCGCCTCTCTTCATTCGCGAC
>CAVXZK010000019.1:0-32713 GCA_963766365.1 uncultured beta proteobacterium
CGCGCCCGGTGCGGTAGCCCTCGCGAACACCATCCAGGCCGTAGATGATCCCCGCTGTCGGGAAGTCCGGTGCCGGGATCAGTTCGATCAGTTCGTCCACCGTCGTCTCGGGCCGGCGCAACAGTGCCAGGCAACCGTCGATCACCTCGGACAGGTTGTGCGGCGGCACGTTGGTCGCCATGCCGACCGCAATGCCGGCCGAGCCGTTGATCAGCAGGTTCGGGATCTTCGACGGCAGCACCGACGGCTCACGTTCCTTGCCGTCGTAGTTCGGGACGAAGTTGACCGTCTCCTTGTCGATGTCGGCCAGGAGTTCGGCCGAGATCTTGTCGAGCCGGCACTCGGTGTAGCGCATCGCCGCCGCGCTATCGCCGTCGATCGAGCCGAAGTTGCCCTGCCCGTCGATCAGCATGTAGCGCAGGGAAAAGTCCTGCGCCATGCGCACCAGCGTGTCGTAAATGGCGTTGTCGCCATGCGGGTGGTATTTACCCATCACCTCGCCGACCACCCGCGCGCACTTCACGTACGAGCGGTTCCAGTGGTTCCCCGCCTCATGCATCGCGTACAGCACGCGGCGATGCACCGGCTTCAGGCCGTCGCGCACGTCGGGCAACGCGCGCCCGACGATGACGCTCATCGCGTAATCCAGATACGAACGCCGCATCTCCTCTTCGAGCGAGACGGGCAGGGTTTCCTTCGCGAATTGATCCATCAGGGAGGCAGCCTCAGGGCGCAGCTTGGAGGGCCGACGGGCCCGCAAGCACAATCGAAAATTCTACCAGTGCAGGACATGCATTTCGCGCTCGTCAGCCGGCCTGCGTACGGCGGCACGTTCTGCGAAAACCGGCGCCCTCGAACCTTAACTCGCCAAGCGCACGGCAATATGGTCTGATCCGCCGCCAATGAGCTCGACCGCCAAATCGCCATGGAATCCGTCGATCTGCTGATCGAGGCGCGCTGGGTCGTTCCCGTCGTGCCGCGCGCCACGGTGCTCGAGCATCACGCGGTGGCGGTACGCGATGGCCACATCGTCGCGGTGTGCCCGGCCGATGAGGCCAGCCAGCGGTTCATGCCCTCGGAGCGGATTCCGCTCCCGACGCACACCCTGATACCGGGGCTCGTGAACCTTCATACGCATGCCGCGATGACGCTGTTTCGCGGGATCGGCGACGACCTGCCGCTGATGGAGTGGCTGGAAACGCGAATCTGGCCACTCGAGCGGGCGCTGGTATCCGCGGAATTCGTACTCGACGGCTCGCGCCTCGCGGCGATCGAGATGCTTCGCTCCGGCACGACCTGCTGCTCGGACATGTACTTCTATCCGGAGGCTGCTGTCCGCGCCCTGCGCAGCGTGGGCATGCGGGCGGTGGCCGGAATCATCGCGATCGAGTTCCCGACCGCCTACGCGTCAGACGCGGAAGACTACCTGCGGAAGGGCCTGGCGACCCGTGACGCCTTTCGCAGCGACAGCCTGGTCTCCTTCACCCTCGCCCCTCATGCGCCTTACACGGTCTCGGACACCACGCTGGCCAAGATCGGAATGCTCGCTGAGGAACTGGACCTGCCGGTCCATATCCATCTTCACGAGACGATGGACGAGATCGAGGAATCCGTGCGCCGTCATGGCGAGCGGCCCCTCGCACGGCTCGACCGGCTGCGCCTCGTGACCGAACGTCTCATCGCGGTGCATGCGGTGCACCTCGACACCGCTGAAATTGAACTCCTGGCTCAGCGGGGCGCCTCGGTCGCGCACTGCGGAGCATCGAACCTGAAACTTGGCAGCGGCATCGCGCCGATTACGGAGCTCATGGCGGCGGGTGTGAATGTCGGCCTCGGCACGGACGGTGCGGCCAGCAACGACCGGCTGGACATGGTCTCGGAGATGCGGCTCGCTGCCCTGCTCGCCAAGGGCGTCCGCCGCGATGCCACCGCGGTGCCGGCACCGGCAGCACTGGAGGCGGCCACGCTTGGCGGAGCGCGGGCGCTCGGGCTCGACCGGCGCATCGGCTCGATCGAGGTGGGCAAGGCGGCCGACCTCGCCGCCTTCGACCTGTCGTCGATCGAGACCCAGCCGGTGTACGACCCTATTACGCAACTGGTCTATGCCGCAGGACGCGAACAGGCCACCGACGTGTGGGTGGCGGGCAACTCTGTTGTAAGGGGGAGACAGGTGCTTGCGGAAGCTCAAGAAGGCGCATCAAGCCGGTCGGCCGCCCAGCTCCTCGCGTGGCAGAATCGCTGTCGGCAGGTTCTGCAGACGGCGGGGTTGGCTTAAAACCTTCATCGGCCGATGCGGCGCGTGTCACATCCGGTCGAGTTGGTACCGCGGCCGGTCTTCCTTATCTCGAGTGAGGAGCAACATGAAGCAATCCATCAAGCTGGGCCTCCTGGCATCGGCACTGATGGCCATCACTGGGACGGTCTCCGCCCAGATGAAGGACATCACGGTAGTCGATACCAAGGAAAGCCCGTATGTCATTGACGCGCGCGGCGTCATCGTCCGCGATCCGTTCGGCCTGTGCTGGCGCACGGGTTCGTGGAGCGTGGACCGTGCAGCCAAGACGGTCATCAAGGACGCCAAGTATCCCAACTGGACCGCGATCTGCGAGTGCGAGGACAAGAGCCTGTGGGTGAAGCCGGTTTGCGAGCCGCCGCCCCCGCCGCCGCCGCCGCCCCCGCCGCCGCCGCCACCGGCGCCGAAGGCAGCACCAGCGCCGACGAGCGAGAAGGTGACGTTCGCCGCTGACGCCCTGTTCGACTTCGACAAGGCAGTCCTGCGTGCCGACGGCAAGGCCAAGCTCGACGATCTCGTGTCGAAGCTCGCAGGTGTGAGCCTCGAAGTGATCATCGGCGTGGGCTACACGGACCGCATCGGGTCCGAGAAGTACAACCTGGGTCTGTCGCAGCGTCGCGCCCAGGCAGTGAAGGACTACCTGGTGAGCAAGGGCATCGAGCCGAACCGTGTCTACACGGAAGGCAAGGGCATGGCGAACCCGGTCAAGCAGTGTCCGGATCCATCGGCCAAGGGCGAGATTCGCAACCGCAAGCAGCTGATCGAGTGCTTGCAGCCGAATCGTCGTGTCGAGGTCGAGGTCGTGGGCACCCGCCCCGTCCGTCGCTAAACGAGCCTCTCGTTGATCAAAGCCCCGCTTCGGCGGGGCTTTTTTTTGTCATCATCTGATACACAGATGTGGAAAGGATCAACCATGCATTGCTCGTACTCTTCCCCCGCGGCACGCGGCGCCCGCCTCGGTGCCGCAGCGCTCCTCGCTTGCCTGCTGCCGCTCGCCGCCGCGGCACAGGACGAAGGCGGCCTGTACATCGCTGGCTATGGATTCAGCTTCGAGCAGGCGGCGAACCGCGGGCTCGCGCAAAACCCCAAGGGCCAGCCCTTCTTCGTGCTGGCGCTGCCGCCCAACAGCGAGGCCTTGATGAAGTCGGCACCCAAGACGGCCGCCGCGGTGCGCGACCGCGTCGTTGCGAGCAACGGCGTGCTGCTGGTCTGTCAGCGCGACATCGACAACGGTTCGATCGACGCCGCCAAACTGGTGCCGGGGGTCGTCGCAGTGCGCGGCTTTCCGCCGCCGGGGAGCAAGGCGATCCCGCACGGCGAGCGTTACTTCCCGGACGAAAACCGCGCGAACCTTCCGCAGGCCAACGAAGCGCTGAGGCGGCTGCGATCGACCTGCTCGTGACAGTCCCGCCGCCGGGCCGGTCGTACGCTCCGCACCTGCTGCCCTGTTTCCTCCGTCTCCCATGAACCTCAAGCGCATCCTCGCGTGGCTGCTGGTCGGCGCTCTCCTCGTCCTCGCGGCGGGCCTTGGCCTGCGTTCCTACCGTGCACTGGGCGGGCCGCCACTGCAGGCCTGGCACACGCACGTGCCCACCGAGCTCAGCGCGTCGGCGCTCGATTCCGCCGACTGGACTGGCTATCTGGCGCAGGAACAGGCGATCTTCGACGACATCCGCGCCAACGTAACGCAGCGTCTCGAGACCGATGCGCGCGTGCCCTACAACCGCTACTTCGAAGATAGCCCCGTCTATCCGCCGCGTTTCGCGCAGGACTGGAACCGCTCGTACGTAATGGAGCCGACGGGCCCGCTCCGGGGCGCTGTAGTCCTGCTGCACGGCCTGACGGACTCTCCCTACAGCCTGCGCCACGTCGCACGGCGCTATGCGGAGCGCGGCTTCGTGGCGATCGGCATCCGCATGCCCGGCCACGGCACAGTCCCTGCCGGGCTCACGGACGTGCGCTGGGAAGCGTGGTCTGCGGCGACACGGCTTGCGGTGCGTGAGGCCCGACGGCGGGCGTCAGCTCCGTTGCCGCTGCATCTCGTCGGATTCTCCAACGGCGGCGCGCTGGCCGTGAAGTACGCGCTCGACGCGATCGAGGACCCGACGCTGGCGCGCGCCGACCGGCTGGTGCTCTTTACGCCGATGATCGGGATCACGCGCTTCGCGCGCTTCGCTGGACTGGCCGGCCTGCCCGCGGTGCTGCCACCATTCGCCAATGCCGCGTGGCTCAGCAATCTGCCGGAATTCAACCCCTTCAAGTACAACTCGTTCCCGGTCAACGGCGCGCGCCAGTCGTTCCGGCTGACCGATGCGCTGCAGGCGCAGATCCAGCGTCTCGCGCGCGCGGGGCAACTCGGCACGATGCCGCCGGTGCTGACCTTCCAGTCGGTGATTGACTTCACCGTCAGCACGCCGGCCATCCTCACCGCCCTCTACGCCTTCCTGCCGGACAACGGCAGCGAGATCGTGCTGTTCGATGTGAACCGCACCGTGAAGTTCGGTCCGCTGCTGCGTCCGTCAGCCTACGTCGCACTCGACCGGCTCACGCCGACCACGCCACAGACCTTTCGCTTCACCGCGATCGTCAACGCCGGCGACGACAGCGACGCGACACTCGAGCGCAGCATCGCCCCGGGGCAATTGCAGCCTGTGGAGCGTCCGCTGGGCCTGCCCTACCCGCCGGGGATCTTTTCACTGTCGCACCTGGCGATACCGATCCCGCCGAATGACCCGTTGTACGGAACGCAGCCCGATCCCAAATCGCGCCTGGATTACGGACTGAACCTCGGCACGCTGGACGCGCGCGGTGAACGCGGCGCCCTGATCATTGACCAGGACTTCCTCACTCGACTGCCCTCGAACCCCTTCTTTCCCTACCTGCTGACGCGCGTTGAGGAAGGCATCGACCGGCCGTCGGGTGCGAGCGGGCGGAACCTCGTTGCGACGCCTGCGCCGGGCTTGCCGGTTCGGCTCGAAGCCCTGCTGTCGACGTTTCTGCAGGACGACGCGGATGCGCAGCCCTTTGCCGGGCCGTAGTCTGTGACAGCGGGCCGGCACGGCGGAACGTTGCGCGGGAAGATCCGACCCGCGCTTTCTGCTCAACGCAGCCGACCCACGACGCACGATCCGCGCCTCGACCGACGGCACCCATAACCCCGCGCTGATCCCATGCAACCCTGGCTGCGACGAAGCTTGTACGTGGCGGCTGCCCTGCTGCTGCTCCTGCTCGTTGCTGCGGTCTGGCTGATTGCAAGTTTCGACGGCGAGCGCGTCAAGCGCGCGGCCAGCGACTGGATGCGCGCCCAGCTGGCGCGCGAGCTGGTCTTCGACGGACCGGTGACGCTACGACTGTGGCCCCACCTTGCGCTGACGGCCCAAGGCGTGCGCTTGTCTGAACCCGGTTTGCCCCAGCTGGACTTCGCCACCATCGAGGAAACAGCGCTGGTGCTACGCCTGGAGCCGCTGCTGGCACGGCGCGAGATCGAGATCGACAGCGTGGTAGCCAAAGGCGTGCGCCTGAACTATCGCCGCGACCGCGACGGTCAACGCAACATCGACGACCTGCTGTCCCGCGCTGCCAGCGACGGCGAGCCGGGTACCGGCAAACAGATATCGGTTGAACGCATCGATCTCGTCGATGCCAGGCTGCAGGTGACCGACGTGCTGGGCGACATCGAGGGCAGCTTCGCGGTGCGGCAGCTGAGCCTGGTTCGCTACGGCCCGGGGCTGCCGTCACCGCTGCATCTGGAAGCCCAGGCCGACCTGAAGCAGCCGGTTCTCAATGGTTCACTCGTTCTCGATGCCGGGCTGGAGCTGCTGCCGGCGCCGACGCCCGGCTCGCCGCCGATCGTGCGCCTGGTCAAGGTGGGTCTCCACTTGCACGGCCAGGGCTTTGACTTCAAGGATCTCGATGCGCGGCTGCAGGCCGATGCCATCCGGCTCGACTATGGAGTTGCGGCTGACGTCACGGACAGCCGCGTCGATCTCGACAACCTGCAGATGCACTTCAGCGGCACGCGGCTCGGCTGGAGCGTCGACAACGGCCGTCTCGGTCTCGCAGGGCTGCGTCTGGACATGCTCGGCAGGACACTCGAATTCGAGCATCTGGCGCTGCAGCTGAAGGGGCACCGGCGGGCGACGACACTCGATGGAGAGCTCAACTGGCCGGCGCTCAAGGTGGTCGGCGAGAGCCTGAAAGGTGCGGCGCTGGACGGACGCCTGGTACTCGGCGGTGACCAGCAACTGCTGCTGCAACTGAACTCGCAAGCGCCAAGCGGCGTGTTCGAACGCATCACGGTCCCGGCGCTGCATGTCCAGGTCGACGGCCGAACCGGGTCGAGCGCGGTAAAGGGCAAGGCCGACGCCACGCTGGTGCTCGAACCGCAAACTCCCGCCGCGACGCTTGATGGCCTGTCGCTGTCGTTGCGCTTGACCGACCCGTCACTGCCGCCACTGCAGCTGGCGCTGAAAGGCCGTGCGCAGCTTTCAGACGTGACTGGAGGCGGCCAGGCCGAGGGCACGATCAATGACCAGCGCTTCGTCGCCCGCGTTGACGCTGCCCTCGATCGGCAGCGAACCTTCGTCGATGTCGACGCCAGCTTCGGCACGCTCGACCTGGACCGGTTTGTCACCCCGGCCAGTCAAGGCACGGCGTCGGCTCCGACGACCGCGGCGACGCCGATTGACCTGCAACCACTGCAATGGGCAGACGCACGACTGCGCTTGAAGGTATCGCGACTGCTGCGCGCGCCTTACCGCTTCGACCAGCTGGACCTTCAGGCGGGCATCGACAACGGGGTCCTCGATCTACAGCGGATTACCGCCCGCGCCTGGGGTGGGCACCTCGACGCCAGCGGCAGCGCCGAGGCAGGTAGCCGCCAGCTCCGGTTGCGGCTGCGCGCTAACGACGTGGATCTGCGCCGAATGCTGTCCGACACCCTCGGATACGACGGCCTGCGCGGCCGAGGCCGACTCGAGACTGATCTGCGCAGCCGTGGCAGCACCGTGGGCGCCGTGCGCGCGGCGCTCAATGGTCGCGCCGCGCTGGCGCTGCGGCCGGCCGCGGTCCGCGGCATCGACCTCGCCCAGACCCTGCGCGGCTGGCGCACCGCACCGCAGGGCGGCACCACCACGGTGGCCGGCGACGTCGGCCGCCAGACCGAGTTCAGCCAGCTCGATGCAAGTTTTGAGTTCCGTGACGGCGTGGGACACAGCGCCGATCTCGACGGGCGCAGTGAGTTCCTCCGGTTGACGGGCGAGGGCTCGATCGACTTCGCCCGCAGCCGAAGCGACTATCGGTTGCGGGCGCGGGTGGTCAACACCGCAGGCGGCCGGGCCGGACCCGAAATGGTGCTTCTCAATGGCGTTACGGTGCCGGTCGAGCTACGCGGTCCCTTCGGCGATGTGACGTGGCAGGTGAACTGGCCGTCCGTCACCGCGAGCGCCGCCGTGCGCACGGTGCCCAACGTGGTGCGCGGCACCGGGGAGGTTGTAGGCGGCGTCCTGCGCGGGGCGGCCGGTGCGGTGCGAGGCAGTCGCGACCCGGCAACACCGCCGCCGCCACCGCGCTAGCTGGATTTCCGCAGCGGCACGACTGATATACTGCACCGCACAATAATCGAGGTTCGACATGAGCCGTTCTCGCCGCAGCCCCCTTTTGGTCGATCTCGCGCTGCAAGGTGGCGGCGCGCATGGCGCCTTCACCTGGGGCGTGCTCGACCGCCTGCTCGAAGAGCCCTGGCTCACCTTCGACGGCATCTCCGGCACGTCGGCCGGCGCAATGAACGCCGCAGTCATGGCCAGCGGCTATGCGCATGGTGGGGCCGATGGTGCGAAGGCCGTGCTGGAGGATTTCTGGAAGCACGTGTCGGACGCGTCGCAGTTCAGCCCGATCCAGCGCGGCCCGATGGAAATGCTCACGGGCCAATGGACGCTGGACTATTCGCCGATGTACCTGGCCGCCGAGATGGCCTCGCGCATCTTCTCGCCCTACGACCTGAACCCGCTGGGCAATCACCCGCTGCGCCCGATCCTGGCCGAGATGGTCGATTTCGAGGCGCTGGTGGATTCACCCATCCGCCTGTTCATCACCGCCACCAATGTGCGCACCGGCGCCGGTCGTGTCTTTCGCAACGCGGAAATCACGCCGGATGTGCTGCTGGCGTCGGGCTGCCTGCCGACGATGTTCCAGGCGGTGGAAATCGACGGCGAGTTCTACTGGGACGGCGGTTATTCGGGCAACCCGACGATCACGCCACTGGTGCGCGAATGCCGTTCGCAGGACACGATCCTGGTGCAGATCAACCCGATCGTGCGTGACGAGGTCCCGCGCAGCGCACGCGACATCATGAACCGCCTGAACGAGGTGTCGTTCAACGCGCCGCTGCTGAAGGAAATGCGCATGATCGCGCTGCTCCACAAGGTGGCGGACCCGGGCCGCGGCGAAGGCGCCCTGTGGGCCGGCATGCGCCTGCACCGCATCGCCACCGACCGGGTGACGGAGCTGAACTCGTCGTCGAAGATGATCACCGAGTGGCGCTTTCTGTGCGGATTGCGCGACGAGGGTCGGCGTACCGCCGGGTTGTTCCTCGAGACCCACGCCGCTGATCTCGGCAAGCGCTCGACCGTCGATCTCGACGCCCTGTTGCAGACGCTCTGACCATGGGCCTGCTCGGCATTCTTCTCGGGCTCGGGCTGCTCGTCTGGCTGGCCTATCGCGGCTGGAGCGTGCTCGGGCTGGCGCCAGTGGCAGCGCTGGTGGCGGCGGCTTTCTCGGGTGAACCGCTGCTCGCGCACTGGACGCAGACTTTCATGGGCGCGGCGGCGGGCTTCGTCGCGCAGTTCTTTCCGCTGTTCCTGCTGGGTGCGTTGTTCGGCAAGCTGATGGACGACACCGGTTCGGTCACCGCCATCGCGAACTTCATGACCGAGAAGCTCGGGCCGAGCCGTTCGGTGCTTGCCGTGGTGCTGGCCGGTGCGCTGGTTACGTACGGCGGCGTAAGTCTGTTCGTGGCGATGTTCGTCATCGCGCCGATGGGCCAGGCGCTGTTCCGCGCCGCCAACGTCCCGAACCGGCTGCTGCCGGCGGCGGTAATGCTTGGCACGGCCACGTTCACGATGTCCGCTTTGCCGGGCTCGCCGGCGATCCAGAACGCGATCCCGATGCCCTTCTTCGGTACCACGCCCTTTGCCGCGCCCGGCCTGGGCTTCGTCGCCGCGGCCATCATGCTCGGCTTCGGGTTGTGGTGGCTGGCGCGCGCGGAAGCCACCGCACGGCGCGCCGGCGAAGGCTTTGGCGGCCCTGTCGCTACAGCTGCCGAGGCAGCCCATGACCCGGTGGTGCGGGAGCGGGGGAGCGTGTCTGCCGCCTTCGACCCGGCCGAAGTCGAGCATGGCACGCGCAGCGCCGATCAGCCGGGCATCGTCGTCGCGATGTTGCCGCTGGTCGTCGTCATGGTGGTCAACCTGACGATGTCGCTGTTGATCCTGCCGCGCCTGGACACCAGTTTTCTGGCTGAACTGCAATGGGGCGAGATCTCGCTGGCCAGCGTTGGCGGCGTGTGGTCAGTGATCGTTGCGCTGTCCGCAGCGATCGTCGTGCTGTTTGCCTTGAATCGCCGCCGCCTCGTCTCGCTGCGCGACACGGTCGACGCCGGGCTGAACGCGTCGGCGTTGCCGGTGATCAGCGTGGCCAGCCTGGTCGGCTTCGGTGCCGTGGTCGCTGCATTGCCCGCGTTCGAGGTCGTCAGCGATTGGGTTCTCGGCATTGAAGGCGGCCCGCTGGTCGGCCTGGCGTTGTCGACCAACGTGCTGTCGGCGCTGACCGGCTCGGCCTCGGGCGGCCTGACCATCGCGCTTGGCGCGCTCGGTGATACCTACATGCAGCTGGCCGCCGATTCCGGCATCGACCCGGCGCTGATGCACCGCGTGGCCGTCATCGGTGCCGGCTCGCTGGACAGCCTGCCGCACAACGGCGCGGTCGTGACTCTGCTGGCCGTATGCGGCGCGACGCACAAGGAAAGCTACTTCCACATCGTCATGGTCGGCATCGTCGGCGCACTGCTCGCGCTGCTGGCAGTTATCGTGCTCGGATCGACGTTCGGATCGTTCTAGGCGCTCTGCGCCCAACTGCCCGGCCGCGTGACGGCGCCCAAACGACGGCCTCTGACCGCGGCGGGCCGATTTGCCGACGACCCCTCCCCCGAACAGCCGTACCCTCGTCGATGCAATCGACTGTATCGGGAACGAAGGGACCCGAGGAAGTCCGCGCCAGTGGCGCCCAGCAGGGCGATCCAGGGCGCCGCGCTCGCTGCACGGGCCCCAAGCGCAGGGAGAATCCACCGCGGGCCTACGGGGTTGTCACTCCTGAGGCGCGACGGATCAGCGCCTCTTCAATCCGGCTGCGAGACATCATTCACCAGGCGTAAAAGGCTTCTCGTCGCCGACGAAAGCCGCCTGATAGAAGTCGCCAGGCTCCCTGCGGCTCGTCCGTCTACCGCTAGCCAGCCTCGCGCGCGCCGCCAAGTCGAGTCAATTCAGTGTCCAGTCGCCGCACAGCAGCCGCATACGCCGCTCGCCGACGCATTGCATACCTCCAGATTGATTCCTCATCGCAGCGACTGCATGGGTCAGTTACGAACGGTCCGGTCTCAGAAAGCAGTTCACCCGCTGCGTCGATGGCTAGATCACGGCATCCTGCTTCATCGTGTTGACGATGAGCCGGACGAACTGATCGATCATCTGCGGCACCGTGTCCCATCCGGTCGCCGTGGTCGTCGCGGCCGACCAGACCACTTCCGACAGCGCGGCATCGAAGACCCGCGTGTCACCGTGAAGGTTCTGGGTCGTCCGCACTTCCGGCGAGATCGAGCGTGTCCACGCCGTGTTGTAGTAGCTCGTCATTCCGCCCCAACCGGGGCCCATCGTCGTGCTCCACCCGCGTCCCGGTCCCCAGCCTGGACCCATCACCATGCCCTGCGTGACGCGAACATCGGTCGTGACGCTCGAGATGCTGCTTGCCAGCACGTGCGAGACACCGGCATCCGCAACGGCGCGTCGCAATTGCTGCTCGGTGACCTGCCCGGTGTCCGCAATGAACTTGTAGGACGGCACTGCATTGACGCCCGACGTGGTCAGCTCGGCGACCATGCGGTCCTCGAACATCCGGCGGTGCGTGGTGTCACGCAGCGCGGCGATGACCAGAACACTGCGGACCGCGCGCTTGCCGGCCACCGAGGGGTTGACCCACTGCGCATCGATGGTCGTCGCGCGGGTCGCGCAGGCTGCAAGCAGCACCGCCGCGACCGCGGCGCCAAGAAGGCCGATAAGGCGCATCAACATTCAAAAACTCCTTTGCCCGCAAAGTTGGTCTCTGCAGACGGGTTAGCCCGCGCGTTTCGGCGCGGCACGCGAGGTCGAAGCAAGCACGCACAACCGAAGATCTGCACTCGCGACAGCGCCAGTGTGACATTCCGGCGCTTCAGGCGTAAGTGGCCATGCCGAATCGTCGACAATGCCCGACACGGAACGGTGCGCGTCACGACCGGCCGGTAATATAAGGCTCATGCAGGCAAACGTTGATCAGTCGGAACTGCGCAAGTTCAGTGAAATGGCCGCGCGCTGGTGGGATCCGCAGGGCCCGATGCGGCCATTGCACGAGATCAACCCGGCTCGGCTGGTGTGGATCGACCGACTCGCCCACCTGTCGGGCAAGCGTGTGCTCGATGTCGGCTGCGGCGCCGGTGTGCTGGCCGAGGCCATGGCTGCGAAGGGCGCAGATGTGACCGGCATCGACATGGCGGGTAAGCCGCTCAAGGTCGCCCAGCTGCATGCGCTGGAGTCCGGCGCCCGCGTTCACTATGAAGAGACCACCGCCGAGGCGATGGCCGACGGCGAGCCCGCAGCCTTTGATGTAGTCACCTGCATGGAAATGCTCGAGCACGTGCCTGATCCCGCGCTGACGGTGAGCGCATGCGCTGCGCTGGCGCGCCCTGGGGGCTGGGTGTTCTTTTCGACGCTGAACCGGAACCCCAAGTCGTTCCTGCTGGCCATCGTTGGAGCCGAGTACGTGCTCAACCTGTTGCCGAAGGGCACGCATGAGTACGCGAAGTTCATCAAGCCCAGCGAGCTGACGCGCTACGCGCGCGATGGCGGCCTGGCGCTGCAGGAAATGATGGGGCTCAGCTACAACCCGTTCACGAAGTCCGCTGCGCTCGGGCGTGACACCGACGTCAACTACATGATGGCGTTTCGCAAACCCGGTTAAGCCGAACGACGCGCTCGCTTCGCCCCTCGATTCCTTTGGCGAAGGCGAGCCACGATCCGACATGACAACCATCCGCCTGGTGTTGTTCGATCTCGACGGAACGCTTGCCGACACCGCGCCTGACCTCGCCGGAGCCGTCAACCGAATGCTGACCTCACGCGGCAGGACTCCGCTGCCACTGGACACGCTGCGGCCCGTGGCGTCGCACGGCGCACGCGGACTGATCGCCCGGGCGTTCGGACTCGCGCCGACAGACGCCGGCTACGAGGATCTGCGCCAGGAGTTCTTCCGCGAGTACGAATCGGCACTCTGCCGTGACACCCAGCTCTTTCCGGCCATGCCGCAGACCCTGGCCGCGCTAGAGCACGCCGAGATCCGCTGGGGCATCGTCACCAACAAGATCGCGCGCTTCACCGATCCGCTCGTGCAGGCCCTGGGACTTGCCGAGCGCGCCGCGTGCATTGTCAGCGGCGACACTACCGCCCATGCGAAACCCCATCCTGCGCCGTTACTGCACGCCGCCCAGGCGGCTGGCCTCGACATTGCAGTCTCAATCTATGTCGGCGACGACCTGCGCGATGTGCAGGCCGGGCGCGCGGCGGGCATGCGCACCGTGGCGGCCGCCTACGGCTACCTGGGTGACGGAGCGCCGGTCGAGCAATGGGGCGCGGATCACGTGATTCATCGCCCTGATGATCTGCTGCCGCTGGTAACGTGATAGGGCGTGCGCTGAACCGATAATGACGCGGGAATCCTGATTGGCCTAATGATGCCCCTCGAGATCAGCCGATGGATGCCGCGCCTGCGCGTCGCGGCGATTACGGCCATCGTGGTCGTACTGCTATTTGGCATCGTCGGCTACTTCGCGATTCCGAAGATCGTCCGCTGGGGTGTCGAAACCGTCGCCACGCGCGAACTCGGCCGAGCAGTTCGGGTGCAGGAGATCACCGCCAACCCGTTCAACCTGCGCGTCACCCTGCGCGGGCTCGAGGTCGCGGGCGCAGCAGGCGAAACCGCTCCGTTGCTGACGGTTCAGGAGCTGATCGCCAATGCGTCGGTCGGATCGGTGCTGCGACTGGCACCGGTGCTCGACGCGCTGTCGATCGACGGACTCACCGCCAACCTGGTGCGGCTCGACGCTGAGCGCTTCAACTTCAGCGACATCGTCGATCGCATTCGCTCGCGGCCGAAGACCAGCGACGAGCCGGCGCGCTTCTCGGTGTCGAACATCGAGGTCACGAACGGCAACGTCAATCTCGACGATCGGCCCACGGGCAGGAAGCACGCCGTGACCGAACTGCGGATCGGCGTTCCGTTCGTCTCAAGCCTGCCGACCCACGCGGAGATCACCGTGCAGCCGGCGTTCGCCGCCCGCCTGGACGGCGCACGTGTCGAAGCGAAAGGCGAGACCCGACCATTCAAACAGACGCTCGAGACTTCGATCAACGTCAAGCTCGACGGCATCGACATCCCCACCTACCTGCCCTATTCGCCGGTCGCACTGAACTTCGCCGTGCCGCGCGGCAAGCTAGGCACGGATCTGCGCATCGCGTTCCGGCTTGCTGCGCCGGCGGAGGGCAATCAGCCCGCGGTTCCGGCCCAGGTGCTCGTCTCTGGAAGCTTCAGTGTCAACGACTTCGCACTGTCGGCTCCCAGGGAGCAACCACAGCCGTTGCTCGCCTGGAAGGCACTGCAGGTCGTTCTGGAAGAGGTCGAGCCCCTGGCCAACCGCGCGGTCATCGCCGACGTTGCGCTCGTCGCCCCGGCCATCGAAGTCCGTCGCGAAGGCAACGGCGAGGTCAACTGGGTTCGGTTTGCGCAGGCGCCGCTGCGCCCCGGCGCAGTTGCGGCATCCGCTCCCAAGGAGTCTGCGGCGGCGCCCAAGTCGCCGCCGCTGGCGCTCACCCTGAAGCACGCCAGCATCAAGGACGGAACGGTCGCCCTGAGCGATGACAGCGCCGGCCGCTTCCGCATCCAGGTGGTCAATCTGGCCGGCGAGGCGAGCAATCTGACAACAACGACAACCACCCGCGGCAAGGTGCGTGTGTCTGGCGAGATCGCCGAAGGAGCCGGCTCGATTTCCGCCGAAGGCGATGTCGCGCTCGCTCCCGTGGCTGGAACGCTGAACATCGCCAGCCGCGACGTGAAGATGCGCACCGTCGCGCGTTACCTCGCCAACGTCGTCAATGCGACGGTGGACGGCAGCAGCGACGTCGATGCCGTGCTCGACTTTGCGCTCGAACCCACGAAGTCGATCGTCGTGCGGGACATCCGCTGGCAGGGCAAGAACCTGAAAGTGCGCGGCCCGGCCGGCACCGGCGCCGAGTTCGACCTCTCGACCCTGTCGATGGAGGCTGCGACGCTCGACCTGCTGAAGAGACAGCTGGTGATCGGCAAGGTGGCGCTCGATGGCCCGCGGGCGACGGTGCGTCGCCTGGCGGACGGGCAGATCAACTGGCTCAGTGCGTTTCACAAGCGGCCGTCGGGAACAGCCGAGGACAAGCCCGCCGCAGATGCCGGCGATGCCGGCTGGAACGTGTCGGTCAAGGAGGCCTCGATCGCGCGCGGCGATCTGGCGCTCGAGGACTTCGCCGTGGATCCGCAGGTGAAGTTGCGCGCCTCTGCCATCAGCGGAACGGTGCGCAATCTCGTCAGCGACGGCACGCAGCGCGCCGAATTCGACCTGCGCACGCGTCTGGGCCGGGGTGGAAGCTTCACCGCCGTAGGCGGCGCGCGCTGGAACCCCATCGCCGCCGACGCGCGCGTCGACGCGCGCAACCTCGACATCGCCGCCTTGCGTCCCTACCTGGCCAAGCGGCTCGACGCGGTCCTCACCCGTGCCGAAGTGTCGGCCCGAGGCAGCGTCACGGCGTCGAAGGCCGGTGCCGAAGCGCCGCTCGCATTCGGCTACAAGGGCAGCTCCCGGGTCACCAACCTGCAGCTGCTCGATGCCAGGGGCGAGGACGACTTGCTGAAGTGGCAGGTGCTCGAACTCGAACAGATCGCCGTATCCGCCGGCAAGGACCCGCCGAACGTCAGCGTCGGCAAAGTGACGCTGTCCGACTTCTACGCGCGCATCATCGTGTCCGAGCAAGGTCGGCTCAATCTCGTGGATGTGATCCGCCGTACCGGCGAGGGTGCTCCTTCGTCGGCGCCCAAGGCGGCCAGGACCGCGCCGAACTCGGCCACCAAGGCAGACGCCCCGGCAGTGTCGGTCGACCGCGAGATGGCAGCTGCTGCGGAGCCCGCGCCAGCTGCGCAGCGGCCTCGCTCCACGACGGCCGAAACTCCTTCCGTCGAGGGTGCCGACGTCGGCCCGCGTCCGGTGATCCGCATCGGCCACATCGACATCATGCGCGGCAACGTCAACTTTACGGACAACTTCATCAAGCCGAACTACACGGCCAATATGACCGGGCTCAGCGGTTCCGTGACCACGCTGGCGTCCGACAGCGGCGAACCGGCCACGATGACGATCGCCGGCTTCATCGACAACGAGGCGCCCGTCGACATCAAAGGGCGCCTGAATCCGCTGGCGCCGAAGCTCTACCTTGATATCGAAGGTGGCACCAAGGGCGTCGACCTGCCGCGCCTGACGCCCTATTCCGTGAAGTACGCCGGCTATCCGATCGTCAAGGGCAAGCTGTCCATGGAGGTGAAGTACAAGGTCGAAGACGGCAAGCTCGCCGCCAACAATCACCTGTTCCTCGACCAGCTGACCTTCGGCGACAAGGTGGAAAGCCCGACCGCCACCAAGCTGCCGGTGCTGCTCGCAGTGTCGCTGCTGAAGAACAGCCGCGGGGAAATCGACCTCAACCTGCCAATCTCGGGCACGCTCGACGATCCGAAGTTCTCCGTCGGCGCAGTGATCGTGCAGGTCATCGTCAACCTGCTGACCAAGGTGGTGACCGCGCCGTTCACACTGCTGGCCTCGGCGTTCGGCGGCGGCGAGGAACTGGGTCTCGTCGAGTTCGCGCCCGGCTCGGCCAGTCTCGTCCCCGAACAGATCAAGCGCGTCGACTCGCTGTCGAAGGCACTCAATGAGCGGCCCGGCCTGAAACTCGACATCATTGGCCGCGTCGATCCTGCACTCGATACTGACGCGGTGAGGCGCGCAAAGCTCGATTCCAAACTGCGCGCAGCCAAGGTGCGACGGACGGTGCGGGCGAGCGGCGAGGCGGTCGATCCGGCGACCGTGACGATCTCCGACGCGGAGCGCCCGGAGCTCATGGCCGCCGTGTATTCCAGCGAAGACATTCCGAACAAGCCGCGCAACTTCATCGGCATCGCCAAGTCGATCCCGCCCGCCGAAATGGAGGCCCTGATCGTTGCCCATCTCGCTGTCACGCCCGAGGACCTGCGCGCGCTCGCCAGCCAGCGCGCGACGGCCGTGCGCAACCGCCTGGAGAGCGAAGGCAAGGTCTCGCGAGAGCGGTTGTTCCTGGTCGAGCCGAAGCTCACGGCTGAAGGCATCAAGGACAAGGGGGCCACCACGCGGGTTGATTTGTCACTGAAGTGACCCATGTACCGTTTAGAATGAACGTCTTGGGGGCGACCTGGCTTCGACGCGGGTCGTGAAGGATCTCAGGGCATGCCGAGGACCAGTGACCTCGTAAATCCATCTGGAACACTACAAACGCCAACGAAGACGCGTTTGCTCTAGCCGCTTAATACCGGCCAGACGCTGCACTGGTTCGCTTCCGGGCCAGGTCGGGTAACTGACAGCAGCGCCATTTACGGAAGCTGGATGCCGGTGGAGTCACGACGGCGGCATCGAGACCCAGTGGCTGGCTGCGCGTTGGCCTGCCGATCGGCAAAACGCGCGGTGAGACTCAAATAGACCGGCTACGCATGTAGAACTGGATCTGGATCATTCGCGGACGCGGGTTCAATTCCCGCCGCCTCCACCAAACCAAGAAGGGCCGCCTCGCGCGGCCCTTCGGCGTTTCGGAGGGCGAATCCCACGACCCTTCTTTGCATCGTCGAGTACCCGTGCCCAGCCCAAGGAAAGCAGCGCCCGAAGCGGGCGGCCCAAACCGATCCAATGTCAAATCGGCGACACTTTGGGCCTAGAGGATCAGGCTTTCCTCAGGCCAGCGGGTCGAGTCATGCGCGGTCCGACGCACGCTCCGGCGGATGAGCGGCAGCCGACTCACCGGACGGTGTATCCCGCCGGTCACTCGTTCTGAACTCCCCGACAAGTGGCCTGCGCAAAATGTCGGAAGCCGCTATCGTTAAGCTGCGCTCGGCTGCGCTGCTTCGTTGCAGTATCAGCAGCCGGCAAGGAATTCGCCAAAGGAAATGGGGACATCATGAGACAACGCGTACCTTCGATTGCGGCACTATTCACGGCGGCGGCCTTTGTGGCGACGGGCTGCAGCTCAGGTGGGGGCAGCAGTCCGAGCCCCGCCCCCGCCGTACCCGCTCCACCTCCGCCGCCGGTCGGTTCGTTAGAGGTTTTGCCGGCGACTTTTGACTTTGGCAAGGTCACTTCGGGCAACACGCCGGCACCGTTGGAGGTGACCATTGCGAACACGAGCACGGGCACGGCGCCGGTGAGCGTTTCATCGATTTCCCTGCTCCAGGCGACCGGGACACCGTTTGTGTTGAATTTGAACGGTGGTTCAAGGCCCTGCGGCTCCGCATCGCCCACCCTCGCGGCCACCTCTTCATGCACGGTGCAGGTAGCCTTTCAGCCCCAGAGCGACGCCACGTTTACGTCGACGCTGCAGGTCAACTCGAACGCCTCCAATGGCAACGTCCGTACGTTGCCCATCACCGGCACGCGCGAGATGGTGACGGCGTGGACCTTGCGCATCAATCAGATTGATGCTGGGGCTTGCCCACCGGCAGCGGCGACCGCCTACGTGTCGGTCATCGACCAGGGCGGCTTTCCCGTGCCCGGCCTCGGACTAGCCAATTTCACGGTCACGCAGGGAACTCCAGCCTTTTCCTTTTCCCCGTCCTCGGTGACCTTAGCCGGGGCGGCTTCTCCCGTGGCAATCGCGGCCGTTCTGGACCACAGCGAGAGCCTGACCCGGCAACCCGTTGCTTTCGCCGACATGAAGCTAGGCTTCACCACGTTCTTCGGCAGTCTGCGATCCGGCGACGAGGGCGCCGTCATCAACTTTGACTCGGCGGTTGAAGTGGTTCAGACGTGGACGCCCGATAAGGCACTGCTGCAGTCGGTGATCGCCGCGCCCTGGGACAAGGGCCCCGACACGAAGCTGTACGACGCGGCCTATTTGTCCGTTAACGAGACTGCACCCAAGACGAGCTTTCGGCGGGCAGCCATTCTCGCCACTGACGGTGAAGACCTGGGGCCGACGACACCCTACTCCTCCGTAAGCCTGGACCAGGTGGTTGCAAACGCCGTCGCGAAGAAGGTGCCGATCTACACGGTGGGGGTTGGCAGCAACATCAACCGGACCGTACTGACTCGGATGGCGATCGAAACCGGGGGCCTCTTCTACGAGGCGAGCACCTCGCAGAACCTCGCCACCATCTACAACCAACTCTCGAGCATCCTGTACGGAAATCAGTACGTCGTGACGTTTAACCGATTACCCGGCGCGGCCAACACCACGGTGACCATCGGAGCCAACTCCATCCCGGCGGGTCTGAGCGCAAACGACACTCGGCCAATCGCCGCTTGCAATTGACCTTCGGTTGACGCTATGAAGGCAGCGGGCTCTTCAGGATGCCCGCTGCCTCGCCAAGGCACTCTTCAACCGCAGCGACAATTCCGTCCTCCAGGCGCCGCGTGCGGTTGACATCGCGGTTCTTCAACTAGGGGTCTGAAGCCGGGCCTCTCAATGCCGTGCCCGGCCACCGCCTAGAATCTCGCCGGACTTGATTCGTGGGTCGAACTTCATGGCGGACAACACCGACATCCCCACCCTGCGCCGGCTGCTGCACGACTACCGGCGCATCGCCGTCGTCGGCATCTCCGCCGAGTGGCACCGGCCGAGCTACTTCGTCGGCAAGTACCTGCTCGAGCACGGCTACACGATGATCCCGGTGAATCCCAAGTACACCGAGGTGCTCGGGCAGAAGTGCTATCCGGATCTGCGCGCCGCGGCTCAGGATGCGGGGTCGATCGACATGGTGGACTGCTTCAGACGCTCCGAGGACATCGGACCCCTGGCCGACGTGGCGATCGCAATCGGTGCGAAGTGCCTGTGGATGCAGCTCGGCGTCTCGAACGCATCGGCAGCGGAGCGTGCCCGGGCGGCCGGGCTCGACGTTGTGCAGGATCGCTGCGTCAAGATCGAGCACGGGCGGCTCTTCGGCGGGCTCAATTGGGCCGGGGTCAACACGCGCGTCATTTCCAGCAAGCGTCCGCGCCAGCTGGCGTACTAGGAGAAGCTCATGTCCGATCGCGCCTTCGGCATCGAGACGCTATGCCTGCACGCCGGGCAGATTCCGGATCCGGTCACGGGCAGTCGGGCCGCGCCGATCTATCAGACGACTTCCTACGTCTTCGATACGGCGGATCACGCGGCGAGCCTGTTCAACCTGCAGACGTTTGGCAACGTCTATTCGCGCATCAGCAATCCGACCGTCGCGGTCCTCGAAGAGCGCATAGCCGCGCTGGAGAACGGCCGAGCTGCGCTGGCAACGGCGAGCGGCATGTCGGCGCAGATGACCGCGATCCTCGCCATCGTGCAGCCGGGCGAGCACATCGTCGCCTCGTCCCTGCTCTACGGCGGCACGTATTCGCAGTTCGACGTCACGCTGCGCAAGATGGGGATCGAGACGACATTCGTCGACCCGGATCAACCGGAGCACTTCCATAACGCGCTGCGTGACAACACGCGCCTGCTGTACGCGGAGACGCTCGGCAACCCCAAGATCAACGTGCTCGATATCGAGCCGATTGCTGATATCGCACACAGCGCGGGCGTGCCGCTGATGATCGACAACACGATGGCCTCGCCGTACCTGTGCCGGCCGTTCGACTGGGGTGCCGACATCATCGTTCATTCAGCCACCAAGTACCTGGGCGGCCACGGCACGACGCTCGGTGGAGTGCTGGTCGAGCGCGGCAGGTTCGACTGGGGCAACGGCAAGTTTCCCGACATGGTTGCGCCATCGAAGGGTTACCACGGGGTCAAGTTCTGGGAAACGTTCGGCGATTTCGCCTACACGATGAAGGCACGCATGGAAGTGCTGCGGGTGCACGGCGCGGCGCTCGCGCCGCTGTCCGCCTTCCTGCTGCTGCAGGGGGTCGAGACGCTGCACCTGCGCATGGAACGCCATTGCCAGAACGCGCGTCGCGTTGCCGGGTTCCTGCTGTCGCATCCGCGCGTCTCCTGGGTCAACTGGCCAGGCCTGCCCTCAAGCCCCTACTACGCCCTGGCACGCAAGTACTTCCGGCTCGTCGACGGCGAACCTGGAGCATCGGGCGTGATGACGTTCGGTATCCGGGGAGGCTCCGCGGCCGGCGAGAAGTTCATCGACGCGTTGCAGTTCCTGTCGCACCTGGCGAACATCGGCGACGCCAAGTCGCTGGTGATCCATCCGGCCTCGACGACGCACCGGCAGCTTTCGGAGGCGGATCAACTGAAGGCCGGAGTGACCCCCGACATGGTCCGGTTGTCGATCGGCCTGGAATCGATCGACGACATCCTCTGGGACCTCGAACAGGCGCTCGACAAGAGCCAGTAGCGCTGGCGGCAGTCGATTTTCAGCACACAGGGCACTGAATCGCCAATGGACGAACAGGCTGCGCGCGACGTCGCGCTGGTGCGCGCGCTCGAAGCGAGCAACGACGCTGCCGCACTGGTATCGGCTGACGAACGCCGCCAGGCGAGCCGTACCGCCGCCGAGATGGCGCGCTGGCAGGCCTCGCAACAACGCGTCGCGGCGACCGACGCGATGTTTCTGGAGAGGCGCGCCGGACTCGTGCTGGATGCGGTCAGCGGACGCACCCCCTGGGTACGGGCGCTGCGCCGCTCCCCGTGGCGACCGTGGATCGGCGTGCTGCTGCCGTTGGCCGCCCTGGTGTTGGGTGCGGTCACCGAACAGATCGCGGACCGACAGCATGTGAACGTGCTGGCCTTTCCGCTGCTGGTGTTGATTCTCTGGAACGTAGCGATCTATGCGTTGCTGCTGCTGCGGCGATTGTTCGGCCGAACGCTCGGCCCGCTACGGCGTTGGCTGTCGGGCGCGCCGAAGCTCTCGAGTGCGGGCGGCGACGGACTACCGGCCACCGGCCAGCGCTTTGTGACCGAGTGGTATGGGCTTGCGCACCCACTGTACGAAGCGCGCGCCGGTCGCGTGCTGCATCTGTCGGCCGCCTTGTTTGCGATCGGTGCCCTGCTCGGCCTGTATCTGCGCGCGACCGTTTTCGAATACCGGATCGGATGGGAAAGCACCTTCCTGCAGGCGTCCTCCGTGCACGCCCTGCTTTCGTTCGTGCTCGGACCTGCAGCCAAGCTCCTCGGCATGCCGTTTCCGGGCGTCGAGACAATCGAAGCAATGCGCTTGTCGGGCGGCAGCGGCGGCACCGACGCCGGGCCCTGGATCCATCTGTACGCGGTGACCGTAGGCCTCGTTGTGATCGTGCCGCGCCTCGCACTGAGCCTCTGGGCGGCGTGGCGCGAGCGCACCCACGCATCCGGGTTCCGGTTCGACCTCGGAACGCCCTACTTTCGCCGCCTGCTGACCGCTTTCAGCCCGCGCTCCGGACGCATCCGCATCGCTCCTTACAGCTACACGCTCGACGAGGAGGCGATTGCCGGCCTCGGCGCGATCGCCCGCCACCTGCTCGGTGACGCAACCCAGCTGGCGTTGCGCCCAACCACGTCGTTCGGCGCAGAGGAGGCGGCGGGCGAAGGGTTGCCGCGCAGTGAAGCCGACGTTGCGCTGATGCTGGCGACATTCAGCGCCGCCGCGATACCCGAGAACGAAAACCATGGCCGGTTTCTCGATGCGCTGCGTCGCGCGAGCGACACGCCAATGGCTGTCCTCGTGGATCTCGGGCCCTACAGCCGGCGTCTCGGGGCCCAGTCGGGCGCAACCGATCGGCTCGAGGAACGCCGCCGCGCCTGGCAGGGGTTCGCGAGTGAGCGCGGCCTGCTGGCCACCTGCGTGGATCTCGCGACACCGGAGCTCGGCCGAGTCGAAGCAGAGCTTGCGCCAGCCCTCGGAAGCGCGGCATGACAGCAGAGAGCGGCGCGCCGGCGACAGTCGAGCTGGTGCTGGTGTCGCACACCAACAGCGGCAAGACCACGCTCGCGCGCACCCTGCTTGGTCGCGACATCGGCGAGATCCGTGACGCTCCGCATGTCACCGAACTGGCCGAACCGCATCTGCTTCTGGAGTCCTCGGTCGGCGATCGACTGATGCTCTGGGATACGCCCGGCTTCGGCGATTCTTCGAGGCTGGTGCAGCGATTGCGTCTTGCAGACAACCCGATCGGCTGGCTGCTGCGCGAAGTGTGGGACCGGCACCGAGACCGGCCATTTTGGTGCAGCCAGCAGGCGGTGCGCGCAGCGCGTGCGTCATCTGACGTCGTGCTGTATCTGGTGAACGCCGCCGAGCCACCACGCGACGCGGGATACGTGGCGGCCGAGATCCAGATTTTGCGATGGATCGACAAACCGGTGCTGGTGCTGCTGAACCAGGTCGGGCCACCGCGGCCGCTTGCCGAAGAAGCGGCGGAGCAGCAAGCGTGGCGCGAGCACATGCAGTCGCACGGATTGAACTGCGACGTGCTGACGCTCGACGCCTTTGCCCGTTGCTGGGTGCAGGAAGGGACCCTGCTGGATGCCGTGGCCACGCGCCTGACCAGTGAAAAGCGCTCCGGCTTCAGCCGGCTCCAGGCGCAATGGACCGCGCGCAATATCGAACGATTCGACGCCTGCATGCGCGTGCTGTCTGAGCAGGTCGCTGCAGCAGCGCACGACGGCGAGACGATCGACGAAGCGGCCGGGTCGGTCGGCTCCCGCGTGCTGGTGACTCTGGGACTGCGCAAGGACGAACAGGCGCGCAATCGAGCCATGGCTTCGCTGGCGGACCGGCTCGATGCCAACGTGAAGGCGGCGACGGATCGGATCATCGCGCTCCACGGCCTTGACGGCTCGACAAGCGAGACGATCCTGAAACGCGTGCAGCAGGCCTACGCGACCCAGGAGCCGATCCCGGAGGGCCGCGCCGCCCTGTTTGGCGGAGTATTGACCGGCGCGCTCAGTGGCCTGAAGGCCGATCTCGCCACCGGCGGCTTGTCGATGGGGGCCGGGCTGCTGGTCGGAGCGGTGCTCGGCGGCCTCGGTGGGGCCGGCATTGCCCGCGGCATCAACCGACTGACAGGCACCGAGCGGGCCCGCCTCAGTTGGCCCGATGACTTCCTCGATGGCCTGCTGCGCGCCAGTGTGTTGAGGTACCTCGCCGTTGCCCACTACGGGCGCGGGCGCGGCCGCTTCGTCGAAGGCGAGGCACCTGCGTTCTGGCACCACGAGGTCCAGGCCGAACTGGCGCAACGCATGGATGTGCTGCACGGCCTATGGAATGACGCGCGGGCCACCGGCCACGTCAACGCGACGACTCCGGCGCTATACGACGCGTTACACGGGATCACCGCCGGGGTGCTGCGCCGCCTCTACCGCGACGCCGTCCCGTCCGGGATCGAACCCTCGGCGCGGGCAAATCCCGTAAGCTTCAGCCCGACTTCGCAGGAGTCGACATGGTGAACTACACAGGCGCGGCGACGTTCGCCGTCATCGCAGTGGTCGCAGCTCTGGCAGGCGGCTGCTCCACCAGTGCCAGGCCGGGCACAACGGAGGCGCGGATTCCCGGCGCCCAGAACTACGACGTGAAGATCCAGCCGGCGCGTATTCCGCCAAATCCGCAGGGAGCCTTCGCGCTGTCGACAGCAACCGGTTGTGACGTGATCTACATCGCCAAGTCCGCAAGCGCAGACACCGTCACCTATGCCGTCCGCCCGACGAGCCGCGTTCCCGAGGCTTCGCAATGCGCGGAGCGGCTCGGGCAGCAGCCGGGCGTAGAGGCCGTCGCCGCCGTGCGCTAAGCGTGGCCCAATAGTTGGAAACTGACCTTCCGCGCCTGACGCGCCGCGTGCGGCCTCAGGCAGGCTTGCGCGCGTACATCAGACCGTCGGCGCGACGCATCAGAGATTCGACCGCATCCTCCGGACGCGCCGCCGTGACGCCGATGCTGACGGAGACCTGCAGCCCTTCCGCGAGTTCGCTCCACTCGTGCGCGCTGATCGCCTGGCGGACCCGTTCCGCCGCCGCGATCGCCTCGGACAGCGTGGCTTCCGCGAACAGGACGACCAGTTCATCGCCGCCGGTCCGTGCCGCAAAGTCGGCGCCGCGCAACGTTTCACGCAGCAGACCGCCGAGAGCCCTGAGGACGGAATCGCCGACAACGTGCGAATGGCGGTCGTTGATGTTCTTGAACTGATCGATGTCGAGAACCGCCAACGCGAATGGCCGGCCACCGGCACGCAGTTCGGCCAGCGCATCCTGAACCAGGGGTTCGAGCGCCCGGCGATTGGCGAGCCCCGTCAGCGGGTCCTGCAACGACAGCTCGCGGAATGAACTGGCTTCTGCGCTCAGCGTGTCGAGCTGTTCGCGCTGCTTCAGGGATTCACGCCAGCGCTCGACGCGAACCCGGTTCTCGCTGCGCTGGCGCAGGATCTCGCGGGTCACCTGCATATGCCGGCGCAGCGCCCTGACCGCGGTAGCGTGATCACCCGCGGCCTCGGCGCAGCGCGCAAGCACATCGTGGGCCTTGCCTTCGACCACCAGCAGGTCGAAGTTCTGTGCCAGTTCGATGGCGCGACGCGCGCTCTCCGCGCCCCGCACGGGTTCGCCCTCGAGCAGGAAGACATCCGCCTCGACCACAGCGCCCTCCGCAAGACCGTGTGACCAGCCCAGGTGCACGGCGTCCCGCATCACCGCGTCGATCGCCTCGCGGGATGCAGCACCGTTGCCGAGCGCCACGTGTATCTGCGCCAGCACCGCCTGGTGCGCAGCGCGCTCGCGCAACTGGACCTCCGCCGAGACGTCCGAAGTCTGGTTCAGCAGGTTCTCCGCCCACCCCTGCAGCATCGTCAGGTGCTCGCGATCCGGCGCGGAACCATGCAGCGCAGCCGGGTCAGTCAACCACCCCAGGTTGATGATCAGCCAGTCGGTGCGCGCGGTGCGCTCCCATGCTGGGACACGCTCCTCGCGCGCGATGTCGATCATCCTCGCAAAGAGCTGCAGTGCATCTTCATACGAGCCCGCCGCAGCGTGCGCAGCCCCCAGCGCACGCGTTGCCATGAGGCGCACTTCGGGCCGCGTGCCCGGAACGGCGACATCGTGGGCGGCAAAGGCCGCCGCGTAGGCGTCGTCGTACCGGCGCAGCTGGGCACATGCGAGCACTGCATAGGTGAGCGCCGCGACCTGTCCGCTGCTGTCACCCTCGGCGGCATGCAGCTTGGCGGCGCGGATGGCATGGGCATCCGCCGCCGAGTACTCCCCGAGACGGATCTCAAGACCTGCAAGCCGCCCCAGCAGGCGTGCTTCGAGCGGGCGGTCGTTCGCGATCCGTGCCCGGTCAAGGCCCTCCAGCAGCATCTCGCGCGCAGCATCGCTGCGCCCGTCCATCACCTTGGCAACAACCTGCTCAAGCTCGTTGGATGTCACTGCAGACACGACGGGCGACTCATGCAAGGCAAACAGCCGCAGGATGCGGCACGAACCGAGTGAGCGTACCGGTCACTTCATGCATCGCGCACCTGGCGAACACCACCAATGCGCGGGATACCGAATTACACCAATCTGCCGAGGGAACGCGACTGTTACGGAAAGCTGCGATGCGGGAACACTTCGCTGCAGAGTGGGATTGCCCGGCGATCCAGTCGCCTTGTCCCTTCGCGCCGCGTGGCGGCCTGACGAGCTCGCGTGGCCGCTCGCCAACGCCGTTCCGCCAAATGGAAAGGGCCCGCGAGGGGCCGTTTGTATGGCGGAGAGAGTGGGATTCGAACCCACGATAGGCTTTCACCTATACACGCGTTCCAGGCGTGCGCCTTCAACCGCTCGGCCATCTCTCCTTCCAGGGCTGCGGATTATATCGGCCGGGGACCCTTCAAAAAAAAGCCCGCGGCGAACCGCGGGCTCCAAGACTATGTACCGCTTGAATCAACGGGCGAGTGTCTCGACCGTGTCTCCATGCAGACTCGGGTACCGCACGTGCTCGACGAACTCCTGCACCTCGCGGTTCGGCGCCGGAGTCAGCATGCTCACGACCGCAATCGTGATCAGTCCGACCGGCAGACCGAAGACGCCGGCAGAGATCGGCGCGATGCCCCACCACAGATCCATCTTCGTGGTGCCGAACCACTGGATGAACTGCGGATAGGTATGCAGCATGTAGTACAGACAGACCCCGAGACCTGCAATCATGCCGGCGACGGCACCATACCTGTTCGCACGCTTCCAGAACACGCCCAGGACCAGGGCGGGGAAGAATGCGGAAGCCGCCATCGAGAACGCCGCGCCGACCAGGAACAGGATGTTTCCAGGTTTCTGCGATGTCACCCATGCGGCAAAGAGAGCAACGATCAGAAGCAGGATCTTGGAGATCATCACCCGCTTCTGGGTGGCCGCGTTCGGGTTGATCATCTTGTAGTAGAGGTCATGCGACAACGCATTGGCGATCGTCAGCAGCAGACCGTCGGCCGTTGAAAGCGCCGCCGCCAGGCCACCGGCTGCCACCAGGCCGGAAATCACGTATGGGAGGCCCGCGATCTCAGGGGTTGCCAGCACGATGATGTCGCCACCGAGCGTCATTTCCGCCAGTTGCACGATGCCGTCCTTGTTGATGTCGGAGATCGCCATCAACGATGGATCGATCTTGGACCAGGCAGCCACCCACGCTGGTAGGTTCGCGAACGACGATCCGACGACGTTGTGGTAGACCTCGTACTTCACGAGCACCGCCAGTGCCGGAGCCGTGAAATACAGCAAGAAGATGAAGAACAGCGACCAGAACACCGATACCCGCGCCTCCTGTACCGACGGTGTCGTGTAGTACCGCATCAGGATATGCGGCAAGGCTGCCGTGCCGAACATCATGCAGAAGGTCAGTGCGAGGAAGTTGTTGCGCTTGGTCTCGCGCTCCTTCTCGCCGGCCTCTCCGGTCTTGGTGGTCGGATAAGGCGTGGCATGCGGAGATGGCGGTGCCGACTTCCGCGTGTTGGACGCGACCTGCGCGGTCCAGGCGGTCTTCGCGGCGTCAGCGGTATTCGGATAATCGGCAAGCGACTTCTCAGCCGCGCGGATTTCCGCGACCGGAGCGTTCGCCGCCTTCAGGTCCTCGACCTTCTGCGCCACAGCTGCACGACCCTGCTCCCATGATGCTGGCAGCGCATCGATGCGCGCCTTGGCGTCCGCGGCATTCTTCTTGAAGATATCGCGGACCGCCACTTCACCGGGGTTGGCCGTCAGTTCCTTTTCCTTGGCGGTGACTTTCTGCAGGACCTGGCCATAGACCATCTGCGGCAACGGAATGCCGGTGATCTTCACCGAAAGCCATACCACCGGGATCATGTAGGCCACGATCAGGATGATGTACTGCGCCACCTGCGTCCACGTCACTGCGCGCATGCCGCCCAGGAACGAGCAGACCAGGATACCGGCGAGGCCCAGGAACACGCCGACGCCGAACTCGACCCCTGTGAAGCGCGCGGTGATGATGCCGACACCGTAGATCTGCGCCACCACGTAGGTGAAGGAGCACAAGATTGCGGCGAAGATGCCGATCGAACGCGGGATGTTGCCGCCGTAGCGCGCACCCAGGAAGTCCGGAATCGTGAACTGCCCGAACTTGCGCAGGTACGGCGCCAGGAACAGCGCGACCAGCACGTAGCCGCCGGTCCAGCCGACAACGAACCCGAGTCCGTCGAAACCGGAGAGATACAACGTACCGGCCATGCCGATGAACGATGCAGCCGACATCCAGTCCGCGCCGGTGGCCATGCCGTTGAACAGCGCTGGCACACGCCGGCCCGCCACGTAGTACTCGGCGACGTCTGCCGTGCGGCTCATGATGCCGATGCCGGCATACAGGCCGATGGTGGCAAACAGGAACGTGTAACCGATCCACACGCGCGGCAGCCCAAGTTGCTCCAGTATTGCGAGCACGATGACGAACGCCGCAAATCCCCCTGTGTACCAGGTGTAGTACTTCTTCAGCTGGTTGAAGAAGGCACGATTCGAACTGACACTAGTGCTCATCATTCGGCTCCTTCTTCCACGCCATACTCGACGTCGAGTTTGCGCATGTACTTTTGGTAATACCAGATGATCAATACGTAGATGATCAGGGATCCCTGCGCCGCCATGTAGAACGACAGCGGCCAGCCGAAGAAGTTGATCTCGGCCAGCGGTATTGCGAAGTACGCCATCACATAAGTGACGACGAACCAGATGAGCAGGAGGATCGCGGTGATCCGCAGATTCCTGTTCCAGTACTCCTTGTGTTTTTCAGTCAGCTGCATGTTTTCTCCTTCGTTGTCCTTCGTCTCCTGATTCAGGTGCTGTGTACTGCCTTCTCCTCCTGGGTTGATGACACTTCGCTACTGCGATTAACCGCCTGTGGAACCGTGCATTCGAGATCGCGCTTCAGCGTCGCAGAAAACTTCGGCTCGAATTCCTCCAGCTGCTTGTGGACGCGCCAGGCGTCTTCTCTGCGGCCAAGGTGGTGATAGGTGAGTCCAAGCTGGTAGTAACCGTAGGGGCTGTACGGCTGCAACTTGATGGTCTGCTTCAGCGCATCAACCGCTTCAGTCAGACGGCCGTCGCGGATCAGCACCAGGCCCAGTCCATACCAGGCCCGGTCGAGGGACGGGCGCAGTTTCACGGCCTGGCGAAAGCACCGCTCGGCGTCGGCGAGCCAATCTGCCTGGTCATGCAGGTAGCCCAGGTTGAACCAGGCGTCGGCGTGCGATGGATTGGTCGCCGTCACGCGCTCCAACTCGGCCACGGCACCGGCGCGGTCGCCCGCTTCCGCAAGCAGGTTACCGAGCATCAGCCCGGCCATCTCGTTGCGCGGGTCGACCTCGAGTATTTCGCGGTAGGTACGCACGGCCTCCGGCGTCTGCTTGAAAATGATTGCGGCACTGGCTCGGCGCTGCAGCCACCACAGCTTCAGGTTGCGCGCCAGCCGGGTCATTGCTTCACCGTCCCACCACTCCACGCAGCCGCCCACTTTTCACACCCGGCCTGTGTGGTGTCAGCGCGGCACGCGGAGCGGTGCTCGAATCCCAGCCAGAAGTAGGCGAAGAAGAGCACCATGAACGCAGCAATCGGAATGTGCCGGTCCAGCACGATCTTGGGCGTGATGAGGCGGAGCAGCTTGACGACGGGGCTGGCGATGACTTCGAACAGCCGATAGACGAGGTTCTGGCGACGACGCGGCCAGTTGAAGACGCCGACGAGGCCCTGGCCGAGCAGGGCAAGCCCCGCGACCAACACCAACGTCTGGACCAGCAGCAACGCGAAAGCCATTCCCATCCTTTTCGGCGTCGAGAGCGTACCCACCTGCACGCTGCATCCGACACGGACTACATCCCGCAGCGCTTCAGCACGACCACCGCGCGCTCTCCCGGCGGGTCAGTATGTTCTGACCTCGCCGGGACCGTACGACTTCTCATGCAGGGCTCGTCGCCCCCGTCTGCCTCCAACACCGCCTCAGCCGCAACTACGGCGTCTCCTTCAACTTGTCCAGGATCGCCGGATTTTGTCTCCGGCAGCTCACGTTCTCTCTCTTAACGTTCGCTCCGCTCACGTTGGCCTCGACGAAATCCGGCCGGCTACAGCGTCACCTTTAGCTGGTCCAGGATGGCCGGATTTTCGAGCGTCGACACGTCCTGCGTGATCTCCTCGCCCTTGGCGATCGAACGCAGCAGGCGCCGCATGATCTTTCCGGATCGGGTCTTCGGCAGGTTGTCGCCGAAGCGGATGTCCTTGGGCTTGGCGATCGGTCCGATCTCCTTGCCGACCCAGTCGCGCAGTTCCCTGGCGATCTTCTGCGCCTCTTCGCCGGTCGGCCGCGCCCGTTTGAGCACGACAAACGCCGAGATGGCTTCGCCCGTCATGTCGTCCGGGCGACCGACTACGGCGGCTTCGGCAACGATCGGGTTCGAGACCAGCGCGGATTCAATCTCCATCGTCCCCATGCGGTGGCCGGAGACGTTGAGCACGTCGTCGATGCGACCGACGATCTTGAAGTAGCCGGTCTCCTTGTCGCGGATCGAACCGTCGCCGGCCAGGTACAGCCTGCCGCCGAGTTCCTCCGGGTAGTACGACTTCTTGTACCGCTCCGGATCACCCCAGATCGTGCGGATCATGGCGGGCCACGGACGCTTGATCACCAGCAGGCCACCTTGCCCGTTCGGCACGTCATGCCCGGTCTCGTCGACGATCGCCGCCATGATTCCGGGCAGCGGCAGCGTGCAGGAACCGGGCACGGTCGGCGTGACGCCCGGCAGCGGCGTGATCAGATGACCACCGGTCTCGGTCTGCCACCAGGTATCCACGATGGGGCAGCGGCCACCGCCCACGTTGGTGTGGTACCACATCCACGCTTCGGGATTGATCGGCTCGCCCACCGTGCCGAGTATGCGCAGTCCCGACAGGTTGTACTTGGTGGGATGTGTCGCCGGTTGGCCCTCGTTGGCCTTGATCAGCGACCGGATAGCGGTCGGCGCCGTGTAGAAAACGCTGACCTTGTGATCCTGGATCATTCTCCAGAAGCGTCCGGCGTCCGGATAGGTCGGAATGCCCTCGAACATCACCTCGGTGGCGCCGACAGCGAGCGGGCCATACGTAATGTAGGTATGTCCGGTCACCCAGCCGACGTCGGCCGTGCACCAGAAGACGTCGCTCGGCTTGTAGTCGAACGTCCACTTCATCGTGAGGATCGCCCACAGCAGGTAGCCGCCGGTCGAGTGCTGCACGCCCTTCGGCTTGCCGGTCGAGCCCGACGTGTACAGGATGAACAGCGGATGCTCGGCGTTCACCCAGGTCGGTTCGCAGGTCTCCGGCTGGCCCTTGACGACGTCGTCCCACCACTTGTCGCGCGGCGCCTGCATCGGCACGTTGCTGCCGGTGCGCTTGTAGACGATCACGTTGCGGACGCCCTCGCAGCCCCCCATCGCGAATGCTTCGTCCACCACCGGTTTGAGCGGGATTTCCTTGCCGCCGCGGAACTGGCCATCCGCGGTGATGACCTCGGTGGCGCCGGCGTCGATGATCCGTTCCTGAAGGCTCTTCGCCGAGAAGCCGCCGAAGACGACCGAATGCGTAGCCCCGATGCGCGCGCAGGCCTGCATCGCGACCACGACCTGGATCGACATCGGCATGTAAACCAGGATGCGGTCGCCCTTCTTGATGCCGTGATGCTTCAGTGCATTCGCGAGCTTGCAGACTTCCTTGTGCAGGTCGCGGTAGGTGATCTTCGTGACTGTGCCGTCGTCGGCCTCGAAGATGATCGCAACCTTGTCGGCATTGCCGTTGCTCAGGTTGCGATCGAGGCAGTTGTACGAGGCGTTCAGTTCGCCGTCGGGGAACCACTGGTAAAACGGAGCGTTCGACTCGTCCAGGACCGTCGTGAACGGCTTGCTCCAGCTGAGGTGTTCGCGCGCCAGCTTGCCCCAGAAACCCGTGAAATCCTGCTCGGCTTGCGCGCACATCGCCTCGTAGGCGTTCATGCCGGATACGTTCGCTTGCTTGACGAACTCAACACTGGGTGGAAACACCCGGTGCTCCTGCATCACCGATTCGATGTTCTTGTTTCCCATTTATCCTGTCCCCGCGGCGCGTGTCTTGTTGTTCTTCTGACTAGGTCATTTGGCTCACCCGCGCGGACGGTATTTGGCTGCGCTTACACAACCCTGACAGCGAACCAGGAATCGGTGCTGCGGCGCACCAAGCCGGGCCACGTCCGAGGCCCTCACAGGAGCGCGGAACGAGGTGTTTCAGGAGCCCTCGACCGCTTTGCGGGCACGGCGGAGAACGTGGCCATCGAGGCCAGAAAAGCAAACGGGCCCGTGCGGGCCCGTTCGTTTGGCGGGGCAGTGATCCTAGCCCCACCAACCTGCTCAGGTCGGGATACATCGTTTTTTGGTGGGGTCAGGGA